>NZ_JBHTZS010000022.1:0-96750 GCF_042790125.1 Streptomyces scopuliridis
GGGGCGTGACCGTACGTACGGTCACGCCCCCGCCGTACGTCAGAGGCGCTTCGCCGCCCGCAGCAGCCCCGCGTAGAAGCCGTTCCCGTCCAGGCGCGAGGTGCCGCCCTGGTCGCCGATCGTCGGGCCGTTGACCTCTTTGCGGCTGGAGACGAAGATCTGGTGGCCGTCGGTGTCGTTGCCCATGTACAGGCCGACATGGTCCATCCGGTTCCCGGTCCGCTTGTCCATCTTGAAGAACACCAGGTCGCCCGGCTGGAGCTTGCTGGTGGACTCCGGCCGCGTGTACCAGGGGGCGGGGCCCTGGAGCTTGTAGATGTCCACGCCGACGTCCGAGCGCGTCATGCCGTTGGCGGTGCGCGGCAGCCCGTCGCCCACCTTGTCGGTCCCCATCAGCGGGTAGCGGGCGCGGTAGCCGAACACCGTCCGGATGAAGCCCGAGCAGTCCAGCGCGCGGTACTTCGGCTGCTCCGGCTGCATGGTGGTGCCGTCCCGGAAGGTGTACGGGATGCCGAGGTAGTCGTAGAAGTCGGACTGCTCCAGGCGGTTCGAGGGATTCGACTCGTCGATCGGCCCGAAGAACGCGTCGCCCGCGTACGGAACGCCCTCGTCGTCCTTCTTGACGGGCGCGCCCTCGACGTACTGGAAGGCGAACGCGAAGATGTCGTCCTCCTCGCTGCCGAAGTACTCCTTGAACCAGTCCTTGAACCACTTCTCCTTCTCGGCGCCCTTCTTCCACGCCTCCGGCATCAGCCGCACCCAGTTCTCGGTGACCACCCGGGACTTGGTGTTCGTCGGCTCCTCGAACGTACGGCTCGGGCCGGTCAGGGTCGCCGTCCGCGCGTCGTCGGTGAAGGTGGCGAGGATGTCGCCGTCCCCGCTGCGCAGCACCGAGCGGGCCGGGTTCTGCAGCCGCTCCCAGGTCTGCTCGCCGGCCGTGCTCCCGTTCCCGGACGTCAGCGCGGGGATGTCGGTGATGGCCTGGACGGCGGGCGCCTTCGCCTGCTCGTCCTTGCGGAGTTCAACGGTGAGATAGGCGCTGCCGGCCAGCAGCGCGAGGACCGTCGCGGCATGCAGGACAGGGCGTCCGCGCTTGGACTTGGCACTCATGAGGATTCGGCTCCCGTGGGTGGGCTGGTCAGGCTGACGGCAGGGCGCCGAGCAGGATGCCGGCGGTGAGGACTACATAGGCCGTGAGCGTGACCGTGCCGGTGGCGAGGATGGTCGCGCCCTTGGGCTGGCGTACGAGCTGGTAGGCGATCAGGCCCGGGACGATGAAGCCGAGGGTCTGGTTCGCGTACATCAGCGGGAATTCGAGCGAGAGCACGATCATCACGGTGCCCTGGAGGAGCACACCGATCATGACGACCGCGGAGAACAGGCGCTTTCCGTAGAGGATCACGAAGCGCTGGACGAGCAGCGTGGTGGCGTACGTCAGTACGGTCACGCCGACGACCATGGCGGCGCGCTGGAGGTCCTCGACGAGGGTCAGCGCCAGCCAGCCCGGCGTGATCATGCCGCCGGGGGAGAGGTTGGTCGTGAGATAGCAGATCAGGGAGAACATCAGGCCCAGACCGATGCCGATCGCGGCGATCTCGGGGGTGAGGACTGCGGGGATCAACGGGGTTCTCCTGGGTTCTGCGGCGCCACGGAGTGCGAGGGGTTCGGGGAGTGCGGAAGCTGCGGGTGCTCGGGGTGGTGCGGCTGCTGGTGGGACGAGGGGTGGTGCTGCCCGGCCGACTGCGGGGCCGGTGTCTGCTCCTGGGTCTGCTCCGGCGTCTGGACCGGCATCTGGACCGGTTCGAACAGACCGCGCTGGCGCGGCGGTCCGGCGGCGGGACGCTGCTGGTAGCGCTGCTCGTACGCCTCCGGGTAGGGCTGGAACGGGTCGAGGCGCGGCGCGTAGCGGACCAGCGGCATCGTCTCGTCGTGACGCGGGTGCTGCTGCCCCTGGGGCCCCCGCGGGTGCTGCGGGTTCGGCTGCGGGGCGGTCCCGGGGCCGGCGTCGGCCGCGTCGGCGGCGGAGACCACCGGGAAGGCGACGGTGTCCGACGCCTCGGCCTGAGCCGGGATCCGCCGGTCCTGGCTCTCCGCCGGGGTGTCCACGGCGGCGCGCGGGCCGGCGGGCGGATCGGCGGACCCGTCCTCCGGGTCCGGTGTCTCGTCCGGCGGCAGCTCCGCGAGGTGTTCGAGCAGCAGCTCACCCTGGCCGTGGATATTGCCGATCGCGACCAGTGAGGAGTCGGGCCCGAGCATGCCGAGCAGCTCGGCCATGAACTCCTCGGGGTCGCGCTTGTCGCCGCCCAGGTCGACCGCGCGCGAGCGCCATTCGGCCGGGATCGCGTCGATGGCGCTCTTGGCCGGATGGCCGATGACGAAGACCTTCTCCGGCTGGAGGTCGGGGATGATCTCGCCCATCTGGCCATTGCGCTCGACCCGGTCGGGACGGCAGTTGATGACCACGTGGAGCGGACGGTTGATCGCGCCCAGGTCCAGCAGCTGGTTGATGTTCATCAGCGTCGACTCGGGGTCGTTCGCCGCGAAGACGTTCGCGAACCGCAGCCGCTTGGCGTCCGGCGTCAGATAGCGCTCCACGGAGAGGACACCCGGGTCCGGCGGCGCGTCGTACATCCCCTGGAGCGCGGTCTCGCGCTCCACGCCCAGCAGTTCGGCGACCTTCAGCGCGATGGCCACGTTCTCCTTGAACGTGAACCAGCTGAAGCCGCGCAGCTCCTCGTCGGAGACCGTCTCGGGGTCCGCGTAGATCAGCTGGCAGTTCCGGGCGTCGGCCTCCTCCTGGAGGATCGCGAACCGGTCCTTCTCCGCGGTGACACAGATGCCGTCCTCCGGCATGGAGCGGGAGAGCGAGCGCGCCACGTCGTCGAGGGTCGGGCCCATCTCGGCGAGATGGTCCTCACGTACGTTGCACAGCACGCCGATCGTGGAGCGGATCAGCTTCGACTGGTTGATCTCCTGGAGCGCCGGCATGACGGCCATGCACTCGATCACCAGCGCGTCGGGGTTGTACGCGGCGGCCCGGCGCACGATGCCGATCTGCTCCACCACATTGGCGATGCCGAACTTGCGGTAGACGGGCTCCTCGGTCGCGTCCGGGTGGATGAACCGGGCCGCCGTACCGGTGGTCTTGGCGACCGTGACCAGCTCGCCGCCGCGCAGCGCGCCCGCGCACAGCCGGGTGATGGACGACTTGCCGCGGATGCCGTTGACCAGCACCCGGGAGGGGATGCGGTTCAGGTTGGTGAAGTGCCGTCGCTGTTCGACGAGTCCGGCGACCAGCAGGATCGCGCTGCACACGAGCAGCACGAAATAGAGGAAGAGCACGGTCGGTCAGATCCTTTCGGCGAGGGCCGGCGGCGCGCCTTCGCGCCTGCGCTGCTCCTGGAGCTGCTGGCGGAGCAGCTCCAGGGAGCGCGTGATGGCCCCGACCTCGTCGTGATGGCGCGGGTAGAGGACGGTGCGGCGGTCGCCGTCGGCCAGCGTCTCGGCCTGCCTGGCCAGTTCGCGCAGCGGACGGACGACCACGATGTGCAGCCAGCCCAGACAGGCGGCGGCGGCCGTGACCCCGAGCAGCCCGGCGAGCACCGTACGGTTCTGCGCGCTGTACTCGGGGATGGCGAGGGCGGAGGCGGGCTGCCAGCTGACGACGGTCCAGCCGAGCGACTTCGCGGCGCCGCCGCCGACGAACGGGGCCGCCGCGGCGATCTGGATGCCGTCACCGTCTCGGAAGAGCACCCCGCTGGGGCGCGGGCTGAGGCCGACCTTCTGGCCGGTGGCCTCGACCAGCGAGTCGAGCCTGCTGGAGGGCAGCTTCTGGAACGCCCGGTAGCCGGTGTTGGAGCCCACGGTCCGGCGCTCGGCGTCGACGATCCGTACCTGGCCGAGACCGGGGCGCTTGAGCAGCGAGTTGAGGAAGTCGACGCGGAATTCACCGACCACGAACGCGCCGTCCCGGCCGGGCAGTCCGGCGTATCCGGCGACCTGCGGTTCCTTGGAGTCGGTGCCGAGCACGGCGATCGGGGCGTTGTCCTCGCGCTTGCCGCCGGGGTGCTGTGGGGTCTCGCCCGCCTTGGCGACGATCGAGCCGTCGGCGGCGAGCACGTACAGCGAGCGGTAGCGCGGGTGCTCGGTCATGGTGCGTTCGAGGACCGTGGCCGTGTCCGCGGGCGAGGTCTGGTCGCCGATGAGGGTGGCGACGGACAGCAGGTCGGCGTGCCCCTCGTTGAGGGCACGGCGCACCCGGTCCGTGAGGGTGTCGGTACGGTCGCGCTGGTCGTTGACGAGCTGCTGCGGTACGACGATGGTGTCACCGGCGCGGTTGAGCAGCAGCATCATCGGGGCGGACCAGATGAGCAGCAGGATCCCGCAGCCGGCGAGCAGCGCGCGGGTGCCGACGCGCCGTCCGCGCCGCCGCTTGGTGCCGTCGGCACCGGGACCGTCGGCGCTCGTCTCCGCGGGCGTACCGCCGAGCAGTTGCAGCCGCAGCCGCTCCAGCGCCTCTCCGATCCGGCGGGTCTCGCCGAAGCGGGGCACGGTCACCGGACGGGTGAGATCGCCGCGGCTGAGGCGGCGGCTCTCCAGGAAGAGCCGGATCAGCGGGCGCTGGACCGTACCGAGCAGCATGGCCACCGCCAGCGCGCCGATCACGAGCAGCGCGGCGGCGGCCACCAGGCCGAACAGCGGGTCGGTCACCCGGCTGGTGTTCTCGGGGACGGTCACCAGCGTGACCACGGACAGCCCGAGGCCGGTCGCACTGGTGGACTCGCCCGCCTCGGGCGCGGCGAGCGTGGCGTAACCGACGACCGGACGCTCCTGGCTGATGCGGGGGCCGGTCATGGTGCCGCTGACGCCGAAGAACCCGCCGGAGCCCGGCTCCTTGGTGGTGATGGGGTTCGCGGCGGACTTCTCGGCGGCGAGCTTCGCGAAGGTGCCGAGCTGCTTCTTGGTCTCCTTGACCTCGTCCTCGACGGTTTTCGAGGGGATGTCCTCGGCGGCCCGGAGCCCGTCGCTGCTGAGGATCGTGCCGCCCGAGTCGACCACGGCGATCACCCGGAACTTGCCGAGGCTGACGCCCGGGACCTTGAGGCTGTTCGAGGTGATCAGGAGCTGCTGCGGCTTGCCCTCCCAGGACAGCAGGGCGAAGGTGAGCAGCCGCGTCTCGCCGTTCTTCAGCCGCACCATCCGGGGGGCGAGCCCGTCCTCGTCGGACAGCTTCTCCCGGTCGACCGCGAGGAGCGGCACGTTCTCACCACGCGCGGCGAGCAGCTTGCCGGACTTGATCTCGACGATGGCCGAGCCGCGCCACTTCTGGTAGACGTTCCCGAGCTTGTCGAGGACGGTGTCCGCGGAGACCGGGTCGCCCGCGTTGAAGAGCGCCGCCGTCCGGTTCAGGTCGGTGATGGACTCGTCGAGCGACGCCCGCAGCGCGATGGCGCCGTCCTCGGCGAAGTGCTGCTGCGAGGTGCGTACGGCCGTGGGCAGGGGCTCGTTGTCCGGCTTGCCGAACCCGAGCGCCGTGAGCCCGGCCAGCGCGAGCAGCAGGGCCGAGAGGACCGCGATCGGCGGGCGTATGCCGCCCAGGAGCGACATGTCGGCCCGTCTGCGGACCTTGTGCCGCCGTTTCGCCGACGAAACGGCCATGAGGTACCTCTCTCAGCGTGGTGCGGGCAGCGCCGGAACGCGCGCGTGCGCGCAGGCGTGAAGTCGAGTGCGTGTGGGCATGAGGGGGACAGGGGAATTTCCCCACCACTCCCATGCGTCCCACGCGCGAAATTAGGACCGGTCGCGCCATCGAATGGTTGTGCAAAATCAGACAGGCGCGCGTGTGATGTGTCTTACAGATGTTACGTACCGGACATGCGGAACCCCTGGCCGGCGGACCCCGTCAGGGGAAATCGCGCCGAAGAGGCTCCGGCCCGCGGGGCTTTGAGCCGGAATATCCGCGGCTGAAGCCCCGGCGGACCGAAAAGCCGCCGCACGCACGCTAGTTGGGCGGCTCCTCAAGAGGTGTCAGACCGTCCTTCACCGCGCCGCGATTCAGCATGGTGCCTTGTGTACGGTCGAAGGCCAGCCGGTAACGGGCGAGTTGCTCCTCGGTGTACTTCTTCCCCTCGTCCGGTGTGCCGCTCTCCGGCTTTCCGTTCTTGAGGGCCCGCGCCACATTCAGCAGCCGGTAGTCCGTGACCGCGCCCGCCGGGAGCTTGTCGGGCTGCTCCGGGTCCTCCGGCTCCGGCGGCACATCGACGAACGTGGGCAGGTACTGCGCCTGTACGTCCCACTCGCCGCCGCGCTTGGTGAAGGTGAACCAGCCGATGGCCCCCTCCTCGGACTGGCCGTTCGGCACCTCGTGCCGGGCCATCTGGTTGCCGAGGCCGTACGCGATCCAGGTGCTGCCGATCTTCTCCATCGGCTGCACGACATGGGCGTGGTGCCCGATCACCAGATTGATGCCGGTCTTCTTCGCGATACGGCGCGCCAGCTCCAGCTGCGAGGTGCTCGGCGCCGACTGGTACTCGCGCCCCCAGTGGATGCTGAGGATGACCACGTCCGCGCCCGCCTTGCGGGCCCGCTGCTCGGCTTCCTTGATCGCCTTGAAGGACGTCTTGTTGGCCAGCCAGGGCTTGTCCGCGGGAACTTCGTTACGGACGAAGCCGAACGCGAAGGAGATCTGCGCCACCTTCACGCCCTTCACGTCCATGATGAGCGGTTTCTCCCACTCGGCCTGGCTCCTGGCCGAGCCCGTGTGCTTGAGTCCGGCCGCGTCGAGCGCGTCCAGGGTGCGGCGCACCCCGGCCTCGCCATGGTCGATCGAGTGGTTCGACGCCGTCGAGCAGGTGTCGTAGCCGATGTCCTTGAGCGTGGTGGTGATCTCCGGCGGAACCTGGAAGTTCGGGAACCCCTCGTAGGGCCCGCCCTTCTTGGCGACCACCGGCTCCATGTGGCAGATCGCCAGATCCGCCTTGCTGATCACCGGCTTCACCCCGGCCATCAGCGGTCCGAAGTCGAGACTCCCGGCCTTGCCGCCCGTGGCCTTCGCGTCCTTCGTGGCCTGGTCCGTCAGCGGGGGATGGATCAGTACGTCACCGGCCGCGGCGACCGTGAACGACGGGCCTCCGCCTCCCTTGGCGTCCGTACCCCCGTCGCCGGAGCCGAGGACGGAACAGCCGGCGACGGCCGTGACGAGACAGGTGGCGAGACTCGCTGTCGCGGCGGTGCGGAGGGCCGTACGGGTGGCGGCACGGGCAACCGTACGCGAGGCCGTACGGGCAGCGGCGCGTCGTCCGCGGAGGAGAGGGAGGGGTCGCTTCACATAGGTATTTTGAACGTCATATGACACGATCTCCGACCGTGAAGATAACAATCATGGCAAGCCTGCTGGTCGGGGTCTTGATCGCGGCAGCTGTGGTGATCGTCACTCCGGTCCTGGACCGGCACTCCGACGAACCCTCCGCACCCGCCACCGGCAACGACCTCGATCTGGGACACCGGATCGGGGGATTCGCCGCGGACACCGTGACCGACGCCGGCTTCCTGCCACCCAACCGCGTCGAGCGGGAGATTGTCGCCGCCGGGGTCGGACTCTATCTCGACGGCAAGCGCGCCGAGGCCGAACGCAAGCTCGCCGAGGTCGACTTCGGCGTACACATCCTCCGGGACACCGACAAGGGGCGGCGGTACGCGGAGATCGCCGACCGGGCCCGCGAGGGGCTGCGCGGCTGGGGGCGGGTGTACATCGCCCTCGACGCGCCGGCCCGCTTCTCGGTGCAGGTGCCGCACCCCGTCGCCGACGCGTACAGCGACACCCTCGGCGTCGGCGTCCTGCGCGGGGCGCCGGGCGGGGTGCTGGTCGTGGCCGGTGCCCACCGCGCGGCGGGCGAGGGGAACGCCGCGGACGTCGCCCACCGTACGGACACGGTCTTCCACGCGGTCTGCGCGGAACTCGTCGCCCGCGGCCTCCCCGGCATCCAGATCCACGGCTTCGCGGACAAGACGTCCCGGGCGCACGACGCGGTGGTGTCCACGGGCGCGGGCGACGAGGGCCGCCCGCAGGCCGTCACCCTGGCACGGGCGCTGCGGGACGACGACTTCCGGGTGTGCCGCGCCTGGTCCGCCAAGTGCCCGCTGGCCGGCCGTACGAACAAGCAGGGCCGGCTCGCGTCGGACGACGGAGTCCCGTTCATCCACGTGGAGTTCAGCCGGACGGTCCGGGAGGACGCGGCCCGCAGCCGTCGGGTGGTGGAGGCGATGACGACGGCGGTGGCGGAGTGGCAGGGCGCGGAGCGGGAGGCGCGTACGGGGAGTTAGCCCCCGTCGGCCGTACCCCGCGTACGGGGAGTCAGCCCCTGTCGGCCGTACCCACCTCTCCCACGGGGAAGGCGATGTCACAGACCTCGTCCGAGGCCGACGCGGCGTCCCAGTCGGCGAAGTAGATCTCACGGCAGGGCCCGCCGACCGACAGCCCCCGGGCCGCGATCCACTCCTCGACCGCCTCGAACGCGGACAGGATCTGAGGGTGCGCCACCTGGGCCTTGGTGATGCGTACGTACGCCAGGCGCTGCGCCGGTTCGATGCGGAGCGTCGTCGTACGGCCCGTCCCCGGACGGCCGCTGGCCGCCGCGTACGCCTCCGCCGCCGCGATGTCCGCGACCGGGACGCAAGCCTCCGCGGGCCCGTCGCTGTCCGGGCTCACCGCCGCGTAGTACGCGACGAACGGGACACCCGAGACGCCCCCACACGCGGCGGCGGCCGTCTCCAGCCGGTCCAGGGCGGCCGGGATCCAGCGCGGCAGTTCGTCGGAGAGCAGGTGCTTGCGCTCGGTGAGGACGGCCTGCTCGGGGGTGTCGATGGTCTTGACCTCGTACATGTGGGTTCTCCTGCCCGACAGTCGGTCACGGATATGGCCGGCGACCTCACGCCGTACGGCATGGCGTTCCTCGACCTCGGTCCAGAAACCCGCCACCTCGTCGGCGGCCCGCTCACCCGGCAGCGCGACCACTTCGGCGATCCTGGCCAGCGGCATGTCGAGCTGCCGCAGCAGCGCGACCAGCCTGGCCCGCTCCACCTGGTCCCGGCGGTACCAGCGATAGCCGGTGACCGGGTCGACCCGCGCGGGAGCGAGCAGACCGAGCCGGTCGTACAGCCGCAGCGCCTTGGGCGAGAGCCGCGACCGCGCCGCGAACTCGCCGATCGTGAGCAGTTCCACGAGGCCCCATCCTCCGTCACCGGGCCGCTCTCGGCCCGACGGCCCGACGGTGCGCTCTGACCCTGGGGAAAGGTCAACCAACCAATCGTGAGCTTCTGCTGCCGGAGAG
Source organism: Streptomyces scopuliridis (assembly GCF_042790125.1). Lineage (GTDB taxonomy): Bacteria > Actinomycetota > Actinomycetes > Streptomycetales > Streptomycetaceae > Streptomyces > Streptomyces scopuliridis_A. The sequence goes on from NZ_JBHTZS010000022.1 coordinate 9,330, forward strand.
TGGCGGGACCCTCCATAGTGAGGCGGCATGAGGTGCGAACGGTGCGGGAGCGGCCAGGGAGTATCGCTGCCGGGTGTGGTGTGTCCCGTATGCGACACCGTCGCGGGCGGGCCTGTCGCGGGCGAGCCCGAGCGGTACACGGCGCACGACGGCCGCGGCTCGCGCACGCGCCTGCTGGTGACGGTGGTGGTGGCGCTGGCGCTGGGGGCCCTGGGCGCGACGCTCGCCCTGGTGGCCGGCTCGGGAGACGGCGGCGGGGCGGACGACGCGGGCGCGCGGGGCGTCCCGACGAGGATCGGCCCACCGGAGCTGCCGGGCCTGGGCGGCGGAGGCTCGTCCGCGCCCCCGACCGGGCTCCCGACTGTGTCAACGTCCGCGCCCCCTTCCGGACCCCCGGCCCCCGACGAGCCCCCGTCCCCGGAGCCGGGCTACTCGGTGTGGGCGGGCCCCGGCTGCGCCTCGGGCGAGTACACAGAACACGGCCGCTTCGAGAACGGCGACGCCGCCTGGTACACCGTCACCAACGGCGGCTTCAAGGGCGGTTCATGCGACGGCCGCTTCTCCGCCGTCCCCATGTCCGGCAGCCCCGCCCAGGACCGCGGCTCCACGGCGACCTGGTCCTGGAAGCTGGGCAAGGCATACGAGAAGTGCGCCCTGGCCGTCTACGTCCCCGACAGCGGCCGCCCCGCCGACACCGCGGGCCACCCCACCGTCTACCGCGTCCTCCGCGACCCCACCGACACCACCTCCGCCTACGCCGCCTTCGGCGTCCGCCAGACCGCACACCGCGGCAGCCTGGTGAGTGTGGGCAGCTACCGGGTCGAGGGCGACTCCTTCTCGGTCCAGCTCCTCGACCGAGGCAGGGACTGGGGGAGCGAAGACCGCTACGGGGCCCACCACGCGGCGGCCCAGATGAACGTCACCTGCATCTGATCCAGCAGCCCCGTACCCGCCGCCCGCGCCCTGACACGCCGAGCCGCCGCGCTCACGCCGGCCACCACACACATACTCAAGATCGCTCAGCTCAGGCCACGGGCCACGGGGGCACCGCCGCGAGCGTCCGCCGGGCACGCCGCCCGGCTGCGTACCCCCCGATCCCCAGGCCGATCCCGACCAGGGTCAGCACGATCCCGAGGACCCCGAACGCCACCAGCACCACCGGCCCGGTGAAACCCTCCCGCACGCGCCCGAGCACCCCGGAGGCCGCGACGCTGCCCGACTGCTCGCCGAGGAAGAACCGCGAGTCGTTCGAGTTCCCCCGGTAGTCGCCCAGCAGGAACAACCGCCCGTCCGGCACCCGCACGTCGTACGGTCCGGTTGTCGGGTTCACTTCGCCGCGCATCACATACGGTTCGTCGACCGGCTTCCCGTTCACCGTGATCCGATCTCCGTCGCACACCACGTGATCGCCGCCCATCCCGATGACCCGCTGCAGGACCGGTCTGTCCTGATAGCGATCGGGGACATGGACGAGTACGACATCACCCCTGCGTATCGCGCCCGCGTCGATACGCTCGACGACCAGCCGCTCGCCGGGGCGGTACGTGGGCTCCATCGCCTCGCTCATGACGGTGACCCCCTGGTAATGCGTGAGCAAGTACCCAAAGCCGCCCAGCGCCAGGACCACCCCGAGAGGCACCAGTACCCAGGCCACGACTCTCAGCCCGCTGCCCGCTCCCCGCTGCCGCATGAACAACCTCCCTCGAACCGCCCGAGGCCGGGCGGACCAGCAGAGGCTAAGCGGTCTCGGGGCGGCAACGCACCACGTGTCAAAGGCCCCGGACCATGATCGGTCCGGGGCCTTTCGGCTGGTGCCCCCGGCAGGATTCGAACCTGCGACACCCGCTTTAGGAGAGCGGTGCTCTATCCCCTGAGCTACGAAGGCGAGGCGCGGCCGGTGAGGGCTGCGCCGCCGGGGACAGTGTAGCGGGTGGGCAGCAGCCGGGGTCCGTGGAGCGGGTTCCCGGGACGCGGCGATGAGTTCTGGGCGGCGTGCCGGTCGTTCAATGTGGCGGGGCGCACGTTCCGTCGCATTCGGCCGGACGTCAGGAGGAGAGCGGACATGCTGCTCAAGAACAAGACCGCGGTGATCTACGGCGGCAGCGGGGCCATCGGCGGTGCCGTGGCGCGGACCTTCGCGCGGGAAGGGGCGCGGGTCTTTCTCGCCGCCCGTACCCCCGGGCCGCTGGAGAGCGTCGCCTCGGGGATCAGGGCCGAGGGGGGCGCCGTCGAGACCGCCGTGCTGGACGCGCTCGACGAGCGGGCCGTGGACGCGCATGCCGACGATGTGGCCGAGCGGGCGGGCGGTATCGACATCTCGTTCAATCTGATCTCGCACAACGACGTGCAGGGCACCCCGCTCGCCGACATGGCGCTCGCGGATTTCGAGCAGCCCGTCGTGACCGCCCTGCGGACGAACTTCCTCACCGCGCGCGCCGCCGCGCGCCATATGAAGCCGCGCCGCTCCGGTGTGATCCTGGTGTTCGGGGGGTACGGCGATCCCCTGCCCGAGTTCAGCCTGGGCGGGCTCCAGGTCGCCTTCGAGGCGCTCGAAACGCTGCGCCGCCAACTGGCCTGCGAGCTGGGGCCGTACGGGATCCGGGCGCTGACGCTACAGACCGCCGGGATCGCGGAGACGATCCCCGCGGACTTCGACGGAGCCGAGGCCATCGTCCATGACATCGAGCGGCGCACGATGCTGAAGCGGGCCGCGACGCTGGAGGACGTGGGGAACGTGGCCGCCTTCGCCGCGTCCGACCGAGCCCGCTCGATGACCGCGACCGCGCTCAACATCACCTGTGGGACGCAGGTCGACTGACCGGGCACGGTGCCGGACGCAGGTCGACTGATCAGGCACGGTGCCGGGGACGCTGCTGGGCGGGGGCGGCCCGGGTCGACTCCGTCACGCCGGTGGAGTAGCGTCGCCCCGTACTGAGCAAGCGCTTAGAGAGATTCCCGAGGTGCACGTGTCGCACATCCTCACCGCGCCCGGGGCGCCCTTCGCCGTCGTGCGCGCCGAGAACGGCTCGCTCGTCTACGCCGAAGGGCCGCGCACGCTGCGCGAGTTCGTCGAGCCGACGTGGACGTTCGGTGATCAGCCGTTCCTGGTGGCGGAGGACCGGACGTATACGTACGGGGAGTTCTTCGCCGCCGCCTCCGCCCTCGCCAACCGGTTCCTCGATGCGTACGGGCTGCGCCCCGGCGACCGTGCCGTCATCGCCATGCGCAACCACCCCGAGTGGCAGATCGCCTTCTGGGCCGCGCAGTTGGCGGGGCTGATCGCCGTCCCCCTCAACGCCTGGTGGACGGAGGAGGAGTTCACGTACGCGCTGGACGACTGCGCGCCGCGCGTGCTGCTCGTGGACGGCGAGCGACTGCCGCGCGTCAGCCGGTGGGCCGGGGGCGCGCGGGTGCGGACCCTCGTCTTCCGGTACGACGGCGAGGCCGGCGCCGGCGTGGAGCGGTACGAGGAGCTGCCCGCCCCCGACCCCGCCGCCGCGCCCCCCGACGTCGAGGTGCGGCCCGAGGACGACGCCACCATCTTCTATACGTCGGGGACGACCGGCCGGCCCAGGGGCGCCGTCGCCACGCATCTCGCACAGGCGGGCGCGGCCATGAACCCGCGCTTCCAGGCCGCCGCCTCCGCCCTCGGACGCGGGCAGATCCCCGGCCAGGGGCCCGCGCCCGTCACGCTCATGACGTTCCCGTTCTTCCATGTCGCGGCGTTCACCAGCCTCTATTCGGCGATGGCCGTCGGCGGCACGCTCGTCCTGATGCGGAAGTGGGACGCGCGGCGGGCCCTGGAGCTGATCCACGAGCACCGGGTGACGCACTACGCGGGCGTCCCGGCCACCGCGCTCCAGCTCCTGGAAGAGGCCACGGCCGGGAACGACCCGCTGGAATCACTCACCATGCTCGCCACCGGCGGCGCCGCCGCGCCGCCCGACCTGGTCGCCCGGCTCACCGCCCGCTACGGGGAGCGCATCGAGGCCCGTAACGGCTACGGCCTGACGGAGACCTCCGGAGGCGTGCTCGCCAACTTCGGCGCGGACTACCGGCGGTTCCCTGCGAGCGTGGGACGTCCGACGCCCGTCACCGAGGTACGGATCGCGGATCCGGCCGGCGAGACCCTGCCCGAGGGGCAGGTGGGGGAGCTGTTGCTGCGCGGCCAGTCGCTCGTACGCGGCTACTGGCGGGACGAGGCGGCGAGCGCGCGGGCGTTCTCCCGCGACGGCTGGTTCAGGACCGGTGACCTCGCGGTCGTACGGGACGACGGGCGCGTCAGCGTCGTGGACCGGGTCAAGGACATGATCGTCCGCGGCGGCGAGAACGTGTACTGCGTCGAGGTCGAGGGCGTACTCCATGCCCACCCTGACGTCATCGACGCCGCCGTGCTCGGCGTTCCCCATCCCGTGCTGGGCGAGGAGGTCGCGGCGGTGGTGCGGGTCAGGCCGGGGGCCGGGACGGACGCCGGGGAGCTTCGGGCCCATGTCGGGCGCCGTCTCGCCGCGTTCAAGGTGCCGGCCCATGTGCTCGTACAGGAGGGGCCGCTGCCGCGTAACCCGACCGGCAAGATCCTCAAACGGGAGCTGCGGGATCCCGTGGCGGAACACATCCGCGCGCGGGACGCGCGGGAGAAGCAGTGAAGCAGTGACGGGAAGAACAGCAAGGCCGTGCGCGGGGGCGCTCAGAAACAGCGCTCAGGAGGAGCGCTCAGGAACGGCGCTGAAGCACGGCGCTCAGGAACGTCTCACCCTGATCGTGAAACTTCCGTCCGGCTCCTGCGACAGCACCGAGATCCTGATCCCGTTCTCCAGGTCGGTGAAGGTCTGCCCCGGCCGGTACGGCGCGTCCGACAGCTCCGCGTGCACATTCGGCCTGCGCGTACAGCCACCGCTGTTCGGCTTGCTGTCCGCGACGGTGATCGGACCGCGGCCCGTGTCGACCCCGGAGTCCACGCGGTAGATCAGGACACCCGGCTCGCAGACCGCCTCGTCGTTGCCCTCGCGCGTCCGTACCTCCACCGCGTACCCCGACTCCTTGGAGATCGGTACGAACGCCAGCTTCGGCCCGCCCGTGGTGGCCAGCGGACCGAGCACATGGTCGCTGCTGCCCGCACCGGACGCGCATCGGATCTGTTCGTCGTCGAGCCAGCCGAGCTTCCACTTGTGCCAGCCCAGCAGATCGTTGTTGGCACCCCAGTCCTCGGACATGATGTCCCAGTGCCCGACCGCGCCGCCGCCGTCCACCGTGTAGAGATCGGGCAGTCCGAAGACATGGCCGTTCTCGTGCGGGAGCACCCGGTAGCCGGTGTCGGCGTACGATCCCGAGCCGTCGTCCTGGCGGCTGTAGACGAAGGACGTGTTGGAGAGCGGGGTGCCGTCCGCCTGCGGGGCGTCCGCGTTGCCGGAGAAGGTGACGGACAGGACGGTGTCCAGCGCCGAAGGGCCGGCGTTGGGCGTGACCAACACGTTGACCAGGTCGTACGCGCTGAAATCCACCGCCGGGTCGGTGACGGCCACGATGTCGTCGACCAGCTTCCGGTAGCCCGGCTCGTACGGTGACCCACGCGCGATCCCGTACTCCGCGAAGGGCAGCGGCATCCGCACCCAGTCCCGCAGCGGGGCCTCGGGGCGGTAGTCGAGCCGTCCGTACGAACTGGTTCTGAACCACTGCGACGTCTTCGGGAAGAACTCGGAGAGCCGGTCGAGCGCCTTCCCCGGGCCCGGCGCGTCCGGGAAGTCGATCATGAGGTTGAGGGCGCGGATCTTGCCTGTGGAGCGGGAGTAGCCGGCCGGGGTGGGCAGGCCCTCCGACATCTGGACAGCGGCGTTCGGGACGATACGGCACGGGCCGAGGGGGGAGTCCACGGCCAGTCCCGGGCCCCCCGAGACGGGGGCGGTGGCGTGGAGGGTCGAACTCGCCGTGGTCATGGCGGCGAGGGTGAGCGCCGTGAGGCCGGCGATGGCGGTGAGCCGGCGGGGGCCCTTGGCGCGGGCGGCTATGCCGCTGATGCGTCCGGTGCGGGTGCGGGCACCGGTGCCGGCGCCGGTGCCTGCGGCGGCAGCAATGCCTGTGCTGGTGGCGTCGCGGTCGGTGCCGGTCGCGTCGTCCGCGTCTCCGGTGTCTCCGCCGGTGTCTCCGCCGCCCCCATCGCCCCCGGTACTCGCGTTGCTCCGGGTCCCGTTCGTGTCTTCCGTGTGTTCTGTGGCTCCTGTGGCTCCGGCACTCCCGCCGGCTCTGCGTATCCGACGCCTCTGCTGCATGCGGTCGCCCTTAAGGTCCGCGGCAGTCGGCCGTCCTGACTGCGCTGTTCGATCACCCTGCGTCGGTCGGCGTGTCGGCGCTCGCTGGGTGCGCCGATCGTGGGTTTCCGCCACCGAATGGAGCAGGGTGACCCAGCTCACATGTTTGAGCGAAATAACCGGGGATGGCTTCCCCGTTTGCACGTGTGTCTCTGGGAAACGGGGAAAAGATCTCCGCTTGCGACCCACGAGGCACTACGACCGAGACCGAGGACCAAGGGAAGGGTTCGACGTGACCGCCACCGCAGCTGAATCCCCAGCGCGCCGAGCACCCCGCCCGCGCGCGGACGCCCTGCGCAACCGGGAGCGGATCGTGGCGGCGGCCCGTGAGATGTTCGTGGAGTTCGGGCCCGACGCCCCGCTCGACGAGATCGCCCGTCGTGCCGGCATCGGCAATGCCACGCTCTACCGGCACTTCGCCGACCGGTACGCCCTCGTTCACGCCGTAGTGCACTCCGTCATGGAGAGTGTCGCCGACCAGGCGGACCGTATCGCCGCGGAAGAGCCCGACCCGTTCATCGCACTGCGCCGCTTCGTGCATGCCGCGGCCGACGAACGAGTGGGTGCGCTCTGCCCGATGCTCTCCGCCGCGTTCGACAGGGAACGTCCCGATCTGGACGCCCAGCGCGTGCGTCTGGAGACAGTTGTCGAAGGGCTCATGGAGCGCGCGCGTCAGGCCGGGCGGCTGCGTACGGATGTCGCTGTCGGCGATCTGATGGTCGCGTTGTCCCAGCTCACCCGCCCACTGCCCGGCACCGGCTGCCTGAGTATGGACCGGTTCACCCACCGGCACATTCAGCTGTTCCTCGACGGCCTGGAAGCACCCGCCAGGTCCGAACTGGCCGGCTCCGCCGCGACTCTGGAGGATCTGCGCCGCGCCGCTCCGTGACGCGCCCTTGAACCAACGCACCTGCCAGGCCCGCGAACCCCGGCGGCCAGGCCCCCACAGTCCCAGTAGCCCATCCCCGTACCAGTAGGCCGCCCCGCGCCGCGATGGTTCCGCCGGCGCATGCCCATGCCCGCGGCCGGCTTCGTAAGTCACGCAGCGTCGCATGCGCTTACGTACGTTTTCGCCTTTACGCAGCCTTAGCTTTACGCACCCTTAGGTGGATACCTCCATGTCAAAAACAGCCGAACCACGGCGCCCTGATACGGGTGCCACGGCCCCCGACCCCAGCCGCTGGAAAGCGCTGGTGTTCATCGCCCTCGCGCAGCTGATGGTCGTCCTCGACGCGACGATCGTGAATATCGCGCTGCCCTCCGCCCAGCAGGACCTCGGGATATCGGACGGCAACAAGCAGTGGGTCATCACGGCCTACGCCCTCGCCTTCGGCGGTCTGCTCCTCTTCGGCGGACGTATCGCCGACCTGTGGGGCCGTAAGCGCACATTCGTCACCGGCCTCATCGGCTTCGCCGCCGCGTCCGCCATCGGCGGCGCGGCCACCGGCGAGGGGCTGCTCCTCGGCGCCCGTGCGCTCCAGGGTGTCTTCGGCGCGCTGCTCGCGCCCGCCGCACTGTCGCTGCTCGCCGTGACCTTCACCGATGCCAAGGAGCGGGCCAAGGCCTTCGGCATCTTCGGCGCGATCGCCGGTGGCGGTGGCGCCGTGGGTCTGATCCTCGGTGGATTCCTCACCGAGTACCTGGACTGGCGCTGGACGTTCTTCGTCAACATCCCGTTCGCGATCGTGGCCGCGCTGGGCGCGTACTTCGTGATCCGCGAGCCCGCGGGCGGCCGCAACCGCTCCGCCCTGGACATCCCCGGTGTCGTGCTCTCGACGCTGGGCCTGGTCTCGCTGGTGTACGGCTTCACCCGCGCCGAGTCCAACGGCTGGGGCGACTCGACGACGATCGGGCTCTTCGTCGCCGCCGCGGTCCTGCTGGCGACGTTCGTGGCCGTCGAGTCCAGGGTCAAGGCTCCGCTGCTGCCGCTGCGCGTGGTGACCAACCGCAACCGCGCCGGCGTCTATCTCTCGCTGGGCCTCGCCATCATCGGCATGTTCGGCCTGTTCCTCTTCCTGACGTACTACCTCCAGGTGGTCGAGGGGTACTCGCCGGTCAAGACGGGCTTCGCCTTCATGCCGATGATCGTGGGCATGATCACGGGCTCGACCCAGATCGGTGCCCGGCTGATGACCCGGGTGGCGCCCCGCTATCTGATGGGCCCCGGCTTCCTGGTCGCCTCCGTCGGCATGCTCCTGCTGACCCAGCTGGAGATCGGCTCCTCGTACGCCGGTCTGATCCTGCCGGCGGAGCTGCTGCTCGGCCTCGGTATGGGTACGGCGTTCATGCCGGCCATGTCGCTCGCCACGCACGGCATCGAGCCGCGTGACGCGGGTGTCGCCTCGGCGATGGTGAACACCTCGCAGCAGGTGGGTGGCGCGATCGGTACGGCGCTGCTGAACACGATCGCGGCCTCGGCCACGACCGCGTACGTCGCCTCCCACGCGGCGACGGCCACCAACGCGCAGCTGCTGGAGCTCCAGGCCCTGGTGGCCGGCTTCTCCAGCGCGATCTGGTGGGCGGTCGGCATCCTGCTGGTCTCCGCGACGATCGCCGTGACCCTCATCAACACGGGCCGTCCCGGTGCTTCGCCGGTGGCCTCGGGTGCCGAGGGCGCGGAGGACGAGATCAAGATGCCGGTGGCGATGCACTGACGGTGTCGACGCATTGAAGGCCGCTGCCTTACGGCACGCCACGCCACGCCACGGCACGGACCTGCCGCACGGAACTGCCCCGATGCCGCCGCGATTCAGCGGTGGTACCGGGGCAGATCCATGCCCGTCGTGCTCGATCGATAGCTTCAGCGGCGTTCGGCGGGCGTTCAGCGGCGCCAGGGCAGATCCGCGCCCGTACCCTCCGGCTGGAGCCCTTCCGCCATCACCCGCATGATCTCGCCGAGCTGCCCCACCTGCTCGGGGCTGAGCCGGTCGAAGATCGCCTGGCGTACGGCGGCGACATGACCCGGCGCCGACTTCGCCAGGACATCGTTTCCCTGGTCCGTCAGGAACGCGTTCTGTCCGCGCTTGTCGGAGGGGCAGTCCTCGCGCCGCACCCAGCCGTGCTGCTCCAGCCGCGCGATCGCGTGCGACAGCCGTGACCTGGTGATTTTGGCGTCCTTAGCCAGCTGGGTCATCCGCATCCGACGCCGGGGAGCGCGCGCGAGATGCACGAGCAGGGCGTAGTAGATGTGCGGCATCCCGGCGTCACGCTGGAGCTGGCGGTCGAGATGGTCCTCCAGCAGCGTGGTGGCCTGGAGATACGCCTGCCAGACGCGCTGCTCCTCGTCGCTGAGCCAGCGAGGCTCCCCGCCCGTACCGGCGCCGTTGCCGGTGGATGCCATGGTCATGTATTCCACTCTACCCATTCTTGAAAGTTAAACTAGCCCTGGTTAGGGTGAGAGGGATTCAATGCTTGAGGGTTCAAGTAGATTCAGGTAGAAGGTCCACGGACACAGGCAGATCGACAGACCGGGAGTCGCCATGAACGCCGTCGTCGCGGAGCGCATGCCCGCCCTCTATCTCTCCCACGGAGCCCCGCCGCTGGCAGATGATCCGGTCTGGCCCGGTGAACTGGCCGCCTGGTCCGCGACGCTGCCCCGCCCCAAGGCGATCCTGATGGTCTCCGCGCACTGGGAAGAGGCCCCGCTCGCGCTCGGCGCGACCGAGACGGTGCCGCTGGTGTACGACTTCTGGGGCTTCCCCGAGCACTACTACGCGGTGCGGTACCCGGCGCCGGGGGCGCCCGGGCTGGCCGACTCGGTACGCAAGCTGCTGCGCGGCGCCGGGTCGCCGGTGCAGGACGTGCCGGACCGCGGGCTCGATCATGGCGCGTATGTGCCCCTGGCGGAGATGTTCCCGGAGGCCGACATTCCGGTGCTCCAGGTCTCGATGCCCACGCTCGACCCGCGGAAGCTGCTGGAGATCGGGCGCAAGCTGGCCCCGCTGAGGGACGAGGGCGTACTGATCGTCGGCAGCGGTTTCTTCACCCACAACCTGGCCGCGCTGCGGCACACGGACGGCGGGGTGCCCGGCTGGTCGGCGGAGTTCGACGACTGGGGTACGAGGGCGCTGCGGGCGCGCGATGTCGATGCCCTGCTCGACTTCGAGCACAAGGCCCCGGCCGGCCGCCTGGCCCACCCTCGTACCGAGCACTTCGCACCACTCTTCGTGACGCTCGGTGCGTCGGAGGGTGAGCTGGAGAGCTGCCGGAGCGTGATCGAGGGCTTCTGGATGGGCCTGGCGAAGAGGTCGGTGCAGTTCGGCTGACGAGCGGGCCGGTCGACCGGGCAGGGCGGACGGCGCGGACAGGGCGGACGGCCTGGTGAACACCGGCCGGGCGCGGGCTGAGCAACCAAAGAGGGGCGCGAGTCGTCTTCAGAAATGTGGGGTCTACAGGAAAACGGGACGACGGGGTTCCGGCCCGTGACCCCGCTGTGACCTGCACTTCTGGCCCTCCCCGCAGCACCGGCCGACCCCTCGCGGCGGCACAGGGTACTGCATGATCACAAAATCCATGTACGGCATGGGAATTCTGTCCGGATTCCAGTCGTTGTTTCCTTCGGATGCAGGGTACCCGGGAGGGTGCCGCGACCTACTCAGTTCAGTAAGGGAGCTCGCATGGCAACCCGTGCCGTCGCCCGTCGTACCGCCTCTGGCGGGACGAAAGCGGCAAGCAGTGTTCGCGCTGTAGGCGGGGAGATCGCCGACCGCGACCTGGTCGGCATGTACCTCGACGAGATCGCGCGTACGCCGCTGCTCGACGCCGCAAAGGAAGTCGAGCTGTCCCAGACCATCGAGGCCGGGGTCTACGCCCGGCAGATCCTCGACGGCGAGGTGAAGAGCGAGGCGGGTGGCGCCTCGCACGAAGAGCTTGAGGCGCTGGTCGCCGCGGGCGAGCGTGCGAAGGATGTCTTCATCCGCTCGAACCTCCGCCTGGTGGTCGCCGTGGCGCGGCGCTACCCGCGCAGCGGTCTGCCCCTGCTGGACCTGATCCAGGAGGGCAACGCCGGCCTGGTGCGTGCCGTGGAGAAATTCGACTACGCCAAGGGCTTCAAGTTCTCGACGTACGCGACGTGGTGGATCCGTCAGGCCATCACGCGTTCCATAGCGGACCAATCCCGGACGATCCGGCTGCCGGTCCATCTGGTGGAGGAGCTGGGCAGGATCCGGCGCGTCCAGCGGGAGTTCAACCGCGAGAACGGACGGGATCCGGAGCCCGAAGAGGTCGCCGCCGAGCTGGGGTCGAACCCGGCGCGGATCAACGACGTACTGGACTGGGCGCGTGACCCGGTCAGTCTGAACATGTCGGTGGACGACGACGGGGACACGCAGTTCGGCGATCTGCTGGAGGACACCTCCGCGGTGTCGCCCGAGCAGTCCGTGCTGACACTGCTCCGCAGTGAGGAGCTGGAGGACCTGATCGGCAAGCTCGACCAGCGCACGGCCTCGATCATCAAGATGCGGTACGGCATCGAGGACGGCCGCGAGCGGACGCTCACCGAGGTGGGCAAGCAGCACGGCCTGACCCGCGAGCGGATACGGCAGATCGAGAAGCACGCTCTGGTGGAGCTGAAAAAGATGGCTCGTGACACAGGTTTCGACGCGGCGGCGTGACGTCGCCGCTCTGTACCCGTAGTGTCCCCCTTACTCGTACTGTCTCTCTGAGCGGTACGTACGGGCCGACCCGTCGGCCCCCGAGAACGAGCCCCGGCACCAACCCCCCCCAGGTGCCGGGGCTCACCTCTGTCCGGAGGCCGGTCCCGCGGTCTGTTCCGGGGTCTGTCCTGTGATCTGTTTCGGGGGCTCTCCCTGGGCCTGTCCGACGGCCGCCCGGGTGAGCTTCGCGCCCAGTTCCCGCAGGTAGTCCGTCAGCTGCTCCGGCCGGTGCGCCGTGAACTCGCAGTCCACCAGGGCCAGTCGCAGCGCCAGCCACTCCAGCGAGTCGTGCACCGAGGCACGCAGCCGGCAGGAGTCCGGGCCGGTGGGTTCGGGCGCGCCGAGATGGGCCGGGAGCCGCGCCGCCACAAACCGCGCGGGCGCCAGGAAGCTCACATCCACCTCCATCGACGGCTTCATCCGGGACATCGACCGGCTCAGAAATTTCGCCGCGTCCCCGGCGGGCAGCTCGCGGGGCCGGAACCGCGCGCCGGTGGCGAAGGGCTCGCTGACCCGGTCGACCCGGAACGTACGCCAGTCCTCGCGCCCGAGGTCGTACGCCACCAGATACCAGCGCCGGCCGGTGGAGACGAGACGGTACGGCTCGACCTGCCGCTTCGTCTCCGTACCGTCGCCCGAGCGGTAGCCGAACCGCAGCCGCTCGGTCCCGGTGACCGCCGAGGCCATCACCGTCAGCGTGCGTGGATCGATGGTGGCGCCGTCGCCCTGGGCGAGCGGGATCGTCGCGGCCTGGAGTGTGGAGACGCGGTGCCGCAGCCGGGAGGGCAGCACCTGCTCCAGCTTGGCGAGCGCCCGTACGGAGGCCTCCTCGACGCCCTCGATGGCATGGCCCGCCCCGGCGCGCAGCCCCACCGCGATGGCGACCGCCTCCTCGTCGTCCAGCAGCAGCGGCGGCATTGCGGCGCCTGCGACCAGCCGGTAGCCGCCCACCGCGCCCATGGTGGCTTCTACGGGGTAGCCGAGGGCGCGCAGCCGGTCGATGTCGCGGCGGATGGTGCGCGGGCTGACGGCGAGGCGCTCGGCCAGCTCACTGCCCGGCCACTCGCGCGGAGTCTGGAGGAGGGAGAGCAGACTGAGGAGCCGTGCCGGGGTGTCGGTCATACGATCCATGGTGCGCGCCCTCTAGGACATGTTCTGGCCTAGATGCTCTCTAGCTTCTTCCGCATGAGTACTTCGCTTGCGTCGCCACCGTCTGCACCGTCTGCACCGCCCGCGCCGCCACTGTCTTCCCCGCCTTCTCCGCCTTCGTTGTTGTCATCGTCTGCCGTTCTGGACCAGGCGTCCGCGCCCGGCGACCGGCGTCGCTGGCTGGCCCTCGCCGTCGTCATGACCGCCGCGTTCATGGACCTGGTCGACGTCACGATCGTCAATATCGCCATCCCGAGCATCGAACGGGATCTGGGCGCCACCTTCGGGGCCATCCAGTGGATCACCGCCGGATACGCCCTCGCCTTCGCCGCCGGACTGATCACAGGCGGTCGGCTCGGTGACATATACGGCCGCAAGCGGCTCTTCCTGATCGGTATCACCGGCTTCACGATCGCCTCCGCCCTCTGCGGCTTCGCCCCGAACGCCGAGATGCTGGCCGGAGCACGGCTGCTCCAGGGCGCGATGGCGGCGATGATGGTGCCGCAAGTGCTCGCGATCATCCATGTCACCTTCCCCGCGCACGAACGCGGCAAGGTCTTCGGGATGTTCGGCGCGATCGTCGGCCTCGGCGCCGTCTCGGGACCGCTGCTCGGCGCGCTGCTGACGCAGTGGAACATCGCCGGACTGGAGTGGCGGCCCATCTTCCTGATCAATCTGCCGGTCGGGATCGCGGGCGTACTGCTCGGCCGTAAGTTCATCACCGAGTCCAAGGCGCCCAAGGCGCTCCGGCTCGACCTGGTGGGCATGGTGCTGGTGACCGTCGCCCTGCTGATGCTGATCTACCCGCTCACGCGCGGGCGCGAGCTGGGCTGGCCGCTGTGGGGCCATCTGTGCATGGCGGGCAGCGTGCTGGTGTTCGCGGGGTTCGTGGCGTACGAGAAGTGGAAGACGCGCAAGGACGGTTCGCCGCTCGTCGAACTGTCGCTGTTCAAGGTGAAGAGCTTCGCCGCGGGGATCGCCGTGCAGCTGACCTTCGGGGTCGCCCTGGGCATCTTCTTCCTGGTCTGGACGCTCTATATGCAGGTCGGTCTCGGCTGGAGCCCGCTGCGGGCGGGGCTCACGGGAGTGCCGTTCTCGGTCGCGGTCTCGGTGGCGGCCGGGCTGTCCGTACAGAAGCTGGTGCCGCGCTTCGGCCGGAAGGTGCTCCAGACCGGTGCGCTGACGATGGCGTCGGGGCTGCTGCTCTACATCTGGGAGGCCGGGCGGTACGGAACGGAGATCCATGCCTGGCAGATGGCGCTGCCGCTGACGGTGATGGGGCTCGGTATGGGCCTGATCGTCGCGCCGCTGACGGACGCGGTGCTGTCCGGGGTGCCGCGCGAGCACTCGGGTTCGGCATCCGGTCTGATCAGCACCACGCAGCAGATGGGCAACGCGCTGGGGCTCGGGCTGGTGTCGGTGGTGTTCTTCGCTGTGGTCGACGACCGCGTCGGTGGCGCCTCGGCGGTCGGCCCGTCGGCGGTCGGCACGGCCTTCGTGGACGGATTCCAGCACGCGCTGTGGTGGGTGGTGGCGGTGCTCGTGCTGATCTTCGGGGTGATGTTCGCGCTGCCCGCCCGGCCGAAGCAGCATGTGGAGGAGTCGGCGATGGAGGCCGTGGAGTCCGCTCGGACATAGCGGCCATTCGTAGACGGAGACCCGCACCGGGCAGGCGTCAGGGTGCGGGTCTCCGTCGTGCGCGTACCGACTGCGTGCGAGTGCCGAACTGCGTCCGCGTACCACCGTCGTGCGAGTGCCGAACTGCGTGCGCGTACCGAACTGCGTCCGCGTACCACCGTCGTTCGCGTACCGCCGAGCTGAACACAACTCAGGTCTCCTGCGTATGAAGGCCCGTACCGCGTAGCGCATTTCGTCTGCTGCCGACGAGCGGACTCCGTTCCCCACAGGAGGTCACGAGTTGAGCCACAAACGCATACCCAAGCGGAAGATCGTCTTCGCCGGGGGAGGTGCCGCCGCCGTGGTGGCGGCCGCGATTCTGCTGCCCCAGGCCAATGCCTCGCAGGACGGTGCCGACCCCTCCGCGGCCCCCGCGCCCAAGACGCTGAGCGCGTCGTCCGCGGGTGATCTCGCCTCGCGGATCGCCGAGCGGCTGGGCCCGGCCTTCGCCGGTGCCTACTACGACAGGGACACGCGACAGGTCACCGTCAATGTCGTCGGCGACGACAGCGCTATGCGCGCCGAGGTCGCCAGGACCGGGGCCGTGGTGCGGAGCGTCAAGAACAGCACGGCCCAACTGGAGTCCGCCGCACAGACCTTGCGGCGGCAGGCCACGATCCCGGGCACCGCGTGGGCCGTCGATCCGAGGACCAACCAGATCCAGGTCACGGCGGACCGCACCGTCACCGGCGACGAGTGGGACCGGATCGAGTCCACGGTCGAGTCGCTGGGCGCGGACACGGCCCGTATCAAGAAGTCCGCCGGTGAGTTCAAGACCGTCGCCGCGGGCGGTGACGCCATCTTCGGCGGCGGCGCGCGCTGCTCGCTCGGCTTCAACGTCGTCGACGGGAACGGCGCGCCCGGCTTCCTCACCGCCGGCCACTGCGGAGTCGCCGCCGCCGAGTGGTCGGACGCCGCGGGCGGGGCGCCGGTGGGCACCGTGCGACAGGCGACCTTCCCGGGCGACGGTGACTTCGCGTTCGTCGGTTACGAGGACGCCACCGCCGAGGCGCCGAGCACGGTCGACACGGGCGACGGGCAGACCGTGGAGATCACCGGGGCCGCCGAGGCCACGGTGGGCCAGGCGGTGATCCGTATGGGCAGCACCACGGGGCTGAACGACGGCTCGGTCACCGGCCTCGACGCCACGGTCAACTACGCGGAGGGTACGGTCACCGGCCTGATCCAGACCGACGTCTGCGCGGAGCCCGGCGACAGCGGCGGCCCCCTCTTCACCGCGGACGGCAGCGCCATCGGACTGACCTCCGGCGGCAGCGGCGACTGCACCGTCGGCGGCGAGACGTTCTTCCAGCCGGTGACGACCGCGCTGGCCGCGGCCGGCGCTCGCATCGGCGACGGAAGCGTGGGCGACGACGGTGGTGCCGTTGGGAACGACGCTGCCGGGGAGGGAGCCGCCGGCTACGGCGAAGGCAGCGCCACTCAGAACCACTGATGCCCGACTCTGTCCATACCGTGCCCGGATCTGTTTACTTTCTGGAAATCTGGGCGTAGCGTGTCGCCGAAACCACAGGTTCGGGCACGGAATGGACGTAAAACCACATGTACGCACCGGAGCGTCAGCAGGAGATCCTGCGCCTCGCCCGCGAGGGCGGCCGCGTCGATGTGCTGTCGCTGGCCGAGGAGTTCCAGGTCACCGCCGAGACCGTACGGCGTGACCTCAAGGCCCTGGACAGGGCCGGGCTCGTACGGCGTGTGCACGGTGGGGCCATACCGGCCGGGCGGCTCGACTTCGAGCCGGACCTCGCGGAGCGCGAGTCCACCGCCGCCGACGAGAAGGACCGTATCGCGCACGCGGCGCTCGCCGAGCTGCCGCAGAACGGCAGCGTGATCCTGGACGCCGGTTCGACCGTGGCGCGGCTCGCGGCGGCGCTGCCGCTGGAGTGCGGGCTCACCGTCGTCACCCACGCGCTGCCCGTCGCCGCCCGGCTCGCCGACCACCCGGGCATCGACCTCCATCTCGTCGGGGGCAGGGTGCGGCACCGTACCCGCGCCGCCGTCGACGCCTGGGCCCTGCGCGCGTACGGCGAGATCCGCGCCGATGTCGTCTTCCTCGGCACGAACGGGTTCTCGCCGGAGGGCGGTCTCACCACCCCGGACCTCGCCGAGGCCGCGGTCAAGCGCGCGCTCGTCGGCGCCGCCCGGCGGGTGGTGCTGCTCGCCGACTCCGCCAAGCACGGCCAGGAGCACTTCGCCCGCTTCGGCGCTCTCGCCGATGTCGACCTGCTCATCACCGACAGTGGGCTCAGCCCTTCGGACGCCGCGGCGGTAGAGGCCGCCGGCACCGAAGTGCTGTGCGTCTAGGAGAGCGCCGCATGATTCTCACCGTCACCCCGAACCCGAGCCTGGACCGTACGTACGAGGTCCCGGCTCTCGACCGAGGCGAAGTGCTGCGGGCCACGGCCGAGCGTATGGACCCCGGCGGCAAGGGGGTCAATGTCTCGCGGGCCGTCGCCGCGGCGGGCCGGCGTACGGTCGCCGTACTGCCGCTCGGTGGTGCGCCTGGCGCACTCGTCGCCGAACTGCTCGCGGGGCAGGGCATTGAGGTCGCGCCGGTGCCGGTCGTCGGCGCGACCCGTTCCAACATCGCGCTCGCCGAGCCGGACGGCACCCTGACGAAGATCAACGCGCCGGGTCCCGAGCTGACGGCCGCCGAGTCGGAGTCGCTGCTCTCCGCGATCCGTACGCACGCGGGCGCGGCCGCCTGGATCGCCTGCTGCGGCAGTCTGCCGCGCGGTCTCGCGCCCGAGTGGTACGCCGAGCTGGTCGCCCGCGCGCACCGCGCCGGGGCCAGGATCGCGCTCGACACCTCGGGCCCCTCGCTGCTCGCCGCCCTCCGGGAACGGCCGGACGTCGTCAAGCCGAACGCCGAAGAGCTGGCCGAGGCCGTCGGCCGCCCCCTGGCGACGGTGGGCGACGCGGTGAAGGCCGCGGAGGAGCTGCGCACGTACGGCGCCGGGTCCGTGCTCGCCAGCCTCGGCGCGGACGGCCAGCTGCTGGTCTCGGGCGCGGGGACGTACTTCGGCTCCGCCGCCGTCGCCGTGGTCCGCAGTAATGTCGGTGCGGGCGACGCCTCACTGGCCGGGTTCCTGGCGGCGGGCGGCGAAGGCCCCGAGGCCCTCGCGTCCGCCGTCGCGCATGGCGCGGCGGCGGTGCAGCTGCCGGGCAGCGTGATGCCCTCGCCGGCGGACCTGGACCCGTCGGCGGTCACGGTGACCGCCGACATTCCGCTGGACCGTCCTCTCACGGAGCCCGCCTCATGACCCCGTCCCCTCCCGCCCCCTGGCATCCTGCCGCCACCCCTCTCCCTTCTGCCTCTTTCCCCACTCACCTGACCCGCGCGATAAGCGAGCGAAGGAGCCCGCGATGAGCGACATGATCACCGCGGACCTGGTCGACCTCGACCTGGCCGCCGAGACGAAGGAAGCCGCGGCCCGCTCGCTGGCCGAACGGATGGTGACCCTGGGCCGGGTCACCGACCTGGACGGCTTCCTGGCCGATGTGGCCGCGCGCGAGGCGCAGATGCCGACCGGGCTCGACGGCGGGATCGGTATCCCGCACTGCCGCAGTGCCCATGTCAGCGAACCCACGCTGGCCTTCGGCCGCTCGGCGCGGGGCATCGACTTCGGGGCCCCGGACGGCCCGGCGGACCTGATCTTCCTGATCGCGGCCCCGGCCGGTGCCGACGACGCCCATCTGACGATCCTCTCCGCCCTGGCGCGGCGCCTGATGAACGAGGAGTTCACGACGGCGCTGCGTACGGCGACGGACGCGACCGCGGCGGCGTCGCTGATCCGCGGCGAGGAAGCCGCGCGGCCCGAGCCCGATTCGCAGCCGGAGCCCGCAGCGTCGACGGAGCCGCAGACGCCTGCGGAGCCGGAGGCGTCTGCGGAGCCAGGGGCGTCTGCGGCGGCGGCCCCGGCCGCTGAGGCGCCCTCGGCCGCACCCCCGGCAGCCGAGAAGCCCGAGAAGCCCGAGAAGCCCGAGAAGCCCGAGGAGCCCGAGGAGCCGACGAAGCCCGCCGACGCCGGCCGCGCCTTCCGGATCGTCGCCGTCACCTCCTGCCCCACCGGCATCGCCCACACCTATATGGCCGCCGAGGCGCTGGAACAGGCCGGACAGCAGGCGGGCGTCGAGGTGGTCGTCGAGCCCCAGGGATCCGCCGGGTTCAACCGGCTCGACCCCGCCGTCATCGCCGCCGCCGACGCCGTGATCTTCGCGCACGATGTGCCGGTACGGGAGAAGGAGCGGTTCGCCGGGAAGCCCACCGTCGATGTCGGCGTCAAGGCGGGCATCAACCGGCCCGCCGAGCTGATCGCCGAGGTGCGAGGCAAGGCGGAACGCGGCGAGATCACCGGCACGGCGAGCGCCCACCCCTCACCCGTGGACAACGCGGGTGAGCCGAACGAGGGTTACGGCACCAAGCTGCGCAAGTGGCTGATGTCCGGCGTGAGTTACATGGTTCCGTTCGTGGCCGCGGGCGGGCTGCTCATCGCCCTCGGCTTCGCCATCGGCGGCTACACCATCAACAAGGCCCCTTCCGTAGCCGAGCACTTCATCTGGACGGACCACACCAGCTGGGCCGCCCTGCTCTTCCAGGTCGGCGGCCTGGCGTTCAGCTTCCTGGTGCCGGTCCTCGCGGGCTATATCGCGTACGGGATGGCCGACCGCCCCGGTCTGGTGCCCGGCTTCGTCGGCGGCTCCATAGCCCTCACCATCAACGCGGGCTTCCTGGGCGGCCTGGCCGCCGGTCTGATCGCCGGTGGCACGGTGATGGCGATACAGCGGCTCAGGGTCCCCGCGCCACTGCGCGGCATCATGCCCGTCGTCGTGATCCCGCTGGTCTCCTCGGCGATCGTCGGCTTCCTGATGTTCCTGGTGGTCGGGAAACCCATCGCCTCCCTCCAAAAGGCGCTGACCGACTGGCTGTCCGGCCTCTCCGGCGCCAACGCGATCATCCTGGGCGTCGTTCTCGGCCTGATGATGTGCTTCGACCTGGGCGGCCCGCTGAACAAGGTCGCCTACGCCTTCGCGGTCGGCGGTCTCGCCAACCCCAACGAGGGCAGCCTCAAGGTCATGGCCGCCGTGATGGCCGCCGGCATGGTCCCGCCGCTCGCCATGGCGCTGGCCACGACCGTACGCGGCAGGCTGTTCACCCGTACCGAACGGGAGAACGGGAAGGCCGCCTGGGTGCTCGGCGCCTCCTTCATCACCGAGGGCGCGATCCCCTTCGCGGCCGCCGACCCGCTGCGGGTGATCCCGTCCGCGATGGCGGGCGGCGCGGTCACCGGCGGGCTGTCGATGCTCTTCGAGTGCACGCTGCGGGCCCCGCACGGCGGCATCTTCGTGATCCCGCTGATCGGCAACCCGTTCCTCTACCTGATCGCGATCGCGGCGGGTACGGCGGTGAGCGCCGGGCTGGTCATCCTGCTCAAGGGAGCCCGTAAGACGGGCCGCCCGGACCAGGCGGCGGAGGCCGGATCCGCCGGTGGCGACGTCACCGGCGACGGGGGAGCCGCGGCGGACGCCAAGGTACCGGTGGCCGTCTGAGCCTGACTCTCGTGGGGTCGTGCGACCGTCCACCCCTGGCGGCCGTACGACCCACCCCCTCCCTCCCCCGTCTCATGTCATCGCACCTGCGCGCGGAGCTCCATGGCTTCGCGCGCGAGGTGTTCCGTCTCGTAGACCTCGCACATATGGCGGCCGTCCGGAGTCGCCGTGTGCTCCACCTCCCACAGGCTCGTCTCGCTGCCGTCGATCAGCAGGAACGCGTGCTCGTAGAGCATGAACCCGGCGTCCTTTCCCTCGACCTGGCACTGTCTTCCGAATACCTGTGTGATGTGGTGCGCGAACGCCGTCCGCAGCAGCCGCGCGGTCCGCTCGCCCGGCCGGTCGGAGTTCTCGGCCCGGCGCAGCACCCGCCGGGCATGGTCCGGGGAGTTGTCCGGCGAGTACATCCGGTGTCGCGGAACCGGCGTCGAGGGCATGGCGCGCAGACCGCGGAGCAGGGCGAGATGCGCGTCGATCTCGGCCGTGCGCTCGGACTCCAGCTCCGCGAGCAGACCGGCCGCGACATCGTCCATGGGCGGCCCGTCGGGATCGCGCACGGTCTCAGGGCCCGCTGACCCGTCGTCGGAGAGCCGCGGGGCCTCGGGGCTGCCGGGACGGCAGAGACGGGCCGCCGCGAGCTGCGCCTCGGACTCCTCCGCGTACAGCTCGTGCGACCGCGCGTTGTCCCGGCCGGTGTTGTGCACCAGCTCCCAGAGACTGAGCGCGCTGCCGTCCATGAGCAGATACGTGTGCCGGTACGTCTCGCGGTGCAGCCCCGCACTGTGGTGCGCGGAGCACAGCGAGCTGGCGTGCGCCAGCGCATGGCCGAGTTGCTCGACCAACGCGTCCGGCAGGTCGAAGGAGTTGAGTGCCCGACCCAGGAGTCGCTCGAGGTGCGTCTCGGTTGTCTCGTAGGGATCGTTCAAGATGGGTCTCCAGGCCGTCGCCACATGTCACTTGGTGATTGCATAACGTAGTGCCTAGGGCTGACATCGCGTCCTAAGTTTGAGAAAACGAAGGGGGCGTACGTGAAGTTCCCGCGCGCCCCCCGTCAACTCGGTGACTACGCCGGTCAGTCGAGCCGGTACAGCTCGCGGTACGACGGGAACGTCCCGCCGGGCCCCGCCACGCTCTCCGCCGACTCGACGGCGGACACGATTGCCCTGGTCACGACGTCGGCTCCGGCCGCCAGGACCTCATTGAGCGCGAGCGGATCCCCCTCGGCGAGAGGGAGTTGACCCGTCGCCAGGGCGAAAACCGTGTCCCCGTCATTGAGCAGATGCACGGGACGGACGGCGCGCGCGATGCCGTCGTGCGCCGTGCCCGCGAGCTTGTGCGCCTGCGCCCGGGACAGTCCGGCGTCGGTGGCGACGACGGCGAGCGTGGTGTTGAGCGGCGGGGGTCCGTTCCGCTCCCGCAGTTCGGCCAGCCGCCGCTGGGCCGCCTCGTGGACCGCGGGCGCCGGGTACTCCGTACGGCCGTTGAAGTAGCGCCCGTACAGCACGCCCGTCAGCGGATCGATCGCGGACCCCGCCGCGTTGGCCACGACCAGGGCGGCCACCGTGATCCCGGACTCCAGGACCAGGCTCGCCGTGCCGACCCCGCCCTTGACCGGGCCGACGAGAGCGCCCGTCCCGGCGCCCACGCCGCCTTCCGCGACCGGCGCCCCGCTCGCCGTACCGGCCGCCGCCTCCACCGCCGCACGGCCCGTCGCCGCGTCCGGGCGGACCCGCCAGTCGCCACCGCGCCCCAGGTCGAAGACCCCGGCCGCCGGTACGACCGGTACCACCTGGGACGGGTCGGGACCGACCCGGATGCCGCGCCCGCGTTCCTCCAGCCACGCCATCACCCCGGACGCCGAGTCGAGCCCGTACGCGCTGCCGCCCGTCAGCACGACGGCCTCGACGCGCTGGACGATATTGCGTGGATCGAGGGCGTCGGTCTCCCGGGTGGCCGGCCCGCCGCCCCGTACGTCCACCGCGGCCACCACCCCGCCCTCCGGGGCGAGAACGACGGTGGTGCCGGTCAGCGCCCGGTCCCCGGCCACGTGGGCGTGCCCGACCCGCAGGCCCGCCACGTCGGTCAGTGCGTCATTGGATGTCATGAACCCCCATCCGTACCACGGGCGTCCACGCGCCCGAACAGAGCCAGGCGCCACCCCACCGCCACGGTCGCCCCCGCCGGTCCCGACACAGGGACCGCCCAGGCCCCGAGGAACGTACAGGCAGCAGAGGCGCGGGTGGTGGGCCGGGTAGGCCGGTGAGGCGCGCGCTGCGTGCCACCCACGCCGGGGTGGGTTGCCTCCGGCCGTCCTCGTCCGCGCCGGTGCGGACCGCGCCCCCGTACCCTGGAGCCATGAGCACCGCCCCCACTCCCGAGCCGCCGGCAGCGGAGCAGCCCCAGCCGGCCCAGCCGTCCCGGCCGCCCCGCCCCAGTCCCGCGTTGATCTTCGACGATCCGCTGGACCAGCAGTCGACGGACGACACGGACCGCGGCTGGGGCGACCGGCCCGCCGGGAGCGGTGACAGCGCCGCCGATCTCGCACGCTTCCTCGACGAGAAGCCGCCCCACCACCTCTGACCTGCGGTGAAGCAATCAGCCGCTACGGATTGCCCTGCCCCGGATTGTTCGGTCCCGGGGTGGTCTGACCGGGGGCGGTCTGCCCAGAGGTGGTCTGCCCGGGGACGGCTGTCCCTGGGCCGCGCTGCGCGATCAGCGTGTCCCTGATCTCCTTCAGCACCTCCAGCTCGCTGACCTCCACAACCTCCTGGACCTGCTCCGTGGCGGCCTGCTGCCTGGCCCGCCTGGCGAGGTACTTGGCCATCGGCAGGACCATCAGGAAGTACACGACGGCCGCCGTGATCAGGAACGTGAGGACCGCGCTCAGCACCGTTCCCCACATGATCGGAATGCCGCTCACGACCTCGCCCGCGTCGTTCGTCTCGCACGGCGCCTTCAGGCACGAGCTGTACTTGTTCAGATCCTGGGTGCCGAACGCGCCGACCACCGGGTTGATCAGACCCTTGACGACCGAGTTCACCACATTCGTGAACGCCGCTCCGATGACCACCGCGACCGCGAGGTCGATCACGTTGCCGCGCATCAGGAAGGCCTTGAAGCCCTCCAGCACGCTCTCCTTCTCCTTGCTCACGAGTGAGCCTTTCTTCGCATGTGCGGTAGAGGTGACAATCAGCTTCGCAACCTACGGCAGCGCGTGCCCACACTGTCCAATCCGCAGACGCGATCAGGCGACTCCACAGCTCGCCAGTGCGAGTGCGAAAGCCCCGGCTCAGCGGGAACCACCCCCGCACAAGCCGCCCACACACAAGCCACTCCCGCACGAGCCTGTTCAGCACAGCGTCACCGCCAGCCGTGATGTGGCGCCCGCGCCGGCCAGCTCCGTGGCGGTCGCGCGTGGAACGGACAGGACGATCAGCGCCCCGCCGTCCATGCCGTCCCCGATGGTCTCCGGCGCCTTCGGAACCTCGGTCACCCGGGCGCCCGAGGCCACCACCCTCGCCTCCGGCGCCCCCTCGGCCGCCGCGATCACATCCACCCGGTCTCCTCGGCGCAGCAGCCGGACCGTCGCCGCGTCCGCGATACGTACTGGCGCGGACACCAGCTCGGCGGCTCGCTGAGCGCGAGACGGCCGGGATGGCGGTGGCACCGCCACGGCGCCGGGCGCCGTGGACTCCGCGCGGGCGTCGGCGTCCGCCGCCGCACCGACCGAGCCCCCCGCCCCGGCGGCGGCCAGCGCGGCGGCCGTCATGGCCAGACCGGCCGCCGTCGCGCGCCGCCGCCTGAACAGCGCCCTGCGCAGCCGTCGGCCCGAGCCCCGTACCCGCAGCGGGTCGAAGGGCGGCACACCGCACGGCTCGGGCGGGGCGGGTGAGGAGAGGGGAGAGGGAAAGGGTGAGGCGAGCGAGGAGGGAACGGGGGACGGGCGCGGGAGAGGAGGAAGAGGGAGAAGGGACGGATCGTGCGAGAAGGAACGGGACATAGGAACCACCACCTGCCGTGAGGAGTTCTGCGATCGCTCCTCACGATGCACGGTCCGTCACGATCCCGCTGCGAACTGTGTATCAGTCGGCGATTGTGGATAACTTCCTCACCCGCCGGAGTGGTTCAGGCGGGCGTCGCCGCAATTCCCGGTTTCTCACGCATGGTTGGCGAGGGGGCCGGGCACATCCTGATCAAGGCAGCTCGATGCCGGTGTCGATCCCGTCCAGAGCGTGCGCGCACAGACAGTCACGCGTCTCGCTCGCCTGCAATCCGCCCACCGCGTCGAACAGCACCGTGCGCAGGCGGTCGACATTCGAGGCGAAGACCTTGAGGACCTCCTCGTGGGAGACCCCCTCACCGGCCTCCGCGCCCGCGTCCAGATCCGTCACCAGAGTCATGGAGGTGTAGCAGAGCCCCAGTTCACGGGCGAGTACCGCCTCGGGGTGCCCGGTCATCCCGACCACCGACCAGCCCATCGCCGCATGCCACCGCGATTCCGCCCGCGTCGAGAAACGCGGTCCCTCGATGACCACGAGCGTCCCGCCGTCCACCGGCTCCCAGTCGCGCCCCCGCGCCGCCGCCAGCGTTGTCCTGCGTCCCTCAGGACAGTAAGGATCGGCGAGCGAGATGTGCACGACCTTCGAGGTGCTTCCGTCCGGAAGCGGCAGCCCGTCGTAGTAGGTCTGCGTGCGCGCCTTCGTACGGTCCACCAACTGATCGGGTACGAGCAGCGTGCCCGGCCCGAACTCCGGCCGCAGCCCTCCCACGGCACACGGTCCCAGAACCTGCTTCACACCGACGGAACGCAGTGCCCACAAATTCGCGCGGTAGTTGATGCGGTGCGGAGCGAGGCCGTGGGAGCGTCCGTGCCGGGGGAGGAACGCGACCTGTCGGCCGGCGATCTCGCCGAGGAAGAGGGAGTCGCTGGGGGGCCCGTAGGGGGTCTCCACCTCGACCTCGGTCACATCCTCCAGGAAGGAGTAGAAACCCGAGCCACCGATCACACCGATCTCTGCGTTCGCCATCCGATCACAGTAGCCGTACTCGCCCGCGCGTACGCGAAGGACCCCGGCCGTTCAAGAACGGCGGGGTCCCCACGAAACAGAAGGAGAGAAAGGAGGGAGACCTCAGGCGGCCGAGGAGCCGCTGGAGCTGCTCGACGAACTGGAGCCGGAGCCCGAACCGGACCCGGAGCCGCCCGACGAGGAGCCAGAGCCGGAAGAGGACGAGGCCGACGCCGTGGCCTTGGACTCCGACGACGAGGACGACTTCATACCTGTGGAACCCGAGGTCGAACCCGAGGAGCTCGCCGAAGCGGGCGCGCTGCTCGACGACGAGCCACGACTGTCGTTCCGGTAGAACCCGGAGCCCTTGAAGACGATGCCGACCGCGGAGAAGACCTTCTTCAGGCGTCCTTGGCAATTCGGGCACACGGTAAGGGCGTCATCGGTGAACTTCTGCACCGCCTCGAGGCCCTCGCCACACTCGGTGCACTGGTACTGATAGGTCGGCACTTGCTCCTCCTGGCACTCTCACTCAATGAGTGCTAACGACGCTCCATAGTGACGTATTCCGCGCGATCAGTCCACTGTCACCGGCTCGCGGTGACTCTTCCCACGCGCGGTGACCCGCCCGGAGACCTTCGGGGCCAGCCTCGAACGCAGCGCGATCAGCGTGACCAGCGCCAGCGCGGTGCCCACCAGCGGCACCAGGAATCCGGCACTCGCGCCATGGGCATCCGCCAGCTGTCCGGCGACGGTGACCGCCGCGGCCTGACCGAGCGCGACGGCGCCGGTCAGCCAGGTGAACGCCTCGGTACGGGCCGAGGCGGGCACCAGCGACTCGACCAGCGTGTACCCCGTGATCAGCGCGGGCGCGATGCAGAGTCCGACCAGCAGTCCGAGTCCGGCGAGCAGCGGCACCGAGTGCACAGCCCACAGCGCTGACGCGGCCAGCGTCAGCCCCGCGTATCCGACCATCAGCCTGCGACGCGGCCCGATCTTCCAGGCCACGGCGCCGCAGACGATTCCGGCGAGCATGTTGCCCGCCGCGAAGACGCCGTACAGCAGACCGTTCACGCCGGGGTTGCCGATCTCCTCGGCGAAGGCGGTCAGCGAGACCTGCATCCCCCCGAAGACCGAACCGATCCCCAGGAAGGAGATGGCGAGAACCCGCACCCCGGGCACGGAGAGAGCGGAGACGCGCGGCTCGGCCGAGCCGCCTTCCCCGCGACGGCCGGTCTTGGGCTGGGTACCCCGCTGGGCGGCGAAGAGCAGCCCGCCGGCCAGCGTCAGCACGGCCTCGGCGATCAGCCCGGCCGCCGGGTGGACGCCGGTGCACAGCGCGGTCGCCAGTACCGGGCCTATGACGAAAGTGAACTCGTCCGTCACGGATTCGAAGGCGGCGGCCGTCGGAAGCAGGGAAGCGTCGCCACGGGAGCGTGAGCCCGCGCCCGATCCGGGGCCCGGGCCGGAGGGGCTGCCTCCCAGTACGGCGGCCCAGCGCGAGCGGACCATGGGACCGATCTGAGGAACGGAGGCACCCGTCGGGACAGCGGCGAGGAACAGTACCCACAGCGGGGCGTCCGCGAGCGCCAGCACGATCAGCGCCGTGACGGACGCCGTATGGAGCAGCACGCCCGGGACGAGCACCGCGCGCTGCCCGAACCGGTCGGCGAGCTTTCCGCCCTGCGGCGCGAACAGCGCCATGGAGACGCCGGTCACCGCGGCGACGGCTCCCGCGCTGCCGTACGAGCCGGTGGTGTGCTGGACCAGGAGCACGATGCCGATCGTCAGCATCGCGAAGGGCTGCCGGGCGGCGAAACCGGGCAGCAGGAACGTCCAGGCGCCGGGCGTGCGCAGCAGCCGTCCGTATCCGGGGCGGGGCGTCGCGGCCGGGGTGGCGTCCCCGGTGGTGTCGACCGTGTTGTGGGACACGGTCCTTGCCTTTCTGCCGCCTGGTAGCGCGTCCCGGATGTACGGGCGTCGCCGAGAGCTGTCCTCTTGCGCGGAACTGCGGTAGATACCAGGGCCCACATCGGGGAACGCCACGGCCGCCATACGGTCGCGCCAGCACTGCGTCAGGCAGAGTTGGTCGATCAACTGTGCCTTCATCGTACAGGTGCGAACACCACGCCACCTGGGAAAGGAGTGAGCATCATGAACGTACGCCTGCGATTACGGACGGAGGTTGCCACCGGTCGTGGCGCCGGTTCCGGCCCCCGCACCCGCGCCCGTCCCCAGCCAGTCGGCCAGCTTTCCGCCCTGTCCGACCGCCCGCAGCCGTCGCTCGGCGGCATCCCGTACCGGATCGGTCGCGACCACCAGGAGTTCGTCGCCGCGGCGCAGTACGGTCGCCGGCTGCGGTACGAAGCTCTTGCCGTCCCGCACGACCAGGGTCACCGCGGACCCGGCCGGGAGTCGCAGTTCTCCGACCTCCACGCCGTGCATCTTCGAGTGCGCGGGGATCGCCACGGAGAGCAGATGGCCGCGCAGCCGCTCCAGTGGCGCGGATTCGATGCCCAGGTCGGCGGCCTCGGCGGGGTCGCCGAGTCGCAGGGCCTTGGCCAGCCAGGGCAGCGTCGGCCCCTGGACCAGCGTGTAGACGACGACCAGGATGAAGACGATGTTGAAGATCCGGAGGCTGCCCTCGATGTTCGAGACCATCGGGATGGTCGCCAGGATGATGGGCACCGCGCCGCGCAGACCGGCCCAGGACATCAGCGCCTGTTCCTGCCAGGGGATACGGAACGGCAGCAGACTGATCAGCACGGCCAGCGGCCGGGCCACCACGGTCAGGACGAGACCGACGACGACCGCGGGCAGGAAGTCGTCGCCCAGCTCGTGCGGGGTCACCAGCAGCCCGAGCAGAACGAACATGCCGATCTGCGCGATCCAGCCGAGCCCCTCCGCGAACCCGCGGTTGGCCGGGGCGTGCGGCAGCTTGGAGTTCCCCAGGATCATCGAGGCGAGATAGACGGCGAGGAAGCCACTGCCGTGTGCCGTGGCGCCGATCGCGTACGCCGAGACGGCGATGGCCATCACGGCGATCGGGTAGAGCCCGGAGGCGGGCAGGGCCACATGCCGCAGCCCGTAGGCGCCCGCCCAGCCCACGGCCAGTCCGATGCACGCGCCGATCGCCAGTTCCAGCGTGATCTCGCCGACCAGCACGTACCAGTGCTCGACCGGGCCCGACGCCGAGAGCGCGACCACCATGATCACCACAGGGGCGTCATTGAAACCCGACTCGGCCTCCAGCGCCCCGGTCACCCGGGACGGCAGCGGGACCTTGCGCAGGACGGAGAAGACCGCCGCGGCATCCGTCGAGGAGACAACCGCGCCGACGATCAGCGCCTGCCGCCACTCCAGACCGATCAGATAGTGCGCGGCGGAGGCGGTCACCCCGACGCTCACCGCGACGCCCACGGTCGAGAGCACGGCGGCGGCGGGCAGCGCCGGTTTCACTTCTTTCCACTTGGTGCCCAGGCCACCCTCGGCCAGGATCACCACAAGAGCGGCATATCCGATTACCTGTGTCAGTTCGGCGTTGTCGAACTTGACGTGAAAGAGGCCGTCCTGTCCTATGACGACCCCGATCCCGAGATACAGCAGCAGGCTGGGGAGCCCGCTCCGGGAGGAGATCCGGACGGCGGCGACCGCGATCAGCAGCACGAGGGAGCTGATGAGCAGGAGTTCATTGAGATGGTGGACAGACAGCGGTCGATCCTTCCCCTCGCGCATGCCGGATCGTTCCTCCGGCAGCCGGTACTTCGTTACCTTACCTAATCTTTAACGTTTTCTTGACGCTTTCGATTGCCAGTGCGAGCGGATGTGATCTGTGCCTCCCTCGCGGCCGCTATGCGCTGGGAACCATGGCGTGATCACTTGTGCGATCGTCCGACGAGTCGCACTACATGACACCGCGTCCGGGACGATGAACGGCTGCGCCTATGGTTGCTCCAGCATTCCAGGACCACCCTGCCCCTCGAAGGACAGCGATGCCCGCCAACACAGCCCCCCCTTCCGCCAAAAAGAAGGGGCGACGCGCCCGTCTGATCGTGATCGTCCTGGTGCTGGCGCTCGTCGGCGGTGTCGGCTACGGCACGTACTGGGGCGTCAGCACGGTCCGTGCCTCCTTCCCCCAGACCACGGGGACGCTCGAACTCAAGGGCCTCTCCGGGCCCGTGGACGTCAGACGCGACAGTTACGGCATCCCGCAGATCTACGCCAACAGCGACCAGGACCTGTTCCGCGCCCAGGGCTTCGTCCAGGCGCAGGACCGCTTCTGGGAGATGGACGTCCGGCGTCATATGACCTCGGGACGGCTCTCCGAGATGTTCGGCAAGAGCCAGGTCAAGACCGACACCTTCCTGCGCACCCTCGACTGGCACGGGGTGGCACAGCGCGAGTACGACACCAAGCTCTCGGCGGAGACCAAGAAGAACCTCCAGTCGTACGCGGACGGCGTCAACGCGTATCTGGAGGGCCGCGACGGCAAGGACATCTCCGTCGAGTACGCCGCGCTGAGCTTCACCAGTGACTACAAGCCCGAGAAGTGGACGCCCGTCGACTCGGTGGCCTGGCTCAAGGCGATGGCCTGGGACCTGCGCAGCAATATGCAGGACGAGATCGACCGCTCGCTGCTGACCAGCCGGCTGAGCGACCAGCAGATCGACGACCTGTATCCGTCGTATCCGTACGACCGGAACAAGCCGATCGTCAGCGAGGGCGGGATCGACCCCGCCACCGGCAAATACGACCCCAAGGCCGAGCCCGGCAACGCGACAGAACACGGCACGGGAACCGGCACGGGCTCAGACCTCGGCACAGGCGGCACAGGTACAGGCGGGACCGGCACAGGCGGGACCGGCACAGGCGGGACCGGCACAGGCACAGGCACCGGTACTGGCACAGGCACCGGCATAGGAACCGGCACGGACACCGGCACCGGCGGCGTGAACACCGCGTCCGACGCCACCGCGAACTTCAACTCCCAGCTCGAAGCGCTCTCCGGCACGCTCGACGAGATCCCCGAGCTGCTCGGCCCGAGCGGCAGCGGCATCGGCTCCAACTCCTGGGTCGTCTCCGGCCGGTACACGACCACGGAGAAGCCGCTCCTCGCCAACGACCCGCATCTCGCTCCCCAGCTGCCCTCGCTCTGGTACCAGATGGGTCTGCACTGCCGCAGCGTCTCGGCGACCTGCCAGTACGACGTCGCGGGCTACACGTTCGCCGGAATGCCCGGCGTCATCATCGGTCACAACCAGGACATCGCGTGGGGCTTCACGAACCTCGGCGCCGATGTGACCGACCTCTTCCTGGAGAAGGTCAACGGCGACTCCTACCAGTACGGCGACAAGGAGAAGCGGTTCAGGACCCGTGAGGAGACCATCAAGGTCGCGGGCGGCCCGAGCAAGACGATCACCGTCCGCTCCACCGACCGCGGCCCGCTGGTCTCGGACCGCGACAGCGAGTTGGTGAAGGTCGGCGAGAAGGCCCCGGTCGGCGATGTCGCCCCGGACCGCGGCTCCGGCTACGCCGTGTCGCTCCAGTGGACGGCGCTCCAGCCGGGCAAGTCCATGGACGCGGTCTTCGAGCTCAACAAGGCCAAGGACTTCAGCGAGTTCCGCAAGGCCGCCGAGCACTTCGAGGTCCCCTCGCAGAACCTCATCTACGCCGACACCAAGGGCCACATCGGCTACCAGGCGCCGGGCAGCATCCCGATCCGCTCGGAAGGGTTCGACGGCCGGACGCCGGCTCCGGGCTGGGACCCGAAGTACCAGTGGAAGGGGTACATCCCCTTCGACGAGCTGCCGTACGAGTACGACCCGGAGCGCGGCTACATCGTCACCGCCAACCAGGCCGTCGTC
Source organism: Streptomyces scopuliridis (assembly GCF_042790125.1). Lineage (GTDB taxonomy): Bacteria > Actinomycetota > Actinomycetes > Streptomycetales > Streptomycetaceae > Streptomyces > Streptomyces scopuliridis_A. Next base: position 40,553 of record NZ_JBHTZS010000022.1, read on the forward strand.
GACTCGGAGAAGTACCCCTACCCGCTCACCGAGGACTGGGGCTATGGCGCCCGCAGCCAGCGGATCAACGACCTGATCGAGTCGAAGATCAAGGACGGCGGGAAGATCTCGACCGACGACATGCAGACCATGCAGATGGACAACACCAGCGAGATCGCGAAGCTGCTGATGCCCTACCTGCTCAAGATCAGTGTCTCGGAACCGTCCGTACGCGAGGCGCAGAAGCTCCTCGAAGGCTGGGACTACACCCAGGAACCCGACTCGGGGGCCGCCGCCTACTTCAACGCGGTCTGGCGCAATGTCCTCAAGCTCGCCTTCGGCAACAAGCTTCCCAAGGAGGTACGGGTCAGGGGCGAGTGCCTCAATGTCCGTCCCGCCGACAGCACGGGGCCGGCGGACGACGACATACAGCTGGTACGGGAGTGCGGCCAGCGCGCGCCCGACTCGGCCCAGCCGGACGGCGGGGACCGCTGGTACGAGGTCGTGCGCGGCATCATCAAGGACGAGAACAACGCGTGGTGGAGTTCCCCGGGCAGCCGCAGGGACGAGGCCACCAAGACCCGCGACAAGCTGTTCGAGCGCGCCATGGAGGACGCCCGCTGGGAGCTGACCGCCAAGCTCGGCAAGGACGTCTCCAGCTGGAGCTGGGGCCGGCTGCACCAGCTCCAGCTGGACAACCAGACCCTCGGGACCAGCGGCCCCAGCTTCCTGAGGCAGATGCTCAACCGCGGCCCGTGGAACCTCGGCGGTGGCGAGGCCGCGATCAACGCGACGGGCTGGAACGCGGCGGGCGGCTACGAGGTCGTGTGGGTGCCGTCGATGCGGATGGTCGTCAACGTCGGTGACTGGGACAAGTCCCGCTGGATCAATCTGACGGGCGCCTCGGGGCACGCGTACAGCGCCCACTACACCGACCAGACGGACAAGTGGGCCAAGGGCGAGCTGCTCGACTGGCCCTACAAGGTCAGCACGGTGGAACGCGCGACGAAGGACACCCTGACGCTCAAGCCACCCAAATCGTGAGCCGGGGCGCGGGGCACAGGGCACCGGGGCGCGGCGCACGACGCGCGGCGCACGGGGCAAGGGCCGAGGCTGAGCGCCGCCGCCGACGCCGCCGCTAACGCCGGTCGTCGAAGCGCCTGACGCCCCCCGGCGTCACCACGGCCCGTACGGGGTGGTCGTGCGGTTCCTCCGGGACCCGCGCGACCACCTCGTTCTCGTACAGCAGGACGGTCAGCGCGGGTGCGGCGCCGGCTCGGGCCAGCCGGCCGAGGACCCGGTCGTACGAGCCGCCGCCCCGCCCCAGCCGCATCCCTCGCCCGTCCACCGCGAGGCCGGGCAGCAGCACGACCTCCGCCTCCAGTACGGCGTCCACGCCGAGCCGGGTACCGTCAGGCTCCAGCAGCCCCCGCCCCGCCCGCACCAGACGGTCCGCGCCCTCGTACTCCGCCCAGTCGAGGTCGTTGTCCGCCAGCAGCACCGGCAGCAGGACCCGCACCCCCCGCGCGCGCAGCGCGTCGAGCAGCGCGCGCGTGCCCGGTTCGCGCCCCACCGAGACATACGCGGCGACGGTACGGGCGCCCGCGAGCTCCGGCAGACCGAGTGCGCGCCGCGCGAGAACCGCCGCGGTCTCCCGGGCGTCCTCACTGGACAGGAGGGCCCGCGCGGCGAGGAGTTCACGGCGCAGAGCGGTCTTTCCGGTCATGTCACTACTCATCATTACGCACCGGACATCACAAACCTCGCGTCTGCTCTCTTATGAGGCGAAAGTTAACCGGAGTATCATCTTCCGCCCATACGGCGCGGATAGGGTACTTCGCATGACTCACTCGTCCTCCCGGATCACCAAGGCTGTCATCCCCGCCGCGGGCCTCGGCACCCGGTTCCTGCCCGCCACGAAGGCCACTCCGAAGGAGATGCTGCCGGTCGTGGACAAACCCGCGATCCAGTACGTGGTCGAGGAGGCGGTGGCCGCCGGGCTCTCCGACGTCCTTATGGTGACCGGCCGCAACAAGCGTCCGCTGGAGGACCATTTCGACCGGAACTACGAGCTGGAGGAGGCGCTTACCCGGAAGGGGGACGCCGGCCGCCTCGCGAAGGTCCAGGAGTCCAGCGACCTGGCCACCATGCACTACGTGCGTCAGGGCAACCCCAAGGGCCTCGGCCACGCCGTGCTCTGCGCCGCCCCGCACGTCGGCGACCAGCCCTTCGCGGTGCTGCTCGGTGACGACCTGATCGACCCGCGCGACCCGCTGCTGTCCCGCATGGTCGAGATCCAGGAGCGGGAGGGCGGCAGCGTCATCGCGCTGATGGAGGTCGACCCGAAGCAGATCCATCTGTACGGCTGCGCCGCCGTGGAGCCCACCGGCGACCCCGATGTGGTCAAGGTGCACGATCTGGTCGAGAAGCCCGACACCGCCGACGCCCCCAGCAATTACGCGATCATCGGCCGCTATGTCCTCGACCCCGCCGTCTTCGGGATACTGCGCCAGACCGAGCCGGGCCGCGGTGGTGAGATCCAGCTCACGGACGCGCTGCAGCAGTTGTCCGTGGACGAGAAGGTGGGCGGACCGGTCCATGGCGTGGTTTTCAAGGGCCGTCGCTATGACACAGGGGACCGCGGCGACTATCTGCGTGCCATTGTCAGACTCGCGTGCGAACGTGAAGACCTGGGCCCGGACTTCCGTGCCTGGCTCCGCAGTTATGTCAGCGAGGAGATGTAGCACTTGAGCAGCACGGCAGAATCGGTACCGGCCGCCGGCCACGAGCGGCTCTGGTCGGTGGACGACCATCTCGCGGACATCCTCGCCGCGGTCCACCCGCTCGACCCCATCGAGCTGCAACTGCCCGACGCCCAGGGCTGTGTGCTGGTGGAGGACGTCACGGTACCGGTGGCTCTGCCGCCGTTCGACAACAGCTCCATGGACGGATACGCGGTCCGAACGGCCGATGTCGCGGGCGCCACCGACGAGTTCCCGGCCGTGCTGACCGTCATCGGCGATGTCGCGGCGGGCAGCGGCGCGTTGCCCGAGGTCGGCCCCGGACAGGCCGCCCGGATCATGACCGGTGCCCCGCTGCCCCCCGGCGCCGAGGCCGTCGTCCCGGTGGAGTGGACCGACGGCGGCGCGGGCGGCGCCGCGGCCATCTCGATGCGCCCCGCGGGGGCCGGTGGTGAGGGCGCGAGCGGTGAGGTACGGGTGTTCCGCTCGGCCGAGGCGCGCGCCCATGTCCGCTCGCGCGGCAGCGATGTGCGCGCCGGAGACCTGGCCCTGGAGGCGGGCACGGTCCTGGGACCACCGCAGATCGGTCTGCTGGCCGCCATCGGCCGCGGTTCGGTACGGGTCAGGCCCCGCCCGCGCGTGGTCGTGCTCTCCACCGGAAGTGAGCTGATCCAGCCCGGCGAGGATCTGGGCGAGGGCCAGATCTACGACTCGAACAGCTTCGCGCTCACCGCCGCCGCCCGGGACGCGGGCGCCATCGCGTACCGGGTCGGCGCCGTCACCGACGACGCGGACACGCTGCGCGCCACCATCGAGGACCAGCTGATCCGCGCCGACATGGTCGTCACCACGGGCGGCGTCAGCGTCGGGGCGTACGACGTCGTCAAGGAGGCGCTCTCCTCCGTGGGCGACGAGGACGAGCCGGGGGGCGGGGTCGACTTCCGCAAGCTCGCCATGCAGCCCGGCAAGCCGCAGGGCTTCGGCTCGATCGGCCCGGAGCACACCCCGCTGCTCGCCCTCCCCGGGAACCCGGTCTCCTCGTACGTCTCCTTCGAGCTGTTCGTGCGCCCGGCGATCCGCGCTCTGATGGGCCGCAAGGACGTGCACCGCCCCGTCGTCCGGGCGACACTCACGGCCGGCACGGCACTGTCGTCCCCGGCGGGCCGCCGTCAGTTCCTGCGCGGTACGTACGACGCCGAGGGGAGCACGATCACCCCCGTGGGCGGCGCCGGCTCCCATCTCATCGCCGCCCTCGCCCATGCCGACGCGCTGATCGTGATCCCGGAGGAGTCCGTCTCGGTGGAGCCGGGCACGGAGGTCGACGTCGTCCTGATCGGCTGACCACCGCGCGGTGGCGGTACCGTGTCTGCCCACACAGGCCCCGTCGGGCCCGGACCAGGAGCGCCACAGCGAATGACTGTGTTTCCCCGGGGGGAGACCCCCGGAACCCCTCAGCAAGGCAGCTTGACGCATATCGACGAGTCGGGCGCGGCTCGTATGGTCGACGTCTCGGCGAAAGAGGTGACGGCGCGCGTCGCGCGCGCCAGCGGCCGGGTGCTGGTCTCGTCGCGCGTCGTCGAACTGCTCAGGGGCGGGGGAGTGCCCAAGGGGGACGCCCTCGCCACGGCCCGTATCGCGGGCATCATGGGCGCCAAGCGGACCCCCGACCTGATTCCGCTCTGCCATCCGCTCGCCGTCTCGGGGGTCACGCTCGATCTCTCGGTCGCGGACGACGCCGTCGAGATCCTCGCGACGGTGAAGACCACCGACCGCACGGGCGTCGAGATGGAGGCCCTGACCGCTGTCTCGGTGGCCGCGCTGACCGTGGTCGACATGGTGAAGGCGGTCGACAAGGGCGCGGTCATCACGGACGTACGGGTCGAGGAGAAGACGGGCGGCAAGTCGGGCCACTGGACCCGGCCCGAGGCGGAGGTGCCGCCCGAAGCGGCGGTCTCCGGGGCGGACGGGGGCGCGCAGTGAGTACACCCGCGAGAAGCGACGGCCCCGCTCACGAGCCGCCGGCCACCTCCCCGTCCCCCGCCCCGTACCGCGCCCTGGTCGTCACGGCGTCCAACCGCGCCGCCGCCGGGGTCTACGCCGACACGGGCGGCCCGGTCCTCGCCGACGGTCTGAGCGCGCTGGGCTTCGCGGTCGACGGGCCGAAGGTCGTCCCCGACGGAGAGCCGGTCGAGCGGGCCCTGCGCGAGGGCGTCGCCGCCGCGTACGACGTCATCCTGACCACCGGCGGTACGGGCATCTCCCCGACGGACCGCACCCCGGAGGCCACCCGGCGCGTGCTCGACCACGAGATCCCGGGAATCCCGGAGGCGATCCGTGCCGAGGGCACGACGAAGGTGCCCGCCGCCGCCCTCTCCCGGGGCCTGGCGGGGGTGGCGGGGCGGACCCTGATCGTGAACCTGCCGGGCTCGACGGGCGGGGTACGGGACGGTCTCGCCGTGCTCGGCCGGCTGCTCGTCCACGCCGTGGACCAGATCCACGGCGGCGATCACCCCCGTACCGACGGATGAACCCGGCCTGGCCCGTGATGCTGGTGGACGGCGACATCACCCTCCGCCCCATAAGGCTGCGCGACCAGCGCGCCTGGCGTGAGGTGAACCGGCGCAACCGCGACTGGCTGCGGCCCTGGGAGGCGACGATCCCGCCACCGCCCCCGGGCGGTCCGGTCGCCCAGCGCCCCACCTACCGTCAGATGGTCCGCCATCTGCGCGGCGAGGCCAACGCCGGCCGGATGCTGCCCTTCGTCATCGAGTACCAGGGCCGGCTCGTCGGCCAGCTGACCGTCGCCGGCATCACCTGGGGCTCGATGTGCTCGGGCCATGTCGGCTACTGGGTGGACCGCGAGGTCGCGGGGCGCGGGGTCATGCCGACCGCGGTCGCCCTCGCGGTGGACCACTGCTTCCGTACGGTCGGACTGCACCGCGTCGAGATCTGTATCCGCCCGGAGAACGGCCCCAGCCGCCGGGTCGTCGACAAACTCGGATTTCGCGAGGAAGGGCTGAGGCCCCGCTATCTGCATATCGACGGGGCGTGGCGGGATCATCTCGTCTATGTGCTCACGGCCGAGGAAGTGCCCGAAGGGCTGCTCCGGCGCTGGCGCAGGGTCCGACCAGGGGCGACCGGCAACGATCAGAAAATGAAATAAGTGTTCGATATTGATCGGCATATGGCCATAAACTGATCCGCACCATCACAAAAAAAGTCAGTGCTATCAGCTGGATCGTGCGACACACCGGCTCAATTGGCGGATCCCGTCGTGCGAACCCCTCTACGGTGTGAACCGTGAGCAGCAGCGGCCTCATCTACGCAGTCATCGTCGGGGCCTGGGCCGCCTACTTGGTGCCGATGTGGCTCCGCAGGCAGGACGAGCTCAATGAGGCACGCCCGACGGAACGCTTCAGCACCGCCATCCGGCTGCTGTCCGGACGGGCGGCCATGGAGCGCCGTTACGCCAAGGAGCTTCACGAGCGCACCGCCGAAGAGGCGGGGCCCGACGGGGGACCGGACAGCCGTACGGAGTCGATCAGCTCCGTCGACGTCCGGGCCTTCTCCGCGCCCCCGGCCCGTACCGAAGCCCGGATGGAGATCCGCGCGGACGTCCCGGCGCCGGCCAGGTCCGGGGCCGCGCGCCCGGCGTCCCGCCCCGCCCAGGCATCCCGCCCGGCCCCCGCGCGCCACGCGCCCGACCGGTCCGCCCCCGCCTCCGAGCGGCGCGCCCCTGAGCGGCGCGCGCGGCCCTCGGGCACCGCGGCGGAACGCGCCCGGCGCGCACAGCGCCTCCAGGTCCTCGCCCGCAGGCGCCGTACCACCGTGATCCTCTTTCTCGCCTTCACGCTCGGCACGATCGTCGCGGCGGTCGGCGGTCTCGGCTTCCTCTGGGCACCGGCCCTCCCGGCCGTACTCCTCAGCGTGTACATCGTGCATCTGCGCGGCCAGGAGCGACGGCGCTTCGCGTTCACCATGGACCGGCGCAGGGCCGAGGCCGCCGCGCAGCGGCTGCGCGAGAACCGGCCGCGCCGCCATCAGCCGTCGACGGCCGCCTCGGGCGAGCCGGACGAGGAGCCCGAACCCGGCCCCGAACCGGCCCCCGCCCCCACGGTCTCGCCCCAAGAGGCGGGCCGCCGCGCCCTGGTCGAGCAGACCGACCACGCGGAGTGGGTGGACCAGCAGCGCGAGCGCGGCCCGGCGAGCGGCGACAGCTGGGACCCCGTACCGGTCCCGCTCCCCACGTACGTCACCGCCCCGGTCGCTCCCCGCGCCGGCGGGGGTGTCGAGGTCAGCGACCCGGAAACGTGGAGCGCGGCCCGCTCCTCCACGGCCGAGCCCGCCGCGGAACCCCCGCCGCCACCCCGCGCCCCGGCACCCCGCCGCACGCGCGACCGCGGCAGGACCCCGCTGTTCGACCAGTACGACGAGGACGACCGCCCCCGCGCGGCCAACGAGTGACCCACCGCCCCCCACCCCGCCCCCGGTCACCGCGCCCACCCCCGGGCCCGGTGACCAGCCGCTAACGGATTTCCGAGCACGGCGGCGGGGGTGCTAAGGTTTCACTCGTTGCAAGGGCCTGTGGCGCAGACTGGTAGCGCACCTCGTTCGCATCGAGGGGGTCAGGGGTTCAAATCCCCTCAGGTCCACAACAGCGACAAGAATCCCGTCCGATCGGAAGATCGGGCGGGATTCTCGCGTTTCCGGGAGGAGTGGGCGCCGGCGTCCCCGTGTGCGGCCGCGCCGTCTCCGCCCGTTCGTCCGAGTGGCTTGTCCCGATGGCCGGGCGGGCGGCGCGGAGGCAGCGTGGGGCGCATGACAGAGACCTCGGCCGTCGCCGCGGGCCCGAGCGGGTCGGAGCGCCGGGGCGGCGTCGTACGGGCGGCCCGGGGCTTCGGGTGGCCCGCCGCTGTCGCCGTGGCGTACGTCATCCTCCAACTGGTGCTCGTCGTGCCCGGGTCGGGTCTCGGCTGGGACGAGACGGTGTACGTCAGCCAGGTCGCCCGGGACGCCGAGGCCGCGTTCTTCAGCGCGCCGCGCGCCCGGGGCATCACCTATCTGATCGCGCCGGTGACCGCGCTGACCTCGTCCGTCGAGGCCCTCCGGGTCTATCTCGCGCTGCTGTCGGGCGCCGGTCTCCTGCTCGCGCTGTGGGTGTGGCGACGGCTGCTCCCGGCGCCCGTACTCGCTCTGGCCGGCGCCCTGTTCGCCGGGCTGTGGATCACCGTCCTCTACGGCCCGCAGGTCATGCCGAACCTGTGGGTCGCCCTCGGGTCCCTGTTCGCGGTCGGCTGCTTCCTGCGGGCCGTGCGCGACCGGTCCGACCGTGCCGCGCTCGCCGGGCTCTGCGGGGGCGTGGCGTTCGTCGCGCTCATGCGGCCCAGCGACGCACTCTGGCTCGGCCTGCCGCTCGCCGCCGCCGGGCTCCTCGTCGGGGCCTGGCGGCACCCGCTCCCGCTGCTGGCACTCGCCGCCGGTGCGGCCCTCGGCTGTGCGCCGTGGGCCGTCGAGGCGTACGCCGGTTACGGCGGCCTCTCCGCGCGGTTGCGGCGCGCCAGCGAGATCCAGGGGGACCTGGGCTGGCATCTCGCCCTCGACGACCAGGTGCGCGCGCTCGACGGGCGGCTGCTCTGCCGCCCCTGTGACATTCCGTGGCGACGGCCCGTCACCGCGGTGTGGTGGTTCGTGCTGCCGCTCCTCGTCGTCTGCGGGGTGCTGGCCGCCGTCCGCGCCAGGAGGCCGGCCGTCGTGCTGGTGCCGACGCTGGCGGGGCTGTCGATGGCGGTGCCGTACGTCCTGCTGATCGGTTACGCGGCGCCGCGCTTCCTCCTCCCCACGTACGCGCTGCTCGCGCTGCCCACGGCGGCGGGCCTGGCCCGGATCGGCCGGGCGGCATGGCCGCGCCCCCTGGCGGTGGGCGCTCTCGCGGCGCTGCTGGCGGCGCATCTGACGGTGCAGTACGTGGTCCTCGACAGCGCCGCCGCGCGCGGCCGTACCAACAGGGTGGCATTTGCACGGGTGGCGGCCGAGCTGGCGCGCCAGGGCGTACGGCCGCCGTGCGTGGTCAGCGGGGCGGAGGCCGTACGGGTCGCCTATCTCGCCGGCTGCGCGTCACGGCAGACCGGGGGCCACGACGGTTCCATCACCCCCGCACGGCTCGTCGCGCTCGCCCGCGGCCGGCCGGTGGCCGTCGTGGTGGCGGGGGAGGACGCGCGGCCCGCGTACACCGAGGGGTGGCGCGCCGTGAGCCTGCCCGATCTGCCGGGCCGGAGCGACTGGCGCGCCTATCTCTCCCCGGCCGCGCGGGGAGAGTCCACGCGCGGACAGCTGAATAAGTCTCGTACTGAAAAACGAAATTGAGCGAGTGATGTCCCGAAGTAGCCTGCGCAGTCCCCCACTTGGGTGAAGCGGGCTCACGGATATTCCCTCCGGGCCACTACTGTGCCGCAACATGACCTCTACCAATTCCGCCTCGATCAGCGCACGGAACGCCTCCAGGCTGGGCACTCTCTCGGTGATTTCCTGGACCAGCGATCCCTTCGAGGGCGAACGCAACGCGCCTTTCCTGCTCGCCTATTCACTCGGGGACGGCAAGGACGGGGCGGAGGCCGGCGAGGAGACGATGCGTACGGTGCTCGCCGAGATCGGGCTGATCCCCGGCGGCGATCTGATCGATGTCTCGAAGAACCCCAACGTGCCGATCACGCTGCTGGTGGAGGCGGGCAGCGCCGTGCTGACGATGCCGTATCTGAACGCGCAGTGCCCCGTTCCACCGGAGTGGGAGCAGGACGCGCGGGCTCACGGGCAGGTCTACTTCATCGTCGCCACCAGGCCCTGGGCCGAGGCGACACCGGGCAGGCCCGTCACCGAGGAGCAGTTGCGCGCCTTCGCTGGTGACCAGACGATGCTCACCAGCGCCGCGCACTGCCTGGTGCCCGTACGCAGCCTGCGCGGCTGAGGGCTGGAAGCAGGGGAGCGGACGGCATGGCAACGGCACTGGCCGAGAACACGGCCGCCGATGAGCGTACGGAGAGCACCGGGGGTGCGTGGGGCGGCGGCCGGGCCCTCGCGCTCGTGCTGATGATCAGCGGAGCGGCGGGACTGCTGGCGGCCTGGGTGATCACCCTCGACAAGTTCAGACTGCTGGAGGACCCGGACTTCACGCCGGGATGCAGTCTGAACCCGGTGGTCTCCTGCGGGAACATCATGAAGAGCGACCAGGCGTCGGTCTTCGGCTTCCCCAACCCGATGCTGGGGCTGGCGGCGTACGCGGTGGTCATCGGCGTCGGCGCGGGGCTGCTGGCCGGGGCGCGCTACCGGCGCTGGTTCTGGCTCGGTCTGAACGCCGGGACGCTCTTCGGCGTCGGCTTCTGCACCTGGCTCCAGTACCAGTCGCTCTACAGCATCAACTCGCTGTGTCTGTGGTGCTGTCTGGCGTGGGTCGCCACCATCGTGATGTTCTGCTACGTCACGGCGCACAACGTCGAGCACGGGATCCTGCCCGCGCCCGCCGCGCTGCGGGGCGCGCTGGGCGAGTTCCACTGGGTGCCGCCGGTGTTGTGGACCGGGATCATCGGGATGCTCATCCTCACCCGCTGGTGGGACTTCTGGACGAGCTGATCCGTTGATCCGTATCAGCGGAATCCGGTGCGGCTACAGGGAGTTCGGCTACGGGGTCCGGGCCCTGGCGAGGCCCGGACCGTCCGGAAACCGCTGCCGGAGGCTACTTGCCGAGCGGAAGTCCACCGAGCAGCTTGTTGCCGGTCGACGTGCCGACGATCTCCTTGGCACCCGTCTTGCCCGACGTCTTCGTGCCGGACGTCTTGCCGCCCTTCTTCTTGTTCAGGCTGTCCGTGGCACTCTTCACGGTGTTCAGCACGGAGCCCGGGTTCTCGGTGTCCAGCGCGTTGGTGTTCAGCGGCCGGGGGTCCTTGAGGCCCTCGCTCAGCACGGTCTCCAGCCCGCCATTGAGGCTCATGCCCTCGGCGGCGAACGCCGGGGTGGCGGCACCCAGAGCCATCACGGAACCGGCGACGACAGCGGCGACCTTCATGGGCTTCATGGTGAATCCTTCTTTCAGCGATGTCTGTTGCGAGACAACTCACGCTTCGCACAGGCCTCTTGGAGATTCCCTCGCGTGGTCGCTCGTCATCAGTAACGATGCGTCCGCGCGGCGGAAACTCCGTCGGGAAGGAATTCTGGACAGGCCACTCGAATGAAGGGGACTCGCCCTATTCTCGTATCGAACGAGCGGCCGGGCGCGAGCCGTTCACGGCTGCTGGGGATCAGCCGCGGCGGCGGGTTCGAGCACGGATTCCGTGGTCTTCTGTACGGACAGCACCACATCGGCCAGCGTGTCGGCCGGAGCGGTGGACTTCAGCGCCTCGACGGCGTCCCTGATGGCCTTGATGTGCTTCTCCATGTCCACGGCGGAGAGCTCACCACCGGGAGCCTTCAGCGCGGCCTGGACCAGATCCGCGACCGGCTTCAGCACGTCACCGACGTCGTCCAGCTGCTTGGTCTGCTGCGGGGAAGCCGCGGGTGCCGCGTCAGCCGCGGGTGCCGTGACCGATGTGACCGACGTGGCCGACGTGGACGCCATCGGGCCCGGCGCGGGGGCGGGCGCGGTATCGGTGCCGGAGTCGCGCGGGAGTTCACGGGCGGCGGCGACGGGGGCCGCGGCGCCGAGTACGAGCGCGGCACACACCGCGGCGGTCGAGACGCGGCGGGAGAGCTGAAGACGCATGCCTGGTCCTTTCGGGACGAGTCGGAACGTTCTCCTCACCGTGGGTTCCGCGCGCGGGGCCCGCAACCGAGCGGGCATTTCCCGTACGGCCCGTAAGACGGCGGCCATATCCGTTCCGGCCCGCTCCGACCCGCTCTCACCTGGTCTGACGCGCTCGGACGGCGGCCGCGCCGGCCCGTGCCGTGCTGCCCGAAGAGTCGACACGCGGGCTCGTAAGGGTGACCCCCGGACAGCGGAGAGCCGCTCTGCCCCCGAGGGAAAGAGCGGCTCTCGGTACGACATCGACGCGCTGTCGGCGTGGCGCCGACAGCGACGGCGAAGGTCGTCAGTGGTTGAGGCAGAAGTTGCCGAAGGTCGGGTTGAGCAGGCCGACGATGTCGACGGTGTTGCCACAGAGGTTGATGGGCAGGTGGACCGGCACCTGGACGACGTTGCCGGAGAGGACACCCGGGGAGCCGATAGCGGCGCCCTGGGCGTCGGCGTCGGCGAAGGCGACGCCGGAGGCGCCGGCGACAGCGGCGGCGGCCGCGGTGGAGAGAACAACAGCCTTGGCGATACGCGACATGGAGAAGGGCTCCTCGGTCGAAAGGGGACGCTATACGCGCCGGGCGTGAATGCCTGACCTATGCATCAACGCCGAAGGCGCCCATCGGTTGCGCACCCGAATGAGTGACGTCCCGTCTGTCACCCGGCCAGGTGCGATGGCCAGTCGGCCCCGGAACAGCCGCTCGTAAGAGTCCTTTTGTACGTTCGACAGGATTCAGCGCGTCTCACGTGATTTTCACTCTGCCCTCTGTAAAGGTGCCTTCTTGTTTCGATCTTCGAGTTGGAGAGCGAGGCGAAGGGTCGGTATGCGGAATTCGGTGATTCTTGGGGACGCGTAATGAATTCAAGAGGCGCCGGGTGACTCATGGTTCGATTCGGCGTCACGCATGACCTCTGCCGCCCGCCGGTGCGTTTTTCGTAGGAGCGGAAAGCCGGAACAGTACTCCGGGTGCCCGAGCCCGCTCGAAGAGATCGTTTTCCCGTATCCACGAGTGGAGGAGTTGCGCGTGCAGCCACAACGGCGCCGGTCCGGGGCGCATTTCACCGCGCTCCATCTCGTCCAGCCGGTCGACGGCGGAGTGGCCAGGGTGGTCCTGGATCTGGTCGAGGCGCAGGTGGAGGCGGGAGTGCGCGTGGCCGTGGCCTGTCCCGGGGAAGGGCCGCTGGCCGAGGCGGCGGCCCGGCTCGGCGCCGAGGTCCATGGCTGGCGGGCGACCCGCGATCCCGGGCCCGGACTGGTCCGTGAGGTCGGGCAGGCGGCCCGGGTGGTACGGCGGGTCCGGCCCGATCTGGTGCATGCCCACAGCGCGAAGGCCGGACTGGCCGGGCGGCTCGCCGTCCGGGGCCGGGTGCCCACCGTCTTCCAGCCGCACGCCTGGTCGTTCGAGGCGGTCGGCGGGGTGACGGGCCGGCTCGCAGGGCACTGGGAGCGGTGGGCCGTCCGGTGGACCGACCGGGTCGTATGCGTCAGTGACGCGGAACGGCGCACCGGCGAGCGGGCCGGAATCCACGCCTCCTGGTCCGTCGTCCACAACGGTGTCGACGTCGGACGGTTCGGATCCGGGGACGGGCCTTCCGGGTCCGCGGACCCGGAAAGCACCACCGCCGCGCGGGCCGCGCTCCCGCCGCTGGCCGCTCTTCCCCCGGGTACGCCCGTCGTGCTCTGTGTCGGGCGGCTCTGCCGGCAGAAGGGACAGGACATCCTGCTGCGGGCCTGGCGGCAGATCCTCCTCCAGCTGCCGCGGGGCCGGCTGGTCCTCGTCGGGGACGGGCCTGACGCCGACGCGCTGCGTGCCGCCGCGCCGCCGTCGGTGCTCTTCGCCGGAGCCGTACCGGACACCGCGCCCTGGTACCGGGCGGCCGATCTGGTCGTCCTGCCCTCGCGGTGGGAGGGCATGGCGGTGGCCCCGCTGGAGGCCATGGCGAGCGGCAGGGCCGTCGTCCTCAGCGACGTGGACGGCGCGCGCGAGAGCCTGCCGCCCGGCCACGAAGCGCTCTGTCTCGTTCCGCCGGAGGACCCGCCCGCGCTGGCGGCGGCCATCGGCGCGCTGCTCCGCGACGCGCCACTGCGCGAAGCCATCGGCCGCCAGGGCCATCAGCACGTACTCAGCACCTATGACATCCGGCGGACAGCTCGGGCCATCGCGGATGTGTACCGCGAAGTCGCCTCCGTGCCGCGCCCCGAACTCAGGGAGCCGATTCCCCAGTGACCACGGAAAGCACCAGCGTTCCGCCGCCGACCGGGCGGGCGCGGACAGCGGAACAGGCCCTGGCCCAGCAGGCCCTCGGGCAGCAGACGGTGGGACAGAAGGCAGGAGGTCAGAAGGCGGTGGGTCAGAAGGCGGTGGGTCAGAAGGCGGTGGGACAGCAGACCGTCGGGCCGCGGACCCCGGGGCCGCAGACCCTGGGACAGCAGGTCCTGCGGCGCGTCTCGATCGCCTCCCCCCGCGACACCACGGACCGCCTCGCGCGGCCGTCCCGCCGTCCCGCCGGCTCCCCGCTGCGCTTCGGTCTGCCGCTGATCGCCTCGGACGTGTTCGCGGCGCTGCTGTCCACCGTCGTCCTCAACGACGAGCAGCGCGACGCCGTCCTCGTCGTCCAGCTCATCGCCTGGGTGACCGTGCTGAACGCGTCCGCCGGGCTCTACCGTCCCGGTGTCGTCCTGTCGGGGCTGGACCAACTCCCCGCGCTGGCCGCCCGGATCGTGGTGGCCTGGTGCGCCGCCGCGGCCGTACTCGCGGCGCTCCTCCCCTCAATGGCCGTGGGTATCCCGGCACTGCTGGGCGGCTGTCTGCTCCAGCTCGTCGTCGCGTCCGGCTGCCGCTCGCTCCTGCACACCCGGCGGCGCGCCCTGGCGCGCAATCGGCTGCGGTCCGCGCTGGTCGTCGGCTCGGGACCGGCCGCGCGGCGGCTGGCCGCGCTGCTCGCCCAGCACCCCGAGTACGGCCTGCGGCCCGTCGGGATCGCCGGGCCCGCGCAGGACGAGGACGAGGCGGACCGGGCCGCCACCAGGACCGGCGGGCGGGACGGCGGAGTGACGGACGCTCCCGCCCTGCCGGTGCTGACCTCGGCCGAGGAGATCCACCGGGCGGTCATCCAGAACGGGGTCCAGGACGCGCTGTTCATCGACCACCGGTTCATCGACCGCGACCGCGGTCTCAACGAGTCCGGTCTCGGCGGTCCTGGGTTCAATGAGCCGGGATTCGGCGATTCCGGGTTGCGTGACCCGGGGTTCCGCGACACCGGCGCCGGCGACGGCACGGACCGCGCCGCCCTCGTCGCGCTGTTCCACGAGCACGGCTGCGCCACCTGGTTCGTCGGCGCGGGTCCCTGGGACCAGACCGCCGCGCCCGTCGCCATGGAGCGGCACCTGTGGGGGTTCGCCGCGCGCCGGGTCGAGCCGCCCGTCGTACGCGGCCACCGCCGGGACGCGGTCGTCAAACGGCTGCTGGACGTGGTGTTCACGCTCCCGCTCCTGCTGATCGCCTCCCCGGTCCTGCTGGCCTGCGCGCTCGCCGTCCGGCTCTTCGACGGCCGCGATGTGCTCTTCCGCCAGGAACGCGTCGGGCAGCACGGCCGTACGTTCACCCTGCTGAAGTTCCGTACCCTGCGCCCGGCCGACGAGCACGAGTCCGCCACCCGGTGGAACATCGCCAACGATCTGCGGATGAGCCCCGTGGGCAACTTCCTGCGCCGTACGTCGATGGACGAACTGCCCCAGCTCTGGAACGTACTGCGGGGCGACATGAGCCTGGTCGGGCCCCGGCCCGAGCGGCCGTTCTTCGTCGCCAACTTCAGCAAGACCCAGCCCGGTTACGCGGCCCGGCACCGGATGCCCGTCGGGATCACCGGTCTCGCGCAGGTCCACGGGCTGCGCGGGGACACCTCCATCGAGGAGCGGTCGCGGTTCGACAACCACTACATCGACCACTGGTCGCTGTGGCAGGACGTCTGCATCCTGCTGCGGACCGCCGCGTCCCTCGTCCGCCCGGCGGGCAGCTGATGGCCGCCGACGCCACCGGCGTCGGTTTCCCGGGCGGTGCGCGCGTGTTCGCGGGGCCGGCCCCCCGTCGTTCCGCCGCCCGCAGACCCGCCGGCCGGGCGCTTCCGGCGGTGGGTCCGTGGGGACATGTGCTGCGCCGGTCGGCTCATCTGCTCCCGGCCGTCGCGGTCGTCGCGCTGCTCGCCGTGCCCTCGGCGCCGGCCGGGGACGGGTCGGGCGGGTCCGGGAGCGTGGCGGACGCGGCCTCCGGGCTGCTCGTCCTGCACTGTCTCGTACGCGTGCTGCGGGACCGGGCCAGGCCACTGACCCGCACCGCCGCGCTCGTCCTCGGGCTCCCGGTGCTGGGCGTGACCATCGCGGCGATCACCGCGCACGACCCGGCCTCCAGCCTGCCCGGGGTCGCGCGCTACCTCCAGATCTTCGTGCTGGTGCCCGGCGCGCTGCTGCTCCTCCTGCGCGACCGCCGTGAGGTCCGGCTGGTCGCCGGGTCCGTCGTCGCCCTCGCGCTGGTGCAGGGCGCGGTCGGCGTCACGCAGTATCTGACCGGCACCGGCGCCTCGTACATGGGCGAGGAGATCCGCGCCGTCGGCACCTTCGGCCCCACCGATGTGATGGGCATGGCCACGGTCGTCGCGTACGGACTCGTCATCTGCGTCGGATTCGCGCTGAGCCCGGGGGCGAACGGGGCGAACAGGGCGGGCGGGGCAGGCGGGGCGGACGGCCGGGGGTGGCACGCGGCCCGCGTACGGCGCGCCGTCGCGCTCGGCTGTGCCGGGCTGCTCGCCGTACCCCTCGCGCTGTCCTTCAGCCGCGGCGCCTGGATCGCCACCGCCGTCGCCGTCGCCGTTCAGCTGACGCTGGCGGGGCCGCGCCGCGCCGTCGTGGTCGCGCTCGTGACCGGGGCGCTCGGCGTCGTACTCGTCGGAGGTCTCGGTATCGGCTCGCAGATGATCACCGAGCGGGTCGACAGCATCACGCGGGTCACCGACGCGCCCGACCAGTCCGTCACCGACCGGTACACCATGTGGGCCGCGGCCACCGGCATGTGGCGCGAGCACCCGGTCACCGGCGTCGGGCTGAAGGGCTTCCCCGACTACCGCGACAGCCACGCCTCGCTCGCGCTCTCCGCCGCCAGCGACACCGAGGGCGCGGGACTCGGCTTCCAGCGTCAGCCGCTGCTCTCCCCGCACAACATGTATCTGCTCGTCCTGAGCGAGCAGGGGCTGCTGGGCATCGTCGCCCTGGCGGGCAGCTGGGCCGCGCTCCTCGTGTGCGCACTTCGCCGGCTGCCCGGCGCGCGCCGCTCCCGTACCGGCGCCGGCTGCGGCCTCGCCGTCACCGGTCTGCTGGTCTGGCAGCTGGTCGACTTCAGTTACGCGGACATCGGCGGCCCCTCGACCGTACTGATGGCGGTGATGTTCGGCCTGGCGGCCGGCTGGGCCCTCGGGCCCGCCGGACGGTCGGCGAAGAGTGAGGCCGGCCGCGCGTGAGCGATACGAGGCACTCCCTTTCCGCCGTACCGCCGCAGTCCGAACCGCCCTCCGTGAAGGGCGCGAAGAGCGGCGGGGGTACGGGAGGAGACGGTCCCGGACGAGACGCCCGCCCCGGCGCGGAAGGCCGCGGCTCCTTCTCCTCCGGACGGTTCCTGGCGCGCGCGGCGTTGCTCACGGCGCTGCTGACGGCCGCCGGGGCGCTCCTCGGGCTCGTCCGTGACCAGACCATCGCCCATCTCTACGGCGCCGGCCCCGACACCGACGCCTTCCTGGTCGCCTGGACCGTGCCCGAGGTGGCCGCCACGCTCCTCATCGAGGACGCCATGGCGCTGATCCTCGTACCGGCGTTCAGCCTGGCGCTGGCCCGGCGCGCCACCGCGCCCGCCCTGGACCCGGATCCCGTACGGCTGCTGGTACGGAGCACCCTGCCCCGGCTGTTCCTCGCCCTCAGCGCGGGCTCGGCACTGCTGGTGGCGACCGCGCCGTGGGTGGTGGCGGTCCTCGCGCCGGGGCTGCCCGAGCCGGGGCTCGCCGTCGACTGCACCCGGCTGACCGCCACCTGCGCCTTCACCTTCGGCATGGCCGGGTACTGCAGCGCGGCGCTGCGCGCGCACGGCAGTTTCATGGCGCCCGCGATGATCTATGTCGCGTACAACGCCGGGATCATCACCACCATGCTGCTGGTCCGCGAGCGGTGGGGGGTACGGGCCGCCGCCGCCGGAGTCGCCATCGGCGGCGCGCTGATGGTGCTCGTCCAGGCGCCCGTCCTGTGGCGCAGACTGCGCGAGCGCCGGCCGGTGGAGGTGACCGCGGCCGGTCAGGGGCCGAAGGACGCGGGCGGCGGACCGCCCGTCGCCCTCGCGCTGCTCGCGCCCGTCATCGTCTTCGCGCTCAGCAGGCAGTCGCAGGTCCTGATCGAGCGGTTCCTCGCCGCGCCGCTGCCGCCCGGCGCCATCTCACATCTGAACTACGCGCAGAAGGTCGCGCAGATGCCCATGACGCTCTCCATGATGCTGTGCACCGTCACCTTCCCGGTGGTCGCCCGCGCCATGGCCGCGGGGGACACCGAGCGGGCCAGGCGCCGGGTCGAGCGGGATCTCGCGCTGGCCGGGACCATCGTGCTGGTCGGGGCCGCCACGGTGGTCGCCTGCGCGCCGCAGCTCATCGAAGTGCTCTTCCAGCGCGGCGCGTTCGACCCGGCGGACACGGTGGCGACCGCCGAGGTGATGCGGGTGTACGCGCTCGGTCTGCTGGGCCACACGCTCGTCGGGGCGCTCGTACGCTGCTACTTCTCCGCCGCGCGTCCGCTGTGGTTCCCCGCGTTCGCCATGCTCACGGGGCTCGCGCTGACCACCGGCGTCGGCACCCTGCTCGTCCAGGTGTGGGGCGTGCTCGGCATCGCCGCCGCCAACGCGCTCGGAATCACCGCCACCGCCGCCCTGATGCTGTACCGGGTCGGCCGGCACAGCGTGCCCGTCAGCCTCCGGGTCATGACCGGGGGCCTGGTCAAACTCGCCGCCGCCGCGGCGGCGGCCACCGGCTCCGGATGGCTGTGCGGAGCCCTCGTCCCGTCCCCCGTCCTGGGCGCCATGGCGGCTTTCGTCGTGGTCAGCGCGGTGTTCCTCGTCATCGCGCATGCCCTGCGGGCCCCCGAGACCGACACCATCCTCCGTCTCCTCACCCGCCCCCTCACACGAAAGCTCGCGCATGTCCGCTGACACGGTGTCCGCCGGTCCCCTGTGGGCCGCCATGTACCACTCCGTCGCCGACCCCACCGACGACCCCTACCGGGTGACGGTCTCGCCGGACCGGCTCGAACGGCAGCTGCGCTGGCTGCGCCGCCGGGGGCTGACCGGCGTCAGTATGGACCGGCTGCTGCGCGCCCGCGCCGAAGGGCGGGGAGCCGGACTCGTCGGGCTCACCTTCGACGACGGGTACGCCGACTTCCTGGAACAGGCCGTTCCGCTGCTGCGCCGCTACGCGTTCACCGCGACCGTCTTCGTCCTGCCGGGCCGTCTCGGCGGTACGAACGAATGGGACAGCCCCGGCCCGCGCAAGCCCCTCCTCACCGCGGACGGCATCCGCGCGGCGGCGCGGGCGGGGATGGAGATCGGCTCGCACGGACTGCGCCACACCGATCTGACGAAGGCCGACGACGCGGTACTCGCGGCCGACACCGCGCGGAGCCGCGAACTCCTGCGCGAACTGCTCAAGGATCTGACCGGCCGTCATGAGGTGGCGGGTTACTGCTATCCGTACGGCACGGTCGACGCGCGCGCGATCAAGGCCGTACGCGCCGCGGGTTACGCGTACGCCTGCGCCATCAGCCCGGGGCCGCTCACCGGTGTGTTCGCCCTGCCCCGCGTCCATGTCGGGGAGAACGACACCGGCCTCAGACTGCACCTCAAGCGGCGGACGCACCGCTGGCGCCGCGAGCCCGTCCCGGCGGGGGAGTTCGCCGAGTACGCGGCGCGCACCCGACGGACCGCGCGGGCGGCGTACGCCGACACCTGGACGGCGACGACGACATGAAGGTGCTGCACATCATCACCGGACTCGGCATCGGCGGCGCCGAGCAGCAACTCAGGCTCCTGTTACGGCAGTTGCCGACCGACAGCGCGGTCATCACGCTCACCAACCCGGGAGCGGTCGCCGAGGGCATCGTCGCCGACGGCGTCCCCGTCACCGACCTCGACATGGCGGGGAACCGCGACCTCGGCGCGCTGCCCCGGCTCGCGCGGCTGATCAAGCGCGGACGGTACGACCTGGTGCACACGCACCTCTACCGCGCCTGCCTGTACGGGCGGTTCGCGGCCCGCCTCGCCGGCGTACGGTCCATCGTGGCCACCGAACACTCCCTCGGAGCCGTCCAGATCGAGGGCCGGCCGCTCTCCGCCGGCGCCCGCGCCCTCTATCTCGCGGGCGAACGCCTGGGCACGGCAACCGTCGCCGTCTCCGCGACCGTCGCCCGGCGTCTGGAGCGCTGGGGGGTACGCCCCGAGCGTATCCATGTGGTGCCCAACGGCATCGAGGTCGGGCGCTTCGCCTACGACGAGACCGCACGCCGCGCGGCCCGCACCCGCCTCGGGGTGCCCCAGGGCGCCTTCGTGGTCGGCGGGGTGGGACGGCTCAGCGGCGGCAAACGCTTCGACCGGCTCGTCCGGGCCGTCGCCGAACTGCCCGACGCGCGCCTGCTCCTGATCGGTGAGGGACCCGAGCGGGACCGGCTCCTGCGGCTCGCTCGGGAGCGGGGCGCGGCCGACCGGGTCCTGCTGCCCGGCGCTTGCCAGGACCCGCCGCCGCGCGCGGCGCACCCGTCACAGCACGGTCCGGATCTCCCCTCGCTGCTCGCGGCCATGGACGTTTTCGTCTCCACCTCCCCCGACGAGGCGTTCGGGCTCGCCGTCGTGGAGGGGCTCGCGGCCGGGCTGCCGGTCCTCCACGTCACCTGCCCCGCCCTCCAGGACCTGCCCGCCGATGCCGCGCCGGGTGCGCGCCGGGTCAGCGGCTCCGTGCCCGGACTCGTCGACGAACTCCGGCGGTTCGAGAAGGCGGGGCCGCACCGGCTGCCCGTACCCCCGGCGGCGCGCCACTACGACATCGCCCGCAGCGCCCAACAGCTGATGACCGTCTACGAGAACGCCGTCCGCGACCCGGCCCCCCTCCGAGAAGTGAGCTGCTCATGACCCCGCACACCAACCCCCCGCGACGCCCGGCCGCGCGGCGCCGGCCCGTCGTTCCTGAATCCGGTTCCGTTCTGGTGCTGTTGCACCGGGCCCGGCTCCCGCTGTCGAAGCTGACGGCGCTGCCCGCCCGCTGGATCGTGCCGGTGGCGGTCCTGGCCGGGGCGCTGGCGGGCGGCACGTACGGGATGTTCCGCACGCCGCAGTACGCGGCGACCAGTTATGTGGTCGTCGTACCGACGGAGAAGTCCGACCCGGCCGCCGCGCTCGGGTTCGCGACCGCCTATGGGCGCGTCGCCTCGCAGATCGCGCTGATCGGGGACGCACCGGTCTGGGCCGGGGTGCCCGCGCGGACGCTCCGGGAGAGCGTGCAGACGGCGACCTCGCCGGACGCTCCGATGATTTCCGTGACGGCGACCTCGGACCGGGCCTCGACCGCGGTGAGCATGGCGGACGGGGTGGCACGCTCGCTGGTCCTCAACGGCTCCCAGTTGCAGGGCAGTACGAAGGTACGCGTGCTCCAGTTCTCCCGCGCGGTCGCGCCGAACGCTCCTGTCACCCCCTCGGCGGGTCTGTCGGCCCTGGTCGGCGGCTGCGCGGGCGGGCTGCTCGGCGGGCTCGGCCTGCTGGTCAGACCGAAGCCCCGGCGCGGTGAGTTCCACGCGAACGTACCCGGTCCTGCGACGTCCGCCCCGCCGCAGTCCCCGTCCCAGGCGCAGTCGCTGCCGCAGCCGGAAACGGTGTGAGAGCCTGATGGCCGCCGAATCGAGCGCGCGCACCGCCGCGGCCCGCACAGCCCCACAGGTCACGCCCCTTCGCGTCTTCTCCCCGCTGTCCAGGTCCGCGTCGCGGGCGCCCGGCCCGGTGTTCACCACGGAGCTGTGCCGCGACGCGGACCGCTTCGCCGAACTCGCCTCCGACTGGCACGAGTTGTACCGCAGCTCGCGCACGGCCACCCCCTTCCAGAGCCACTCCTGGCTCCACTCGTGGTGGCTGTCGTACGGGAACCGGCGCGGGCTGCGGGTCGTGCTCGTACGCCGGGGCACGAAACTCGTCGCGGCCGCCCCGCTGATGCTCGTCCGCCGTCCCCTTCCCGTCCTCGTCCAACTCGGCGGTTCCATCTCCGACTTCTCCGACGTCCTGCTCCACGACGACTGCGCCGAGGCGGCGGCAGGGGCGCTGACGACATCGCTCAGGGAGCTGGCCCGCACGGCGGTGATCGATCTGCGCGAGGTACGGCCCGGGGCCGCGGCGGAACGAGTCTTCGCCTGCTGGACGGGCCCGCGCAGAAAGCTGGACGACTCCCTCTGCCTCGAACTGCCCGGCGTCCCCATGGACGAACTGCTCGGCAGACTCGCCTCCTCGCGCGCCCAGCGCTCCCGCGCCAAGCTGCGCAAGCTGGACGCGCTGGGCATCGAGGAGCGGGTGGTGCCGAAGGACGAGATCCCGGCGGCGGTCGGGCGGCTGCTGGAGCTGCACCGGCTCCAGTGGCAGGGCCGCGGGGTCACCCCGGAACATCTCAGCGCGCGCTTCGCGGACCATCTGACCCGGTCCGTACGGTCCATGACCGAGTACGGCGACGCGCGGCTGACCGAGTTCCGGCTCTCCGGCGCGGTGGTCGCCGCGGATCTCACCCTGATGTCCGGCCGGCTGGAGGGCGGCTATCTCTACGGGGCAGATCCGGTACTGCGCGCCAGGAAGGTGGATGTGGCCACGATGCTGCTGCGCAGCGGGGCGCAGCGGATCAGTGCCAGCGGCCGCGCCACGCTGAGCATGCTGCGCGGCAATGAGCCGTACAAGCACCACTGGCGTCCCGAGACCGTCCGCAACCAGCGGCTGCTGCTCGCCCGGCCGCATCTGGCGCCGTCCTTGCAGCTGCTGGTCGCGCGGGCGGCGGGCCGCGACCGGGCCGCCGCGCTCGTCAAACGGCTGCGGGGCGACGGCGCCGGGGGATGACCCTGGGCACCGCCGCCCCGTACCGGAGCGCGCTGGTCAGCCGCCCTCGCGCTGCTTCCAGTTGACGCGGATGCAGATCTTGCCGCCGAGCCACTTCTCCACCCAGGCGCCGAGGTCCAGCGGCGTACAGTTCCGCGGCGGCTGCGGCGGCTGCGGCGGCTGCGGCGGCTGCGGCGGAGTGGGCGGCGTGGGCATCGGGGGCATCGAGGGCTCCGGCTTGAACCCGTACAGCATGGACCGGTACATCAGCGACGACTTGGGATTCTGCCCGCACAGCCAGACGCCGTGCGGGCAGTAGTCGGTCACGGTGTTGTACACCGGCTTGTATGTGTCGATCCATTGGAGCATGCGGCGCATGTATTCCGGGTTGTCACCGTTGCGGAAGAGGCCCCACTCCGGATAGGAGATAACCTTTCCGTGTGCAGCGGCGAAATCGACATGATCCTGGAGCCCAAGAGGCTCATTCACCTGTTCATCGAATGTCCGGCCCGGGGGCTGGTCATAAGAATCCATGCCCATGATGTCGACGACATCGTCACCCGGGTAACACTCGGTCCAGGGAATGGCGTCCCGTCCGCGGTTCGGAGCGAAATCGAACCGGAACTTCTGTCCGGGCACTGCACGCATGGTGGTGACGATGCGATTCCAGTATTTCTTCCACGACTGTGGGTCGGGCCCGCAGCGATGGGTGTACGTTTCCCCGTTCATTTCCCAGCCGAGCACGATCACCGTGTCCGGAACACCCAGGCCGACGAGCCGTTCCGCGAGGGTCCTGAAGTGGCTGTCGTAATCGCCCTGCGCGGCCCGGCGCAGCTCATGACGGACGACTCCGTCCGGGACACGCTCCTCATTGCGTTCGAGCATGGGGACGTTGAGGACGAACAGCCGGTCGTCCTTCGCCTTACGCCATGCGGCCCAGTCCGCCAGGAACTCGGGCTTGCCCTCGATGTTGGACCACATGTCCCCGGGAAGATACGTGTGCCCCACCCGCAGCTCCCTGCCGCCCAGCCATCTCTGCATGGCCGCGATGCGCCGGACGCCTTTCGGACCGTAATCGAGATACGCGCCCACCGCGGGTGAGGGAGCCCGCGGCGGTTTCGGCTTCTCGCGCGGCGCCGATTCATCGGTCGCCGATTCGTCCGCCGCGTTTCCGTCTGCCGTCGTTCCGTCCACCGTCGCCGTTCCGTCGGCCGCGGCCGGCTCGTCCGCGTGACGTGTGACGGGCAGCGCCGCACCGGAAGTGAGGAGGCCGGCTGTGACCACCCCCAGGCAGGTGGTCGTCAGCCGTCGTCGTCGAAGGGGCATGTCCGCTCCTCGTGAGTGGGACCTCTTTCCGTGGCCGCGATCCGTGGTCACGTGATCATAAAAGTATTTCTAATAAGCCGATCGGGAACCCGGCCTGGCGTTCCAGTAGTCCGTTCGTGAATTTCATCCCCCGCATGGGTTACCGAAATGAAGGACATCACCGTGCCGAGCTTTGACACCCGAGTCCCCGCCGTACTCATGAGGCTCGACCGCAATCCGTTCCACCACGGCACCCTTGGCGCCGTCAGATCCCTTGGCCGCGCGGGGATCGAGGTGCACGCCGTCATCGAGGCCGCGCGCAGCCCCGTGGGGCGCTCCCGCTATCTGCGCCGGGCGCATCTACGGCCCGAGCTGCCCATGGATCTGACGGAGCCTTCGGATCTGGCGGACATTCAGCGGCTGCTGCTCGGGATCGCGGACCGGCTCGCGACCCCGCCCGTGCTCATCGCCATGGACGACCTGAGCGCGATCGCGGTCGGCCGGCTGCGGGAGCGGCTCGACGGCCGCTATCTGCTCCCTGAACAGCCGTCAGGACTGCCCGAACGCGTGGCCGACAAGGCGGAGCTGGTCGGTATCTGCGGCACGCTCGGCATCCCCCACCCGCGCACCGTCATCCCCTCGGGCGCCGAGGAGGCCGCGGCGGCCGCCTGGTCGCTCGGACTGCCCGTGGTGGCGAAGTGGAGCCGGCCGTGGCTCCTCCCGGAGGGGACCGGGCTGCGCTCCACCCTGGTCGTACGCTCCCCGCAGGAGGCCCGCGAGCTGTACGGGCGCAGCGCCGAGGCGGGCAGCCGGCTGCTGCTCCAGGAATTCCTGCCGCAGGGCCGGGACCTGGACTGGTTCTTCCACGGCTACAGCGGCGGTGGCGCCGAGTGTCTGATCGGGGCGGCCGGGCGGAAGGAGCGGTCCTGGCCGGTGGGGGCCGGACTGACCGCGGTGGGCCGGTGGCTGCCGAACCCGGCGGTCGAGCGGATGGCCCGTCAGATGGTCTCCGCGCTCGGCTACCGGGGGATCCTCGATCTCGACTTCCGGCTCGACACCGCCACCGGCGCCTACCATCTGCTCGACTTCAACCCCCGCCCCGGCGCGCAGTTCCGGCTCTTCACCGACCGGTCGGGCACCGATGTCGTACGGGCGCTGCATCTGGATCTCACCGGCCGGACCGTCCCCGCGCAGGAGGCGGCGCACGGCAGGACCTTCGTGGTGGAGAACTACGCCCTGCTGTCCTTCCTCGCGTCCCTGCGGTCGTCCCTCCTCGCGCTCTTCCGGTCCCGGGGAGTCCGCCGCGGCGGGAGCGGCGCGCGGCTGCCCCGGTCCACGGAGGCCGCGTGGTTCGCGCTGGACGATCCGCTGCCCGCGTACGCCATGGCCGTCGCGTGGGTGCTGCATGTCGTACGGCGCGGCTGGCGCAGGCTCGGACAGGCGCTCCCCGGACGGCGTACGGCCGGCTCCGAGCGGCCCCGTACATCCCCCGTACGGCAGCGCGGGCGCGGCAGGAACCGCGCGAATCCGCGCCCCCCGGTCTCGCAGGCGCCCTGATGAACCGTCCGTCAACCACCCCAAGCCCCCCGTCCGAACCTCCGACACAGAGAGCGGGACACACGATGTACGACCTGGTAGTTGTGGGCGCCGGCCCCTACGGACTCTCCATCGCCGCCCACGCGGCGGCGGCCGGCCTCGATCTGCGGGTGTTCGGCAGACCCATGGCCTCGTGGCGGGACAACATGCCGCCCGGCATGTTCCTGAAGTCCGAACCATGGGCATCGAATCTCTCCGACCCGAAGGGCGCGTTCAGCCTGGCCGCCTACGCCAGGACCCAGGGGGTGGAGGTACGGCACGCCTCCCCGCTGCCCGTCGGTTTCTTCGCCTCGTACGGCCTGTGGTTCGCGGAGCGCGCGGCCCCGCCGGTCGACGAACGTACGATCACCTCCGTACGGGCCTGCCCCGGCGGCTTCCGGCTCGACACCGACGACGGGACCACCGTCCTCGCCCGTACGGTGGCGCTCGCCGTCGGAGTGATGCCCTTCACCGACATCCCCGCCCCGCTGCGCGGACTCCCCTCCGACCAGGTCTCGCACAGCAGCCACCACGCCGATCTGGCACGCTTCGTGGGCCGGGACGTGACGGTCATCGGCGCCGGGCAGGCCGCCCTGGAGACCGCGGCGCTCCTCGCCGAACAGGGCACCGTCGTCAGGGTGGTGGCCCGGTCGGACCGACTGAACTGGAACACCCTGCCGCCGCCCCGGCAGCGCCCCGCCCTGGAGGCGGCCCGCGCACCGCACACCGGTCTGGGCTGCGGATGGAAGAACTACCTCTACGCGGAGACCCCGGGCATCTTCCGCAGACTGCCCGAGACGACCCGGGCCCGGGTCTTCACCTCGGCGCTCGGCCCGGCCGGCGCGTGGTGGCTGCGGGACCGCTTCGAGTCGGCGGTGGACGTCCGGCTGGGCGAGAGCGTGGCGGGCGCGGTCCGGGTCGACGGGCGCGTACGGCTGGAACTGGTCGCCACCACGGGCCGGGTCGGGACCGTGGACACGGACCATGTCATCGCCGCCACCGGATTCACCCCGGGGCTCGAACGGCTCGGCCTGGTCGACCGTGAGCTGCGGGCCGGGA
Organism: Streptomyces scopuliridis; assembly: GCF_042790125.1. Classification (GTDB taxonomy): domain Bacteria; phylum Actinomycetota; class Actinomycetes; order Streptomycetales; family Streptomycetaceae; genus Streptomyces; species Streptomyces scopuliridis_A. Next base: position 67,120 of record NZ_JBHTZS010000022.1, read on the forward strand.
TGCGGACGGTGCGCCCGAGCAGCGCGCCCGAGGCGAGCGCGGTCTTCGAGTCCTCGTACCCGGGACTGTTCGTCGCCGGGCTGCTGAGCGCCCCGTCCTTCGGGCCCTCGATGCGGTTCGTGTACGGGGCGGCGTACACCGCGGAGCGGCTGGTGGCGGGGGTGCGGCGGCGGCTCGGAGCACGCGGCGGCTCGCTCGTCACGATCCGCCAGCGGCAGGCCTCGTCGGCGCCGGTGGGGGAGCCGAGACTGTCCTGACGGGGCGTCGTGCGGCGAGAAAAGTCGGCCGGGAGAATCCGTTGTGATTCTCCCGGCAGGGCGGATACGCCGTCAGACGCGCGAGGCGGCGGTGCTGCGGCGGTAGAGGATTCCGCCACCGAGCAGCAGACCGGCGCTCGCGGCGCCCATGGCGAGCATGTTCAGATCACTGCCGGTGGAGGCCAGCTGAGCGAACTCGTCGGGGGCCGCGGGTCTGGGCACCGAGGCGGGCAGGACCGCTTCGGACGAACCCCGGGGGGCCGGGGTCCGCGGATACGTGGCGGGGGAGGCCGGGTCCCCGGCGCGGTCGCCCGGCGGCATGGCGGCTTCCGGGGCCCCGGGGGCCTCGGGGGCCGCCGGAGATCCGGGGATGCCGGGGGTACCGGGGGTTCCGTGGTGCGCCTCCGGGGTGCCGTTCGCGCAGAAGTTGCCGAAGGCCGGGTTGAGGACGCCGATCAGATCCGCCGAGTTGCCGCAGACGTTCAGCGGGATGTCGGGGACGACCTCCAGGACGTTGCCCGTGAGCACGCCGGGCGAGCCGACGGCGGCGCCGGAGGCGTGCGTGGAGCCGGCGGCCTCGTGGTGGTACCCGCCCGGGAACGCGTGGCCGGGCGCGCCGTGGTGCGGCGCGTGGCCCTGGTGCGGGACCGCGGGCATGCCGTTGCCGTCAGCCTCGGGAGCGGGCCGTGTCGCGTGCGCCGGGGGAGCACCATGCGCGGGGGGAGTCGTGTGGGGCGCCTGGTCCGAGTGGGGCGCGGGAGCCGCGTGGGGAGCGGGAGCCTGATGCGACGCGTGCCTCGGCGCGCTCGACGTATTGGCGCAGGCATTGCCGAAAGCCGGGTTGAGTACCCCGACCGGATCCACCGTATTCCCGCAGACATTGACCGGGATCTCCAGAGGCACCTGAACGTTGTTCCCGGACAGCACGCCCGGTGAGCCGACGGCCGCCCCGTCGGCGTCCACGGCCTGGGCGTAACCGCCGCTCATGGAGAGGACGCTCGACGCCGCGGCGGCGGTGAGCAGTCCTTTACTGATGAGATCTCGCATCTGGTTCTCCTCCTGCCGGCCCGTTGCGGCCGGCAGTGGTCGTTGGTTGAAATCGGTGCCAACTGAGGCCGGTCCCGGGGCGCATGTCGCTCGCGCCCCGGGACCGGCGGAGAACACCCGGTGGGGTGCTCTTACAACGTCACTTGTTGATGCAGTGGTTGCCCGCGGTCGGGTTCAGCGCGGCGAGGAGGTTGACCGTGTTACCGCACACGTTGACCGGGATGTTCACGGGAACCTGAACGACATTGCCGGAGAGGACACCCGGGGAGTTGGCGGCTACGCCCTCCGCCTCGGCGTCGGCCATGGCCGGGGCAGCGGAACCCATGGCCAGGAGCAGGCCTGCGACCACCGTTGCGGCCTTCTTGCACTTCATCTTGAGCCCTTTCCGCAGCGGCGAATACGTTCGCACGGCTTTCGTGGAACGCGAGCACGGCTGTTCCGGCTCACACGTCCGCTGCTGGAGGTCCAACGATTACGCGGTGCCGAAGAAACTGTCCGAGAATACGGAAGTCATTTATTCACTCGTATGCCCTGGGAATGTTTTCTTTACCGCGTATCCCGGAATGCATCCGGGATTTGAGAGTATTACGCAGATCCGCCGCATCCTCAATTCGCCGCCGGAAGTGCCGTACGGGCCGGCCGGGGCTCCGTCGCCCCTGCCGGCCCGTACGTGGTGCGGGAGGCGCGGGATCAGTGGTTGCCCGTGCCGTTCCCGGACAGAACCGGGATGCCGTCGAGGATGTGCGACAGCGGCTCGTCGCCCTTCGCCTGGGTGGAGTTCTCCGCGCACTGCTGGTTCTGCGGGTTGGACAGGACGTTGACGTCCTGGACCGCGAGCGCCCCGAGGAGGCCGAAGAGCGGGCCGACGTTGGCCTTGACCGGCACTCCGAGGCACAGGTCGTTCAGCGAGCCCTGGATCAGGTCCGCCTGGGGGCTCATGTTGCCCTTGGTGGACTGGTTGCCGAAGGCTTCCTTGGCGCCGTTTCCGCTGAGGGAGGTGGTGCCCTCGTCATTGCCGATGGCGAACGCCGGTGCTGCCGCGGCCGTGACACCGACCACCGAGACGGCGACGGCCGCGCCGACCATAAACTTCTTGATCACGATGTGTTCCTTTTCATCAAAGAATGCATGCGGAGCGACCTGCACAACCGGTCGCCAGCTGTTTGGTTCCGCTGCTTCACTCGATCGGCTTGCCGGTAATCGCGGCATTGTCCCGTGGATTTCCCGGGAATGGCGGCCCTGTTGATCCCCGGTAATACGCCGTTGGAGTGAACGGCCGGAACCAAACCCGGGGTCTGGAGTTGCACCAGTAGCCCCGGGGACTTAGGGGCTTCCTTCAGAAGGGGACTCATCGTGATCAAGAAGGTCATGGCCGGTCTGGCCGTCACCACCTCCGTGGTCGGCGTTTCCGCCGCCGCCGCGCCCACCGCGCTCGCCGTCGGCAACGACGGTGGCACCACGTCCGCCAGCGGGAACTTCGCCACGCAGGCCTACGGCAACATGGCGACCCACGGCAACATGAGCCCGCAGATCGCCCTCATCCAGGGCTCGCTGAACAAGCCCTGTATCGCACTTCCGGCCAAGGCGAACGCCGGTGCCCTGCTGGGCTTCGTGCCGATCGCCGTCCAGGACATCAACGTCCTGTCCTCGCCGCAGAACCAGCAGTGTGTCGAGAACTCGACGCAGGCGAAGGGCGACGAGGCGCTGTCGCACATCCTGGACAACATCCCGATCCTGTCCGGGAACGGCACCGGCAACCGCTGAGAAATCGGCTGGGCCGACAGGCCGGCCGCCGCTGAATTCCGCGGTGCGCCGGCCTTTTTCTCTGCTATCGAATTACGCCGTTCGAGGGAACCGCCGAAACTAATCCATCCGTGAGCGAGTTGAGCATGTCGGACTCCACCGGCGGAGTCCGACTTTCCGGAAAGGTATTTAAATGAAGAAGCTGTGGGCAACCGCCGCCGTAGCGGCGTCGATCGTCGGAGCCACGGCCGCCGCCGTGTCGCCGGCGCTTGCCATCGGTGACGACTCGGGCACCACGTCGCTCAGCGGCAACGGTGCGAAGCAGGCCTTCGGCAACCAGTCCACCAAGGGCGACATGAGCCCGCAGCTGGGTCTGGTCCAGGGCTCGCTGAACAAGCCCTGTGTCGGTCTGCCGCTCAAGGCGAACGTCGGCTCCCTCATCGGCGCCATTCCGATCGCGGTCCAGGACATCAACGTGCTGTCCTCGCCGCAGAACCAGCAGTGTGTCGAGAACTCGACGCAGGCGAAGGGCGACGAGGCGCTGTCGCACATCCTGGACGACATCCCGGTCCTGTCCGGGAACGGTGTCGGCAACCGCTGACCCCACTCGGAGGCCCGGCCCGGCGCACTGCGCGGGGCCGGGCCTCCGGCATGTCCGGGCTCAGTGCGCGACGGGTACGGAAGAAATTCGCGGAACGGTGTCAACCGGATCTCCGCCCCCATGCGTATACCCCTTGAGATCTGACCACGTCCTGGGAGCCGCATGACCGTCGAGGAGTTTGAGGAGTTCTACGCTCACTCCGTTCAGCAGCTGGTGGGACAGGTGTACCTGATGACCGGAGACCTTCACGAGGCTCAGGACGTGGTGCAGGAAGCCTTTGTACGCGCCTGGGGCCGCCGGGCGAAGCTGGACAGGGACGCGGGACCCGAGGCGTGGATCCGTACCGTCGCGTTCCGGCTGGCGGTCAGCCGGTGGCGCAGGCGGGGCCGGGCCCTGGAGGCCTGGCGGCGGTACAGCGGAAGCCAACCGCGCACCCTGGCCGCTCCCGAGCCCGGCACGGTCGCCCTCGTCTCCGCACTTCAGCGGCTGCCGGAGCGGCAGCGTCTGGCGGCGGTCCTGTACTACGTCTGCGACCTGACGGTGGAGCAGGTGGCCGCCGAGGCCGGGATCTCGACCGGAACCGTCAAGACTCATCTGTCCCGGGCCAGGGCCGCGCTCGCGGCCGGGCTCGACGACTCACCCCCCTCCGACACCTCCAAGGAGGAGAACGGTGCCTGAGTTCCATCGAAGTGGCGGAGAGGATCCCCTGTCCGCCGCGCTCAAGCACGCCGCGGACCGGGGCGGTCGGCAGGTGCTGCCGCTGCCCGTCGAGGAGATCGAAGCGCGCGGGACGCGGCGGCGGCGTACGACGCTGGCCCTCACCGCCGCGTGCGCGGTGTGTGTGCTGAGCGGAGCGAGCGCGGTCGCCGCGCTGAACCTCACCTCCGAGCAGCCGCCCGCCCGTCCCGTCCCCTCGATCAGCCCGTCGCAGTCCGCGTCGCCGTCCAGTCCGCTGTCCACTCGCAGCCAGTTCGCCTCGCCGTCCCTTCCGACCGCGTCCGCCGAGACGTCCAACGGCTCACCGGGCGGCGGGGTGCCGTCCGGCAGCCCCTCGCGCTCGCCCGCGCCTCCGGGCCCGGGGCCGGGCTCGGGGTCCGGGTCGGCGTCGCCCAGCATCACGCCGTCGCTCACGGTGCCGCCTCCCGGAGCGAGTACCTCCAGGCCGTCGGCCGAATAGGTCCTGTCCGGTATCACCGGCGCGTCCCCACAGAGAGACCTCACACCCATGCACGGAGTCAGCCTCGCCCTGTCCGAAACCGGCACGCCGAGCCAGCCGTCCGCCCCTTCCGGGCCCTCTTCCCCGCCCCCGTCCGCGCCGCTTCCCGAACCGGCCGCGGGTCCGGCGCGGTCCGTCCGGGTCCGTGATCCGTACATCGTGGCCGTGGTCCTGTTCTGCGCGTACGCCGCGATGTCCATATGCAGATACCGGCAACTGCGCACGATGTCCTGGGACCTGGGGATCTTCGAGCAGGTGATACGCGCGTACGCGCAGCTGCGGGCCCCGGTTGCCGACCTCAAGGGGCCGGGCGTGAACATACTCGGCGATCACTTCAGCCCCGTCACCGTGCTGCTGGCCCCCGCGTACCGGCTCTTCCCGACGCCCGTCACGCTGCTGGTCGCCCAGGCCGTGCTGTTCGCGCTCTCCGCCGTCCCCGTCACCCGCGTCGCGTCGCGGCTGCTGGGCCGGTGGCCCGGGGTGGCGATCGGGGTGGGGTACGGCCTGTCGTGGGGCGTGCAGCGCGCGGTCGAGTTCGACTTCCACGAGATCGCTTTCGCGGTCCCGCTGATCGCCTTCTCGCTGGAAGCGCTGCTGACGGGCCGCTGGCGGGCCGCGCTGTGCTGGGCGCTGCCGCTGGTGCTGGTGAAGGAGGACCTGGGGCTGACCGCCGCCGCGATCGCGCTGGTCGTGGCGGCGCGGGCGCGGCGTACGGCGCCCCGTATGGTGCCGGACGCGCTGGCGGTGGCGGCGCTGGCGGTGGTCGCCGCGGTTCTCACGTTCGCGTTCGTCATACCGGCCTTCAACTCGGCCGAGACGTACGACTACTGGGTCAAGGTCGAGGGCGGGGGCGGTCCCCTCGACGGCTTCGACACCAAGTTCCGTACCCTCCTCTGGCTCCTGCTGCCGACCACCGGGCTCCTCGCGCTGCGCTCCCCGCTGATACTGATCGCCCTGCCCACGCTCGGCTGGCGCTTTCTGTCGTCGGACGACCACTACTGGGGCACCGACTGGCACTACAGCGCCGTACTGATGCCCATCGTGATGCTCGCGCTGGTCGACGCGGCCGAGCGGGCCCGCCGCGCCGCTCGCCCCTGGCTGCGTTCGTACGCGCGCCAGCTGCCGGCGGCGGTCGCGGGCGCGGCGCTCGCGCTGACGACATCGCTGCCGCTGTCGGCCCTGGCCGAACCTGACACGTACCGTGTCCGGCCCGAGGTGAGGGCGGTGGAGAGGCTGCTGGACCGGATCCCCGACGATGCGACGGTCGAGGCCAACGTGGGGCCGATCAGCCGGCTCACCTCGCGCTGCCGGGTCTTCTGGGTGGGCAGTACGCGGGGCATCACCCCGGAGTACATCGCGCTCGACAACGGGAGCGGGTGGGTCGGTGATCCGGTGGCGTACGCGAAGCGGCTGCACCCACGGGCCACTTATACGGTCGCGGGGGAGGCGGGCGGTTATCTGGTGCTGGAACGGGTGACGGAACGGGCGACCGGCGCGGAGTAGCCGGGCTCGCTCATGCGTTCAACTCCCCTTTGTTCCATATGGGTTGTCACTGAGATTTCCCCATGCGGAGTAGTGAGTAAAGGTCACTTCGGGTGTAGAAACGAGGAATTGCACACGAAGAGGCGAGGACTCGCACCTATGGCTAGGGATTCACTCTCGATCGAAGAGATCGACAAGCCGGCGACATCGGGCGGGGGCCAGGATTATGTGCGATGGGATCCGGATTGGGTGCCGCCGGATTTTCCCGAGCCCACGCGCGAGTTGGTGGAGCGTGTCGCCGTCGGACTGCGGGGGCTGGCGGAATGACCGTACGCGGAGTCGAGGGCGCCGATCTGGTGCCGGGGTCCGGGCTCAGGTGGCCCAAGTGCGAGTGCGGGCAATCGATTTGCCCCGACGGCAAGGGACCGGGCGTGGCGCGCGGCGGCGCCGTTTCCGGGGCGCTCTCCGCGCGCGTGGCGGAGCGGAACAAATGGAGCGCTCGCGGCGCGGTGTGAGCGATGTGAACGCGCGGGGAATTCCATGGGCTGGGATTACGGCGCGTTACGGGGGGCGTCGGAATAGCGGCGACCGGGCCCGAGGGCGGTTGAGCGGGGCGGGTAGTGTGTCGGAATGCTCACTGTGACCTCCGTGAATGTGAATGGACTGCGCGCCGCCGCGAAGAAGGGCTTCGTGGAGTGGCTGGCCGGCACCTCCGCCGAGGTGATCTGCCTCCAGGAGGTACGCGCCGAGCCCCAGCAGCTCCCCGAGGAGGTCCGCTCCCCGGAGGGCTGGCACGCCCTGCACGCGCCCGCGGCCGCGAAGGGGCGCGCGGGCGTCTCGCTCTACTCGCGGCGGGAGCCGGAGGGCACGCGGATCGGCTTCGGCAGCGCGGAGTTCGACGGGAGCGGGCGGTACGCGGAGATCGATCTGCCCGGGGTCACGGTCGCCAGCCTCTATCTGCCCTCGGGCGAGGTGGGCACGGAGCGGCAGGACGAGAAGATCCGGTTCATGGACGAGTTCCTCCCGTACCTGGAGCAGCTGAAGAAGCGCGCGGCGGCGGACGGGCGCGAGGTGCTGGTGTGCGGCGACTGGAACATCGCCCACCAGGAGGCCGACCTCAAGAACTGGCGCGCCAACCGCAAGTCCTCCGGTTTCCTCCCCGAGGAGCGTGCCTGGCTGACCCGCGTCTTCGAGGAGACGGGCGCGGACTACGCCGATGTCGTCCGCGCCCAGCACCCGGACCGCGAGGGCCCGTACTCGTGGTGGTCCTACCGGGGCCGCGCCTTCGACAACGACACGGGCTGGCGCATCGACTACCACGTGGCGACGCGGGGCCTGGCCGCGCGTGCGGTCAAGGCGTACGTCGAGAAGGCCGCGACCCACGCGGAACGCTGGAGCGACCACGCGCCGGTGACGGTCACCTACGATCTCGGGTGACGCCCTCCGGGGCGAAGGGCACGGCGACCGGGCCTCAACCCGCGGTTGATTCAGGGAGGTTGGGGGGCGTGGGGGGTTCCGGGGGTGTGCGGAGGTGGCGGTCCAGGGCCAGGGAGAATTCCGCATCCACCACGCTCTTCGCCAGCGGGCGCAGTTTCTCCGTGTCCGGGGTGGCGGTGTGGGTCCGCAGGGCCGTGGCGAAGAGTTCGGCCAGGGCGTCCGCGTGGGCGCGGACGCGGCGGGCGGCTTCGAGGACCGCTGCCAGCGGGACGCCTTCGCGGACCAGGGCCGCCGAAACCTCCAGCAGGCGGCGGCTGATGTGGACTATGTCGTCGCCGTCCGTGGCCAGATAGCCGAGGTCGAGGGCGGCCCGGAGGTTGTCCGGGGTGACCTCGTCCTCGAAGTAGTCGGCGAGTTCCTCGGGGGAGAGCCGGACCGGGGTCTCCTCGGTGGGTTCGCCGAGGCCGAGCACCTCGCCCACGTCCCGGCCGCTCTCGAAAGCCGTGGCGAGGTCGGCGATGCCGGTCAGGGTGTGGCCACGCTCCAGCAGGCCCGCGATCGTACGGAGCCGGGCCAGGTGACGGTCGTCGTACCAGGCGATCCGGCCCTCCCGGCGCGGCGGCCGGATCAGGCCGCGCTCGCGGTAGAAGCGCACGGTACGGACGGTGATGCCCGCCTCGCGGGCCAGCTCCGCCATGCGGTACTCGCGGGGTTCGCGGCCTTCTGACATGCCCGCCAGCTTATGGCGTACTCGCGGTAACCTGCCGCCCCCAACCCCTACCCATCAGTACGGCACTGCTCTACGCTCCAGACCATGCCAGTGATTACTGGCGGAGTTGCGCGGTGTCGTCCGGTGTCAGGAGGCGGTATGGGCCAGCACGAGCATGAACACGAGCGCGAGCACGTACACGTGGCGGTGGTCGGGTCCGGGTTCGGGGGTCTCGGGGCGGCCGTCCGGCTGCGACGGGAGGGGATGACCGACTTCGTGGTGCTGGAGCGCGCCGACTCGGTCGGCGGGACCTGGCGGGACAACAGTTATCCGGGATGCGCCTGCGACGTACCCTCACATCTCTACTCATTCTCGTTCGCGCCCAACCCCGACTGGCCGCGCACGTTTTCCGGGCAGCGGCACATCAGGGCGTATCTGGAGCATGTCGCGGACACCTTCGGGCTCCGGCCGCATCTGCGGCTGAACCACGAGGTGCGGCTGATGCGCTGGGACAACGACGCCCTGCGCTGGGAGATCGAGACCTCGCGCGGAACACTCACCGCCGATGTCGTCGTCTCCGCGACCGGCCCGCTCTCCGATCCGAAGATCCCGGAGATTCCCGGGCTCGCCGGGTTCCCGGGGAAGGTCTTCCACTCGGCGCGCTGGGACCACGGCTACGACCTGCGCGGCAAGCGCGTCGCCGTGATCGGTACGGGCGCCTCCGCCATACAGATCGTGCCGGCGATCCAGCCCGAGGTGGGCCGGCTGACGCTGTTCCAGCGGACACCGCCCTGGGTGATGCCGCGCGTCGACCGGGCGATATCCGGGGCCGAGCGACGGCTGCACCGGGCACTGCCGTTCACCGGGACCCTGCGGCGCCGGCTCCTGTGGGGCGTCAGGGAGTTGCAGGTCCAGGCCTTCACCAAGCGGCCGAACGAACTCGGGCTCGTCGAGTCCCTCGCCAGGGCCAATATGACGAAGGCGATCAAGGACCCGGCGCTCCGGGCCAAGCTGACGCCCTCGTACCGCATCGGCTGCAAGCGCATACTGCTCTCCAGCTCGTACTATCCGGCGCTCACCCGGCCCAATGTGGATCTGGTCGCCTCGGGACTGGCCGAGGTACGCGGCTCCACGCTGGTCGCGGCGGACGGTACGGAGACCGAGGCCGACGCGATCGTCTTCGGGACCGGCTTCCATGTGACGGACATGCCGATCGCCGAGCGGGTGGTGGGCGCCGACGGGATCACGCTCGCGGAGGCGTGGAAGGACGGGATGCAGTCGCTGCGCGGCGCGACCGCGGCGGGCTTCCCCAACTGGATGACGATCATCGGCCCCAACACCGGTCTCGGGAACTCCTCGATGATCCTGATGATCGAGTCCCAGCTGAACTACATGGCCGACTATCTGCGGCAGTTGGACGGGCTCGGTGGGCGCCGGAGCGGGAGCGTGGCGCTCGGGCCCCGGCCCGCCGCCGTACGCGCCTGGAACCACCGGGTGCAGGAGCGCATGAAGCGGACGGTGTGGAACACCGGTGGCTGCACCAGCTGGTACCTGGACGAGCAGGGCCGCAACACCGTCGTCTGGCCGGGGACGACGGGCGAGTTCCGCCGGGCCACCCGGGAGGTCGATCTCGCGGAGTACGAGGTGATCCGCGCCGCCGCGCCGCCCGTACGGGTGCCGAGGCAGGCGGAGAAGCCGGCGGTGGAGAAGCCGGCAGCGGGGAAGCGGGCGCCCGGGAAGCGCGCCGCCGGGCCCCGGCCCGCGAAGGAGACCGTCCGATGAGGCAGCCGCACAAGGAGCGTGAACTGACCGCCGTCTCCGCCGACGGCACCCGTATCCATGTCGAGGTCCACGGCGACGACGGCCGGCCCGCCGTCGTCCTCGCGCACGGCTGGACCTGCTCGATCCGGTTCTGGGCGGCGCAGCTCGCGGACCTGGCCGCGGACCACCGGGTGATCGTCTACGACCAGCGCGGCCACGGCCGTACGGCCGCCCCGGCCGCTCACTCCACGGACGCCCTCGCCGACGATCTGGAGGCCGTGCTCGCCGCCACCCTGGAGCCGGGGGAGCGAGCCGTCCTCGCGGGGCACTCCATGGGCGGGATGACGCTGATGGCCGCCGCGCGCAGGCCCGTCTTCCGGGAGCACGCGGCCGCCGTCCTGCTGTGCAGCACGGGCAGTTCGCGGCTGACCCCGGAAGCGCTCCTCGTACCGATACGGCCCGGCCGTACCCGTACCCGGATCAGCCGGCGGATCCTCGGCTGGCGCGCTTCGCTGGGGCCGGTCACACCGCTGTCGAAGCGGATCCTGCGCTACGGGACGATGGGCCCCGGCGCCGCGCCGGACCGTGTCGCGGAGTGCGCCCGGATCGTGCACGCGTGTCCGCGGCCCGTCCGGGTGGCCTGGGCGCATGTCCTCGGCGCGCTCGATCTCGACGCGGAGGTACGGGAGTTGAGGGTGCCCACCGCTGTCATCATGGGGAGCGACGACCGGCTGACCCCACCGGTGCACGGACGGGCGCTGGCCGCCGCCCTGCCCGACCGCGCGGGGCTCACCGAACTCACCGGGGTGGGACATATGACGCCCGTGGAGGCCCCGGAGGCCGTCACCGGCGCGATCCGGTCCCTCGTCGGTACGTACCTGGGCGCGAAGGAGGACGTGGCATGAGCGGGGCGGGCCTGCGGGGTTTCCGGAATCTCGAAGGGCAGGTCGCCGTCGTCACGGGCGCGGCGCGCGGCGTCGGCGAACTGCTGGCGCGCAAGCTCTCGGCGCGCGGCGCGAAGGTCGCCCTCGTCGGTCTGGAGGAGGACGGGCTGAAGCGGGTCGCCGCCCGGCTGCACGCCGACAGCGACCAGTGGTACGCGGATGTCACCGACGACACCGCGATGGCGCGGGTCGCCCAGGAGGTCAAGGCGCGCTTCGGCAAGGTCGACATCGTCGTCGCCAACGCGGGTGTGGCGACCGGCGGTCCGTTCGCGGACTCGGACCCGGACACCTGGCGCCGGGTCATCGAGGTCAATCTGATCGGAGGCGCGGTGACGGCGCGGGCGTTCCTGCCCGTCCTGCGCGAAAGCCGTGGCTACTTCCTCCAGATAGCGTCGCTGGCCGCGATCGCCCCCGCGCCGATGATGACCGCGTACTGCGCGTCCAAGTCAGGGGTCGAGGCCTTCGCGCACAGCCTGCGCGCCGAGGTCGCCCACGAGGGCGTGAGGGTCGGCGTCGGCTATCTGTCCTGGACGGACACCGACATGGTGCGCGGCGCGGACCGGGACGAGGTGATGCGGGAGCTGCGGCGGCGGCTGCCGTGGCCGGCGAACCGCACCTATCCGCTCGGTCCCGCCGTGGACCGGCTCGTCGCCGGGATCGAGCGGCGCTCGGCGCATGTGTACGCGCAGTGGTGGCTGCGCGGGACGCAGTCCGTACGCGGATATCTGCCGGCCGTCATCGCGGCGGCGGGACAGCGCGAGATGCGGCGCCTCGAACCTCGTCTGGCGGGCGTGCGAAAGGGGCTTGTGGGGGCGGGCGGGGTGGCCGACGAGCAGGAACGCACACAGCGTCACTGATCGAAATGCGCGGAATGTCCGGGCGTGTCAGTCTGGTCGAGGCCCCACTCCGGTGCCCCCCAACACCCTTTCAGGAGTGAATTCCATGGCTATTGCCGATCAGTTCAAGGACAAGGCCGAAGAGCTCGCCGCGCAGCAGGCGAAGTCGCGGCAGGGCGACAAGAAGGACGACCGGACGCAGCAGCCCGGCCGTCCCGGCCAGCCCGACCGTGGTTCGCAGCCCGGCTCCGGCTCACCGGTCAGGGACCGCAACCAGGGGCAGAACAACGCGCAGCACGATGCCCAGCGGGACAACGAGCAGGCGCGGCGTGACGCCCAGCGCGACGCCCAGCACGATGTTCAGCACAACGCGCAGAACGTGCGTGACGACCTGGATGACCGCTTTGACGCTTGAGTGAATGGCTTGATGACACAGCGAGGCGCGCCCGGTTCCGCCGGGTGCGCCTCCCTTTTGCGTTACGTGCGCGGTGGGAGGGGCGGGCGGCGCAGGTCCGGGACCGCTCCGTACCCCGGCGGTGTCGAGGCCGGATGCCCGGCCAGCAGGTCCAGCGCCACCCAGACCGCGTCGTCGAGTTGGGCGTGCCGGCCCTCCGCCCAGTCGAGAGGGGTGCGCAGGGCCTCGATGTCCGGCTCCACGCCGTGGTTCTCGATGGACCAGCCGTACGCGTCGAACCAGGCGGCGTTCATGGGCACCGTGATCACCGTGCCGTCGCCGAGCCGGTGCCGTCCCGTCATCCCGACCACCCCGCCCCAGGTGCGCTGGCCGACCACCGGCCCGAGGTTCAGCAGCCGGAAGGCCGCGGTGATCATGTCGCCGTCGGACGAGGTCGCCTCGTCGGCGAGGGCGACGACCGGGCCGCGCGGCGCGTTCGACGCGTACGAGACGGGCTGGGCGTCGCGCGTCAGATCCCAGCCGATGATGCGGCGGGTCAGCTTCTCGACGACCAGCTCGCTGATGTGGCCGCCCGCGTTGCCCCGTACGTCCACGATCAGCGCGGGGCGCGAGACCTCAAGGCGCAGATCCCGGTTGAACTGGGCCCAGCCGGAGCCGCCCATGTCGGGGATGTGCAGATAGCCGCATCTGCCGCCGCTGATCTCCCGTACCGCCTCCCGGCGTTTGGCCACCCAGTCCTGGTAGCGCAGCGGCCGTTCGTCGATGAGCGGGACGACCGCGACGCGTCGGGAGGGGCGGTTGCGCTCCGCGGGCCGGAAGGTGAGCTCGACGGTCGTACCGCCGGCGGCGGACAGCAGGGGGTAGGGGCCGGCCACCGGATCGACCGGCCGGCCGTCCACATGCGTCAGGACCGAGCCCTCGCGGATACCCGTACCGGCCAGCGGCGAACGCGCCTTGGAGTCGGAGGAGTCGCCGGGCAGGATCCGTTTGATCATCCACTCGCCGTCCCGGCAGACCAGATTGGCGCCGAGCAGACCGATCGGACGCTGGTAGTGCGGCGGGCCCTCGTTGCGGCGGGCCGGGGTCACATACGCGTGGGACGTGCCCAGTTCGCCGAGGACCTCGCGCAGCAGATCCGCGAACTCGTCGGGGGAGGAGACCCGTTCGACCAGTGGCCGGTACTGGTCGAGCACCCCGTCCCAGTCGATGCCGCACAGATCCGGCTCCCAGAAATAGGCCCGGATGATGCGCCCCGCCTCGTCGAACGCCTGGCGCCACTCCGCCCCGGGATCGACATCGTGCAGGATCCGGCGCATGTCGAGATAGACGGTCGTATCACCGTCGCCGGGCTCGGTGGCGGGTACGGCGCGCAGCTCGCCGTCGTCCACGACGACCAGCCGGGAGCCGTCGCCGCTCGGCACGAACCAGTCCAGATGACCGACGAGTTCGCTCTTGCGCGCCTTCGTGATGTCGAAGTGTTCGAGGGTCGGGCGGCCCGACAGATCGGCGGGGTTGGCGAAGGTCTCGCCGAGCGCGCCGGAGATCGGCCAGCGCAGCCAGACCAGACCGCCGCCGCTGACCGGATACAGCGAGGAGTACTTCGACGCGGTGACGGGGAACGGGGTGACGCGGTCGGCCAGCCCCTCGACCTCGACGGTGACCGTACCGTCGCCGGACTCGCCGACCGACGGATCGAGCCCGCCGGCGGCGGGGCGGCCCTCGGGCGACAGCGCGAAGGGCGACGGGGTCGCGGAGGAGAGCGGTACGAGGTAGGGGCGGCAGCCCAGCGGGAAGGAGAGGTCGCCGGTGTGCACGTCGTAGACGGGGTCGAAGCCGCGCCAGGACAGGAACGCGAGATAGCGGCCGTCGCTGGTGAAGACCGGATTCTCGTCCTCGAAGCGGCCGTTGGTGACGTCGACGACCGTACGGGCGAAGCTGCCGGCGATCTTGGCGAGCTTGATCTGGCGGAGGGAGCGGCCGATGCCGGGGTGGGACCAGGTGAGCCAGCCGCCGTCGGGGGAGAAGGCGAGGTCGGTGACGGCGCCGTTGATGGAGCGGATGAGTTCGGTGACGGGTTCCGGGGCGGGAGTGGCTTCTGTGGCTGTTTCGGTGTCGGTCGTCGGTTCCGTGTCGGTCGGTGGTTCTGCTGTCGGTGTCGGTGTCGGTGTCGGTGCCGGTGCCGCTTCCGGTTCCGCCGTGTCTATCAGCAGCAGTCTGCCGTCGTGCGAGGCGATCGCGATCCGCTCCCCGTCCGGATCCGCCACCATCTCCCGTACGCGGCCCAGTTGTCCGGAGGCCAGCCGTCGCGGCTGCCGTTCACCGCTCGCCCGGGGCAGATACGCGATCTCGATCGCGTCCTCGCCCTCCGCGTCGGTGACGTACGCGACCTGGCCGCTGTCCCCGAGCATCACGGGGAACCGGACCCGGACGCCGGGGGTGTCCGCGATCGTGCGGGCCGGGCCGTCGCGGTGGGTCAGCCAGTACAGGCTGCCGCGTACGGAGACGGCGCTCGCGCGGCCGGTCATGTCCACGGAGATACCGGCGACATGGCTGCTGGCCGGGACCTGGTAGCCGCGCCGTCCCGCGCGCTGTCCGCCCAGCCGTACGTCCAGCTTGCGCGGCACCGAGTCGGGCGTCAGCGCGTCGACCAGCCAGACATCCCCCGCGCACTGGTAGACGACCCGGCGCCCGTCGGAGGAGGCGTGGCGGGCGTAGAAGGCGTCGTGGTCGGTGTGCCGGCGCAGATCGCTGCCGTCGGGACGGCAGGAGTAGAGGTTGCCGACGCCCTCGTGGTCGGAGAGGAACGCGATCCGGCCGTCGACGAACATCGGGCAGTCCAGATGGCCCCCGAGGTCCGCGAGCAGCCGTTCGCCGTGCAGCCAGAGCCTGCCCATCGCGCCGCCGCGGTACCGCTTCCAGGCGGCGGGCTCGTGCGGTGGCTTCCCGGTGAGCAGGAGCGTACGGTGCCCGCCGTCGATGTCCGCGACGGCGATGTCGTTGACGGGTCCCCAGGGCAGCGCGCCGCCGGGGGAGCCGTCGAGCGGGAGGCTGTAGGCCCAGGCGAAGTACGAGAACGGCTGGCCGTGCGAGGAGACCGCGAGGATCTGGGACTCGCCGTGTGCGTCGGGCGGCGTCCAGCCACAGACACGGGTGTCGGTGGCGCCCCAGTAGGTGAGCCGGCGGGCGGGTCCTCCGGCGACCGGGACGAGATGGATCTCGGGGTCGAGGCTGCGCCAGGTCGTATAGGCGATGTGGCTGCCGTCGGGGGAGAAGCGGGGGTGGCCGACCCTGGTGCGGTCGACGGTGAGCCGCCAGGCGCGGGCGGGGCGCTGCCCGGCCGGGACGAGGGGGGCGACCCAGAGGTCGTCCTCGGCGGCGAAGCACAGGGAATCGTCGTGAAGGTGCGGGAAGCGGAGATACGCGACGTCGTCACTCACCTAGCCAATGCTGCACTTTTCGCGCGCGGTGCGCCTCCCGGCGGGGGGTCGTGGGGTTTGGGGTGCGTTGTGGTGCGGGTGCGGTGCGCCACCCCCGGCGGAGGGCGTGGTGCGGGTCCGTCGTGAAAGTGGCACAGGCCACAAGCGAAACGGTTTCGTTTCGTTGGCGGGTAGGGTTATCTTCGTACTGTACGAAACCGTTTCGTTTGGCAGGAGCAGATCCGTGGCGCGCAGCAGGCTCACCCCCGAGCGTGAAGCCGAGTTGTACGCCGCCGTGCTCGATCTGCTGCGGGAGGTCGGTTATGACGCCCTCACCATGGACGCCATCGCCGCCCGCACCCGGTCCAGCAAGGCCACCCTCTACCGCCAGTGGGGGAGCAAGCCCGAGCTGGTCGCCCGTGCGATGCGGCACAACAAGCCGATCAAGCTCGTCGACGTGGACACCGGCTCCCTGCGCGGTGACTTCCACGCCGTGATGGCGCACAGCGATGACTGCCAGATGGAGAAGGACAGCGCACTGATGCGAGGTCTTTTCCATGCCGTCCACGACAACCCCGATCTCCTTCGGGCGCTCCGTGAGCTGCTGATCGAGCCCGAGCTCAATGGGCTCGCGGAGATTCTCCAGCGCGCTGTGGACCGTGGCGAGGTCGCCGCGGACAATCCCGCGCTGAAGTACGTCACGCACATGCTGGTCGGCGCCTTCGCCGCCCGGCAGTTGATCGAGGACCGGTCGCCCGACCGGGACTTCCTCACTTCGTATTTCGACGCCGTGGTCCTCCCCGCCCTCGGCGTCTGACCCTCAGCACCCGCAGTACCTGACGCGTGCCGCTCTCTCGCTGTCGGGCCGGCTCCCCATGCCCTGATCCATTCACAGACCCGGGAGTACGCCCTCGTGGCCACGTTCCTCTACAAGCTCGGACGGTTCGCCTTCCGGCGCCGCAACTATGTCGCCCTCGTGTGGGTGGCGTTGCTCGCGCTCGCCGGTGTCGGAGCCGCCTCCGCGTCCACCCCTACGTCAAGTTCCTTCTCGATACCGGGAACAGAGGCCCAGAAGGCCTTCGACCTGCTGGAAGAGCGCTTCCCAGGAGCCAGTGCCGACGGCGCGACCGCGCGGGTCGTCTTCAAGGCGCCGGACGGCGAGAAGATGACCGACGCCGGTCACAAGGCCGAGGTCGGCAAGATCGTCGACGAGCTGTCGGGCGGGTCCGGCCAGGTCGGCTCCGTGACCGATCCGTACACCGCGAACGCCGTCTCGAAGGACGGCTCGACGGCGTACGTCCAGGTCTCGTACAAGGTCACCTCGATGGAGCTGACCGACGCGACCCGTACCGCACTTGAGGAGACCGGCGCCGAGGCGCGGGCGCAGGGGCTGACGGTGGAGGTCGGCGGGGACGCGCTCCAGGCCACCCCCGAGACCGGGACCACCGAGATCATCGGTGTGGCCGTCGCCGCGGTGGTGCTGGTCATCACGTTCGGTTCGCTGGTCGCGGCGGGGCTGCCGCTGGTGACCGCGCTCATCGGGGTCGGTGTCGGGGTCTCCACGATCACCGCGCTGGCCAGCGTCCTCGACCTGGGCTCCACCACCTCCATCCTGGCGATGATGATCGGTCTCGCGGTCGGGATCGACTACGCGCTGTTCATCGTCTCCCGCTACCGCGCCGAGCTGGCCGAGGGCAGGGAGCATGAGGAGGCGGCCGGACGGGCCGCCGGCACCGCCGGGTCGGCCGTGGTGTTCGCCGGTCTCACCGTGGTGATCGCGCTCGTCGGGCTGGCCGTCGTCAATATCCCGATGCTGACCAAGATGGGCTTCGCGGCGGCCGGTACGGTCGTGATCGCCGTCCTCATCGCGCTCACCCTCATCCCGGCGGCGCTGGGCTTCGTGGGCAAGCGGGTGCACGGCCGCAAGGACCGCAAGGCCATGGAGAGCAAGGCCGCGGGCGGCGAGGAGAAGCCGAACATGGGCACCCGCTGGGCGCGGTTCGTGCTGCGCCGTCCCGTCGCGGTGCTGGTCACGGCCGTTCTGGGGCTCGGGGCCATCGCGATTCCGGCCGCGTCGCTGGAGCTGGGTCTGGGCGACGACGGTTCGCAGCCGCCGAGCACCACTCAGCGCAAGGCGTACGACCTGCTCTCCGACGGGTTCGGCCCCGGGTTCAACGGGCCGCTGATGGTCGTCGTGGACGGCAAGGCCAATGACAACGCCAAGGCGGCGGCCACCGAGCTGTCGGACACGGTGAAGAAGCTGGACGGCGTCGCCGTCGTCACGCCGTCCACCGTGAACAAGGCGGGCGACACCGCGACCATCACGGTGATCCCCGAGAACCGCCCCTCGTCGGTCAAGACCGAGGACCTGGTCCACTCCATCCGGGACACCGGCGGGGAGATCAAGGCGGACAACGGCGCCCAGGTCCTGGTCACCGGCGCCACCGCGATGAACATCGACTTCTCGCAGAAGATGAACGACGCGCTGCTGCCCTATCTCGCGCTCGTCGTCGGACTCGCCTTTCTGCTGCTGATGCTCGTCTTCCGCTCCGTGCTCGTGCCGCTCAAGGCGGCTCTGGGCTTCCTGCTCTCCGTGGTCGCCGCCCTCGGCGCCGTCGTCGCGGTCTTCCAGTGGGGCTGGCTCGGCGGGCTGCTCGGGGTCGAGCAGACCGGTCCGGTGATGTCGATGATGCCGATCTTCATGGTGGGCGTGGTCTTCGGTCTCGCGATGGACTACGAGGTCTTCCTGGTCACCCGGATGCGGGAGGCGTATGTCCACGGGGAGCGGCCCGGCGAGGCGATCGTCACCGGGTTCCGGCACGGCGCGCGGGTGGTCTCGGCCGCCGCGGTGATCATGATCGCGGTCTTCGCCGGCTTCATCGGCTCCAGCGAGTCGATGATCAAGATGATCGGCTTCGGGCTGGCCATCGCCGTCTTCTTCGACGCGTTCGTGGTCCGGATGGCGATCGTGCCCGCGGTGCTCGCGCTGCTCGGCAAGAAGGCGTGGTGGCTGCCGCGCTGGCTGGACAGGGCGCTGCCCAACGTGGACGTGGAGGGCGAGGCGCTGCGCCACCGGCTCGGGGACGACGCCCCGCAGGGCCCGGACGGTGGGCCCGGCGCGGAGCGTGAACTCGTACGCGCCTGATCCCACCTGCCCCGGGGCCGCTGCGTGAGCGGTGCGTGGCCCCGGATCGCGCCGGCGGCCGTGGGGACGGGAGCCGGAGCGTCCAGGGCGTGTTGCGAAAGTAGCGCCGTCCGCCCGCAGGCCAGGCGGGACTTTCGCAACACGCCCTGGGCCCGGTCGTACGCCCTTGAGGGGCGGCGGCCGGGCCGCCGCGCGTGTCAGGTTCTGTGGAGGAGCTTGCTCAGCTCGGTCTCGACCTCGATGTCGTGCTGCTCCTGGCCGGCCGGGACCATCGCGTACGAACTGTCGAGGAACCGGCGCAGCGGCGCGGTGTCGAACTGGACCACCGCCACCCCGTCCGGCGAGTGGAACTCCAGTACGACCTGGGCCCGGCCGCAGGGCCACACCTGTACGTCGCCCTCCCCCGAGGGCAGGCGCAGGCCGGATTCGAGGAGATCGCGGGCGAATGCCCAGACGACCTCGCCGTCGTCGAAGGAGACCTCCGGCGGGAACACGATTCGTATGGCGAGTGGATCGGCGCCGTCGTAGCGGAGGGTGACGGAGACGGTCTTGGGATCGGGGGCGTCCGTGATCAGACGCGCTGTGGCGGGCTGCTCGACGATGGGTGGCATCGACTTGCTCCTCGGTGGCTGCGGCGACGGCTGCTTGTGGCTGCTGTGGCTGGGCGGGATCGGGAGCGACTCCTTGGACTAACCGGACATTTAGCTACTAATCATACAAAATAGCCTTGATTTGTCCAGGGCTTTGCCGATCGCACATCCGCGCAACACCGTCCGGGCACCGTGCATGCAATCCGCTCTTGCGAGCTGTTCGCAAGAGAGCCCTATCATCGAACGGCTCAATACCGAGCCGTACGAGCAGGAAGCGGAGCCCCCGCCATGCATGTCCCCGACGGATTCATCGATCTGCCCGTCTCGGCCGCCACCGGTGCCGTCGCCGCGGGCGCCGTCGCGGTCAGCCTGCGCGGCGCCCGCCGGGAGTTGGACGAGCGCACCGCGCCGCTCGCCGGACTCGTCGCCGCGTTCATCTTCGCCGCGCAGATGCTCAACTTCCCGGTGGCCGCCGGGACGAGCGGACATCTGCTGGGCGGGGCGCTGGCCGCGATACTCGTCGGCCCCTACACCGGGGTGCTCTGTATCTCGGTCGTCCTGCTGATGCAGGGCATCCTCTTCGCGGACGGCGGGCTCACCGCGCTCGGGGTGAACATCACGGACATGGCCGTGGTGACGACCGTCGTCGCGTACGCGCTCTTCCGCACGCTGGTCAAGGTCCTGCCCCGGACGCGCCGTTCGGTGACCGTCTCGTCCTTCGTGGCGGCCCTGGCCTCCGTACCGGCCGCGGCCCTCGCGTTCACCTTCTTCTACTGGATCGGCGGGACGACCGACATCCCGATCGGGAAGGTGCTGACCGGGATGACCGGGGTGCATGTGCTCATCGGCATCGGCGAGGCCACCATCACCGCGCTCACGGTCGGCGCCGTCATCGCCGTGCGGCCCGACCTCGTGTACGGCGCCCGGGGGCTGACCGCGCCGCTGAAGCTGCGGGTGGGCGGGGAACTGGTCGACGCCGCCCCCGCCTCCGGTCCCGAGCCGGTGGCCGCGCGCTCCACCCGTAAGGTCTGGGCGACCGGGCTGGTCACGGCGCTCGTCCTGGCCGGATTCGTCTCCTTCTACGCCTCCGCCAGCCCCGACGGTCTGGAGAAGGTCGCCGCCGACCAGGGCATCGACCGGAAGACCGAGCCGCACCACGCCGCCGACTCCCCGCTCGCCGACTACGGCGTCAAGGACGTCGACGACGCCCGGATCTCCGGCGGGCTCGCCGGAGTGATCGGGGTGGCCGCGACGGTGGCCGTGGGCAGCGGTGTCTTCTGGGCGGTACGACGGCGCCGTACCACGGCGGAGACGGCCGCGGCCGGCGGGAACGCCTGACATGGGCGCGGGTCACGCCCACACGCTCTACCGGCATGGACACTCACCGGTCCACGCGCTGCCCCCGCACTGCAAACTGGCCGCCGCCTTCTGCTTCGTGCTCGTGGTGGTCTCGACGCCGCGCGAGGCGGTCTGGGCGTTCGCGCTGTACGCCGTGCTGCTCGCGGCCGTCACGCGGGTGGCCGGTATCCCCGCGCGCGTGCTGCTGCGCCGGCTGCTGATCGAGATCCCGTTCGTGGCCTTCGCGTTCCTCATGCCCTTTGTCGTCCCCGGCGAGCAAGTCCAGTTCCTGGGGCTCTCGTTGAGCGTTTCCGGGCTGTGGGGCGCCTGGAACGTCCTCGCGAAGGGGACGCTGGGCGTCGCCGCCTCCGTGCTCCTCGCCTCCACCACCGAGCTGCGCTCCCTGCTGCTCGGTCTCCAGCGGCTGCGGCTGCCGCCGATGCTGGTGCAGATCGCCTCGTTCATGATCCGTTACGGCGATGTCATCACCGACGAGATGCGGCGGATGTCGGTCGCCCGGCGCTCGCGCGGCTTCGAGGCCCGTGGCGTACGGCACTGGGGCGTCCTCGCCAAGTCCGCCGGAGCGCTCTTCATCCGCTCCTACGAGCGCGGTGAGCGCGTGCATCTGGCCATGGTCAGCAGGGGGTACGCGGGCACCATGCCGGTCATCGACGAAGTGACCGCGTCCCGGGCGCAGTGGACGTACGCCGCCGCCCTCCCCGTGTCGGCGCTCGCCGTCTGTCTGCTTGGCTGGACCCTATGACCGAGCCTTCCGTCCCCGCCGTGCCCGCCTCCCTCGAGGTCAGCGGGCTCGCGTACGCCTATCCCGACGGCCACCAGGCGCTCTTCGGGGTCGATCTGACCGTAGGGCGCGGTGAGCGGGTGGCGCTGCTGGGGCCCAACGGCGCGGGCAAGACCACGCTCGTCCTGCATCTCAACGGCATCCTGACCGCCGGGGCCGGTTCGGTCGCGGTCGCCGGGGTGCCGGTGGCGAAGCGGAATCTGGCCGAGATCCGCCGCCGGGTCGGCATCGTCTTCCAGGACCCGGACGACCAGCTGTTCATGCCGACGGTGCGCGAGGACGTGGCGTTCGGCCCGGCGGCCTCCGGGCTGCGCGGTCCCGAACTGGAGGCCCGGGTCACCGCCGCGCTCGGCCAGGTCGGGATGGCGGAGTACGCGGACCGGCCGCCGCACCATCTCTCCTTCGGCCAGCGCCGCCGGGTCGCGGTGGCGACCGTCCTGGCGATGGAGCCGGAGATCCTCGTCCTCGACGAGCCCTCGTCCAATCTCGACCCGGCGTCCCGGCGTGAACTCGCCGACATCCTGCGGGCGTTGGACATCACCGTACTGATGGTGACGCACGATCTGCCGTACGCCCTCGAACTCTGCCCGCGCGCGGTGATCCTGAGCGAGGGCGTCATCGTGGCGGACGGGCCCACGGGGCGACTCCTCGGCGACGAGAAGCTGATGGGCGCGCACCGGCTGGAGCTGCCGTTCGGTTTCGACCCGCGTTCCGTGTCGCCGGGACACGTTGCACCATAGAAGGGTCGCGCCGCCGGGGCGTGGCGGGACGACGAGCGGTACGAGGCGTGGGTACCGGCGGGGCGGGAGTGCGGACGTGGACGTCCAGGGCACGGTGGAGGCGGGCTTCGAGCCGGTCAGGGACGCGTTCGTACGGAACTTCGAGCGACTGGGCGAACGGGGCGCGGCCGTCGCCGTGTACCGCGACGGGCGCAAGGTCGTCGATCTGTGGGCGGGCACCCGCGATGTCACCGGACAGGAGCCGGGGGACGGCGGCGCGGACCCGGCGCCCTGGGCCGTCGACACGGCTCAGGTCGTCCGGTCCGCCACGAAGGGCGTCGTCGCCGCCGTACCGCTGCTGCTGCACCAGCGCGGGCAGATCGACCTCGACGCCCCGGTCGGCACGTACTGGCCGGAGTTCAAGTCCGCGGGCAAGGAGCGGGTGCTCGTACGCCATCTCCTCTCGCACCGCGCCGGGGTGCCGGTGCTCGACCGGCCGCTCACCCCGGCCGAGGCCGTCGACGGGGAATCGGGCGCGCGGGCCCTGGCCGCCCAGCGGCCGCAGTGGGAGCCGGGCACCGACCACGGCTATCACGCGCACACCTACAGCTGGCTGATGGCCGAACTGGTCAGACGGGTCACCGGCCGCAGCGTGGGCCGGTGGATCGCCGAGGAGATCGCCCGGCCGCTGGGGCTGGATTTCTGGGTCGGACTGCCCGCCGAGGAGGCGCACCGGGTCGGCCGGATCGGACCGGTCGAGGAGCCGACGGCGGTCGGGGGCGCGCTCAGGCTGCGGCCCAAGCGGTCCGTGTCGGAGGCGTACCGCGACGCGGAGTCCCTGACGCGGCGGGCGTTCGGCGTCATCGAACCGCGGCCCGACGAGAACGACCCGGCCTACCGCGCCGCCGAACTCCCCGCCTCCGGAGGCATCTCGACCGCCCGCGCGCTGGCCCGCTGCTACGCCGCGATGATCGGCCCCGTCGACGGCCACCGGCTGTTCGCCCCCGCGACACTGACGCTCGCGCGTACGGAGGAATCGGCGGGCCCGGACCGGGTGCTGGTCGTCGCCACCCGCTTCGGCCTGGGCTTCATGCTGCACGGCCCGGCCGCCCCGCTGCTCGGCCCCGGCTCCTTCGGACACCCGGGCCGTGGCGGCTCGCTGGGCTTCGCCGACCCGGAGTCGGGCATCGCGATGGGGTACGTGACGAACGGGATGCGCAAGGGAGTCACGGCCGACCCCCGCGCCCAGGCTCTGGTGCGTGCGGTGCGGACGGCGACATCATCGCCGGATGAAGCGATTTGACGGATACGGAGTCCTGATCACCGGAGCGGGCCGGGGCATCGGCGAGGCGACCGCGCGCAGGCTGGCGGACGAGGGCGCGCGCGTCCTGGTGACGGACCTGGACGAGGAACGGGCGGTGACGGCGGCCGGGGCCATCCCGGGCGCGATCGCGCTCGGCTGCGATGTGGCCGACCGGGCGTCGGTGGAGACGGCGGTGGCGTACGCGGCCGGGACCTTCGGCTCGCTGGACGTGCTGGTGAACAACGCGTACTCCTGCACACCGGACGCCCCGCTGTTCGAGGACGAGCCGGACGAGGTCTGGGCGCTGGATCTCGACATCACCCTGACCGGCGCCTTCCGCTGCGCCCGCGCGGCGCTCCCGTATCTGGCGGCCTCGGGCCGGGGCGCGATCGTCTCGATCGGCTCGGTCAACGGCGAACAGGACTTCGGCAACCACGCCTACAGCGCGGCCAAGGCCGGGCTGGGCGGCCTGACCCGTACGCTCGCGGGCCACGCGGCCCCGCGCGGCGTCCGCGTCAACCTCGTGGAGCCCGGCACGATCCACACCGGCGCCTGGGCGGGCCGCGAGGCGGAACTCGCCCGCGCGGCGGCCCACTACCCGATGGGCCGGGTCGGCACACCGGCCGATATCGCGGCTGCCGTCGCCTTCCTGGCCTCCGCCGACGCCTCCTGGATCACGGGCGTGACGCTGCCGGTCGACGGCGGGATCCTGACGAGCAATCTGGGGCTGCGGAGGGCGATCGCGGGCGCGGAATAGCGGGGACGGGAGCGAGGAGGAGCACGGCCGTATCGCCACGAGGTGCGCGCGGCCGTGGGTATGGTCGGGGCATGGGCAGCGATGAGGACGCTCTTCTGGCGGAACAGATGGCCTACTACCGGGTCGGCGCGGCCCAGTACGACCGGCCGTACGCGGAACGCGAGGACTTGCGGGAGCTGCTGGCCACGGCCGGTGACCTGCCGGTCGCCGGAGATGTGCTGGAGCTGGCCTGCGGAACGGGCCGGTGGACCCCGATGCTCGCCGCGCGGGCGCGTTCGGTGACGGCTGTCGACGCCTCGGCCGAAGTGCTGGCTCTCGCTCGTGCGCGTACCGCATCCCCCGGCGTCCGGTTCGTTCAGGCCGATGTGTTCGAGTGGCAGCCGCCACGGCGCTACGACACGGTGTTCTTCGCCTTCTGGCTCTCGCATGTCCCGCCGGCGCGGTTGCCCGGATTCTGGAACGCCGTCGCCGCCGCGCTCGCGCCGGGCGGCAGAGCGGTCTTCATCGATGACGGCCCCGGCGAGGCCGCGCGGGAGGAAGTCCTCGCGGATCAGCCCGTCCCCGCGGCCGTGCGCCGGCTCGATGACGGCAGCCGGTACCGCATCGTGAAGGTGTTCCACGATGCCCGGACCCTGACGGACGACCTCACGGCTCTGGGATGGTCGGTCCGCGTCCGGCCCGCGGCCGGGAACTTCATCGTCGGTGTCGCGGAACCGCCCGCTGTCCCGGTGTGAGGAGCGGGGACGGCGGGCGGCGGGTCACGCTACTCCGTCCCGCGCTCGCGCTGGACGGCGATGACGTTGCTGGCGTCCACCGCCCGGCGCAGGGCCCTGGCCAGTGCGACGGCGTCGCCCACGGCCCAGAGGTGGATGAAGAACAGGCGGGGCTCCTCCCGGAGGCCGTGGTTGTGCAGCTCGACCAGACCGATGCCGCCGGCCCGGAGGATCTTGATGACCTTCTGGACCTCCTCGGCGACCAGCACGACATCGCCGTTGAGCGCGGCCTTGCCGTCGCCCAGGGGCTGGAAGATGAAGGCCGAGATCGCGCCCAGACCGCGGGGCAGCGCCATGCCTCCCTCGATGATGACCTCACGGCGGGCGAAGGTGGCCTTGTAGACCCCGCCGTCGTTCGCGCCCTTCATGCCCAGCGCGGCGTCGATGCCGTCGGTGTCCAGACCGGGCAGCTCCCGGAACCGCGTCGGCTCGGCGGGTGGCGACGCGGTGCGGTCGAGCGCCGCGCGCAGACCGCGGGCGAGGACCACCGGGTCCGGTCCGTGCCCGTGGACATGCGTCCACCAGACATCGGGGGAGTGGGCGAGCAGATGCTTGTGGAGGGCCGTCTGCTCGATGCCGTGCGCCTGGAGGACGTCCGTCACCTCCTGCAACTCGCCCTCGGTCACCGTGAGATCGCCCATGACCAGTACATTGCCGTCGGCGTAGCGGACGAAGGCCACGTGTGAGCCCAGGGCGAGTCCGGTCGAGACCGGGACGCCGTAGGAGACGACATCGAGATCTCCGCGCGGGAAGCGGGTGTGGTACGCCTTGTCGCCCGACATGGAGCCCGGCCTGCCCAGGGCCCGCGCGACCGGTCGCCAGTCGGCCACGGTGGTGGTCACCGGCTGGACCGGCTCGTGCCGGTGTCCGCCGCCCTTCACCGGGGCGGGTGGCGGGTCCGGGGACTCGGCGCGGGCGGGGGGCGCGCCGAGTGCGGCCAGCAGCGGCGCGAGCGCCGCCGTCGTCAGCAGGAGACGCCGTGGTGTGGCCGGCCGGGGGTCTGTGTCCCGGTCTGGGTCCCGGTCCGGGTCATGTGTGTCGTGGTTGTCCTCGTCCTCGTGGTCCTCATGCGGTTGTCTGCTCATCACATCGATACCTCCGTGACGAGAGGAGACCATGAGCGACCCGATAAAACGGGATGTGCCGGGCGGTACCCGGGGCGAGTGTTGCCAAATCAACCCGCGTGCAGCATCAGTCCGATGCCCACCACCATCAGACCCGCCGCCGCGATTCTCGGCGTGCCGAAGCGCTCCTTGAAGAAGACCGCCCCGATGGCCGCGCCCACGAGGATCGACGACTCCCGGAGCGCCGCGACCGGGGCGAGCGCGGCGCGGGTCTGGGCCCACAGCACCAGGCCGTACGCCAGCATGGAGAGGGCCGCGCCGAGCAGCCCCCGCGCCGCGTGCGGTCGCAGCTGGGCGAGGAGCCGGCCGCGGCGCGCGTACAGGGCGTACGCCGGGATCGTGGCGCCCTCCAGGATCATCAGCCAGGCGATGTAGCCGAGCGGTGAGCCCGAGTTGCGTACCCCCACACCGTCCACCACCGTGTACGCGGCGATCGACAGACCCGTCGCCAGCGCGGCCAGCAGCGCCGGCCAGTGGGGTGTGCTCCCCGAGCCCCTGATGCCCCAGAGCGCGAGGCCGACCAGCCCCGCCGAGGTGACGACGACGCCCGCCGCCTGCCAGGCGTCCAGCGACTCCCCGACGAAGACGGCGGCCAGTACGGTCACCACGAGCGGCGCCGTACCGCGCGCGATCGGGTACATCTGGCCGAAGTCGCCCAGGCTGAACGAGCGCATCAGCAGCGCCTGGTAGCCGATGTGCAGCAGCGCGGAGACGACCAGATACGGCCAGGCCGCCGGGTGCGGCAACGGCGTGAAGCAGGCCAGGACGGCGCCGATCACGGCCGCGCCCCCGCCGATCAGGGTGAAGGCGACCAGCTGGTCCTTGATCGTGTGCGCGAGGGCGTTCCAACTGGCGTGGGTGAGGGCGGCGATGAGGACCGCGAAGGCGACGAGCGGCGTCACCCCGCGGCCAGCACCGACGCCACCAGCGGACCCGCCGCGTCGCCGCCGTGGCCGCCGGCCTGGACGACCGCCGCCGCGGCGAGGTCGTCCCGGAAGCCCGTGAACCAGCTGTTGGAGGTGGCCTGGCCGTCGACCTCGGCGGAACCGGTCTTCGCGCCCTTGTCGCCGCCGAGCCCGGACATCGCCTTCGCGCCCGTGCCGCTCGTGGCCGTGACCCGCATCATGTCCCGCAGCTGACGCGCCACGTTGTCCGGCAGCGGGCGCGCGGCGGTGGCCAGTTCCCGGTCGTCCAGCGAACGCGGCACGATCACGGGCTGCTTGAACGAACCGTTCTTGGCGGTGGCCGTGATGGACGCCATGTTGAGGACGTTCATCTGGACCGTGCCCTGCCCGATGTACTGCGCCGCCGCCTCGCCGCCGGTCGCGGCCGGCACGCTGCCGTCGAAGGACGCGACGCCGGTCTTCCAGTTGTCGAGGCCGATGCCGAAGACCTGCTCGGTCTCGGCCTTCAGCGCGGCGTCGTCCTCGGTGTCGTCGATGAGCTTGATGAAGGCGGTGTTGCAGGAGCGGGCGAAGCTCTGCGTGAACGTGCCGCCGTTGATGGAGAAGCCGTCCAGGTTCGTGAACGTACGGCCCTGGTACATCGCTTCCTTGGGACACTCGGCCGTCCGGTCGGCGGCCACGAGACCCTTCTCCAGCAGCATCGCCGCGGTCACGATCTTCATCGTGGAGCCCGGCGCCTGCCGGCCGAGCATCGCCGCGTTCCAGCCGTCCTCACGGTTGTTGGCGACGGCCAGGATCTCGCCCGTACTGGGCTTGACGGCGGCGACCGACGCCTCGCTGTACTTCCGCACCGCCTCCTCGGCGGCGGCCTGCACATGCGCGTCGAGCGTGGTCGTCACCCGGCCCGGCGAGCCCTTGGCGAGCGTGAGCAGCGTCTCGTCCGGCACGCTCTCGGTGTCGCTCCGCAGCACCAGCTCGACGCCGGGCGAGCCGCCCGCGTCGTCGCCGTACCGCTTGCGCAGCTCGTCCAGCACCGGCCGGAGTGACGGGTACTTCTCCTTCGTCAGCTCCGCGCCGTTGCGGTCGACGGCCTTGATCGGGGGAGCGGAGGCCTCGGTGGTGACGAGGTGGGTGTCCTTCGTCAGCTTCGGATGGATCACCGAGGGCGCCCAGTCGACCAGCGGACGACCGGTGCTCAGCCCGCGCACCACGGTCAGTTCCGATGCGTACGTCCAGGGCTTGGTCTTCCCGTCGAGCGCGACGGTGGCCTCCACGGTGAACGGGACCCTGGCGCCGACCGCCTGGCCCGGCGTGATCACCGCGTCGGTGACACCGGCCTTGTCGCGGTAGCCGCCGATGACGGTCTCGGCGGTGGCCGGGTCGTTGGTGAGCTGCGCGACGGCCGCCGCGTCGCTCCCCTTCGCCCACCCCGTCAGAAAGTCCTTCGCGGCCTTGTCGACCTCGGCGGCGCTCAGCGGCCCGGTCTTGACCTCACGTGTGGTGGTGGTCTCGCTCCCCGGGGACGTGTTGCCGCCGGTGAGCCCGCCGTACACGTTGTACGCGCCGTACCCGACGCCGCCCGCGAACACGGCGAAGACCCCGCCTATGACGGCGATCTTGGCTCCACTGCGCATGAGTGCAGTTCCCCTCCCCAGGAGCCCCCTGAACATCTGAACGTGTTCAAGGGATGTCATGTGCACCCTACGGGACCACCGCGTCACAGGGGGCGAGCGCCCATGAGTGTTATCGGACTGACGCGCGCGCCGAGAAGTGGCTGACCAACATCGAGGCCGACATGTCCTGCGGCCAGTACACCGACCCTCGTGCCTCCCGGGCCACCTTCCGGCGAACATCAAGGCCCTGAGTCAATACCCCGGTCACGCGGACCCCGGCTTCACTCTGCGCACGTACACGCACCTCATGCCGAGCAGCGAGGGCCATTCCCGGAAGGGTGTGGATCGGGCCTTCAGTGAGCCCGCTGAGCAAGATCACGGCCCTGGGACGGCCCAAGCGGCCGGACTGTCCGCAGGAGTTCCGCATCATCGCAGGTCGGGGCCAACGCGATTCCGGCCGTGCGGGATTCCGTCTACTTCTGGCCGCTGTACACGGGCACGGCCATCCCGCTGGACTCCTGGCGCAACCGGATGTGGCTCGACACCTGGGTCTAGCTGGGCGAACGAACCTGAGGGGGGGGGGGGGTGGGGGGCCCCCCCCCGGGGTGTTTGTGGTTTTGGGGGGGGCGGGGGGGCGCGGGGGGGGGCCCCCCCAAAACGAGGTGAAGGGCCCCCCCACCGGGAGAAACAAAAAAACA
>NZ_JBHTZS010000022.1:96760-128324 GCF_042790125.1 Streptomyces scopuliridis
TCTGGCCGCTGTACCGGGGCACGGCCATCCCGCTGGACTCCTGGCGAAACCGTTTGTGGCTCGACACCTGGGTCTTGCTGGGCGAACGAACCTGTGGGGCGCGGCTGTTGCCGCCCCCCTCTCGTCGTTGTTGGTCGTTGTCGGTCGACCTGGGCCGCCGTCGGACGGCCCAGGAATACGCTGAGACCGTGCCCGCACAGGAGTTCAAGCACTGCAGATTTGAACCATATGCGCGCTTGTTCTTACAGGAGTCACATAAGCTGACTTACTATCAGCTCACGCTGCGCGCGCATCTCGCGCACTACATGACCCTGGGGGAATCATGAGCTCGTCCGCCACGCGTCTCACGTGCTTCGCTCTGCTTTCAGCGATCGAGGAAGATCTACGCACTGCGATCCTTGGGGCGTGCAATGTCGCCGATGACGCACGAACCATTCTGAACGACGCGCGATACGAGAAGGCAGTCCCGCGGCTCCCTAAAGGCACCGACGCATCTTCAGCCACAGTTGCCTCGATAGTCCCATTTCTGGACTTTGCCGATGCTTACGAGGTGCTTAGCGGGCTAAAGGACCGGCTCCCGGAAGATCATCAAACCACCCTTAAACGCTTCGCCCCCCACCTGGGAAGACTTACCCAGGTGCGTAACCGGGTCGCACACACCCGCCCCATGGAGGTCGATGACCTCCCAACCGTGCATGATGTCGCTAAAGACGTCTGCACCGCGTCGAAAGCTCACTGGGCGAACGTATGCGAGGTCCTGCACAAGCTGGAAGACGACCCGTCCTACGTGCTCGGGCTAACGATAGACCTTATTTCTGACCCAGATAATGCCCCCCAACACAATCTGCCTCCCGCAGAGTTTGACGAGACGGGATTCTTTGGGCGCCGGAAGGAAGTAGATCGAATCAAGAAGGTAATCAAGGGCGCCTATCCCGTCGTTTCTATACTCGGAGACGGGGGATTAGGTAAAACCTCCATAGCCCTCAAAGCAGCTTACGAACTCCTTGACGATCCAAAAGCCAACTTCGAGGCTTTTGTATGGGTCACCGCTAAGGCTACTTCCCTCACAGTGAACGAGATTCAGCGGATTAGTGGGGCAATCGAAACTTCACTCGGCCTCTTCACTTCGGCGGCTGAACAACTAGGCGGCAAGCCGGCCTCTAAGGCAAACGACCCGATCGCTGAGGTGCTTTCCTACCTAGAACACTTCCGTGTTCTCTTGATCCTGGACAATCTGGAAACTGTCCTGGATGACAGATTGCGCGAATTCCTGCTCGACATTCCACTAGGTAGCAAAGTCATCGTCACTAGTCGTATAGGGCTCGGTATAGAAAACCCTGTAGCCCTTTCCCCCCTTTCGGATGACGACTCCACTCGCCTGCTATCCGCCTTGGCTCGTGTGCGCGACGTGAAGGCACTTCAGTCTCTGCCCTCGGCGAGTGTCTCCAACATGGTTCGCGCGATGAAGGGGCACCCTCTCTACATCCGTTGGTTCGTTGCTGGTGTACAGGCAGGAAAACGACCCGAGGAACTACTTAGCGGCAATAAACTACTGCTTGAGTTTTGCATGTCGAACGTTTACACACACCTCAATGAAGAGGCGAAATCTGTTCTTCGTTCGATGCAAGTGCTGCCCGGCCGCAGGAGTCAAGGGGAACTCGCTTTCCTGAACGACTATTCGGCTAGTTCCATACAATCCAGCCTGCTGGAGCTGCTGAAAACAAACTTTGTGCAGATGCAGGCAGCCTCGGGCAGCGACACATCGGTAACTACCTACCGCATCACTGAATTCGGAAAGCAGTACCTGGATAAACACCATCCAGCGAAGGTAGCAGACAGGACATACTTCGAGAGCCGCAGCAATGCATTGACGGAGCTCGGGACAGCACTGCAAGCGGAAAGTACAGCGTCTCCGTACGATCCCAAAACGATCGACATTCAAGGTTCTGGAGATTTCAGCGTAGCTCAAATCCTAAGAGCGGCTCTGCGTGATTATGATCGCGGTGAGTTCGACAAGGCGCTGGCAGGTTGCCGAGACGCCCAGTTGCTAGCACCTACTTACCACGAAGCCTGGAGAGTCGAAGCATTCGTTCACGTCGAACGGAAGGACCTCGCAGATGCCCGTGCAGCGTATGAACAGTCCCACGAGCTGGCGCCGGAATCAGCCACGTTGAACTACTTTTATGGTTCGTTCCTAATCGACGAAGCCTTGGATTACCAGCGAGGTCTTGAACTTCTGCAAAGAGCGGCCGTTCTGGCTGAGGTTCCGCCTGCGGTTATCAACCAAATAACTTGGGCGCACATACAGCTGCGCGACTACGCTGCGGCCCTAGTCAGCACCTCACACGCCCTATCCCTCAAACCGACAAAAGATGACGGTTCCATAGCCATAACGATGGGAGCGCGCGCTGCCGTTTACGAAGTCCAGCAGCATCTGGACCATATGCGCACTGGCGCTGCTGTCGAGACCATCGAGGCGGCTGTCGAGATCGCGGAGACAGCTAGATTGGAGATACTGCAAGGGGAGGCGGCTGACCGACTGGTCCAATTGATCAATCTGGCCGAAGATATCAGCGAAAATGCTGAGGAGGAGTTCTTCGCAGCAAGTTGCCGGACTTTCGCCGCACGACTCAGAGACCGCCTGCGCGCTCTCGACGACGCCCTGCTTACCAGAAGACTGGGAATTTTGAAGGCCGTGCGGGACGACAAGAAGTTCGGATTCCTAATTTCGTGGCAGAGAGAATACTTCTTCCACCTGAGCGACCTGCAAGCCGAATCTGAGTGGCCATACCTTTCAGAGGGTGTCCCTGTGGCTTTCACGCCAGACGAAGAGAATATCCGTGGACCGCGGGCCACAGATATTCGATGGCTGGGATGAGGAGACGAGATTCCCTGCAAAGTGCGACGCGCGACACTCTAAGGCCGTGGGCACGCTAATCTTTCGCACGTGGGATAATGACTGTCGACAAGTACACCCAAAAGTCTTCAGCAAGGAAGGCAAGTGCAGCAGGCCAGTCCACGAGGTACGTACTTGCAAGTCTCCGAGTCTCTGCGTCAACAGATCAATGCAGGAGAGACGAGCGATGCCTTACCGTCGGAGGCTGCCCTCATGCGTTCCCACGACATCTCCCGTAACACGATCCGGCGCGCGCTCAAGGCGCTGGAGGCCGATGGCGTTGTTGTGCCGGCTCCCGGCATCGGATGGCGCATCGTCCGAGACGGCGATCAGCGTTCTCTCTCGGAGCGGATAACTGACCTCATCGCCGAAGATTCGCTTTCAGTGGGGGACGTCTATCCGTCCGAAGCGAAGCTGTGCGAGCGGTTCAGTGCCTCTCGCACAGCAGTGCGTCGCGTGCTCGCTCAGATGGAGGGAAGTGGCTTGTTCGTCACCGTTCACGGCGACCGACCGTTACGGCACGGGCCTTCGCTACCGCGCCCGCTACTTCAGCCTCGACGGAACCGGAAAGTCAAAGAGTTTCCGCGACGGTCAGAAGCGCCTCTTGCCGCGGCCGGAGTCGTGGCGGTGGCCCTGCCTGCCCGCCATGGTCAGACCCAGGTGTCGAGCCACATCCGGTTGCGCCAGGAGTCCAGTGGGATCGCCGTGCCCGTGTACAGCGGCCAGAAGTAGATGAAGTTCCAGATGATCAGCAGGACCAGTACCCCGGCGCCGACCGCGCCGATGGTCCTGCGTCTCTCGTCCGAGCCCGCCGGCCCCACGATCGCGCCGATCATCATCGTCACCGCGAGACAGAGGAACGGGACGAAGACGACCGCGTAGAAGAGGAAGATCGTCCGCTCCTGGTACAGGAACCAGGGCACCCAGCCTGCCGCCACCGCGCAGGCGATCGCGCCCGCGCGCCAGTCGCGGCGGAAGAACCAGCGGTACAGCACGTAGCAGAGCGCGAAGGCCCCCGCCCACCACAGCAGCGGGGTGCCGATCGCCAGCACCTCGCGGGCGCATTTGCCGACCGTGGACGCCGGGCAGCCGTCGGTGCCGGCCTCCGGGTCCTCGTAGAAGTACGAGACCGGACGGCCCAGGACGATCCAGCTCCACGGGTTCGACTGGTAGGTGTGGCCCGAGGTCAGGTTGACGTGGAAGCTGTAGACCTCGTTCTCGTAGTGCCAGAGGCTGCGCAGCCAGTCGGGCAGCCAGGTGAAGTAGCCGCCCTTGCCCGCCGTCTCGGCCCAGTTCCGGAAGTAGCCCTTGTCGGTGACGATCCAGCCGGTCCAGGTGGCGACGTACGTGACGATCGCGACCGGGACCGTCGAGAAGAAGGCGGGCACGACATCGCGGCGCAGCACCGCGAGGTACGGCCGTACCGCACCGGCCGTACGGCGCGCGCTCACGTCCCAGAACACCGCCATCAGCGCGAAGGCGGCCAGGATGTAGAGCCCGTTCCACTTCGTCGCGAAGGCCAGGCCCAGCATCAGCCCGGCCGCGAGCCGCCAGGGGCGCCGGCCGAGCCGCAGATTCTCGGCGACCGCGCGGTCCGGGCGCAGGACGCCCTCCGCCTCGTCCAGCGGGAGCGCCGCCGCCAGTCTCCGCCGTGCCCAGTCGCGGTCGATCAGCAGACAGCCGAAGGCGGACAGCACGAAGAACATCAGCACGAGGTCGAGCAGGGCCGTACGGCTCATCACGAAGTGCAGGCCGTCCACCGCGAGCAGCGCGCCCGCCAGGCACCCCAGGAACGTGGAACGGAACAGCCGCCGCCCGATCCGGCAGAGCAGCAGCACCGAGAGCGTGCCGAGCACCGCCACCATGAAGCGCCAGCCGAAGGGGTTGAACCCGAAGAAGTACTCGCCGAGGCCGATGACCCACTTGCCCACCGGCGGATGCACCACATAGCCGGGATCCGTGGGCACCGGGACCGAGGACGGATCCTTCAGGATCGACGTGTCGATGTCCTTGGGCCAGCTGCCCTCGTACCCCTGGTTGATGAGCGCCCAGGCGTCCTTCGCGTAGTACGTCTCATCGAATATCACCGCCTTGGGGCTGCCCAGATTCCAGAACCGCAGCACCCCGGCGACCAGTGCCACGAGCAGCGGCCCGCCCCACGCGGACCAGCGGATCATCCGCTCCGCGAGCCGGGGAGGCACGCCGAGCACGGCCCACAGCCGCTCCGAGGGGCGGGTGTACGGCGGCACCAGCCGCTCGCGCAGCCCGGTCACCGGCCTGGGCACATGGCCGAATCGGCGCAGCCGCTGAGGCCATGAGGGCGGCTTGTCGCCGGCGTCGTGCCCATGGAGGGCTTCTGGCGCAGTACTGGTCACCGCGCCATCGTAGGGAACGCCGCTGTGCGTGGGGCGCCTCGCGCCCTGCGAGGATGGCGGATGTGATTGGAACGCTGGTACTCGCAGGGACGCCCATCGGTGATGTCACGGACGCGCCGCCCCGGCTCTCCACCGAGCTGGAGACCGCCGACGTGATCGCCGCCGAGGACACGCGGCGGCTGCGCAGGCTCACCCAGGCGCTCGGTGTGCACACCCGCGGCCGGGTCATGTCGTACTTCGAGGGCAACGAGTCCGCGCGGACGCCGGAGCTGGTCGAGGCGC
Organism: Streptomyces scopuliridis; assembly: GCF_042790125.1. Lineage (GTDB taxonomy): Bacteria > Actinomycetota > Actinomycetes > Streptomycetales > Streptomycetaceae > Streptomyces > Streptomyces scopuliridis_A. The sequence goes on from NZ_JBHTZS010000022.1 coordinate 102,314, forward strand.
TGACGGGCGGGGCGCGGGTGCTGCTGGTCACGGACGCGGGCATGCCGTCCGTCTCCGACCCCGGCTACCGGCTGGTGGCGGCGGCGGTCGAACGGGACATCAGGGTCACGGCCGTGCCGGGCCCGTCGGCCGTGCTGACCGCGCTGGCGCTCTCCGGGCTGCCGGTGGACCGTTTCTGCTTCGAGGGTTTCCTGCCCCGCAAGGCGGGCGAGCGGCTCGGCCGGCTGCGGGAGGCCGCCGACGAGCGGCGCACGCTCGTTTACTTCGAGGCGCCGCACCGCCTGGACGACACCCTCGCCGCGATGGCCGAGGTCTTCGGCGCCGACCGCAGGGCGGCCGTCTGCCGCGAACTGACCAAGACCTACGAAGAGGTGCGGCGCGGCGGTCTCGGCGAGCTGGCGGCCTGGGCGGCCGAGGGCGTACGGGGGGAGATCACCGTGGTCGTGGAGGGCGCCCCGGAGCCGGTGCCCGGCGAGCTGGACCCCGAGGAGCTGGTGCGGCGGGTGCGGGTGCGCGAGGAGGCGGGGGAGCGGCGCAAGGAGGCGATCGCCGCCGTCGCCGCCGAGGCGGGGTTGCCCAAGCGCGAGGTGTTCGACGCGGTCGTCGCGGCGAAGAACGCGGCACGCACGGCCCCGTAGCGCGGATTTCCTCCCCGCCGACGGCAAAGGACTCTCGCGAAATGTAAAGCGCAGACCGCGTGCCGAGCCCTTTGGGCATGAGAATGCCAAGACCACTCCATTAATCGACAGGGCTGATGCGCTCCCGCTGTCAAAGGCGTCCACTTGGTCAGTGGAGAGGAGCTGGCATGAGTGAGATCACGGGTACCGCCGCTGCCCACGAGGCATATGCCTTTTGTTGTATGCGTTGTGGGCACGGCTGGGAGCAGTCGTACGACATAGAGCACCACGTCGACGGCTCGGGACACAATTTCGTCGTCTACAAGTCCGAGGGGGTTCGGGTACCTTCCCCGCTGTCCAGCCCGAATTGCGTCAATTGCGGGGGGCATATCGTCCGCATCATGCGTTCCGGCCAGGTCTCGTCGGTACGGGCGCTCATGGCGGAGCGGCACCACCCGGCGAAGGCCAAGCGCGCGGCGGCGGCCGAGGAGATACCGGCGCAGGGCGGGGAGATACCCGCCGGAGCCATGGAAGCCGGCGGACCCGCCCCGGCGGGGGAGGACGGGGTGACCGCGGCGGCCGGAACGGACAAGGCGGCCAGGCAGCACCACTGGCACCTCTCCGACCTCCTGCACCCCTTCCAGCACCAGCACCGCACGTGAGCCGCCCCGAGCCGCCCGTACGCCGAGTCGCCGTACACCGCGTGTGATCTCCCGGGCGCGGCCCTCGTAGGATCGCGCCCATGAGTGCGAAACAAGCCCCGCCGCCGCTGCCCGAGCCCCTTCGGGTGCCGGTCGCGGACGCGCACACCCACCTGGACATGCAGGACGGCACGGTCGAGGACGGTCTCGCCAAGGCTGCCTCGGTCGGTGTGACGACGGTGGTCCAGGTGGGGTGCGACATCAAGGGCTCGCGGTGGGCCGCGGAGACGGCGGCGGCGTACGAGAACGTCCACGCGGCGGTCGCGCTGCACCCCAACGAAGCGCCCCGCATCGTGCACGGCGACCCCGACGGCTGGTCGCGGCAGGGGGCCCGGGAGGGCGGCGGCGACACGGCGCTGGACGACGCGCTGGCCGAGATCGACCGGCTGGCCGCCCTGGAGCGGGTACGGGCCGTCGGCGAGACGGGCCTGGACTACTTCCGTACGGGACCCGAGGGCATGGCCGCCCAGGAGCGCTCCTTCCGCGCCCATATCGAGATCGCCAAACGCCATGGCAAGGCGCTCGTGATCCACGATCGCGAGGCGCACGCCGATGTGCTGCGCATCCTCGCGGAAGAAGGCGCTCCGGAACGCACGGTGTTCCATTGTTATTCCGGTGACGCAGAAATGGCTGAGGTGTGTGCGGCGGCCGGCTATTACATGTCTTTTGCGGGCAATGTCACATTCAAAAACGCTCAGCCGTTGCGTGACGCGCTCACAGTAGCGCCATTGGAGCTTGTTCTCGTCGAGACGGACGCGCCCTTTCTTACGCCGGCGCCCTACCGCGGCCGGCCCAATGCGCCGTATCTCATTCCGGTCACGTTGCGGGCGATGGCCGAGGTGCGTGGGATCGGTGAGGATGCCATGGCCGAGGCGATTTCCCGTAATACGGCGCGTGCCTTCGGTTACTGACGCATAACGGACCGGGGGGTGTGGGCGGGGTAGTGCAGGGTAGCGGTGGCACGCTGTGTAGTCGAGTCGCTTTGGAGAGTGACGAAGCCTCCATTAGTCTCCGGGGGCACCGCGGTCATGGGCATCCGGGCCGCGGCGGGCCGGACCGGATCTCGTGGAGCGTCGTGAGCAATGCGCAGGGCAGTCACCGTGCCGCACGGGGCGGGTTCGGCCGCCGTAAACCCGACCAGCCCGGAGCCGCGCCGCCAGGAGCCACCCTTTCGCCCCGGGCCGTCCTGCCCAAGGTCGCTCTGCCCAGGCCCGCCGCCTCCCCGGAGACGCTGCGCCGGCTCGTCCCGCAGGCGCTGGTCGTCGCCTTCCTCGCCGGTGGCACCTCGGCGTTCCTCGTCAACGACAAGGCCGTGAAACTCACCGTCGACGGCGGCGAGCCACGCACCTTGCACACCTTCGCCGGAGAGGTCGAGGAGCTGCTCGCGCACGAGGGCGTGTCGGTCGGCGCGCACGACATCGTCGCCCCGGCGCCCGGCGCGGAGCTGGCCAACGGCGACGAGGTCGTCGTCCGCTACGGGCGGCCCGTACTCCTCACCCTCGACGGACACCGGCGCCAGGTGTGGACGACGGCCCGCACCGTCGAGGGCGCGCTGCGCCAGCTCGGGGTGCGTGCGGAGGGCGCGTTCCTCTCCGTCTCGCGCTCCGCCGCGATCTCCCGCACCGGACTGACCCTGGACGTACGGACCGAGCGCACCGTGACGTTCATGGCGGACGGCCGCGAGCACACGATCCGTACCAACGCGGCGACCGTGGCCGAGGCCCTGGCGCAGGCCGGCCTGGCGCTGGACGGGCAGGACACCACGTCCGTACCGCCCGGCACCTTCCCGCGCGACGGCTCGACGATCACCGTCATGCGGATCAGCGCGGATGAGCAGGTGCGCGACGAGCCGGTCCCGTACGACACCGTACGGACCCAGGACCCCGGCCTCTTCCGGGGAACCGAAGTGATCGACCAGCAGGGCAGGCCGGGCGCGCGCCGGGTCACGTACGCCCTGCGCACCGTCAACGGCGTCAAGGAGAAGCCGCGGAAGATCCACGAAGAGGTGGTGCGCCGGGCGGTGACTCAGCGGGTGAGGGTGGGTACGCGGACGGCGCCGTCCTCCGTGTCCGGCGCGGACGGGCTCAACTGGGCCGGGCTCGCCGCCTGCGAGTCGGGCGGCCGGCCGGGGGCGGTCGACGCGTCGGGGAACTACGGCGGGCTGTACCAGTTCGACACCGGCACCTGGCACGCCCTCGGCGGTCGCGGCAAGCCACAGGACGCACCGGCCGAGGAACAGACGTACCGCGCGAAGAAGCTCTACGTGCAGCGGGGGGCGAGCCCGTGGCCGCACTGCGGCCGTAGGCTGACCGGGTGAGCACCACTGAGCCCGACGCCCCTGAGCCGCACGCACCTGAGCAGCTCGCCGCTGAGACCCACGCCGCTGAGACCCACGCCGCCGAGCCCGCCGCGTCTCATGCCCCTGACGCCCCCGATGGCCCCGGCGCCCCTGATGGCTCCGACGCCCCTCATGGCCCTGATGGCCTCCTGGGGCCCGCGGACATCCGTGAACTGGCCGCGGCGCTGGGCGTACGCCCGACCAAACAGCGCGGACAGAACTTCGTCATCGACGCCAACACCGTCCGCAGGATCGTCCGCACCGCCGAGGTGCGCCCGGACGATGTCGTCGTGGAGATCGGCCCGGGGCTCGGCTCGCTGACGCTGGCGCTGCTGGAGGCGGCGGACCGGGTGACGGCAGTGGAGATCGACGACGTCCTGGCGGGCGCGCTGCCCGCGACGATCGAGGCGAGGATGCCGGCGCGCGCCGGGCGCTTCTCGCTCGTGCACTCCGACGCGATGCGGGTCCAGGAACTGCCGGGCCCGGCGCCGACCGCGCTGGTCGCGAACCTCCCGTACAACGTGGCCGTCCCGGTGCTGCTGCACATGCTGGAGCGCTTCCCGACGATCGAGCGGACGCTGGTGATGGTCCAGGCGGAGGTCGCCGACCGGCTGGCCGCCGCGCCGGGCAGCAAGGTGTACGGGGTGCCGTCCGTGAAGGCCAACTGGTACGCGGACGTCAAGCGGGCCGGCGCCATCGGCCGTACCGTCTTCTGGCCCGCGCCCAATGTGGACTCGGGCCTGGTCTCACTGGTGCGCAGGGCGGAGCCGGTGAAGACGACGGCCTCCAGGGCCGAGGTCTTCGCGGTCGTCGACGCGGCCTTCGCGCAGCGCCGCAAGACGCTGCGCGCGGCGCTCGCGGGCTGGGCGGGCTCGGCGCCGGCGGCGGAGGCGGCGCTCGTCGCGGCGGGAGTCTCGCCACAGGCGCGCGGCGAGGCGCTGACGGTCGAGGAGTTCGCGCGGATCGCGGAGTCGAAGGGGGCCAGTAAGTGACCGCCACGGAACAGGCACGCGCGGGGGTACGGGTACGGGTGCCCGCGAAGGTGAACGTACAACTGGCGGTGGGCGCGGCCCGCCACGACGGCTTCCACGACCTGGCGAACGTTTTCCTCGCCGTGGGCCTGTACGACGAGATCACGGTCACCCCGGCCGACGAACTGCGCATCACCTGTACGGGTCCTGATGCGGCCCAGGTCCCCCTGGACCACACCAACCTGGCCGCGCGCGCGGCCCTGGCGCTGGCGGAACGGCACGGCATCGACCCGCGCGTCCATATCCATATCGCCAAGGACATCCCCGTCGCGGGCGGCATGGCGGGCGGCAGCGCGGACGGCGCGGGCGCGCTGCTGGCCTGTGACACTCTCTGGTCGCTGGGCTCCTCGCGGGACGAACTCCTCGCGATCTGCGCAGAGTTGGGGAGCGATGTGCCCTTCAGCCTGATCGGCGGGGCGGCGCTGGGCACGGGCCGGGGCGAACAGCTCACGCCCCTGGAGGTCGGCGGCTCCTTCCACTGGGTGTTCGCGGTCGCCGATGGCGGCCTGTCCACGCCGACGGTGTTCCGCGAGTTCGACCGCCAGACGGAAGGCACACCCGTCCCCGCCCCCTCGGCCGACCCCGCTCTCCTGGACGCCCTCCGCACAGGCGACGCCACCGCCCTGGCCGGCACCCTGTCCAACGACCTCCAGCCCGCGGCCCTCACCCTGCGCCCCTCCCTCGCCGACACCCTGACGGCGGGCACGACGGCGGGCGCCCTGGCAGCCCTGGTCTCGGGCTCGGGCCCGACAACGGCCTTCCTGACAAAGGACCAGGACGCGGCGCAGGAGGTGGCCCAAGCACTCCTCACCTCGGGCACCTGCCGCACGACACGGGTGGCACCGTCCCCGGCGCGGGGGGCGACGGTGGTGGAGCGGGTTGGCGCCTGACGGCGGTGCAGCGGGCATCGGGTCGAAGCGGCTTACTGTACGTGGACTTGGCCAACACCTACTGTGATGCGGCACACCGCGCTTTCACGGAGGGCTACGCGTATGGAACCGGAGTTGGCCGCTTTGGCGGGAACGACACTTGTCACCTCGTCGGCGACCGATCAGCGGTGACCGGTCGCAACGACGGACGGGCCGAGGACCAAGCGCGCGTCTATCAGGCTTCGGGCGACCAGCACATCACCGAGCATCATCATCACGGCCCGTCGTGGTCCGGGCCGGACTCGGTACGCCATCCCGCCGTGGGCCGGGCGCCCGCGATACTCCGTGACCGCGACGAGCTCATGGAGCGTCTGCGGGCCGCCGTCGGGGAAGGCGCCGGAAACGGCGTCTTCGTCCTCCACGGCCTCGGAGGCTGCGGAAAGACGGCCGTCGCCTACACGCTCTTCCGGTACGCGGCGAACGAGGCCGATCGCCTCACTCTCTGGGTGAACGCCTCCGACCACGCCTCCTTACGCGCCGGCATGCTCGCCGTGGCCGCCGACCGGGGAGCGGGCGAGGGCGAGTTAATGGCCGCGCGCAACGGTCTCCGCGCGGCGGCCGACCTGGTCTGGGACCGGCTCGACCACTCCGACCGGCCCTGGTTACTGGTCCTCGACAACGCGGACGATCCAGCGGTGCTGCGCGACGGCGGCTGGTTGCGCACGAGTCCGCGCGGCACCGTTCTCGTAACCACCCGTCAGTCGGCCAACCACTGGTGGCCCGCCGCCGAACTGCTCCACGTCGGTGTGCTGCCACGTCCCGAAGCCGCCCAGGTGCTGTGTGACCTCGCGCCGGGCACCGGGACCGTCGAGGAGGCCGGCACCATCGCCGACCGGCTCGGCCGCCTTCCGCTCGCGCTGACGCTCGCCGGCGGATTCCTTGCGCACCAGGTGATCGAGCCCTGGACCATGGCCGAGTACGGCCGGCGCCTCGAAGGCCGCCAGGACCCCATCGAACTGATCGATCAGGGCGCGGGCGCCGCCGGCAACGACTCACGCCATCTGATCAGCGGCACCTGGCAGCTCTCGCTCAACGCTCTCGTCAGGCAGGGGCTGCCTGACGCCACCCCGCTGCTGAGGCTGCTGGCCTGCTGGGCGAGCGACCCGCTCCCGCTCTCACTGCTCAGTGGCGTCGAACTCGGCCCGGATCTGCCGGCGGCGCGCGTCGAACTGACGCTGCGTGGGCTCCTCGACCACTCGCTCACCGAGCTCGTACCCGGCGGCAGCGTGCGGTGCCTGCGCACCCATGGGGTGCTGCTCGACAGCGTTGCCCGCGGTACGCCCGACGACCAGCGCGACCGGCTCGCCGCCACAGCCGCCACTCTCCTGGCATCGGCCCTTCCCGACATGCCCGAGCGCGGGATACGGGACGCCCGGCTCAACCTCCTCACCTCGCATGTCCTCGTGCTCCTTCGACGCGTACGGGACTGGTCCGCCGTGCGACAGGCGACCGCGGAGGCGGCGGTCGCATGCGCGCTGCGGCTGGTGACGGCTCAGCACCGTGCCGGTGACTACGCGACGGCGCTCGCCGTCGCGAACCAGGCCGTGGAACTCGCGACGCCCCGGCTGGGAGAGGACCACCTCCTCGTGCTGAGGCTCCGTCAACGCGTGGGGAAATCCGTCGATCGTCTGGGACGTCTCGCCGAGGCGGCGGAGCTGCACCGCCGGGTGCTCGCCGATCTGGAGCGCGCGTACGGGGCGGATTCACCGGACACGCTGACGAGTTGTCTGCAGTTGTCGCGCCCTCTCACCTGGCTCGGTGACACGGCGGAGGCCGTGGCGCTGATGCGCCGGGCGGCGAGCGGCCGGGCAGCGCGACTGGGCCCTTCGCATCCACTGGCACTGGAGGCGCGAGCGTGTCTGCTGGAGTTGCCCCCGGGGGCCGAGCTGGACGAGGAAGCCCCGGCAGGGCCCGGCCTGGTCGCCGCCTGCCGCCGCGAACTCGGCCCGGATCACCCGATCACGCTCTCGGCCGAGCTCAACTGCGCGCACGCCCTGTTCAATACCGGCAAGCCGGCCGAAGCGCTGCCGCTGGCTCGCAGGGCCCTGGCCGCTCATGAGCTGCGTTACGGAGCCGAGTATCCGATCACGATGGCCTCCCGGAGTCTGCTGAGCAGTGTCCTCGCCGCGCTGGGTGAGCTTCCGGAGGCCGTCGAGCAGATCGAGTCCGTGATCGAGGGGAGAGAGCGGGTACTCGGCCCTCGTCACCCGTGGACGCTGGTGGCCCGGGAGAAGCTCGCCACGTACCGGGACCGTCAGGGAAACACGTAGCCACGGGGGCGGAGTCCGGGTGGACCGGCGTGGCCGGCCGCGCCTGGCGCGAACTCGTCACTCAGCGTTGCACCTTGATGTGTGCTCGGTCATAATCGCGCCAACTCACCTGGAGGATTCGCGTGATTCGTGCGTGGGAAGCAGATCCCTCTTCACCGCTGGTCCGTCGTCTGGGTAAATCCCCCGAGGAATTGGGGACAACGGGCGGCGAGTCCGGCTGCCCGGATGTCTGGGAGCTGGAGAACGGTGATATCGCAGTGGTCGGCAGGGATCTCACCGATTCCTATCGGGCGCGTCTTCCCGAGGGCCTGAAAATCGCCCCGGACGAGCGGTTGGTCATCATTCCGCGCAAGACGGCCGTGGCCGCGAAGGAGGACATTCCGGATGCATAGCGTCCTGGCGGCTGCGACCGGCGACCGGCTTGAACTGGACGCGTACCTGGAAGATTTCGACAAGCACTTCTGGCACGCGGGCGGCGCGGGCTTCTGGAAGCTGGAACGCCGGCAGACCTTCAGAGAGCCCGGAGTGAAGAGCTGGGAAGCGTTCTTCCGCGGGGAGTGGGGGAAGGCTCTCTCACTCATCTCCGAGCAGCGAGGTCATTACGAGAGATACTTCCGGAAGATCGCGGACCATGGCTTCGGTCTCCACCGTGTCCGTGTGGTCGAGGAGCCCATCACCCCCTATCTGCAATGGGAACTCAACCTTCTGCATCTGAAGGAGCAATGCGGAGAAGACACGCGGGTCGTGGGGCCGGACGGCATCGCATTACTTGAGGCCGATGGTGCATTACCGGAAATCGCCATCATCGGATCCTCGGTGCTGTACGAGATCGTGTATGACGGCGACGGAAACCTTACCGGCGGCATGAAATACACCGACGGTGCGGCGATCGCCGAATGCAAGCGCATCATTCTGGACATGTATGAATCCGGAGAGCGGCTCAACAGCTTCTTCGAGCGCCGCGTAGCCTCCCTTCCCGCCCCGGTCGTGCACAACCTTCAAGCGTAGAGTCCGGGTGTCCGGTCTCGTGAAATATCGGGCGGGTCCATGCGTGTCATCCTGGTGTCCTATTCGGCGCAAGGATTCGCGGTACTGCAGGCTGTCTGTGAACGGGCCGGGCACACACCCGTGGCGTACGTACACGCGCGGTCTCTGACGCCCGGCGGGCCGACGAGGTCCGGCGCCGGACCGGTGATCGGTGAGATCGCCGACAGGATTCCGCAAGGGGTCGATCTCCTTCTGCCCGGCAGCAAGAAGATGCTGGCGCAGACCCTGCGCGGCTATGGCGCGGACCTCCTGATCTGTTACGGGTTCCCGTGGAAGTTCCCGCCCGCCGCCCTGCGGGCCACGTCGCTGGGAGCCATCAACGTTCATACGTCGATGCTGCCGAAATACCGCGGGCCCATCCCCGTCAATTGGGCGATCAGGAACGGTGACCCGGACATCGGTGTGAGTATCCACTGGATGGACGAGGAATTCGATTCGGGTGGAATCCTGATCCAGGAATCCGGAATCGCGCTGGACGACGATGTACGTCCGGAACGGATCTGGGGTGCGGTCGACGGATTCATTTCGCGCCTTCTCCCCACGGCTCTTGAGCGTGTGGAGGAAGGGTTTCCGGGTACCGCGCAGTGCGCCGCGCACGCCTCTTACGCGGGATGGATGGAGCCCGGCTTCTCCCGTATCGACTGGGGGCACACCAGGAGCCGGATCCACCACCAGGTACGCGCCATACGGTTTGGCAGTTCGGGTACGTCCGGTCCGATCGCGTGGGTGGCGGACAAACGGATCAGGGTGTTACGGACCTCCCTCGAACCCGCCGACGGTGTAGAGGTGAGGTGCGTGGACGGGCCGCTCTGGGTCGTGGAATCGTTGCCCGCCTGAGCCCGTACGCGCTCGCCCGGCCGTCCTCCGAGGTTCCTCGGCCGGGCAGGGAGAGCCTGGGGCGGGGTGCTCCGGGGGCACGGGGTGGTGCGCCAGGGCGGTGCTGTCGTGGCGGCGATTACCCTGGGATGTCGATCCATCCCCCCGTACAGGAGTGAAATGGCCGTCAATCTGGTCAATGTCGAGGCAGTCACCAAGGTGTACGGCACCCGTGCGCTGCTCGACGGTGTGTCTCTCGGCGTCTCCGAGGGGGACCGGATCGGCGTCGTCGGGCGTAACGGCGACGGGAAGACGACCCTCATCCGGCTGCTCAGCAGGCTGGAGGAGGCCGATACCGGGCGTGTCACGCACAGTGGCGGGCTGCGGCTCGGGGTGTTGACGCAGCATGATTCGCTCGATCCCGAGGCCACGGTCAGGCACGAGGTCATCGGCGATCTCGCCGATCATGAGTGGGCCGGCAACGCCAAGATCCGGGATGTGCTCACCGGGCTCTTCGGCGGGCTCGATCTGCCCGGGTTTCCGCAGGGGCTCGATACCGTCATCGCGCCGCTCTCCGGTGGTGAGCGGCGGCGGATCGCGCTGGCCAAGCTGCTGATCGGCGAGCCCGAGCTGATCGTGCTGGACGAGCCCACCAACCATCTCGATGTCGAGGGCATCGCCTGGCTGGCCGAGCATCTGCGGGCGCGGCGGTCCGCGCTCGTGTGTGTGACGCACGACCGGTGGTTCCTCGACCAGGTCTGTACGCGCATGTGGGACGTCCAGCGCGGTGCGGTGCACGAGTACGAGGGCGGCTACTCCGACTATGTCTTCGCGCGCGCCGAGCGCGAGCGCATCGCGGCGACCGAGGAGGCCAAGCGGCAGAACCTGGTCCGCAAGGAGCTGGCCTGGCTGCGGCGCGGTGCTCCCGCGCGTACGTCGAAGCCGCGCTTCCGGGTCGAGGCGGCCAATGAGCTGATCGCGGACGTACCGCCGCCGCGTGACACCTCCGAGCTGATGAAGTTCGCCAACGCCCGGCTCGGCAAGACCGTCTTCGACATGGAGGACGTGACCGTCCAGGCGGGCCCCAAGGTGCTGCTCACCCATCTCACCTGGCAGCTGGGCCCCGGAGACCGGGTCGGGCTGGTCGGGGTGAACGGCGCGGGCAAGACCTCGCTGCTGCGGGCGCTCGCCGAGGCCGCCCGCTCGCAGGGCGATGTCCAGCCCGCCGCCGGGAAGGTCGTGGTCGGCAGGACCGTCAAGCTGGCGTATCTGTCCCAGGAGGTCACCGAACTCAAGCCGTCGGTGCGGGTCCTCGAAGCCGTGCAGCAGGTACGGGACCGGGTCGACCTCGGCAAGGGACGGGAGATGACGGCGGGCCAGCTGTGCGAGCAGTTCGGCTTCACCAAGGAGAAGCAGTGGACGCCGGTCGGCGATCTCTCCGGTGGTGAGCGGCGCCGCCTCCAGCTGCTCCGGCTGCTGATGGACGAGCCGAACGTCCTCTTCCTCGACGAGCCCACCAACGACCTCGACATCGAGACGCTCAACCAGCTGGAGGATCTGCTCGACGGCTGGCCGGGCTCGATGGTCGTCATCTCGCACGACCGGTTCTTCATCGAGCGGACCACCGACAAGGTGATGGCGCTGCTCGGTGACGCGAAGCTGCGGATGCTGCCGCGCGGGATCGACGAGTATCTGGAACGCCGCCGCCAGTTGACCGAGTCCGCGGTTCCGGCCACCGCGCCGGCCTCCGCCGAGGGACGGTCCGCGGGAGCGGGTGCCGGGGCCGGTACGGGCGGCGCGGGCACCGGCGCCGTATCGGCCAAGGACGGCCGCGCGGCGAAGAAGGAACTCCAGAAGATCGAGCGGCAGCTGGACAAGATGTCCAGCCGTGAGACGACCCTCCATCAGCAGATCGCCGACAACGCCACGGACTTTGAGAAAGTGGCCAAATTGGATGCGGAGCTGCGTGAACTGGTGGGTGAGCGCGACGAGTTGGAAATGCGCTGGCTGGAGCTCGCGGAGGACGCGTAGAGACGGTGTGCAGAGCGCATAACAGGCGCATCACGGGCCGGTCCTCCCTTGGGAACAGGGCGGACCGGCCCGTCCCGTAGAGAGGGCCGAGTGATAGAAAGAAGCCCCGCTCGACTGATATGACGATGCGGAAACCGTGCCCGATTCGCTCCATTCCGATGGCCGGTAATGATCGGCCGCTGGAATCGCGGGGGAGTCCGACCGGGCCGCGGACCGTACTAACAGGGGGAAAGCGCCGATGAGTCAGCCGCCCAGTCAGCAACCGCCGCAGGGGGGCTTCGGAGCTCCGCAGGACCAGCCGCACGGTGGCCCGCCGGGGCAGGGAGGACCGCAGAGCCCGCAGGGAGGACCGCAGAGTCCGCAGGGAGGACCGCAGAGTCCGCCGCCGCCCGCGCAGCCGCCGCAGATGCCACCACCGCCGCAGACGCCGCCGGGTCCGCCGGGAGCACAGCCCGGTTACGGCTATCCGCAGGCGGGACCGGCCGGTCAGCAGCAGCCCGGTCCGTACAACCAGCCGGGGCCCTACGGTCAGCAGCCCGGTCCCTACAACCAGCCCGGGCCGTACGGTCAGCAGCAGCCGGGACCGTACAACCAGCCCGGCCCCTACGGTCAGCAGCCCGGTCCCTACGGCGGCGGCTATCCGCCCCAGCAGTTCCCCGGCCCGCCCACCGCGCCCCCCGGCGGCGGTGGCGGCAAGAACCCCTTCAAGGGCAAGCCCGGCGTCGTCGTCGCGGCGGCCGTCGCGGGAGCGCTGGTCATCGGCGGCGGGATATGGCTCGCCGTCGGCGGTGACGGCAGCGGCGACAAGCCGGACGTCAGCAAGAGCGAGGACGCCACCAAGCCGAGCGGTTCGTCGACCGCCGACCAGGGCGACGACAGCGGCACGGGCCGTGAGGCCGCGGACGACCTCAACGCCGGACGCAAGGACGGCGAGGCCAGGATCGACTGGCTCCAGATCAACGACGTGGACCTGCCGCGCAACGGCGCGGACGCGTACGGCCCGTGGTTCGCCGGCGACACCGTCGTCAAGGCCATGTACCGCCAGGTCGCCGGGTATTCCGCCGCCGACGGCAAGAAGAAGTGGACGCTGTCGCTGCCCACCGAGATCTGCGCGGCGCCCGTCGCGTCCTCGGCCACCGGCAAGCTGGTCCTCGGCATCAAGAACGGCACCACGGAGAAGGCCGACTGCAACCAGCTCCAGCTGGTCGATCTGACCACCGGCAAGGCCGGCTGGAAGAAGGAGATACCCGAGACGGGCGCCTTCGACCTGCTCTCCGACATCACCGTCGCGATCAGCGGCGACACGGTGACGGCCGCCCGCACCGGCGCCGTCAACGCCTTCCGGGTGAGCGACGGCAAGGAACTCTTCGGCAAGCTCCCCGGCAACTGCCAGCCGTACGCGCTCACGGGCGGCCCCAAGATGATCGCCGCCGAGAGCTGCACCGGCGGCGGGAACCAGATCCAGGAGCTCGACCCGGCGACCGGCCGGGCCAAGTGGACCTACAAGCTGGCCGCCGACTGGGACACCGACAAGGTCTACTCGGTCAACCCGCTCGTCATCTCCCTGAAGAACGACGAGAAGGACACCTGGAGCATCGTCGCGCTCAACGCGGACGGCACGCCGCGCTCGCAGATCCAGGGGGGCAACGACAAGTTCGCGCCGAAGTGCGGGGGCGGCTTCATCGTCTTCGGCCAGAACCTGGAGGGCTGTGTCGGCGTCGCCGCCGACGCGGACACCTTCTACATGGCGACCGCGGCCGACAACAACGGCACCTCCCGCACCAACGAGATCGTCGCCTTCAGCCTGGACACCGGAAAGTCCACATGGCGTGCCAAGGCACCGGAAGGCCGCACGATGACGCCGCTGCGCATGGAGGGCGGCAAAGTGCTGGTCTATCTCGACCCCACGTACGACATGGGCGGCGCGGTCGCGACCGTGGCCCCGAGCGGTGGCGCCCCCACCACGCTGTTGCAGCATCCGGCGTCCACGGCGCGGATCGAGAGCTCCTTCTACTCGCCGAAGTACGCCTATGTGGACGGCCGTTTCTATGTGATGAGCGGCCGGGTCAGCGCGAGCAACGACGAAGACGAACTGAAGACGGAGACGATGATGGCCTTCGGGAAATGACCCCGGTCCCGCTCGCTGCTCTCTCCGCCCTTTCCGCTCTCGCCGTTCTCTTCGTCCCCGACGACTTTCCCGAGGTACGCACGCCATGACGCAGCCGCCCCAGCCACCCAACGAGCCACCGCAGGGAGGGTTCGGCGCTCCCCAGGAGCCCCCCGCCGGTGGCTTCGGTGCCCCGCAGGACCCGCCGCCCGGTGGGTTCGGCGCTCCGACGCCGCCCTCGCAGAACCCTCCGTACGGCTATCCGCAGACGCCGCCGCAAGGTCCCCCGGCCCAGCCGCCGCAGATGCCGCCGCCCGGCCGGCCGCCGGGGTACGGATACCCGAACCAGCCTCCGGCGTACGGATATCCGGGTCAGCAGGGCCAGCCGGGTCAGCCCGGTCAGCAGGGCCAGCCCGGTCAGCCGTCGCCGTACGGCTACCCGACCCCGCCCATGCAGCCGGGGGTCCAGCAGCAGTACCCGTACCCGCCGCCCCCGGGGGCCGCCGGTGGTGGTGGCAAGAAGCTGAGCCGCCAGATGCAGATCATCATCGCCGCGTCCGTCGCCGTCGTACTGATCATCGGCGGCGGCATCCTGCTCGCCTCCTCCGGTGACGACAGCGGGAAGGGCGACGACGCCAAGGGCGGCTCGTCCGGCTCCACCGAGGGCGGTACGGGCGGCACCGGCGGCAAGGCCGCCGACGGCGCGGGCAAGGAGCAGGCGCCGGGCAACACCAGGTCCAAGGTCGCCTTCCAGTTGCCGACGCCCGAGGTCACCGACGTCACCAGCGTCAACGGCTCCTGGATCACCGATACCGCGTATGTGAAGACCGGCATCAACGAGATCGTCGGCTACGACCTGAACAAGGGCACCAAGCTCTGGTCGATCCCGCTCCCGGGCCAGGTCTGCGCGGCGTCGCCGCACGTCTCCAAGGACAACAAGACGGCGGTGGCCTTCGCGGCGGCCAAGACGACGGCCGACAAGGACTACCAGCAGTGCACGGAGATCGGCGCGATCGACCTGGCGGGCGGGAAGCTGCTCTGGTCCAAGTCCGTCAAGAGCTCCGGCGTGGGTGACGAGAAGGTCCGGTTCGCCGAGGTCACCCTCAGCGGTGAGACCGTCGCGGCCGGCGGCACCGACGGCGGGGCGGCCTTCAACCTGGCCGACGGCGCGATCCGGTGGAAGCCCGAGGTCAGCGCCGAGGGCTGCTACGACATGGGGTACGGCGGCGGCGCGGGGCTCGTGGCGGCCCGCAAGTGCGGCTCGTACAGCGACCCGCAGGTCTCCATCCAGAACCTGAACCCGGTCACCGGCGCCCCGCTCTCCACCTTCCAGATGCCGACCGGTGTCGAGTACGCGAGCGTCGTCTCGACCGACCCGCTGGTCGTGGCCGCCGACGTCGGTGACACGGCCGGGGACGGCAGCGGGATCTCGGACTTCTTCTCGATCGACGCGAAGACCGGCAAGCTGATCGCCAAGATCCCGGCGGACGCCGACAAGTACGCGGCGAAGTGCCGCTCCACCGAGGTCGAGTCCTGCCAGATGCTGGCGGTGGGCAACGGCCGGCTCTATCTGCCGACCGAGGAGCACGAGGGCGGCGGGGAGTACGGCGACACCAACGAGATCGTCTCGTTCGACCTCGCCACCGGCAAGGGCACTTCGGACCGCGCCGACGCGGGCGACCGCTACACGATGGTGCCGCTGCGTATGGATGGCGGCAACATCATCGCGTACAAGCGGCCTCCGTACGACAAGGGCGGCCAGATCGTCTCCATCGACGGCGGCACGTTCAAGCAGACCGTGCTGCTGGAGAATCCGGCCGACGAGGCCGTGCGTGACGCGGAGACCGGCTTCCTGCCGGACTACGCGGAACTGCTCTACCAGGGCGGCCGGTTCTTCATGGCCGACACCACGCTGAGCAAGCCGTCGAATTCGGCGCTGGACGAGAAGTCGTATCTCGCGGTCGCCTTCACGACCAAGTAGCGCATCGACCGCGTAGCGCCTCCGCCAAGTAGCGCTGGGGACACGGTAGTTCGGGGCCCCGGCCCGTGGGTGACACCACGGGGCGGGGCCCCGCTCGTATCCGGACTGGCCGGTCAGTAGTCCCGAATGGCAGGGAATTCGGCAATCCGAGGGGCTTCTGACCGTTAGGGGGCGCGCGATGTCGAACAAGCGTGTAGCTTGCCGGGTCTAGAGACCGGGGGCCGGGGGGCCGGGCAGGTACCGGGGGACGGGGGGAGGGTTGCTCATGGGTGTGCGGATCATGGTGGTCGACGATCACAGACTGCTCGCCGAGGCGCTCGCCTCGGCGCTGAAATTGCGCGGGCATCGCGTGCTCGCGGCGGCGGCGCCCACGGCGGGCGCCGCCGAACTGGTGGTGAGCAGGGCGCCCGAGGTGTGTCTGCTGGGCACGGCGGTGCCGGCCGAGCCGGGGACGTTCGATCCGATCGTACGGATCAAGCGGGAGCGCCCGCAGGTGGCGGTGGTGGTGCTCGGGCCGGTGCCCAGCCCGCGCGGGATCGCCGCGGCCTTCGCGGCCGGCGCCTCCGGTTACGTACGGCACGACGAGCGCATCGAGGGCGTGGAACGGGCCATGGTCAAGGCGCGCGCGGGCGAGGCCGCGGTGGCGCCTCAGCTGCTCCAGGGCGCGTTCACCGAGCTGCTCAATCCGGTGGTCCAGCCGGACGACGAGGGCCAGCGGCTGCTGCGGATGCTCACCCCGCGCGAGGTGGAGGTGCTGGTACGGGTCGCGGAGGGCGAGGACACCCGGCTGATCGCCGCCGGGATGGGCATCGCGCCGAGCACGGCCAGGACGCATGTGCAGCGGGTGCTGATGAAGCTGGGGGTGGGCTCCCGGCTGGAGGCCGCGGCGCTGGCCGCGCGTACGGGGCTGCTGGACCGGGCCGTGCCGCCCGGCGGGTCCGCGGATACGCCGAAGGGGCCGGACCACCGCGTACGTCGGCAGTGAAGTCCGGCCCCGGTGACGGCTGTTACCGCTCAGTGGGCGAGGTGGGCGAGGTGGGCGAGGTGGGCGGCGCCGTGGGGCGCAGCTTCAGCCATATGAGGAAGAACAGCCCCAGGGCCAGCATCCCGAGCCCCGTCCACAGATTGATGTTGATGTCCTGCGCCTTCTTCAGATCGGCGTCGGACGCGGTGATCCCGGCGATGGTCACGATGATCCCGTAGACCACGAAGAGCCCGCCGATGATGCGGCGGATGTCGAAGAGCCGTGCCGCGGTGGCGGACTTGGCCGCCAGCTCCTCGACGTCGTTGCGGTAGTCGCTCATGGTGATGTGTTCCTCTCGGCGCCGCCGGCGCCTCGGCGTCAGAACGTCAGAAGGAGAACGGCACGTAGCAGATGGCGGCGAGGATGATCGCGCCCCAGCCCAGCAGGGCCGGCCTGCGGTACCAGGCGTCGTCGCCCTCGGCCGGCAACTCGTCCATGTCGGGTGAGCGCGTGCCGTACACCAGCCCGGCGAGCTTCTCGGCCGGCTTCGGCCGTGTCACGTACGAGACCACCACCATCACCAGCGCGCCGACGACGAACGCGACGATGGAGGAGACGAAGTTCGCGCCCTGGTCGCTGGGGATGTCGACGATCCCGCCCTTGTAGAGCCAGAAGTAGTTGACCATCGCGGCGACCGTGCCGGAGAGCAGCCCCCAGAAACCGGCGGCCGGGGTGGTCCGCTTCCAGAACATGCCGATGATGAAGACCACGAACAGCGGGACGTTGAAGAACGAGAACAGCGTCTGGAGGTAGTTCATGATGTTGCTGAAGCTGGACGCGATGAACGCCGTACCCATGCCGATCAGCACACCGACCGCCGTGACGACCCGTCCGGTCTTCAGGTAGTACGCGTCCTCGCGGTCCTTCCTGAGGTACGCGCCCCAGATGTCGTTGGTGAAGACGGTGTTGAACGAGGAGACGTTGGCGGCCATACCGGCCATGAACGCGGCGAGCAGGCCGGTGACGGCGATGCCCAGCACACCGTTCGGCAGCAGATCGCGCATGAGGACCGGGATCGCGTCGTTGTACTGGAGGCCGCTGCCCGCCTTGCCCAGCGCCGGTTCCATGACCAGCGCGATCAGACCGGGGACGATCACGACCATGGGTATGAGGATCTTGGGGAACGCGGCGATCAGCGGGGTGCGCTTGGCGGCGGAGAGGTTCTTCGCGGACAGCGCGCGCTGCACCTCGGCGAAGTTGGTGGTCCAGTACCCGAAGCTCATCACGAAGCCGAGGCCGAGGACGATCGTCAGCCAGTTGGCGCCGAGCGGGTTCGGCGAGCCGACGCCGGTGCCCTCCCAGGCGCTCAGGAAGGCGCCGCCGTGCGAGCCGGTGAGGGAGTCGGTCAGCCCGTCCCAGCCGCCGACCCGCTTGAGACCGACGATGGTCAGCGGGATCAGCGCGGCGAGGATGACGAAGAACTGGAGCACCTCGTTGTAGATCGCCGAGGAGAGACCGCCGATGGTGATGTACGCGAGGACGAAGAAGCCCGCGACGACGATCGCGACCCACTCGGGCCAGCCGAGCAGCGCCTCCAGCACGATCGCCATCGCGTACAGGTTGACGCCCGCGATCAGCACGGACGACACCGCGAAGATGACCGACGAGAGCAGATGGGAGGAGGGCCCGAAGCGGTGCAGCAGGAACTCCGGTACGGAGCGGACCTTCGAGCCGTAGTAGAACGGCATCATCACCAGGCCGAGGAAGACCATGGCGGGGATGGCGCCGATCCAGTACCAGTGCACGGTGTAGACGCCGTACTGCGCGCCGTTGGCCGCCATGCCCAGGATCTCGGTCGCGCCGAGGTTGGCGGCGACGAACGCGAGGCCCGTCACCCAGGCGGGCAGGGAGCGCCCGGAGAGGAAGAAGTCCAGGCTGGTCTTCACGCTGGCACGGGCCGCGAAGCCGATGCCGAGGACCACTACGAAGTAGATCGCCAGGATGGTGTAGTCGAGCCCGTTGGTGGGGAGCCGGAGCCCTTCGGCCAGGTATCGCATGGGGGGTACTCGCTTCGTCGCAAGAAGATGACTCCGCCGGAACCTACGCTTCTGTGTTCCGAAAATGAACACTTCTGTTGGTTTTCTTTGTTTAATCTTGATCGAGCATCGAGGGTGAGCCTCGGGCGTCCACCGGCCGCCGTTGACGCGGCTGTTCGCTTGTGGTTTGTTATGTGCGGTTCTGTTGATGGTGGGTGTGCGCGCGTGCGGGCCGTGGAGGCAACCGATGAAGAAGACGGTGACGAGGCTCGCCGACGGCCGCGAGCTGGTCTATTACGACCTGCGGGACGACGCCGTACGCGACTCACCCGACCGCAGGCCCCTCGGCCCGGTCGCCACCACCTCGGAGATCCGCAGGGACGCGCTGCTCGGTGACGCGGTCGCCATCGCCTCGCACCGCCAGGCCCGTACGTACCACCCGCCCGCCGACGAGTGCCCGCTCTGCCCCTCCCGGGACGGCCGGCTCAGCGAGATCCCCGAGCCGGACTACGACGTCGCCGTCTTCGAGAACCGCTTCCCCTCCCTCGCCGGGGACTCGGGACGCTGCGAGGTCGTCTGCTTCACCTCCGACCACGATTCCTCGTTCGCGGACCTCACCGCGGAGCAGGCCGGTCTGGTGCTGGCGGCATGGACCGACCGCACCGCCGAACTGGCCGAGCTGCCCCAGGTCGAACAGGTCTTCCCGTTCGAGAACCGCGGCGCGGAGATCGGCGTGACGCTCGGCCATCCGCACGGGCAGATCTACGCGTACCCCTTCGTCACCCCGCGCACCGCGCTGATGCTCCGCTCCGTACGGGAGCACCGCGCCGCGACCGGCCGCAACCTCTTCGACGACCTCGTCGAGCGCGAGCGGACCGAGGGCGGCCGGGTGGTGCTCGAAGGGCGGCACTGGGTGGCGTTCGTGCCGTACGCGGCGCACTGGCCGTACGAGGTGCACCTCTACCCCGTCCGGCGTACTCCCGACCTCCGCGGGCTCGACGGCGCGGCGCGCACAGAGTTCCCACAGATCTATCTGGAACTCTTGAAGCGCTTCGACCGGATCTTCGGCGAAGGTGAGCCGCCGACGCCGTACATCTCGGCCTGGCACCAGGCGCCCTTCCGGGCCGAGGGGCGGCACGACTTCGCGCTTCACCTTGAGCTTTTCACCATCCGCCGCACTTCCGGCAAGCTGAAATTCCTCGCGGGTTCCGAATCCGGCATGAGTGTGTTCATCAACGACGTGCCGCCGGAGGCCGCGGCCGAGCGACTGCGAGAGGTAGCGAGCGAGTGAGCGAGACTGTGTCTTCCCCGAGGACGACCCCCGTACCCCGGAAGTACTTCGTCACGGGCGGTGCGGGATATGTCGGCAGCGTGGTCGCGGCACATCTGCTGGAGGCCGGTCACGAGGTGACCGTGCTGGACGACCTCTCCACCGGTTTCCGGGAGGGCGTCCCGGCGGGCGCCGACTTCATCGAGGGCCGGATCCAGGACGCGGCGAAGTGGCTGGACCCCTCGTACGACGCGGTGCTGCACTTCGCGGCGTTCTCGCAGGTCGGCGAGTCCGTCGCCAAGCCCGAGAAGTACTGGGACAACAACGTCGGCGGCTCGATGGCGCTGCTCGCCGCGATGCGCTCGGCCGGGGTGCGCACGCTCGTCTTCTCGTCCACCGCCGCGACGTACGGGGAGCCGGTCTCCACCCCGATCACGGAGGCCGACCCGACGGCGCCCACCAGCCCGTACGGCGCCACCAAGCTGGCCGTCGACCACATGATCAGCGGCGAGTGCGCGGCGCACGGTCTCGCGGCCGTCTCGCTGCGGTACTTCAACGTGGCCGGGGCGTACGGCAGTTGCGGTGAGCGGCACGACCCCGAGTCGCATCTCATCCCGCTGGTCCTCCAGGTCGCCCTCGGCAAGCGGGAGGCGATCTCGGTGTTCGGCGAGGACTATCCGACGCCGGACGGCACCTGCGTACGCGACTACATCCATGTCGCCGACCTCGCCGAGGCCCATCTGCGCGCGCTGGACGCGGCCACCGGCGGCGAGCATCTGATCTGCAACCTCGGCAACGGCGCGGGCTTCTCGGTCCGCGAGGTCATCGAGACCGTACGCGCGGTCACCGGGCACCCCGTCCCCGAGGTCGTGGCACCGCGCCGGGGCGGCGACCCCGCCGTCCTGGTCGCCTCCGCCGAAGCGGCCCGCGACCGCCTCGGCTGGACCCCGAGCCGCGCCGATCTGGCGGGCATCGTCACGGACGCGTGGGCGTTCGCACGCCGGAAGGAGAACCAAGGGTGAGTGGGAGCGGTACGGGCGCGGGCGGCGTGGACGCCGGTGACACGGGCGCCGGTGACACGGCTGTCGGCGAGCCGGGCTTCGGTGGGACGGCGGTGGCCGAGGAGTTCCGGCGGCTGTACGGGGCCGAGCCCGAAGGCGTATGGGCGGCGCCCGGCCGGGTCAATCTGATCGGCGAGTACACCGACTTCAACGACGGTTTCGTGATGCCGCTGGCGCTGCCGCACCGGGCGGTCGCGGCGGTGTCCCGCCGTACGGACCAGGTCCTGCGGGTGCACTCCGCGGATGTCCCGCAGGGCGTCGTCCAGCTCGACGCCGACGCGCTCGTACCGCACTCCGACACCGGCTGGGCCGCCTATCCGGCCGGTGTCGTCTGGGCGCTGAGGGAGGCCGGGCACCCGGTCGCCGGCGCCGACATCCATCTGGCGTCGACCGTCCCGACCGGCGCGGGCCTCTCGTCCTCGGCCGCGCTGGAGGTCGTCACCGCGCTCGCCCTGAACGACCTGTACGGCCTTGGCCTGTCGGCGCCCGAGCTGGCGGTGCTCGCGCAGCGCGCCGAGAACGACTTCGTGGGCGTGCCGTGCGGGGTCATGGACCAGATGGCCTCGGCGTGCTGCGCCGACGGGCACGCGCTCCATCTGGACACCCGCGACCTCTCGCAGCGCCAGGTGCCGTTCGAACTGGCGGCCCACGGCCTGCGGCTGCTGGTCGTCGACACCCGCGTCAAGCACGCGCTCGGCGACGGCGCGTACGCGGAACGGCGCGCCGGGTGCGAGGCGGGCGCGCGGGCGCTCGGCGTGCGCGCGCTGCGCGATGTGGCGTACGAGGACCTGCCCGGCGCGCTCGACCGGCTGGCGGCGGCGGGCGAGAGCGGGACCGTACGCCGCTACGTCCGCCATGTCGTGAGCGACGACCACCGCGTGGAGCGGGTCATCGCGCTGCTGGACGCGGGCGACGTCCGCGCCGTCGGTCCCGTCCTGACCGAGGGCCACGCCTCGCTCCGCGACGACCTGCGCGTCTCCTGTCCCGAACTCGACCTGGTGGTCGAGACGGCCACGGCGGCCGGCGCGCTCGGCGCCCGGATGACGGGCGGCGGCTTCGGCGGCTCGGCGATCGTCCTGATCGAGGAGCCGGACGCGGACGCCGTGACCAAGGCGGTCACAGAAGCCTTCACGGCCGCGGGCCACACGGCGCCGCGGGTCTTCCCGGCGATCCCGTCGAGGGGGGCGCACCGGCTGGTCTGAGGGGGACGTCCACGTGCGTCTGGTCTCGGCTGGTCCCGGGCGGTGCGCGTCCTGACCGGGCGAGCGTCCTGATCAGGTGAGCGTCTTGATCAGGAGGTACTCCGTCACGCCCGGCGGGTAGTCCATGACCTCGCCGACGATCTGGTAGCCCTGCTTGCGGTAGAAGTCAGGGGCCTGGAAGTCCCAGGTCTCCAGGCGCGCCCGCGCGCAGTCGCGCTCCGTTCTGGCCACGTGTTCCGCTTCGGCCAGCAGCCGGCTGCCCAGCCGGGCGCCGCGGTGGCGGTCGTCGACCCAGAGCAGGTCCACATGGAGCCAGCGGGCCCAGGTGCGGCCGGCCAGACCGCCGGCCAGCTCGCCCGTCGTATCGTCCAACAACCAGACCTGGAGCGGTACTTCCTCGCCCAGCGGACTGGTTCGCAGCGCCCGCAGTACCGGTGAGCGGTGCGAGTTGGCCGCGCCCAGCCGCTCGCCGAGCGCGGCGTGCCGTTCCTTGTCGACTTCCGTCTCCATACGAAACATGGGGCCCACCATAAACAGGGCGGCCAACGAGTTCTGCGAATTTCCTTCCGCTTCGGGCCCACGCCCGTACGCTGGGGAAAAGCACCGGTGGGGGCCGGTGCTGTTCAGGGGTGGAGACACGTCGGGTACGACGCCCGGGGTGGGGCAGTGGTCATCGGACGGCGGCGGCCGTGCCGTTGACCTGTCGCCCGGCACACCGGGCGCCGTGCCCGCGACGTCCGCCACCCGCCTTCAGGGGGTGTCCATTGGTACGTATCCGGGTTCTCGTGGTGGACGACCATCGCATCTTCGCCGAGTCGCTCGCCGCCGCGCTCGCGGCCGAGCCCGACGTGGATGTGTCGGCCGCGGGCAGCGGCCCCGCGGCGCTGCGCTGTCTCGAACGCGCGGCGGCGGAGGGGCGCAGGTTCGATGTGATGCTCGTCGACGCCGATCTGGGCACGGTCCCGGGGACGGCCGGCGGCTCGGCCAACGGCGCGCTGCACGGCGCGCTCAACGGGACGGTCAACGGGACGGCGGCGGGGCAGGGACCGGCCTCGGCCTCGGGTTCCGGTTCGGCTTCGGCAGGCGGGCCGGTTCAGGTGCCGGTCGCCCGTGCCGTGCCCGACCACGGCGAAGCGGCCCTGGTCGACGGCATCTCGCTGGTCGCCGGGGTCCGTTCGAGCCAGCCGTCCGTCCGTACGGTCGTGCTCGCCGAGAAGGACGATCCGCACCGCGCCGCCCAGGCGCTCCAGGCTGGCGCCTCCGGATGGGTCGCGAAGGACTGCTCGCTGCAACGGCTGCTCGCCGTTCTGCGGGGTGTCCTGCGGGACGAGACGCATCTGCCGCCCGCGCTGCTCACGGGTGTCCTGCGCGAGCTGACGGCCGCGCGCAAGCACCGCACCGAGAGCGAGCGGCTGGTCGAGTCGCTGACGCCGCGCGAGCGCGAGGTGCTGCGCTGCATGGTCGCGGGGCTGGGGCGCAAGGCCGTCGCCGAACGGCTCTTCCTCTCCCCGCACACCGTCCGTACGCATATGCAGAACGTGCTCGGGAAGCTCGGGGTGCACTCCACGCTGGCCGCCGTCGCCCTGGCCCGCCGGGCGGGCGTCGGACCGGTCGATCTGGTGCCGCCGCTAGGAAACGTTGTCGAACGGGGCGGTCAACTGGCGTAGCAGCCCGGCCAGTTCACCCCGCTGGGCGCGGGACAGCTCGACGAGGATCGCGCGCTCCTGGGCGAGCAGCCCGGCGAGCGCCTGATCCGCGCGGTCCCGCCCCTCGGCGGTGAGCCTGACCAGCACCCCGCGCCGGTCGTTGGGGTCGGGCAACCGCTCGACCAGGCCCTTCTTGGCGAGCCGGTCGATCCGGTTCGTCATCGTGCCCGAGGTGACCAGGGTCTGGGTCAGCAGCTGGCCGGGCGAGAGCTGGTACGGGTCTCCCGCGCGCCGCAGCGAGGTCAGCACGTCGAACTCCCACGGCTCCAGGCCGTGCTCGGAGAACGCGATACGGCGCGCGCGGTCGAGATGGCGGGCCAGCCTGCTCACGCGGCTGAGCACCTCGAGTGGTTCCACGTCGAGGTCGGGGCGCTCCCGGCGCCATGCTGCGACCAGTCGGTCGACCTCGTCCTCCATGACGATCAGTGTAGAGGGTGCCTCGACATGAAGTCTCTTGACGTCAAGATATATGAGGGTGCAGGGTGGGACATGACCGCCGTGGTCCGCTCCGGCGGTGTACTCCGCGACCGCGATGGGGGCTTCACCATGCACTCCGTACCTTCCCGCTCGTCCTCTTCCGCCGAGCCGCCCGTGTCGCCGCCGGTGCCGCACGAACCGCCGGTGCCGCACGAACCGCCCGTGCCGTCCGCTCCGACGTGGGATCCGCAGCAGTACCTCAGGCACGCCGGCCATCGCGGCCGTCCCTTCCTCGATCTGCTGGCCCGTATCCCCGAGCTGCCCGCCGGCGACGGCGGACCGATCCGGATCGCCGACCTCGGCTGTGGCCCCGGCAATGTCACCGCGCTCCTCGCCGACCGCTGGCCGGCCGCCCGGATCACCGGCTTCGACAACTCACCCGAGATGCTCGACCGGGCCCGCGAGGAGTACGAGGGCCCGACCGCGGGCGGCGGCGCGCTGGACTTCCGGGCCGGTGACGCGGCGCGCTGGACGCCCGGCGAACCGTACGGCCTGATCGTCTCCAACGCGGCCCTCCAGTGGGTGCCGAACCACCCCGACTCCTTCGCGGCCTGGATCGACGCGCTCCTGCCCGGCGGCACCTTCGCCTTCCAGGTCCCCGGCAACTTCACGGCGCCCAGCCACACCCTGCTCGCCGAACTGTGCGCGACCCCGCGCTGGCGCGAGCGTCTCGACCTCCCGGCCCGGCCGTCCGTCCGCGTCCTGGAGCCCGCGGACTACCTCACGCGCCTCTCGGACCTCGGCTGCGCGGCGGACGTCTGGGAAACGACCTACCTCCAGCTCCTCACCGGCGAGGACCCGGTACTCGACTGGGTCAAGGGCACGGCCCTGCGTCCCGTCCTCACGGCGCTGAAGGGCGACGAGGCGGCCACGGCGGAATTCACCTCCCAGTACCGCGACCTGCTCCGCTCGGCCTACCCTCCGGGCCCCCACGGCACGGTCTTCCCGTTCCGCCGTATCTTCGCGGTCGCCCGCAAGGAGGCGTGAGGTCCGATGCTGACCGCCTTCGACCATGTCCTGCTGGCGGCCCCGCCCGGCTCGGAGGCCGAGCTGCGCGGCTACTACGTGGATGTCCTCGGGATGACCGAGATCCCCAAGCCACCGGCCCTGGCCGCGCGCGGCGGCTGCTGGTTCCAGGCCGGCTCGGTGCAACTGCACCTCGGCATCGAGAAGGACTTCCGGCCACCGAAGAAGGCCCACCCGGGCCTGCGCGTCACCGGCATCGAGGCGTACGCCCACCGCGTCGGGGCGGCGGGAGCCCCGGTGATCTGGGACGACGACCTCCCGGGCCACCGGCGCTTCTACTCCGAGGACCCGGTCGGCAACCGCCTCGAATTCCTGGAGCCCCTGCCCTGACTCCTCACCGGGCTAGGGCCTTTCGTTTGGATCAGGCCGGGCTCGCGGGGTCTGGCACCGCGCCCCCGGCC
>NZ_JBHTZS010000023.1:0-123413 GCF_042790125.1 Streptomyces scopuliridis
CGCCGGCCGGCCGGCGGGCCGCCCGGGGCGCCGGCGGCCCCGCCTCGCGGACCGCGCCACCCCGGCCGCCCCGGTCCCCCCCGGGGCCCCCGGCCCCCACGGCCACGTACGTAACGAGGGAGGTCAGCCCAGGCGCGAGACGTCCCGCACCGCTCCCTTGTCCGCGCTCGTCGCCATCGCCGCGTACGCGCGCAGCGCCACGGAGACCTTGCGGTCGCGGGAGGCCGGGGCGTACACACCGTTCAACGCCTCGCGGCGGCTCGCCAGTTCGTCGTCGGCGACGAGCAGTTCGATCGTACGGTTCGGGATGTCGATCCGGATCCGGTCGCCGTCGTTGACCAGCGCGATCGTGCCGCCCGAGGCCGCTTCCGGGGAAGCGTGGCCGATCGAGAGCCCCGACGTGCCGCCGGAGAAACGGCCGTCCGTGATGAGCGCGCAGGACTTGCCGAGGCCCCGGCCCTTCAGATACGAGGTCGGGTAGAGCATCTCCTGCATACCGGGGCCGCCGCGCGGGCCCTCGTAGCGGATGACGATGACATCGCCCTCGGCGATCTCCTTGCGGAGGATCTTCTCCACGGCGTCCTCCTGCGACTCGCAGACGACGGCGGGGCCCTCGAACGTCCAGATCGACTCGTCGACACCGGCCGTCTTCACCACACAGCCGTCGACGGCGAGGTTGCCCTTCAGCACCGCCAGGCCGCCGTCCTTCGAGTACGCGTGGGCCACGTCCCGGACGCAGCCGCCCGCGGCGTCGGTGTCGAGCGTGTCCCAGCGCTCGGACTGGGAGAAGGCCTCGGCGGAGCGGACGCAGCCGGGGGCCGCGTGCCACAGCTCGACCGCCTCGTCGGACGGTGAGCCGCCGCGGACGTCCCAGGTCTCCAGCCAGTCCTTGATGCTCGGCGAGTGGACGGTGTGGACGTCCTCGTTGAGCAGACCGCCGCGGTACAGCTCGCCCAGGATGGCGGGGATGCCGCCGGCCCGGTGGACGTCCTCCATGTAGTACGTGCCGCCGGGGGCCACATTGGGCGCGACCTTGGCCAGGCAGGGCACCCGGCGCGAGACCGCGTCGATGTCGCCGAGGTCGTAGTCGAGCTCGGCCTCCTGGGCGGCGGCGAGCAGATGCAGGATCGTGTTGGTGGAGCCGCCCATGGCGATGTCGAGGGCCATGGCGTTGTCGAAGGCCGCGCGGGTGGCGATGGCGCGCGGCAGGACCGTGGCGTCGTCCTGCTCGTAGTAGCGCTTGGTGATCTCGACGACCGTGCGGCCGGCGTTCTCGTACAGCGCCTTGCGCGCCGTGTGCGTGGCCAGCACCGAGCCGTTGCCGGGGAGGGAGAGGCCGATGGCCTCGGTCAGACAGTTCATCGAGTTGGCGGTGAACATGCCGGAACAGGAACCGCAGGTGGGGCAGGCGTTCTCCTCGATACGGAGGATGTCCTCGTCCGAGACGCTCTCGTTGACCGCGTCCGAGATCGCGTTGATCAGGTCGAGCTTGCGGACCGTACCGTCCACCAGCGTCGCCTTGCCCGCCTCCATGGGACCGCCGGAGACGAAGACCGTGGGGATGTTGAGGCGCATCGCGGCCATCAGCATGCCCGGGGTGATCTTGTCGCAGTTGGAGATGCAGATCAGCGCGTCCGCGCAGTGCGCCTCGACCATGTACTCGACGGAGTCGGCGATCAGATCGCGGGACGGCAGGGAGTAGAGCATTCCGCCGTGGCCCATCGCGATGCCGTCGTCGACGGCGATGGTGTTGAACTCGCGCGGCACGGCGCCCGCGGCCTTGATCGCCTCGGAGACGATCCGGCCCACCGGCGCGAGGTGGGTGTGGCCGGGCACGAACTCGGTGAAGGAGTTGGCCACCGCGACGATCGGCTTGCCGATGTCCTCGCTCGCTACGCCCGATGCCCGCATCAGGGCGCGCGCGCCCGCCATATTGCGGCCGTGGGTGACAGTGCGGGACCTCAGCTCGGGCATCGTCGCTCGCTCCTTCAGCAGAAATGACTTCTTCGAGCGTACGCCCCGGATCCAAGATCTGGACAGCGTGTCCGGCATACGGAACGCCTGTTCAGCTTTCGGTCAGACCGCGGCCGGATCAGGCTTCGGCCGGATCAGGCCCGGTCGGATCAGGCCCGGTCGGATCAGGCTTCGGTCAGATAGCGCTGAAGCGTGGGCGCCACCATCGTGATGATCTCGTCCGTGTCCGCCGACGCCAGCGGCTCCGCCTTGATCACATAACGGAGAAAGGCGATCCCGAGCATGTGCGACGCGGCCAGCTCGGCGCGGAACGTCGGGTTCGGCACGTCGAGATCCTCCGCGACGCGCTCCAGCAGCCGCCGCAGGACGAACGTACGCAGCACCTTCGCCGCCGCCTCGTGCGTCAGCGCGGAACGGATGACCGCCAGCAGCGGGGCCCGGGTCACCGGGTTCTCCCAGACGCCGATGAAGTAGCGGGCGAGCCGCTCCCCGATGCCGTCCGGTCCGCCGGCCAGCAGCGCGGGCACCATCAGGGCCGGTTCGAAGGAGACCTCGATGGCCGCCGCGAAGACCTCGTCCTTCGTACCGAAGTAGTGGTGGACGAGTGCCGGGTCGACCCCGGCCGCCTTGGCGATGCCCCGGATGGAGGTCTTGTCGTAGCCGCGCTCGGCGAACTCCGTACGGGCGGCGTCGAGGATCTTCTGCTGGGCGCTGGGGCCGGTGCCGTCGGCCGTGCGGGCGGGGCGGCCACGGCGGCGCGGAGCCATGCCGTTCACGACGGGCGCACTCCCCAGGGGCCGGTACGGGGCGAGCGCCCCGAAGACGGCTCCGACCGCGTAACCGGAGACTCCTGAGACTCCTGAGACGCCGGAGACGGTGCGGGCGAAGGGGCCGCCGCGCCCAGGTGCAGCCGGGCGAACGCCAGCGCCTCCGCCAGATCGGCCTCACGCTCCGCGCCCGACATCGCGCGCCGCGTGTTCACCTCGATCACCACATGCCCGTCGAATCCGCTGCCCGCCAGCCGCGCCAGCAGCTCGGCACACGGCTGCGCGCCCCGGCCCGGCACCAGATGCTCGTCCTTGGCCGACCCGTTGCCGTCCGCGAGATGGACGTGTCCCAGCCGGTCGCCCATCCGGTCGATCATGGCCATGGCGTCGGTGCGGGCGGTCGCGGTGTGCGAGAGATCGACGGTGAAGTGCCGGTAGTCGTACTTGGTCACGTCCCAGTCGGGCGCGTAGGCGAGCATCTCCCGGTCGCGGTAGCGCCACGGGTACATGTTCTCGACAGCGAACCGTACGTCCGTCTCGTCCGCCATCCGCCATATCCCGGTGACGAAGTCACGCGCGTACTGCCGCTGCCAGCGGAACGGCGGATGCACGACCACGGTCGAGGCGCCGAGCCTCTCGGCCGCCGCCCGCGCCCGCTGGAGCTTCACCCACGGGTCCGTCGACCACACCCGTTGCGTGATGAGCAGACAGGGCGCGTGCACGGCCAGTACGGGCACCCCGTGATAGTCGGAGAGCCGGCGCAGCGCCTCGATGTCCTGGCTGACGGGATCGGTCCAGACCATGACCTCGACGCCGTCGTACCCCAGGCGTGCGGCGATCTCGAAGGCCGTCGCCGTGGACTCCGGATAGACCGAAGCCGTCGAGAGCGCGACCTTCGCATCCGGGATGCGCACCACAGGATCTGCCACGGAGACAGCGTACGGGCACCCTCTATGTGGTCGGGAGATGATCGAGCCGCCGCAGGATGATGCCCTCGCGCAGCGCCCAGGGGCAGATCTCCACCGATCCGGCCCCGAACAGGTCCATCGCCGCCTCCGCGACCAGCGCTCCCGCCAGCAGCTGGGACGAGCGGCCGTCGGAGACGCCGGGGAGCTCCGCGCGCTGGACCGCGCTCATCGTGGACAGCCTGGGCACCCACTCCTCCAGTGCCGCATGGCTCAGTTCGCGCTGTACGTACAGCCCCTCGGCGGAGCGCGCGGCCCCGGCGATCCGGGCCAGCTGCCGGAAGGTCTTGGACGTCGCCACCACGTGGTCCGGGCTGCCGAGCCGCGAGAACTCCCCGACCGCGCGCGCGATCCGCGCCCGTACGTGGCGGCGCAGCGCCTTCACATCGGCGGGGTCGGGCGGATCGCCGGGCAGCCAGCCCGCGGTCAGCCGGCCCGCGCCCAGGGGCAGGGACACGGCGGCGTCCGGCTCCTCGTCCATTCCGTACGCGATCTCCAGCGAGCCGCCGCCGATGTCCAGGACGAGCAGTTTCCCGGCCGACCAGCCGAACCAGCGGCGGGCGGCGAGGAAGGTGAGCCGGGCCTCCTCCTCGCCCGTGAGAACCTCCAGATCGATGCCGGTCTCGCTCTTGACGCGCCCGAGGACCTGCTCGGCGTTGGTGGCCTCGCGCACGGCGGAGGTCGCGAAGGGCAGGACGTCCTCACAGCCCTTGTCCTCGGCGGCCTGGAGCGCGTCGGTGATCGTCGAGACGAGCCGGTCGACACCGTCGGGACCGATGGCGCCGTCCTCGTCGAGCAGCTCGGCGAGCCGCAGCTCCGCCTTGTACGAATGCGCGGGCAGCGGACGGGCGCCGCGGTGGGCATCCACCGCCAGCAGGTGAACCGTGTTCGAACCGACGTCGAGGACTCCGAGTCTCATGAACGGAACGCTACTGCGACCGCGCGCATACGCTGGACCCGTGCCAAAGACGAACAAGGCGAAGCCGGGCAAAGCCAAGGGCCCGAAGAAGCAGCATCAGCAGGAGGAGGCCGTCAGCGCCTCCGCACACACGCCCCGGAACGCACAGGACACCGCCGCGCGGGACGTCCCGGACGAGAAGGGGCTGGACTTCGCCCGTGCCTGGGCGGAATTCCCCGATCCCGCCGACGACGAGCAGGTCTTCCGCTGCGATCTGACGTGGCTCACCTCGCGGTGGAGCTGCGTCTTCGGCAGCGGCTGCCAGGGCATCCAGGCGGGGCGCGCCGACGACGGCTGCTGCACGCTGGGCGCGCACTTCTCCGACGAGGACGACGAGAAGCGGGTCGCCGGTCATGTGGCACGGCTCACACCGGACCTCTGGCAGTTCCACGGGGAGGGCACGACCACCGGCTGGACGCAGACGGACGACGACGGCGAGCGCCAGACGCGCCGCTGGGAGGGCTCCTGCATCTTCCAGAACCGTCCGGGCTTCGCGGGCGGGGCCGGGTGCTCGCTGCACATCCTGGCCCTGCGCGAGGGACGCGAGCCGCTGGAGACGAAGCCGGACGTCTGCTGGCAGCTGCCGGTCCGGCGTACGTACGACTGGATCGAGCGGCCCGACGACACGCGCGTGCTCCAGGTGTCGATCGGTGAGTACGACCGGCGCGGCTGGGGGCCGGGCGGCCATGATCTGCACTGGTGGTGCACCTCGGCGACCTCGGCGCACGGCGCGGGCGAGCCGGTGTACAAGACGTACCGGCCCGAGCTGATCGAGCTGATGGGCAAGGAGGGGTACGACCGGCTGGCCGAGCTGTGCGAGCAGCGCATGGCGAGCGAGCTTCCGCTGGTGGCACCGCATCCGGCGGACCCGCCACGGGACTCGGACAGGACTTAGACGAGCGGGTCCGGCCTCCAGGCCCTAGCCTCCCGGGGTGCCGGTGTCCGGGGAGGCCGGGGCCGAGGGGCCCGGCGGGGGCGGGTCGGACGGCCGGGGATCGCCGGAGACAGGGCCTCCGGTGCCGGGACCGGACGAGCCGGTCGGATCCGGGGACCCCTGAACCGGCCCGGGGCCGGGGTCGGAGGGGGAAGGCGAGGGCGAACCGGGGTCGGAGGGGCCCGGCCGCGTCGGCCCGCCGGGACGGGGATCCGCGGGCTGTCCCGGCTGTCCCGGGCGTCCGGGGTGGCCCGGGAGCGCGGGGCGCCCCGGCCGGCTCGCCTGTCCCGGGTGCGCCGGTCTGGAGCCGTAGCCGTAGATCTTCACCACGGATCCCGCCGGATAGATCGCCACCCGCGCGCTCCACGGCCCGGACGGCTCGCGCCGGTGGTCCACGAAGACCCGGACGGTGGCGGATTCGCCGGGCGCGAGCGTGCCGTAGTGGCGGCTCAGCCGCAGCCAGGGGGCCTTCGTCCCCGCCGTCCAGGAGACCGGCGCGCCGCCGGACCCCCTGAGCGTGATCACCGTCGTGTCGCCGTCGGGCCGCGCCTCGGCCGAGAGCCTGCCGAGGGCGGGCTGCCCCGGGAGGGCCGGTGGGACGGGCAGGCCGTCGCTGATGACCTCGACCGAGACGCCGGGCGCGGTGTCGT
This sequence comes from Streptomyces scopuliridis, assembly GCF_042790125.1. Classification (GTDB taxonomy): domain Bacteria; phylum Actinomycetota; class Actinomycetes; order Streptomycetales; family Streptomycetaceae; genus Streptomyces; species Streptomyces scopuliridis_A. The sequence continues at coordinate 6,249 of NZ_JBHTZS010000023.1, forward strand.
CCTCCCCGCCCGTGCCGTCACCGGAGCCGTGTCCCTGGCCGTGTCCGTGTCCGTGGCCGGACCCTTGCCCGGAGGCCGCCCCGTCACGGGCGCTGCCCGCGTTCTCGTAGTGGTCGCGCGGCTCCCCGTCCGCCCAGGGCGGGCCCTCGGTCGCGCCGGCGCTGACCGAGGAGCCGTCGTGGCCGTCCCCCGTCTCCGCCGCGCCGCGGTACGCCGCCCACAGGGCGAGCACGGGAGCGGCGACGACGGTCGCCACGACGGTGGTGGTCACGGCCCGCGCCCGCAGCCGGTCCCGGCGGGCGGCACGGTCCTTGGGGTCCATCGGGAAGCCGTCGCGGCCGAAGCGCGGCGCCGCCCCCCGGGCGCGGGGGGCCCGGTCCATCGCCGCGTACGTGGCGTCCCTGGGCGCCTGGATGAGCGGCAGCACGGCACGCGGGGCGGACCGCGCGCCGGCCCCGTGCGGGAGCTTCGGGTTCGAGAGGGACGAGGGGCGCGACCCCGGCCACGGTCCGGCGGCCTCGGCGCGCTCGGCAGCGCGGCGGCAGCGCGGACAGTCGTCGACATGCCGGACCAGTTCGCGCCGGAGCGCGGCGGAGAGCAGCACTTGGTGGTCGCCGGTGAGCCGGGCGGCGGACGGGCAGTCGCCGGTGTCGACGACGGCGAGCGCGGCGCGGGTGCGTTCCACCTCGCAGGCGGCGGAGGCGAGCAGCTCACGGGCGGTCGCCGGCTCCATGGACAGCACGGCGGCGGCCTCGGCCGGGCCCAGCTGATGGCGTACGGCCAGCTCCAGGATCTCGCGCTGCTCGGGGGTCGTACCGGCGGCCTCCGGCCAGGCCAGCAGGGCGAGTTCACGCCGTCGGCGCTCGGCGGTCCGCGGCGCGAGCGCCTCCGCCGGCGCGGGTTCCGGCTCGCGCTGGGCCGCGTGCGCTCCCAGCCGGCTGCGGCGCTGCTCGGTGAGTCTGCGCAGACAGGACCAGCGGGCGAGCGCGTACAGCCACGCCTTGCGCTCACCGGCACCCGAGGGGCAACGGCCGTACTGCCGCTCGGAGATGGACAGCACCTCGCCGAGCACCTCGGTCGCGACGTCGTGGTCGCACAGCACGGAGAGGCAGTAGGTGAACAGACCGTCGAGATAGGGCTCGTAACGCGCGGCCCGGTGGTGCGGCACCGGATGGGGCGCACGACGGGGCGTGCGGTGTGCGCCGGTGGTGTGCGTGGAGGTGTCGGGGCTGCTGCTCATCACCCGGCGACGTTAGACAGAGGGACCCACACCCTTCACACCTCTTGAGCACATTTAATCCTTACGGGTGAAGGTATCCCTCAAAAGGGGACAGGAATCGCGTGTTTCGATGAGTTCTCCGCCGCCTCGGCGCCCTGCTTCCCTCCTGCCTCCCTCCTTCTCCGCTCCCGCTCCCGGCCCGGCGCGTCTCCCTGGTCCGCGCTGTCAGTGCGCCCCTATACGGTGACGCCATGGCTGCCCGTACGAAAACCGCCAAGGACAGGCCGTCCTACCGCTGCACCGAGTGCGGCTGGACGACCGCCAAATGGCTCGGCCGCTGCCCCGAATGCCAGGCGTGGGGCACGGTCGAGGAGTACGGCGCGCCCGCGGTACGGACCACGGCGGCGGGCCGGGTCTCCACCGCCGCGCTGCCGATCGGCCAGGTCGACGCCCGTACGGCCACCGCGCGCTCCACCGGCGTGGACGAGCTGGACCGGGTGCTCGGCGGCGGGCTGGTGCCGGGCGCCGTCGTGCTGGTCGCGGGCGAGCCGGGCGTGGGCAAGTCGACGCTGCTGCTCGATGTCGCGGCGAAGTCGGCCAGTGACGAGCACCGCACGCTCTATGTGACGGGCGAGGAGTCCACCAGCCAGGTGCGGCTGCGCGCCGACCGGATCAAGGCCATCGACGACCATCTCTATCTGGCCGCGGAGACGGATCTCTCCGCCGTCCTCGGCCATCTCGACGCGGTCAAGCCGTCGCTGCTGATCCTGGACTCCGTCCAGACCGTGGCCTCGCCCGAGATCGAGGGCGCCCCAGGCGGTATGGCCCAGGTCCGCGAGGTCGCGGGCGCGCTCATCCGGGCCTCCAAGGAGCGCGCCATGTCCACGCTCCTGGTGGGGCATGTCACCAAGGACGGCGCGATCGCGGGGCCGCGGCTGCTCGAACATCTCGTGGATGTCGTGCTGTCGTTCGAGGGCGACCGGCACGCCAGACTGCGGCTCGTCCGGGGGATCAAGAACCGCTACGGGACGACCGACGAGGTCGGCTGCTTCGAGCTGCACGACGAGGGGATCACCGGCCTCGCCGACCCGTCCGGGCTGTTCCTCACCCGGCGCGACGAGCCCGTCCCCGGCACCTGCCTGACCGTCACGCTGGAGGGGCGCCGGCCGCTCGTCGCCGAGGTGCAGGCGCTGACGGTCGACTCGCAGATCCCCTCGCCCCGGCGCACCACCTCCGGCCTGGAGACCTCCCGGGTCTCGATGATGCTCGCCGTGCTGGAGCAGCGCGGCCGGATCAGCGCGCTCGGCAAGCGCGACATCTACAGCGCCACGGTCGGCGGGGTGAAGCTCACCGAGCCCGCCGCCGACCTCGCGATCGCCCTCGCGCTGGCGTCCGCCGCCAGCGATACGCCCCTGCCGAAGAACCTGGTCGCGATCGGTGAGGTCGGGCTGGCGGGCGAGGTCAGACGGGTTACGGGCGTCCAGCGCCGGCTGGCCGAGGCCCACCGTCTCGGCTTCACGCAGGCGCTTGTTCCCACCGATCCGGGGAAGATCCCGGCCGGTATGAAGGTCATGGAAGTCGCCGACATGGGTGATGCTCTCAGGGTGCTGCCGCGCCGCGGTCGCGCGGACGCCCCACGGGAAGAGAACGCTCGCCGGTAGACTTTGCCCTGGTCTCGCCCATCCGTACGAGCCGGAGGAGTGCAGTGGCAGCCAACGACCGGGCATCAGCGCCCGGAAAGTCCGGCGCGGGCTCCGGCAACGAAGCGCTGATGCGCGCCTCCCTGAGCGCTGTCGCGCCGGGCATGGCGCTGCGCGACGGCCTGGAGCGGATCCTGCGCGGTAACACCGGAGGTCTGATCGTCCTGGGCATGGACAAGACCGTCGAGTCGATGTGCACGGGCGGTTTCGTGCTGGACGTGGAATTCACCGCGACCCGCCTGCGCGAGCTGTGCAAACTCGACGGCGCGCTCATCCTGGACAAGGACATCACCAAGATCCTGCGGGCCGGCGTCCAGCTGGTCCCGGAGTCCTCCATCCCCACGGAGGAGACGGGCACGCGGCACCGCACGGCGGACCGCGTGTCCAAGCAGTGCGGCTTCCCCGTCGTCTCCGTATCGCAGTCGATGCGGCTGATCGCGCTGTACGTGAACGGGGAGCGCCGGGTCCTGGAGGAGTCGGCGGCGATCCTGTCGCGCGCGAACCAGGCGCTGGCGACGCTGGAGCGGTACAAGCTCCGTCTCGACGAGGTCGCGGGCACGCTCTCGGCGCTGGAGATCGAGGACCTGGTCACGGTCCGGGATGTGACGGCCGTCGCCCAGCGTCTTGAGATGGTGCGCAGGATCGCCACGGAGATCGCGGAGTACGTGGTCGAGCTGGGCACCGACGGCCGGCTTCTCTCGCTCCAGCTGGACGAGTTGATCGCGGGCGTGGAGCCGGAACGGGATCTGGTCGCGCGGGACTACGTTCCCGAGCCGACCGCGAAGCGCTCCCGTACGGTCGACGAGGCGCTCGGCGAGCTGGACTCGCTGACCCATCCCGAGCTGCTGGAACTGCCCATCGTGGCAAGGGCGCTGGGCTACAGCGGCGCGCCCGAGACGCTCGACTCCGCGGTCTCGCCGCGCGGTTACCGGCTGCTGGCCAAGGTGCCGCGGCTGCCGGGCGCCATCATCGAGCGGCTGGTCGAGCACTTCGGCGGCCTCCAGAAGCTGCTGGCGGCGAGCGTCGACGATCTGCAGACGGTGGACGGCGTCGGCGAGGCGCGTGCGCGCAGCGTGCGCGAGGGGCTGTCGCGGCTGGCGGAGTCCTCGATCCTGGAGCGCTACGTATAGCGACGCCCTCAGCGGCGTACGTACATGACGGCGGCGGCCCGGACAGGCCCTAAGTGAGGCCGGGGCGCCGCCGTACGCGCGTGTGCGACCGCTGTCAGTCCTTCTCCAGCCGGATCGACGCCTGGCCCTGCTTCACCGAGGCGACCGAGGTCCTGGTCTCCACCAGATACGTTCCGGGGCCCACCGCCGCCGCGGGCGGCGTGGCGCACTGCGGCGCGCTCTGCCTGCGGTCCCACTCGATCGTGCGGGTGACCGTGCCGCCCGCGGGGACCTCGTAGAGCACCCCGCCGGTCTTCGGGCAGTCCTGGGACGACCAGACCTCGTCGTCGTCCGCGTTGGTGATCGTCAGCACCATGGCCTTCGGTCCGAAGTCGGCCTTGCAGGTGGTGTCCGAGGTGTTCGTGGCGATCAGCCGGAACGCGGGCTTCTCGCCGGGCGCGTAGGCGACCTTCGTCGTGCTGAGGCGCAGGGTCAGCGCGCTCGGCGGGCAGTTGGGCAGTCCGGAGCCGGCCGGTACCTGCCGGCCGGAGCTGGTGGATCCCCCTCCGCCGACGCTGCCCGCCGTACCGCCGCCGCTCGCGCCGCCGGTGTCCGCCGCGCCGTCCGTACCACCGGAACCGGCCCCGCCGGCGCCGCCGGTGTCACCGTTCTTGCCGCCGTCGGTGCCGCCGTCCGTACCGCCCTGGCCGTCACCGGTCCCGTCGGTCGACTCCGACTCGTCGCGCCCGCCCGGCTGTTCACTGATCGCGGGGCCGGAACCGGAGGGGCCCGGGGTGATGGACGTCGCGGGATTGGCGCCGTCCGCCGTGTCGCCGCTGTTCTTGGTGTCACCCCCACGGGACGTGACGACCCATACGACGAGCAACGCGAGCAGCGCGATCAGCGTCGCCGCTACTGCCCTCCGTCGCCAGTAGATGGTGGAGGGAAGCGGCCCGACCGGATTGCGCAAAGATCCCACGGCGCAAACTGTACGAGAGATCGGCGCCAACTCCCGCCCCCCATGCCGCCCGTCTCGCAAGTTTTACGGATCATCATCACGGACCGGGCGCCAGAGAGCGGGACTTCTTCTTTCGTCAGGGGTACACCCCGGCCATCGGGTGCGGGGAACTGCTGATGATCTCTGTACGTTCTTCTCATGAACAGCAGCGCAACAAGCGATCTCTATCGCGATATCACCGACTTCGCCCGTACGACCCCCTCCTGGTTCCAACACTTGGCAGAGCTATGGACCGAGGCCGGACTGCTGTTGTTCGGCGTGCTCTTCATAGCGGTCTGGTGGTCCGCGCGACCGGCCGGCGCGCGCGCCGTGGCCGTGGCGGTCCTCGCCCCGCTCGCGACCGCCGTCGCGTATGTGTGCAGCGAGCTGACCAAGTCGGCGCTGACGGAGGAGAGGCCGTGCCGGGCGGTCGCCGGAGCCGGTGCCTCGCTCATCCCCTGTCCGCCGGTGGGCGACTGGTCGTTCCCCAGCAACCACGCCACGATCGCCGGAGCGGCGGCGATCACACTGGCCGTCGCGCGTCCCGTGCTCGCCTATCTCACCGTCCCGATGGCACTGCTGATGGCGTTCTCCCGGGTCTTCGTCGGGGTCCACTATCCGCACGACGTGGCGGTGGGGCTGGTGTTCGGCGGCGTGGTGGCGACGGTGGTGGTCCTGGCGGCGGCGCGGCCCGTGGGCGCGCTGGTCGGGACGATGCGGACGAGCGGGTCGAGCCTGGCCCTCCTGCTCGCCGGACCGGGGCAGCCGGCACGTACGGCCGATCACCTGGCCGTGACCGAGCGCGCCTGATCAAGCGCGCCTGATCACGTGCTTGTGATCACGTGTTTGTGATCAAGCTCGGCGCGGCCAGGGGGCGTGACCAGGGGGCGTGCGGGACCCGGAGGGCGGGGGCGAACGTGGGGCGTGCGCGGGACCGGGCGCGTGACACCTCGGCCCCGCCCGCGCCTGCCGCGCCCTCCACGGCCCGGGACATGCCAGGATCGGAGCTGCCATGACTGCTATCTCCGCGCACACCGCGTCCTCCCCGACCGCCGTCGATCCGGCCGCCCTCCACACCCCCGTCATCGCGTGGTTCGACTCGAACGCCCGCGATCTGCCCTGGCGCCGCCCCGAAGCGGGCGCCTGGGGGGTGATGGTCAGCGAGTTCATGCTCCAGCAGACCCCGGTGAACCGGGTGCTCCCGGTGTACGAGCAGTGGCTCAGCCGCTGGCCGCGCCCCGCCGATCTGGCCGCCGAGGCCCCCGGCGAGGCGGTCCGCGCCTGGGGCCGGCTGGGCTATCCGCGCCGTGCGCTGCGGCTGCACGGCGCCGCGCAGGCGATAACGGAGCGGCACGGAGGCGACGTACCGCGCGAGCACGGGCAGTTGCTCTCGCTGCCCGGGATCGGCGAGTACACGGCCGCGGCCGTGGCCTCGTTCGCGTACGGACAGCGGCACGCGGTGCTCGACACGAATGTGCGCCGTGTCTTCGCGCGCGCCGTGGCCGGTGTCCAGTACCCGCCGAACGCGACCACCGCCGCCGAACGCAAGCTGGCCCGCTCGCTGCTGCCCGAGGACGCGCCGACCGCCGCGCGCTGGGCGGCGTCCTCCATGGAGCTGGGCGCGCTGATCTGCACGGCGAAGAACGAGGGCTGCGTACGCTGCCCGATCGCCGACCGGTGCGCCTGGCGGCTGGCCGGGAAGCCCGCGTACGAAGGGCCCGCGCGGCGCGGCCAGACGTACGCGGGCACGGACCGCCAGGTGCGCGGCAAGCTGCTCGCCGTCCTGCGCGAGGCGGTCGCGCCGGTGCCGCAGGTGGTCCTGGACGCCGTCTGGGACGAGCCGGTGCAGCGGGCCAGGGCACTGGACGGGCTGGTCGCCGACGGGCTGGTCGAGCCGCTGGAGAACGGGGTCTACCGGCTGCCGCAGGGCCGGGCCTGACCGCGTCGGCCTCGCCGCCGCCGTTACACAACCGATGGACAGCCGTGCGTCCGCCGACGGCTGTCCCGCACAGCCCCGTGACAAGCGCTCCGTAATTTCGGTGCCGTAAGCGAACGGCACGAATGGTCACGGGGTCGGAGGCGGTCGGCATGGCGCAGGGCGAGGTGCTCGGATTCGAGGAATACGTACGTACCCGGCAGGAGGCCCTGCTGCGGAGCGCCCGGCGCCTCGTGCCCGACCCGGTCGACGCACAGGACCTGCTCCAGACCGCGCTGGCCCGTACGTACGGACGCTGGGACGGCATCGCCGACAAGTCGCTCGCCGACGCCTATCTGCGCCGCGTCATGATCAACACGCGTACGGAGTGGTGGCGCGCCCGCAAGCTCGAAGAGGTCCCCACCGAGCAGCTGCCCGACGCGAGCATCGACGACGGCACGGAGCAGCGCGCCGACCGGGCGCTGCTGATGGACATCCTGGGGGTGCTCGCGCCCAAGCAGCGCAGCGTGGTGGTACTGCGGCACTGGGAGCAGATGAGCACGGAGGAGACGGCTGCCGCGCTCGGGATGTCGGCGGGTACCGTAAAGAGCACACTGCACCGCGCGCTGGCCCGGCTCCGTCAGGAGCTGGAGAGCCGGGAACTCGCCGGCCGGGGACCGGACGGCCAGGACCCGGAGGTCCACGCGCCGGAGCGGTCGGATCTCCGTCGTGGCAGGAGCGGCGGGAGCGACAGAGGTGACGGGCGGGGCTCTCGCGGCACACGCGGCGGCCACGAGGAGCGGGGGCGGGAGAGGTGCGCGGCCTGAGAGACCCGGGGCGGCCGGGGGGCTTCGCGGTGGGTACGGCACTGACCGCGCTCGCCGCCGTCGGCCTGCTCGCGTCCGGCTGTTCGACCGGTGGTACGGGGACCAGGGACGAGGGCGCGGCGGTGACCTCCCCCGTGGAGCGGGGCGCGGCCACCCCTACGGCGCCCGCGTCGGCCCCCGCCAAGACCGTCAACGCGGTGGCGCTGCTCCGGAAGGACCCCTTGGTCAGTCCGCGGATCAAGGCCGATCTCCGCCCGTGCGGCGAGGGCACGTACCCGGTGGACACCTCGTACGGGAATCTGACCGGCGGCACGGCGCCCGATCTGGTGGTCAACGTGATGACGTGCGCCGACTCGGTGGGTGTCGGGACGTATGTGTACCGCGAGCGGAACGAGGAGTACCAGAACGTCTTCGCGGCGGAGGAGCCCGCCGTCTACGCCACGATCGACCGTGGTGAGCTGGTCGTGACCCAGCAGGTGTACGCGAAGGGCGATCCGCTGTCCTTCCCGTCCGGCGAGGACGTCGTGACGTACAGCTGGGCCGACACCAAGTTCAGCGAGCGCTACCGGGTGCGCAACGACTACAGCAGGGCGGCGGGCGGCGACGGCTCGTCCGTCACCGAACACGCCCCGAGCGACAACTGAGAGCCGAGAACCACGGGATGGCCGAGACCCATGTCCTGTTCGTCGAGGACGACGATGTCATCCGCGAAGCCACCCAGCTGGCGCTGGAGCGCACGGGCTTCGTGGTCACCGCCAGGCCGGACGGGCTGTCCGGCCTCGACGCGTTCCGCGCGGACCGTCCTGACATCGCCCTGCTCGATGTGATGGTGCCGGGGCTGGACGGGGTCAGTCTGTGCCGGCGTATCCGTGACGAGTCGACCGTGCCCGTGATCATGCTGTCCGCCCGCGCCGACTCGATCGATGTGGTGCTCGGGCTGGAGGCCGGTGCCGACGACTATGTGACCAAGCCCTTCGACGGCGCGGTGCTGGTCGCCAGGATCCGCGCCGTACTGCGCCGCTTCGGACACGCGGGCGGGCCCGCCGGGGAGCAGGGCGGAGCGAGCGGGCCCGATGAGCACGGGAGGCTGTTCTTCGGCGATCTGGAGATCGACACGGAGGGCATGGAGGTACGCAAGGGAGGCACGCGGGTGGCGCTGACGCCGACGGAGATGCGGCTGCTGCTGGAGTTCTCGTCCGCCCCCGGGACCGTGCTCTCCCGCGACCGGCTGCTGGAGCGGGTCTGGGACTACGGCTGGGGCGGTGACACCCGGGTGGTGGACGTCCATGTCCAGCGGCTGCGCACCAAGATCGGTCAGGACCGGATCGACACGGTCCGCGGCTTCGGATACAAGCTCAAGGCATGAAGCGGCCGGCCCTGCGCACCGGAGTCCGGTGGAAGATCAGCATCGCGATCGCGGCGGTCGGCGCGCTGGTCGCGCTGGCGCTGAGTCTGGTGGTGCACAACTCGGCGCGGGTCTCGATGCTCGACAACGCGCGCGAGGTGCAGCTGGAGCGGCTGCTGTTCGCGCAGCGGATGTACGACTCCACGAAGGAGCCCAAGCTCGGCACGAAGCTCAATGACGCGACGCTCCCGCGCGATCTGCGCGCGAAGATGAAGCAGGGCCGGCGCGCGACCCATGTGGAGGAGACCGCGAGCGGTGTGCCCGATGTCTGGGCGGCCGTCCCGCTGAGCAACGGAACGGTGCTCTCGCTGCACAGCAAATTCCCCGACTCCACGACGATCATGAAGGATCTGGACCGGTCTCTGATCATCGGTTCGGTGTCGGTGGTCTTCGGGGGCTGCGCCCTGGGTGTGCTGATCGGCGGGCAGCTCTCGCGGCGGCTGCGCAAGGCCGCCGCGGCGGCGGGGCGGGTCGCGCAGGGCAATACGGAGGTGCGCGTCGGGGACGCCGTCGGCGGCGTCGTACGGGACGAGACGGATGAGCTGGCCCGCGCGGTGGACGCGCTGACCGACGCGCTGAACGAACGCATCGAGGCCGAGCGCCGGGTCACCGCGGACATCGCCCATGAGCTGCGCACGCCGGTGACCGGCCTGCTGACGGCCGCCGAGCTGCTGCCGCCCGGCCGCCCCACCGAGCTGGTACGGGACCGGGCCCAGGCCATGCGCACGCTGGTCGAGGACGTCCTGGAGGTGGCGCGGCTCGACAGCGCCTCGGAGCGCGCCGAGCTCCAGGAGATCGCCCTCGGCGAGTTCGTCGAGCGGCGGGTGCGGGCGCTGGACCCCGCGATCGAGGTCAAGGTCGTGCACGAGTCCTGGGTCAGCACCGATCCGCGCCGGCTGGAACGCATCCTGGGCAATCTGCTGGCCAACGCCGCCAAGCACGGCGGGACGCCGGTCGAGGTGACGGTCGAGGGCCGGGTGGTGCGCGTACGGGACCACGGCCCCGGTTTCCCGGACGCCCTGCTGCGGGAGGGCCCGAGCCGCTTCCGTACGGGCGCGACCGACCGCGCGGGCCACGGCCACGGGCTCGGCCTGACCATCGCGGCGGGCCAGGCCCGGGTCCTCGGAGCGCGGCTGACCTTCCGGAACGCGATGCCCGAGGGAATCGAGGGCCGGGACGGCAACGGCGGCGCGATCGCGGTCCTCTGGCTGCCGGAGCACGCCCCCACGACGACCGGCAGCTTCCCGATTCTGAAGCTGCCGGAGTGAAGCCGCTCCAAAGCCGCCGGACCGAGCCCGTCCCGGGGCGTTGTCAGGCCCATTCCTTGTCGAGGTCGAGGCCGTCGCGCGGCTGGGTGAACGAGAACCAGTTGCCGGAGTCGTCCCGCAGGATCGCCTCCGTACCGTACGGACGCTCCTGCGGCGGCTGGATGAACTCCACCCCGCGCGCCCTGAGCTGCTCGTAGTCCCCGTGGATGTCGTCCGTGGCCAGCGCTCCCGCGCCCAGCACACCCTTGGCGACGAGCGCCCTGACCGCGGCGGCGGACTCCTCGTCCATCGCCGGGCTGCCCGGGACCATGAGGGTCAGCACCACCTCGGGCTGGTCCCTCGCGCCGACCGTCACCCAGCGCATCCCTCCCTCGCCGAGCGTCATGTCCATACGCAGCTCCAGGCCCAGCTTCTCGGTGTAGAACTCCTTGGCCCGGTCCTGGTCCAGGACCCAGACGGTGGAAATGGCGAGACCCTTGATCATGAGGCGCTCCTTCGGACGTGCGGTACCGGTGGCGGGCGGGCCTGCCCCGTCGGCGGGCGACTGTCCACACCCCGATGCTGACACGCACCACTGACAACGGCCCCCGGCGCTGGTGCGCGCCGGGGGCCGTGTGCCGTGTGCCGTGTGCCGAGCCGTGAGTCGTACGCCGGAGGGCTCAGGCCGACTGTGTGATCCTGCCGTCCGCCGCCGGGGCCGGTGCCTCGTCGGCCGCGTCGGCCGGCTTCGGCTCCCCGCCCCGCAGCGGGACCTCCTTGACGAAGAACGCCGCGACGAAACCGATCACCGCGACCGCCGCGCCCAGCGTGAACGCCGCGTGCGTACCGGTCGACACCGCGTGCTGGTACGCCTCACGCACCAGCTCCGGCAGCTTCGCCAGGCTCGCCGCGTCCAGCTGGGTCGACTGCTCGGTGGCACCGGCCCCGCCCGCCCCGGCGCGGGCGGCCATCTCGTCCTGCACCCGGCTGGTGAACAGGGCGCCCATGATGGCCGCGCCAAAGGAGCCGCCGAGCGTACGGAAGAGCGTGGTGGTGGACGAGCCGACGCCCATGTCCTTCATCTCGACGCTGTTCTGCGCGACGAGCATGGTGATCTGCATCAGGAAGCCCATGCCCGCGCCGAGGACGGCCATGTAGAGGCCGGAGGTCAGCCGCGAGGTGCCGGTGTCCATCTGCGCCAGCAGGAACAGGCCGACGACCATCAGGGCGCCGCCCAGGATCGGGAAGATCTTGTACTTGCCGCTGCTGGTGGTGACCCGGCCCGCGATCAGCGAGACGACCATCATCGACAGCAGCATCGGCAGCAGGAGCAGCCCGGAATTGGTGGCCGAGGCACCCTGTACGGCCTGCTGGTAGAGCGGGAGGAAGAGCACCGCGCCGAACATCACGAAGCCGGTCAGGAAGCCGATCACGGACATCAGCGAGAAGTTGCGGTTGCGGAAGATGTGCAGCGGCATGATCGGCTCGGGGACCCTGGTCTGCACGAAGACGAAGCCGACGAGGGAGGCCACGCCTATCGCGATCAGCTCCATGATCATCGCGGAGCCCCAGGCGTACTCCGTACCGCCCCAGGTGGTGACCAGCACGATCGCCGTGATGCCGACGGTCAGCAGCGCGGCACCGAGATAGTCGATCGTGACCTTCGCCCGGTCCTTGACGGGCAGGTGCAGGACGGCCGTGATCATCACGAGCGCCAGCGCGCCGAGCGGGAGGTTGATGTAGAAGCTCCAGCGCCAGCCGAGGTGGTCGGTGATGGTGCCGCCGACCAGCGGTCCGCCGATCATCGCGAGCGCCATGACGCCCGCCATCATGCCCTGGTACTTGCCGCGCTCCCGGGGCGGGATCAGGTCGCCGATGATCGCCATGACGCCGACCATCAGACCGCCGGCGCCCAGACCCTGGACGGCCCGGAAGCCGATCAGCTGGCCCATGTCCTGGGCCATGCCGCTGAGCGCCGATCCGATCAGGAAGACCACGATCGAGGCGAGGAAGACGCCCTTGCGGCCATATATGTCGCCGAGCTTGCCCCAGATCGGCGTGGAGGCGGCGGTCGCCAGGGTGTACGCGGTGACCACCCAGGACAGATGGGCGAGGCCGCCCAGCTCGCCGACGATGGTCGGCATCGCGGTACCGATGATCATGTTGTCCAGCATCGCGAGCAGCATCGCGATCATGAGCGCGAGCAGCACCACGCGCACACTGCGCGGCTGTGGCGCGGGTTTCTCCGCGCTCTCCGGGCCCTCTGGCTGCTTCGTCTGCTTCCCGGTCGGACTCATCGTCCCCACTCCCCTGTACTTCCCCTGGTACTTACTTGCCGCCCGGCAAGCTGACTACACTGGGGTAAAGTAGACCTCTACTTGCCGGGCGTCAAGTAAGTTATTTCTCGGGAGAGCACCCATGGGCAGCACACAGCACCCTCGGCGGGGAAACACCCGCCAGCGCATCCAGGACGTCGCGCTGGAGCTCTTCGCCGAGCAGGGATACGAGAAGACATCGCTACGGGAGATCGCCGAGCGGCTGGAGGTCACGAAGGCGGCGCTGTACTACCACTTCAAGACCAAGGAAGACATCCTGATCAGCCTCTTCGAGGATCTGTCGCGCCCGCTCGACGAGCTGATCGCCTGGGGCGCCGCACAGCCGCACACCCTGGAGACCAAGCAGGAGATCCTGCGCCGCTACAGCGCGGCGCTCCAGGGCGCGGCCCCGCTCTTCCGCTTCATGCAGGAGAACCAGGCGACCGTCCGCGAGCTGAGCATCGGCCATACGTTCAAGGAACGGATGATCGGCATGCTCGATCTCATCCAGGACCCGGACGCGTCCCTGAAGAACCGGGTCCGCTGCGTCAGCGCGCTCTTCACGATGCACGCGGGCACCTTCGCCCTCAAGGACGTCGAAGGAGACCCCGAGGAGAAGCGCAAGGCCATCCTGGAGGTCTCCATCGAGTTGATGAGCCAGGCTCATCGGGTCACACCTTGACGCCCACCGAGCGCAGGAACGGGACCGGGTTGACGGCCGAGCCGTAGTTCGGGGTCGTACGGATCTCGAAGTGCAGGTGCGGACCGCTGGAGTTACCGGTGTTGCCGGAGAGTCCTATCACCTTGTCGGTCGTGACCTTCTGGCCCACGTACACCTTGACCTGGGACAGGTGCGCGTACTGCGAGTACGTGCCGTTCTTGTGCTTGATCACGATCGCGTTGCCGTACGCGGGGCCGTCACCGGCGCCGTTCGGGCCGGCCTTGACGACGGTGCCGCTGTGGGCGGCGTGGACGGGCGTGCCGACCGGAACCGCGAAGTCCTGGCCGGAGTGCTTGTGCGCCCACCTGTTGCCGCCGAGCCCGAAGCCGGCGCTGAGCTGGTAGCGCTTGACCGGGTCGGTCCAGGAGCGGGCCTTCTTGGCGTTCGCCGCGGCCTTGGCCTTGGCGTCGTCCGCCTTGGAGGCGGGCTTGGCGTGGACGGCGGCCTGGTGCGCGACAGCCGAGACGTTCGAGCCGGCGGCCGTGGCGCCGGTGGCCGCGTCACCACCGGTCGCGGCGAACGCGGCCCCCGTTCCGGCCGCCAGCGACACTCCGAGTCCGGCAGCCAGGACACCGGCACGGGTACGAAGGACGGACGGTCGGGTCAGACGGGACAGCTTGCGCTGCGACATACGGGTAAACCTCCGGGCATCAAGGGACCCGGCACACGAGCGCCGGGCTGGCCTCACCTTGGTAACCCGGACCCCACCTCATCCCAAAACACCCCATCTACGGCATCACGTCGTAGCGATCCCTGCGGCAGTACGCCTCTTGACGCCCTCGATCGGCGCGCCACAGTGGTGCACTATGTGCCGATTTAAACCTGTTTAACCGCACGTGAAACACCCATCGGACGGGCAACCGTGCCAGGCGCCCGGATCCCCCGCCCCCCTCCCGCCGAAAGACCCGCCCACGGCAAGGCCGAACGTCCCGCCCGACGCCCGGCGCCGCCACTATCGCGGCTAGTAGGGTCGGAAACGCCTGTGCTGCTTGTCACGGCCGGTGGGTAGGAATGCCTTCCGATTCAGGACCAAAGTCCCGGTTGCTCCGGCCGCTCCACGGCAACCACCCACCGCCGCGTACCGCGGGAATCCCGCCCAAGGGGGACACCACCATGACCGCCCCGTCCGACGGCCATGACATCGACGGCATCGAACTCGCCGACGCCATCGAGTCCGTACGCGACCAGCTCCTCGACGCCGCCACCCGCGCCACGGACCGGCCCCTGTCCTTCGAGGTGGGCGACATCCAGATGGAGTTCACGCTGGAGCTGCGCAAGGAGATCAAGGGCGGGGCCAAGGTCAAGGCATGGGTGGTGGAGGCGGGCGCGGACGCCACCCGCACCACGGGCCGCACGCACAGGGTCGCGTTCACCCTGACACCCCGGGACGCCCGCACCGGCGCGCCCTGGAAGGTCGGCAACGAGGACCAGGGCAGTACGGCCGGATTCGGCCGCGGAGCGCGATGAGCGCCGCCCGCGTCGTCGCCGTACGGGGACAGACCCAGGGCACGGGCGTGCTGCTCACCCCGCGACTGGTCCTGACCTGCGCGCATGTGGTCGGCGACAACGACAGGCCGCTGGTCGCCCACCCCGACCGGGCGGGGCAGGCCGTCGCGGAGGTCCAGTGGCGCGACACGTCCCTCGACACGGCCCTGCTCTTCACCGAGCACGACCTCATCGACGCGGAACGGGCCGCCCCGCTCGGCCGGCTCCGTATCGGCGCGCTCGCCACCACCTCGCCGCTCCCGCACTGCCAGATCGTGGGATTCCCCGACGTCCAGCGGTACGGGGCCGACGGCGCCCTGGAGCTGGACCAGTACCGCGCGTCCGTACTGCCCTCGGCCGGCGCGCTGCGCTCCGTCCTCGTCTGTGAGCTGGACCACGCGCCGGCCGCCGAGCGCCACGACGGCACGTCTCCGCTCCAGGGCCTGTCCGGCTCACCGGTCTTCGCGGGCCCGGTGCTGCTCGGCATCGTCACGCAGGTCCCGCGCGGGCGCGGCCATCTGCGGATCGAGGGCATTCCGATGGAGCGGATCCTGGCCACCGGTGTCCTCCTGGACTCGTTCCGGTCCGAGCCGGTGACCGACTTCCACCCCGGGGACCAGCGCTTCGAGGAGCAGTACGCGCGGGCGCTCCGGGCCCGGTACCGCAAGACCCGCGTCTTCGGGATCGACGAGCTGGGTACGCACGAGACGAGCTGGGACCTGGACACGGCCTATCTGAGCCTGGAGGCGGGACAGCGGGACGCACTCGTCCCCAACCCGCGGGTCCCTTTCCGGTCCGCCCCCGCCCTACCCCGCCGGATCGACGATCTGCTGGCGGACCGGCCCCGTACGCTGCTGCGCGGCGAGGCGGGCGCGGGCAAGACCACCCTCGTGTGGTGGCTCGCCTCCCATGCCGCGTGCGGCACGCTCGACCCCGAACTGGCGGATCTCAACGGGCTCGTACCGTTCGTCGTCCCGCTGCGTACGCTGCACGCCCGCGGCACCGACCTCGCGGACCTCGACCGGCTCCACACCGCGGCACAGATCCCGGCGGGGCGGGCGCCCGACGGCTGGGCGAGCCGGGTGCTGGCGGCCGGCCGGGCCCTTCTGCTGGTCGACGGCATCGATGAAGTGCCGCCCGCCGAGCGCGAGAAGGCCCGTACGTGGCTGACCGAGCTGCTCGACCTCTACCCCGGGACCCGTTGCCTCACCACCGTACGGCCGCTCGCCGTCGGGCAGGACTGGCTGAGGTCCGAGGGCTTCGAGGAGCTGCACCTGCTGCCCATGCGCGACGAGGACATCCAGGTGTTCGTCACGGCCTGGCACAGAGCCGCGCGACGGGAGTGCGAAGGCTACCCCGACACGGCGCGCGCCGCCGCCGAACAGGCCGAACTGCGCGAGCTGGAAGCGGAGTTACGCACGCGGTTCCGGCAGAACGCCTCCCTGCTCGCCCTCGCCCAGACCCCGCTGCTCTGCGCGGTCATCTGCGCCCTGCACCGCCGCAGAGGCGGCCTCCTCCCGGACACCCGCTGGGACCTCTACCGCTCCACGCTGGCCATGCTCCTCGGCGGCCGGGACAGCCAACGCGACATCAGCCGTCCAGAAGGCATCTCGATGGGCCTGGAGGAGCACCAGGAACTGTTGCAGTCCATCGCGGTCTGGCTGGTACGGGCAGGTCAGACGCAGCTCTCGCACCAGGACGCCGAGCGCCAGATCGAGGTGGCGATGCGGCGGCTGCCCCAGGTGAGCGCGCAGGGCTCGGCCGCGACCGTGCTCACGCATCTGCTGAACCGCAGCGGCCTCCTCCAGGAACGCGGCGACAGGGCGGTCCAGTTCATCCACCGCACCTTCCAGGACTATCTGGCGGCCCGTGCCTTCATCGAGGGCGGATCGCTCATGGAGTTGCTCCAGAACGCCCATGACGAGCGCTGGCACGACACGATTCTGCTGGCGGTCGGCCACTGCCGCCCCCAGGAGATCCAGGGGCTGATCGGCGGCCTGCTCGCCGCCGGGGAGGCGGCCTCGGACCGTACGCGGCGCGAGGCGCTGTACGTACTCGCGGCCCGCTGTTTCCTGAATGCCGTCGTGGTGGACGAGACGGTCGCCGAAGAGGTCGCCACACATGTCCGCGCCATTCTTCCGCCCCACCCGATGGCGCCGGAGGAAGCGCTCGCCTCATTGGGGCCTTATGTACTGCCCTTCCTTCCCGGACCGGCCGATGTCGATTCGGTGACAGCCGAACGCGTCGCCCGTCTCATCTGCGAAATCGGCGGGCCGGAGGCCATTCCCTCCGCGCGCCGGTACGCGCTGCACGAAAGCGTCTCGGTACGGTCGCAGTTCGCGATGAGCTGGAGCCGATTCCCGGCGGAGGAGTACGCGCGGGAGGTTCTGGCCCGCATGCGGTTGGCGGAGACGCATCTCGTCGTGCCCGGTATCGAGCAAATGCGGCACCTTCGCGAACTGCCCGCCGTCGAATCACTCGGGCTCCTCTTCGACAGTTGCGACGGAGCACAACTCCGCTCATTTCTTCCGGGCGTTGACTTCGGACGGCTGCTCATCCGCTCCAACAATGGACTGGACGAGCTGTCGTTCCTCCGTGAACTGCCGCAGTTGAACCAGCTTGGTTTGTCCGGCTGTTCAGCTCTGAAAGACCTCTCGGGTCTGCGGGAGTCATCGATCGAAGAGCTCAGCATGGACGTGGGCCGGCTGACGCACGCGGATCTCTCCCCCATCCATCGGATGCCGAAACTGAAGGGGCTGCGGCTCAGCTACGGAGAATCGCCGCGCGCACAACAACTGCCCACCGCACACACCGAGGTGGAGAGCCTCATCGTCGAGTGCGATAAACCGATCGACTTCTCCTCGCTCCCGGAGTGGTCCTCGCTCCGCTTCCTCACCTTGTCGCTCGGCTCATGCGTCTGGCTGGTCCACAGCGGCCGACGCGTGGCCCCCGCTCGGCAGGTCAGCGATCTCAGAGTGCGTGTCCGGTCGGGATATGCGGGACTGGCACATCTCGCCGAGATCTTTCCTTCCCTCTCACTGCTCGAAATCACCACAGAGGTACCGGAGAGCCGGGAGCTGGATCTGACACCCCTGCGGAGCCTGCGCGGCCTCCGGGTGGACATCGTGTCGCTCAGGCACGCCGTACCGCCCACCATCACCGGAGGCGAGCCCTTCGGCGACCGGCTGACCGTACGCGGCTAGCAGGGCCCATGCGAAAGGGGCTGCCCCGGAGCCGTGGGAAACACGGTCCGGGGCAGCCCCTTCGGTCACTCGGCCCTGAGGCGTGAGCCTTACACGTCCTTCGTCAGGTTCGGGCCGCCGCCGGCCGCCTGCTCGATCGGAGGGACGTCCGGCAGAGGCGACTTCTCCTCGCCGCGGAAGGTGAACTTCCGCGCCTCACCGTCGCCCTCGGTGTCCACGACCACGATGTGACCGGGGCGCAGCTCGCCGAAGAGGATCTTCTCGGAGAGGACGTCCTCGATCTCGCGCTGGATCGTCCGGCGCAGCGGCCGGGCGCCCAGGACCGGGTCGTAACCCTTCTTGGCCAGCAGCGACTTGGCGTTCGGGCTGAGCTCAAGGCCCATGTCCCGGTCCTTCAGCCGCTCGTCCACCTTGTTCACCATGAGGTCGACGATCTGGATGATGTCTTCCTCGGTGAGCTGGTGGAAGACCACCGTGTCGTCGACGCGGTTGAGGAACTCCGGCCGGAAGTGCTGCTTCAGCTCTTCGTTGACCTTGTTCTTCATCCGCTCGTAGTTGGTCTTGGTGTCGCCCTGGGCGGCGAAGCCCAGGTTGAACCCCTTGGAGATGTCCCGGGTCCCGAGGTTGGTCGTCATGATGATGACCGTGTTCTTGAAGTCCACGACCCGGCCCTGGGAGTCGGTCAGCCGGCCGTCCTCCAGGATCTGGAGCAGGGAGTTGAAGATATCGGGGTGGGCCTTCTCGACCTCGTCGAAGAGGACCACGGAGAACGGCTTCCTGCGCACCTTCTCGGTGAGCTGGCCGCCCTCCTCGTAGCCCACGTATCCGGGGGGAGAGCCGAAGAGACGCGAGACCGTGTGCTTCTCGCTGAACTCCGACATGTCGAGAGCGATCAGCGCGTCCTCGTCGCCGAAGAGGAACTCGGCGAGCGTCTTGGACAGCTCGGTCTTACCGACACCGGACGGGCCGGCGAAGATGAACGAGCCACCGGGGCGCTTGGGGTCCTTCAGACCCGCTCGCGTACGGCGGATCGCCTGCGAGAGCGCCTTGATGGCGTCCTTCTGGCCGATGACGCGCTTGTGGAGCTCGTCCTCCATGCGGAGCAGCCGCGAGGACTCCTCCTCGGTGAGCTTGAAGACCGGGATGCCCGTGGCCGTCGCCAGGACCTCGGCGATCAGCTCCTCGTCCACCTCGGCGACGACGTCCATGTCGCCGGCCTTCCACTCCTTCTCCCGCTTGGTCTTCGCGGCCAGCAGCTGCTTCTCCTTGTCACGGAGAGACGCCGCCTTCTCGAAGTCCTGGGAGTCGATCGCCGACTCCTTGTCGCGGCGGACGCCCGCGATCTTCTCGTCGAACTCGCGGAGGTCCGGCGGAGCGGTCATCCGGCGGATACGCATCCGGGAGCCGGCCTCGTCGATCAGGTCGATCGCCTTGTCCGGCAGGAAGCGGTCCGAGATGTAGCGGTCGGCGAGCGTCGCGGCGGCGACCAGCGCGGAGTCCGTGATGGACACGCGGTGGTGCGCCTCGTAACGGTCGCGCAGGCCCTTGAGGATCTCGATCGTGTGCGGCAGCGACGGCTCCGCGACCTGGATGGGCTGGAAGCGGCGCTCCAGGGCCGCGTCCTTCTCCAGGTGCTTGCGGTACTCGTCGAGCGTGGTCGCACCGATGGTCTGGAGCTCGCCGCGGGCCAGCATCGGCTTCAGGATGCTCGCCGCGTCGATCGCGCCCTCGGCGGCACCCGCACCCACCAGGGTGTGGAGCTCGTCGATGAACAGGATGATGTCCCCGCGGGTGCGGATCTCCTTCAGGACCTTCTTCAGCCGCTCCTCGAAGTCACCGCGGTAGCGGGAACCCGCGACGAGCGCGCCGAGGTCGAGGGTGTAGAGGTGCTTGTCCTTGAGGGTCTCGGGCACCTCGCCCTTGACGATGGCCTGGGCCAGCCCCTCGACGACCGCCGTCTTGCCGACGCCGGGCTCGCCGATGAGCACTGGGTTGTTCTTCGTACGGCGGGACAGCACCTGCATGACCCGCTCGATCTCCTTCTCGCGCCCGATGACCGGGTCGAGCTTGGATTCGCGGGCGGCCTGGGTGAGATTCCGGCCGAACTGGTCGAGGACCAGGGACGTGGAGGGTGTGCCCTCCGCGGGACCGCCCGCTGTGGCGGCCTCCTTGCCCTGGTATCCGGAGAGCAGCTGGATGACCTGCTGCCGCACCCGGTTGAGATCGGCGCCCAGCTTCACGAGGACCTGGGCGGCGACGCCCTCGCCCTCGCGGATCAGGCCGAGCAGGATGTGCTCCGTGCCGATGTAGTTGTGGCCCAGCTGAAGAGCCTCGCGGAGCGACAGCTCCAGGACCTTCTTGGCACGGGGGGTGAAGGGGATGTGGCCGGACGGGGCCTGCTGGCCCTGGCCGATGATCTCCTCCACCTGCTGGCGGACCGCCTCGAGCGAAATCCCGAGGCTCTCCAGGGCCTTAGCGGCGACACCCTCACCCTCATGGATAAGGCCCAGGAGGATGTGCTCGGTGCCGATGTAGTTGTGGTTGAGCATCCGGGCTTCTTCCTGAGCCAGGACGACAACCCGCCGCGCGCGGTCGGTGAACCTCTCGAACATCGTTAATCGCTCCTCAGAGCGGTCAGGCAGTAAAGGGGTCGGTCCCCTCCCTGTCCTTCCGCAGCTTAGTCCCGCAAGCGGGGACCGCTCATTCCAACTGCCGACTACCTGTCCCAGGCTCCCAGCCCCGAACGCCGGACAACAGCTCCAACCCGATGGTGCGAGACGATGTTCCCGCAGGCCAGGCATATACCCCCACCATCAGTACGCCGATGGCGAACGTGAGACGCCCGGCAACCGCGTGTCGCCCCTTCCCACTAGGAATGTCTTACCCGCAAGCAGTGACACTCCATGCGGCGCACCCCGGTTCCCTCCGCTACGGGCGAACACCCTTGCGCTCCCGAACGCGCTCTCACGCCCCCATACCGAGCACTCTCCGCGATCGGTCGCGGACTCAGCGTAACTCCAGGCGGGGTTGGGGAGTTGCCCCGGGTATGTCCTTCACCGTCCCGCTCCCCCGGACCCCGCCCGAAGGGGGCCGCGCGCGGTCGCTCGCGCGGTGGTACGGGAAGGGGCTGGGCTGGGAGACCGTCGCGGGGCCGCCGCTCCAGCTGCTCACCGGGCGCCGCTTCGACGTACTGGAACTGCCCGCGGACGCGGGGGACGCGGTGCTGCGGCGGACCGGTGCGACGGGGCCGGTGGCGCTCCACGGGGAGCGGATGGCGTTTCTGGTGGCCGCGGGGAGCGCCGACGAGGTGCCGGGGCTGCTCGACTGGCTGGAGTGGGGCGGAATCGCCCTGGGCCTGACCGCGCTCGGCGCGGACGGACGGATGCCGGCCCCCGCACCGCCCCGGTGGCCGGGTGCCACCGCTGCCACTGCGCAGGGGGCCGCTGTCTGGCTGCGACCCCCCGAGCCCGGCCGCGAGGTGGAGCCGACGCTGCCGGCGCTCGCACCGTTCGGGCACGGCGGCGGTGACGGGGGCAGCGGTGGGGGTGCCCCCGATCTCGTACGACTCGTGGACGCGGCGGCGACGGAGTGCCACCGGGCCCGTTTGCTGCGCAGAAATACTCTTCGTACGAGAACTCAGCCGTTGGCCTTCTCGTAGGCTTCACGGATCTCGGCGGGAACACGGCCGCGGTCGTTGACGCTGTAGCCGTTCTCCTTCGCCCACTTGCGGATTTCCGCGGTGTCCTTGTTACCGCCCGCGGCGACACGACCCTTGCCACGGCTGCCCGCGGCGCGACCGCCGGTACGCCGGCCACCCTTGGTGTACGGATCGAGCAGACCCCGCAGCTTGTCCGCATTGGCGGTCGTGAGGTCAATCTCGTAGGTCTTGCCGTCCAGAGCGAACGTCACCGTCTCGTCCGCCTCGCCACCGTCGAGGTCATCGACAAGAAGGACCTGAACCTTCTGTGCCACCGGATTTCCTTTCATCGAAAATGCAGTACGCGGAAAGGAAACCGCTTTTCTCAGGAAAACACAAACCCCCGGCAGAGGTTCAGTCCAGCGAGAACACGGGAAACGTGCGCGATTCGGACATAGGGTCTGGTGTCTTCCCGGCGATCACAGGTGCAGAAGCATCCGGCTGTTGCCCAAGGTGTTCGGCTTCACCCGTTCGAGACCCAGGAACTCGGCAACACCCTCGTCATAGGAACGCAGCAGCTCTCTGTACACATCTCCGTCGACCGGCGTCTCGCCGATCTCCACGAAGCCGCGCTTCGCGAAGAACTCGACTTCGAAGGTGAGACAGAATACGCGCCGCACTCCGAGCCAGCGGGCGGTCTCCAGCAGCTTGTCCAGCAGTAGATGGCCGGCGCCGGTGCCCCTGACCGCGGGATCCACCGCGAGTGTGCGCACTTCGGCGAGGTCTTCCCACATCACATGCAAGGCACCGCAGCCGATGACAGTCGCGTCCTCGTCGCGTTCCGCGACCCAGAACTCCTGGATGTCCTCGTAAAGCGTCACCGGCGCTTTGTCGAGCAGGATGCCTTCGCTCACGTAAGGGTCCACGAGACGGCGGACCGCCGGTACATCCCTGGTCCTGGCCCGTCTGACGGTGAGGGCATTTGCTTCGGCATTGGGATGCGGAACGGCTGACGGCATGACTGGACGCTATCGCCCCGACTCGCGCCCTGTGTCGGCGCCCTCGTCCGGCCCTTCGGACGCATCCGGCTCTTGCGGCTCTTGCGGTTCTTCCCGGTCTTGTACGCCGGCACCTTCGTTACTGACCGCTTCCGTTTCCATACTGATCGTTTCCGTATCAGCTTCTCCGGAAGCGGCTTCTTCCGTACCGTCGCCTTCCGGCCGGTCGCGGCGCACCAGGCGGACCGCGTCCTCCAGTGACTGGCGCTGCTCCGGCGACATCATGCCGAAGAAGGCGACAAGCGCGGCGGCGGGGTTGTCGCTCTTCGACCAGGCTTCGTTCATCAGGGCCGCGGCGTAGGCGGCGCGGGTGGAGACCGCCGTATATCGATAGGCGCGGCCTTCGACTTCCCGGCGCACCCAGCCCTTCTGATGGAGATTGTCCATTACGGTCATGACGGTGGTGTAGGCGATGGACCGCTCCTGCTGAAGGTCTTCGAGGACTTCCCGGACGGTGACCGGACGGTTCCATTGCCAGACGCGTGTCATGACGGCGTCTTCCAGGTCTCCCAATTGTCGGGGCACAGCGCCACCATAGTGCGAGATGTCCGAATGGCCGGTTATTGACGTAACAAAAAGGACGTACGACTGGAATCAGTCGTACGTCCTGGTCATATGTTGAGCGCGCGTGCCGAGCGCTTGTCGAGTGCGTGCCGAGCGCTCGTACCTCAGGCGTTGTGCGGGTCGGCGGTACGGGACTGCTGCTGGGCGGCGTCCGCGCGGGCCATCGCCGCGTCGACGGCGGCGTCCTCCTTGGACTTGTTCGGACCGCCCTGGCTCTTGACGATCGTCACGACCAGGCCGGTGAAGAAAGCGGCCATCACCACGGGGGGCAGGAGCGCGGATACGTAGTCCATGGCGTCCAGAGTAGCTATCCGGCGGCGCGCTCCTCCGGCGGGGGCGCGGGCCGGCGGCGAGGCGGGAAGACCTCGGACGGCTTGGGCATCGGCCGGTCCTTCTCGGGGCGCTCGGGCTTTTCGGGCCGGTGGGGCTCGCGCGGCTTACGGGGCTCGCGGGGCTCCTTGGCCGGCTCGTCGGCCGCGCGTCCGCCGGGGAGCGCGAGGAGGCGGGTGCGGGGAGCGGGGGCCGTGGCGGCGGGGACTCCGGCCAGGTGGGCGCGTACCGACCGGTCCGCGAGCCGCCGGCAGCGGTCGAGCAGGGCCGCCGCGACCGGATTGCCGCGCAGGGCGCGCAGCGCCGCGAGATCGTCGGGCCGGGGGCGGTAGCCGGCCGCCAGGGCGTCCTGGAGCAGCTCCAGATAGCCCGCGAGGGACCCGGGAAGCGCTTCCCGGTACCTCGTGAGGTCGGCCTGGAGAAAGGCCCGCAGGCGCCCGGCCTCGCGCACGGCCTCGTCCACGGACTCGGCGAGGGCCAGGCAGGCCCGGACGTCCTCGTTCGGGAGCGGGGCGGGATGGAGGGCAACGGCGAGGGCACGTCGGAGCACACTCAGCTCGTCGGCACCGAAGGCCATGCCGCCGCGGGATCCGTATGGCGTGGGCATGCGGCGACAGTACGCGCCAAAGGGACAAAATCCGCTTAACGCCCCTCTTCTGGCGCGGCCCGCCCGCCGAACGAGGGACCGGCGAACGAGGTGCGCCGGTGCTCCCCGCCCTGGACGGGTAGGTCCGCCCGCGCCGGTGGGACCCCGCGCTCACATGCGCGAGACGTTCCGCTCGTACACCAGGCGCAGACCGATGAGGGTGAGCCAGGGCTCGTGCTCGTCGATCACGGACGCCTCGCCCAGCACCATGGGGGCCAGGCCGCCGGTCGCGATCACCGTGACCTCCTCGGGGTCCTCGGCCAGCTCGCGCGCCATCCGCGCCACCACCCCGTCGACCTGGCCGGCGAAGCCGTACAGGATGCCGGCCTGCATCGCCTCGACCGTGTTCTTGCCGATCACGCTGCGCGGCCTGGCCAGCTCGATCTTGCGGAGCTGGGCACCCTTGACGCCCAGCGCCTCGACCGAGATCTCGATGCCGGGGGCGATGACACCACCCGCGTACTCGCCGCGCGCGCTGACCGCGTCGAAGGTCGTCGCCGTACCGAAGTCGACGACGATCGCCGGGCCGCCGTACAGCTCGACCGCCGCGACCGCGTTGATGATGCGGTCCGCGCCGACCTCCTTGGGGTTGTCCATCAGGATCGGCACGCCCGTCTTGATGCCGGGCTCCACGAGGACGGCGGGGACGTCGCCGTAGTAGCGGCGGGTCACCTCGCGCAGTTCGTGCAGCACGGACGGGACCGTCGAGCAGATCGCGATGCCCTCGATGCCGTCGCCCAGTTCCTCGCCGAGCAGCGGGTGCGTCCCCATCAGTCCCTGGAGGAGCACGGCGAGTTCGTCGGCGGTGCGGCGGGCGTCGGTGGAGATGCGCCAGTGCTCGACGATCTCCTCGCCGTCGAACAGGCCGAGGACGGTATGGGTGTTGCCGACGTCGATGGTGAGCAGCATCAGACGCCGGCCTCTCGCAGGTCGAGGCCGATGTCGAGGATCGGGGAGGAGTGGGTGAGCGCCCCGACCGCGAGGAAGTCGACGCCCGTCTCCGCGTAGGCGCGCGCGTTGCCGAGGACGAGCCGGCCCGAGGACTCCAGGACCGCGCGGCCCGCGACGATGCCCACGGCCTCCGCCGTCTCGGCCGGGGTGAAGTTGTCCAGCAGGATCAGATCGGCGCCCGCGTCCAGGACTTCGCGGACCTGGTGGAGGGTGTCGACCTCGACCTCGATGGGGACGTCGGGGAACCGTTCCCGTACGGCCTTGAACGCCTGGGCGACGCCGCCCGCCGCGACCACGTGGTTGTCCTTCACCAGGGCCGCGTCGGAGAGCGACATCCGGTGGTTGACCCCGCCGCCGCAGCGCACCGCGTACTTCTCCAGGGCGCGCAGCCCCGGGGTGGTCTTGCGGGTGTCGCGGACCTTGGCGCCGGTGCCTTCGAGTACGTCGGCCCAGGCGCGTGTGGCGGTCGCGATGCCGGAGAGCCGGCACAGCAGGTTGAGCGCGCTGCGCTCGGCGGTGAGCAGATCGCGGGTGCGGGTGGTGACGCTCAGCAGCTTCTGGCCCGCCTCGACGCGGTCGCCGTCGGCGGCATGGCGCTCGACGGCGAACTCCTCCGTGCAGACGAGGGAGAGCACGGCCTCGGCGATGTGCAGGCCCGCGACCGTACCGCTCTCGCGCGCGGTGAAGTCGCCCGTGGCGACGGCGTCCTCGGGGACGGTCGCGACGGTCGTCACGTCCACGCCGTGGTCGAGGTCCTCGGCGACGGCGACATGCGCGATGTCCTCGACCTGGACGGGGTCCAGGCCCGCGTCGGCGAGCAGCGCGGCGAGCGCGGGGTCGAGGCCGCACTCCAGGTCGTCGGGTCCGTAGCCGTCCTCGCCCGCGGAGCAGCCGCAGCCGTCGCCGCAGCCGCCCTGGGGGGCCGGCGCCGCGGCCGGGGCGCCGATCTGGATGAGCGGTACGTCCACGGGCTCGGGGCGCGGACTGTCTTCGGGCGTGCTCACGGTTACGGCTCCCTGGGGGCGTCGGCGTGGGGTGGGATTGCGGGGCTGGGTGGGGTGTGCGGCCCGGCGCCCGGGTGCACGGGCGGGAACGCGGCCGTCGCGGTGCGGCGCAGTACCGGCCGGCGGTCGGGCGTCAGGCTGATGACGAGATGGCGGGCCCAGTCGGTGTCGTCGCGCTCGGGGCGGTCCTCGCGCCAGTGGCAGCCGCGGGTCTCCTCGCGCTCCAGGGCGGCGGCGACCAGGACCCGGGCGACGCAGAGCAGATTCGACGTCTCCCAGGATTCGACGCCGGGGACGGCCGGCTTCCCGGGGCCGGATCCGTCCTGGTCCTGGGCCTGCCGCGCCTGCTCGTGGACGGTCTCCAGGGCGGCCGCGGCGGTGCCCAGGCTGGCGGCGGATCTGAGCACGCCCGCGCCCTCGGACATGATCCGCTGGATCGTGGCGCGGGCCTCGGGGGCGATGAGCGGCAGCGGGACGGTGCCGGCCGGTTCGGCGGGGACGGCGGCGGGCTCGGCCGTGCTGTGCCCTGCGCCGCCCTCCGATGGGCCGCCCTCGGCCGTGTCGCTCTCCGCCGTGCCGCCCTCCGACGTGCCGCCCTCCGCGATGTCCGCGGCTATCCGTTCCGCGAAGACCAGCCCCTCCAGGAGGGAGTTGGAGGCCAGCCGGTTCGCGCCGTGGACGCCCGTACAGGCGACCTCGCCGCACGCGTACAGCCCCGGTACGGTCGTCCGCCCGCGCAGGTCCGTACGGACGCCGCCCGACGCGTAGTGGGCGGCGGGCGCCACCGGGACGGGCTCCGTGACCGGGTCGATGCCATGCGCCCGGCAGGCCGCCAGGATCGTGGGGAAGCGGGTCTCCCACATGGCGGCGCCGAAGTGCCTGGCGTCCAGATACATGTGCGCGGCGCCCTGCTCCCGCATCCGGCGCATGATCGCCTTGGCGACGATGTCGCGCGGGGCCAGCTCCGCCAGTTCGTGCTGTCCGAGCATGAACCGGACGCCGTCGGCGTCGACGAGATGCGCTCCCTCGCCCCGTACCGCCTCGGAGACCAGCGGCTGCTGGCCCTCGGCGCCGGTGCCGAGGAAGAGCACCGTCGGATGGAACTGGACGAATTCCAGGTCGGAGACCTCCGCGCCCGCCCGTAGCGCCAGCGCCACGCCGTCGCCCGTGGAGACCGCCGGGTTGGTCGTCGCCGAGAAGACCTGGCCCATGCCGCCGGTGGCCAGGATCACCGCGGGGGCGCGGACCGCGCCGACGCCGTCGTGCTGGCCCTCGCCCATCACATGGAGGGTGACGCCGGACGTACGGCCGTGCTCGTCCGTCAGCAGGTCCAGGACCAGCGCGTTCTCGACCGTACGGAGCGCTGCGTCGCGGACCGCCCCGACCAGGGCGCGGGAGATCTCGGCGCCGGTCGCGTCGCCGCCCGCGTGGGCGATACGGCGGCGGTGGTGGCCGCCCTCGCGGGTGAGCTGGAGCTCCCCGGTGGCGGAGGTGTCGAAGTGCGCACCGGTGCCGATGAGGCGGTGTACGGCCGCGGGGCCCTCGGTGACGAGGGTGCGGACCGCCTCCTCGTCGCACAGGCCCGCGCCCGCGACGAGGGTGTCCGCCAGATGCTGTTCCGGGGTGTCGCCCTCACCGAGCGCCGCGGCGATACCGCCCTGCGCCCAGCGCGTGGAGCCGTCGTCGAGCCGGGCCTTGGTGACGACGACGGTACGGAGCCCGGCGGCGGTGCAGCGCAGGGCCGCGGTGAGACCGGCGACGCCGGAGCCGACCACCACGACATCGGCGTCGATGGCCCAGCCGGGCGCGGGGGCGGCCAGCCGTATACCGGTTCCGGTCACTGGGAGGCTCCGAAGGTCAGCGGGATGTTGTCGATCAGCCGCGTGGTCCCGACGCGCGCGGCGACGGCGAGGACCGCCTCGCCGGTGTGGTCGTCGGGGACCTCGGTGAAGTCGGCGGGGTCGACCAGGGCGAGATAGTCGAGGGTCAGCGGCGGTACGGACCTGGCCGCCTCGTCGAGGACGGCGCGGGCCGCGGCCCGTACCCCGTCGGCGCCGTTCCAGTCCTCTCCGGCGCTGCCCGCCGCGGCCACGGCGTGGGCGTCGGCCGCGAGCCGGGCCTCGCCGAGTGCGGAAAGCGCGGCGGCCCGCGCGCCGGGCGTGGGGGCGTACTCGGCGCGGGCGCGCAGTGCCTGCTGGGCGCCGAGCCGGTCGCTGGCGGCGAA
This sequence comes from Streptomyces scopuliridis, assembly GCF_042790125.1. Lineage (GTDB taxonomy): Bacteria > Actinomycetota > Actinomycetes > Streptomycetales > Streptomycetaceae > Streptomyces > Streptomyces scopuliridis_A. Next base: position 34,806 of record NZ_JBHTZS010000023.1, read on the forward strand.
CAGGGCCCGGGAGAGCGCGAGTGCGGTGCGGCGCTCGGGGACGGAGAGATAGCGGTTGCGGCTGGAGAGCGCGAGACCGTCGTCGGCACGGGCCGTCGGTACGCCGACGATCTCGGCGGGGAAGTTCAGATCACGGGCCATCCGGCGGACCAGGGCGAGCTGCTGGGCGTCCTTCTGGCCGAAGAAGGCGGCGTCGGCCCGGGTGAGGTGGAGCAGTTTGGCGACGACGGTCAGCACGCCGTCGAAGTGCCCGGGGCGCGAGGCGCCTTCCAGGCGCGTGCCCATGGGGCCCGCCGTGATCGTGACCTGGGGGGCGCCGCCGGGGTAGACCTCGTCGGCGGACGGCGCGAAGACGGCGTCGGCGCCCGCCTCCGCCGCGGTCTTCAGATCGGCTTCGAGCGTGCGGGGATAGCGCTCCAGGTCCTCGCCGGCGCCGAACTGGAGCGGGTTGACGAAGACGGTGACCACGACGAACCCGTCGGGTCCGGCATGGGCGCGCGCGGCCCGTACGAGGCTCGCGTGCCCGTCGTGGAGCGCGCCCATGGTCATCACCACCGCGATCCGGCCGGGGGCCGGGCGCCTCTCCAGGAGGCGGTCGAGGTCCGCGCGCGTGGGAGCGAGTTCGAGGCTCATCGGATGGTCTCCACGTTTCCAGGATGCGCGGGCGCGGTCCTGTTCCGCGCGGTCCTCTTCGAGACGCGCCTCAGGATGCGTACGCGTGGTCATCGGGTGCCCCCGGCGCCGTCCCCGCGGGCGTCCCCGAGGGGGTCGCCGCCGGCGAGGACGCCGAGGAGGTCCTCCGCGAGCTCGGGCTTGAGCAGACCGTGCGCCAGCGCCCGGTCGGCGGTCGTACGGGCCATCGCGAGATACCCCGCCACGGCGCCGGGCGCGTGCGCGCGCAGCTCGGCGACATGCGCGGCGACCGTACCCGCGTCCCCGCGCGCGACCGGCCCGGTGAGGGCGGCGTCCCCGGAGCGCAGCGCGTTGTCCAGGGCGGCGCCGAGCAGCGGGCCGAGCATCCGCTCGGGCGCTTCGACCCCGGCGGTGCGCAGCAGCTCCATGGACTGGGCGACCAGCGTGACCAGGTGGTTCGCGCCCAGGGCCAGGGCCGCGTGGTACAGCGGACGCGACTCCTCCGCGATCCACTCGGGCTCGCCGCCCATCTCGATGACCAGCGCCTCGGCGGCCAGTCGCAGCTCCTCGGGAGCGGTGACGCCGAAGGAGCAGCCGGCCAGCCGCTGGACATCCACCGAGGTGCCGGTGAAGGTCATCGCGGGATGCAGGGCGAGCGGCAGGGCGCCGGCGCGCAGGGCCGGGTCGAGCACCTTCGCGCCGTACCGCCCCGAGGTGTGTACGAGCAGCTGTCCCGGCCGTACGGCACCGGTCTCGGCGAGTCCGTCGACCAGTCCGGGCAGGGCGTCGTCGGGAACGGTCAGCAGCACCAGATCGGCGCGGGCGAGGACTTCGGCGGGGGTGACGATCGGGATGTCGGGCAGCAGCGCCGCAGCCCTCCGTACCGAGGCGTCCGATACGCCCGAGACGGCGACCGGACGGTGCCCGGCGAGCCGCAGGGACGCGGCCAGCGCGGGGCCGACACGGCCCGCTCCGACGACACCGACCGTGAGCCGCGCGGGGCGGTCCCGGGGATCGAAGGGTTCCTGTGCTGTTGGGTTCACGCGGTGGGGCCTTCCGTTCCAGTCCGCGGTGGGTACCGGACGATTTCTCGCCATGCTACGCCAGCGTCGCGCCCCGCCACTTGGCTGTCCACAGGCTGTGGGCAGGGGGCCGCGGGTGGGCGATGATTCGGTCCCATGGGAAAGACAAGTGAGCGGGCCGGCGGGACAGATCGGGCCGACCGGGTCCATGAGGCCGACCAGGACGGCGAGAAGCTCCATGAGCCCGGACCGGACGGCGAGAAGCTCCACGAGCCCGGACCGGACGGCGGGGACGCCCTTGAGGCCGGGCCGGACGGCGAGAAGACCGCACAGGCCGCGCGGCGGCGCAGGCTGGCCGCGTGGCTGGCGTCGGAGCGCGTGATGGTCCGCGCGCCGATGGACCGGCCGATGGGCGAACGGCTGGCCGCCCTGGCCGCGGACGCGGGGTCCGTGTACGACATGGACGAACAGCCGGACCTGTACGGCGACGGGATCGTCGCGGAGCTGGAGCGGCGGGTGGCCGCACTGCTCGGCTTCCCGGCCGCGGCCTTCTTCCCGACGGGCACGATGGCGCAGCAGGTGGCACTGCGCTGCTGGGCGGGGCGTACGGGCAACAGCACGGTGGCGCTGCACCCGCTCGCCCACCCCGAGGTGCATGAGGGCGGTGCGCTGTCGGTGGTCAGCGGGCTGCGTACGGTCCATCCGACGAAGGAGCCCCGGCTGCCCGCCGCCGCCGAGATCCAGGACCTGGCCGAGCCCTTCGGCACGCTGATGCTGGAACTCCCGCTGCGCGACGCGGGGTTCGTGCTGCCGTCCTGGGACGAGCTGGTGGCGGCCGTGGACGCGGCGCGGGAGCGGGACGCGGTGGTGCATGTCGACGGCGCGCGGCTGTGGGAGTGCGTCCCGCACTTCGGGCGGTCCCTGGCCGAGATCGCGGGGCTCGCGGACAGCGTGTACGTGTCCTTCTACAAGTCGCTCGGCGGGCTGTCGGGCGCGGCGCTCGCCGGTCCCCCGGAGCTGGTGGAGGAGGCGCGGGTCTGGCGGCACCGCTACGGGGGCCAGCTCTTCCATCAGTACCCGGCGGCGCTGACGGCCCTGCTGGGCCTGGAGCGCGAACTGCCCAAGCTGCCCTCGTACGTGGCGCACGCGCGCGTGGTGGCCGCGGCGCTGGCCGAGGGCTTCGCGGCGTCCGCCGTGCCGTGGTTCCGCGTACACCCGGAGCCGCCGCAGACCCATCAGTTCCGGGTGTGGCTGCCGTACGACCCGGACGTGCTGAACGAGGCGGCGGTACGGCAGGCGGAGGAGACGAAGACGGCGCTGTTCCGGGTCTGGTCGGCCCCGGCCGCGGGCATTCGCGGGCTCTCCTTCACAGAGGTCACGGTGGCGGAGCCGGGGCTTGAGTGGACGGCGGAGGAGGTACGGGCGGCGGTCGAGGAGTTCGTGACCAGGGTGCTGGAGACACTGTCCTGAGAAGCCTGAAGGACCGGCGGGGCGATCGGGGCGGGCGCCCCGGAGCCGCCGCGCCCGCCGGTCGTCCCGTTTGACGCGGGCCGTCAATCGACGGACCGGTTGTCAGTGGCGGCGTGCACCATGGCTTCATGAGCGTGTTCATCGACATCACCGGCCTGCCCCGGGAGCGGATCACCTTCGGCCCGTCCCCGCTGGCGGAGCTGGGTGCCGCCCTGCACGCGCTCTCCGAGCCCTCCCATCACGCCCGGCTGCACGGCTGGATCACCACCACCTCCGCCGCGCTCAAGCCCGAGCTGGCCGACCGGCTGCACGAGGCGGACTTCCTGTGGCGGTCGACCCGCGCCGACATCCTGCTGCCCGCCGCGCCCCGGGAGACGCTCGCGGAGGAGCTGGACGACCTCGATCTGATCGACGACGAGAAATACGTGGCGGCGGCGCTGGAGATCTCCTGCGCCAGCCAGTACGGCGAGGGCCTGCCCTCGCCGCTCATCGACGCGGACGTACGGCAGCGCGCGCTGGAGCTGGCGGCGGCCCGCGGTCCCCGACAGGCCGCGTTCGTACGGCAGATGCTGGCCGATCCGCCCGGGGTCAGGGCCTGGATACGCCGGCTGCTCGAAGACTGCGAGGAGGCGTTCTTCGCGGACACCTGGCGGCGCGTCCGCGTCCAACTCGCCGCCGACGCCCGGCACAAGACCGAGATGCTGCGCCGCAAGGGCCTCGCGGAGGCCGTCGCCGCGGTCTCCCCCGCCGTCACGCTGGAGGAGGACGGGCTCCGTACGAGGATCGTGGTGGACAAACTGTCCGACGGCCGCGCGGCCGCGACGGGACGGGGGCTGACGTTCCTGCCCACCGCCTTCGGCTGGCCCCATCTGGTGGCGCTGCACACACCCGGCTGGCAGCCGGTCGTGCAGTACCCGGTCTCCGCGCGGGAGCTGACGGACGCCACGCCCGTGGAGACGGTCAAGCTGCGTCTGGAGGCGGTCGCCCACCCCATGCGGATGCGGCTGTGCCGGAGCCTGGCGCGCGGCTCGTACTCGACGAGCGAGCTGGCCGATACGTACGGGATCACCGCGCCCGAGGTCTCCCGGCATCTGGCGGTGCTGCGGAAGGCGGGGCTGCTGACGACCCAGCGGCGCGGGCGCTATGTGCTGCATCAGCTGGATGTCGCCATGGTGGCCCGGCTCGGGAGCGACTTCCTGGAGGGGCTGCTGCGCTGAAAGGACGTTGATCCACGGCAGCGTGCGGCCTCAGACGGCTCCGCCGCCGGCCCGCACCAGTCCCGTCTCGTAGGCGAGGACGACCACTTGTACGCGGTCGCGCAGTCCGAGCTTGGTGAGGATCCGGCCGACATGCGTCTTCACGGTCGCCTCGGAGAGCACCAGCCGGCCGGCGATCTCCCCGTTCGACAGCCCCTGCGCGACCAGCAGCATGACCTCGCGCTCGCGGTCGGTCAGCCGGTCCAGCTCCTTGTGCCGCGGCTTGTTCGCGCTGGGCAGCATCGGCGAGAAGCGGTCCAGCAGCCGCCGGGTCGTGGACGGGGCGACGACGGCGTCACCGCTGTGCACCGAGCGGATCGCGCTGAGCAGTTCACTCGGCGGCACGTCCTTCAGCATGAATCCGCTCGCCCCGGCCTTGAGTCCGGAGAACGCGTACTCGTCCAGATCGAAGGTGGTCAGGATGAGCACCTTCGGGGCGTCGGGCTCCGCGCAGATCCGGCGGGTCGCCTCGACGCCGTCCAGCCTGGGCATACGGACGTCCATCAGGACGACGTCCACGGCGGTGGAGCGGAGATTCTCGATCGCCTCCGCGCCGTCCCCGGCCTCCGCGACGACCTCCATGTCCGGTTGCGCGGCCAGCACCATACGGAATCCGGTGCGCAGCAGCACCTGGTCGTCGACGAGCATGACGCGGATCGACATCTGCGGGGTCCTTGTCCGGTAGGGGAATGGCGGCCTGCTGGGGAGTGGACCGCCGATGGCTGGAGGTGCGGACGGCTGGAGGTGGCGGACGGCTGGAGGTGGCGGACGCCGGTACGCACCGGTGCGCGGTACGCCCCGGTGCGCGGGCCGACGCGCCTCAGTTCGCGGGTTTCAGCGGCAGCAGCGCGCTGATCCGGAAGCCGCCCCCGGGGCGCGGCCCGGCGTCCAGTGTGCCGCCGACCATACCGACCCGCTCCCGCATGCCGATGAGCCCATGCCCGCGCCCGTCGGCCCCGCCGTCCTCGTACAGTTCGTGCGCCGCGCCCCGTCCGTCGTCCTCGACCAGCAGACCGAGCCCGTCGTCGAAGTAGACCAGACGCACGCTGGCGCCCACATCGGGTCCGCCGTGCTTGCGGCTGTTGGTGAGGGCTTCCTGCACGATGCGGTACGCGGTCAGCTCCACCCCGCTGGGCAGCGGACGCGGGGTGCCCTCGATCCGGAAGTCCACGGTCAGCCCGGCGCCCCGTACCTTCTCGACCAGATCCTCGATCTGTCCGACATCGGGCTGCGGCACGTACTCGCCGCTCTCCTGGGCGTCACCGGTCCGCAGCACGCCCAGCAGTCTGCGCATCTCGGCCAGCGCCTGCCTGCCGGTGCTCGAAATGGTCTCCAGGGCCTGTTTGGCCTGGTCGGGCGCCGCGTCCAGCACATAGGCGGCGCCGTCCGCCTGGACCACCATCACCGAGACGTTGTGGGCGACGACGTCGTGCAGCTCACGGGCGATCCTGGCCCGCTCGGCGGCGACCGCCACCTTGGCCTGCGCCTCGCGCTCCTTCTCCAGCCGGGTGGCCCGCTCCTCCAGCTGGTCGAAGTAGGCGCGGCGGGTACGGACGGAGTCGCCGAGCACCCAGGCGAGGGCGAACGGCACGCTCATGACGATGGCGACGGCGACCCGGCTCCCGGTGCCGATACCGTCCTCGGGCCAGCGCACCTGCGACAGGGGAGCGGCCAGCAGCCCGCCGATCAGCGCGAGCCGCGAGGCCCAGCGCGGCCCGCCCTGCGCGGCGACGGTGTAGATGATCACCAGCATCGCGAAGTCGGCCGGATTGGCCTCCACGTCCAGGGCGAGCTGCGCGAGGCCCAGGGCGAGCGTGAGCAGCAGCACCTTCTCGGGCGCGCGGCGGCGCAGCGCGACGGAGATGCTCAGCAGCAGGACCAGCGGGATGGCCACCACGCCCTGGTTCTCCTGGACCACCCACAACAGCGAAAGACCGAAGAGCAGGACAGCCCAGAAGCTGTCGACGCCCGTCGGGTGTCCGCGGAGAAAGTCGTAGAAGCGCTGCACGTAACCCAGCGTAGTGAGGCGGGAAAGGGGGACGGGTCAACCGGAGGGCCGATCCGGTCGGCGGAATCGTACTCCCCAAGGTGGAGACTTGACGCCGTGACGGATGAGACGTGTAAGTCGCCCGGGGTGCCGGGTATGCCGCGAGGGGCCGCGGACGGCCGGTGCGGGACCGGGCCGGTCCGGTGGCGTACGGCCGCGGAGCGCGCCCTGTACGGCCCAGGTGGCTTCTATCTGCGCCCCGAGGGACCGGCCGGGCACTTCCGTACGTCGGTCCACGCCTCCCCGCTCTTCGCCGCCGCCGTCGCCCGGCTGCTGGCCGACACCGCCGAGCGGCTGGGCACGGACGACGTGGCGCTCGTCGACCTCGGCGCGGGCCGCGGCGAACTGCTATCCGGAATCCTGGCCGCGGTCCCGGAGGGGCTCACGGTGCGGCCGTACGCGGTCGAGCGCGCCCCGCGGCCCGCGGGGCTGGATCCGCGTATCGCGTGGGGTACGGAGCCGCCGGCCGGGGTCAGCGGGCTGCTCTTCGCGAACGAGTGGCTCGACAACGTCCCCGTCGACATCGCGGAGACCGGCCCCGACGGGGTCGTACGGTACGTCCTCGTCCGGCCGGACGGCTCCGAGGAGCCGGGCGACCCGGTCGAGGGCCCCGATGCCGAATGGCTCGCCCGCTGGTGGCCGCCGGCCGGCCCCGGCACCCGCGCGGAGATCGGCCGGCCGCGCGACGAGGCGTGGGCGGCGGCCGTCGCCACCCTGGAGCGGGGCCTCGCGGTCGCGGTCGACTACGCGCATGTACGGGACGCCCGGCCGCTGTTCGGCACCCTGACCGGCTTCCGGGCGGGCCGGGAGGTGCCTCCCGTACCGGACGGCGGCAGCGATCTCACCGCCCATGTGGCGCTGGACGCCTGCGCCCTGCCCGGCGCGGAGCTGATCGGCCAGCGCGAGGCCCTGCACCGGCTGGGAGTGAGCGGCGCACGGCCGCCGCTGTCCCTCGCCACCACGGATCCGGCCGCGTACGTACGGGCGCTCGCGGCGGCCGGGGAGGCGGCCGAACTGACGGCCCGGGGCGGCCTGGGGGACTTCGGCTGGCTCATGCAGCCCGTGGGCCTCGGGGGGACGAGCGGCGCTCTGAGAGACTGTCGCCCATGACGGAGACCACCCGGACGACGGTCGGTATCGGCGGCGCGGCGGAGAGCACGGACATGGTGCTCAATATCGGCCCGCAGCACCCCTCCACCCACGGGGTGCTCCGGCTGCGTCTCGTGCTCGACGGCGAGGTGATCCAGCGGGCGGAGCCGGTCATCGGCTATATGCACCGGGGCGCGGAGAAGCTCTTCGAGGCGCGCGACTACCGGCAGGTCCTGGTCCTCGCCAACCGCCATGACTGGCTCTCGGCGTTCTCCAACGAGCTGGGCGTGGTGCTGGCCGTCGAGCGGATGCTCGGCATGGAGGTGCCCGAGCGCGCCGTATGGACCAGAACGCTGCTCGCCGAGCTGAACCGGGTGCTCAACCATCTGATGTTCCTCGGCTCGTACCCGCTCGAACTGGGCGGTATCACCCCGGTGTTCTACGCGTTCCGGGAGCGCGAGGAGCTCCAGGGCGTGATGGAGGAGGTCTCCGGCGGCCGGATGCACTACATGTTCAACCAGGTCGGCGGCCTCAAGGCCGACCTTCCCGCGGGCTGGCAGGGGCGTGCCAGGGCCGCGATCGCGTCGGTGCGTTCGCGGATGGACGTGTACGACCGGCTGGTCCTCGGCAACGAGATCTTCCGGGGCCGTACCCGCGGGGTCGGGGTGCTGTCGCGGGAGGCGGTCCACGCGTACGGGGTGTCCGGGCCGATCGCCCGCGCCTCGGGGGTGGACTTCGATCTGCGCCGCGACGAGCCGTATCTCGCGTACGGCGAACTGCGCGACACGCTCACGGTCGTGACCCGCGAGGAGGGCGACTGTCTGGCGCGGTTCGAATGCCTGCTGGAGCAGACGCACAACGCGCTGGCGCTGGCGGACGCCTGTCTGGACCGGATCGCGGAGCTGCCGCCCGGGCCGATCAACCAGCGCCTGCCCAAGGTGCTGAAGGCGCCCGAGGGGCACACGTACGCGTGGACCGAGAACCCTCTCGGCATCAACGGCTACTACCTGGTCTCGAAGGGCGAGAAGACGCCGTACCGGCTGAAGCTGCGCTCGGCCTCGTTCAACAACATCCAGGCGCTGACCGAGCTGCTGCCCGGGACGCAGGTCGCCGACATGGTGGCGATCCTGGGCTCGCTCTTCTTCGTCGTCGGTGACATCGACAAGTAGCGGGCCAGGGGCGAGGCAGCGGCTCGCCTCAGCCGCTGATCGCGTTGCGCAGCTCTCCCAGTTCGAGCGGCTCGGTCTCGTCGTGCGCGGTCAGATCGATGACCTGACCGATACCGCGCTCCTCGGCCCGGCGCCGCTCGGCGAGCGCCTCCTCACCGACCACATCCGCGAGGTCCTCGCGCTCGACACGCGCCAGTTCGGCGGCCGGTGCGGGACGTTCGGTGTCGTCCGCGTCCGCCTTCCGCAGCCCGCCGCGCGTGTTCTGCACGGCGTTCTGGGCGGCGGCCTGCGCGCCGAAGAAGTCGAAGCCGCCCTCGGGCCGCCGCGCGGAACGGCCTTGCGGGGCGTACGGGACGATCGCGGACGCCGTGGGGACGAGTGCGGCGGGAAGGGCGGACGCCGGGCGGCTGTGGTGCTCGGCCCCGGCGGCCGCCGCGTGCTTCCCCCGCGACTCCCCCGCCTCCGTGGCCCGTTCCGCGAGATCGCGCGCACGGGCCGCCTCGACCGTACGCTTCGCCTGCTGGACGGCGGCGTTGCGCGGCAGTTCGTCCAGGGCCCGCGCGGCGCTGACATACGCCGCCTTGGTGGGCGTGCTGCCCCCGGCGGGCAGGGCCTTGGGCTCGGCCGCCGCCTCCAGGGCGAGCTGACGCCGTCCCTCCAGCGCGGTGGCGCGCTCGGTCTCCGCGGTGGCGTACCGGCGCAGCAGCGCGGCGTGTTCACCGCGCAGCCCAGCCAGCTCGATCCGCTTGGCGCGCAGCTTCGCTTCGAGCTTGAGGCGCAGCTCGCGCGACTCCTCGACGTCGGCTTCCAGTTCGGCTATGCGCTCCTCGGCCTTCCAGCCGTCGCTCTCCCGCGCGCGCGTCAGCTCGGCGACCCGGCGCCCGGCGCCGCGGTCCCAGCTGCGCATGAAGACCGCGCCGGAGACCGCCGCCGCGGCCGCCACCGCGACCAGACCGCGGAGCACCACGGGCTCCGCGAGGAACCAGGCGCCCGCGGCACAGAGAACCGCGGCTCCGGCGACCGCCGTCGGCGGCAGAAGCTTGTGGAGGGGTGGGGAATGGCGGTGGCGTCCACGTGGCATGGCCTGAAATTTACCGTGCGTGGAGACCGAATGGGGGGCCGGTCGGACAATCTTTCTCGGCCCGTTGCCGGCCCTCCTCCCCTTCCACTCCTGTTTCCTCTACAGAACTCCGTTTTGCCTGGCGCCGGTTACCTCGCGGGCGCTGTCCGGCCGCTACTTCTTGACCAGACCTTTGGACTCCAAGTACTCCTTGGCGACATCCTCCGGCTTCGCCCGCTCGGCATCGACCTTGAGGTTCAACTTCGCGAGATCGTCGGTCGTCAGGGCGTCGGTCAGCTTGCCCAGGACATCGGCTATCTCCGCCGAACCGGCGTCCTTGGCATTGACCACCGGCAGTACGTTGTCGGCGTTCTGGAGCTTCTTGTCGTCCTCCAGCACGACGAGTCCGAAGCTGTCGAGCGTGCCGTCCGTGGTGCTGCTCAGGACCACCTGGTCGACACCGTCCTTGACGGCCTGCTTGGACTGCGGGGTGCCGACGCCCTTGGGGTCGATGCCCGCCACGTCGATGCCGTACGTCTTCTTCAGGCCCGGTGCGCAGAAGGGCCGCACCTCGCACTCGTCGCCCGCCGCGATCTTCACCTTGAGCTTCGACTTTCCAAGATCGGAAAGCGTCTTCAGCTTGTTCTTCTCGGCGAATTCCTTGGTGACGGCGAAGGCATTCTGGTCCACCGCCTGACCGGCGGGCAGCACCTTCAGTCCGAGCGGCTCGGCGAGCTTCTTCAGCTCGGCGACCGTGGCGGCGGAGTCGCTGGACGCGAGCGGCTTCTCGGCCGCCGCCTTGGCGCCGTTCACCTTGGCGTTGAGGAATTCCGTGATCGTCGCGGCGTATTCGGGCACCACGTCGATCTCGCCCTTCTCCAGGGACGGTTCGTACAGCTCACGGTTCTTCACCGTGGTGACGGACGTGGAGTAGCCGGCGTCGCCCAGGATCTGGGCGTACAGCTCCGCCAGCACCTTGGACTCCGTGAAGGCCGCCGCGCCGATGACGAGCGAGCCCTTCTTCCCCGAGCCGGATCCGGCAGCGGAGTCGGCGGAGCCGCTCTTGTCCTTCTCCAGGCTGTCGCCGCCGCACGCGGCGAGCGAGGTGGTCAGGGCCACCACTCCCAGTACGGCACCCGCGAGGCGCGAGGTCTTGCTCATGAGGTTCACCATCTCCAAGAAGCCGGAAAGTCGGTCGTCACACGGTCGTGCGGGAGGGCCGGGCGGCGAGCGAGGGCGCCGGGTCGATGACCCGGTCCAGCGCCACCAGCACGCCTTCGACGAGCAGCGCGAGCAGCGCGACGAGAAGCGCACCCGCGACCACCTGCGGGGTGTTGTACGTGTTGAAGCCGGCGGTGATGATCCGGCCGAGGCCGCCCTGTCCCACCATCGCCGCGATGGTGGCGGTGGCCACCACCTGTACGGAGGCCGAGCGGAGCCCGGTCATGATCAGCGGGTACGCGAGGGGCAGTTCCACCCGTACGAAGAGCTGGCGCCCGGACATGCCCATCCCCCGGGCGGCCTCCACGACCGCACTGTCCACCTCCCGCATCCCGACATAGGCGTTGGTCAGCAGCGGCGGCACGGCGAAGAGCACCAGCGCGATGATCGTGGGCACCGAGCCCGAGTTGCGCAGCGGCGAGACCATGAACAGGGCGAGCACGGCGAACACCGGCACCGCCCGGCCCACATTGGAGATATTGATCGCGAGCGCGCCACCCTTGCCGATATGCCCCAAATAGAGCGCTACGGGCAGGGCGATGGCACACGCCAGCGCGAGCGCGACCCCGCTGACGACGATGTGCTCCTCCAGCCGCCGCCACACCCCGCCGTCGCCGGACCAGTTGGCACCGGTCGTCAGCCAGCCGAACGCCTCTCCCAGAACTCCCATGGTCAGCCCACCGCCTTCACGGCATCGGCCGGCCCGGTCCCGGCGGTCCCGGCCGGCGCGGCCGTACGGCGGGACGTGCGCGCCGGGCGTATGCGCGTCCAGGGCGTCAGCAGCCGCTGCACTCCGAGCAGCAGCAGATCGGCGAGGACCGCGAGCAGCACACACAGCACCGAGGCCGTCAGCACCTGCGCCTTGAAGAAGCTCGGCAGCGCGTCCTCGATGAGATTGCCGAGCCCGCCCCGGCCGACGATCGACCCGACCGTGGTCAGCGCGACCGTCGACACCGTCGCTATGCGCAGGCCCGCCATCAGCGCGGGCAGCGCCAGGGGCAGCTCGACCTCCCAGAGCAGCCGCCCCGGCCCGTACCCCATCCCGCGGGCCGCCTCCCGTGCCTCTTCCGGCACCGATTCGAGCCCCGCGATGATGTTCCGCACGAGAATAGTCAGTGAATAAAGCACCAAGCCGGTGATCACCAGCCCGGCGGAGAGCCCGAAGAGGGGCAGCAGCAGCGAGAACATCGCCAGCGACGGAATCGTGTAGAGCAGCGTCGTCAGCCCCAGCACCGGGCCGGCGAAAGACGGCCTGCTCCGCGCCAGCAGGGCCAGCGGAAATGCCACCAGCAGCCCTATGACGACCGAAACCGCGGTGATCCACACGTGCTGGACCGTGGCGTCGATCAACTCCTGGCTACGGGAGCGGAGATATTCCCCGCAGATCCAGTCGTTGGCCGCCAGGCACCCTTGCGTACTCATCCATCCCCGCCTCCCCCGTCTTCCCGAACGTATGTATGGCTCTTTGTCCTGGCGACCCTAACCCCGACCACTGACATTCGCGGAAGCCCGCCACATTCCAGCAACATGGCCTTCACACAACACGCCGCACAATGGGGAACCATGATCCGATTCGAGCACGTCACCAAGCGGTACCCGGACGGCACGACCGCTGTCGACGACCTCTCCTTCGAGGTCCCCCAGGGCGAACTGGTCACGCTCGTCGGACCTTCCGGCTGCGGCAAGACCACCACCATGAAAATGGTCAACCGCCTCATCGAGCCGACCGAGGGACGGATATTCCTCGACGGGGACGACATATCCGCCATCGACCCGGTGCAGCTCAGGCGCCGTATCGGCTATGTGATCCAGCAGGTCGGCCTCTTCCCGCACAAGACGGTCCTGGAGAACACCGCGACCGTCCCGCATCTGCTCGGCTGGCAGCGCGGCAAGGGCCGGGAGCGCGCCGCCGAACTCCTCGACCTGGTCGGTCTCGACCCGTCCGTCTACGGCGACCGCTACCCCGAGCAGCTCTCCGGCGGCCAGCGCCAGCGCGTGGGCGTGGCCCGTGCCCTGGCGGCCGATCCGCCCGTCCTGCTGATGGACGAGCCCTTCGGCGCGGTCGACCCCGTCGTACGCGACCATCTCCAGAGCGAGTTCCTCAAGCTCCAGGCGGCGGTCCGCAAGACTGTGCTGTTTGTCACGCACGACATCGAGGAAGCGGTCCGCCTCGGCGACCGTATCGCCGTCTACGGACAGGGCAGGATCGAACAGTTCGACGCCCCCGCCGCCGTGCTCGGCGCGCCCGCCACCCCGTACGTCGCCGATTTCGTCGGCGCGGACCGCGGTCTGAAGCGGCTCTCCGTCACCTCCATCGAGGAGGGCGACCTCGAACAGCCGCCCATCGTTCATCTCGACGACCCGCTGGGGCGGGCCGCGGCGAAGCTCGCCGAGGAGGGCGCGCGCTGGGCCGTCGTCCTGGACTCCGCCGACAATCTGCACGGCTGGATCTCCACCGAGCGGACCGGCGCGTCCGGGACCGTACGGGAGCACGCCCGCCGGATGGAGGCATGGCTGCCGGTCGGCGCCTCCCTGAAGCAGGCGTTCGCGACGATGCTCCAGCACGACGCGGGGTGGATCGCGGTGATCGACAAGGAGGAGACGGGGCGCTTCCTCGGGGTCCTCACCCCGGCCAGGCTGCACGAGGCGCTGCGCCGCTCGATCGACGCGGACGCGCAGGCCATCCCCCGTACGGAGGTGGAGCTGGAGACGGTCAGCACGGTCGCGTCCGCCTGAGAAGACACAGCCGCTGAAGACAGGCCGCAAAGGACGCAGCCGCGGAGGACGCAGCCGCTGAAGCCCGCCCCGGCGGCGGCGCGTCAGTTCGAGTAGAGCCGCCCGCTCATCCACTCCAGGGCCGGCGGGATCTCCCGGCGCCAGGTGTTGAAGTTGTGACCGCCGCTGTCGAGGATGATCGACGACACATGCGAGGGCGCCTTGACCTTGCTGATGAACGACCGTGTGGCCTTGAGATTCCCCTCACCCTTCTTGGACGAGGTGACCAGGAGGGACACATTGCCCTGCGGCCGGTTGTCCAGGCTCCACAGCAGATCGGAGCGGTTCCGCAGCTGCTTGTCGCCCCGGAAGAGATCACCGGTCGTCGGGTCGACGGGCGCCTTGTAGTACGCGGAGAGCCCGACGCCCACGGAGTACCGCTCCGGATGGTGCATGGCGATCTTCAGCGCGCAGTAGCCGCCGGTGGAGTTGCCGATGATGCCCCAGCTCTTCGGCTCGCGCCCGACCCGGTACGTCCGGGACACCGCCAGGGGCAGGTCCTTGGCGAAGAACGTCTCCGTCTGCGGCCCGCGCGGGATGTCCACGCACTCGGTGTCCCTCGGCGGCGCCACGGTGGGCCGCAGCATCACCAGCACCATCGGCTGCATCTTGCCGTCCTTGGCCAGCTGCCACGCGGTCTTCGGATAGTTCAGCCCCTTGATCAGGTTCTCCGCCATCCCCGGATAGCCGGTGAGCACCACGGCGACCGGGAAGGTCCGGTGCACGAACCCCGGCCGGAAGTACTCCGGCGGGAGATACACGTACGCGGTGCTGTCGATCCCGGTTTTCGGACCGCTGACGACGATCCGCTGGACCTGGCCGGCCACCGAGGGCACCGAACCGCCCGGCGTGGGCGTCCGCTGGGTGTCCATCACCGTCACGTGATTCCCGTCGGCCGAGTGGTCGACGACCGCCCCCAGGTCCTGCTCGCGCCCGAACAGGTCGGACCACGAACCGTAGAAGAGGAAGGAGTTGTTGGCGACGAGACCGATCGCCATGAACACCGCCACCTGCGTGGCGAACAGCAGTCCGACCCGGCCGAGCACGACACGCGGCGTACTCCGCGACAGCCGCGGCCAGAGCCAGACGGTCAGGACGAACAGCGCAACAGCCAGCAGGACGGCCAAGGCCAGGACTTTACGGCTGGTGAGACCCATGTCGACCGAGCTTTCTCCTGTGAGATTTTCCGAAACCCTGAGGAACCCGACCCCCTGAACCCCCGTCCTAGAGGGCGCAAAATGTCCGGCCCGCGAAGAAGAAGCGAACCCGGACACCACACTCTCTCGCGGAACCACGGGAAGCGATGTCTGTGACGCTAGATGGGGATAAATCAGGATCGGTTCCGGGTCGGTTCCAGCACAACACGGGCATTTCTCCTAAGCCACTGACACGCCGTCCGTTCCGGCGGACCCTGCGTCTGTTCCGCGGCCCGCGCCCCGAATCCGTCCCCGCGCTGGTCGGCACCGCCTGCACCCTCGTCGGGCTGCTGGACATCGCCGCCGGGGTCTTCCCCCGCTTCCGCCACAGCCGGATGCACACCGTCGCGGAGGTGCTGCCGGGGGCGCTCGGCCCGCTGTCC
The DNA here is from genome assembly GCF_042790125.1 of Streptomyces scopuliridis. Classification (GTDB taxonomy): domain Bacteria; phylum Actinomycetota; class Actinomycetes; order Streptomycetales; family Streptomycetaceae; genus Streptomyces; species Streptomyces scopuliridis_A. Next base: position 50,127 of record NZ_JBHTZS010000023.1, read on the forward strand.
GCCGCGCTCTCCCTCAGCGCCGGCGTACTCCTCCTGCTGCTCGCGCACGGCCTGAAACGCCGTAAGCGGCGCGCCTGGCGGGCCGCGGTCATCCTGCTGCCCGCGGGCGCCGTGGCCCAGTCCGGCTACCGGCACTCGCTCGTCGGCACCCTGCTCTCGCTGGTCCTGCTCGCCCTGCTGCTGCGCCACCGCCAGGAGTTCGCCGCCCTGCCCGACCCGCGCAGCCGCTGGAAGGCGCTGGCCAACTTCTTCCTGATGGGCGCGGGCTCCATCGGCCTCGGGCTGATCATCGTCAGCGTCCATCCGCACCGGACGGTCGGCAACCCCGGCCTGGCCGAGCGGCTCGAACATGTGCTGTACGGCCTGTTCGGCATGGACGGGCCCATCGACTACAACGGCATCGTGAGCGGCACGGTCGGCGACTCGCTCGGCGCGCTCGGCCTGCTCACCGCCCTCACCACCGGCTATCTCGCCTTCCGCCCCGAACACCCCGCCGCCCGTCTCACCGAGGACGACGAGCGGCGGCTGCGCGCCCTGCTCGCCCGGCACGGCGGCCGTGACTCCCTCGGCCACTTCGCGCTCCGCCGCGACAAGGGCGTGGTCTTCTCCCCCAGCGGCAAGGCCGCCGTCTGCTACCGCGTCGTCTCCGGGGTGATGCTCGCCAGCGGCGACCCGATCGGCGATGTCGAGGCCTGGCCCGGCGCCATCGAACGCTTCATGGACGAGGCCAAGGCCCACTCCTGGACCCCCGCCGTCATGGGCTGCAGCGAGACGGGCGGCGAGGTCTGGACCCGCGAGACCGGCCTCGCCGCGCTGGAGCTCGGCGACGAGGCGGTGGTGGACGTGCCGGATTTCTCCCTGCACGGACGCGCCATGCGGAACGTACGCCAGATGGTGAAGCGCATCGAGCGCGCCGGCTACGAAACGCGGGTACGGCGCGTCCGTGATCTCTCCGACGGCGAACTGGCCAGGATCCGCCGCGCCGCCGACGACTGGCGCGGCACCGACACGGAACGCGGCTTCTCCATGGCGCTCGGCCGGATCGGCGACCCCGCCGACGGCGACTCCGTGATCGCCACGGCCCACAAGCCCGGCGCGGACGCCACCGGCCCGTACGGCGACCTGAAGGCAGTCCTCCACTTCGTCCCATGGGGTACGGACGGGATGTCCCTGGATCTGATGCGCCGCGACCGCACCGCCGACCCCGGCATGAACGAACTGCTGATCGTCGCCTCCCTGCACGCCGCCCCCGCGCTCGGGGTGGAGCGGGTCTCCCTCAACTTCGCGATGTTCCGCTCGGCGCTCGCCCGCGGCGAACGGCTCGGCGCGGGACCGGTCCTGCGCGGCTGGCGGGGGCTGCTGGTCTTCCTCTCCCGCTGGTTCCAGATCGAGTCGCTGTACCGCTTCAACGCCAAGTTCCAGCCACGCTGGGAGCCGCGCTACGTGGTCTTCCGCAGCACCGGCGAACTGCCCAGGATCGGCTTCGCCGCGATGCGGGCCGAAGGCTTCGTCACCCTCTCGCTCCCCCGCCCCCTGCGCCACCTCGCCGGCGACCGCCACCCCCGCCCCTGCGCCCACGACACCGGAAGCCCGCCCGGCCCGGAGGTCCGCACGGCCTAGACGTCCGTACGGCCTAGAGGTCCGTACGGCCTGCACAAGGGGGTCTTGCCGAGCGGCCCGCCCCCGGGAAGACCCCCTAGGGTGGGCGTATGAGTACGTTGCGCGCGCGGGGCACGGTCGAGGGGCTGCCCGAGTGGGACCGCTGTGCGGTCATGGGGGTCGTCAATGTGACGCCCGACTCCTTCTCCGACGGTGGCCGCTGGTTCGACACCACCGCCGCCATCAAGCACGGCCTCGATCTCGTCGCCGAGGGCGCGGACCTGGTGGACGTCGGCGGCGAGTCGACCAGGCCCGGCGCCACCCGCGTCGACGAGGACGAGGAGCTGCGGCGCGTCGTACCGGTCGTACGGGGCCTGGCGGCCGAAGGCGTCACCGTCTCCGTCGACACCATGCGCGCCTCCGTCGCCGAGCAGGCGGTCGCGGCCGGCGCGGCGCTGGTCAATGACGTCAGCGGCGGACTCGCGGACCCGGCCATGGTGCCCGCCGTCGCCGCCGCGGGAGTGCCCTTCGTGGTGATGCACTGGCGCGGCTTCAGCGAGCGGATGAACAGCCACGCCGTCTATACGGACGTCGTCGCGGAGGTCGTCGCCGAACTGCGCGCCAGGATGGACGCGGTGATAGCCGGGGGCGTCGCCCCCGAGCGGCTTGTCATCGACCCCGGCCTCGGCTTCGCCAAGCAGGCCGAACACGACCTCGCGCTCCTCGCGCACCTCGCCGAGCTGCGCGCCCTGGGCCGGCCGCTTCTGGTCGCGGCCTCCCGTAAACGCTTCCTCGGGCATGTCCTCGCCGGCGGCGAGGGCTCCCCGCCCCCCGCCCGCGAGCGCGACGCGGCGACCGCCGCCGTCTCCGCGATCGCCGCCCACCAGGACGCCTGGGCGGTCCGCGTCCATGAGGTACGGGCGACCGCCGACGCGGTACGGGTGGCCCGCGCCGTCGAAGGAGCCCAGTGACCGCGCGCACGGACAACGAACAGGTCGAGGTGGCCAACACCACGTTCTACGAGGCCATGGAGCGCGGGGACTTCGACGCGCTGTCCGCGCTCTGGCTGGACGGCGACGAGGACGGGATCTCCTGCGTCCACCCGGGCTGGCCCGTACTCACCGGCCGCGGCGAGGTGCTCCGCTCGTACGCGCTGATCATGGCGAACACCGAGTACATCCAGTTCTTCCTGACCGATGTCGTGGTGTCGGTCTGCGCCGACACCGCGCTCGTGACCTGCACGGAGAACATCCTCAGCGGCGGCCCCGCCGAGGAGACCGGCGAGCTGGGACCGCTCGTCGGCCAGCTGGTCGTCGCCACCAACGTCTTCCGCCGCACACCCGAAGGGTGGAAAATCTGGTCACATCACGGCTCACCGGTTCTGACCGAAACCGATGAGGAGACGGACGACGAGACACCCGCGTAAGTGGGTAAGCAGCCCCTGCGGGCCGATCGGCGGGACCCGGGCGGGGGCCGCTGCCGAGCGGACCCGCACGGGTCCCTCACCCCCGCACGAGAGCACTGTCCGTGCCCGCGGGTAGATTCGAATGAGGGCACCGCGCCGACCGCACCCGGCCGGAGGCCCCGACGACCAACGACAGCAGGAGTGATTCGCGTGGATCGTGTCGCGCTGCGCGGCCTCAAGGCCCGTGGGCATCATGGCGTCTTCCCCCGGGAGCGCGAGGAGGGCCAGACCTTCATCGTGGACCTGATGCTCGGCCTCGACACCCGCCCCGCGGCCGCCGACGACGACCTCGCGAAGACCGTGCACTACGGGATCGTGGCCGAAGAGGTCGTGGAGGTCGTCCAGGGAGAGCCGGTCGACCTGATCGAGACGCTGGCGGAACGGATCGCCCAGCAGTGCCTGAAACATGACGGCGTCCAGGAGGTCGAGGTGGTCGTACACAAACCGGACGCCCCGATCACCGTCCCCTTCGACGATGTGACCATCACCATCACCCGGAGCCGAGTATGAGTGTGTTTTCCGCCAACGGTCCCCAGGGCGACCCGACCGTACAGCCGGTGCCCGCCTCCGTGGTCGCGCAGGTCGACGCCGCGGACAGCACGCTGTCGAACCCGAAACGCGCCGTGGTCTCCCTCGGCTCCAACCTCGGCAACCGCCTGGAGACGATTCAGAGCGCGATCGACGCCCTGGAGGACACCCCGGGGCTGCGGGTCAAGGCGGTCTCCCCGGTGTACGAGACCGAGCCCTGGGGGGTCGAGCCCGGCTCCCAGCCGACCTACTTCAACGCGGTCGTCGTGATCAAGACGACGCTGCCGCCGTCCTCACTCCTGGAACGCGGCCAGGCCATCGAGGAGGCCTTCGACCGGGTCCGCGAGGAGCGCTGGGGGCCACGCACCATAGACGTGGACATCGTGGCGTACGCGGATGTCGTCTCGGACGACCCGCTGCTCACCCTCCCCCACCCCAGGGCCCATGAGCGCGCCTTCGTCCTCGCCCCGTGGCACGACGTGGACCCGGAGGCGCAGGTTCCGGGCCATGGCTCGGTCGCCGAACTGCTGGCGGGCGTCGACCGCGACGGTGTCCAGACCCGCGCCGATCTGGAACTGCGCCTGCCCGAGTAGTGGTTAGGGTCGGTAGGCGCGTGTCAGCACGGCGAGGGTCGGTACAGCGAAGCGAAGGGCTTTCTCGGTGAAGCAGTTGCGGATCGGCGTCCTCGCCGGCCTGTTCGTGGTGGCGGGCGTGCTCTCCTGGGGGGCCGCCCGCCTGTGGGACTCCTTCGGCACACTGCCGAGCGTCCCCCTCGCGGCGCCGATCGTGCTCGCGGTGATCGCCGTCGTCCTGACCGCGACGGCCCTCTCGCTGCGCGCCCGGCTGAAGGCCCAGCGGGAGCGCCGCCCCGGCGCGCAGGGCGTGAACCCCCTGATGGCGGCCCGCGCGGTCGTCTTCGGCCAGGCCAGCGCCCTGGTCGCCGCCCTCGTCTCCGGAATGTACGGCGGCACGGGCGTCTTCCTGCTCGGCTCCCTCGACATCCCCGCCCGCCGCGACCAGGCCATCTACGCGGCCTTCTCCGTTCTGGCGGGCATCGCGGTGATCGTCGCGGCCTTCTTCCTGGAACGGGTCTGCAAACTCCCGGAGGACCACGACAAGAACGGCACCGCCGCGGCGGGCCCCACCACCTGAGCGCGCACCCCTCGGCCGGCTCGTCTCGGACGGCCGGGCTCGGACTGCCCGGCTCGGACTGCCCGGCTCGGACTGCCCGGCTCGGACTGCCCGGCTCAGCGGGCCATGATCAGGCTCATCGCCTCGGCGCGGGTGGCCGGAACGCGCAGCTGGCCGCGGACGGCCGAGGTGATCGTCTTGGCACCCGGCTTCCGTACGCCACGCATCGTCATGCACATGTGCTCGCACTCGACGACCACGATCACCCCGCGCGGGTCGAGGATCTCCATCAGTGAGTCGGCGATCTGGGTGGTCAGCCGCTCCTGGACCTGCGGCCGGCGCGCGAAGACATCCACCAGCCTGGCCAGCTTGGAGAGCCCGGTGATCTTCCCGTCCACGGACGGGATATAGCCGACATGGGCCACCCCGACAAAGGGGACAAGGTGATGTTCACACGAAGACATCACTTCGATGTCCTTCACGAGCACCATCTCGTCATGACCCAGATCGAACGTCGTGGTCAGCACCTCTTCCGGCGTCTGCCAGAGCCCCGCGAATATCTCCCGGTACGCCCGCGCCACCCGGCCGGGGGTCGCCCGCAGGCCCTCGCGGTCCGGGTCCTCCCCGACCGCGATCAGCAGCTCGCGCACGGCATTCTCGGCCCGCTTCTCATCGAATTCGCGGATGGGGCTCTCCCCGTCCAGCATCACCGGGTCGGTCATGTGTGCCTCGTTCCTGTGCCGTCCTGTGGGGCGGGCAAACGAATGCCGCGCCCCCACAGGCTAAAACCTGGGGGGCGCGGCATCCATTCCGGGCCTGGTGAGAGGCCCGCGATCAGCTCTCGGGACGCTCCTCGGGGACCGCCTCGTTGGGCGTCTCGCCGCTCGTCACCGCGGGCATCCCGCCGTTCGAACCCGAGGCGCCATTGGTCAGCGCCAGCTCCTTGGGCGAGAGCACCGGCGGCCGCGTCGAGGGCGTACGACGCGAGGAGCCGGTCCACGCCGGGCGGGACGGGCGCTTCACGATGGTCGAGAAGATCTCGGCGATCTGTTCCTTGTTCAGCGTCTCCTTCTCCAGGAGCGCCAGGACCAGATTGTCGAGCACGTCGCGGTTCTCGACGAGAATCTCCCACGCCTCGTTGTGCGCGGTCTCGATGAGCTTCTTGACCTCTTCGTCGACCAGCGCCGCGACCTCTTCCGAGTAATCGCGCTGATGCGCCATCTCCCGGCCGAGGAACGGTTCGGTGTTGTCGCCGCCGAACTTGATCGCGCCGAGCCGCTCGGTCATGCCGTACTGCGTGACCATCGCCCGAGCCGTGGCCGTGGCCTTCTCGATGTCGTTGGCCGCGCCCGTCGTCGGGTCGTGGAAGACCAGTTCCTCGGCCGCGCGCCCGCCCATCATGTAGGCGAGCTGGTCCAGCATCTCGTTGCGCGTGGTCGAGTACTTGTCCTCGTCGGGCAGGACCATGGTGTAACCCAGGGCCCGGCCGCGGGACAGGATCGTGATCTTGTGCACCGGGTCGGAGTTCGGAGACGCCGCGGCGACCAGGGCGTGACCGCCCTCGTGGTACGCGGTGATCTTCTTTTCCTTCTCGGACATGATCCGGGTCCGCTTCTGCGGGCCCGCCACGACGCGGTCGATCGCCTCGTCCAGGGAGTGGTTGTCGACCAGCTTCTTGTCGCTGCGCGCCGTCAGGAGCGCCGCTTCGTTCAGCACGTTCGCCAGATCCGCGCCGGTGAAGCCGGGCGTACGACGGGCGACCGCGCCCAGATCGACGTCCGGGGCGACCGGCTTGCCCTTCTGGTGGACCTTCAGGATCTCCAGCCGGCCCTGCATGTCCGGGCGGTCGACCGCGATCTGCCGGTCGAAGCGGCCCGGACGCAGCAGCGCGGGGTCGAGGATGTCGGGCCGGTTCGTGGCGGCGATCAGGATGACGCCGCCCTTCACGTCGAAGCCGTCCATCTCCACGAGGAGCTGGTTCAGCGTCTGCTCGCGCTCGTCATGGCCACCGCCGAGACCCGCACCGCGGTGCCGGCCGACGGCGTCGATCTCGTCGACGAAGACGATCGCCGGGGCGTTCGCCTTGGCCTGCTCGAAGAGGTCACGCACACGCGAGGCGCCGACACCGACGAACATCTCGACGAAGTCGGAACCGGAGATCGAGTAGAACGGCACCCCGGCCTCACCCGCGACCGCGCGGGCGAGCAGCGTCTTGCCCGTACCGGGCGGACCGTAGAGCAGCACACCCTTCGGGATCTTGGCGCCGACGGCCTGGAACTTCGCCGGCTCCTGGAGGAACTCCTTGATCTCGTGGAGCTCCTCGACGGCCTCGTCGGACCCGGCCACATCGGCGAAGGTCGTCTTCGGGGTGTCCTTGGTGATCAGCTTGGCCTTGGACTTCCCGAACTGCATGACACGGGAGCCGCCGCCCTGCATCTGATTCATCAGGAACAGGAAGACCACGACGATCAGGACGAAGGGAAGCAGCGAGAGCAGCACCGAGACGAACGGGCTCTGCTTCGACGGCGAGACCGTGTAGCCCTTGGTGATGTCGCCGTTCTGGAACTTCGTCTGGAGCGTCTTGGCCAGCGTCGAGCCCTGGGAGCCGATATAGCTCGCCTGGATCTTGTCGCTGCCGTTGATCTTCTGGCCGTTCTTGAGGTCGACCTTGATGATCTGTTCGTCGCCGGTGGTCAGTCTGACCTGCTCGGCCTGGTTCTTGTCGATCGCCTGGACGACCTGACCGGTGTCCACTGTCTTGTAGCCGCCCGACGAGCCGACGACCTGCATCAACACGACCACGGCGAGGACGGCCAGCACGATCCACATGACCGGCCCACGGAAGTATCGCTTCACGTCCATCCATACGGAGCGAAGTCGCCCCGTCCCTCCTGCCCGTAGGTAAATGCTGCTGTGAGAAAAGACTGTTCTTCGGACGGTACCCCAGCATTGTGGCCCGCGACCGCACGGGACGGCTGACAAACCCGTCTTCCCATGCTCCAACGCCGCGAGGGGGTCTGGGGTTCCCGGCCCCGGCGAAGCCTTTCCCCGGAACTTCGCCGCTCTTCGGCCCGCTCAGGTGTGCCGAGGCGCGCTCTAACCGCCGTAGACATGCGGAGCGAGTGTCCCGACGAAAGGCATGTTGCGGTACTTTTCCGAGTAATCCAGGCCATATCCCACGACAAACTCATTGGGAATGTCGAAGCCGATCCATTTGACGTCGATCGCGACCTTTGCGGCATCCGGCTTACGGAGCAGGGTGCAGACTTCGAGCGAGGCCGGCTCCCGTGAACCGAGGTTGGAGAGCAGCCACGACAGGGTCAGACCCGAGTCGATGATGTCCTCGACGATCAGTACGTGCTTGCCCTTGATGTCGGTGTCCAGGTCCTTGAGGATCCGGACGACGCCGGAGGACTGCGTGCCCGCCCCGTACGAGGAGACGGCCATCCAGTCCATCGTCACGGGGGTGGACAGGGCCCGCGCCAGGTCCGCCATGACCATCACGGCGCCCTTGAGGACTCCGACGAGAAGCAGGTCCTTGCCCGCGTACTCCGCGTCGATCTTCGCGGCCAGTTCGGCCAGCTTCGCGTCGATCTCTTCCTTGGTAATGAGCACCGACTGGAGGTCGTTGCCCATGTCCTTGTCGTCCACCCGCATCACTTTCGTCGTCGGCCGGGGGTCCGGGGCCAAGGCACTGGCGGCCCGGGAGACACAGCCGTAAGTGCATCAGCGCTTCAGCCCTGCCGGATGACCAGTCTGCCACCCTGCCTCCGGGCCTCCACGCGGCCGGGCAGGTTGATGGCTCCCTGGCCGCGCCAGCCGGTGATCAGGCGGTCGACCTCTTCGATGTGACGGGCGAACAGCGAACCCGCGGGGGCGCCCGCGGCGATGACCGCCCGGCGCAGCACGCGGCGGCGGACGGCGGGCGGGAGGACGTACAGCTTGGCGCACCGCAGTTGTCCGGAATCGTCCCGTACGGACTCCTCGACATTGGCCGCCCAGGTGTCCAGGGCGTCGGCGTCGTCGCGGGAGAGCTGTGCCGTACGGGCCAGGGCCTCGACGACGCCCTTGCCGAGCGCCTTCTCCAGGGCCGGCAGTCCTTCGTGGCGCAGTCGTGAACGGGTGTACGCGGGGTCGGTGTTGTGCGGATCGTCCCAGACGGGGATCGACTGGACCAGGCAGGCCTTGCGGGCGGTCTGCCGGTCGAGCTGGAGGAAGGGGCGCCGGTAGCGGCCGGACGTCCCCGAGACGGCGGCCATCCCGGACAGCGAGCGGGTGCCCGAGCCGCGGGCGAGCCCGAGCAGCACGGTCTCGGCCTGGTCGTCGCGGGTGTGGCCGAGCAGGACGGCGGCGGCGCGGTGGCGCTCCGCGGCGGCGTCGAGCGCGGCGTAGCGGGCGTCGCGCGCGGCCGCCTCGGGCCCGCCCTCCCGGCCGACGGTCACGGCGACGGATTCGACGGGGTCGAGGCGCATGGCACGGAGTCGGGTGACGACTTCGGCGGCGCGGAGGGCGGAGCCGGCCTGGAGCCCGTGGTCGACGGTGACGGCTCCCGCGCGGACGGAAAGTTTGGGGGCCTCGAAGGCGAGGGCGGAGGCGAGCGCCATGGAGTCGGCGCCGCCGGAGCAGGCGACGAGCACGAGCGGCGGCTCGCCGGCGCGGACGGACGGAACGGCGGAGGAGTTCTCCGCCCGGTCGGTGAGGATGTCGTGGAGTACGCGGCGGACCGCCAGGCGTATCGCCGCGACCGCAGGATGGGGACCCATATCCGGTGCCCTTCGTGATGTTATTTGGGGGGTGCCTCGGTCGGAGTAAGGACGGAGAGCGTCACTCAGAGTGCGTCGATGGTGACAGAACCGAGCCATTACCCGAGCATTGCACGCCTATCCCTCACCCACGGTCCCTCGGATGGGTGATACCTGAGGCGTACTTCTGCCGTGAGCCGCGCCCGGTTCAGGAGTCCGCCCTGCGGTGCACCCGTGCGATCCAGTCCGCCGGTTTAGCGATCTCCGCCTTGGTGGGGAGGGTGTTCGGCGAGGTCCAGACCCGGTTGAAGCCGTCCATGCCGGCCTCCTCGACCACGGCCCGTACGAACCGCTCCCCGTCCCGGTACTGGCGCAGCTTGGCGTCGAGGCCGAGCAGTTTGCGCAGCGCCTGGTCGAGGCGGCCGGCGCCGCGCGCCCTGCGCTGCTGGAACTTCTCGCGGATCTCGGCGACCGACGGCACGACGGCCGGTCCGACGCCGTCCATCACGTAGTCGGCGTGGCCTTCGAGGAGGGACATCACGGCGGTGAGCCGGCCGAGGATCTCGCGCTGACCCGGGGTCTGCACCAGTTCGACGATGCTGCGGCCGTCCTCGTTCTCCTCGCCCTCGGGGCGCCCGCCGGCGAGCGACTGCGCGGCCTCGCGGAGCCGTTCGACGAGGGTCATCGGGTCGACCTCGGTCTGGTCGAGGAATGACTGGATCTCGCCCTGGAGGTGGTCGCGCAGCCAGGGGACGCCGGTGAACTGGGTGCGGTGGGTCTCCTCGTGGAGGGCGACCCAGAGCCTGAAGTCGTGGGGTTCCACGTCCAGTTCGCGTTCGACATGGACGATGTTGGGGGCCACGAGCAGCAGCCGGCCGCCGCCGTTCGCGGCGGCGGGGAGATCGCGGGTGGCGGGGGCGAACGTCTCGTACTGGCCGAGGACACGGGACGACATGAACGACAGCAGCATGCCCAGCTCCACGCCGGTCACCTTGCCGCCGACCGCGCCGAGCACGGCGCCGCCCGGACCGCCGGGGCGGCGCTCCTGCATCTTCGCCAGGAGGGGCCCCAGCAGCTCGCGGAACCCGGCGACGTTCGCCTTGACCCAGCCGGTCCGGTCGACGACCAGGACGGGGGTGTCGGGCGGCTCATGGCCGTCGGGGACCATGCGGGTGTACGCGCGGACGTGCTCCTCCGAGGACTTCGCGTGCCGCCGCAGCTCGGCGACGATCGCCCGGGCCTCGTCCCGGGTCACTTCCGGTCCCGGCCGCACGAGACGGGTCGCGGTCGCCACCGCGAGATTCCAGTCGACCATCTGGGCACCACCGATGCTCGTCATGCGTCAACCGTACGTGCTCGGCCCGGGGAGCGGTGGGGTGTGAGGGGCCCGGTTCTTCCCCTGCCGGACCCTTAGGGGGCGGTCAGGCGGGCCTTGGCCGCCCCGCGCAGGCGAATCGTTACGGGACGAGGGCCGCGGAGAGCTGGTCCAGGGCCTTCTGGGCGCTGCCGGGGGCCGGGGTGGAGCCCGCCATGAAGGCGAAGGCCAGCAGTCGGCCCCGGGCGTCGACGACCGTGCCCGCCAGGGCGTTCACCCCGGTGAGCGTGCCGGTCTTGGCGCGGACGAGTCCGGCGCCGGGCCCGGCGTCCGCGTACCGGCTCCGGAGGGTGCCGTTGAACCCGGCGACCGGCAGTCCCGTGAGCACGGGGCGCAGCTCGGGGCGTGCGGGGTCGGCGGCGCGCGCCAGCAGCGCGGTGAGCAGGGCGGCGCTGACCTTGTCCTGGCGGTTGAGGCCGCTGCCGTCGGCGAAGCGGGCGCCGGCGACCGGCAGTCCGAGCTTCTTGAGCTCGGCGCCGACGGCCCGGCCCGCGCCCTCGAAGCTGGCGGGTTCACGCGCCGCGATGGCGGTCTGCCGGGCCAGGGACTCGGCGATGTCGTTGTCGCTCTCGGTCAGCGCGCGTTCGACGAGATCGGAGAGCGGACGGGAGTAGGTCCTGGCGACGGTCTTCGAGCCCTTGGGGGACTTGCCGGACACGGGCGCCGCGGTGGTACGGACGCCGCGGTCGCGCAGCAGCCCGGCGAAGACACGGGCGGCGTCGCCCGCCGGATTGCCGCTGCGGGGAGCGGGTCCGCTGCGGGATGTGGTCAGCCGGCCCTGGTCGGCCATCAGGGCGACGACGGGGGCGATGTTGTCGTTGGGGCCGATCGGGTGTTCCCGGCGGCCGGAGTAGAGGGAGGTGTCGTAGCGGAGCTCGACCTTGGTGACGCCCCGGTCGCGCAGCGCGCGGGCGGTGTCGTCGGCGAGCGCGCGCAGCCCCGCCCGGTCGAGAGTGGCGTCGCCGCCGCCGACCAGGGTGATCCTCCGGCCGTCCGCGGTGGAGCTGACGGTGGTGGCGATGCGGTGGTCGGGGCCGAGCGCGGAGAGCGCGGCGGCCATGGTCGCGATCTTGACCGTGGAGGCCGGGGTCATCGGGGTGCCGGCCGCCTTCCCGTACAGCGCTTCACCGGTCGTGGCGTCGATGACGGACGCCGACCGCGCCGTGCCGAGCGCGGGGTCGTCGAGGAGCGGTCCGAGCTTCTTCGTGAGATCGACGGACGCGGTTCCGGCATTCGGGGGCTCGGAGCCGGCCGTGGAGAGCGCGGAGAGCACGCCGGCGGCACTGGGGGCGGGCGCGGGCGTACGGGGGGCGGCCGGGTCGTGATGTGCGCCACCCGTACGGCTCTGCGCGACCGCCCACTCCCGCTCGGCCCTACGCTGACCGGAGTCCCAGGGGCCGGCCGCGGCCACCGCCGCGGCGGCGAGCGCCATGCCGATCACGACGGAACCCGCCGTGAGCTGCCACACTTTCGGCCTGAGCACGGTTGACCAGCCCCTTTCGCGATCACACTGCTGCGTGGGGGACACTTAATCACTGCGCCTTGCCACGAGCATGGCACCCCGGCCAGGAGTGGGCTCGCTGTCCGCTCCCGTACGGGGGGTCTCCTGCGTGAAGCCGCAGCACCACTGACAAATGTGTTGATCATGGAGGAGCCACCCGTGGAGTTCGACGTCACCATCGAGATCCCTAAGGGTTCGCGGAACAAGTACGAGGTGGACCACGAGACCGGACGGATCCGTCTTGACCGTCGTCTCTTCACCTCGACCAGCTACCCGGCCGACTACGGGTTCGTCGAGAACACCCTCGGCGAGGACGGTGACCCGCTGGACGCGCTGGTCATCCTGGACGAGCCGACCTTCCCGGGCTGCCTCATCAAGTGCCGTGCCATCGGCATGTTCCGGATGACGGACGAGGCCGGCGGCGACGACAAGCTGCTGTGCGTCCCGGCGTCCGACCCCCGGGTGGAGCACCTGCGCGACATCCATCACGTCTCGGAGTTCGACCGCCTGGAGATCCAGCACTTCTTCGAGGTCTACAAGGACCTGGAGCCCGGCAAGTCCGTCGAGGGCGCCGACTGGGTCGGCCGCGCCGAGGCCGAGGCCGAGATCGAGGCCTCGTACAAGCGACTTGAGGCCCAGGGCGGCGCGCACTGACCAGGCACTGACCGCACCCCGGCCACGCGCTTCCGCATGTGACCGGCCGGCCCGCAGTCACTGACGGGCGGATGACGGGCGGCGTATCCCGCGAGGGGTGCGCCGCCCGTCCGCGTGTGTGGCCGCTCATGTCCATGCCCATACTGGGCAGACGTGTGGCTGCGCGGCACCGAGATCCGGGCCCCAGGAGCGAGGGAGCAGTGGGTGGTGGCGGAGTCCGACGGTCCGGAGGACCGGAAGCCTCAGACGGACGAGGCGCACAGCGCCTTCACCCCGCCGTCCGGAGTGGGGCAGCCGCCGCTTCCCGAGGACGACCATCCCAGCTCGGAGTTCGCGCTTCCCGAGGGGCTGAGTCCGGAGCAGCCGGCCGAGCCCGAGGGCTCGGCCTTCGATCTGCCGGGCGGTACGCCACCCGGCGCGGGCGGCGGCCGGGTGCCGCCCCCCGCGTACACCCCCGCCCGGGGCGTCCCGATGGTCCGGCTGAACAAGGAGGCGCCCTGGCAGGACCGGATGCGCACCCTGCTGCGGATGCCCTCCGGCGAGCGCCCCGTGCCGGAGCGGGTCCAGCGCCACGACGACCAGGGGCCCGCCGTCCCGCGGGTGCTCGACCTGACGCTGCGTATCGGTGAGCTGCTGCTGGCCGGCGGCGAGGGCGCCGAGGACGTCGAGGCCGCCATGTTCGCGGTCAGCCGCGCGTACGGCCTCGACCGGTGCGAGCCGACCGTCACCTTCACCCTGCTGTCCATCTCCCATCAGCCGTCGCTGGTGGACGATCCGGTGACGGCCAGCAGGACCGTACGAAGACGCGGCACCGACTACACCCGGCTGTCCGCCGTCTACACGCTCATCGACGACATCACCACCGAGGACACGGACGTCACGCTGGAGGAGGCGTACCGGCGGCTCGCGGAGATCCGCCGTAACCGCCACCCGTACCCCGGCTGGGCGCTGACGGTGTCGAGCGGGCTGCTGGCCGGGGCGGCCTCCGTGCTGGTCGGTGGCGGCGTGGTGGTGTTCGCGGCGGCGGCGCTCGGCGCGATGCTCGGCGACCGGCTGGCCTGGTTGTGCGCCGGGCGCGGGCTGCCGGAGTTCTATCAGTTCGTGGTCGCCGCGATGCCGCCCGCCGCGATGGGGGTGGCGCTGACGCTGCTGGGCCCGCATGTGTCGTGGGAGGGCCGGCCCTCGGCCGTGATCACCGGTGGTCTCTTCGCGCTGCTGCCGGGGCGGGCGCTGGTCGCGGGGGTGCAGGACGGGCTGACGGGCTACTACATCACCGCCGCCGCACGGCTCCTGGAGGTCATGTACTTCTTCATCGCCATCGTCGTCGGTGTGCTGCTCGTGCTCTATCTGGGCGTTCAGCTGCACGCGCAGCTGACACCGGAGGCATCGCTGCACAGCGGGGTCCGGCCGGTGGCGCAGACCCTCGCGGCGGTGACGCTGAGCTTCGCCTTCGCGATCCTGCTCCAGCAGGACCGTTCGACCGTGCTGATGGTCTCGCTCAACGGCGGTGTGGCCTGGATCGTCTACGCGGCGATGCACGACGTGGGCGGGATCTCGCCGGTGGCCTCGACGGCGGTCGCCGCCGGTCTGGTGGGGCTGTTCGGGCAGCTCTTCTCGCGCTACCAGTTCGCTTCCGCGCTGCCCTACATCACGGCGGCGATCGGACCGCTGCTGCCGGGCTCGGCGACCTACTTCGGGCTGCTGGGCTTCGCGCAGAACGATCCCGCCCGCGGGCTCGCGTCGCTCTCCCAGGCGGTGGCGCTGGCGCTGGCGATCGCCGTCGGCGTGAACCTCGGCGGGGAGATCGCCCGGCTGTTCCTCACGGTGCCGGGGGCGGGTCAGGCATCGAGCCGCCGCGCGGCCAAGCGGACGCGCGGCTTCTGAGGATTCCGCTTCCGGCGATTCCGGTTCCGGGGATTCCGGTTCCGGGGATCTCCGGGGAGGGTCAGCGCTTGGCGTGACGGCCGCGACCGCCACCGCCCGGGGCGCCGCCCGGCGTACCCGGCGCGCCCGGCGGCGTACCGGGAGCGCGCCCGTCCGTCGCGGCCGTACCCGGACCGACCAGACCGTCGTCGACGCCGGGCTGCTGCGCCGCGCCCTTCTTGGACTTGGAACGCGCCCGCAGGAGCTCGATGATGATCGGCAGCACCGAGAGCAGCACGATCGCGATCAGGATCATCTCGATGTTCTTGTGCACGAACTCGATCTTGCCGAGCGCGGCCCCCAGCAGCGTGACACCCGCGCCCCACAGCACACCGCCGACGACGTTGTACGTGATGAACGAGCGGTAGTTCATCCGGCTCACACCGGCGATGATCGGCGTGAACGTACGGACGACGGGCACGAAGCGCGCGAGGACCAGCGACTTGGGGCCGTACTTCTCGAAGAAGTCGTGCGCCTTCTCGACGTTCTCCTGCTTGAAGAACTTGGAGTCCGGGCGCTTGAACAGCGCGGGACCCACCTTCCGGCCGAAGAGATAACCGACCTGGTCACCGATGATCGCGGCGAGCACGATCAGCAGACAGACCAGCCAGAGCGGGGTCTTCAGGGTGCCGGACGTCACCAGCAGGCCGGTGGTGAAGAGCAGCGAGTCACCCGGCAGGAAGAAGCCGATGAGAAGGCCGGATTCGGCGAAGACGATGACCAGAACACCGATCAGCCCGAAAGTCCCGATCAGATAATCCGGATCCAGCCAGCTGGGTCCGAGCGCAAGGGTGGTCACGGGTTCCGGACTCCTGTGTCATTAGTCGGTCGATCGTCGATTCGGCGTGGTCGGCCGCGCACAAGCTATCAACGCCTGCCGGCCCTCCCAGGTTCCACCCGGCCCCTTACCGGCGCACCGCGGATCCGGCCGGGGGCCCACACCGGCCGCAGCCGGGGCAGACCCTCCCAAAGCCACAGGACCGGCCGGACGCGACCGCGCCCGGGAAAGCCGGAGCGAGGCGTTACGGGCGGTTACGGTGAGCGCGTGGCCCATGACGCTCCGTCCACCGCCCCCTCCCCCGGCCCGTCCCCCTCGGCCCGCACCCTGCTGCCGCAGGTCGTGCCGTCCCTGGTGGTGGGCGCGGCCTCGGCGCTCGTACTGCTGGGCGTGAGCGCGCTCGCGGATCAGCTGAAGGGCGTGCTCTGGGAGACGCTGCCCGACGCCCTCGGGATCGGCCACTACTCCGTGCTCTGGATGATCGTGATGCTCACGGCCACCGGGCTCGCGGTGGGGATCGTCGTACGCCTGGTGTACGGGCACGCCGGGCCGGATCCGGCCACCACCGGGCTGGTCGACGAACCGATCCCGGCCGGGGTGGTGCCGGGGCTGCTGGTGGTCACGGTGCTGGCGCTGGCGGGCGGGGTGAGCCTCGGCCCGGAGAATCCGATCACCGCCGCCAATATCGCGCTCGCCTACTGGCTGGGCCGCAGGGCGGCGCCCGGCACCCCGGGCGCGCTCTGGCTCCCGCTCGCCGCCGCGGGCACGATCGGGGCGCTGTTCGGTACGCCCGTGGCCGCCGCGCTGATCCTCACCGAGACGCTCGCCGCGCGGCCGGGCCCCGGCTCGCTCTGGGACAAGCTGTTCGGCCCGCTGATCGCGGGCGGCACCGGCGCGCTCATCACCGCCCTGGTCGCCCATCCGACCTTCGACCTCGCTCTGCCCGCGTACACCGGCACCCACTGGCGCGATCTGCTGGCGGCGCTCGTGATCGCCCCGGTCGCGGCGGCGCTGGGGCTGACGGCCGTGTACGCGTTCCCGTATGTCCACGCCGCCTTCCGGCGCCTCGGCCACCCCGTCCTGGCGATCACCGCCGGCGGGCTGGTCCTCGGTCTGCTGGGGGCGCTCGGCGGGCCGCTGACGCTGTTCAAGGGGCTGGACGAGGTGAAGACGCTGGCCGCCGATCCGGACGGCTGGCCGGCCGGTTCGTTCGCGCTGATGACGGTGGTGAAGCTGGCCGCGCTGCTCACCGCCGCCGCCTGCGGCTTCCGGGGCGGGCGGATCTTCCCCGCCGTCTTCGTCGGGGTCGCGCTCGGCCTCTGCGCCCACGCGCTGGTTCCCGCCGTACAGCCCAGCCTGGGCGTGGTCTGCGGGGTACTCGGCATCCTGCTGGCGCTCACCCGGCAGGGCTGGCTCAGCCTGTTCACCGCGGCGGTCCTGGTCGCCGAGGCGAATGTGCTGCCGTTGCTGGTCATCGCCGCCCTGCCCGCCTGGCTGCTGGTCACCGGCCGCCCCCAGATGCAGCTGCGCGAGGACGGCACGCCCCTGCGGTGAGCGGCCCGAACTCGGCGGGCGGTTCGACCCGTTCGTCCGTATTCTCGCGGTGGGAACCGTACCCATCCCGAGGAGACCGCCGATGCCACTCCACCGAGGCGCGGACAGGGCAGCCGGAGTGCCCCAGAGCGAACGCGACGAGCTGCTCAGGCTGTCCATCAACCCCTTCTACGGGGAGGCCGATCCGACCAGCGAGATGACCTCGGCACCCCCCAGGCACCGGCTCCCCGCCGGCCCGACCCCTCCGGACACGGCGTACCAGCTGGTGCATGACGAGCTGATGCTCGACGGCAACTCGCGGCTCAACCTCGCCACCTTCGTCACCACCTGGATGGAGCCGCAGGCCACGCTGCTGATGGGGGAGTGCCGGGACAAGAACATGATCGACAAGGATGAGTATCCGCGTACGGCCGAGCTGGAGCGGCGCTGTGTGGCGATGCTCGCCGATCTCTGGAACGCCCCGGACCCGGCGACCACCGTCGGCTGCTCGACGACGGGATCCAGTGAGGCCTGCATGCTGGCCGGGATGGCGCTCAAGCGCCGCTGGGCCACCCGTAACGCCGCGCGCTACCCGGCGACGGCCCGGCCCAATCTCGTCATGGGCGTCAATGTCCAGGTCTGCTGGGACAAGTTCTGCAACTTCTGGGAGGTCGAGGCGCGGCAGGTGCCCATGGAGGGCGACCGCTTCCATCTCGACCCGGAGGCCGCGGCCGAACTCTGCGACGAGGACACCATCGGGGTCGTCGCCGTCATGGGCTCCACCTTCGACGGCTCGTACGAACCCGTCGCCGAGCTGTGCGCGGCGCTGGACGCGCTCCAGGAGCGTACGGGGCTCGACATCCCCGTCCATGTCGACGGGGCGTCGGGGGCGATGGTCGCGCCCTTCCTCGACGAGGACCTGGTCTGGGACTTCCGGCTGCCGCGCGTCTCCTCCATCAACACCTCCGGGCACAAGTACGGGCTGGTCTACCCGGGCGTCGGCTGGGCGCTGTGGCGTTCGCCCGCCGAACTCCCCGAGGAACTGGTCTTCCGCGTCAACTACCTGGGCGGCGACATGCCCACGTTCGCGCTGAACTTCTCCCGGCCGGGCGCGCAGGTCGTCGCGCAGTACTACACCTTCCTGCGACTGGGCAGGGACGGTTACCGCGCCGTCCAGCAGACCGCGCGGGACATCGCCGGGAAGCTGGCCGGGCAGATCGCGGAGCTGGGCGACTTCCGGCTGCTCACGCGGGGGAACGAGCTGCCCGTGTTCGCCTTCACCACCGCGCCCGGCGTCACGTCCTTCGATGTCTTCGACGTCTCGCGCCGGCTGCGCGAGCACGGCTGGCTCGTACCCGCGTACACCTTCCCCGCCCACCGCGAGGACCTGTCCGTGCTGCGGGTGGTCTGCCGCAATGGCTTCTCGGCCGATCTGGCCGCGCTGCTGGTGGCCGACCTGAAGCGCGTCCTTCCGGAACTGCACCGCCAGGAGCACCCGTTGGGGCGGGACAAGTCGAAGGCGACGGCCTTCCACCACTGAGCGGGTACGCGGCCCCGCCCCGGACGGGCCCCGCCTTCCGGACAGGCCCCGCCCCCGGAGCCGCTTTCCGGGGGCGGGGTCCCGCGCGGTGCCACGTCAGCGGCTGAGCCTCCCGAACCGCC
This sequence comes from Streptomyces scopuliridis, assembly GCF_042790125.1. Classification (GTDB taxonomy): domain Bacteria; phylum Actinomycetota; class Actinomycetes; order Streptomycetales; family Streptomycetaceae; genus Streptomyces; species Streptomyces scopuliridis_A. The sequence continues at coordinate 69,018 of NZ_JBHTZS010000023.1, forward strand.
GTACCGCCAGCGGGAAGAAGAGCGCGAGCAGCGCCACCGGCCAGAGGACCGCCAGCGTCCCGGCGTGCTCCGCCGCCCAGGATCCGGCCGTGGCGCCCGCTCCTCCGCCCTGGGTGCCGAACAGGTCCCGTACCGCCGTGGCCGTCGCCGACATCGGGTTCCATTCCACGACCGCGCCCAGCCAGCCCGGCATCGACTCAGGCGTCGCGAACGCGTTGGAGAGGAAGCCGACCGGCCAGACCAGGATCTGCACCGCCTGCACCATCTCGGGGCGGCCCGCCACCATGGCGAGCTGGATACCGGCCCACAGCATCGCGAACCGGAACAGGAGCAGCAGCCCGACGGCGGCCAGGAAGTCCACGGGGCCGCCGTGCCAGCGCCAGCCGATCGCGTAGCCGGCGGCGATGAGGACGGCCAGGCCGAGAGCCGACTGGAGCATGTCCGCCACGCTCCGGCCGACCAGGACCGCCGACGACGCCATGGGCATCGAACGGAAGCGGTCCACCACCCCCTTGTTCAGGTCCTGGGTGACGGCGAGCATCGTGGACTCCAGGCCGAAGGCCATGGTCAGGGCCAGCATGCCCGGGATGAGGAACTCGACGTACGCCCCGTCGACCCCCCGGCCACCGCCGATCAGAAAGCCGAACATCAGCAGCAGCATCACCGGGAAGACCAGTCCGACGACGACCTGGACCGGCTGCCGTGCCCAGCGCGCGAGTTCGCGCCGGGTCATGGTCCAGGAGTCGGCGAGCGCCCAGCCGAGCCGGCTGCCTTCAGGAGCCGTGGACGCCGTTGCCGTGGCGTTCGCTGTCGTCACGCCGTCACCTCCCGCTGATCACGCGGGTCGGCCCCGCCCGTCGTTCCGTCCCCACCGGTGTCCTGGCCCGTGAGATGGAGGAAGACCTCGTCCAGTGTCGGGCGGCGCAGCGCGATGTCCTCCGCCTCGATCCCCTCCAGGTGCAGGGCCCGTACGGTCTCCGTCAGGGCCACCATCCGGTCCGTCACCGGCGCGCTCAGCAGCCGCCGGTCCACGTCCGTACCGACGGCGTGCGTACCCGTGGTGCGCGCCAGCACCCGCGCGCCGTCCGCGAGCCGGTCCGCGTCGCGCAGGACGACATCGATGCGGTCGGCGCCGATGCGCGCCTTGAGCGCGTCCGCCGTGCCCTCCGCGATGACGCGTCCGCTGTCCACCACCGAGATACGGTCGGCCAGTTGGTCGGCCTCCTCCAGATACTGCGTCGTCAGCAGTACGGTCGTACCGCCGCCGACCAGCGAGCGCACCGCGCTCCACACCTCCGCCCGGCCGCGCGGATCGAGGCCGGTCGTCGGCTCGTCCAGGAAGAGCACCTCCGGGTCGGTGATCAGGGACGCCGCCAGATCGAGCCGGCGCCGCATGCCGCCGCTGTACTGCTTGACGGCCTTGCGCCCGGTGTCCGTCAGACCGAACCGTGCCAGCAGTTCGTCGGCCCGCTCCCCCGCGCGCCGGGCGCCGAGGTGGTAGAGCCGTCCGAACATCTCCAGGTTCTGCCGGCCGCTCAGATCCTCGTCGAGGGCCGCGTGCTGCCCCAGCAGCCCGATCCTGCGGCGCACTTCGCGCGCACGGGTCCGCACATCGAGCCCGGCCACCCGCACCAGCCCCTCGTCGGGCCGCAGCAGCGTGGTCAGGATCCGTACGGCCGTGGTCTTGCCCGCGCCGTTCGGCCCGAGCACGCCGTGCACCGTGCCGCGTTCCACCGTCAGATCGAACCCGTCGAGGGCCCGCTTCTCGCCGTACCGCTTCCGTGCTCCCGCCACCACGATCACATCGGTCACGTCGGTCAATGTCTTCGCCTCCCGCCAGGTAATCAAACTTGACTACCGAGCGGGAAGAGTAACCCCGGTCCTTCAATTGGTCAAACTTGATTAGTGATGATCTCCGTCATCGGGAACGCCCGTCGCGTACGGGTTCACCTCGCCCTCGGCGAGCACCCCCACAAACGGCTCGCCCTCGCCCGCGAAGGTGTACGCACCGCCCTCGATGCGCTTGATCAGACCCCGCGTCCACTCCGCGCCCGAGTCCGCGGAGTGCACCCACAGATTCATGATCTCGCCGATGTGCCCGAGCTGTTCCGGGCCGTCCTCGGGCACGTAGTGCTCGGTCACCGCGGCCCGCCAGGCCTCGATCCCGGCGACGCGCTCCTTGAGCAGCTCCACGACCTCGGCACGCGGCAGATCGACGATGGCGCCGATTCCGGCCGACAGCACGTCCATCTTCTGGTCGTAGGTGGTCAGCGCCTCGCGCAGCAGCCGCAGATACTCCTCGCGGCCCGCGTCCGTCAGCTCGTACTCGGTACGCGGCGGTCCGCCCACCGTGCTCGGCGCGACCTCGTGCGCCAGCAGCACGCCCTGCTTCGCCATCTGCTTGAGCGCGTGATAGATGGAGCCCGGCTTGGCGTTGGACCACTCATGGGCGCCCCAGTACTCCAGGTCATTGCGTACCTGATAGCCATGGGCCCGGCCGTGCTGGCGGACCGCGCAGAGTACGAGCAAACGGATCGCTGACATTGCTCCAGGTTAAGACGGACTCCGCGCGGCTTCTCAGGAGCGGCCCCTCAGAAGCGGCTCCCCAGAAGGGGCTCCTCAGAAGGGGAACGCGGTACGGCCGTGCTGCACCGAGATCCACTTCTGCGTCGTGAACGCCTCCACCGTCGAGTCGCCGTTGAGCCGGCCGAGCCCGGAGAACTTCTCCCCGCCGAAGGCCACCAGCGGCTCGTCCTGCACGGTCGTGTCATTGACATGGATCATGCCGGTGACGATCCGCTTGGCGAACGCGACGCCGCGCTCCACGTTCGAGGTGTGCACGGCCCCGCTCAGCCCGTACGGGGTGTTGTTGGCGAGCCGTACCGCCTCTTCCTCGCCGTCGAACGGCATCAGCAGCACCACAGGGCCGAAGATCTCCTGCTGCATCAGCGGGGAGCTCTCGTCCAGACCCGCCAGCACCGTCGGCTCCACGAGATTGCCGCGCGTACGACCCCGTACGAGCGCGGTCGCGCCCTCCGCCAGCGCCTGGTCCACCAGCGCCGTCAGGGCGTCCGCCTGGAAGGTGTTGATGACCGGGCCGATCTGGGTCTCGGGGTCGCGCGGATCACCCGTCCTGAGCGACGCCACCTTCGCCACGAACTTCTCGGTGAACCGCCGCTCGACGCTGCGGTCCACGAGGATCCGGTTGGCGGCCATACAGACCTGGCCCTGGTAGACGAAGCGGCTGACGATCGCCGCGTCCACCGCGTAGTCGAGCCCCGCCTCGTCGAGGTCGTCGAGGACGACCAGCGCGCTGTTCCCGCTCAGTTCGAGGATGGCCCGCTTGAAGTTGCCGCCCGCCACCGCGCCGACATGGCGGCCGACCCGGTCCGAGCCGGCGAACGAGATCACTTTCGGTACGGGGTGCTCGATGAGCGCGTCCCCGACCTCCGCGATGTCCGTCACCACGACGTTGAGCAGCCCCGCCGGCAGCTCCGCGTCCTCGAACAGCTTGGCTATGAGCCCGCCGCCGACGACGGGCGCGTTCTGGTTGGGCTTGATCACGACGGCGTTGCCGAGCGCGAGCGCCGGCGCCACCGACTTGATCGTCACCAGGAAGGGGAAGTTGAAGGGGCTGATCACGCCGATGACACCGACCGGCAGCCGGTAGACGCGATTCTCCTTGCCGTCCACCGGGGAGGGCAGGATCCGGCCCTCGGGCCGCAGCGACAGCTGTATCGCCTCACGCAGGAACTCCTGCGCGGAATCGACCTCGTACACCGCCTTGAGCCGCGTACCGCCCAGCTCATCGATGATCGCCTCGATGATGTCGTCCCTGCGCTCCTCGACCAGTCTGAGGACACGCTCGAAGACCCGGCGGCGGGTGTACGGATTGGTCGCGGCCCAGTCGCGCTGCGCGCGTTCGGCGGCGCGGTACGCCTCGTCGATCTCCCGGACCGTGGCGATCGTGATGGCCGCGAGCTTCTCCCCGTTGTACGGATTGAAGTCGATGATGTCCCACGAGCCGCTGCCGGTCCGCCACTCGCCGTCGATGTACTGGTGGGCCAGGTCGGTGAAGTAGGACATGCGATCCCTTACTGCAGGTGCTGCAGGTGCAAACTCCTGATATGACGCCATCGTACTGATGTCTCAGATCAGTTGGAGCAGTCCGCGCAGGACATCTCGGCTCTCCTCGGGTCCGGGGCTGTCCTGCTGTAGTCGCGCCATCACCCGTTCGTACTGAGCGACCTCCTCGCGCTTGTCCAGATACAGCGCACTGGTCAGCTGTTCCAGGAAGACGACATCGGAGAGATCCGACTCGGGGAAGCTCAGCATGGTGAAGGCACCGCTCTCGCCCGCGTGGCCGCCGAAGCTGAAGGGCATCACCTGGAGCGTGATGTTCGGCTGCTCCGAGATCTCGATCAGATGCTTCAACTGCCCCTGCATCACGGAGCGCTCGCCGTACGGGCGGCGTAGCGCGGCCTCGTCGAGGATGGCGTGGAAGCGCGGCGCGCGCTCGGAGACGAGGACCTTCTGCCGCTCCAGCCGGAGCGCGACCCGGCGCTCCACCTCGGCACGCGGCGCCTCGGGCTGGCCTCGGGTGACGACGGCGTGCGCGTACGCCTCGGTCTGCAACAGACCGTGCACGAACTGCACTTCATAGATACGGATCAGTGAGGCGGCACCTTCGAGACCGATATATGTCTGGAACCAGCCGGGCAGCACGTCGCCGAAGCTGTGCCACCACCCCGCGACGTTGGCCTCCCGGGCGAGGCCGAGAAGGGCAGCGCGCTCGCCCTCGTCGGCGACCCCGTAGAGAGTCAGCAGGTCCTCGATGTCTCTGGCCTTGAAGCTCACCCGTCCCAACTCCATGCGGCTGATCTTGGACTCGGATGCGCGGATCGAGTAGCCGGCGGCCTCACGTGTGATGCCGCGCGTCTCGCGCAGCCGCCTCAGTTGTGAGCCCAGCAGGATGCGCCGCACCACGGAACCGCCCGACTCGGCTGCGGTCACGTCTCCAACCCTCCCCATCGCATGTGGATCTCCCCCGGAGCCCCCCCCGAACTCCAAGTGCCGGATTCTGCCATCAAAACGCTTCAGCCCGTACTCATTCGATTACGGAAATAAGAAGGCTTTGCGGAGAGGGTAAAACTGGTCACGGGGAGAAATACACCAGAACCGTCATGGGACGGGTGAAGTCCGGCACGTGCACGTGCATCTGCCCTTGCATCTGCCCTACGCATTCGGAACCATGGTCCCCGCGCACCTGCGTGCTCGTTCGTGATTGACGTGTTGTGACGCTGGACCTCCGCAGTATCGCTACGGCCGCGAATCCCGGGAGTGCCTCGCATGGGGACGAATGGATCGACCATGCTCGAGCCGTTAAGGCAGGGGCTTCCCCCCATCGATCCCTCGGCGGCCGCGGGTTCGGTTTCGTGCGCCCTGCCCGCCCGCTATGAGGCGGTGCGCGGGGCCAGGCACTTCACCAGGACCACGCTGACCCAGTGGGAGCTGAACGACCGCTTCGACGATGTCGCGCTGGTCGTCTCCGAACTCGTCACCAACGCGCTGCGGCACGCCCTGCCCGCCGACACCCCGCGCGAGCCCCAGGACGCTTCCGTACGGCTGCATCTGATGCGGTGGTCGTCGCGGCTGGTGTGCGCGGTACGGGACCCGAGTCACGCGAGCCCGGAGGCGCGGAAGACCGAGGAGGACTGCGCGGCGGAGTCCGGCCGGGGGCTGTTCCTGGTCGAGTCGTTCAGCGACACCTGGGGCTGGCATCCGCTGGCGGGATCGCTGCACGGCAAGGTGGTCTGGGCGCTGTTCCAGCTCCAGAAGGCCGACTGACCGGCCGGCGTTCCGGGTTACGGGTGGGGGCTTGCTGCCTGATGACGGCGGCGGGCCTTTTCGGCCATCTGGCCACGGAAATCGGCCGGAACCGATTGAGCCACCTGCTCGGCAGCCATGGTCGGTCAACCGCTGCCGGTCAGTCGCCGTGGGTCAACCGGGTCGGTCGGTCGCCGTCGGTCAGTCGCTGTCGGTCAGTCGCTGTCGGTTAACCGCTCGCCGTCAGATGGTCGAACTCCCCGTCCTTGACGCCCAGCAGCATGGCCTCGATCTCGGCGATCGTGTAGACCAGCGCGGGGCCGTCGGGGTGGCGTGAGTTGCGTACCGCCACCTCGCCGCCGGGCAGCTTGGCGAACTCCACGCACGATCCCTGGGAGTTGCTGTGCCTGCTCTTCTGCCAGGCGACTCCGTGAAGCTCTGTGGCCGTAATGCCGTTGTACACGTGGTGCACAGGTCGCTCCCCGAGTTGCAAGGTGCAGTCGTCAACTTTCTCGGATCATAGCTGTGTTTCATGTGCTGATGCATGAGCAAATGCACGTGCACGCGGGGTGTTCCTTTGATTACAGGACCACCCCGTCATGACAGGCCCCACCCCCCCGGCCCCGATCCCCCGCCCTCTCCATAGAGACGCGTTTCAGCGCCTTCAGGATCCCTCGCCGGGCCGGGTGGTCTTCGTGTACCCCGCGGAGACAGGAAGACTCCCCGCGCTGTCCGAGCGCGGGGAGCCTCCGTACGGCAGGTGGACGGCGCCGTCCACCGGTCAGCGCGGCGTGGGCGGACCGGGGCGGGGCGCGGACGGCTCGCGGTCCCCGCGGCGGGTGGGCAGGCGGGTGGGCATCAGACCTCCAGGAGGCTGTCGAAGGCGGGCGGAAGGCGCTTCCAGGCGGCGCGGCCCGCGGTGTACTCGGCATCGGTCAGCAGACAGGAGTCCAGCAGCTGTTCGATGCCCTCCCGGTCGAGGCCGGGCGAGGTGAAGACCAGATGCTGGCAGCGGTCGCCGTGCAGGGGATGCCAGTCCAGCGCGGCGGCGGCCCGGCGCGGCGGCGGGACCGTCTCCCAGGCGGCGTCGGGCAGCGCCGCCAGCCAGGGCCCCACGCTCTCCACGCAGAGCGCGCCGCCGGCCGCGTCCCAGTGCAGCAGGGTGTCGGGGCGGTCGGCGAGCCAGAACCGGCCGCGGCTGCGGGCGGCGGCGCAGGTCAGATCCTCCAGCGCCTGATAGAGCCGCTCCGGGTGGAAGGGGCGCGCGCGGTGCCAGACGTACGTACCGACCCCGCACTCGTCCGCCTCCTGCGGCAGCAGCGCACAGGCCGGGTGCTGACGGGCCGCGGCGGCCTCGACATCGAATCCGCCGAGCGCGACGGCGGCCAGTTCCCCGGCCGGCGCGCCCTCGCCGTCGATGCGTATCCGCCGTGCCGTCGGGTGCAGTTGGGCGAGCAGCGCGTGGTCCTCGTCGTCCGCGAGCGGGCTGTCCACGACGGCGAGCACCGGCGCGTACTCCAGCTGTCGCGCCCAGGTGTCGGCGATCGTCCGCCGGTCGGAGGCGGCGGCCGCGAGCCCGGCGTCGGCCAGATCGTCGCCGTTGCCGAGGTACGGCAGCAGCAGCGCCGGGTCGACGGCGGTCAGCACGGAGCTGACGACCAGCCGCTCGCCGTGCGTCGCGATGACCTCGGCCATGGCCCGGGGCTCCACCGAGTCCCACAGCTCGACGATCGCGAGCCGGGTCGGGCCGCCGTCCGCGAGCCGTTCCAGCTCGGGTACGAGATCCTCCCGCAGAGCGCAGCAGGCACAGTCGTCGACCAGCGGCGTCTCGCCCGTGGAGACCAGTCCGGTGGCGTCGTGGACAGTGCGTACGACGGTGCCGCGCGTGGCCGTCGACAGATCGTGGTGGAGCGCGACGCTGCCCGGCACGGTGGCGAGAAGACGTCGTACGGCCGCCTTGCGGGCGTCGGAGTGCAGCCCGCAGACGATCGCGACGGGAAGCCTGTTGTCGACGCGTCCGCTGTCGAAGCGTTCCACTAACGGGCCCCGGGGCGGCGGCCGTAGCGGCGCTCGAAGCGCTCCACGCGGCCGGCGGTGTCGAGGACGCGCGCGGTACCCGTATAGAAGGGGTGGCTCGCCGAGGAGATCTCGACATCGATGACGGGGTAGGTGCGGCCGTCCTCCCAGACGACCGTCCTCTCGGCGGTCGCGGTCGAGCGGGTGAGGAAGGCGTAGCCGGCGGCCTTGTCGCGGAAGACGACGGGCTGGTACGCGGGGTGGATTCCGGGCTTCATGTCGGCCTCTTCGTTCTCTCTCTATTACTCGCTGCCGGTATTGCTCGCTGCCGTATCGCTCGCCGCCGGTCAGCGTTCTTCGCGGAAGTCGGTGTGCCGGCGGACGAGCGGGTCGTACTTGCGCAGCGTCAGGCGGTCGGGGTTGTTCCGGCGGTTCTTGCGGGTGACGTACGTGTAGCCGGTCCCCGCGGTGGAGCGGAGCTTGATGACCGGGCGCAGTTCGTTGCGTGCCATGGGGCTAGTATATGGAAATGGTTTCCATTTCCAAAGAGAAGGATGTGTGACCTTGTCCGCGCACTGCCAGCTGACCGGGGCCAAGCCCGGCTTCGGCAACCAGATCTCGCACTCGCACCGGCGCACCTCCCGCCGCTTCGACCCCAACATCCAGCGCAAGCGCTACTGGCTGCCGAGCGAGGGCAGGCACGTCCGGCTCACCCTCAGCGCGAAGGCGATCAAGACCATCGACTCCATCGGCATCGAGGCCGCCGTCGCCCGGATCCGTGCCCGGGGGGTGAACGTCTGATGGCGAAGAAGAGCAAGGTCGTCCGCAATGAGCGGCGCAAGGAGGTCGTGGAGCGGTACGCCGTGCGCCGCGCGGAGTTGAAGGAGATCATCCGGCGCCCCGGCACGCCCGAAGGGCAACGGCTGGCCGCACGGGAGGAATTGCGACGTCAGCCGCGCGACGCGAGCGCCACGCGGGTGCGGAACCGGGACAGCGTGGACGGCCGGCCACGCGGCCATCTCAGGAAGTTCGGCCTGTCCAGGGTGCGGATGCGCGAGCAGGCGCACGCCGGATTCCTTCCGGGGGTGCGTAAGTCCTCCTGGTAGTTTTGCGCGGTCCGGACAGACCCGAGGGGGGACTTGAACGTGCAGAAACTCGTACGGACCAGTACGGCCGTGGCCGGGCTCGTCGCGGCGCTCGCGCTCGCGCTCACGGGCTGCGGCGGTGACAGCGGCGGTCCGGCCAAGGACGAGGGCAAGGACGAGGGCGGCACCACGGCATCGAGCGGGGCCGGCGGCGCGGGCACCGGTCTGACCCCGGAGTCCGACTCCGGCGCGGACGCGGCGAGCGTCGAGGGCACGTGGGCCGGGCTGAGCGACGGCAAGACCGTCGCCCTGTCGGTCAAGTCCGGCAAGGTCGCGCTCGTCGCGGACCAGCATGTCTGCCAGGGCGCGGTGGAGGACATGGGCGAGCCGATGTTCTCCCTCAAGTGCGCCGACGGCAACACCGACCGCACCATGGGGACGATCGAGTCGAACGACGGCAAGACCCTGGTGATCTCCTGGGGCAAGGGCGTGAAGGACACGCTGGCGAAGGCCGCGGACGGCAAGCTGCCGGACGGACTGCCGAGCGAGCTGCCGACGGACCTGCCGACGTCGTGATGTCGTCGTGCTGACCGACTGACCCGCTGACCCGCTGACCCATTGACCAGCTGGCCGGCCGACCGGCCGGCCGGCCTCGGGTCAGCGGGCGGGGCGGATACGGCCGCGCCGGTCCGTCCCGTCGGCCGCGCCCGGTCCGCCCGGCACCCGCGCCGCGTCCGCGGCGGAGGTGCCGTGGGTCCAGCCGTCGGCGTCCGTCGCCCCGCGCACGCGCGTGGCCACCGTCTCGGGGAACATCCGGTCCGTATGGCCGGCCACCGCCACCTCGCGGGCGGCCAGTACGGGCAGCAGCCCGCCAACGCCCTCTTCGGCCAGCCGCGTTGCGGTCCCCCGCTCCGCCGTCACCTGCTCCGCCGTGGCCTGTTCCGTGGCCTGGGCCAGGCGTTCGCCGATGCGGTGCGCGTACGCCAGCAGGAACGACTGCCGGAATGTCTTCGTCCGCTTGCGTCCGGCCGCGCGCTGGGCGGCCTCGGCGCGGGTCATCGCGGCCGTGCCCTGGACCAGCAGCGAGGTATGGAGCAGCTCGACCGCCTCCAGGTCCGGCTCGAAGCCGACGACCGTGGAGAAGCCGTACGCGCTGTTCCAGACGGCGCGGCAGCGGTTCGCGGAGGCCACGGCGTCGAGCAGGATCGCCTTCGCCGTCTCGTACGGGGCGTCCACGCCGATCCGGCAGGCGCCGGGCACATCGCCGCGGTGGGTACGGTCGGCGAGCAGCGCCTCGTCGATGCTGTGCCGCGCCATCAGTTCCTGCGCCTTGGCGGTGAGCGCCTCCGCCTCCTGCGGATATCCGGTCGCCTCCGCCTTGGCGAGCAGGGCCCGGATCCGGGTGAGCATGCGCGGCTCGCCGTCCGCGGGGGCGGTCAGATGGACGGGCGTACCGGGCACAGGACCGACCGGTTCGATCGCGGGCAGCCGGACGAGCAGCCGATACAACTCCAGTACGGAGGTGGCGTACGAGAAGCGGTCGGCCCGGTGGGGACGCGCCTCCCGCTCCGCGTCGAGGTCCGCGAGCTGCGCGGCCCAGCGCGGCGGCAGCGACTCGTAGCGCCGCGCCTCGGCCGCTATGAGCTCGGCGAGCAGCCGCAGGTGCGGGCCGTCGAGGTCGCGGCGTACGAGCCGTACGACATCGGCGGGCTGCCAGCCGCGCTCCCAGGCCAGCCGTACGAACTGCTCGCCGCGCCGCCGCAGTTCCGCGTCGGCCGCCGGATCCGCGGCGAGGAGGGAGGCGCCGGTGTCGATGCCGTCGGCGCCCCCACCGTCCGTGGCCCGCGCGGAGAGTACGGCCGCGAGGGCGCGCTCGACGGTACGGGCCGCCGCGCCGGCGGTGTCCTTGTCGGTCATGCCGCGGCCTCGGTGTGCTCCATGATCATGCGGGGTGCCTCCTCGGGACTGCTCCTTGCCGCGTTCCGATGGTCGCAGGTCCCGCTCGCAGGTCCGCATGCGGGATTTGTTGTCCACAGGCTGTGGATATCTCCTGGCCATTTCGCACGGCGCACTACCGTGGACGCCTCCGACCGATGACGTCACAGAGAGGGCATGGGGCATTCATGGGCGAGAACAAGCGGCGCATGCTGGCCGGGGAGTGGTACCTCCCCGACGACGAGGAGCTGGGCGCGGAGACTGAACGGCGCTTCGCGCTGTGCGCGGCGTACAACGCGAACGGCGGCGCCGCGGCGGCCGATCGCGCCAAGATCCTTGCGGAGCTGCTCGGTTCGGTGGGGGAGGATGTCCGTATCCGGCCGCCCTTCCAGTGCGACTACGGGACGTACATCAGTATCGGCGCCCGTACGTTCATCAACTTCAACGCGGTCTTCCTCGACGCGGCGCCGATCACCGTCGGATCGGACGTCCAGATAGGGCCGAACGTCCAACTCCTCACCCCGACCCATGAACTCGGCACGGAACGGCGCCGCGCGGGCTGGGAGCGGGCCTCACCGGTGACGATCGGTGACAACGTCTGGCTGGGCGGCGGCGTGATCGTCTGCCCGGGAGTGACGATCGGCGAGAACACGGTGGTCGGTGCGGGGTCGGTGGTGACGAAGGACCTTCCGGCGGGTGTGCTGGCGGTGGGCAATCCGGCCCGGGTGATCCGCGAGCTGGAGGGCTGAGCCGGAAGCGCCGCCGCTATCTCGCGGGGGCGGCCGGGGTGGCGGCGCGCGGGGCGGGGGTGGTGGGGACGGCGGGGGCGAACTCGCACCAGACCACCTTTCCCCGCGTGGCACCGGCCTGGTCGCCCCAGTCCGCCGCCAGGGCGGTGACCAGCAGCAGCCCCCGGCCCTCCTCCGCCTCCGCGTCGACCGACCCGATCCCCGTGGGCCACCTCGGGGGCGTACGGGACGGATCGGCGACCTCGACCCGGAGGCGGCCCCCTGTGCGCAGCAGGGTGAGCGAGACCGGGCCGCGGGTGCAGCCGCAGAGGCAGATGCCGTGCCGTACGGCGTTGGTGACGAGTTCACTGACCGCGAGCTCGACGGTGGCGATCAGCTCACTGTCCACCCGGCGCAGCGCGAGGACCTCACGGGCGTGACGGCGGGCCTTGGGAGCCGCCTCCGGCCTGTGCGGGAGCGGGATCCTCGTGAGGGGCTGCCAGGGCGGGCCCTGGTCGTAGACGTCGTGCACAAGTCCACTGTCAGTGAGCATCGTTACTCTCGGACATCAGTAGGTCACCGAAAGCAACCTATGTTGCCCGAGAGGAGTGCCGCCATGCCACATCACCCATACGAGGCCGTACCGACCGTTCCGGCCGAGCGGTGCGTGTCCCGCCCTTCAGGACATGACATTTCAGGGCGTGATGACGAGCTTCCCGGTCGCGTGACCGTCCTCGCTCGTCTGCTGCGCCTGTGCGGCTTCCGCAAGCGGGAACGTACGCGCGATCCGCAGCCGCAACGCGCCCTCCGCCGCCAGGCGGACGTTCTCCGCGAGGCCGGCGCGCTTCCGCTCGGGCGCCGTGCCGCCGGACGAGAAGGCCACGCCGAGCTCGGCGGCGGCCGGGTCGGCGATGGTGACGATCCGGTCGGTCGTCCCGCCCCGCAGCTCGATCGAGTCGGGGAGAGCCCCCTTGCCCGCCGCGTCGAAGACCGCGTCCACGCCCTGCGGCGCGACCGAGCGGACGCGTTCGACCAGCCCGTCGCCGTAGGTCACGGGGATGGCGCCCAGCGAGCGCACGTACTCGTGGTTGGCCGGGGACGCCGTGCCGATCACGATCGCGCCACGGGCCGTCGCGAGCTGGGCGGCCAGCGACCCGACGGCTCCCGCCGCCCCGTGCAGCAGCAGGGTCTCGCCGTCGCGCAGCTCCAGTTGGTCGAGCACCCGCGCGGCGGTCTCCCCCGCGACCGGGATCGCCGCGGCCTCGGCCCACCCCAGCGAGGCGGGTTTGGGTACCGCCGTCTCGGCCAGGGCGTACTGCGCGTAGGCACCGGTGGCGGACCACCCCAGCACGTCATCGCCGACCGCGACGTCCGTGACGCCCGCGCCCACCTCGTCCACGACCCCGGCGATCTCCAGACCGGGCACGGCGGGCAGCGGGGTGGCGAAGGCCTGTTCCATCCATCCGTGGCGGATCTTGTAGTCCAACGGGTTGACGCCCGCCGCCTTCACGGCCACCCGGAACTCACCGGGGCCCGCGTGCGGCTCGGTGATGTCCTTGACGTGCAGGACGTCCGGGCCGCCGAACTCCTCGAAAACGATCGCTTGCATCTCAGCCTCCATACGGTGATGACGGTGGGGCGGGGTCCTGGCTCCGGAGTCGATCCTCCCGTTGTCGGCCCCGGCTCGCCTGCCGGACGGATCCACCCGTCGTTGTCAGACCCTCCTGCGAGACTCGGCGGTATGACCGAACGATGGGCGCTGGCCCCGGCGGACGGCGGCGGCGCGCTGCTCGTTCCGCTGGGCGCGGACGGCCGTCCGGCCGGGCCCGTCGTGCGGGAGCCCGATCTCGTCGCGGCGGTCAGGACGCGGCTGCCGGAGGTCGGGCGCTGGGTGTGGCGCTCCACGGCCGAGGTGTATCCGCGGCTGCTCGCGGCGGGGGTGCGGGTCGAGCGGTGCTATGACATCGAGGCCGCCGAGCTGCTGCTGCTCGGCCACGAGGGGCGGCTCGGGGAGCCACGGTCGGCCGCGGCGGCCTGGGCCAGGCTGCGGAACGGGCCGGTGCCGCCCGACCCGCCGCCCCGGTCGGCGGAGCCGGGGTCGCAGTCCTCACTGTTCGAGCCGCACACGGGCGCGGAGGTGCCGTTCGAGGGGCTGCTCGATGTGTACGCGGAGCAGCAGCGCCGCCATACGGCCGCCGAGCACCCGGGACGGATGCGGCTGCTGACCGCGTCCGAGTCGGCGGGGATGCTGGTGGCCGCCGAGATGCACCGCGCGGGACTGCCCTGGCGCGCGGATGTGCACCGCGAGGTGCTGGGGGATCTGCTCGGCGAGCGGTACGCGGGCGGGGGCGAGCCCCGGCGGCTGGCCGAGCTGGCGGACGAGGTGTCGGCGGCGTTCGGCCGGCGGGTGCGGCCGGATCTGCCGGCGGATGTGGTGCGGGCCTTCGGGCAGGCCGGCATCAAGCTGAAGTCCACCCGGCGCTGGGAGCTGGCGGAGATCGGCCATCCGGCGGTGGAGCCGCTGATCGAGTACAAGAAGCTGTACCGGATCTGGACGGCGCACGGCTGGAGCTGGCTCCAGGACTGGGTACGGGACGGCCGGTTCAGACCCGAGTACCTGCCGGGCGGTACGGTCTCGGGCCGGTGGACGACCAATGGTGGCGGGGCGCTCCAGATCCCCAAGGTCATCCGGCGGGCTGTCGTCGCCGACGAGGGCTGGCGGCTGGTGGTCGCGGACGCCGACCAGATGGAGCCGCGGGTACTGGCCGCGATCTCCCGCGACCCGGGGCTGATGGAGGTGGCCGGGCATGACGGCGATCTCTATACGGCCCTCTCCGCACGGGCGTTCTCGGGCGACCGCGCCCACGCGAAGCTGGCGCTGCTGGGGGCGATCTACGGCCAGACGTCCGGTGACGGGCTGAAGAACCTGGCGGCCCTGCGCCGGAGGTTCCCGCTGGCCGTGGCGTATGTGGACGACGCGGCGCGGGCGGGCGAGGAGGGCAGGCTCGTACGGACCTGGCTGGGGCGGACGAGTCCGCGGGCGGCCGGGTCCGAGGAGGACGACGGCGAGGCCGGGATCCCGCAGGAGATATCCCCGGCGCCGGGGACGGAAGGGGACGGATCCCCCTCGTCCGGCGGCGAGTTCACCCCGGGCTACGCGTCGTCGAACGGCCGGGCGCGCGGGCGCTTCACCCGTAACTTCGTCGTCCAGGGCAGTGCGGCCGACTGGGCCCTGCTGATGCTGGCCGCGCTGCGGCGGGCGACCGCCGGGATGCGGGCGGAGCTGGTCTTCTTCCAGCACGACGAGGTGATCGTGCACTGCCCGGAGAAGGAGGCCGGGGAGGTGGCCGAGGCGATCCGCGCGGCCGGGGAGCTGGCCGGGCGGATCGCCTTCGGGGAGACGCCGGTGCGGTTTCCGTTCACGACGGCGACGGTGGAGCGGTACTCCGACGCCACGTAGGGGCGCGGTGCGGGCCTCGCCGTCACGGCCTCGGGCTTACGCGTCCAGGGCCTGCCGGCTACGGCCGCGTCAGCCACTTCTGGCTGGTCGCGATCGCGGTGAGCTGCTTCATGGTGAGCGCGGGGTTCTCGCGGGTGGCCTGGGAGACCTGGTCGGCCGCGTTGAAGGCGGAGATGACGACGCGCAGCCCGTCGGGCCTGAGGGTGTCGGCGGTCCACATCGTGATGCCGCCGACCCCCTTCTCGCCCGCCTTCTTCGTGGTCTTGAGCAGCGTGCCGTCCGGCAGGGCGGTCGCGCCGGAGAACAGTTCCCCCGCGTCATCCGACATACCGGGCTGCACATTGACCTGGACATAGCTCAGGCCCTTGCCGTCGTCCACCACCAGATAACCGAACCCCTCCTGGCCGCCCTCGTCGGTCACCTTCAGCCCGGCGGGGAGCAGTGAGACCAGCGTCTTGCGGGTGTTCACGCCGTCCGGGTCGGCCGAGGTCTCCGGTGCGCCGACAGGCGGCCGCGCGGACGGTGGCGTGGGCAGCTCGTTCAGTGGCGCGCGCCACTCGTCCGAGGTGACCAGCGCCTTCAACTGCGCGGGGTTCAGCGGCGGATCGGGGCGGGAGATCGCGGCTCCCTTCTCGGCCGGGGCGTTGTACTCGCTCGCGTCGACCAGGAAGCCGTCGGACGTCAGCAGGACGGCCCGCCAGTTCTTGGTGTCCACGCGGCGGTCCGGGTACTCGTACCCCTGGAAGACCATGAGCCGGGACCCGTCGGCCAGTTCGGTCTCGGCGCAGTCGTCGTACGCGACGAAGACCTTGTCGGGACAGGTCACCTGCTGGTCCGCGTCGGTGTCGTCGGCGCGGGTGAGACCGACCGAGATCTCGGCGTCGCCCTTCCCGTCGTCGAAGACCCCGCGCACGCTCCGGTAGCCCGGGGTGTCGGACCCGTTCGTCGTCGGATTCTTCAGCTCTCCGCCGGGCAGCAGCCGGGTGAGAATCGCGATGAGTTCCGCGTCGGCGGCCGGTGCCGGTCCGGTGGGGGTGGGGGTGGGGGTGGGGGTGGGGGTGGCCGTGGGGGTGGCGGTGGGAGTGGGGTCCGGCGGGGCCGCCGATGTCTCGCCGACCTGCCCCCCTCCCGGCCCGCCGCCCAGCAGTCCGCCTCCGTACGCGCCGCCCATCCCCACGGCGGCCAGCGCGAGCACACTGCCCGTCACCGTCGCGGCGCGCCGCCGGGCCACCCGGCGGCGGCCCCTGGCCAGCCCGGCGTTCACCAGGGCGGCCCGGTCCCGGGGGGCGAAGGTCTCGCCGGTGCGGCGCAGCACCTCGCCGAGTCCTTCCTCGAAGGGCACTTCGAATGGCTTCTCAGAGGGCATGGTCGGCCCCACTCCTTGCTCAGGTACCGGACAGAATCAGGATGAATCGGAGCCGAGCCCCGTGGGGCGGGCGCTCAGCGGTCGGCGAACTCGGCGAATCTCCCGCCCAGTTGCTCCCGTAGCTTCGCGAGCGCACGCACCGATCTGGTGCGTACGGCGGCGGAGCTGACATGCATGGCGTCGGCGGTCTCCTCGACGCTGCGGTCCTCCCAGTACCGCAGCACCACCACCGCGCGGTCCTTGGCCGACAGCCGCCCGAGCGCGTCGAGCAGCGCGATCCGCAGGTCGGGGTCGTAGCCGGGGGCCGGACCCGGCTCGGGGAGTTCCCCGAGGGGCCGTTCGGTCGCCGAGCCGCGCCGCCGCTGTGTGAGGAAGGTACGGACGAGGACGGTCTGCGCGTACCCGGCCGGGTTGTCGATCCGGTCGACGCGCCCCCACAACGCGTACATCCGGCCGAGCGTCTCCTGCACCAGATCCTCGGCGAGATGGGTGTCGCCGCCGGTCAGCAGGGAGGCGGAGCGGAAGAGCTGGTTCGTACGGCCGGCCGCGAACTCCCTGAAGTCGTCGGCCCGGGAGGTTCCCGCCCGCTCACCGCCCGTACGCCCCATCCACCCCGTGCGCCTCATGGTCCCCCGATCCCCCGTGTCCCCGTGGCGCCCGGCTCCCCGCCCCGCCCTTCACTCCACTGACGCGGTGGACCGGCGGAAATGTTTCACCCGACGCGGAGAAAAGAAGCGGAGGACAAGAAGCGGAGAAAAAAGCATCCCGGCCGGCGAACGGCGCCGGCCGGGATGCTGGGTGATGCCACGTGTCGCTTGTTACGCGTTACTTGAGGTAGACGATGCCGTCGGTGGTGAGGGTCGGGCGGCCGCTGGTGCCGACCACGACGATCTTGATCGTGTGCTTGGCACTGGATGACCAGGTCTTGGTGAAGATCGCGTCCCGGTACTTGGTGGTGGACGACTTGAGGTCGACGGTCGCCACCTTCGTTCCGTCGAGGTAGACGTACGCCTGTCCGGAGGTCGACGCGCGGGAGACCACCCAGGCCACCGAGCGGCCGGTGAAGGTCCAGCTGAGCGAGGCGTTCTTGGCCGAGCTGGAGTAGGACTTGCCGCCCAGGTAGCTGGTGGACGACTTGGTGGTCCAGGTGCCGGACTTGGTCGCCGAGCTCTCCTGGACGATCATCGGCGTACCGGCCACCGACGCGGCGCCGGTGTTGCCCGCCTGGTCGTACGCGGTCATCGACCAGGTCGTGGCCACGCCCGACTTGGCGGTGTGCGACGCGCTCGTGGTGGTCGGTCCGTACGTCTTGGCGACCGGGGCCGTCAGCCGGACTTCCTTGAGCGCCGCGCTGTCGGCCGCCTTCCAGCTCAGGGTGACCGGAACGGCGGCGGTGTCGACCACGCCGGCGCGCAGGGCGAGCGCGGGCTTCGTGGTGAAGGTCGGTGCGGTGGTCTCCGCGACGACCGTCGCCGCCGCGCTGGTGGCGGTCTTGCCGGACTGATGGACGGTGCGGACGGAGACCTTGTGGGTGCCCACCGCGAGCGTGGCCTTCGCCGAGGTCGTGGCGCCGGAGACGCTCGCGGCCACCTTGCCGTCGACCAGCAGTTCGTTCTTGGTGATCAGCTCGGAGGGCGTGGTCGTCGACCAGTTCACGGTGACGGCGGCCTTGGTGTAGTACGTCGATCCCACGAGGCCGGCGCCGGTGACGGAGGTGACGGCCGGCGCGGTGGGGGGACCCGCGGCCCAGGTCCGGATGGTGGCGAGCTTGCCGTAGAAGGCGTCGCCGGGGCACTGCGTGTTGTAGCCGTCGCGGTGTCCGTGGATGGCCGGGAAGGACATCTGCGCGCCCTTGGCCCAGGTCTTGCCGAAGTAGCTGCGTCCGCTGTCACCGGCGGTGAGCGTGGCGGTGCCGGACGGGCTGACCCCGTACTGGCCGAGCTTCCAGGCGGCGATCCGGGCGACCGAGACCATGGCGGCCTGCGACGGCGCGGCGTCGGTGTACGTACCGAGGACGGAGATACCGGTCGTCTCGGAGTTGAAGCCGTAGGCGTGCGCGCCCATCACGGGCCGGTCGACGCCGCCCTTGCGGCCCTCGTAGACCGTGCCGCACTTGTCGACCAGGAAGTTGTAGCCGATGTCCTTCCAGCCCAACTGCTTCACGTGGTACGTGTACACGCCGCGCACCACGGCCGGGGCCTGGGCGCAGGTGTAGGTGTTGCTCTCGGCGGTGTGGTGCACCACGACCGCCTTGATCCGGCCGTCCGGCAGATAGCCGGGCTCCTCGGGGCTGATCGACTCGTCGGCTCCCCAGCCGGCCCGTGAGGTGATCGGCGGGCGCGGCGCGGTCGACGGCGGCGCGGTGGGGATGCTGGCCGTCGGGGTCGGCGCGGGGGACGACGCCGGGGGCGTCGAGGGCGGTGTGGTGCCCGGCGGCTCCGACGAGGGCGGCGGGGTCGAGGGCACGTCGCTCGGGCTCTGGCTCGGGGCGGGCGGGTCCGTGGGGTCCGTACCGTCCGTAGGAGCGGTGCTCGGGCCGTCGCTCGGAAGGGGGCCGTCCGTGGGCTCGCCCGGCGCCGGGGTGACGGGATCGTCCGCGGCGAAGGCCATGGGCGCCATCGCCAGGTCCTTGCCGCCGTCGCCGCCGCCATCCGTGTCGATCATGGCCAGGCTGAGGCCGGCGGGCAGCCGCGACGAGGTGTTCCCGCCGCTGGTGACCCGTACCTCGACACCGTCGGAGGGCCCCACCCACGCGGGCTCGGTGCCGCCGCGCTCGGCCGCGCTCTCGCCCTGGCCGCTGTCACCGTCGAGCACCAGCCAGCGGGACCACGTCCCGGACCCCACGGCGCGGGTACGTGCCTCGACCTTGCCGGACACGCGTGCCTTCGGATCGCTCCAGGTGACACCCAGCATGCTGAACCGGTCGGTGTCCTGCCGCGGAAGCGCGGCGCCACGGCCGTCGTCCTGGGTCCGCAGCTCCGCCGCCCGTACGTCCGTACGCGGCGGCGCCGACGGCTTGCCGTCCCCGGACGCGTCCGAGGACCCGGGAAACCCGAGACCCCCGGTCATGCCCTGGAAGACGAGTACACCCGAGACACCGACGGCGGTGATGCCGGACGTGATCCAGATCCGACGTGAGGTCACGCCGTACCTCCCCCTCTTGTACGCAGCACGGAAGAATGCGCGAGCGCGCTATCTCACCACAGGTCGGCGCGGGAAAAAAATGCGATCTCCCGGCCTTTTCGTACAACCTTTTGCCCGTGGGACGCCCGGCGCCGCCGACCCACCGCCTCCAGCAGTCGCCCGGTTCGCGACCGGGAAGCGACCAGCGGCGTCGGTTCAATGGGGGTGGGGGATGCGGTTGAAGCGGCGTGCCCGGCAGTGCGATCCTTTCGGGCATGCCGCAGACGCCCCGGTAACGGATGTGGTCGGGCGGCCGCTCACCACGGGGAGGGGGCGCGGGTGAATCCGTATCGTGTGCTGGCGGCGGTGGCCGCCGACTGGGGCCGGCTCGGCCCCTACCTGCGACGGGGTACGGAAGGCACGGCCGGCGCGGAAGACGCGGCCGGGATCCTGAACGGGCTGTCGTCCGCGCTGCGTTCGCTGCGGTCCATGGAGCGCCATGCCCCCGGCCGTACGGCCGCGGCGGGCGAGACCGCGCGCTTCGTCCTCGCCCTGCTGCCTCCCGCCGAGGCCGAACGGCTCGTCGCCGCCCACTCGGGACGCCTGGCCGGGACGGTCACGGAGGAGGAGACGTACGCCGGTTTCACCGCCGCCGACCTCGCCTTCCTCCTGCTGGACGACAACCCCATGGTCGGCCCGCTGCTCGGCCCTGTACGGGAACGCCTGCTCTCGTATCCGATGCTGGACGACTGGGCCGCCGAGGCGCACGCGCGCACCCCCGGGCTGATCCGGCTGCGCGGTGAATCCGGCGGGCCGGCGTCCGGCGCGCGGGGGGTGGACCGGATCCCTTCCTTCCAGTTCAGCGACGCCGCCACCCCCTGGCCGGTCGTCGTAACGGTGAACGGGCTGCTGGACGCCGCGCGCGATCCCTGGGGCGCGGCCGACTGGTGGCTGTCGGCGAACGGCTATCTCGGCGTCGCCCCCGCGGAACTGCTCGGCGGCGGCCAGGACGGTCAGCTCACCGGTACCGCACGCTACTTGGTGGAGGGGGAGTAACTCCGTGCCGAACAGCCGTCCGCCCGCCGCCCTCCCGGGCACTCCCACGAAGGTGGCTCTGCCCGCCGGTACGCCGCTCTTCCGGGTCCACGCGTCGAAACGTCCGGGCACCGCGTTCAACCCCGTACCGTCCGACTGCCTCTACGACGGGGGCCGGTTCGACGCGACGCGCTGCGACGACTATCCCTTTCTCTACGCCGGGCGTACCGCGCCCGCCGCCGTCTGCGAGTCGCTGCTGCGGTCCGTCCCGTTCACCCCGGGCGGCGGGATCCGGCTGCTGCCGCGCGCTTCCGTGCGGGGCAAGCGGCTGTCGTTCCTGCGGCTGACCGCCGATGTGGACGTGGTGTCGCTGGTGTCCGGGGCGGATCTCGCCTCCGTCGCGCAGGACGCGTGGCTGGTCCAGTCCGAGCCCGGCGAGTACGCGTACACCCGGCACTGGGGGCACTGGATCCGGGGCCGGACCGCCCCCTGGGCCCAGGGTTTCGTCTGGCCGTCGAAGCGCGAGCCCGCCGCGCACGCGGTGATCCTCTTCCAGGACCGATGTCTGGACCGGGGTCTCACGGAGATCGTCGAGGAGACGGACGAGCCGCCCGTCGACTTCGCGACGCCCGAGGGCGAACGCTGGCTCAACTCCGTACTCGCGCCGTATCTCGCGCAGATCGCACCGTAGGAGCACCTTCTTGTCCGAGGACGAGTTTCCCGACGTCTCTCAGCTGTCCGACGACGAACTGCGTGCCTCCCGGGACGAGTTGCTCGCGATGGCCGCCCGGACACGGGACGACGACCCCGAACTCCCCTACATGTGGGGGTGGGCCGGGGAGTGGAGCTTCCATCTGCGTCTGCGGCAGGGCCGGGAGGACGATCTGAGCCGGGCCGCCGACGCGCTGCCGCGCGCGTTCTCGGCACGCGCGGCACTCGCGGGACGCGCGGCACAGGACCGGAACCAGGACCGGAACCAGGACCGGGACGGCGAAGAGGCCGAGGAGATCTGGTACGCCTGGCAGGTGCTGTACGGCCAGGTGCTGCTGTGCCAGTACGACCAGGAGCCCGCCCCCGCGCTCCTCCACCGGGCGGAGGAGCAGCTGACCGCCGGCCTCGCGGGCCTGCCCGGCACCTCACCGTTCGCCGCCGGGAACGCACCGCTGGCCCGCCTCCTGCTCGCCCGTACCTCCGCCGCCCGGTACCGCGGCGCCCCGCGGGACGACCCCGGCCGCGCGGACCTCCTCGCGGCGGCCGTGCGCCGGCAGCGGGACGCGCTGGGCGACCACGCGGCCGGTTCCGAGGAGGCCACCGAGCTGTCCGGATCGCTGGGCGATCTCACCTTCGAGCAGGGCGACTTCGGCGCGTCGGTGGAGCACTACCGGACCGCCCTCGCCGGGGCCGCGCCCGGCGCCGACGTCCCGCTGCTCCGGTACGGGCTCGCGACCAGCCTGCTGATGGGCGGCCGGGCCGCCGCCGACCGTGACCAACTGAGCGAGGCCCGGAAGGAGTTCGTCCGCGCGCTCGCCGAAGCACGGGAGCGGCGTCGAGAGCGCCAGGGCGCGACAGACGCGGAAGAGCCCTGGTGGGCCTGGGAGGCGCGGGCCAGAAGCGTCTTCGTCCGTGCCGTCCTGCGCTTCAACTGGCAGGAACGGGAGCAGTTGGCACCCGCCGTCGCCGAACTGCACGCCCTGCTCGCCGAACCGGGCGCCGAGGAGCGGCTCTCGCCGGTCTTCGCGGACGCGTTCGGCAGGCTGCTCTACGACCACGCCGCGGAACAGGACGACGACACCGCCCGCGACCGGGCCATTCCCCTGCTCGGACGGGCCGTACGGGAGTGGCGGCCCGCGCGGGACGGCGACCCGGTGCCCGGTGCGATGCTGCTCGCGTCCCTGCAACAGGCGCGCTTCCAGGGGGACCAGGACCCGGCGCGGCTCGCGGACGTCGAGGACTGCGCGCGGCGCGTCCTCGCGGTCGAGGAGGCGGAGGCGGACCCGGGGCTGCGGCGCATGGCGAAGCTGATGCTCGCCTGGGCGCGGACCCAGGCGGCGCCCGGCACCCCGTCCGGGCCGGTGGACGACCCCGACGGGGTGCTCGACGAGGGCCGGAAAGCGGTCCGCGAGATGATGGCGGACTTCGCCCACGGCCGGAGCTTCCTCGACTTCGACGACGACGCGTACGGCGCCATGGCCAACGACGTGGCGAGCACCGACCGGCTCAGCCGTACCTTCGATCACTTCTACGAGCGGTGGCGCTCCCTGGATCCGGAGAGCGAGGAGTACGGGGTCCACGCCGGCTATCTCCTCAGCATGGTGCCGATGCTCGACCCGCACGGCAACCACATCACCGAGGAGCAGAAGACCGCCCTCTTCGAGGCCGCCCGGGCGAGGAGACCGGAGAACGCCGGCTGGCAGAGCACGGTGCACGGGGCCGCCGGGTATGTCCGGCTCCATGACGAGCTGGCCGGCGCGGGCACCGGACTGGACGAGGCCATCGCCGACCTCGACCGGGCCCGCACTTCCCTGAGCGAATCCCAGGAGGCCGGTGGCACGTCCGGTGAAACGGACGGCGGGAACGGATCCGGACCGAGCGACAGCCAACGCGCTCTCGACGACAGCTTCAGCCTCCTGCGCTCGTTCGCCACGAACCAGCGCGGCCAGCTGCGCGGCGCCGTGGACGACCTGGACTCCGCCTGGGCCGCCTGGGAACAGCTGCGGGACAGCCCCTCCATCACCCCGTACATGCGCCGCGTCATGGACGGCCAGCAGGCGGGGTTCGCGGCGAACCGGGCGGCGCTCAGCGGCGATCTGGCCGGTGTGGACCGGGGGCGCGCCAAGCTGGCGGCGCTCCACGCGGAGATGGACCCCGAGGACCCCTCGCGCATCGAGGTGTGGACGCTGCTGGAGAACGTCCACTCGCAGCGCGACCAGCTCGCGGACCGGCTCGGCGCACCGCCGGTTCCTCCGCCGCCCGGCCGGCCCAGCACGGCCGAACTACGGCGGCTGGCCGCCAAGCTGCCGCGCGACCACCACGCCTGGGTGCTCGGCGACAACGGCATCGCGCGCAGCGTGCGCGCGGGCGCGCGGGGCGACGCGCAGGGCGTACGGGAGTCCCTCGCGCTGGTGGAGGAGGCGCTCGCGCTCGTCGACGAGGACAGCGACGACTGGCTGCGGTACGCGAACGTCGTCGGCACCTCCCTCTGCGCGCTCGCCCACGCCGGACGCGACCGCCGTGATCTCGACAACGGCATCGACTGGCTGGAGCGCGCGGCGGCCCGGACCGGCGGACCCGAGCACCGGCTGTACGGGACGCTGGGGCTCACCCTCGGCCGTGCGTACAGGCTGCGCGCCGCCCCCGGCCGGGACGACCGGCGCACCGGCCGGCGCACCGGACTCAAGGCGCTGCGCGGCTGGACCTGGGCCGCGCTGCTCCAGTCCGGCACCTCGCACGCCGCCGAGGTCGCGGCGAACGCCACGCGGGCGGCCCTCGAAGTGGCCTCGTGGTGTCTGGAGGACAACGTCCCCGACGAGGCGGTCCAGGCGCTGGACTCCTGTCGCGGGCTGGTCCTGCACACGGCGACCACCTCCCGGTCCGTCCCCGAGCGGCTGACCGCCGCCGGGCGGACGGACCTGGCCGACGAGTGGCGGGCGGCGGGCGGCACGGACGTGTCGCCGGGGGCGGGTGCCGGACCGCTTCCGGGTGCGGGTGCGGGACCGCTGCCGCGGCCCGGAAGCGGTCCCGACTCCTCGCCGGACAACGGTCCTTCCGGCCCGTCGGCCGAGGCGGCGCAGGCCGCGGTGCCCAGCGAGCTGCGCCGGCGCGTGCTGGCCGTACTCACCGGTCCCGACGAGACGGGCCGGCCGCAGGACCTGCTCCTCGAACCGCCGTCGCCCGCCCTGATCGGCGAGGCGCTCACCGCCGTGCACGCCGACTATCTGGTCTATCTCGTCCCCGGTTACGAGGCGCGCCCCGGCGCGGCCGTCGTCGTCACCTCGGCCGGGCGGGTGGGCTCGCTCCCGCTGCCCCTGCTCCGCGAGGACGCGGCGCCGCTGCGCGCCTACGACGCGGCGCCCCTGGCCGCCCGTGACATGGGCCCGGTGCCGGACGGCGAAGGCCCGTACGGAGGCGACCCGCACGGCGGAGACGCGACGGCCGCACGGACCCCGCGCAAACAGCTCGACCGGCTCTGCGGCTGGGCGTGGTACGCCGCGATGAAGCCGCTTCTGGAAGGGCTGGGCGTGGGCGAGGCGCCCGGCGAACCCCCGCCCACCTTCGTCCTCGTCCCCATGGGCACGCTGGGCGTGATCCCCTGGCACGCCGCCTGGGAATCCCTCGCGGCGGGCGGCCGGCGTTACGCGGTCGAGGCGGCCGGGATCTCGTACGCGGCCTCCGCGCGGCTGTTCTGCGAGGTCGCGGGGCGGCCCGCGGTCCCGCACAGGGGCGCCGCCCTGGTCGTCGGCAACCCGACCGGGGACCTGCGGTACGCGGGCGAGGAGGCCGACGCCGTACGGCACGCCTTCTACCCGGCCGGGCGTTTCCTCGGGCGCGGCCTGGCCACCCCCGGCGAGGTGACGGCCTGGCTGCGCGACCCCGCGAACACCGGTGGCGTACTCCATCTGGCCTGCCACGGAACGGTCGCGGCGAACCGGCGGCACAGCGCGTATCTCTCCCTGTACGGCGGCGAGCTGGCCGCCGAGGAGCTGACCGAGGCCGCCGCCGGCGCCGGGCGGGGCGAGCTGGAGCTCGTCGTGCTGGCGGCCTGCCGCAGCCATGTCTCGGGGCGCGGTCACAACGAGGCGTACAGCCTGGCCACGGCCTTCCTCGTGGCCGGGGCCCGGTCGGTGGTGGGCTCGCTCTGGCCGGTGCCGGACGACGCGACCTCACTGCTCATGTTCATGACCCACCACTACCTGCGCGCCGGGAACCTGTCCCCCGGTGCCGCCCTGCGCCGCGCCCAGTTGTGGATGCTCGACCCCGCGCGCGAACTGCCGCCCGCCATGCCCGACGCGCTGGCGCTGCGCGCCGGGTCCCTCACCCCGGACGACCTCACCGCGTGGGCCGGCTTCACCCACCTGGGGCGCTGACTGTCCGCCACAGGTCCGGCCGCCGGCCGGGCATCACTCCGGTACCACCGTCCGCAGGGGGATCGTGAGGGCGTGCCACTGGCCGGGCGCGCCGCCGCCGCCCGCCGCACCGGCGCCACCCGGCCCGGGTCCCGCGTCGCGGCCCGCGCGCGGCGGGCGGGTGAAGCGCAGGACGTGGTCCTCGCCGGTGCCGCGCGCGGCGGGCGGAGCGTCCGCGCTCCATGGCGCGAGCCGGAACGGAACGGTGCTGAACTCCCCCTCGGCCACGATCAGTTTGAGCCAGTCGCGGACGTACGCCCCGGGCTCGGCCTTGCGGGACCCGGGCAGGGAGAGCTGTACGGGCGCGTTGCCGAGGGCGTAACCGGTGCGCCCCGGGCCGATGAAGTGGCCGGGAAACAGCTCCGCGTGGCTGGCGTAGCTGTCGGTGAGATCGAGGAGGACGCACCAGAGCGTGCGGTCGTGGGAGCGGTTGTGGATCCGTACGGAGACCAGCGGCTCGCGCCCGCCGGCGTAGGCGCAGCGGATCTCGCCGTGGCCGTCCGGCAGAATCCGCTCGCCGTTCCAGACGGACACGTCGACGTCCACCAGCGAGGCGAGCGGCGACGCCGGGTTGGCGAGATCCCGCAGCTGGTGCCAGCGGGTGAGATGGACCAGGCAGTCCGGCACCCGGTGGGCGGGGAGCGGGGCGGTCGCCTCGGTCCCGTCCCGGCGCAGCACACGGGCCCGTCCGTCGTCCCCGACCACGACCTTGAAGACCTGGCCGTGACCTGGGCCGTAACCTGGCCCGTGACCTGGCCCGTCGGTCTTGAGGCCGCCGTCCGCGACGCGCAGCAGCGGCGCCGCGTCGAGGGCGTCGAGCAGCGCGCGGTCGCCGCCCTCGACCACGACCGAGGTGGGCGGCAGGGCGAGCGCGGAGACCGCGACGGGATAGATCCGTACCGGATCCGGCGTCCACCCCACGGGGGTGACCAGCGCGCGCAGGGGCTCGACGGCCCGTACGCGTACGACGTCCCCCTCGCGGTCCGCTTCGACGACGCCGAACTCCGTACGTCCGCCGGTCTCCACACCCTCCCGGCCGCCCGACAGCCCGTGCGCGCTGCCGCAGTCGACCTGCCAGCCGTCCGGGCCGTGCAGCAGCAGATGCGGGCTGAGCGGGCGGTCCGCCGCGCCGCCGAGGACCGCCAGGTCGGCGATGCCCCCGGGATCGGCCGGGTACAGCACGGGGTTCTGGTGCTCGGTCGCGGACTGCACCCGCGAGCCGGCCGCGGCCAGCACCTGCCGGTAGGTGGCGCCCGGTCCCATGTCGCGCAGGGCGCCGAGCAGGGCGCGGGTGAAGAGCCCGTGCCGTCCCGCGCCGTGACCGTCCTCGTACGACGACTGGTTGACGCGGCACGCCGCCAGCAGCACATGCCGCGCCGCCTCGGCGGGCGCCGGGACGTCACGGGCCCGGGGACCGGCCGCCCGGAGGCCCGGGTCCCCGTACGCCGGCCACGACGGGTCGTGCGGCAGCGCGCGCTTGACGAGGTCACCGGGCAGCCGGGTGGCGCCGCCGGAGAAGCAGGAGTCGAGGACGGCGACGGTATGCGCGCCGCCGGAGGCGACCCCGTCGAGGAGCGCGCCGAGATCCTTGTCGATCAGGATGCCGTCGGCGCAGACCAGGGCCTGGCAGTAGCCGGTCGGCTCGACGTAGAGATGAGCGCGCTCGGTCGCGGGGAACTCGGTGCCGTGGCCCGCGTACCAGAACAGCGCGGTGTCCCCGGGGCGGGCCTGACCCAGATGGGTACGGAGGGCGTCGGTGACGGCGGCCACCGTCGCCTGGCCGTCGGTCAGTTCGAGGATCCGCGGCGGCGGCCCGTCGAGCCGCCCCTCCATCCAGCCCCGCGCGGCCCGGATGTCATTGACGCAGCCGTTCAGCGACGTCAGCTGCCGGCCGGAGGCCGGCGACAAGGCCGCATAGTCATTGATCCCCACCAGAAGTACGAAGGCAGTCCCCATGGGGGAAGTCTGTCAGGGCGTGCGCGGGCGTGACGTACGCGCACGGGTCATGAACTGGGCGCTTACCGGGCGTACTTCGGTTGTCCGCTGTCGGAGCCGCCAGGCACTTAGCAGTATGGAGGCGCCGTCGCTATTGTTCTGAGCCCGCACGGTTCAGGCCGTGCCGGACGGACGCAGGACGCACGGGGGATCTAGGGGGATCCATGGGATTCATCGAAGGGCCGCGCCGGGTGGTACGCCCCGCCGCCGGGCCGGGCGCCGCACCGGGCAGGAGCACCGCGTCGGCACCGCCGGCGGGCCCCCCGGCCCTCTCGCGAGACCTCTACCGGGACCGTACGCGCGAACTGCTGGACTCCGTACAGCGGTTGGACGCCGGGCTGAACGAGGCGGCGGTACGGGAGCTGTCCGGCTGGATCCGCGAGCAGTACGCCACGTCGTACGGCGACGTCCCGGTGGGCTTCGTGGCCGTGTGCCGGCTCGGGCCGCCCTTCGTGGACCACCGGCTGAGCCTCTTCCACACGATCATCGACCACTTCGCCCCGGGCGATCCGATGCCGGAACCCTTCGCGGCGGCCCGGATGCTGGTGCGGTCCGGGGCCTACGAGTACGTCGAGGTCTATGCCGGCGGGACGGTGCTGCCGGTCCTGGACGACGGCTCGGTCGTACGCCCGTAACACCCGTAGCCGCCCCCACCGGCCGCGACAACCCCAGAGCCACAGAGCCACAGACAACGACGGAGGATCCATGTCCGAGGTGGATTACCACCTGCGGCGCCAGGTCGATCGCGTGAACAGCCTCGTGGTGCGGCTGGGCGAACAGGTGGGGGCGGTCTCCGGCCAGGTGTCGGCCGTCGGCCAGGCCCAGCAGGAGACCCGCACCGAACTCCAGCAGTTACGCGCCGACTTCATGACGTTCGTACAGCAGGCCGAGCTGACGGCCAACGTCCAGCGCGCCGAGACCCGGGTCGGAGTGATCCAGGACAAGGTGGACCACGAGTTCGGCCATCACAAGGTGGTCAGGCGCTCGGCGGTCGGCATGCTCCAGGCCTTCGACACCGGTCTGGTCTCCGACGAGACCGTACGGAACGTGGGCGAGCAGCTCATGATCCAGACCCCGCGCTACTGGCTGGCCCCCGCGCTGATCGCCCTCTCCAGCTGGGCGGCGGACGACCGGTCGCTGTGCGAGCGGGCCGTGGAGGAGGCGTTCCGCCGCTCCCCCGACCGCACCTCGCTGTTCTTCGCGCTCGTGCTGCGCCGCCAGGGCCGGCACGCCGGCGCGGTGCGCTGGCTGCGCCACTACCTCAATGTCCAGGACCCGGCGGCGCTCGGCCGGGAGTTCGCGGTGATCCTCGAATCGATCTCGCAGGGCGCGTTCGGCGCGGCGGGGCGCGAGCTGCTGCGCGACACCCTCGCCACCTGGCGCGAGACGCTGCTCGCCGACGAGGCGACCGAGACCGCCCAGGTCACCCGCTGGCGGGCGGAGATCGAATCGCTGCGCGCGCCGTCCGCCCTGGCCGACTTCCCGCGGCTGGCCGCGGTGTCCCCGCAGTGGGCCCAGCTGGACGCCGTGCTCTCCTCGGCCCGCGCCCAGCAGGCCGTACTGGACAAGTACACCGAGATGATGGCGCGCGAGTCGCGGCCCTCGGACCGTATCGAGGACGCGGTCGACGACATCCTGGACCGGCTGGTCGGGGAGTACGACAACGAGGAACTGCCGCTCCGCCGCGATCTGGCCTTCAATCACGCCGTCATCGACAACGGCGGCGATCTGGACGCCGCGAAGCAGGCCGCCGACCTCGACTCGGCGTCGCTGGAGGAGACCCTCGACTACCTCACCGTCCAGACCACCTCGGCCCTCAACCCACAGGCCATCGGGGCTTCCCCGGCCACCCAGCGGCTCTCGGTGGCCGCCTGCCACAGCTGGTTCAAGCGGGCGCACGCCTCCTTCAGCCGGGACTACCGGGCGGCGATCCCGCCGGACGTGGGGGCGTACTTCGCCACGACGCACGGCGTGGGGGCGCAGACCTTCGCGCTGCCGCCGTGGTCGGGTTCGTTCACGACGCCGCTGGAGACGCTGGAGGCGTCCTTGGTGGCGCACTGGGACGGGCACGCCCGGCCGTTCATCGACTCGCTGGCCTTCCCGTGGCGGCAGAAGGCCCTGCTGCCGGGCGGGATCGTGCTCGCCGTCCTGCTGCTGTTCATGCCGTTCCACGTCGGCTTCGCCTTTGTGGCGGCGCTGATCGTCGGTGGGGTGTGGGCGCTGGTCCTGCGCAACCGCGCCGAGGGGGCCCGCAAGCTCCAGCAGACGGCGCGGCAGTCCCTGGAACAGGCCAAACAGGAATCCGTCGGTACCCTGCGCGCGGCCCGCGCCGAACTGACGGACTGGCAGAGCCGGTTCCAGCGGGCGGACGCCGTCGAGGCCGCCACCCGCGCCATGATCGCCTCGCTGGCGACCGCCGCGCACGCCTCGTCGCCGTACGAGGGCCGCACCGTCACCGAGCCGGCGGAGGAGAAGACACCGTGATCCCCGAACAGCAGCCCAGGCGCGTCGTCCCGGGGACACCCCAGACCCCGCAGCCCCCCTCGTCCCAGCCCGCGCCGTCCCCGGCCGCCTCGCCGTGGGCGTCCGCCCCCGCGCGCCCCAAGGAGCGCGTCACCTCCCGGCTGCGCAAGGTGGTGGAGGGGCTGCCCGAATGGGAGCCGCTGCCGCCGGGCGAGATGACCGTACGGCGCCCGAAGAAGGACCTGTGAACCTGTGACCGGAAGTCTCTGGGCCCACGGCGGTACGTACGAGACCTGGGCCGCGTTCCTGACCGACTGGGCGGCCGGCGGCCGGTCCGGGGGCGCGGGGCTGCCGGCCCTGCGCCAGGAGGACTTCGCCGCCGACACCTGGGACCGGCTGCGGCTCCGGCTCACCGACGCGCTCTCCGCGCGGCTCCAGCGCTGCGCCGACGCGCTCGGCACGGCGCTCGGCGAGGCGGCGGACGAGTTCTCGGTCGGCCGGGCCCTGGCGCAGGCCCGGTCGGGGCTGCATCCCGTACGGGCCCTGGCGACCCACCCCGGGCTGCCCGAGGACCTGCGGCCCCAGCTGCTGAAGATGGTGGACGACGCGACCCGCACGCTGCAACAGGACCTCGAACGGGCCGTGGAGAGCATGGCGTCGGAGGGCGGCGACCCGCGCCGCGTCGAGGCCCGGCGGCGGACGCTGCGCGACAACCCGCTCACCGCGGTGACCTCCGCGCCGCCGCCCGTACCCACGGCGGAGCCCGCCGCGACCGGCGGCTGGTCGTACGACCCGACGGCGACGGGCAGACGCCGGGTGACCCCGCCGTAACCCCCTGCCGCTTGTCGAGAACGCCCCTCTGATCGAGAACTCCCCTCATACACCCCTTCCCTCAGCAGAAGGCCACGCATGCCGAACTACCGTGAGTGCCGCGACGACCTGGACAACTACCTCACCGCACGCGTGCCGGTCATCGGCCTGCGCACCATCGAACAGCCGCGTGCGCTGCGCCTCGTGAAGGAGATCGCCGCGCAGCCGCGCCGCTCGGCACTGCCGTTCTGGATCTATACGCGCGCCACCGGCCTGCGGGATCTGCGGTCCAACTCCACGGTGCAGGACGACCGTTCGCTGACGGGCGCGATGGAGTTCGCGGCGGCGCAGTTCAGCAGCCGGCCGAACGCGACCCTGGTGCTGGTGGACCCGGACGACCTGGACACCGACACCCCCTTCACCCGGCATGTCGCCGAACTCGCCAGGCTCGCCGACGCCAACGCGGGCAGCCTGGTCCTGATCACCGACAAGCCGATCTGGAGCGGTCTCCAGCGGCTCGGGATGAGCCTTCAGCTCGAACTCCCCGACCCCGACGAGATGTACGCGACGATCCACGGCTTCCTCGCCGACCACCACGGGGTCGTGCCGATCGCCTGGACCGAGGAGGACGCGCGCCGGGCCGCGGAGTTCCTCCAGGGCGTCACCGAGGGCGAGGCCGTCAACCTGATGGCCACGCTGGTCGCCAAGGGCTCCGTGGAGAAGGACGACGTCCTCGCCCTCGCCCGCTCCAAGGACCGGATCTTCAGCGATCTGGCCGGGCTCGAACGTATCCACCTCAAGAGCGAGGAGGACTACGGAATCGGCGGGCTCACCAATCTCCGCGACTGGCTGCGGCGCAAGCACCAGCTGATGCACTCCGACCTCCGCGGCACCGGCCTCCGGCCGCCCCGCGGCGCCCTCCTGGTCGGCGTGCCCGGCTGCGGGAAGTCGCTCTCCGCCAAGGCCATCGCGTCCCAGTGGCGGCTGCCTCTCTACCGGCTGGACATGGCCAGCATCCACGGCAAGTACCTCGGCGAGTCCGAGGGCCGGATGCGCGAGGCGCTGGAGACCGCCGATCGCGTGGCGCCGTGCATCCTGTGGATCGACGAGATCGAGAAGGGCCTGGCGGGCAGCCACGACATGTCGGGGGTGCCGCAGCGGGTCATCGGCCAGTTCCTCTTCTGGCTCCAGGAGTCCGACTCGCGCGCGTTCGTCGTCGCCACCGCCAACGACGTCCGCAGCCTCCCCCCGGAGCTGCTGCGCAAGGGCCGCTTCGACGAGCTGTTCTTCGTGGACCTGCCGGACGCGCAGGACCGCCGGGAGATCATCCAGCTCTACTACCGCCGTTACGTCAAGGCCGAGCCAGCCCCCGACCGGCTGGACCTGCTGGTCGACCTCTCCGACGGCTTCGCCGGCTCGGACATCGAAGCCGCTCTCCACGACGTCGGCGCCGAACTGCACCTCCAGGGCGACGACCCGAAGGGGCTCGACCCCTCGTTCGTCGAGGACACCTTCGCCAACGCCTCCCCCATGAGCCGGACCAACCCCGAGCAGATCGAGGAGATCCGCTCCTGGGGCCGCGACCGCGCGGTCCCCGCGGGCCGCTCGCTCACCACGGCGGCTCCTGGCACGGCGGGCCCCTCGCGCCGGGTCGTCTTCATGGGCGACTGACTCATGGGCGGCTGACTCATGGGCGGCTGACTCATGGGCGGCTGACTCATGGGCGGCTGACTCATGGGCGGCTGACTCATGGGCGGCTGATTCGCGGCTGTCGGACGCGAATCAGTGGGCGTGCGAGAACCGTTGACAAATCAGCGACGCGATTGCAGCCTGTGACTCGCAAAAACATGGATAACTAGCTCAATTTTTTTGCACCTTGCGTGCAACTTCACAGCGGGCCCGGCGCACCGGCACCGCGCGCCTCGCCCCCACGCACCCGCGCGTCGTACGGCCGGCCCGGACCCGTGGGCTGTCCGTTCTCTCGTACCCCCCAGGCTCTCTCGTTCCGACAGAACAGAGGACACACGATGAAACGGAAACAGCCCCGCCGACGGCTGATCATCGGCGCGCTCGTCGCCGCCCTGATCACCGTCGGCCTCCTGCCCGTACCGGCCGCCGGCTCCGGTCCCGCCCACGCGGCGGAACGTCCCAACCTGGCCCAGGGCAGGGCGGCTTCGGCGAGCGGGTCCGAGGGGAACCACCCCGCCGCCAACGTCACCGACGGCAACCGGCAGACGTACTGGGAAGGGCCGGCCAACGCCTTCCCGCAGTGGATCCGGGTCGACCTGGGCGGCGAGGTCACGGCCGACCGCGTGGTGATCGGACTGCCGTCCTCGTGGGAAGCCCGTACGCAGGCCCTCGCCGTGCAGGGCAGCACCGACGGGACCACGTTCAGCACCCTCTCCGCCGCGCGAGGACACTCGTTCGCCCCGGCCTCCGGCAACACCGTGACCATCGACTTCACCGTCGCGACCGTCCGGTACGTACGGCTGAACATCACCGGCAACACGGGCTGGCCCGCCGCGCAGGTCTCCGAGTTCGAGGTCTACGGCCCGGAGGGTGACGGCGGTGGCGACGGCGGCGGCGGCGCGGACGGCTCCGATCTGGCCCGCGGCAAGCCGATCGAGGCGTCGTCGACGGTCTTCACGTACGTCGCCCGCAACGCCAACGACGGGAATACCGGCACCTATTGGGAGTCCGCGGGACACCCGTCGACGCTGACGGTGAAGCTCGGCGCCAACGCCGACATCTCCTCGGTCGTCATCAAGCTCAACCCCGACCCGGTGTGGGCGACCCGTACCCAGAACCTCCAGATACTCGGCCGCGACCAGGGCGCGACCTCCTTCACCTCACTCCTGGCCCGCGCGAACTACACCTTCAATCCGGCGTCGAACCAGAACACGGTCACGATCCCGGTGACCGGACGCGCCGCCGACGTACAGCTCCAGATCTTCAGCAACACCGGCGCGACCGGCGGACAGGTCGCCGAACTCCAGGTCATCGGGGTCCCGGCCCCCAATCCTGACCTGACCGTCTCCGCGCTGTCGTGGACCCCGGCGTCTCCCGTGGAGAGCGACGCGACCAAGGTGAACGCGACGGTGCGGAACGTGGGAACGGCCGCCTCCGGCGCGACCACGGTGAACGTCAGCCTGGGAGGCGTGGTCGCGGGCAGCGCTCCGGTGTCCGCGCTCGCGGCGGGGGCCTCGGCCACCGTCCCGGTCGACATCGGGAAGCGCCCGGCGGGCAGCTACCGCGTCACGGCGCTGGTGGACCCCACCGACACGATCGTCGAGCAGGACAACGACAACAACAGCTTCACCGCGCCCTCGGACCTGGTCGTCGGACAGAGCCCCGGCCCCGACCTCCAGGTGCTCGGTATCGAGTCCAGCCCCGCGAACCCGGCCGTCGGAGCGGCGGTCAGGTTCACCGTCGCGGTGAAGAACCGGGGGACGACCAGCTCCGGCGCCACCACGGTCACCCGCGTGGTGGTGGGCGGCACCACTCTCGACACCGACACCCCGCCGATCGCGGCGGGCGCGACGGCCGATGTGAGCGTCAACGGCACCTGGACGGCCACCAACGGCGGAGCCACCATCGTCGCCACCGCCGACGCCACCAACGTCGTCGCCGAGACCAACGAGACCAACAACGCGTTCTCGCGCTCGATCGTCGTCGGCCGCGGGGCGGCCGTCCCGTACGTCGAGTACGAGGCCGAGGCCGCCCGCTACCAGGGCACTCTGCTGGAGACCGACCCGCTGCGCACCTTCGGGCACACCAACTTCGCGACCGAGTCCTCGGGCCGTAAGTCGGTACGGCTCAACTCCACCGGCCAGTTCGTCGAGTTCACCTCGACCAACCCCTCGAACTCCATCGTCGTACGCAACTCCATCCCCGACGCCCCGAACGGCGGCGGCACCGAGGCCACCATCAGCCTCTACGTCAACGACACCTTCGTCCGTAAGCTGACCCTCTCGTCGAAGCACAGCTGGCTGTACGGCAACACCGACGGGCCCGAGTCCCTGACCAACACGCCCCAGGCCGACGCCCGTCGCCTCTTCGACGAGTCGCACGCCCTGCTGCCGACGACCTACCCGGTCGGCACCAAGTTCCGGCTCCAGCGCGACGCCGGCGACTCCGCCGCGTTCTACATCATCGACCTGATCGACCTGGAGCAGGTGGCGCCCCCGGCGAGCAAGCCGGCCGAGTGCACCTCGATCACCGAGTACGGCGCGGTCCCCGACGACGGCATCGACGACACGGCCGCCATCCAGCGCGCGGTCACGGCCGACCAGGAGGGCGACATCGCGTGCGTATGGATCCCGCCGGGGCAGTGGCGGCAGGAGAAGAAGATCCTCACCGATGACCCGCTGGACCGGGGACAGTACAACCAGGTGGGCATCCGCGACGTCACGATCCGCGGCGCGGGCATGTGGCACTCCCAGCTCTACACCCTGACCGAGCCGCACCAGGCGGTCGGCAGCATCAACCACCCGCACGAGGGCAACTTCGGCTTCGACATCGACGACAACACCCAGATCTCCGACATCGCCATCTTCGGCTCCGGCACCATCCGCGGCGGTCCGGGCGGCGCCGAGGGCGGCGTGGGCCTCAACGGCCGCTTCGGCAAGGACACCAAGATCTCCAACGTCTGGATCGAGCACGCCAACGTGGGCGTCTGGGTCGGCCGTGACTACGACAACATCCCCGACCTCTGGGGCCCGGCCGACGGTCTCCAGTTCAGCGGCATGCGTATCCGCAACACCTACGCCGACGGCATCAACTTCACCAACGGCACCAGTAACTCCCGCGTCTTCAACTCCTCGTTCCGCACCACGGGCGACGACTCCCTGGCGGTCTGGGCCAACCGCTATGTGAAGAACCCGTCGACGGACATCGCGCACGACAACCAGTTCCTCAACAACACGATCCAACTGCCCTGGCGGGCGACCGGCATCGCGGTCTACGGCGGCTACGGCAACAAGATCGAGAACAACCTGGTCTACGACACGGCCAACTACCCCGGCATCATGCTGGCCACGGACCACGACCCCCTCCCCTTCTCCGGCCAGACCCTGATCGCCAACAACGCCCTCCACCGCACGGGCGGCGCCTTCTGGAACGAGGACCAGGAGTTCGGCGCCATCACCCTCTTCGCCCAGAGCCGGGACATCCCCGGGGTCACGATCCGCGACACCGACATCCACGACTCGACCTACGACGGCATCCAGTTCAAAACGGGCGGCGGCACGATGCCGGGCGTCGCCATCAGCAACGTCAAGATCGACAAATCCAACAACGGCGCGGGAATCCTCGCCATGAGCGGCGCCCGCGGCGACGCGACCCTGACCAACGTGACCATCACGAACTCCACTGACGGCCACATAGTCACCCAACCGGGCTCCACCTTCGTGATCACGGGCGGCACCACATCGGCCAAGGCCCAGAAACGCACCCTGGCCTTCACAACGCCATACGCGACCGGATCACTTGATGTCCTTCATGGAACCCCAGTCCGTGGCGGCCGACATCTTCGCCGGAGTGCCGAAGGATCCGGTTCCGGTGCCGGGCCACCACCACAGCTGTCCGCTCGCGTCGACACCGGCGATGTCACCCTTGCGATCGCCGTTGAAGTCGCCCGCGAACACCTTGGTGACCGTGCCGAATCCATTGGGCGGCCAGTTGGTCAGCGTGCCCGTGCCGTAGTTGGCGTTGAGCGCGCCGGGGCCCGCCTTCAGATGCAGACTCGTCGCCGAGAACATTTCCGAGATGTCCATGCGGCCGTCGCCGGTGATGTCCAGGGGTGAGACCTTGGTCTGCGTGCGGGCGACGGACGCGTATTCCCAGCCGAGGCTGGCGCCGATCTTGGCGTTGATCCCGCCGTCGCCGTCCCCGGGCCACCACCAGAGGCTGTCGGCGTCGTAGTTCCCCTGCTCCGAGCCCTGGCCGCAGCCGGCCATGATGTCGGTCTTGCCGTCGCTGTTGAAGTCCGCGGCGAAGACGAAGCGGCACGGCGCGTGCAGGCCCGGGTTGAACTGGGCCTGTGTCTTGTACCGGTTGTCCATCAGCGGCCGGCGTTCACCGAGTCCTCCATTGCCGTCTCCGGCCCACCACCACACGACGTAGCCGGGCCAGGCACCCTCGAAGCCCGCGATGTCGGTGTTGCCGTCCCCGTTGAAGTCGCCGGTGAAGACATTCTTGTAGTCGTTGCCCCTGCCGTCGGTCCACAGCATCCGCTTGTTGCCGAGCGTGCCGTTGCCGTTGCCCGGGTAGAGAGCGAGGTTTCCGTCCGACTGCAGGGCCACGACATCGGACAGGCCGTCGGAGTTGAAGTCCTGCGGAGAGGCGATGCCGGGCGTGACTTCGTAGACATTGCAGGCCGGCAGGCCGGGATAGGGTTCCGATCCCGCGCCGGTGATCCTGTCGGCGGGTACGTAGCCCCAGCCGCCCCACTTCGTCCACCCGGAAGCGGTGTCGGCCTTGACGTAGTACCAGATGCGGTTGCCCGCGGCGTTCATGTCACCGCTGCGCCAGCACACGAAGCTGTGCGGACCCGCCTGGAGCTGTCCGGTCGTCTGCGCCGTGCTGTAGGGCTCGATCCTGGTCTCGGACGCCTTGCTCTCGCAGTTCATCTCCTTGGTGAACGCCGTGCCGTCGGGGTCCTTGTGGTCCACCTGGTCCACCAGGAAGCACTGGCCGTTGTAGGCGTACTCCACGCTCAGCGTCGCGCTGGGCGCCACGACCCACCGCCAGTCGGTTGTCTTGCCTCCCTCGGCCGCGGCGGTGGTCCTGAAGCCGAAATCGACCAGGGTCGAACCCGTCTGGGCGGCGGCCTGCACCACACTGCGGACGTCCTGGGTGACGGTGCCCGTGGTGCAGCCGTAGGTGGCGATCTTCGTGTTCCAGGCGGGCTGGTTGTTCCATGTGGTCGCGGAGGAGATACGGCCGGTGTGCCAGAGCTCCAGGGGGATGGAGGAGCAGCTGCCGAAGCTCTCGTCCTTGAAGGTCAGGCTGGCCTTCGTCACGACGCGGCCCGGCGCCAGATTCGGCACATCCATCTGAAGGAACCCGCGATACGCGTTGGGCACGCTGTTGTAGAAATACCTCCCCACACTGAGTTTGGTGTCGTTGCGGTCATTCCACCCGATCGTCGAGGTGGGATAGATCTGGTTGACGCTTGTGTAGTTGGACGTGTTAAGAGTGAACGTGGGATCCACATACACCGGATAGGTGATATCGGGGCCGGTGAGCAGCTTCGGGTCCGGAATCACCGCGAGGCTTTTCCCGGTGACCTCGGTCTCCATGACCGCATGCTTCTTCTTCTCGTCCTTCGCGCTGTCCCACATCTGTGGCGCGGGGCCGGAGAAGACCGTACGTCCCTTGGTGTCGACCGCTTTCAGTCCCCGCTTCTCGTCACCGGTCACCTTCAGACCGTTGGACGAAAGGCCGAAGGCGACTTTCCTCAGCTTCGGGTTCTTCGCCGCCTTCGCGTTCTTGACCACGAGCAGTTGCGAGAAGCCGGCCGTTTCGGCCTTGATCCGCAAGTCCACGCCCGGCATCACTTCGGGGTACGTCGCCGTCGGCCCGTTCAGTACGGGCTTCGGCAGCGAGCCGGGCCAGCTCAGCTCCAGTACATGCTCACGGTCGTTCAGCCGCACCAGCGGGCCGGTGCCACCATCGGAGAGTTCCAGGCCCGCCACCGTGGCCTTGGGCACCACCCGGCCCTTGAGGAGCCGCAAGTCGGTGTCGATGGCGGCCCACTTGTCGCCCTGACGCGTTCGCACCGGTGTCATATGTGTCGTCACCGTCACCGTGCCGGACGGATTCGCGTGCATCTCGGACGACTCGGTCCGCTGCTCCACCATCTCCACCGGCTTGCCCGACGATTTCGCCTTCGCCATCGCCGACACCGTGGCACCGGTCGCCGCGGTGGTTGCCGTGCTGCCGGAATCCGGGCCCGTCGCGGCCATGCCCAGCCCTGTGCCCAGGGCCGAGAGCGCCACGATCAGACTGAGCGCGATCACTGGTTTCCGGGCGCGTAGTCCGGGTGTCTTACGCACGTCCATGCTCTGCTCCATCTCCGTCAGTACCACGGGCACCGGGGAAGGCCCGGGAAGGGATGCGTGATGTCGCTCGGCATGACCAGCGCGCTGGAGGGCATTGCCCCCCAGCCCTCGAACGCGGCGAACGGAGCGAGGGCCTGGTCGCCCTTGGTGTAGTACCAGATCGTGTTGCCGCCCGCGTGGGGCTGGCCTCGGGTCCAGCAGACGAAGGTGCTCAGCGTCGAGGTCTTGATACCGGTCAGCGGGCTGTCGAACGACGCGCGGCCGTAGACGTCGCCCGCTGTGTTGTCGCACTTGACGTCGGTACGGAAGGTGTTGCCGAGCTTGTCCTGCTGGAGGACGTTCTCCTGCAGGTTGCAGGTGGCGGCGCTCGCCGTCCCCGTGGAGATCCCGCCGGCCAGGAGCGGCACCAGCAGCGCCGCGCCGGCCAGAGTGCGGCCGAACCGCCGCAGCCGGGCGGCCGGGCTCTTCCCCGCCGTCTCGTTTGTCGTACGCATTGGGTCGACCACCTCTATCCCCATGAACACTTGCGCAACCCCGGGAAGGGCGCCTTCGTGGTGCCCAGTGCGACCGCCGGCATATAACCCCAGCCCTGCTGGCCGGGGTTGTTCACGACCTCGTCACCCTGGGTGTAGTACCAGACGCTGTTCTTGCCGGCATGCGGGGCGCCGACCTTCCAGCAGACGTACCAGCTCGTCGTCTTGGTCATACGACCGGTGACCGGGCTGCCGTAGAAGGACTGCGACGTCACATCGCCCGGTGTGTTGGTGCAGTACAGGTCGACGGGGAAGGACATCTCTCCCCAGTCCGTATGCGGTGAGTTCTCCCGGATCTCACATCCGACGTCGGCGGATGCGGAGGAGGCGCTGCCCGCCGCGCCCGTCGCGACAACCAGGATGGTCACGGGCAACAGCGCCCGAAGTCTTGTCAGTTTCCTCATATTCCGCCCTCTCGGTGAGGCACTCCGCCCAGAGTGACTCACCGCCCTGACAGCCGACTGACATACGCCTGCCGGGGCGGTGACGCCGCACTCCGCATTTCTTCCGCACCCGCGTGAAAGCGGGAAAAGGGCGCCCTGATGAGGGATCAGCCGGGTGTCAGGAGGGAGTCAGGGCGGGCTGACACCATCGAATTACTCGGCGCCTTGTTCCCTTGTGCCGGAAAGCACTGGAAACGAACCCCGAAAGGCCACTCATGCTCTCGGACGGAACAACAGAGGAGACATCCCTCGTACGTTCCGCACCTTCTGGCGGTGCGGCGGACGAACGTCAGGCGCCCCTGCGCAGCTACCCGCTCTATGTCGCCGGCAAGGACATCGAGGGCGAGGGATGGGTCTACACCGTGAGCGGCAGATCCCTCCTGGACGACGTGTTCACCAGCGTGACACTCAAGCGCACCTTGGAGCGGGACGCCGACGCGGACGCGGCCCGGCACCCGTACGTCGTGGGCCGTTGCGCCGTCGCCGGCGACGCCTCGCTGGACCTGGCGAGCGAGGCCGCGGCGAGCGCCGCGCCCGGCTGGGCCGCCGTGCCGCTGGAGCGCCGAATGCTCCTGGGGCACCGTTTCCGCGAGGAACTCGTACGCCGCCGCGACGAGTTCATCGACATGCTGATCACCGAGGCCCACCCCGCCAAGCTCGCTCGCTGGGAACACAGCTCTCTGCTGCAGATCTTCAGCGAGGAAAGCCTCGGCTGGTACCAGCAGCAGATGTACACGGAGTTCCGGCACGGCGACCGCCGGCTGATCGTGCGCCGGCAGCCCGACGGGGTCGTCGCCTTCAACCCCCCGCAGAACGCGCCGCTGCCCAGCGCCGCCCTCGGCGTGCTGTGCCTCATGTCCGGCAACGCCCTCATCATGCGTGCCCCGCGCAGTATCGCCCTCAGCACCATGTGGCTGATGCGGGACGTGGTCGCCCCGATCCTCGACGAGCTGGACGCCCCGCCCGGCACACTCAACGCCCTGTGCGCCAACCCCAAGCAGACTCTGGACCGGTGGGTCGCCAGTCCCCTGATCGACGACATCTTCTACATCGGCGGCAGCCAGGAGGGCCTGCGCTTCGAGCGGCAGTGCGTCGAGAAGGGCAAGAAGGCCATCCTGGAACTGGCCGGCAACGACAGCGTCGTCGTCTGGTCCGACGCCGACATCCCCAAGGCCGTCGAGGCCATCACGGAGGCGTTCTACGGCTCCGGTCAGATCTGCATGGTGCCCAATGGCGTCCTGGTGCACCCCGCCGTGGCCGACGAGCTGCTGGCCGAGCTCAAGGAGCAGGTCAAGCGGATCCGGCCCGGCTATCCGGAGGAGGAGGACGTCCTGCTCTCCCCGGTCCGGCGCAGCGAGCGCTTCTTCCGCCTCCTCGACCAGGCACTGGACCAGGGCGGCGAACTCGTCACCGGCGGGCACCGCACGGAGGTCGACGGCACCCCCTCGGACACCGGCGTCTTCCTCCAGCCCACCGTGGTCCGGGTCGACGGCCTGGCCCGCGCCCGGGAGTACGACATGGTGCGCGAGGAGACGTTCTTCCCGCTGATACCGGTCGTCGTCGCCGAGCCGGCCTCCGACGAGGAGCTGCTGTCGCGTTTCGTGGACTTCACGAACTCCAACCCGTACGGACTGCGCAACTCGCTGTGGGCCCGGTCCGACAGCGTCATCGACACCTTCGTGCGGCAGATCACCAACGGCGGGCTGCTGAAGATCAACGACTCGCACATGGGCTGTGTGCCCTACCTGCCCACGCACGGCGGCACCGGCCTGACCGGCGGAGTGTTCGGCGAGGCCAACTATCCGATGCTCAAGACCTCCCATTTGCAGGGCGTGAGCATCGCCCGTGACGTCAGCCCCTACGAGGCGGTCTTCGGCGCCTGAGCGCCCCCTACCGAATCGCACTCTCTCCCACCGGAGGTAGCTTTGCCTTTGCGCTCTCTCGACCAAGCCCGCGCCACGTGCGACCAGTACCACCCGGGGCTGCTCAAGGCCCTGGAGGAGATCCCGTACGACGACCGCGAGAAGCCGGGCGGCACGTCCATCGACGTCTTCCGCGCTCACGGCGGCGCCGGTCTTCTGATCCCGGTCGAGTTCGGCGGCCTGGGAGCGAGCCCCCTGGAGGCCGTACGGGTGCAGGAAGCCATCGGCGCGGTCTCCCCGTCGCTCGCCGCCGCCACGACCATGCACCACTTCACCGCCGCCATGCTCTACGCGCTGGCCGACCGGCGGAACCGGCTGACACCCGCGCAGGTGGACCTGCTGCACCGGATCGTGCCCGAGCGGAAGCTGATGGCCTCCGGCTGGGCCGAGGGACGCACCCAGCAGAACATTCTCGCCCCGACCGTGGCCGCGGAGCCCGTCGACGGCGGCTACCGTCTGTCGGGCTCCAAGAAGCCGTGCAGCCTGTCGTCCTCGATGGATCTGCTGACGGCCAGCATCTCCGTACCGGGCGCCGGCGGCACGCCCGAGCTCGCCCTCGCGCTCGTGCCCGCCGACTCGGCCGGCCTGAGCGTCCACCCCTTCTGGGGCAGCGACCTGCTCGCCGCCGCCGAGAGCGACGAGGTGCGCCTTGAGGGCGTGTTCGTCCCGGAGGAGCTGGTGGTCCGCACCTCTGCCGACGACCCGCACCGGCTGGACGACCTCCAGACAGCCGGGTTCATCTGGTTCGTGCTGCTCATCTCCGCCGGGTACACCGGAGCGACGGCCGCCCTCGTCGAAGAAGTCGTCACGCGCGAGCGGGGCGACGCCACCGAGCGCGCGGCCCTCGCGATCCACCACGAGGCGGCCGTGGCGCTGCTGGAGGGCGCCGCGCGAGCCGTGCAGACCGGCGTGGCGGGTGAGGAAGCGGTGGCCGGCGCCCTGGTGGCCCGCTACAGCGTGCAGGACTCCCTGGTCACCAACGCCAACCGGGCCCTGGAACTCCTCGGCGGCATGGACTTCATCAAGGGTTCCCGACATGCCCGGCTGGCCGCGTCGGTGCGCCCGCTCGCCTTCCACCCGCCGGCCAGGCCCGCGGCCGCCGAGCCGCTGCTGCGCTACTTCGGTGGCGAGTCGCTCGAACTGGCCTGACGAGCACGGCAGCGCCACTGGGCCCCCGCGCGGTCCCCGACCACCGCGATTCCCGAGCCATCCGCACGTCTCTTTGGAGTGACATCTCGTGACCGTGATCCAGGACACCCGGTCCGGCACCGGGGCCGCGCCCGGCACCGGAACGCCGAGCCCGGAGGAGGAGATCCTCCGGCTCTACCGGGCCCACCTCAGCAAGGGCCGGGCGACACTCGCCGAGCTGTTCGGCAGTCACATGGAGGTGGAGTCCTCCGGTGCGTGGCTGACAACGAGCGACGGGGAGCGCTTCCTCAACGCGGGCGGCTACGGGGTGTTCATCATGGGCGCCCGCCACCCCCGGGTGGTGGAGGCCGTCGAGCGCCGGCTGCGCACCCACCCCACCGCGACCCGCATTCTGCTCGAACCGACGGCCGCCCGCGCCGCCGAGGCGCTGGTGTCGGTCATGCCCGAGGGCCTGGACCGGGTGCACTTCGCCCTGTCGGGTGCCGAGGCGGTGGAAACCGGCCTCAAGCTCGCCCGCGCCAATGGGTTCAAGCGCACCGTCTCCATGAGCGGCGGCTACCACGGCAAGACACTCGGCGCGCTCTCGGCCACCGCCAACGACGTGTACCAGCGGCCCTTCCGGCCGCTCGTACCCGACTTCCTGCACCTGCCGTTCGGGGACGCGGACGCCCTGGAGGCCGAGCTGTCGGCCCACCCCGGCGAGGTCTGCGTCATCCTCGAACCCGTCCAGGGCGAGGGCGGCGTGATCATCCCGCCCAAGGGTTACCTGAAGCGGGTCGAGGAACTGGTCCGCGCGTACGAGGGATTCCTCATCCTCGACGAGATCCAGTCGGGCCTCGGCAGGCTGGGCGAGTGGTGGGGAGCCGACATCGAGGGCATCGTCCCCGACGTCATGCTGACCGGTAAGGCCCTGGGCGGCGGCGTACTGCCCGTGTCGGCCGCGGTCGCCACCCGCAAGGCGTTCCGTCCCTTCGACAAGGACCCCTTCCTCCACACCGCGACCTTCTCCGGACAACCGCTGCTCATGGCCGCCGTCCAGGCGTCCATCGAGACGATCAAGGAGGAGAGGCTGGTCACCAAGGCCGTCGACCTCGGCGGCACCCTGCTGCCGAAGCTCACCGAGATCGCCCGCCGCAACATCCCCGACCTGTTGGTGGAGGTGCGCGGCCGGGGCCTGCTGATCGGTGTCGAGCTGGTCGAAGCCGGCCTGGCCGGTGAGCTGCTGATCGAGCTTTTCAACAACGGCGTCGTCGCCAACCACTCCATGAACGGCAGCGCGGTGGTGCGGTTCACTCCGCCGGCCACCCTGACCGGCACCGACGTGCGATTCCTCCTCGACTCGTTCGACAAGGCAACCCGTGACCTCGTCCAGGGCGCGGCCCGGATGCCGGAAGGCGGTAACTGATCGTGCGGCATGTGGAACTGAAGGCGCTGGTCCCCTCCGAGGACGCGCGGACGGTCTTCGAATCGGTGATCAAGTGGGAGCGGTACCCCGAGCTGGCTCCCCATGTGCGCACCACCACCGTGCACGCCACGCTGCCGGCCGCCGAGTGCGGCTCCAGCTGGGAACTGGACTTCCGCAGCGGGCTGCTGCGCTGGACCGAGCGGGACGAATTCTCCCTTGAGGACCTGACGGCCCGTTTCGAACAGACCGACGGCGACTTCGACAGCTTCACCGGACTGTGGACGCTGCGGCAGGAAGGAGCCGACGTCGCCGTCGACTTCGAGGCCGACTTCGACTTCGGCATCCCCAGTCTGCAGGGAATCCTCGACCCCATCGCCGAGCGCGTCATCAAGGAGAGCGTCGCCTGGGCCGTGACCGGCATGTACCCGGGAACCCGGCTGCTCGGCGACGCGAGCCTCGATGACGTCCGCCCGGAAACCACCGCAGCGTGACCCGCTGCTTCAACAGGAGCTGAGCC
Source organism: Streptomyces scopuliridis (assembly GCF_042790125.1). Taxonomy (GTDB): domain Bacteria; phylum Actinomycetota; class Actinomycetes; order Streptomycetales; family Streptomycetaceae; genus Streptomyces; species Streptomyces scopuliridis_A. The sequence goes on from NZ_JBHTZS010000023.1 coordinate 114,015, forward strand.
GTGGATCAGGCCAACCCGTTCGAGACGCCCCGTACTTACTCACTGCACCGAGCCGAGTACCTTGTCGGCCTGGCCGTCACCACCGGTCTGATCATCGCCCACCTGGGCGAAATCCGCTGGATACCGGCCATCGCGCTGTTCCTGTACATCGACCTGCTCGGGTACCTCCCCGGCGCGATCGCCTTCCGGCGCAGCGGCGGCCGTCCTATCGCCAAGGCGTACTACGTTCTGTACAACGTCATGCACAGCCTCATCACCCAGGCCGTGGTCGCGGCCCTGTGGTGCTGGCTGATCGGCCCCGAGTGGGCCCTGCTGATGCTCCCCTTCCATCTCTTCGGCGACCGGGGGCTGTTCGGCAACTTCATGAAGTCCTTCGCGCTGCCCTTCGAACCGGTGCGCCAACCCGGCTATCTGCGCCTCCTGGACGACCTGGGGATCAGGCACCCCAAGCCGGTCGGACACGTGACCGACCCCGCGCCCGTGGGCCACGTCCCCGCGGCGCGGACCCCCGTCCCCGATCGCGCCGGGCAGGAGGCCGTGCGATGAGTACCACGCTGCGGACCCGCACCGGGACGGCCCGCGGGCACCGCACCCCCGATGGACGCCTCCGGCGGCGCCGGGCCCTGTACCACCTCACGTCCCCGGTGGCCGTGCTGACGGTCAGCCACGAAGGACAACCGCACGGCACCACCGTCAGCACGCTGACCACGGTGTCCCGGGAGCCGCTGCTGCTCGGGGCGTGCCTCAGGCGCGGGTCGCAGTTCGCCGGACTCGCGGCGGCCTCGGGCCGCTACGTCATCAACGTACTGACGGCCGAGCAGGTCGAGCTGGCCCGCTATTTCGCCGACAGTTCCAGGCCCGACGGCGGAGCCCAGTTCGCCGGCCTGGGGTGGGAGCCCGAACCGTACGCACACGCGCCCCTGCTGCACGGCGCGCTGGCCCACTACACCTGCCGGCTCTCCGGCTCCCCCGAGGTGGGGGACCACGACGTACTGATCGGCTATGTGACCCATGCCGCCGTCGGCGCGGGCGAGCCCCTGCTCAGCTACGCCGGCGGACTGTTCACCGGCCCGCTCACCCCTGCCCGGGATCCCGGTCGGGGCCGTCAGACCAGCGAGGAGACCACAGCATGACCGCGTTCGTGGCGCCCGAGGCCGACTGGGACAAGGCACCCGGTCTGCTCGACGGTGCGAAGGAACTCACGCTCGGCCCCGAGGAGTGCGACCTCTCCTATTGGTTCACCTCCGTGGCGCAGGGGACCCTGCGCGACCGAGGCGACACCGGACACCACGCCGACGCCGTCGTACCCGAGTTCCTGAAGGAACCGGGCCCGCTGCGGGACGCCCTCACCCTGGAGTTCGGCTTCCGGGCCCTGTCCGAAGAGATGGCCACCCGCGTCCTCGGCCGCTATGTGACCATCGCCCCGGGCATCCCGGAGATGGAGTTCTACGCCACCCAGCTGATCGACGAGGCCCGGCACGCCCGGGTGTTCCGCAACCATCTCGTCGAGCTGGGACACCCGGCCGACAGCCTGCTGCGGGACATCGACGAGATGGCCGCCGACTACCGGCGCCGTGTGCTGGAGCCGGTGAAGGAGTTCACCGACGAGATCGTCACGGAACAGTCCGACTTCATCGGCGGCGTCGCCGTGTTCGCCATCGTCATCGAGGGCGTACTGGCACCCGCCGCCGAGCTGAGCGAGCGCAAGTGGACCCCGCTCTCGCCCGCCACCGGGGAGATCTCCCGCGGCACCGCCATCGACGAGATCCGGCATCTGACCGTGGCCAGCACCATCCTGCGCGACCACGTCGTCAAGCACCCCGAGTACAGGCCGAGGCTGCTGGAGATCCTGCGGGACGGCGTCCGGCTCTGGGACCGGCTCCCCGACCGCGAGTACGTCCTGCCCCGCGAGGAGATGTTCCAGAAGGGCATGTACGAGCACGCCGACAAGATCGGCGACTACGAGTTGTGGCCCGGTGTGCGGATGCTCGACACCACCCCCGAGCAGCGTTACGGCATGGCCGAGCAGTGGACCGACGAGATGGCCGAGGCCCGCATGGCCTACATGGGCCTCCCCGTCGAAGTGCTGGCCGGTGGCCAGGAGAGCACGGGATGAGCACCGTCCTCGGGGAGAAGCGGGCTCCCGCGGGGAGGACCGCGGTGATGGCCGGCATCGGGTCGTACGTACCGCCCGGCGTGGTGACCAACGACGACCTGGCGGCCCGGCTGGACACCTCGGACGAGTGGATCCGCAGCCGCACCGGAATCGCCACGCGCCATGTGGTCTCCCCGGGAACGGCCACCTCCGACCTGGCCGTCGAGGCAGGCCGGCGGGCACTGAAATCGGCCGGCAGCGCGGACATCGACGCGGTGGTGCTCGCCACCACCACTCCGGACCACCTGTGTCCGGCCACCGCCCCGGCCGTGGCCGCCCGGCTCGGCCTGACCGGCGTACCGGCCTTCGACGTCGCCGCCGTGTGCACCGGCTTCCTCTACGGCCTGGCCTCCGCCTGCGGCCTGATCGCGGCGGGCATCGCGGACCGGGTGCTGCTCGTCGCGGCGGACGCGTTCACCACCCTCATCGACGCCGAGGACCGCGCCACCGCCGTGATCTTCGCGGACGGGGCGGGCGCGGTGGTGCTGCGTGCCGGCCGGCCGGACGAACCGGGCGCCGTGGGCCCCCTGGTCCTGGGCAGTGACGGCGACCTCCCCGATCTCATCCAGGTGCCGGCCGGTGGCTCGCGGCAGCGCTCCTCGGGCCGCGCCGCACCCCCGGGAGACCACTTCTTCCGGATGCGGGGCCGCGACACCTACCGTCACGCCGTAGAGCGCATGACCGCCGCCTCGCGGGAGGCGGTCATACGCCGTGGCTGGCGGCTCACCGACATCGACCGGCTCGCCGCGCACCAGGCGAACGCCCGCATCCTCGCCGCGGTCGCGGACCGGCTGGACATCCCGGCCGAACGGCAACTGTCCAACATCGAGCACGTCGGCAACACCGGCGGTGCCTCGATTCCGCTGCTGCTGTCCCAGGCCGCACAGGACGGCCGGCTGTCCTCCGGTCAGAAGGTGCTGCTCACAGCGTTCGGCGGCGGGCTGGCCTGGGGCGCGACCGCCCTCACCTGGCCGGACCTCACCCCGTTCTGAGCGTCCGTACCGCTGTTCCACCACGCTCCACGCACACAGCGACATCCAAGCGTCAGCGAAAGACGCCCCGCCATCAGGGCCATTATCGAAAGGTTTGTCATGTTCGAGCAGTTCAAGAGTCTCCTCGTCGACAAGCTGAAGGTCTCGCCCGAGCTGATCACACCCGAGGCCACCCGGGAGGACATCGAACTCGACTCACTCGACGTCGTGGAGCTGTCTCTGATGCTCCAGTCCGAGCTGGGCCTCACCATCAGCGACGACGAGTTGCTGGAAGCGGCCACCGTCGGCGACATGGTGGCGCTCATGGAGGAGCGAGGCGCGAAGATCTGATGGCCGGCATCGATGTGGCCGTCACCGGGGTCGGTCTGGTCACCCCCGGCGGCATCGGGGTGGCGCCAACCTGGACGACAGTCCGTTCGGGGCGCTCCACAGCCGCCTTCGACCCTCTGCTGGAGTCGAACCCGGTACGGATCTCCTGCCGGGTCCCCGGGTTCGACGCGGATGTCCTGCTGGGCGCCCGGCGTGCTCTGCGCCTGGACCGCTTCGTGCAGTTCGCGCTGGTCGCCGCCCGCGAAGCGCTGGCCGATGCCGGGCTGGACCCGAAGACCTGGGACGGTGCCCGCGTCGGCGTCGTCCTGGGCAACGGTGACGGGGGACCGGAAACCGTGGAGGCCCAGCACCGGGTCATGCTCCAGGAAGGCCCCGGCAAGGTCTCCCCGTTGCTGCTGCCCATGCAGCTGCCCAACATGCTCGCCGGTCAGGCGGCCATCGAGTTCGGGGCCACCGGCCCCAACCTCGTGGTGTCCACGGCCTGCGCCTCCGGCGCGACCGCCATCGGCGTCGCCCGCGATCTCCTCGCCCTCGACCGCTGCGACGTGGTCCTGACCGGCGGTAGCGAGGCTCTGATCACGCCGCTGGTGATGGCCGGGTTCGCGCAGATGGGCGCCCTGTCCCGGCGCGAGGATGCACCCGAGGCGGCCTCGCGTCCCTTCGACGCCGACCGGGACGGGTTCGTCGCCGGTGAGGGCGCCGGCATCCTGATCCTCGAACGGCTCCGGGACGCCCGCACCCGCGGGGCCCGCGTCCGGGGGCGGATCGTGGGCTACGGAGCCTCGGCCGACGCCCATCACATGACGTCACCCCATCCGACGGGCGCCGGGATCGAGTCGGCCGTACGGGCCGCCCTCGCCGACGCGGGCGCGGGCCCGAGCGAGGTACAGCACGTCAACGCGCACGGTACCTCCACGCCCCTCAACGACCTGGCCGAGGCCAACATGCTGAAGCGGACGCTCACCGGCGATCCGCTCGTCACCTCCACCAAGGGCGTGACGGGGCACCTGCTGGGCGCGGCGGGCGCGGTGGAGGCCGTGCTCACCGTGCTGTCGGTGGACCAGGGAGTGGTCCCGCCCACCGCCAACCTGACCACTCCGGATCCCGGCATCGACATCAAGATCGCCGCTTCGGAGACGTCCATGCCGATCGATCTGGCGCTCAGCAACTCCTGCGGCTTCGGCGGACAGAACGCGGTCCTGGCGATCGCCGCCGCCTGATCACCGCCGTCTGAATCACCGCGGTCTGATCGCCGCCGCCTGATCACCACGGCCGCACCGGGGCAGCCGGCCCTCCACAGGGTCGGCTGCCCCTTCCCATCACCGGGCACCGCCTGGTGATGCGCGGCCTCAGGTCCTTCGGGCGCCGGTCAGGTCGGGCTGTAACAGCTCGACACCGCTTCCCAGGGCGAGGGACGGGTCATGGGAGAGAATCGCGTGCTCCACGCGGCGCAGCGAGGGAGAGGGCTGCACTCCGACCTCCTCGGACAGGTGCTGCCACATGCGGCGATAGGTGTCCAGGGCGTCGGTCTGGCGGCCGGACCGGTACAACGCGATCATGAGCTGCTCACAGAATCGTTCCCGCAAAGGGTTGCTGATGTGCGTCTCGTAGAGCTCCGCGAGGATGCGCGAGTGATGTCCGGCGTTGAGCTCGGCGTCGAACAGCAGCTCCCGTGCGCGCAGTCTGTGTTCCTCGAAACGAGCGCTGGCGAGCCGGCACACGGTGCCACCCGGCAGCTGACCGAAAACGGGCCCGCGCCACATCGCCAGCGCGGACCGGAGCAGGTCCGCCGCCTTGGCCGGGTCGGTGAGGGCCGCCATCTCGGCCTGCCGGATCCTGCGGACGAACTGGGCGGCGTCGAGTTCGTCGTCGTCCGCCGCCAGCCGGTAACCCGAGGGGTGGACCGTCAGGCGGGACACGGAACGCTCAGGTTCCAGGGATCTCAGCCGACGACGCAGCCGACTGACGTGCGCCTGGAGGGCGTTGGACTGGTTGTCGGGGGCCGAATCCCCCCACAGCTCGTTGATCAGAACGTCCCCGCCGACGGGCTGACGTTCGCTGATGAGCAACACCTGGACGAGAGTCCGCTGCAGATCGCCCGGCAATTCCACCTGGCCTGCCTCGGTGTGGATCTCTAACGCTCCGAGAATCGAAAAGCTCAGCACATCATGCTCCCTTGCCGTTTACGGTTTGGTAAGGAATACGGACGTGATCTTGCCTTGAGAATCGCTGGCGTGGAGATGCGGAGCCAACCGTCACGAGCGTTTCGGCATACCCAGTAATCGGCACATCAATGTCTCTCCCCCCGTCACCGCCGGACTGACCGATACCGATGGTGACGCTGCACCAGTTGCAGCGCAGCCCCCCATGGCGTTGTACAAGGATCTTGCCATAGAAGCATTCACGTGGGAAGGTGTTATTAGTGGCGTGGCCAGCCGGGGAAAGCTCCGGCGGGCTTCCATACCGGCCTTATGTCGTGCTAGTGCGCCCAGGAAAGCGGCATCGCCGTTTGTCCGGAAATGCACTCTACGGCCCCATGACGCACGGTCCGAATACGTCACCTCACCCCAGGTCACCCCGCCCAGGTCGCCACATGATCGCCCGTCGCATCTATTCCGACAATTCGGGCATACGGACGATCCCCTCCGCCGGACTGGCACGGCAAGGGTCTGTCGGGCTGGATCATTCGCCCGGGTCGCGGGTATTCGGCGGGCGCATAACAAGTCTTTGCGGAGAGGGCAGGATTCGAACCTGCGTGGATCCATAAGACCCGACCATTGAGCCGAAACTCAGGTCCCCGATAAACCACTCCGGGCACCTCTCCAGAACGGGGCCCGGTTGCGGTCCGGGCCGTTCACGAGAACAACAATGCCATGCCCCTCTGATACCACCCTGACGCGGACCTGACATGCCTCGGACATCCCCGAATGTCCCTCTTCCGGTATTCAGCCGTTCGGTGCTCTACTTTCCTCGTTCAATTCTTTCGAGAGGGAGGGCCACGTGTCCGCGACCGAAACGGACGGCCCGGTTCTCCGGGCCGTGCAGACATACACCCATGCCGAGAACCCCAGTTCTTTCCTCGCCCTGAACGAGGGAAACAGTATATTCAGCGTCCCCGATATCGACGGGGTGATCTCCTATCGCCGGGCCGGCCGCTACGCCGTTCAGTTCGGCGGCCCCTTCGCCGACCCGGCGTCCTACGACACGCTGCTCGACCGCTTCGTCTCCCAGGTACACGGAGAGGGCCTCAGCCTCGTCGGCGTACAGCTTCAGCGCCACGACGCCGAGGCGTACGGCCGTCGCGGCTTCACGGTCAATCAGATCGGCGCCTCCTGGGCCGTGCGCATCCCTGAACTCACCCTGCGCGGCACGCGCTTCATGCAGCTGCGCAACAAGATCTCCCGGGCGCACCGCAACGGACTCAAGATCCAGGAAGTGCGGGCGTCGGACTGGCGGGAGGGCCTGGAGACGATCGATCGCGCCTGGCTCGGGTCCAAAGGTGAGGGCGCCCGGCCTCTGGAGTTCCTGGTGGGCCAGATCGGCGGCGCGGTGCAACCGCTTCGCCGTCTCTTCGTCGGCACCATCGACGACGATCCGGTGGCGTACATCTCGTACTCTCCCGTGTTCGGCGAACGCTCCGGGTGGATGCACGACCTGAGCCGTCGGATCCCGGACGGTTCCCCGGGATTGATGGAAGCCATCAACGCCCACGCCATCGAGGTGTTCCGCGAGGAGGGGGAGGAGTGGCTGCACTTCGGCTTCACGCCCTTCACCGGCCTGGACGCGTGTCACGAAGTGTCCGGCCACAGCCCCGCCTTCCAGTGGCTGATGCACTTCCTCTGGGCCGAGGGCGGCGCCCTCTACCCTGCGCAGACGCAGCTGGCCTACAAGCAGAAGTGGGCCGCGGACGTTGTCATCCCCGAGTACGTCGCGTTCGAGAACCACGCCTCTCTCGTCGGCTTCGCCCACATCTTCCGGGTCAGCAACGCCTTCTGACCCATGGCCGCGCCAGTGGCGCCCCTCATGCATCACCCTCCACGAGAAGGAAGATCATGCCTCACGATTCTCTGACCACGGACGAGCTGCGCCAGTCGATGGTCGAGCAGCTGATGCGCATCATGGGGCTTCCCGACGACGAGTCGGTGGCCCGCGAGGCCGACGGGATCCTCCTGGCCCTGGACGACCGGCTGCGCCAGGACACGACGGCGGCCTGATCTCCGCCGTCCCGGCCCGGTCAGCCCAGCATCAGGACCGCATCAGCGCGATAGGCAAGGCTGGATCGCATATGGGCTCGCGCGGCGTGCGGCACACCGCACCGCGCCGCACCGCTATGGCACGAGCGCGCGCACGGTTCGCGACCACCATGGCGTTTCCCATGACTTTCACCGCACAGCCTCCTGACCGTGGGACGGCTGCCGAACCAACGCCTGACCACCGGGCGTGTCAGCCCAAGGAGTGCACCGTATGTCGTCGCCGCACGTCCCCTACCAGAACGGCTCCGCCGAATCGCTCGACGTGCGCCGTTCATCCCCGCCTCAACGGAACATGGAAGCGTCCGCGACGTTCTCCGAACTTCTGAAGCGCGTGAAAGCCGAAGGTCTGATGGACTTTCACCCGCGCTACTACATAGGCCGGCTGGCGCTCAACGCCCTGCTCCTCGCCGCGGGCTTCACGGCGTTCTTCCTCCTCGGCGACTCCTGGTGGCAGTTACTCGTAGCCGCGTGGATGGGGCTGTGCGGGACGCAGTGCGCGTACATGTTCCACGACGCCGGCCACAAGGCGATGTTCCGCGACAAGCGGGTGGCCACAGCCGTGGGATACATCCATGCCAACCTGATCAACGGGGCGAGTTACGGCTGGTGGGTCAACCATCACAACCGGCACCACAGCAACCCCAACCACCTGGACATGGACCCGGACATCGGGCGCCGGACCGCGATCTTCGACATCAAGCAGTACGCCGCCCGACGTGGCGTCAAGCGCTTCATCGTGCGTTACCAGAGCGTGCTGTTCTTCGTGCTGCTGGTGCTGGAGTCGCTCAAGATGAGCAAGACCGCCGTGAAGGCGATCTCGGGGGGCCAGACCAAGCGTCCGGTGCTGGAGGCCACGCTCATCCTGCTGCGTGCGGTGATCTATCTGACCCTGCTGTTCACCGTGCTTCCCCCGCTGCTCGCCGTCGTCTTCCTCGTCGTCCAGCAGTTCGTCCAGGGCCTCTACTTCGGCATGATCTTCGCTCCCAACCACAAAGGCATGGCGGTCCGCGACGGCGAGGCGGAGAGCCTGGACTGGCTGGAGCGGCAGGTGCTCACCTCCCGCAACATCCGGCCGTCGTGGCTCATCGACTTCCTGTACGGCGGACTCAACTACCAGGTGGAGCACCACCTTTTCCCGTCCATGGCGCAGAAGAACCTGCCCCGTGCCCGGGAGCTGACCCGCGCGTACTGCGCCGAGCGCGGCGTGCCCTACCACGAGGTGGGTTTCTGGGCCTCGTACCGAGAGGTCGCCGGCTTCCTGCACAAGGTGAGCGCGCCCGTACGCCGGGGCGAGGCCGAGCCGGCGATGCGGCGGCGCGCGGGCTGAGCAGCGCTTCACCAGACGAGAACACCGGAGCGGTGACCGCGGCACCAGGCAGGCGGTCACCGATCCGGTGTTTTCTGCGTACCTGCTGGCAGGCCCAACCACTGGCCCGATGGCGCGTCAGGAAGCTGTCAGGGGCATATCAGGGGGCTCTGGCAGAATCTTACGTGTGAACGGAACGGGAAACCGGGACGGGAACAGGGAGAGGTGCCCGGAGCGGCTTATCGGGGACCGGGGCCCAGCCCCATGTCAGGCCCTTACAGGCCTACGCAGGTTCGAATCCTGCCCTCTCCGCCGCCAACGAGAGCGGGCTGGGCACGGCCCCCGGCCCGGGCCCGCCCCGTG
>NZ_JBHTZS010000024.1:0-122280 GCF_042790125.1 Streptomyces scopuliridis
CAGCGATCAGTGGGCACAGCGCAAGCGCGCCTTGACCGGACGGTCGTCGTCGCGGTGGGCGGGCAGCATCACGAAGGCGACGCACGATCAGTGGGCGCTGGCCCGGCGCTGCCAGCTTGCTCACATCCAGTCCCTTGAGGCCGGTATCCGCGTGATCGCGCACCGCCTGTCGCTGCCCGTGGGAGCCAAGGGCAGCAAGCGGGCGCCGGGCGGATACCGCACCGCGCGGGAATGGTTCGCCAAGACCCGGCGCCTGCACGTGCTGGAGGACCGGCTGGCCGGCGAGCGAGCCGACCGCGAGGCCGGGCGGGTGCGCGTTGTACGCGGCGGTAAGCGGCTGATCAACAACCGGCACAACCTGACCGCCGCCCGGTTGGCTGAGCAGGAGTGGCGGCAGCGCTGGGAAGCCGACCGCCGGTTCCTCGCTGCGGACGGCGAGTCCGGGAAGCGCTACGGCAACGAAACCATCCGCGTCACACCCGGCGGAGAGGTCTCGGTCAAGCTGCCCACGTCGCTGGAGCATCTGGCCAACGCACAGCATGGCCGGTACGTGCTCGCCGCGAGAGTGTCGTTTGCGCACCGGGGCGAGCAGTGGCGCGACCGCGTCGAGGCAAACCGGGCCGTGGCCTACCGCATCCACGAAGACGCCGTTCGCGGGCGCTGGTACCTCACTGCGTCGTGGACGATCCCGCCGGTCAAGACGGTTCCCCTGGAGGCGGCCCGCGCCGGTGGGCTGATCGGTGTGGACACTAACGCCGACCACCTGGCGGCCTGGCGCCTGGACAGGCAGGGCAACCCGCTCGGCCAGCCGCGCCGGTTCGACTACAACCTGTCCGGCAGCACGGACCACCGCGATGCCCAGGTCCGGCACGCGATCATCCGCCTCCTGCACTGGGCCGCACGGCGCGGCCTGGCCATCGCGATCGAGGACCTGGATTTCGCAGGGGAGAAGACCCGCGAGAAACACGGCCGCAGGAAGCGGTTCCGCAAGCTGATCTCCGGCATGCCCGTGTCCAGGCTGCGGGCACGGCTCGTATCGATGGCAGCCGAGTCCGGTATCACCGTCGTCGCCGTGGACCCGGCCTACACCTCCAAGTGGGGCGCCCAGCACTGGCAGAAGCCCCTCACCAGCAGGACCAGGAAGACCACTCGCCATCACGCGGCAGCAGTGGCGATCGGAAGGCGCGCCCTGGGACACTCGATCCGGCGACGGATGGCACCGCCCCCGCACGACCAGAGCGATCGTGCGGGGCATCGGACCGTCCAGGCCAACTCGGGTGTCCCAGGGCGTGAGGAACCCCGCCCCCGCATACCCGGATCACGCACACGATGCGCTGACGCCGGGTGCGGCGAGAACGCGGGGAACCAGGGCGCCCAACACCGTTCGGGGCGTCCGGCTGAGCACGGGGCCTGGCAACAGGACTCACTCCCGCTCAGTCTTTAGGCACGGTCTCCCTCAGCGCCCGCCGAACGAGCACCGTCGCCCCCGACGCCCGCGAGGGCTGCCGTGGAACCAGGCCGTCGTGCCGCCGCGGGCGCTCTCCCAGTTCACCGTGGCGAGTCTGAACGGCTCCTGGTGCGTCATTTCGGGCCTTCTCGTTCCGGAGCCGCCCCTCTGGGCCCTGGTCACGGCGGCATTGACCGCCCGAGGGACAACCGGGCACGCCATGGCCGGTCCGACGGAGGCTCGCGCCGGACCGGCCACCGCTTCGTCATCGGTGCAGGCCCGTGCTCGTCGTCGGCGGCAGACCGATCACGCGGCGGGCGGCAGCTGGACGGCCCGCAGGTTGCGGCTCGCCCGCCACCCCGACACGAACGAGGTCATCGCCGACCGCGGCGACTCCTACTGCACCCCCGCCCAATGGGCCCAGCCCGCCCCCATGGCCTGGAACCGGCCATCGACGTCCACCCAGACCAGCGCGGCATCCGCCCCCGGCCCAACGACGGAACCGTCATCATCGACGGCACCCTCCTCACCGAAGCCCTCCCGCACCCACCGCGGGACCTGCCCGGCTGAGCGCCAAGATCCCCGACAGAGTCAAGCCGAAGTCCGTGATCACGAGTTTGGTGCATCAAGGCGTCCCGCAGGATGCGTTCGCAGAGGCGTCACACTTCCGGTCGGAGTTGTACGTGTGTCTGACTGCTCGGCGCGATGCATTGTTCGAGTTGTGCGACACCCTGTTGTGCACGGACGGACGTTACGACGTGGGCCGAGTCCTGGCCACCGGCGAGCCGTACAGCCGCCCCACCCACCACGAGACAGGCACCAAAACCCGCAGAACAGGCTGACATACGACAACGAGGATCAGCACACTGAGCACCGGTGCCGGGGCTGGTGTCCATCCAGCTGGCACCCGTTCAGCCAGGGGGTGGACTGGATGGCTGGTGACATGTGATGTCCGTAGCGTCGAGTCGTGATCTTTCACCGCTTATGGTTATCAACTGCTGCGCTGTCGCTGGCTGTGTCGGCTCTACCATTCACCGCATCCGCGGCAACGACACCTTCTTCTGCTGCGGGTTGGTCTGTGCAGCGTGGCGCCGACGCACTGCGTGACGCCGGGGTCACGGGGGTGTCGGTCCGTCTGGAAACCCCGCAGGGGACCACCACGGCCCGGTCCGGCGTAGGGGACATGGCCAGTAACCATCCGGTCCCGAAGGACGGCTATCTACGTCTGGGCAGTACCACCAAAACGTTCGTGGCCACCGTCGTGCTGCAACTGGTCAGCGAGAAGCGGCTGTCCCTCGACCAGACTGTGGAGCAACTGCTGCCCGGCACCGTGTCCGGGGTCGGTAACGACGGCCGGACCATCACGGTCCGCGACCTCCTGCAGCACACAAGTGGTCTGCACGACTACATCTACGACGTGTTCCCCGAATCGAGTGCTCAAACGTACTACGCCAACCGGTGGCGCACCTACCGGCCCGAGCAGCTGATCGCCAAAGCCATGCGTCATGAGCCTGCTTTCCCGGCGGGAACACGATGGGCTTACTCCAACACGAACTACGTCCTCGCCGGAATGATCATCGAGAAGGTAACCGGCCTTTCCTGGGAACAGCAGGTCCACGACCGCATCCTGCGCCCTCTGAGTCTGCGTCGCACGGAAACTCCCGGCACCTGGCCCTTCCTCCCGGATCCGCACGCGGCCAACTACCAGCAGTTCACCGCGGACGGCCCGATGGCCGACACCACGATCCCCTACCGCCCCTTCGACAGTGGGGCCGACGGCTCGATGACCGGCACGGCCCGTGATCTCAACCGCTTCTTCACCGCCCTGGCCACCGGATGGCTGCTGGGACCCGCTGAACTCGCTGCCATGCGGACAACCGTTCCGGTGCCGCAAGACAGCGGCCACCCGGCCGGCACCCGGGACGGCCTTGGACTGTTCTTCACCCCCTTGTCCTGCGGCGGTGGCTACTTCGGGCACGGAGGAAGCGGCTTCGGCTACGTCATCCGCACCGCCGTCACCACACACGGACGGCGCACCATTACCGTCTCTGCTCACAGCCGCTCCGCAGACCCGGACACCGCGATCCGCCAGGAAGACGCACTGCGCAACCTCATCGACCAAGCCCTCTGCCGTACGCAGTGAAAATGCTCGGCGCCATAGCCGATCAGATTCAGAGCGGGAGACAACCTGACGGACGTTTGGCTCCACGGGTGACCAGCGCTCCATCAGCTGTTTCGACGGCGGCCCCACTCACCTGTGGCAGCACCCGCCCCCAAGCGCAGGCCGTCCTGGCCCCCGCACTCAATGTCACCGAGGTCTTCGACAGCCTCGCCGTCCTCGTCAACGTCATGGAAGCCTCGAAGACAGGAGAGCTGAGCACCCTGTGGAAGTTCACCGACAACGGTGAAACCGCATGCCGCTGTTCCAACGGCACCCTCATCTACTACCCGGACCCCAAGGACACCACGGCGGAACTGACCTTGATCTTCTCCCGCACGAACCTGCCCGCAGTCCTCAACGCGAACGGTTCCCTGCCGAAGAACGTCCGTCACCACGGTGAGCCAGGAGTACTGAAACGCCTGCTGGCCCTCCTGCACAAGCCCGAGCCGGCACGATTCGCCATCGTCACTCCCTGACGATTGATCCACGGCCTCACCCGACCCGCGCCGCCCCCAGCCACAGCCACTCGTGTCCCGATGCCCGCAGGCCCTGAGTACCCCGCCCGAGTGAGTAGCACGGCGGATGGGCCGCACGGCAAGACCGACGTCGGATCAGCTACATGACGGCGACGCCCTCGTCCTCAACACCCACGCCGGCCCGTGGAAGAGACCCCCTCCGAGTCTGGTCCGGCCTGTGCGCCGCCTTGTCCGTCCGGGCGATCCCGGCCGCCGGAGTGCTGGCGCCGGCCTCGGAACGGGCCTCGCGCTGCGTGACATACGGGGAGAACTGCATCCCGGCGCTCCCTGGCTGGCTGTTCGGCTGGGCCGCCGGACTCTCGGCCGTAGCTAGCGCCGTCGCTCTCGCGGCACCCGCCGCACGCCTGCGGTGAGGCGCACTCGCTCTCCAGGTCCTCGCGGAGGGCACCTGCCTCCTGCCGGTCCTCAGCCACGCGTGACCAAGCGGGGAGGGTGGGACAGCGCAACCAGTGGGCCGTTGCGGGGGGAGGAGGGCACTCTCCGCTTACGTGATCCGTCGGCCCCTCGCTTCATGGAAGCCGCAAGGCTAGTAAGGCCCTCCCCGAAAGAGAGCACTCCCACGCGAACGCGGCCGGTCACCCCTTCGATACGCGGCATCAGAACGCTGCTCTGCCGATGAGCGATCGGCCAGAGCCCGCAACGCCCCCAGGCCGGCCAGGACTTCGGAACGGTTGTCCGCCCGCTTCATCCACACGGGAATCCGCGGGACCATCGCCGTCGTCGGCGAAGCGACACGCTGCCGCAGCACCGCGCCGACGAAAGCGCCCAGCTCATTGATGTGTTTCTCGTTGTACGCCCACAGGATGTGCCCGACGCAACGGGTCTGCAGCCACAACGGCTGCCGGAAGAACGGATCCTCGGTGCCCCCTACCGCCGCGCCCATGAGTGCGGCCCCCTCCGCTCTGGCTTCCCATTCGTCGGTGGCCCCGCATGCAGTGCACACAAGACGGCGCGGCATGAACATCAGCTCACTGAAGAACCGAGCCTTCTCAAGATCAGGCCGGGGCACGACGAGAGCGCGACTCCCGCACCGCGGACACACCACCAGAAGGCGGTCTGTGAACTGTGCCAGCCACTGTCCCGAATCGACGTGACGCGGCGGACGGCCCGGCTCGGAATCCATAGCGAGCACCATCGCACACACGCCGCGAAGCCTTCGGATGTGGGCTTCCACCCCACAGCTCCGCCGCTCTTGCCCGCTGGTCAGAGCCTCAGCCCCGCTCGTCCAGAAACGGACACATAGCTGTGCCAGCCGGCGTGCTCGGCCTGTGCGGCACCCCTCCGAAACAGACTGTCCATACAGGTCAGCGAGTTGTGTGAAACACCTGCGCGTACGGCGCGGACGATCCGGCCGGCTTTATCGAGCAGTAGCGGGATCAGGCACAAAATCCGTGAGGAGGATCAACGGCTTCAACTTCGTCGCCAGACGTGAGCGACGGCGTTCAGTCAGCCCATCCCGCGGTGTTCGAGTACGACTCATAGGAGTAGCGGGTGTTGCGGCCCCATTTCTCGCCGGTGATGCGTTCGTATGCATGGTCCGGTGCGTAGAGCAGGCTCTCGGCCCAGATGTGGTCGGTGGCGTACGGGACAAAGTCCGCAGGATCTCGGATGACGCTTTCGAACGCGGTGCGGCCGGCGGCGACGACCGCGCAGCGTGTGTAGAGGAAGGCGTCGCCGGACAGCCCCTCTCCGTGTTCCTTGCGGTCCAGACGGTAGAGCGTCCACGACAGTTGTTCGGCGAAGCCGGTGACCACAGACAGCGGGGACTGGGCGAGGCGGTCGCTCAATTCAGCTGCAAGCCGTTCGGCGTCAGGGTCCGGTCCCGTGGGCCTGCACTCTTCGATGAGCTGCCAGAAGGCGTCTTCGTTCATGCCGGTGAGCATGACGTACCGGTCTGACACTACGGCTGCGGTGTCCCCCTGTTTCCTGCTGCCGTCAGGAGGACACGTTGGTGGAGCAGGGGGAGCTTGACTCGTCCGAACATCTGGCGTTTGATCATCTTGATGTGGTTGACACGGTCTTCCACCGGACCGGAGTTCCAGCAGGTGGTCAGGCCCTGAACGACAGGTGCTCGGGGTGCCGCATCATCCAGCCGGTGACTTGACGGACGCCCGGAGGTGCTGGGGCGACAACTCGTATTCGTAGCCGCCGCCGCGGTCGCAGATAGTCGCTGATCGTCTGGTCTCGGCGCGGGCGGTGCGACGCACGGTGTTGCCGCCCCTGTGCAGTTCCCGGGCCATCTCGCGGATGCCGTGTCCCTGGTCCAACAGGGCGTGGACGGTCGCATGGCGTTCGCGGTTACGGGCCTCGATGGGCGACATTTCCTTCTCGGCGTCCGCGTGATCGGCAACAGCGTCGTTCGTCAGGCCCTCGTCACTGACGGTAGCCGACTTCAGGCAGTTGTTGTGGCGGCGCACGCTCCGTTCGACGGCCGTGCCGAGGTTCTGCCGGAGGTGGAAACGGTCAGCGATTTGGATGGCGTTCGAGGCAACGGTGCGGGCGGCTCTCGGCGTAAGAACCGGCGCGATCACGGCAGATGATCTCGGAACCGGGATGTTCCCGCAGCCATATGGCCAGGGTCGCAGCATCACGGCCGGGCAACAGGTCCAGAGGCCGACCGGTCTCGCAGTCGATGAACACAGTGCCGTAATGCTGTCCGCGGCGGGTGGCGAAGTCGTCGACGCCCAGCACCTTCGGAACGGTCCAGGCCGGATCGGGTAGGGCCATCACCGTCCGTAATAGTGCCGTCCGGCTCACCCGAGCGCGCAGAAGAGCAGCGAGACGGCTCCAGGCCCGGCCGGCGAGCGCGACGGTGACAGCCTCCAGAACTCGCCGGGCGGCAGGCGCACGACGGCCGTAGCGAACGGTCAGCCCCTCGACCTGCTCGGCAAACGTACGCCGTGAACAACGAACGTTCGCGCAGTACAGACGCCGCACGGTCAACTCGATCAGCACCGGTCGATCTCCAACCGGCGTGTCGGCAAGGCATCTTCCATACGTACTGTGCACCCGCTTGGACATCACCGCACATCCAGGGCAGGCGACCTCAGCCACCCGAGTTCTCGCCATCAGGCGAATCACTCCGCACTCGAAGAACACACGCTCCAGCAGTAGCGCGCTGAGGTGTGGAAACAGATCACCGACGAGCTCATCACACCGCACCACGGTCCCAGATGACGCCACGTCACCGAGACCGAACCCTGTTGATCCTCCTCACGGAATGTGTGCCTGATCCCAGCCGAGAGCATCCGCGACGACAGGGGCGGGCAGTTCGAGGAACTGCTGCCGGTCGGGGGCGCTGCGGGCACGGGCGGCGTCCAGGCCCTCACACCGCGCCGTACGAGTTCGTTCCTGCTCAGTGTTGACTGCCGAGGGCCTGGTGGGCGGCGTGGAGGCAGGCGGTGATGGCGGGGTCTTCCTGGGTGGTGGTCCGGGTGAGCGCCAGGATGGTGCGCTGCATGCGGGGAGCCAGTCGCAGTCCGGCGACGCCTGCTTGCTCCTGGGCGAGGCCGGCGGGCAGGAGGGCCACGCCGGCACCGGTAGCGACGAGTGCGGCCAGGATGTGGAGTCCCTCGAATTCCCAGCGCCGTGGGGGTGTGGCGTTGATGTCGGCCAGATACCGGTCGCCCGCGGCTCGGGAGAGTTGCCCGACGGGGGCGCACAGCCAGGTCTGGTTGTGGACGATCTGTCGCAGCCGTGCGGCGGTGACCGGGCCGGGCTGCTCGGCGAGGGGGCGGTCCTCGGGGATCGCCAGGACGATGTCCTCGCGGCGCAGACGGTGGACGGACAGACCGGTGCTCTCGACTGGTGGGTGCGCGGACCAGTCGTCGATGACGGCGAGGTCGTAGCGGCGGTCCAGGACGGCTGCGGCGGCGGTGGTCGAGCCGGTCTCGTGAGCGACGACGTTCAACTCGGGGTGCGCGCGTTGCAGCGCGGCCAGGTGGGGAGCGAGAGCGGGGGCCAAAGCGTGGATACAGCTGACGGTCACCCGGCCGCTGACGGTGCCGATGCGGGCGCGCATGCTGCTGTGAGCGGTTTCCGCGGCAGCGAGGATGCGTGCGGCGTGCTCGGCCAGTTCGCGTCCCGCGTCGGTCAGACTCGCACGCTGGGCGGTGCGCTCGATCAACGCGATACCGGCCTCCCGTTCCAGAGCGGCCAGTTGCTGGGAGATCGCCGACGGCGAATATCCCAGGTCGGCGGCCGTGGCGGTGATGGTGCCCCGGGCAGCGAAGCGGTGCAGGATTTCCAGCCGCCTCAGGTCCAGCATCAGCTCTCCTTAAAGCCCCCAACACGTTTTCGCGCTGTTGCTGATGCTACGCCTCGGGCACGCTGGGCGTGTGCCCGGCAGAGCGCTGCGGCACCACGACACCGGAGCTCGGTACCGATCAGGACGGTTCCTCATGACGACCCACTCCGCCACGCTCGCCATCGACGAGGCCGTTCACGCCCGCCTCGAAGCCGGGCATGACGTACTCCATCTGGGATTCGGGGAGGCCGGGTTGCCGGTCCCACCGGGCCTGGCCGAGGTACTCGCCGACGCCCACCTGCGCAATGGGTACGGCCCGGTTGCCGGCTCACCACAGGCCCGGACCGCCGCTGCGGGCTGGTTCACCAGACGCGGCCTGTCCACCGAACCGGGCCAGATCCTCTTCGCCCCAGGCAGCAAGACTCTGCTCTTCGCCCTGCTGGCCGCGATCGGCGGTGACGTAGTGCTGCCCTGCCCCTCGTGGGTCTCCTACGCGGCCCAGGCCGCCCTGCTCGGCCGTCGCGTCATCTCCGTACCCATCCCAGCCGAGGCCGGCGGCATTCCCGACCCCGAGCTGCTGGAACAGGCCCTGCGACAAGCCGCTGCGAACGGGGCCCGACCGGGCGTACTGGTCCTCACCATCCCGGACAACCCGACCGGCACCATCGCCCCCGACGAGCAGGTCGAGGCGGTCTGCGCGATCGCCGACCGACACGGCCTTGCGGTCATCAGCGACGAGATCTACGCCGAACTCAGCCACCGAGGCACCGCCCGCAGCCCGGTGCACCACCTGGCCGAGCGCACCGTCGTCACCACTGGGCTGAGCAAGTCCCTGGCCCTGGGCGGGTGGCGGATCGGCTTCGCCCGCACCCCAGCGGGCCGCTGGGGACAGCACCTGCAACAGGAACTGACCGGTATCGCCAGCGAGATCTGGTCCAGCCTGGCCGCACCCATGCAAGCCGTGGCCGCCCACGCCCTGAGCGAACCGCCAGAGGTCACCGCACACATCGCCGCCGCCCGCCGTCTGCACGCCCGCATCGCCACCGAGGTGCACACCCGACTGCTCGCGGCAGGAACACAGTGCCGCCCTCCCCAGGCCGGCTTCTACCTCTACCCCGACTTCGCCCCCGCACGTGAGGTTCTGCGCGTCCAGGGGATCACCATCGGCACCGACCTGGCCACCGCCCTGCTCGACCGGCACGGCATCGCCACCCTGCCCGGCAGCGCGTTCGGCGAACCCGCCACCGCCCTGACCCTCAGGCTCGCCACCAGCCTCCTGTACGGCGCCACCCCGGAGCAACGCCACATGGCGCTGACCGCGGAAGACCCACAGAGCCTGCCCTGGGTCGCCCCCGCCCTGACACGCCTCAGCGCAGCACTGAGCGAACTCACCGCCAGCCGATAGCGCCACCATCACAGGTGATCCTTTCGGTCACCCCGCCTCACTCTTCGCCCGCGTCCGACACACAAGGTCACCGGCGCCCTGGCCCAAGATTCGTAGGTGCCCGGTCCCTTGCGCAGCGATCCACCGACCATGGACGGCCCCCTTCGGCGGCCAGCCGCCCTGACGAGCGGCTGGCCGTCCCACGTTCTTGGACACGACAGTGCCGTCGTTTCTCATCGAGATCCGTGAGCCAAGTGATCACTAACTGGCTCCGGACGCGGTCGGCGCATGTTGTTCTTATAGATCAACGAAGCCAATCCGGCCTTGGGAGCGTGCATCCTCACTTTCTGGCCGCCGCCTACAGTTGCGGCCGGCCCGTTGAAGCCGCCCGTTGAAGCCGAGTCCATCACCACCGCGGTCCTCAGCGCGGTACGCGGCAAGGTCTCACCCCGCGTGGAAGCACTCGTCTGCGCCCGCCGAGCCCGTGCCCGCTCCACGGCGTCGCAATCCGCCCGGCGTACGAGCACGATCCGAAACCAGCGGGAACGTGACCATCCTCGACCTCCACCGGGAAGTCACCGTCGGCGGCTTCCGAGGCCAATACTCCCTCGTCCGCGACTGGATCCGGCGCGATCTGCCGCAGCAGGAAGGCTTCATTCCGGCTGCGCCCCCGCCGTCGGTGCGACAGGTGACCGGCTGGATCACCCGCCACCCCGCCACCCTCACCGAAGTGGAGAAGCTGCGCCGCAAGGCGGTACTCGACCGCTGCCCGGAACCCGTGTCCGCCGCAGAGCTGACCAGTTCGTTCGCCGAGATGCTCACCACACTCAGCGGCACCTGCCGGCACGTGTCGCGCCGCCCTGTAATGTGCGGGTCCGCACCTGCCAGACTTGCGTGAAAGCAGGTTCGCTGAGGAGACGGGGTGGGCGCATAGAGCGCATCGGTGGATTGTTGACGGGCTGCGGGTCCTCGGTGTTGGAAGCGCTCAGGACCGCCGGGTGGAGATCAGGACGACGGATCGACCCAGAGACCTGGACACAACAACTCATGGCGGCGGGGTTCAAGTTCAACGACGTAGCGACAGCGGTTTGGGCAGAGTTCGGCGAACTGACGATCGAGAGTTCTCCGGCTCGTGTCCCTTCCTCGTCGCTACGCCTGGATCCCGTTGACGCCTGTATCGACGCGTCTGCGGAGGCACAGAGGCTGAGGCGCCAATTCGGGGAGAACTACAGCCCTCTCGGCATGTGGTCAATCCAGTACAGGTCATACGTGGCGGCGAGCGGGCGTGTCATCGCCGTGGGACCGGGCATCCTGTGGGAACTGGGCACCAGCTTCGCAGAGGCACTGATCTACGTGGTGGATGGCGATGGCGGTGCCGATCGTGCCGAGCGGGCAGCCTGGCTGTGACTCCTTCGCATACCGTCTCAGGAACGATCCCACCAGGTGAGATGATCTTACGGTGTCTGGTGTGATCACGGCGTTGGAACCGTCCTGGATAGCCCCGTTCACCGGGCTGAGCCCGCGTGTCTTCGGCAAGCTGGTGACGGCCCCGTGCCGCGAAGGTGTGGATCCGGTCCACGATGGCCGCCCGTGGTCTCTTCCGCTGGAGGACCGTGTGCTGCTGGTAGTGGCTTACTGGCGCACGAACTTGACGTTGCGCCAGCTCGCCCCTCTCTTCGGTATCTCAAAGTCCGTGGCCGACCGCATCATCGAGCACCTCGGCCCATTGCTCGCGCTGCAACCCCGCAGGCGGTTCCGCAAGGACACTGTGCTCATCGCGGAAGGCACCCTTGTGTCCACGGATAAGCGAGCCGCCTGCCCGGAGGACGGGCACGTTCCGACTAGCCGGACGATCAATTGCGGGACAGCCCTTAGTCACCCATGAACAACAAGTAGCTGCCTGGCGTCGTTTCACATACTTCAAGGAGCTCGGCAAGGTCGAGCAGAGCCGCTTTCTGCTGCTCGTCAGCACACCCCCGCGTCAGGGCGGCGATTTCCTGGCGGGCGACTTGAGCCTCCTGTTCGTTGAACAGCGTGTCGCCGTAGGGATCCACCCATCCGAGCTTGCCCGAGCCATGCCGGTCAAGGGTTCTCAGCACCCTCGCCAACGCTTCACCGTGCTCGTAAGAGCCCCGCAGCAAGGTGTCCCGGGATGCCCCCTTTCGCGCGGGTCGCCCCGAGTGCAGCTCCAGCTCAATCCCCATGTTCCCTCCTTCGGCCTCGGACACCGAAGTTTCGCAGAGATCATTTGTCAGGCACGGCCCGGTCGGGCGCCGTCAGGATGACCGCCAGCTCGTCGGCCAGCGCGACGAGCCGATCCAGCTCCGCTCCCTGCCGGGCCCGGCGGAAACCGCGGCGGCGCCCCGAGAAGGCGGCTTGCACCGCGGAGAGCTGTGCCCAGCGTCGAGCGCGTTCACGATCGAGGCCGGCTGCCTCGGTGAAGATGTCGAGCGTACGGCGGATGGCCGTGCGTAGTTCGCCGTCTTCTACGAGGACCACGGAGCGGGACTTGAGCAGCGTGCCGCAGTCGGACGCGGGGTCCCCTGCCCACCCTTTCGGGTCGGCGGCCAGCCACGGCTCACGGTCCGCCTTGAGAATGTTGCGGGCGTTCAGGTCGCCGTGCACGAGGGTTCCGGGCTGGTCGCGGGCGAGCTCGTGGACGGTCGCGAGCGCGGCGCTCACGATGTACGTCGACAGCACGTGCGGCAACTGGGCAGCGTCTTGGCGCAGTTGTTTTTCCCATGTGTCGGCCTGTTCCTGCAGTCGGGGGAGGTGCGGAGGCGCGGGAGTGGCAAGGCGGCGGCTGATCTGTCCGGCAACCGTTGCCACTTCGTCGCCCGCTCCGGCCTGGGCCAGCGTGAGCGTCCGGGCCCGCTCCAGCAGCATCGCGAACTGCTGGTCGTCGCGTTCGTGCAGCAGGACAGCCCCGCGTCCGCCCCACTCCGCCAAGGCGTCCGGCTCATAGCGGTTTCCGGGGTGCGGGAAGGAGACCTTCAACGCGGTCGGCTCGCCGTCCTTCGGTGGCCGGCAGCGCGGCCAGCCACGGCGCGGCGCGCTCGCCCTCGCGCGCGAGGGTGCTCCGCACGAATAGCTCCGGCGGCTCGATCACCGGGCCCTCCTGCCGAATCCGTTCTCGTGCCGCCGCCCATAGGGGCCCATGTGCCCGGCGCCCAGATGCCTTCCTTCTCGTCCCGCAGGTGCATGAGGACCTCGCCGGCCTCGTTCGTGATCACTACCAGAGTCCCGTACGGGTCGTCCTTGGCCGGGCGGTCTTCTCGCGGGCGTCCCAGCACGCTCAGGACACGGGCGCGCAGCGCGGGGTCGCCCAGCTGCGAAGGGCTGCACCATTCGGCGCCGGAGGCATCCTCGGCCTGCAAAGTTACCTTGGCCGCGGAAGCGAGGGCGGAGACTGAGGCTGCCGCCGCGGAACTGTCTCTGGAACATCCGCAGCTCCCCTTGGCCTCCGCGTCGCCTGGCGACTGAGGTTTTCTCAGCGAATTTGACCTCCTTGAATCCGGTGCTCCGCTCCTCGCCCTGGCCCCTACAATCACACCGTGCTGGGACACAGGAGGAGGGCGAGGACGAGCGCGGGGCGCTCGTCGGGAAATGGGTCGTTCGACGAGACGAGCTGGTGGTGGGTCCCGGCCGGCGTCGTGGTGGGGCTCGCTGTGAGCTGGGGTATCGCCGGGCTCATCGAGGGTGGCTGCAGGCGGGGGCCGCGCGGCGGCTGCGTGGCAGCGGACGGCTACGAGTTGCACGGTTGGGTGCTCTTTCTCGCCGGCGTGCCAGCGATGGCGGTGGTGATCGTTGGAGTGGCCGCCGACTACTGGCCACCCGCACTGGGCCTCGCTGGCGGCGGTGCGGCCGGTGGGCTGTACGCGCTCGCTCAAGGTCGGACGGAACCGCACGTGATCAGCGCGGGCATCTTCTTTGCGCTTGCGATCGCGGCGCCCACTGTGACCTGGTGTCGCCGACGAACCCGTGACGGTGGACGTGCGAGGTCGCGTTGACGGGCACCGGCCACGGTAGGGCACACGAATGGCGCCGCCCGCACCTTGGTAGCCCTTGTCCGCCCAGCAGGCCAGGCCCGCCTCGGTGAAGGCTTCGATGATGCCGTGGGTGCGGGCGGCCTTGATGTCGTGCACTGCACCGTGCAGGGCCGAGGCCCACAGCAGCTTCGCGTGCGGATCGGCGATGACCTGCACGTTCATTCCGGGCTTCTTGTGCTTGCCGGAGTAGTAGGGCCGGTCGGCGGCGATCCGATCGATCGGCAGCAGCGTTCCGCCCAGGATCACGAACGCCTTGGCCGAGGCCGCAGTCACCGCCGTGGCGAGGCCGGGCGCCAGCGCCGCGAGCAGGCCGACGGCTTCCGTGATGTACCGGAACACCGTACTCACGCCCACCTCGAATCCGGCCGCGAGCTGTGCGTAGGTGTGCCCCAGTCGCAGGTGCGCCAGCACCTGCAGTGCCTGGCGGCCGGCGGACAGCTGACGCCAACGAGTCCCGACCGCCGCCCGATGCACGGACAGCCGGTCGGTCAGGAACCGCAGGTGCGGGGTGGACAGGTCGACGACATCAGCGCTGCGGCGTGCTCTGTATAGGCTGGTGCGCGTGGATGTGACGGGGTGTCTTGGGTGTGACCTTCTGACCGGGCGCCGGGAGTTGCCCGGGGGCGTCTTGCACGAAACCGCTGCTTGGGTGGTGAACCACGTCGTCGGGCCGATGAATCTTGGCACCTTGATCGTCGGTCCCCGGGACCATGTCGTGGCCGTCGCGGAGCTCGACGACATGGCAGCGGCGGAGCTCGGCCCCCTGCTGCGCGATACCGCTCGTGTCGTGGAGACGTTGTGCCGGCCTGAGCAGACCTACGTCTGCATGTGGTCGCATGGCTCTGACGCGCGCAAGCACCTGCACATTGCGGTCCAGCCGGTGACCGCCGAGGTGCGGGCCCACTACGGCGGGCTGCGCTCCGAGCAGCTCCAGGCCCGGATGCTGGCGGACGGTGATGAGCCGGACATCACGGACGTCCAGCAGTTCTGCGAGCGGGCTCGCGAGCTGTTCCGAGCGATCACCGACAGCGGCAATGAAGACCGCAGCTGATCATCGGCGCCAGACCGACACCACGGCACAGTCGGGCGAGCATACGCGAGGAAGCACTGCAGTCTTCTCCACCGCGCACCCTCAACGCGAGGTTGGAAAAGGCTCACTGAGGCCGGCGGGGGCGTTCGGGCGCACGGGGTGGTGGTGAATCCGGCCCCGGCTGTGCCGGTGCGGTTGCGTCGTGATCCAGTTCGGTGGCCAGGCGTCGCATGACCGTACGGTTGGCGCGCCGCATCGCGGCCCGGACGACGGGTGCCAGCAGGCGGTCGGCGAGCGGGGCGCGCTCCCAGGCGTACGTGAACGACACGCGACTTCCGCCGGTCCGCAGCGGTTCGATGGTGTAGGTGCCCTGGGCCAGCCGTCGGCCGGCGGCGCTGACGTTCCGTTCGACGATGCGCCGAGGCGGGTCCGCGTCGACGACCTGGATGGTGACGTCGGTCTTCTTGCCGCCCAGCGTGGCTGTGACCGTGGCGCACGATCCGATGCCGCGGCTCGGGCCGCTGTAGCGCCATCCGGTCAGGTAGTGGTTGGTGAATCGCTCGTGGTGAGCCATGACATCGAGGAAGTCATAGACCTGCTCGGGCGTCTGCGGAACATCGATGGACACGGCGACGGACTTCATGTACCACACGGTACACATGGCATGTACCAATTGGTACACTCGCGACGTGGTGAATATGGACAGCTCGCATCCTGAGGGCAAGGCCGCGCTCGGCACGGACGGGGACCGTCGTTCTCAACTGGTGAACGCAGCCGTCGACTACGTCGCGGCACATGGCTTCGCGGACCTGAGCCTGCGCGGCCTGGGCGCCGCGATCGGCGTCAGCCACCGCATGCTGATCCATTACTTCGGCTCCAAGGAAGCGCTGCTCGCCGAGATCGTCCGGACGTCGGAGCAGCGCCAGCGTGATCTGCTGTCGCGGTTCCGTCTGGAACCCGGTCTCTCGCCCTCTGATGCCGCGAGGCTTCTCTGGCGGCAGCTGACGGACCCTCAGCTAGCTGGTCAGGAGCGGCTCTTCTTCGAATTCTGCGGGCACGCGCTGCGGGGCCGCCCCGAAACCGCCCTGGTTCTCGAAGGGTTCGTGAACGACTGGCTGGATCCGCTCATGGCCGCCGAGGTTGCCGCGGGCGTGGACCCCGCCGTGGCACGGAACCGCGCCAGACTGGGGCTCGCCACCGTCCGCGGTCTGTTGCTCGACCTGCTCGCCACCGGTGACCGCGTCGGCGTCGACGCGGCGATGGAGGAGTTCCTCCGGCTGTACTACGGCTCGGAGTGACACAGTCGCCGATCAGGCCAGGCGGCCGGGGCACGTCCAGTAGCCGATGTCCGCGTCGAACTTCACCGGCTGGACGTGCCGGCGAGTTCGGGCGTGGCCCGCGGCGAGGATGTCCTCCCGTCAGGCGGGAACTGCCGCCGGCGCGCTGGCTCTGGGTGTGCTCCTCGCGTCCGACAACGGTCGGCGGGGGATCGCGGCCCCCCCGGGCTCTCCGCTGGGGATGTCCGTTCACCGATCGCGTTCGCTCTCGGTGCCCAGGATGGGTCTACGTCGATGGGCACGAGACTCGGCCGCCGTGCTCGTTTGACGAGCATCCTCGGCCACGACGGCGACTTCGCCCGCCGGGACGGTGATCATGCCCGGTGAACGGGTGCCCGAGAGGACATCGACCCCGGTCGTGGCCACCTGTGCGGGGTGGCCGGTGTGGTTCACGACGAAGAGCCAGGTCATGCCGCCGGTGGTGGTCCGGCGGGTGACCTCCACTCCTTGGCCGGCCCCTTGGACCGGCGCGGCGCAGCCCGCCTGTGCGGCCCATCGGGGAAGGAGCCGCAGGAGGGAGGTGGAGTCCGGGCGGGTGGCCAGGTAGCGGGTGTTGCCGCGGCGGAGGACGGCCGGGCCTCCTTGCGCGGGGCCGTCGATGAACCGGCTCTCCACCTCGGTGCCCGGATCGGGCAGGACACGCTCGGCCCACAGCTGGCCGGTCGCGTCGTCGTCCAGGTGGACCGACGCGCCGGCGGCGAGCGGAAGGTATTCGTCCACCCGCAGGCCGAGCAGGTCACGCAGCGCGCCGGGGTACGGGCCGGGGTGGACACGGTCGTGCGGGTCGACGACTCCGCTGAACGGGCCGACGACCAGGTGGCCGCCGCGTGCCGCGTAGTCCTCCAGTGCCCTGGCCGTGTCGGTGGACAGGGCGTAGAGCGAAGGCACCAGCAGGAGGCGCTGTTCTCCGGGGGCGGGTACCACGTCGCAGGACAGCCCGAGGTTCCACAGAGCGCGGTGCCAGTCACGAAGAACGCCGGAGCAGGTCATGTCGCCGCTGGGCCGGTGGGGCAGTTGCAGGGCCCACATGGCTTCGTAGTCCAGGAGGAGGGCGATGTCGGCGGGCGGGCAGGTGCTGCCGGCGATGTCGGCGAGGCCGGCCACGGTGGTGCCGAGGGCTTTGGCCTCCCGCCAGATCCTGGTGTCCTCTCCGCCGTGGGGAACCATGGCCGAGTGCCATTTCTCCGGGCCGTAGGCGGACTGGCGCCACTGGAAGAACAGGGCGCCGTCCGCGCCGCGGGCGAGGTGGGTCAGCGTGTTGCGGGTCATTTCCCCGGGGGTTTTGGCGACGTTGCGGGGTTGCCATTGCACCGCGGAGGTGGAGTGCTCCATGAGGATCCAGGGCTGTCCGTCCGCGAGACCACGGGTCAGGTCGGCGGCGAAGGCGAGGTCGGCGGCGCGGTCGGGGTCCTCGGACATGAGGTAATGGTCGTTCGAGACGATGTCGACCTCGCGCGCCCAACGCCAGTAGTCGCTCCAGCGGAGCGCGCTCGCCATGAAGTTGGTGGTGACGGGGCGGCCGGGGGAGTGGGCGCGTAGGATGTCCCGCTCCGCGCGGAAGCAGGCCAGGTGCTCGGCGTCGCTGAAGCGGTAGAAGTCCAGCCACAGCCCAGGCGAGAGGCTGCTGGTGCTGGTGCGCGGCGGAATGACCTGCCCCCAGTCGCTGTAGCGCATGCCCCAAAGGGCCGTTCCCCAGCGCTCGTTGAGGGCTTCCAGATCGTCCCCGTAGGTGGTGCGCAGCCAGTCGCGGAACGCGCCGGCCGAGGTCGGGCACCAGCAGTGGGCGTTGCCGTTGGCGTACTCGTTGTTGATGTGCCACATCACCACGGCCGGGTGATCGCCGTAGCGTTCGGCGAGGCGGCGGGTGACCAGCGCGGCGCGTTCCCGGTAGGCGGGTGACGATGCGCAGTACGCCTGACGGGAGCCGGGCGCGAGCGTACGCCCGTCGGCCGTGACCGGCAGCGATTCGGGGTGGGCGTGGGAGAACCACAGTGGGGGTGCGGCGGTTGGTGTGGCCAGGTCGACGGTGATGCCCGACGCGTGCAGGAGGGCGATGACCTCGTCGAGGCCGGAGAAGTCGAAGACGTCCGGCCCGGGTTCGATCCAGGACCAGGCGAAGACACCGAGGGTCACCATGTTGACGTCGGCCTCGCGCATCAGGCGGACATCGGTTTTCCAGGTCGCTCTGTCCCACTGCTCGGGGTTGTAGTCGGCGCCGTAGGCGGGGCGTGGCAGGCGGCCCCATGCGGGACGCGGGCGGTCGGATCGCGGCATGGCGAAGCTCCTGAGTCCTGAGCTGCGAAGTGCGGGGTCGAGAAGTACGGCGTCGGTCGGGGCAGTTGTGGGCGCGGGAGAGTGGGGAGCGGACCGAGGCGTGGGATTCGCTGGGGCCCGTCGGTGAACCAGGGGCGCCGCGGCCGGGGCACGGAGCTGTCGCGGCCGGTGGTGCGATCGCAGGGGTTGCCGGGACGTCCCACAGAGCGGCGGTGGAGGCTTTGCCGGTCACTGCCCGCCGCGGGGTCCAGGAGGCGGCGGTCCATGCCGCCCACGACGAGCGCGCTCAACTTAGGCGGGCCGCGTGGAGGTGTCAATGCGTGTGCGTGTGCCGGTGGCGGCCCCTCGTAACAGTCGTAAGGCTGCCGTCAATCCGAACTCCGCAGGTCGGCAGTTCGGATGATGCCCCGTCAGCCGTCGGACACGAACGGCCCGTTCTTCCCGGAGAGTCTCACGGCCCTGCTCCACGGGACACCCAAGTCGCCTGCCTCGGACGTCCGTTGAGTTCACCGCTGAGCAGGGTGGCCGAAAAAAACCTTCACGTCACACTCTTGACGCACTGTCGCAACGTCCGTACGTTCCCTGGTCATACGTAGAAGCGGAGACCGAAGGGTCTTCCACGGTCCAGGTCATACGTATGCGCACTTCTTCCGTGCCCCGCCCAGCCCTCACGAGGAGCCAGGAGTCAGCCATGCCCACGAGAAGAGTCTTTCTAGCGCGCACCGCCGCGGCGGCCCTCGCGATACCCCTCGGAGCGGGCGCCTGCACGGCTGGTACCGGCGGAGCCGGGGCGGGAGGCACGGGCACACAGGCGCTCGTATTCGGCAAGACCGACGGCGGGACCACCTTCGTCCGCAACTACAACATGTTCGGCCCCGCCACCCAGAAGTCCCCCAACAACGAGTTGATCTACGAGCCGCTGGCGCGGATCGACTACAGCGACGGTGCGAAGGTCAAGCCGTGGCTGGCCAGGAGCCTGGAGTTCGACGAGGCCGGCACCACCCTCACCGTGAAGCTGCGCGACGATGTGACGTTCTCGGACGGCAAGCCCATGACCGCCGACGACGTGGTCTTCTCGCTAGGCGTTCCTCTCAAGGACCCCGCCTTCAACACCGGTGGCACCACCTACGACCGCGTCACCAAGCAGGACGCCACCACCGTCACCGTCCACTGGCAGCGTCCCGCCTTCAGCGAACTGGGCCAGCTCGCGTCCCCGCAACTGCCCGTCGTGCCCCGGCACATCTGGGACGGCAAGGATCTCAAGAGCTGGGCCAACCCGGACCCGGTGGGCACGGGCCCCTTCGTCCTGGAGCGGTTCGCGCCCCAGCAGGTCACGCTCGGCGCCCGGAGCGACTACTGGGGCGGCCGGTTCGCCCTGAAGCAGCTGAAGATCATCCCGACCAGTGGCGACTCCGTACGGGCCCAACTGCTGCGCGGTGAGGTGGACTGGGCACTCGTGGCCTGGAACGGGGCCGAGCAGGAGTACGTCGGCAAGGACCCCGAGCACCACCTGTATCAGAAGTACGCCACAGGAGGCGCCTACTCACTCTTCTTCAACACCGCCAAGGCTCCCTTCGACAATGTCCATCTGCGGCGGGCACTCGCGATGACGATTCCGCGCAAGGACATCGTCACCACGCTCCAGCGTCCCGGTACGGAGGCGGGTCCCACAGGACTGGTCGACGAGATCTACGCCGACGCGATCCTTCCCGAATACCGGCACAAGGTGCAGGAGCTGGACGCCGGTGAAGCGCGGAAGGAGCTGGCTCTCAGCGGCTTCGAGGTCAAGGGCGGCAAACTGGTCAAGGACGGCAAGTCCTACGCTCCGAGGCTGTCGTTCAACCAGGACTTCGGCTGGGACCCCTATGCCAACATCATGATCCGCAGCTGGAAGAAACACCTCGGGATCGAGGTGAGGTCGGTCGGTGCCCCCAGCGCCAATCTCTACGAGCAGCAGCAGACCGGTGACTTCGACCTCACCATCAACTTCACGGGCGGCGCCGGCGTCGCCGGCATCTACAGCGCGCTGAGCAGCCGGGCCTACCGCCCGCTGGGCGAGACGGCCGCCACCAACGTCGGCCGCTGGAAGGACAAGGCCACCGATGCCGCGATCGAGAAGCTGCTGGGAACGCCCGACCCCGCGGTGGCGCGGAGCGCCGGGCACGAGCTTCAGAGGATCGTCGCCGAGCAGGTGCCGTACAGCCCCATCTACAACAGTTACTGGTTCATAGCCATCAGCGCGGACCACTGGGCCGGCTGGCCGACCGCCGAGGACTTCGACTATGTGCCGTTCCCGGGCCTGGGCCCCGACACCACGCTCACCCTCCTGAACCTGAAGCAGGCCAGCAAGTGACCGCGGTGACCACTTCCGCGGAGCCCGCCGCGCCCGCCGCGCCCGCCGTGCGCCGGGCCGGGGCACCCCGGCGCTGGGGCTTCCTGGTGCGTCGGCTCGGCTTCTATCTGGCCGCCGTCTGGTCGGCCATCACCTTGAACTTCTTTCTGCCGCGGCTGATGCCGGGCGACCCGTCCGCCGCGATCGTCGACAAGCTCCAGCGGGTCAGCGGCCAGCAACTGTCGCCCAGCGCCATGGAGTCGATCCAGAAGGTCTTCGGCGACCCGGACGCCAATCTCGGCCGCCAGTACCTCGACTACCTGGGCCAGCTGGCGCACTTCGACCTCGGTGTCTCGGTCAGCAACTTCCCCACACCCGTCAGCGATCTGGTGTGGCAGGGCCTGCCCTGGACCCTGCTGCTGGTCGGCACGACCACCGTCGTCGCGTTCGTCCTCGGCACCGGCATCGGCGCCGCGGCCGGCTGGAAGGCGGGCGGCCGCTTCGACAGTGTGATCAGCCCCCTCACCACGTTCGTCTCGGCCATCCCCTACTTCTGGATGGCCCTGCTGGGGCTGTGGCTCTTCGCCTTCCTGCTGGGCTGGTTCCCGCTGTCCGGTGGATACGACGCCGACCTGCCGATCGGTTTCTCCCCGTCCTTCCTGTTCAGTGTGCTGCACTACGGGGCGCTTCCCGCCGCCACCATCATCTTCTCGGCCTTCGGTGGCTGGCTGCTCGGCATGCGGAACATGACCGTGACCACCGTGCGCGAGGACTACGTCCTGCTCGCCCAGGCCAAGGGCCTGTCCAACGGCAGGGTGATGCTCCGTTACGCGGCCCGCAACGCTGTCCTGCCGAACTTCACGGGCTTCGCCCTCGCACTCGGTCATGTCGTCGGCGGCGCCCTGCTCACCGAAGTCGTCTTCAACTACCCGGGCATCGGCTATCTGCTCTACACCTCGCTCCAGCAGCGCGACTACCCGGTGATGCAAGGAGTCTTCTTCCT
This sequence comes from Streptomyces scopuliridis, assembly GCF_042790125.1. Classification (GTDB taxonomy): domain Bacteria; phylum Actinomycetota; class Actinomycetes; order Streptomycetales; family Streptomycetaceae; genus Streptomyces; species Streptomyces scopuliridis_A. The sequence goes on from NZ_JBHTZS010000024.1 coordinate 21,800, forward strand.
CATCATGCTGACCGTCCTGCTGGCCAACCTGCTGGCCGACTCGGTGTACGCCCTGCTCGACCCACGTATCAGAGAAGGAGGGTGACGGGCAGTGCGCACCGCGTTCCTCGCGAGTTGGAAGGTCCGTGTCGGCCTCGCCATCCTGGCCCTCTTCTGCCTGCTGGCCGTGTTCGGACCCTGGCTGGCGCAGGGCCTGCTCGGCCTCGACCCGCGCGCCAACGACACCAGCGTCATCGCCCAGCCGCCCATCGGCGCACACCTGCTGGGCACCGACCAGTTCGGCCAGGACGTCCTCGCCCAGGTCATCGCCGGCGCCCGAGGATCGATGTACGTCGGACTGCTCGGCGCCGTGGTCGGCACGGCGATGGCGATCCTGATCGGCGTACCGGCCGGATATTACGGCGGCCGGGTCGACGCCGGCCTGAACTTCCTGACGAACCTGTTCCTCGTCCTGCCCGTGCTGCCGCTGATCCTGATCGTGGCCGGCTATCTGGAGGGCACGGGACTCACCACCATCGCCCTGATCATCGGCTTCTTCGGATGGTCCGGCGGGGCCCGCACTCTGCGCGCCCAGGCTCTCAGCATCGCCAACCGCGACTTCGTACGGGCCATGCGCATGCTCGGTGAACGAGGCCGCCGACTGGTCTTCGCCGAAGTGCTGCCCCATCTGACGGGCCTCATCGCGTCCATGTTCCTCCACGCGATGATCGGCGCGGTGATGGCCGAGGCGGGGCTGGCGTTCCTCGGCATCTCCGACTCCTCGGCGATCAGCTGGGGCACGATGATCCAGTCGGCGCAGCAGCAGAGCGCCGTCCTGCGCGGCCTGTGGTGGTGGTTCGTCCCGCCCGGTCTGTGCATCGCACTCATCGGTACGGCCGCCGCCCTGGTCAACTTCGGCGTCGACGAACTCGCCAACCCCAAGCTGCGGGTCGCCCGCCCGGCGTCGGTGCGGCGCGCCAGGCGGCCGGCGCGAGCGGGCGGTGGGGCGTGATGACCGTGAGTCCCGTGCCGCCGCCTTCCCTGACCGTTCCGCCCGGAGGTGGATTCCGATGACCGTACAGGCCGAGCAGCACACGCCGTCCGTGGCCCCCGCCGGGCAAGCCGTCCTTGAGGTACGCGGCCTGACCGTCGAGTACGCCACCGGCAGCGTCCCCGTACGCGCCTGCTCCGACGTCTCCTTCACCCTGCGCCGAGGTGAGATCCTCGGCGTCGCGGGGGAGTCGGGATCGGGCAAGTCCACGCTGATCACCGCCCTGACCCGGCTGCAGCGCCCGCCCGCCGTCACCACCGCCGGGCAGATCCGCTTCCATGCCCGGGACGGCGCCCCGCCCGTCGACCTCGTCGCGCTCGACACCGGGCAGCTGCGCCGTTACCGGTGGACGACGCTGTCCATCGTGCTGCAGTCCGCGATGGACGCGCTGAATCCGGTGATGCGGATCGGCGCCCAGTTCGCCGACGTCCTGAGGGCCCGCGACCGCACGATGAGCAAACGGGCCGCCTGGGCACGGGCCGCGGAACTGCTCGCCCTGGTCGGCATCTCCGCGGACCGGTACCGCGACTACCCGCACCAGCTCTCCGGCGGCATGCGTCAGCGCGCCGCCATCGCCCTGGCCCTGGCCTGCCGCCCCGAACTGGTGGTGATGGACGAGCCGACGACGGCCGTCGACGTGGTGATGCAGCGGCAGATCCTCGCGCAAGTCCTGCGCCTGAGGAGGGAGCTGGGATTCGCGGTGGTCTTCGTCACGCATGACCTGTCGCTGCTGCTCGAACTGGCGGACCGTATCGCCATCATGTACGCCGGCCGCATCGTCGAGGTGGGCGACGCGGCAGCCCTCTACAGCGCCCCGAAACACCCCTACACCCAGGGCCTGCGGGACTCCTTCCCGCCTTTGCGCGCCCCGCTGCGCACCCTGCGCGGCATCCCCGGCACCCCGCCCGACCTGCGCCGCCCGCCGTCCGGCTGCCCGTTCCACCCGCGCTGCGCGCGGCGGACGGACGGCTGCGACCAACGGCTGCCACTCCTGCTGCCGGTGGGACCGCGGCCGAGGCACGAGGCGGCATGCCTCCTCAACGAGACCGGGTCCCGGACCGGGACCGGGAACCACAGCGGCGAGACGGGAGGCGGAGTCCGATGAGCGAGGTCCCGCGCGCGAAAGCGCCGGCAGCGGAGGAGCCGGAGTACATCCTGGAGGCGCGAAACGTCTCCAAGCACTTCACCGTCCGCGGTCCGCTCGGCCGTACCTCCGTCGTCCGCGCCGTCGAGGACGCGACCGTCCGCCTGAAACCCGGACAGATCCTGGCACTGGTGGGGGAGAGCGGCAGCGGCAAGACCACCCTGGCCCGGATGCTGGCCGGCTTCCACGAACCGACCCGGGGCGAGATCGTGCTGCGAGGCGAGCCCGTGGGCGGCAGCCGGCGGGCGCGGCGTGCGTACCACTCCGAAGTGCAGCTGATCTTCCAGGACCCCTTCGGCTCGCTGAATCCGCTGCACCGCGTCCGCTACAACCTCGACCGCGCGCTGCGACTGCACCAGCCGCACCTGAACGCCGCCCTGCGCGAGAGGCGGATCACGGAATTGCTGGAAGGGGTCAGCCTCATCCCGGCCGCCGAGTTCGCGGCGAAGTTCCCGCACGAGCTGTCCGGCGGGCAGCGCCAGCGCGCCGTCATCGCCCGTGCGCTCGCCGTGGAGCCCAGGGTGCTGCTCGGGGACGAGCCGATCTCCATGCTGGACGTGTCGATCCGGCTTGAGATGCTCAACCTGCTGCAGCGGTTGCGCACCGAGGACGGCCTCGCGTTGCTGTACGTCACGCACGACATCGCCAGCGCCCGCTATCTGTGCGACGAGATCGCCGTGATGTACGCCGGGCAGATGGTGGAGTCGGGCCCCAAGGAAGAGGTGGTCGCCGCTCCGCGGCACCCGTACACCAAACTGCTCATAGAGTCTTCCCCGGACCCCGAGCGCGGGGTGGGGGACCGCGAAGATCTCTTCGCTGGGGCCGACGAGCTGGGTGAGCCGCCCAGCCTGATCGACCCACCGGCCGGCTGCCGGTTCCACCCACGCTGCCCGTTCGCGATGCCGGAGTGCCGCGGCGAGGCGCCTCCGCGCACCGAGTTGGGCAACGGGCACTGGGCGACGTGCTGGCTGCACGTCAAGGGCCGGGCCGGGGAACTGGCCGGGACGACACACGCCGAGGCGACCGCCGCCCGGCGCGAGACACTGCAGGGGGCACCGTGACAGCACGACGGCGTGACAAGGCGCCCAGCCAGGCGGACGTGGCACGGCTGGCCGGAGTGTCCCAGTCGGCGGTGTCCCGGGTGGTCAGTGGCAACGCGGCGACCGCGCGGATCCCGGAGGAGACCCGGCAGCGCATCTTCGAGGCGGTGCGTGAGCTGGGTTACGTCGCCAACCCCGCCGCAAGGGCGATGCGCAAGCGACGCAACAACCTGCTGGGCGTACACACCTTCGAACGTGTCTTCCCGCGCGCACGCGAGGACTTCTACTTCGAGTTCCTGCTCGGGGTGGAGGAGCGGGCCGAGGAGACCGGCTTCGACCTGGTGCTGTTCACCTCGACCGGGTCCGGCACCGACGGCGAACGCAAGATCTACAACAATGGCACCAACCGGCTCAACCTGGCCGACGGGAGCATCCTGCTCGGCGTCGCCACCGACCGCGGGGAACTGGTCCGCCTCTGGTACGAGGGCTACCCCTTCGTCCACATCGGCCGCCGTGAGGTGCCCGGTGCGGAGATCCCGCAGATCATCCCCGACTACCGGTCGGCGAGCGCGCGGATCGTCGACCGGCTCGCGCGCCACGGCCACCGGCGACTCGGCTACGTACGCGACTGGCAGGAGATGGAGCCGTACGAGGACCGCCGCGTCGGGTACGCCGGGGCCGTCGAGCGGCTCGGACTGACCGACACCTCTCCGGGTCTCCACGGCACCGTGGGTCTCGACGGAGCCTGGCTCGACGAGGTGGCGGGCGGCGCGGTGACCGCGATCGTGGTGGAGTCCGTGGGGCTCGCGAATTCCCTGCGCGAGCAACTGGCCGCCCGCGGACGGAAGATCCCCGACGACGTGTCCGTCGCCGTGCTGGAGGCGGCGCCCGCGGACCTGTCCGGGCAGTGGGACTCCCTGGTGATTCCCCGTGTGGAGATCGGCCGTCTCGCCGTGGACCGGCTGCAGGCCATGCTCGACGACCCCGGGCTGCGGACCGGCAGCCTGCTGGTGCCCTGCCCGCTGATACCCGGCACCACCATCACGGACGCGAACGAGTAGGCCCGAGCGCCACGCGACACCACCCGGCACCACCGGGCAGCTGACACCACCTGGCACCACCGGGGACCTGACACCCCCGGCACCCCGGCAGCTCCGGACGCGCGCCGACAGGCGGATGGCGCCGTCCGCCGGTCCCGGCTGCCCCGAACCCGATGGCCGACCACTCCGACCACTCGACCACTCCGACCGGCACAACCGGCGGAACCGGCAGAAGGAACCCCAGCTCCCATGAGAGAAATGCGAACCGAGGTCCTCGTCGTCGGCGGCGGCCTGGGCGGTGTGGCCGCAGCGCTCACCGCCGCCCGGCTCGGCCGGACCGTAGTGCTCACCGAGGCCACCGACTGGCTCGGCGGACAGCTCACCGCACAGGCCGTGCCGCCCGACGAACATCCCTGGATCGAAGGCCCGGCCGCCCCGCCGGGCTACGCCGAACTGCGCCGCCGCGTGCGCGACTACTACCGTCGCAACTACCCCGTCGGACCCGGTGCCGCACAGGATCCGCTGTTCGACCCCGGTCTCGGCGTCGTGAGCAGGATGTGCCACGAACCGCGCGTGGCCGTGGCCGTCATCGAGGAGATGCTCGCCCCATGGCGGTCCTCCGGCGCGATCACCGTCCTGACCGGGTACGAGCCGGTCGCCGCGCACACCGACGGCGACCGCGTCGAGGCGGTCACGCTGACCGGTCCGCACGACGGACGCGAGATCACCGTCCACGCCGCCTATGTGGCCGACGCCACCGAACTCGGCGAGCTGCTGGAACTGGCCGGCGTCGAACACGTCATCGGCGCGGAGGGCCGCGACGAGACCGGCGAGCCGCACGCGCCCGCAACCGCCGATCCCCTCGACCAGCAGGCCGTGTCCTGGTGTTTCGCCCTGGAGCACCGGCCCGGCGAGGACCACGTGATTGACCGGCCCGCCTCCTACGACCACTGGTGCACGGCCGTCGCCCCGTTCTGGCCCGGCCCGCAGCTCTCCTTCACCGATGTCGTCCCCATCACCCTCCAGCACCGCACCTGGACGCTGATGGACGCCGACCGAACAGCAGACGACCACTTCGACCTATGGCGGTTCCGCCGCATTCTGGCCCGCGAACAGTTCACGGCCGGGGCCTTCGCCTCCGACCTCACCGTGGTCAACTGGCCGCAGATCGACTACTGGGAGGCGCCGCTCCTCGGTGTCGACGCCCAGCAGCGACGGAAGGCGCTCGACGCCAGCCGCGACCTCTCGCTGTCCTTCCTGCACTGGCTGCAGACCGAGGCCCCCCGCCCCGACGGCGGCACCGGCTGGCCGGGCCTGCGCCTGCGGCCCGACGTCACCGGCACCCCGGACGGCCTGGCCAAGGCGCCGTACATCCGCGAATCGCGCCGTATCAGAGCCGAGTTCACCGTGGTCGAACAGCATGTGGGCGTCGAGGCCCGCCCGCCCGGCGCCGGCGGCGCCGTGTTCCACGACAGCGTGGGCATCGGCGGCTACCGCATCGACCTGCACCCCAGCACAGCGGGCCGTACCTACATCGACATCGAGTCCTACCCGTTCCAGATTCCGCTGGGCGCCCTGATCCCCGTACGCGTCGACAACCTCCTGCCCGCCAACAAGAACATCGGCACCACGCACATCACCAACGGCTGCTACCGGCTGCACCCCGTGGAGTGGGCCATCGGCGAGGCGGTCGGAGCCCTCGCCGGATTCTGCCTCGACCGGGCCCTGCCGCCCCGCAAAGTCCGCTCCGATCAGGCCCAACTGGCCGATTACCAGCGGCTGCTCAGCCACACTCTCGGCATTCAGCTGGCCTGGCCGGAGGAGATCCGCAGCCGGCCTCACCACTACTGAGACGCCGCGCACGCCATCGGCCGTCGCCCGACGACGACTTCAGCTCCCGCGCCCCCGGGTCCCCTGACGACCGGGGGAGCGGGTCCGATCCATCCCTGAGAGGAATCCGCCATGAGCGGCCATGACCACGAGTCCCGAATCGGGGAACTCCTCGGCCGGATGACCGTAGAGGAGAAGCTCGGCCAGTTGCAGCAGTTGGCCTGGGCCTGGGACACCGGGCCGGGCGGCGGCGACACCGAGGCGACCGAGGCCGCCGCCCGCAAGGGCCTGCTCGGCTCGGTGCTCAACGTCGTCGGCGCCGGGGCGAGCAACGCGCTGCAGCGCATCGCCGTGGAGGAATCCCGGCTGGGCATCCCGCTGGTCTTCGGCCTGGACGTGATCCACGGCTACCACACCACGTTCCCGATTCCGCTCGCCCAGGCGGCCGCGTTCGACCCGTCGGTGACCGGGACGGACGCCGAGGTCTCCGCACGTGAGGCCCGCTCCAACGGCATCCACTGGACGTTCTCCCCGATGATGGACGTCACCCGCGAGCCGCGCTGGGGCCGGATCGCCGAGAGCATCGGCGAGGACCCGTATCTGACCACCGCCTACGCCGTGGCCAAGGTACGCGGCTACCAGGGCGACGACCTGACCGCGCCGGACCGGATCGCCGCCTGTGCCAAGCACTTCGTGGCCTACGGCGGCGCCGAGGGCGGCCGCGACTACAACACCGTGGACGTGTCCGAGCAGCGGCTGCGCAACCTCTACCTGCCCCCGTTCCAGGCCGCCGTCGACGCCGGCGCCGCCACCGTCATGGCCGCGTTCAACACCATCAGCGGCATCCCGGCCCACGCCAACCCGCACACCCTGACCGGCATCCTCAAGGAAGCGTGGGGTTTCGACGGCGTCGTGGTCAGCGACTGGACCGGAGTCCTGGAACTGATCGCGCACGGCGGCGCGGCGAACGAGGCCGAGGCGGCACGCCGCTCCCTGACCGCCGGAGTGGACATGGAAATGGTGTCCACCGCCTTCGCCGAACACGGCCGGGACCTGCTCGCCTCCGGGGCGCTGACGCGGGAACGGCTGGACGACGCCGTGGCGCGGGTGCTGCGCCTGAAGCTGCGCCTGGGCCTGTTCGAGCGCCCGTACGTGGCAGAGACCGCGGCACTGACCGCCCCGAGTGCCGGGTCGCGGGCGGCGGCGCGCGAGGTCGCCGGGCGCTGCATGGTGCTGCTGAAGAACGACGACGACGTCCTCCCCCTCGACCCGTCGGGCCTGCGTGCGCTGGCGGTCGTCGGCCCCTTCGCCGACTCGGCTGATCTGCTGGGTACATGGACCCTGCCCGGCGCGCCGGAGGCGGTCCCCGTCCTCGCCGGACTGCGTGCGGCACTGCCGGACACCGACATCCGCCACGCCGTCGGAGTGTCCCCGGAAGGGGCCGACACCGCCGGCATCGCGGAGGCGGTGGCGGTCGCGGAGGCCGCCGACGCCGTGGTGCTCGTGGTGGGCGAGCCGCCCGCGATGAGCGGGGAGGCGGCCGCGCGCAGCGAACTGGGCCTGACCGGCGCCCAGGAGCAGCTGGTCCGAGCGGTCGCCGGCACCGGCACGCCCTGTGTGGTGGTGCTGGTCGGCGGACGTCCGCTCACGATCGGCACCTGGGCGGACCGGGCCCCGGCGATCGTCATGGCCTGGCACCTGGGTATCGAGGCCGGCTCCGCCGTCGCGGACGTACTGACCGGAGCCGCCGTTCCCGGCGGCAAGCTGCCCGTGACGTTCCCTCGCACGGTCGGCCAGATCCCGGTCTACCACAACCACGAGACCACCGGCCGCCCGTACGACCCGGCCGCGCCCGAGGTGAAGTACGTATCGAAGTACCTCGACCTCCCCGCCGGTCCCGAGTTCCCCTTCGGCCACGGCCTGAGCTACACCACCTTCGCGCTGGACGAACCCCGGTTGAGTCCTGAGCGGATCGGGGCGGCGGAGCTGCGGGCGGGCGCGACGGTGGAGGTGACCGTCCCGGTCCGTAACACCGGTGAGCGCGCGGGCGACGAAGTGGTCCAGCTCTACCTCCAGGACCTTGCCGCCACCATCGCCCAGCCCGTTCGCCGGCTGCGCGGTTTCCGCCGCGTCCGGCTGGCGGCGGGGGAGGAGCGGCAGGTCCGCTTCACCCTGGGCGCCGACGACCTCGGCTACTGGACCAACGACCCCGCGGGCGAGTTCACCGTGGAGCCGGGCGAGATCCACCTCCACACCGGTAACAGCTCACGGACACAGGCCCGGTGCACGCTCCTGATCACCTGACTGACCACCTGACCACCTGACCACCGGCTCGGCGGCCCCGGCGGACGCCGCTCCGCCGCGGTGCGCCCGTGGTGGCCGGTCCACCCGGCCACCCCCGATGCCCCGGCGCCGGCCCGAACGGGAACAGGCCGGCGCGGGAAGGACCGTCTCGACCCGGACGACGGAAGCCGTCCGCCGAAGGGAGCGATGCGCCGAGGAGATCCCCTCAACCGCTCTTCGATCCACGTCGCCCGACGCCACACCGGCCGAGCCGTGTGTGGTCCGTCGAGGCATGCCTCAGCCACGAGTCGACACCTGCGTACCCGTGCGTCGTCACGGCCTCGCAGCGGGGAGAAAGCATGAGAGCACGAATTGCCGCGGCAGCGGTGGCCCAGGGAATGCTGGGCCTGCTCCTGGCGGGTACCGCCACGGGAACCGCACAAGCCGCCACCACCACGTACTACGTGTCGCCCAGCGGCAGTGACAGCAACAGCGGTCTCTCGCCCGACCAGGCATGGAAGTCGACCGGGAAGGTCAATGGCTTCACCTTCCCGCAGGGCGGCGTCGTCGCCTTCCAGGGCGGGCAGACGTTCACCGGCTGCCTGCTCTTCGACGGGGACAATGTGCCCGCGTCCTCGGCGTCGACGCCCTTCAAGGTCACCTCCTACGGCACCGGGCAGGCCACCCTCACGTCCAACTGCACGGGGGACTACTCGGCGGCGGTCACCGCGGACAACGTGAGCGGCTTCCAGCTGGACAACATGAAGCTGGTCAACGGCGGCACGACCGCGGCCGGTGTGCTGTTGCAGAACCAGAAGTCACCGACGGCGGCCAAGGGCCTGAAGGTGACCGGCTCCGACATCTCCGGCTTCGCCACGCCGAGCGGCAGCGGCAGTACCTTCGGCGGGCAGATCATGGTGCTCGGGTACGCGGTGAACGGCAACAGCGGGCCGCTGGACGATGTGCAGATTCTCAACAACAGATTGCACGGAGCCACCGTGACCTCGAACGCCGGACCGGGCGTCTACGGCTGGGGCTCGGGGATCAACATCACCAACGTCAGGGTCGAGGGCAACACCGTCTACAACCTCGGCATGGCGGCCCAGAGCACGGGGGCCGCGCTGACCGCGAACGGCTGGAACGGCGCGGTCATCCAGCACAACGTGGTCCACGACATCGGTGCCAACGTGACCTCGTGCGGCGGCGCCAGCGGCATCATGACGTACACCTCCAATGATGTGACGATCCGCCGCAACGAGGTGTACAAGGTGCAGCCGGTTCCGGCCTACACGGCCGGGTGCGACTGGGACGGGATCGACCTCGACGGTGGCACCACGAACTCGGTGGTGGAGTACAACTACACGCACAACAACGCGGGCAGTGGTCTGCTGGCCTACACCTCGACCGTCGGCTCACGGGTGTGGGGACCGAACACCTACCGCTACAACATCTCGGAGAACGACGACTGGGCGAACGCCCAGGGCGGTCTGTTCGACGTTGTGCCCAACGCGCCGAAGAACGCGCTGTCCATCTACGGAAACACCTTCTTCACCAACAAGGACCAGAGCACGAACAAGAGGGCGGGCGCCAGCGCGTGCTTCATGTTCGGCTACACCTCCGGGACCTGGGCCAGCGGTTCGCAGATCAAGGACAACATCTGCCACATGGCCAACAAGGGCACGTACGGCAAGACCGGCCAGCTCTATTACAACCCGTACGGACAGACCGGCATGACGCTGTCGAACAACCTGTACTACGGGACGAACACCGGCGGTTGGCGCTGGAGCGGCACGACCTACAGCGATTTCGCCGCGTGGCAGGCGGCCGGCCTGGAATCGGGCGCGGTGTGGGGCGATCCCCTGTTCACCTCGCCCGGCGTGGGTGGCACCTGCTCGTGGTCGCCGGCCTCGGGCACCGGACCGCAGCCGTGCCCCCAGGCATACACCCTCAAGTCCGGTTCCCCGGCGCTCGGCGCGGGCACGGCGGTGTCCGGCAACGGCGGGATCGACTATTACGGGACCACCATTCCCGGCAAGCCGAACATCGGGGCTGACGCGGGCTAGGGCCCGCCTTCAAAGTCCCGCCGCCCGGTGACGCCCGGCACGCACGCCCGCCGCGTTGTCGGGGTCTCCCCAGTACGTCCAGTACTGGGGAGACCCTCAGCCTCGCGATCGCACGCACGCACCGGACGCCGTCGGAGCGGCGGCGTCGTCGCGCTGCCCCTCCTCCTCGGCATCCGCATCCGCGGCCCGAGCAAGGCCCATCAGCGAGCAAGGCCCATCGGCCTCGCTCCCGGCTCGCCCGCGCCGACGGCCGACCGCCCAAGCGTCCCATCGGACAGTGAGGTACCCCATGAAGATTCGTTTGCTCGTAGCTGTAGGCGCGCTCGTCCTGAGCGGCGTTCCTGGCACGGTATCCACGGCGACCGACCACGCTTCCACCACAGCAGCGGCAGGGGATCCCCTGGCCGCGCAACCAGTCCTGCTCAACCAAAGCGGCTTCGGCCTCGGCGAGTCCAAGCGGTTCACCGCGCCGCGGGCCGAGGACGGTGCGACGTTCACCATCACCGACGTCTCCGGGAAGGTCCGGTACCGGGGCAAAATCAAAGGAAACGTAGGAGATTTCACCGGGTTCAACCCACGCGACACCGGGGACTTCACCGTCACTGTCACCGCGGCGGCCGGCACGGGAACATCGGTTCCCTTCGGGATCGGCGCGTACTGGACCGACCGTGTGTCCTACCAGCGCGCTCTCGAATTCATGGCGGGCAGCCGGTGCTACTTCGGCGACTACACGCGCAAGACAGTCGATCCTGCCAGTGACGAGTACGGCGCACGCGACTGCATGAAGGGAGTGGCCTGGCGCGATGCGGCGCAATACTCAAGGGAGATCCAAACGCTCATCGACATGTACTCGGCCAACCCAAGTGCGTTCGACCGGATCCAAGTGGACGCCGACTACAAGGGCCTGCCGGTGACACTGCCGGAAGACACTCCGGACATTGTGCGAATCATCTACTGGGGAGTCGAGCTGCTCCTGCAGGAGAAGGTCAACGATCCGCAGTTCAAGGAGCAGTTGGCCGCGTTCGTCTACGCCTATCCCCAGCTCGACAAATACATTCCTGAATCGGTGTACCGGCGCGCATGCGATCTCCTCTTCGCCTCATGGGGTGATCCGGATCGTGATCGGTACTACTGGCAGGCCTTCACACCCCACACCGGCGACCTGTTCCAGGTGTACACGCAGGTGGGGACTGGAAAGGGGGAGCTTGCACCAGGGCACTCGGTCCGGCCGAACCTGATGATGCATGAGGTGGCCAAGCGCGAAGGCCGCGATGATGCCGACCGTTACTTGCGGGCCGCCCGGAACCAGGCCGTCTGGTTGACCGGCCATCTGGACCTTGAGGATCCACGCGTCACCAAGGGGCAGCGGCAGAGTGAATCCGTACTGATCACCGGCCTGGTGCAATTCGCCGAAGCGTATCCGGACGAGGCTCCCCAAGGCATCAAGGAGTTCGTCAGGGAGTGGGCTCGCGTCGCCGTCGACCGCTCGGACAATCTGTGGGACTTCCGCCGCTACTCCGAGGACCGCTGGACCATTCCGGCCTTCAGCGGCGGCGGCGCTGACGACCCCAACGAGGTCGGAAACGTAGCCGGCTTCCCCGCGTCCGCACTCGCCGCCGCGAAGCTGTTGGGTCACGATCCGCTGGCCGCTCGACTCCGCGAGATCGCCACCGCTCAGGTGGACAACATCTTCGGCCGCAACCCCACCGGGCGGCACGCTTCGTACGACGCGCCCAGCGAGAAAACGGGATTCGAGGGCGTGGAGAACGGATGGTTCTCCGAATACTACGGCGGCGCGGGACTGCTGGAAGGTGTCCCCGGCGTGCTCGACGGGAGCCCCAAGAACGGGCACTATCCTTTCAACCCCGAGCAGGGCAACATCGGCCACACCGAGGGCTGGGTCGCCTTCAACACCGCATGGAACGAATCACTGGCCTGGCGGGCGGCCGACCAGACAAAGCTCAAGGCCAGCACCCAGGGCGATGTCCCGGCGCGTGTGGTCCGGGCGGATTCGACGGTGCGAATCGACCTGGAAGCGCCCCTGAATCTGGACGCGGACTCCCTTGGCCAAGGCACAGTTGATGTGCGAGTGGGCGACCGCACCACCAGGCAACTGACCGTCACACAGAAAGCGAGGAACTCGAAGACGTTCAGCGCCCCCCTCGACCTGGCTGAGGCGGGTGCCAAACCTCGCGATTCCATTACCGTGACGTACGGACATGGCCCATTCGCGGTGTCGTACTCCTTCACGCTGGCCAATACGCCATCGATGCGCACCGAATGACGCCAAGGGTTCTCCTGTAATCCCCGCATCCGCTTTCCCACGCTGTTGGTCAAGCGGCTGCGGTGACCGAGGCTGTGGCAGTGCCTGGTCCCACTGCGTCAGTGGTGTCTGGGAGACTTCGGGATCTGGTTGGCAAGGGGAATGGACCGGGCGAGGTGTTCGACTGGAAGGCCATCGAATCGGACCTCGGGCGGAGGCTTCCTGTGAGCTGGTCAGATGCAAGTGAAGACGGTCTGAACCAGGGGGTGATGCGGATGATGGAACACCTCAGCTTCCGCAGTAGCCGCCAGTCCTCCAGCGTGACCGCGGCCTGCTCGCCCATGGCCCGGATATTCCCATGGCGGAGGTTCGCCGCCTGCTGGCCTGTGGACCGGTTCTCCCACCGGCCGTGGTGGGGCACCAGGACCGCGGGGCCGGTACCTTGGTGCGCCTCGTCCGCGAAGCAGATCGCCTCCGCTTCCACGAATGAGCCGCGCGCTGAGATCGCAGAAGCCTGCCGTGGAGCGGCGGCGACAGGGTGGGGTGTGCTGATGGAGTCGGCTAGTCGGCTACCTACCTCGAACTCGGCCGATGCGGCGCTGAATCATTGGTCATCAGCGGCTGGTTCTGCGTCGTGGGGCTCGAATTCGATGTAGTCGAGGGGGTCCTCGTCGCGGCGTCCGAGCGGGGGCAGGCCCTCGGTCGCGTACCGGCCGCGCAGCCACTCCAGCAGGGTTTTGGTGAGGTCGGTGTTGAGCGGTGGGCCTTGGTCGGCATGGCGCGGTACGACGATCAATGGCCAGTCGTCCGGCGTGGCACCTTCGGTCAGCCAGCACAGTTGGTCGCCGTCGATGGAGTCGGCGAAGGGCAGGAATCCCCCGGGCTCGGGATAGACAGCAAGGGGGTGATACTCAGGGAACTCGGCTCGCTGCGCCTGGTAGGTCTCCGCGTACCACTCGGCCCATGGTGCGAGCGCGTACTGGTCCTCGCCGAAGGGGATGTTGAAGCGCAGCCAGCCGCACCAGGAGCCGGTCCCGTACCGGTTCATCAGTTGTACGCACTCGCCGGGCAGACGTGTACCCAGCCGTTCGTACAGCCAGTCCCAGTTGTGCTTACCGAGCGCGGGTGTCTCCGGCGGCGGGACGAGTGCGATCAAAGTCTCCAGGCCGCTGCCTGTGGTGAGCGCCGCCCGCTGCTGAGCGGTTGGCTCCGGTCGCCGAGGCGGCGGTGTCCACGGGGTGCGCTCCAGGTCGGTTTGCATGCCGCTTCGGGCGGCCACCGGGCGCATGCCGTCGGCCACGAGCCGGGCCAGCGTCGGCACGAGCGGGGTCGCGAAGCGCCGCCAGGGGTCGCGGCCCGCGTTCTCGTCGTCCTGACAGTGCATGACGACCGGCCACTGGTCGGGGTCGTCGGATGCTGTGGTGTCCCAGTAGAGGGTATCGGCGGAACGGGTGGCGCCGAAGGGAAGGACACCGGGGGCGTTACGCCGAGTCTGCTGGACCCAGGCCCCGTAGTCGAACCAACCGCGGTTGACGCATGGCATGTGAAGCCAGAGCCAGGCGCCGATGTCGAGTGGGCCGTACGCGGCGGCGATGGCCTTGTAGTCGGCGGGCAGGCTCGTCCCCAACCAGGACTCGACTGCCGGCCAGTCGACAGGTACGGAGTAGTCGGCCGGCGGATCGCCGAAGATCTCGGCGAAGGCGTTGACGTGCGGGTCTGAAGCATTCACGGGTCTATAGACCTTTATCGGGAGCGAACGGGTGTTGACCGGGAGGGCAGGGAAGCACATGAGCTTCTTCCAACCTGCCAACGCGGACAGGGTGGTTGGGCTGACAATGTGGTGAAGCCCCTGGTAGATGGGTTTTCGACCAAGAGAACCGTCTCCACCAGAGGCTTCGCATGCTTGTCTACCCGTCGGGCGTCGACGTGTCCAGTTCTGCCCTACGCGTCCTGGACGGCACGCTCCTGCCGATCGACCGCATTGCCGCGGACCGGCCTTTCTGCTCTGGGAAACACAAGCAACACGGCATGAACGTGCAGGTCCTCACGGCCCCCTTCGGCCACCTGCTGTGGGCCTTACCGGCCCTGCCCGGCGCCGTCCACGATGTCCGCGCGACTCGCGAACACGGCATCGTCGACGCCCTCGCCGAGACCGGCGTCGAGTGCTGGGCGGACAAGGCGTATCGGGGCGCCGGCGGCACGGTCCGTACCCCCTGCTGGGGTCGATGGGAAGTCCTTTCTGTCGGTCAGAAGGCCGTAAACCGGTCCCACGCGAATTCCGTGATTTCCGAGGATTCGCTGACTGGCATGGCGGAGGCGGGCTTTCGGTGAGCGGGCTGAAGTCGAACCGGGCGCATATACAGCACAGCGAAACAGCAGCGCAAGCGACCGAAAGAAAGGGGTGAACCGCCCGCCATTGGGCCGCCATTCGTCCCCGAATGTCCGAAGGGTTGACGTCGCCCGGTCGACCTGACTAGAAATCACCATGCCCCTGGCCAGGGGTGACGCATGTTCACCCCGCTGCCGGCCTGAAGTTTCGGGTCGGTTTGATTGGCGTGCCCACTTTCCGCGGAAAGGGCCGCCCCAGAAAGGGCATTGTGAAAGTAAGGCTGGGGAGACTCATCTCCTGTCTTGTGGTGTCGGCGGTCGCAGGTACTGCGCTGCCGCAGGTGGCTTACGCCGCCCCGGCACCCAAGGAAGACGACGGCAAGGGCGTTGTCGACACGGTCAAGGGCTGGTTTTCGGACGACGAGGAAGAAAGGGAACTGGCCAAGCCGCCGGTCGGCGGGAAGCTGGAGATTCCGAGCCGGGAGAAGCTGGCGAAGGGCGAGAAGCTTCCGAAGGCGAAGCGGGTCAAGGAGCTGACCGGGAAGCGTACGTCGCAGGCGCGTTTCTGGCAGCTGTCGGATGGCCGGATCGAGGCCGAGCTGACGGCGACACCGACCTCGTACAGGTCCGGGAGTACGTGGAAGCCGATCGATACCGAGGTGCGTGCCACCGAGGACAAGGGCTTCGATTTCGCCAACACCGCGAACACCGGGAAGAGCTGGTTCGGCTCTGACGCGGGCAGGCTGATGCGTTTCGAGGCGGAGGGCGGCGGGGCGGTCACGTTCGGCCTGGCCGGTGCTGGTGCGCTCAAGCCGGAGGCGAAGGGCGACCGGGTCGTCTACAAGGACGCGGTCGTGGGTGCGGACCTGTCGTACCGGGTCGGCAACGGTGAGGTGAAGGAGGACATCGTCCTCGCCGAACGTCCGGCGGGTCCGGTGTCGTTCACCTTCACCTTGGACACCGAGGGCGGTCTGACGCCGAAGGCGCGCAAGGACGGCTCGGTCGCCTTCTTCGGGGAGGCTCCGGGTACTCCGGTGATGGTGATCCCGGCTCCGTACATGACGGACGCGAAGAAGGATCCGGGGTCGGTCACCGGCGGCACGTACAGCACCGAGGTCACCCAGAAGCTGACCCGGGACGCCGACGGCAAGGGCTGGAAGCTGACCGTCACGCCGGACGCCAAGTGGCTTGCGGCGAAGGAACGCCAGTACCCGGTCGTCATCGACCCGACGATCACGATCACGCCGAACGCCTCGGCCTCCGAGGACACGATGGTCCTGTCGGACCAGCCGACGACGAACTTCAACAACACCTGGAAGCTGTCGGTCGGCAAGACCGACACCGGCATCGCCCGGTCGCTGATCAAGTTCCCGCTGAACGAGGTCCCGGCGGGGGTGAAGGTCGATGCGGCACGGTTGAGCATGTACTACGACCAGTCGCACACCACCAACGGCAATGTTGTCGCCCTTGAGGCGCACCGGGCCACCGGGGCGTGGAGCGAGTCGGGCGCGTCGCCCGCGACCTGGTCCAATACCAGCGCGCTGGTCGGTGAACTGTCGGGTACGACGGTGCAGTTGGACGATGGTGATGCCGGTACGGCGGCGGTCGGCGAGTGGCCGCGGGGCACGACCACGGGCGGCGCGGCGACCAATGACGACTACGCCTACAACAAGAACGCGCTCACGGGCGAGTCGTACACCTGGCAGCCGAGGGTCCCGGAGACCGACACGTACCGGGTGGACGTGCATTACCCGGCGGCGGCGGACGCGGCCACGGCCGCCCCGTACACGGTCACCCACAACGGGGGCACGAAGAACTACACGGTCAACCAGACCGGTAACGGCGGTGTATGGAAGACCCTGGACGCGGCGGAGCTGAGCTTCGCCAAGGGCAACGCCGGGAAGATCGTCCTCGGTGACACCGGCTCGGCCACCACCCGTACGCTGGCCGACTCGGTGCGGCTGGTGAATCCCGCCGAGATCACCAAGGGCGCCTGGGATTACAACAAGTGGCATGACTTCCCCGTCGCGGACACGGTCCAGAAGTGGGTCTCGGGCACGGCTGTCAACCACGGTTTCGTGCTCAAGGCCGCGGACGAGTCGGGCACCGCGCCGCAGGGCGGCCCGCGTTACGAGGCGGCCGACGGCAACGCCTACGGCGGTGAGACGTCCACGTATCCGCGTCTGACGGTGACGTACGGGGCGGTCGGTACGTCGCTGAATTCGCCGACGGTGGTTCACTCCACCGGTCCGGAGCTTTCGTGGCCGGCGTACGGCAACGGCAGTGGTGACAGCGGTCTGGACATCGTGGAGTACCAGCTGCACCGCTCCACGCAGCAGGTTTTCACGCCGTCCGCGGCGACGCTGATCGCGCCGATCGCGTCGACCACGACGGCGTACACGGACACCACGGCGGTGCCGACCCCGGACTCCTCTTCCAGCGAGATCGGGAAGTCGTACTACTACCAGCTCGCGGTCAAGACCAGGAGCGGGCAGCTGCTCGGGTCGCCGACCCGGATCGTGGGCATCCCGAAGGCCGGCCGGACGATGAAGATCATCCAGGCGGGCCAGACCGACACCACGCTGTCCTCGCAGCAGCCGACCGTCAACCACGACGGTCTGGTCTCCGGCAAGGCGCAGGCATGGCTGAGCGTGGGCAACAACTCCGGCACGTACGGCAAGACCCGCGCCGTCGTGAAGTTCCCCACCACATCCATCCCCACCACCGCCACGGTGCTGGAGAACAAGATGTACATGTGGGGCGCGGAGACCACCAGCACGACCAATGGTGCGATCTACGAACTCCACTCCCTGACCCGGGACTTCACCGAGACCCAGGCCACGTGGAACAACGCGAACTCCACGACGCCGTGGACCACCGCGGGCGGTGACTTCTCCGCCACCGTCTCCGACACCGTTCCGCAGATCACCGACGAGGTCGGGCGTCACTGGTGGGACGCCACCGGACTGATGCAGTCCTGGGTCAAGACCCCGGCCAACAACAAGGGCGTCCTGGTCAAGCTGAAGGACGAGACCACCACCGGCCCCCAGGAACGCACCCTGTTCCTGTCGTCCGAAGCCTCCGACCCGCAGCTGCGGCCGTACATGCAGGTCATCTACGTCGACTCCACCACCGAGGACACGTACTACGCGCCGACCACCCCGTCGCGCATGACCCCGAACTCCACCTACACGGTGGACATGACGGTCACCAACACCACCAGCAGCGCCTGGGCGGCCGGTGAGCGCCAGATGTCGTACACCTGGAAGCTGCCCGACGGCACGGACGTCACCAACGGCGGCAACCAGCTCTCGACCGCGATCCCGGCGCTGCTGCCGGGCAAGTCGGCAACGATCCAGGCGCAGGTCAAGACCCCCATCAACGCCGACTCGGGGAACAAGCGCAACGACTACGTGCTGGGCTGGGACGTACGCAGGATCTCGGACGGCAGCTGGCTGTCCGCAGGCACCGGCGGCATCCCCTCGCTGAAGCAGAACGTGGCGGTGGAGGACCCGACCTCCAACCAGCTGGGTCTGGAGAAGTTCTACTCGTATGCGGGCAAGAACACCGGCGCGGGCTCGTCGCTGATGAACAACACGGCGTCCGGCAACAGCGTCTGGTCGTACAACGCCTTCAGCAACCCGGGCCGCGGGCTGAGCACCTTCGCGCGCCTGGCGTACAACACCCAGGACACCTCGGACACCGTCCTCGGCCACGGCTGGTCCGGCCAGCTCGCCGGCCCGACCCGGCTCGGCGCGCCGCTGGACTTCCACCCCAACCCGAACCCGACCGAGATCCGGCTGCCGGACGGTGACGGCACCACGCACGTCTTCCGCAAGCAGGCGGACGAGTCGTGGAAGGCGCCGGCGGGCGTCCACTACAAGGTCACGATGAAGTCCGGCCTGGACTGCAAGCCGACCAAGGACCCCGTCCCTGACGCGTGGACGCTCACGCGCCCGGACGGGACCCGCTTCCTGTTCGGCTGCGACGGTTACATGACGTCCGCCGTCGACAAGAACGGCAACACGCAGAGCTATACCTACGAAGAGCGCAAGTCCAACAACAAGCCGACCAAGTTCCTGAAGTACATCACCGACCCGGCCGGCCGTAAGACCCTGACCGTCGACTACTACGGCAAGGGCGACGCCACCTACGCGTACATCGACGACGCGGGCGCCAAGGTCTCAGGCACCAACCTGAACAACTCCAAGATCTACGACCACGTGAAGTCCATGACGGACATCTCCGGCCGCAAGATCTCCTTCTATTACACCACCAAGGGCCTGCTCGGACAGTTCACCGACGGTGACGGCTCCACCAACGGTGCGCCGAAGGACTTCAAGTTCACCTACGACGCCACGCAGGGCAACAAGAACGTCAAGCTGGTCAAGGCCACCGACCCGCGGGGCAACGCGACCGGCCTGGCGTACTACTACCCGAAGGAGGGAGACGACCCGAAGTACCACTGGTGGACGCAGACGATCACTGATCGCAAGAACTTCACCACCGGCTTCGCGTACAAGCCGAACACGGCGAACACCAAGTTCACCGACACCAAGCTCACCGACGCGGAGAGCCACGCCACGGACTACGTGACCGACGACTTCGGCCGCCCGGTCCAGATCACCAACGCCAAGTCCCAGACCACGAAGATGTCGTGGGACGCGGACAACAACGTCACCTACCTCGAAGAAGCCAACGGCGCCAAGACCGCCTATTGCTACGACCAGAAGACCGGCTACCCGCTCTGGCAGCGTGACGCCGAGAACAACAAGGCGGGCGTACCCCCGTCCTCGGACTGCGCCCCGGGCACCTACCCGGCCAACGCGGCCAAGTACGAGTACCAGACCCGTGTGGACGGGTACTCGGCCGACATCTTCAGGAAGACGTCCCCCGAGGGCCGCACGCACCAGTTCGGCTACGACACGTTCGGCAACCTGAAGACGGTCACCGACCCCAAGGGCGTCGCCACCACAACGGTCGACGACTACACCACGAAGTACGAGTACGACTCCTACGGCCAGCTCACCAAGGCCACTGACGCCAACGGCAACCCGACCACCAACAGCGCATTCGGCCCAACCGGCTACCCGGCGACCATCACGGACGCGCTGGGCAAGGCTTCGACATACGTCTACGACGAGCGGGGCCAGGTCCAGGAGGCGGTGAACGCCAAGGGCGCGAAGACGACCCAGGCGTATGACACCTTCGGCCGGCCGAAGGAGCAGAAGGCACCCAAGAGCGCGGCGGACGGGCAGTTCATCACCGTTCCCGCGCCCGTCTACGACGTCAACGACAACGTCACCAAGGTCACCTCGCCCTCGGGCGCGGTGTCGACATCGGTCTTCGACGCCACCGACCAGATCACCGAGTCGATCGCGCCCGGTGACGAGGCCGCAGCCCCCGGACGCAAGACGACTCGCACCTACGACAAGGTCGGCAACGTCCTGTCGGTGACGGAGCCGAAGGGCAACGAGGCCGGTGCGGTGGCCGGCTCGTACACCACCAGGATGGCGTACGACGAGATCTACCAGCCGACGCGTGCCACCAACGCCAAGGGCGACACCGCGGTCTCGGTGTACGACAACGTCGGCAACGTCGTGAAGATGATCGATCCGAAGAAGAACGCATCGGCGGATCCGGACGACTTCACGGTCAAGGCCGATTACGACCTCAACCACCGGCCGTTCCTGGTCACGGACGCTGCGGGCAAGACCGCGTCGACCACCTACGACAAGGACTCACTCACTCTCTCCACGACGGACGCGGAGAACAACAAGACCCTTCTGACGTATGACGAGCGCGGTGCGCTCACCGAACAGAAGGTTCCGCACTCCAAGGACGGCTCCGGCACGATCACGTACCGGACCACCAAGTTCGAGTACGACCAGGTCGGCAACCAGACCAAGGTCGTCAGCCCACGCGGCGTCGAGACCACCGGCGACGCCACGGACTTTGTCGCCGAGTCGAAGTACGACGAACTGAACCGGGTCAAGGAGCGGCTGAGCCCGTTCAAGGCGGGTGACTCCGACTCCGGAAGCCCGGACAAGACGTTCTACTTCTACGACGAGGTCGGCCAGCTGGAGCGGCTGTCCGCACCGCCGTCGCAGGGCCAGACCGTCCGCAACGACACGAAGTACACCTACTTCGACAACGGCTGGACGAAGTCGTCGACGGATGCGTTCGACATCTCGACGGCGTACGACTACAACGACCTGGGCCAGCAGACCAAGAACACGCTGACCTCGGCCGGCGGTTCCTCGCAGCGCACGATGACCTGGGACTTCTACCCGTCGGGCAACCAGAGGGCCCGCTCCGACGACGGTATCCCGGTGGGCAAGCAGGTCGCGCTCGTCGACTCGACGGACGTCAACAACACCGCGACCCAGGGCTACTGGGACGCCTCCCAGGCGACCGGCCAGTGGGGCTACGACGTCCGTACGCACGCCAAGGGCGACGGCACCTCGCAGTTCGTGTGGCAGCTGAACATCCCTCAGGACGGCTCGTACGAGGTCTTCGTCCGGCACGGTGATGTGACGGGTGCGGCTTCGGACGCTTCCTTCAAGGTCACCCACGCCACGGGTGAGGTGACCAAGACGGTCGACCAGTCGACGCGCTCCAACGAGTGGATCTCCCTGGGCTCGTACTCCTTCACGGAGGCCGCGGCCCAGAAGATCACGCTGACGGACGCGGCGAACGGCACGGTGGTCGCCGACGCGGTGAAGCTGGTCCGCTCGAACACGGGCGAAACCGACAACGAGAAGAAGGACTTCACCTACCGCTACGACGCCAACGCCAACCTGGTGGAGGTCAAGGACCTCGCGGCAGGTGCCAAGATCGACAGCTACGCCATTGCCTACGACGGGCTCAACCAGCTGTCGAAGGTGGAGGAGAAGTCGGGCAGCACGGTCAAGAACACGACCGCGCTGGACTACGACGTCAACGGCAACATCACCAGCTCCACGCACGACCTGACCTGGTCGAAGATCGAGTACGACATCCGGGACAAGATCTCGAAGGTCACCAACGCCGATTCGCCGACGGCCGGCAATCAGCAGATCTTCACCCAGACCTACACCGACCGGAACCAGCCGCTGAAGCAGACGAAGGCGAACGGCAACACCGTCGACTTCACCTACTTCCTCGACGGTCCGGCCAAGTCGGTACTGGAGAAGACCTCGGCCGGCGCGGTGGTCGCCCGGCACGACCTGGAGTACGACCCGAACGGGAACCGCTCGAAGGACACGGCGAAGGTCATGAACGCCGACGACTCCTCGGCGTACCTGGACACGGTGTCGTCCTTCGAGTACGACCCGCAGGACCGGATCAGGAAAGTCACCAAGACCGGTGACGGCGCGGGGACGGAGTCCTATCAGTACGACGCCAACTCCAATGTCGTCAGCCAGACGGTCGGCGGGGTCACCACGTCCTCGACATACGACCGCAACCGCCTGCTGAAGAACACCACGGCCGGGGTGTCCTCGACCTACAACTACGACCCGCTCGGCCGCCTGGACACGGTGTCCTCCAATGGGTCGACGCAGGAGAAGTACACCTACGACGGCTTCGACCGGATGGCCAAGCACACCGCGGGCAGCGGTGGTTCGGCGAGGACGACCTCGTACGTCTACGACGCCTTCGACCGTACGCAGTCGCAGACCACGTCGGGGACGAGCGGCAAGACCACGGCCTTCACCTATCTGGGCATGGACAGCAAGGTCCTGCGGGAGGAGGTCGCGGGCAAGGCGACGAAGTCCTATCAGTGGTCGCCGTGGGGTCAGCAGCTGACGCAGATCAAGCACAAGGACGACGGGAGCAAGGAGTACTCGCAGTTCACGTATCACCCCAAGGGTGATGTGGAGGCGATCACGAAGGACGACGGCACGACCCGGGCGACGTACGGGTACACCGCCTACGGCTCGGACGAGTCGAAGCTCTTCACCGGCGCGGACAAGCCGGACGCCCAGAACCCGGCGGCGGAGCCGTACAACGAGTACCGGTACAACGGCAAGCGCTACGACGCCGCGTCGAGTACGTACGACATGGGGTTCCGCAACTATGACCCGGGGCTGAACCGGTTCTTGACGCGGGACATGTACAACGGCGCGCTGGCGGACATGACGCTGGGCAGTGACCCGTACACGGGCAACCGGTACGCGTTCGCGGGCGGCAATCCGATCGCCTTCGTGGAGCTGGACGGTCACCTGTTCGGCGTCGACATCTCGATCTCGGACGTCGGGCACGCGGTGCTGGATGTCGCGGGTCAGGTGCCGGTGATCGGTGAGGTCGCCGACGGTGCGAACGCGATCTGGTACGCGGCCGAGGGCAACTGGGTCGACGCCGGAATCTCCGCGGCGGGGATGATCCCGTTCGCGGGCAGCGTGGCGACGGGGGCACGGCTGACGTCCAAGACGGTCAAGGCCGTCGACGCCATCTCCGACGGTGCGAAGACCGCGGACAACGTGGCCGGCACGGTGAAGGCCACAGACACAGCGGCCGACACCGCGAAGGCAGCACCGGCCGCGCCGAAGGACGCACCAGCGGCCACACCGCGGGAGGCACCGAGCTGCAAGAACAGCTTCGTGCCGGGCACGCGCGTGGTGATGGCGGACGGGTCCAGCAAGAACATCGAGGACCTGAACGTCGGCGAGCAGGTCCTGGCCACCGACCCGGAGACGGGCGACACCAGGGCCCGCGAAGTCACCAACACCCGCAACCACAAGAGCGACAAGCACCTGACCACCCTCACCGTCGACCCCGACGGCAAGAACGGCCAGGCTAAACCGGCCAAGATCACCTCAACCTCGGCACACCTCTTCTGGCTCCCGGACGCGGGCAAGTGGGTCAAGGCCCAGCAGCTCAAGCCGGGCATGTGGCTCCAGACCTCATCGGGCACCTGGATCCAGATCACCGCGATCGACAACAGCCACCGCAGCGAACGAGTCCACAACCTCACCGTCGCCGGCGTCCACACGTACTATGTGCTGGCGGGGGCCACGCCGGTCCTGGTTCACAACTGCAATCCGCTCGACGACATCGCGGACGAGTTGGCAGGCAGCAAGATTACGACTGGTCAGGTCGTTGATGATGCTGGAAATAGAGTCGGAGCTCCTGTATCAAGCGGTGAGAATGGTTCATTCGTGCAAGTGAGGGACGCGCTCAGAAAATCTGGCGCGCCTCACGACGCTGCAGGCGGGTTCGCGGCCGCATCTCATGTAGAAACCAAGATCGCTTTGGCCATGAGAAGCAATGGCGTTCAGAGGGCGACAGTCGTAATCAACAATTCTGACGGGGTTTGTTCTGGTCCCTATTCATGCATGACTGGGGTGTCTGCAATTCTACCAAGAGGGTCTAGCCTGACATCCGTTTGGCGCACCAAAGAGGGCTGGCACGGGGTAACTATGCTGGGCGGCGGTTAGTCTTAAGAGGTGCAATATCTGGCTGGCCCTGCCCTGGGGTAGAATCCTCCGGGGTGGGGCCGGTCTAATTTCAGTATTCCGCATCGCCTCACCTGCGAACGTTGGAGGATAATAATGATTCTGACTATTTTCAATGGCGGTACGACATATCATGCAGTATCGGAAGCTATTCTTAGGCGCTTGATTAGCGAGTTGGTGACCGGCGGACCCGACCGAGGTCCAGATGTGGTTGGACAGCCAAAGGGTGGCATTCTTGCAACGTTTGTGCTCTTGGCGCCGCATAGGGATCCGATGAAATCAGATCGGCACTTTGACAGCTGTCTTCAAGTCTCGACAAATCCGCTTACGGGATATGGCGCATTGAGGTGGCAAGTTCCCGAGGATTCCGTAGTTCGAGTGGATCGGGAGATTGCGAGGAGCGTATGGACCTCTAGGAATCCGGAACCGCCGGTGTTGGATCAAAACGTTGTTGCTGATTTGCACGATTGGAGGCTGTTCGAGCCCCGCAATACGCTGCCGGTAGCTGATATTCGTGCGGCCGTCGAGGAATTTTGCGAACTAAGAAGCGGTCAGAGGCCTACGGCGATTTGCTGGGATCGTGGTGAATTTGGCGCGCACCACTCTCTGAATGGACAGGCGGATGTGACGCCTTCCTACTGTCAGGATCCGTGGTGCAGAGACTCGGGTACACGGCACCCATTGCACTGATGAAGGTTCTCGGTGGCGCTTCGTGCAAGATGAAATCTCCCTTTCGGTGAGACGGTATTTATTACTCGATCACGGAGGTTATGTGTGAATTTCGCGTTGATGTCGCTGTTTGTTGAATTTCCATTTGCTTGTGGATGTGTGTAAGTGAATTTGACGCCCCGTCAGGCGGTGTCTGGCGAGGCGTCTGCGTGGGGTGACGGCAGTAGTTGACGGCAACGTCAGCGGACGAGGGCTGCGCAGGCTGGCGGTCCATCGCCGTCGCCGTAGGTCGTCTCGGTGATCTCCAAGCTGCCGAGCGTGGTGCTGAGGGTGTCGATGGCGTCGCGCTGGAGGCGGAGTCGGACGTGGGCTTAGACGTCGTTTCCTTTGGTGTGATCGTTCGTTGTTCCGTGCATGACGGGTCTGGTCGAACGGTTGGTGCCGGAGGGATTATGGGTGCTGTTCCGGCGGGTGGTGCCGCCAACTGAGGTGAAGCGCCCGCAGGGCGGGGGCCGACGCCGGGCCGGTGACCGCGAGGCTCTCGCTGCGATCATCTTCGTGGCCACTTCGGGCTGCACCTGGAGGCAGCTCCCGCCGGTGTTCGGCCCGGCGTGGCCCACGGTCTACCGACGCTTTGCCCAGTGGAGCCGGGACCGGGTCTGGGCCCGGCTCCATCGCGTCGTCCTCGACGAGCTCGGCGCCCGAGGCGAGCTGGACTGGTCGCGGTGCGCGATCGACTCCGTCTGCGTCCGAGCTGCAAAAGGGGGCCACTGACGGGACCGAATCCGACCGATCGCGGCAAGCTGGGATCGAAGATTCACCTGCTCACCGACCGGAACGGACTGCCGTTGTCTCTGGGCATCTCCGGTGCCAACATGCACGACAGCCAGGGCCTTGAACCGCTCGTGCGCGGTATCCCGCCCATCCGCTCCCGCCGGGGCCCGCGCCGCCGGCGCCCGGCGAAACTGCACGCCGACAAGGGATACGACTACGACCACTTGCGCCGGTGGCTCCGCGCGCGGGGAATCCGCCACCGCATCGCCCGCAAGGGCATCGAGTCCTCACAGCGGCTGGGCCGACATCGGTGGGTGGTCGAGAGGACCGTGTCCTGGCCGGCCGGCTGCCGTCGCCTCCACCGTCGCTACGAACGCAAGGCCGAGCACTTCCTCGCCTTTGTCGGCATAGCCGCGACCCTTATCGGCTACCGCCGACTGATCCGGTGAGCCAGTCGGTCGGGAGCAACAGCTGGCCGGCGCCGGTGGTGTCAGTGACGGCTCGTAGGGTGCGCTGGTATCCACGAGGAGGTTCCATGGGCTTTTCCGGTCATCTGGTCTTTGCGTGCAGCGAGCGCCCGCTACTGGAAGCACCCCTGTTCGGCGGCAGCGATCCAGGGCTGGGGGACGACGTGCATGAGTGGCAGCCGCGACCGGGTGGCTGGCAGACCCTGCAATTGGAGCAAGGTGTCTGGGAGGACAAGGACCTGTCCGCCTTGGTCGAATGGACCGGTGCACCGGCCTGCGTAGCTGATGTCTCCGACAGCAGCATCGCTCTCGTGACAGGCCTGAACACCGACGGGCACCGCTGGCAGGCGTGGCTCAACCTGGACAATGCTGCGGCTCTCCTCGTCGAGGAACCCGAGGACGTAGACGACGTGAGCCTGTGGGTGACCACCCCGGAGTTCGAAGAGGCCATCAGGCATAAACGCGCAGAACTCGATGCGGAGGTGCCGGCCGACGCCGAAGGCGCTCTCGTGTGGGCTTCAGCAGCTGGTGTCCAGACCGCGGCGCAGCAGTCCCGGATCGAGGAACTGCTCCGCGCACGGGAGACCTTCGTAGAGGAACTGTTCGACGCGCTGCTGGATGAACTGGGCTTCCCTGAGGCCGCCCCGTCCTCACCGCAGCCATAAGAAACGACGTCTTAGCGGATGCGGAGCCGTTTGAACTGGTGCGGTCAGGCGAAGGCGCGCTCCGCTACCCAGCACACTGTGCCCAGCCCGGCGCAGCTGCTCGATCCGGCGCGTCGCGTGATCCTTCCCCGGTGCTCACGGTTGCCACCTCCGCACCCGGAAGAGGTGTACGTATCACCGGGTCCGCCGGGCTGCTCGCACCGCACTGGTCCCGCCCCCGCGCTCGCAGTGTGCTGCCGCTGCGAGGGCGGGGGCGGGGGCGGGACAGCGTGTACGTGGAGAGAATGTCCGATCTTCAGTCGGTCCGGGCCGTGGGCCGGGCGGTCACCACCATGTGGCGGTGCATCCGCTCTTCGCGGCGGCGTTGCCCTCACAGAGCTTGACGTCGAGCACCGTGTCCATGTCGATGGTGACGTGGGCGGACGATCCACGGGGGACGCCGGCCGGCGGCACGTACCGGGTACCGGCGGTGGTGCGCACAGCGAGCACGGAGGAGTAGAACGGGCTGCTGAAGCTTGTCACGATCTTCGCCTTCGCCGTCCAGCCCATCTCCGACTGGTACTTGGTCACGTACGCGGTTGCTCCGGCGCGCGCGGTGGTGACGGCCTTCTCCCCCGTGTAGATCACGTGATACTTCGTGAGGGTGGTCAGGAAGGGGCTCTTGGCGACGTTCGACCCTGGGTTGTTCGCCAGCCAGGTGCCCGCGGGGGGATTGGCGCTGAAGTAGTCGTCGCTGTTGCAGTCGATGTCGTCCCCGAACGCCTTGGGGCACAGGTCCTGCAGCGGATACGTGGCAGGGTTGTCATCGTCGTCGTAGCACATGATGTCAGCGTCGTCCCAGCAGTGGCCACCGGCCGTGCCGTGGGGTGCCTTGATGTTCACGGCGCCCAGCGTGTGCAGCAGTTCGTGTCCGGCCGCGTTCCAGGACCAGCAGCCCGAGCCGACCATGGCGTACGAGGGTCCGGAATCGAACGTTCCGCGGGCGGCCAGGCCGCAGAAGGCGGCTGTCTGCGCGAAGATCAGATACTTGCGGTCGGTTCTGTTGTACCCCTTCGATTCCAGGTCCCGCACCACGGCGTCGAAGTCCATGATGTTGGTGGTGGACGAGACAACCACGTTGCCGATGTTGGCGGCGCAGTCGCTGTTCCGGACGTAGCGGACGTTGAGCTCCCCGCCCGTCTTCAACGCCGATTTGTTGACGACATTGCCTATCTCGTTGGCCATCACGTTGAACTCGTCCGCCATCTCGGCGTAACGGTCGGCGCCCGCGGGTGAACGCACGTAGAGGACCTGGACCTTGTGCGTGCCCCCGTCGTCGCCGATACAGGCGGCGGCGGCCTGCGGCGCTGCGGCGGTGGCGGTTGACGGCGGTACGACGGCGGCGGTTGCGGTTGACGGCGGGACGACGGCGGCGGCCAGCGCCATCGCCGCGCCGAGCAGCACGGACAGCAGTCTTCTCTTCTTCATGCAGCCCCCTTGGGAAGGTGGGAAGGTTTGTGCGTGGTGGAGGGACGAGGGCCCCTGTTGGGCCCCTCACACGGTGGCGGCGCGGCCCTGGGAAAACCTGCGGAAAGTCTTGAATCGGCCTTGGATCGAGGCGGCGTCGGATGGATCTTTAAGGGCGACGTGATCACCAGGGGGCGCTGATGGCAGTTGTGTTCGGCCTGCTGGGCACCGTCGAGGTATGGCGGGGACAGGAGCCCGTCGACGTGGGGCACGCGCGTCAGAGACTCGTGCTGGCGGCCCTGCTCATGGATGCCGGCCGCGTCGTCTCCACGGGCACGCTGGTCGACCGCCTGTGGGGGGAGAGCGCGCCACAGCGGGCTCGGGAGACCCTCTACGGGTATGTCTCCCGGCTGCGGCAGGCGCTGGCCGGGGCCGGTGTCGCCGCGGACCTGGCACGGGCGCGGGGCGGGTACCGGATCGAGGTGGCACCCGACGCGGTGGACGTGCTCAGGTTCCGTGAATGTGTCCGCCTGGCTCGTTCGGCGGAGCGTGCCGAGGACGCGGTCCGGCTGGGGGAGGAAGCGCTGGCGCTATGGCGCGGGGAGGCGTTCGCCGGTACGGACACCGCGTGGTTCAACGGCCAGCGCGACATGCTTGAGGCCGAGCGGCTGGCGATCAGGCTGGACCTGGTGGACCTGAGACTGTCGCTGGGCCAGTACGACCAGGCGGTCGCCGAAGGCGCGGTCCTGACCGAGCACCAGCCGTTCGACGAACGGGTCGCGGGTCAGCTGATGCTGGCGCTGTACCGGTGTGGGCGGCCGGCCGACGCGCTGGACCACTACGCACGCCTGAGGCGCCGTCTGGCCGAGGAGATGGGTACCGATCCCGGCCCGGCGATACGGGACCTCCACCGGCGGATTCTCGACGCCGACCCCGCCCTGGGCGGGATACCGCACCGGGTGGTGGCGCATGGGGAAGGCGGGCCGTCGAGACCGACGCCCCGGCAGTTGCCGCCCCGTCCGGCCGCCCCGGTCGGCCGGGGCAGCGAACTCGCCGCCCTCGACCGCCTGCTGAGCGGATCGCCCGACGGGGACGGCGGCCTGACAATCGGCGTCGTCACAGGGGTGGGCGGCATTGGCAAGACGGTGCTGGCGCTGTGGTGGGCGCATCGGCACGCCGATGAGTTCCCGGACGGGCAGCTCGTCGTCAATCTGCGCGGGTACGACGCGGCCGCGGCTCCCCTCACGGCATCGGCAGCGCTCTACGGCTTCCTCGACGCCCTCGGTGTTCCTCCCGAAGAGGTGCCGACGGACCTCGACGCCCGTACAGGTCTCTACCGCTCCCTGATCGCCGGCCGGCGCATGCTCGTCCTGCTGGACAACGCCCGTGACGCCGACCAGGTACGGCCTCTCCTGCCCGGCAGCAGCAGCTGCCTGGCCGTGATCACCAGCCGCAGCGACCTCCCGTCCCTGCTGGCCGGCCACGGTGCACATCCGGTGCGTCTAGAGGTGCTTCCCGACGGTGCGGCCCGTGAGGTCCTCACCCGGGCCCTGGGGCCGGACCGGCCGGCGCCGGAGCCGGACGCGGTGGAGGGGCTGGTCCGGCGCTGCGCCGGGCTTCCCCTGGCTCTGGGGATCGTCGGCGCCAGGGCGGCCGCCCGGCCAGGTCTGCCGCTGTCCGCCCTGGCGGCGGAGCTGGAGCACGCCGCCGACAGACTCGACGCGCTGAGTACCGGGGACCTCACCACCGACGTACGCGCCGTCTTCGAAACAACCCTCGGCGCCCTGGACGAGAGGAGCGCACAGATCTTCACCCTGCTGGGACTGGCCCCGATGCCGGACATCGGCCTGCTGGCCGCGGCCGGCCTCAGCGGGGTCGGCCGGTCCCGTACGCGAGGACTGCTGCGCCATCTGGAGGGAGTCCATCTCCTCCACCAGCACACGCCCGGCCGGTACCGGATGCACGACCTGGTGCGGCTGTACGCCGTCGAACGCGGACAACTGGGTCCCGCCGCCGCGCGCTCGGCCGCGCTGCGCCGCCTGGTCGACTCCTACCTGCACACCGCTCATGCCGCCGACCGGCTGCTCTACCCCCACCGTGACCCGGTAGCCCTGGATCCGCCGGCCGCCGGCGCCACAGCCCACGCGCCGGCCGTGGACGAGGCGATGTCGTGGTTCGACACGGAGGGCCCGAGCCTGCTCGCGGTACAGGCACTCGCCCTGGAGAACGGCCTGCACCGCCAGGCCTGGCAGATGGCGTGGACGTTGGACGCCTTCCAACGGCAGAGAGGGTACGTCCGGGACGGGATCACCGTGTGGACCACCGCCCTCACCGCCGCGGACAGAATGGAGGACCCCGAGGCCCGGGCCACCGCGCACTGGCTGCTCGGCCGCACCCGCACCGACCGGGGCGAGCACATCCTGGCCGTGGAGCACCTGCGGCAGGCACTCACCCTGTTCGAGCGGATCGGCGACCCGGCGGGCCAGGCTCATGCCCATCGGACCCTGGCCAGGATCCGGAACCATCAGGATGACCCCCAGCTGGCCCTACGGCACGCGGAGGACGCGCTGCTGCTCTACCGGACCCTGGACAACCCGGTCTGGCAGGCCAACGCGGTCAACGCTGTGGGCTGGTACAACGCCCTGCTGGGCAAGACGGAACTCGCCCAGCGCCACTGCACGGCGGCGCTCGCCCTGTTCCGTGCGGCGGACTACCCCATCGGCGAGGCGTCCGCTCTGGACAGCCTGGCCTACATCGCCCGGCAGGCGGGCCGCTACGGCGAGGCGCTGGAACACTACCGGCAGGCGCTACGCCTGTGCCGGGAGACCGACAACTCCGCGCAGGTCGCGGACACGCTGGTCAGGCTCGGATCGGTGTACCGGGAACTGGGACAGGACACCGACGCCCGCCGCAGCTGGCAGGAAGCCGCCGCCCTGTACCGGGCCCAGCACCACACCACGAAGGCACGGCAGACCGAAGAGCTGCTGAGTGCGCTCGCGGCGGAACGCCCGGCTACGTCCGCCCCGCCTGCGCCCTGAGCCAGGCGGGCGACGGGGAATCGCCCTCGCCCGGATCTCTGTCGTCAATCCGGGCGCGAGGACGACGGACACGGTCATGCGGCTCCTGCGCGGCGCCCACGACGCCTGGGTCCCGCGCAGGACGGAGTGGGACCCAGACTCGTTATGCCTGTTCCTCCTACTTGCGTCGGGAGGTGTTGATGCCATCCAGGGTGGTGCAGCCTCGCCAGACCGTGTTCGCGGGACCGGGCGGGTTCAGGGTCAGGTCACCGGCGTCATCGTGCTCCAGGAAGAACCGGTAGTTCCGGAGGTCCTTGAGTGCGGACAGTGTGCGGGTCCAGTCGATGTCGCCCTTCCCGACGTCGACGAACCGGAACTTCCTGCCTCCCGCGCGGGTGCCCGCGGCCGCCGTGCGGTTGCCGTTCGGGTCCCACTTGACGTCCTTGATGTGGAAGGCGACGAATCGCTTCCCGTGCTTCTTGATCCACCAGTACGGGTCCTCGCCGGCGACCGTGACCCAGCCCAGGTCGACCTCGAACTTGACGTAGCGGGGGTCGGTGTACTCGAGCAAGGTGTTGTAGAGCGGGACGCCGTTCTCAAGGGCGAACTCACTGTCGTGGTTGTGGAAGAAGAAGCCGCCGAAGCCCTGCGAAACGGCGTGCTCGCCGCACTCGTTGAATATCTCCGCCAGGGCCTTGAAGCCATCGCTGGTATTCCCACCGGATCCGGCACCGGGGAAGCCGAACATGCTGCCAGTCCCGACATGGGGAAAGTTGCCCAGTGTCTGGGCGTCCTCGAAGATCTGCATCCTGCCGTCGTGGGTCAGCCACGGGTTCGGGAGGTTGGCTCCGCGTGGGCCGAAGTGGTTGCTCACGATGCGAAGTCCGTGCGCATGGACGATGGACCTGAGCTGAGGCGTCGTCTTCGTGTAGTAGTCGCCGGCGAGTTCGAGCTCCCGGACACCGGCGTCGTGGACCGCTTCCAGGGCGATTTCGAGGTTCTTGTAGTCACTGCCGATCAACTGGCGGACGGTGTAGATCTGCAAGCCGATGCGGTCGGCCGGAATCACGTTCGGCCCGCCACCGGGCCGGCCCTGCGGCGAGGACGCGAGGGCTGAGGCCGGGCTCGCATGGGCGGTGAGCGCTCCGGTGGCCAGAACGCCGGCACCGGCGCCGAGCATGGCGCGACGGCTCAACTCGTTTTCCACGGGCTCTCCTTCTGTACTGGCGCGGCCCTACGACCGTCGCCCTCCAGCGTTGCCGTGCCGACCATAGGGCGACGGAGAACTTTCAACAAGAGTCCGACAGAAGTCTGTAGATCAGCATGCTTAAGTGGCTGGGTCGGCGGCATAAAGGCGGCCGTGACGCAAGACTCATCCCGGTGTTCGGCCGTCCGTCGATCCGAAGTGGGTGGTTCGAGGCTCGCGGACCATGGACGGGCGAGGCCAGGAACCGGGGCACCGGGAAGCCGATGACCTGACCAGGGGTTGCCGACGGGCCTGTGGACGTCGGCGCCGGCCGTGCCGAGGACGCTGCCGTCTGCTACCTCTCTCACTCTTGCCCGGCCTTCGCGCACAGTTGCTTCTCGGACAGCACGATCGTCTCGTGGCGACGTCGTGTGGTTCACTTCGACCATGCCCCAGTCCGCATCCGCGCCACGTGCGCCGGCTCATCGCGACGCGGCGGCTTCTGGCGGGTTCCTCAAACCAGGCTCAGGCGCTCCCGGCGCCGGGGAACTACTCCAGCTACTCCGTGACGGGCGGCCCCGG
This sequence comes from Streptomyces scopuliridis, assembly GCF_042790125.1. Lineage (GTDB taxonomy): Bacteria > Actinomycetota > Actinomycetes > Streptomycetales > Streptomycetaceae > Streptomyces > Streptomyces scopuliridis_A. The sequence continues at coordinate 55,064 of NZ_JBHTZS010000024.1, forward strand.
ACCCGTACTGAGCTGGCCGGACTCACCGGACTGGCCCGGTCCACCGTCAACATCCGCGTCGATGCCCTGCTCGCCAGCGGTCTGCTCGCTCCCTCGGGCAGGGCGGCGTCAACCGGCGGCCGCCCTCCGGCCAGGTTCGCCTTCAACCCACAGGCTCGGGTCGTCGTCGGCGCCGATCTCGGAGCGACCCACGGGAATGTCGCGCTGACCGATCTCACCGGCCGGCCCCTGTCTGAGATTGCCGAGCGCATCGACATCTCGGCAGGGCCGGCCACGGTCCTCGACTGGGTCGTCGCGACGATACGACGACTGCTCGACGAGGCGGACCGGGACGTCAAGGACCTGGTCGGCATCGGGATCGGCCTGCCCGGCCCGGTCGAGCATGCGAGCGGCAGGCCGATATGCCCGCCCATCATGCCGGGTTGGGACGGCTATGACGTACCCGGGCATGTGCGGCTCCACTGGGACGTTCCCGTGCTCGTCGACAACGACGTCAACCTCATGGCCCTCGGCGAGCACGTGACGGCCCATCCGGAGCTCGATCACCTCCTGTTCATCAAGGTCGCCACCGGAATCGGGGCCGGGATCATCAGTGGTCGTCGCCTGCTCCGAGGCGCGGTCGGGGCTGCCGGCGACCTCGGCCACGTGGCGGCCCCTCACGTCCCCGACGCCCTGTGCACGTGCGGCAACACCGGATGTCTCGAGGCCGTCGCGAGTGGCCGCGCGATCAGCGAGCACCTCACCGCGGTCGGGGTACCCGCCAAGACGAACAGCGATGTCGTCGCGCTCGTCCGCGACGGCAATACCGCTGCCGCGCAGGCTGTTCGTCAGGCCGGACGCACGGTCGGCGAAACCATCGCGACGTGCGTGAGCCTGCTCAACCCCGAACTCGTCGTCATCGGTGGTTCACTCGCCCAGGCCGGCGAGGGTCTCATCGCCGGGGTGCGAGAGGTCGTCTACAGCCGCACCCACCCTCTCGCCACCGCGCGCCTCCGGATCGTGCCGGCAACGACCGGCATCCAATCCGGCGTCATCGGCGCGGCGGCGATGGCTATCCAGCACGCCCTCGCCGCCGATCGCCTCGACGCTGCACTCGCTGACGCGTCATCGCCTCCGATCGCCACCGGCGGATAAACCCTTCACTTCAAGCGCCCGGTCGGCAGTCCTTCGAGCACACCGCCGAGACGAGCACACCGCCGAGACGAGCACACCGTCGAGTCGAGCCGACCGCGTCATGCGCCTGCCGAAGCCACCGAGGACGCACGGCGTCAGCGGTCGCCCGCCCAACCACGGCCCGGAACTTCCCTTCGCCGAGCCGGAGACCCGGCCTTGCCCCCCCCGCGACGCGGTCGCGCGGCCGGCCATCAACCGTTTGGTTTTCTGGGCCGGCCGGCAGCGGCGGAGATCGTCCAGGAAGGCGGCGTCCTGCCCGACGCGTCCGCCTGTCTCCGCACCTTGTTCCTGAAGCGAATGCCCCGTTCCTGAAGTGAGTGGCCGCGGACGCGATGTCCTGCTCAGTGCCCGCTGCTCTCGTAGTGGCGGGACTGGTGCTCCCAGAAGCGATACGCCGCGTACATCAGCAGCACGCCGACGGCGGGTGCGCCCCAGCCCAGCCAGGCGGGCACGGCCAGTTCCTCCTCGCGGTCCAGCAGAACGGTCGCCGGGAGGTAGGCGACGAACGCCAGGGGGAAGACGAAGGTCAGACCGAACCCGGCGACCGAACCGAAGATCTTCAGCGGGTAGTTGCCGAAGTCGCTGAAGACCATGTCGATGGCGAACTTGATCGGGGTGACCTTCTTCATCCTGAACGCCAGCCCCGACGCCGCGAGTTGCAGTGAACCCTCCACCAGCGCGCCACCGACCACCGCCAGCAGCAGAAAGCCGACGGCTCCCGGTGACCAGTCGACCGGCGCCCGGGCCGAGGCGATGGCCAACAGCACGACCCCGCCCACCAGATCGCCGAGCGCGCTCAGCCGGAGTCGTCGGGTGAGGAGCTGGATCAGCGGCGACACGGGCCGGATCAGATATCTGTCGTACTCCCCTTCGACGACGACCTCGTCGACATGGATCAGCTGATGGCCGGGGACGAGCCACAGGCCATGGGCGGTGAGCCGCAGCCCGTAGAGGAAGGCGATCTCGCTCAGCCCCCAGCCGCCGACCTCGCCGAAACGGTCGAGGACCGCCCAGATGAAGGCCAGACCGACACCCTGGTAGAACAGACCGCCGATGATGTTGATGAACAGGTTTCCCCGGTACTGGAATTCGGAACGGAACGCCGCACCGGCCAGCAGCAGATAGACACGCAGCCCTCGCATCGCGTTCACCCGCCCTGCGACAGGACTCGGTGCCGCGCCCGTGACCAGACCAGCGTGGCCAGCCCGCCCAGGGCGACAATCCACCACAGCTGCACACCGAGGGCGGCGGCGATGCCCGGACCCTCGATCTGGCCGAGGTAGACGGCGGCCGGGGTGTGCGCGGTCGCCTGGAAGGGGAGCAGCTCGGCGGCGGCCCTGACCGGGTCCGGCATGAACCACAACGGGACCAGGGCCCCGGAGAAGAACTGGGCGACGAAACGGTAGGCCAGCAGGGCTCCGCTCACCTCCAGGGTCCAGAAGGACACCATGCCGAGCAGCAACCCCAGCAGCTGGTTGACGACCAGAGCGCCGAGCAGAGCCAGCGGGTAGGCGAACGCGGCGGCCGGTGACTCGGGGGCCCGGCCCGCGCCGACCAGCAGGGCGAACGGCAGCGCCACCACCAGGACCGGCACCGAGGCGGAGATCCACCCGAACTGACCGGCCAGCATCTGCCCGGGGAAGCCGATGGGGCGCAGCAGATCCACCGCGACCTTGCCCTCGCGCACCCGCTGATCGATGGGCGAGGAGCGCCAGGGACTGACCAGGTTGTACTGAAGGGTGGCCAGGGTCGCGTACGCCGTCATGGTGCCGAGGCCGATCCCGTCCACCTCCTCTCGGCCGTCGTAGAACGCGCTCCACACCACCGTCAGCAGGTAGATCTGCAGGAGCATCATCACGAACGTCGACAGATACGATGTGCGGTAGGCGAGGGCGACGCGGAATTCCATCCGGGCACAGGCGAGATGGGCCTTCATCGGCGGTCCGCGTAGATCCGGTGGATGACGCTCTCCAGCTCGGGTTCCACGATCGACAGATCGGTCACCCGGTGTTGCGCCAGTACCGCGGCGACCAGCCGGGCGGGCGAGGTCCGCGCGGGGTCGAAGCGGAGCCACACCTTGCCCCCGTCGCGCCGGACGATCTCGGCGCCCTCGACCTGCTCAAGATGGTCGGTCTGCACGACGAGTTCGCGGTGTGGGGCATAGCGTGCCTTCAGTTCCTCCACGTCGCCGTCGTAGGCGACTTTGCCGTGGTCGATGAGCACGATGCGATCGCACAGTTCCTCGACGTCGTCGAGGTCGTGGGTGGTGAGGACGACCGTGGTGCCGGACTGGCGGTTGAGTTCGGCGACGAAGCCGCGTATTCGCTCCTTGGCGACGACATCGAGCCCCACGGTGGGCTCGTCGAGGTAGAGGATGCTCGGGTCGTAGAGCATCGCGGCGGCGAGGTCGCCGCGCATCCGCTGGCCGAGCGAGAGCTGACGTACCGGGGTGTCGAGGAAGGAGCCGAGGTCGAGCAGTTCCGTGAACTGCTTCTGTTTCTCGGCGAACCGGCCCGGCGGCACGTCATAGAGCCGGCCGATCAGCCATAGCGAGTCGCGCAGGGGCAGGTCCCACCAGAGCTGGCTGCGCTGGCCGAAGACCACACCGATCTGGCGGGCGTTACGGGCCCGGTCGCGCCAGGGCGTGGCCCCGGCGACCCGGACGGTCCCGGAGGTGGGCACGAGTATGCCGGTGAGCATTTTGATGCTGGTGGATTTCCCGGCGCCGTTGGGGCCGAGGTAGCCCACCATCTCGCCCGGCTCGATCCGGAAACTGATGCCGTCGACGGCCCGGTTGACGGTGCACTCGCGGGTGAGCAGAGTGCGGATGCCCGCGAACGAGCCATGTTGCCGCTTGGGTCTGCGGAATTCCTTGACGAGATCGGTCACCTCGATGACGGGCATGGCTGCCTCTCCTGGACCGCGCGGGCCCGGCGGGAAGTGGACGAACAGCGAGTGTGCACGTCAACTCGACCTCCCCGCGGGCGAATTACCGATCAAGTCGACGGCGCTCCGCCTGGCTTCCACCGTGATCTGCGGCGCGAGCCCGGGTGACCACGAGTCCGTGTGACATGGGGCCCCTGCGGCATGTCCGGCTTGACGATGTAGTGCCAGATCGGTGTGTCGTCCACGATGAGGTCACGGTGGAAGCGGTGTGTCTGCTGTCCGGCGCGAGCGATGTTTCCGCTGGCCTCCAGCGTGTACCCCGTCTCGTCGCGTTCGATGGCGAAGGTGTAGCCCTCGCTCGGCATCAGCTCGGGGCTGGAGTTCGGCCGCGGACGACAGCCGCTGCTCGGTGACGCCGTCCGGACAACCGGTCATGGATCACTGCGAGGTACCGACCAGGCAGCCCTGGCCCACTACGCAGCCCGCGACGTCCTGGAGCACGCCGTGCCCCGGCACGGCATCATGTTCCAGCAGCAGATCGCCCTGCGCGCCGCCCTCACTGCCGACGCCCCGCAGACGCCGGACGATCTCGTCACCCAGTTCCAGGGCTCCCGGGGCAACGCCACACTGAACGGGACGCTGCGTCGCTCGTCCCTCGCGAGACGGAAGTTGCCACCGATGCCGAACCGGTCGAAGACGACCGTCCCGTCCGACTCTCCGCCTCTGTTGTGAGTCGTCCCCGAGCCGCGAACCGGTGCGCGGGAATCACACGGTACGCACCGGACCGCAGCACGTGATTACTTGGCGGAGGCGCCCAGCACGGCCAGGGCCTGCGCCCAGCGCGTGTACTTCAGATCGGCCAGATCGGCGACGGTCCTGACGCCAAACGCCTCCTGGAGCAGCTCCCCGTCCCGGTCCGAGACCCCCTTCAAGGCTGATACCGGCGCGGCGAGGATCTCGGGCAGCGTCTTGTCCGCCCACGCCTTGTCCAGCATCTTGTCCAGGTCGATCGAAGCCACGAAAGCCCTCCCAGGGAATACAGATGAATGAGAAAATGCCCTACGTGCCTTACCGGAGGGCAGCACCGCGTGCAGGCAGCCGGAAGCCCGGGTGCCCGCGCAATATCTACAAGGCTGTAGAAGCATAGGCTTGAGGCTGTGCTCTTGGGCGGCCCCTTTGGCCGATCCGAGGGAACAAGTCCGAAAACCATCCGGTCGGGAGTCGCATCGCGCCCAGAGGGTTGGCGCTTCCACGTGGACGCCGACCTGGGTCTCTGACGTCTCCGTCCGGGAAACCCACCCGCGCGCAGCCGGCACGGGCAGGTCCGCAGAGCCTTCCTGACGACAGATCGGCGCCACGGGGGGCCACCGGGAATTGTCATGGTGACGTGGAAGCCCCGTCAGCCGTCGTGGTGGGCGCCACGGTCCAATTTGCTTAGGTACGCGACTAGTTGCAGGCCCGCGAAGGCCCGAAGCCCACTTTCTGGCCGAGCCCGGCGGACTACGTCGGCGGCCACGGAACCACAGCTGCCGGCCCGCGGTCTGCCTCGCCGCGCCCGTCGGCTTGAGCGGAGTCGCCCCAGGAGCCCGGACCGGCGACACGCGGCACCGGGACTTGCCCAAGGGGTCTCAATCGACCGCCGCCGTTTGACGCATACCGATATGGGCATATGATGGTGCCCATGGCACGAGCAGCGACGACGTCGGACGTCTTCAACGCGATCGCCGAGCCGCAGCGCAGGGAGATCCTGCTGTTGCTGCGGGCGGGTGAGCGGCCGGTGACCGAGTTGGCCCAGGAGCTGGGGATGACCCAGCCGGGGGCGTCCAAACACCTGCGGGTGCTCCGAGAGGTTGGGCTGGTGCGGGACCGCAAGGCAGGCAAGCAGCGCCTGTATGGCCTTGACGCCCGCGGGCTGCGACCGGTCCACGAGTGGACCGGCGGGTTCGAGCAGTTCTGGAACGAGAGCTTCGACCGGCTGGACGCCTACGTACAGGACCTCAAGCAGGCAAGGCAGGAGGAGTAGGTTATGAGCGCGAAGCGACGAGGAGCGCCGGCGCAGTCCGCGACGACCGACCGCGAGATCGTGATCTCCCGGGTCATCGACGCCCCACGGGAGCTGGTGTTCGAGGCGTTTACCGAAGTGCGGCACCTGTCGCGATGGTGGGGACCGGAGGGGTTCACCACCACCACGCGATCCTTCGAGTTCCGCGTCGGCGGTGAGTGGGACTTCGTGATGCACGGACCGGACGGGACGGACTACCAGGAGTGGATCTCCTGGACCGAGATCGTCCCGCCGGAGGGGATCGCGCTGCTGCACGGGGAGTCTCGCGGCGACCCGAACGCTTTCGAGTCGGTGCTCACGTTCGTGCCCGACGGGGCGGCGACCCGGATCGAGATGCGCACGGTGTTCCCCACCAAGAAGCTGCGCGACGAGGCGGTCGAGAAGTACCACGCGATCGAGGGCGGCCAGCAGACGCTGAGCAACCTGGATGCCTACATCACCGAGACCGTTCGGAAGGGAGCTGAGGGCTGATGGCCGGGAAAGTGTTCTTCAGTGTGACGATGTCGCTGGACGGGTTCATCGCGCCCGAGGAGCGCATGGACGACCCGGATGTGCAGCGCTGGATGGCGCAGTGGATGGAACTGCAGCAGTGGATCTTCCCGCAGCGGTTCTTCCGGGAGAACCTGAAGCTCGGCGAGGGCGGCGAGGAAGGGCGCGACAACGACATCGTGCGGGAGACGTTCGAGCGCACCGGCGCGAGCGTGATGGGCAAGCGCATGTTCGACCTCGGTGAGCAGGCGTGGCCGGAGGAGGCGCCGTTCCACACGCCGGTGTTCGTCGTGACGCACGAGAAGCGCGACCCTTGGGAGCGGCCGGGCGGGACCACCTTCCACTTCGTCAACGACGGCATCGAGACCGCGCTCGACCGGGCCCGCGAGGCAGCCGGCGACCGAGACGTCCGCATCGCGGGCGGCGGCGCAACGATCCTGGAGTACGTGAACGCCAGCCTGATCGACGAGTTCTCGATCGCGCTCTCACCTGTGCTGTTCGGCTCCGGAATCCGCCTGTTCGAGGGTGTGGACGCGAGCCGCGTGGCCCTGGAGCCGGTCCGCGCGGAGCCGACGCAGCGGGTGACCCACCTGACCTACGCAATCCGGGAGCGGTAACTGTCTCGACCCCAGCGCTCCCCACCGAGGTCAGTAGCGCGATGGGATCCTCGACGCTCTGAGCGCGGCCTGACGCCCCAGGCCGCCTCAACAGTGACGACGCGGGCGACGACTGGCAGCGGCTGGGTCCGGGCTCCGTTCGTACGGTGGGTGCTCGCCTCCTGAGCACGCGGGGAGACTGGACAATGCCGCCGGTGTCGCCAGGTTCGAGATCACCTGCGCCCATGACATGTGGGACTGAGCGGTTCTTCTTGCGCCGCGCGTTGTCGTGGTAAAGCCGGCGCAGCGGCGCCCGGCGTCGGGCGTTGGGCTCGGCCCCCTCTCACTTGCAGGCGAGGACGCTGTCGCAGACGGCGATTCCCTGGGGTGAGGCGGAGGGGTGGGCGAGGTTGTCCCAGCTGTTCAGGACATAGAACCCGTCGCTCGGGCCGGATCCCGCCTTGATGACGATCATCGTCTGGTCACCCATCTCCTCGCCCCGAGTGGCGACCACCACATTGTCGTAGAGCGCCTTGAAGAGGTTCAGGCTCCCGATGCTGCCCACGTGGACCGCGCGATAGCTTCGCGGTTGCGGAGCTCCGGCCTGGTCCTGCCCGGTGACCGTGATCAGCGTTCCGGGCCAACTCGGCAGGTCCTTGGCGATCCTGCCTGCTTGGGCGGCCTTGTCGAGCTCGGCCTTCACGCCCGGCCGGACCTCGGACATGTGGATGTGCAACTGATCGTGGGAGCGGTGATGGGCCGCGTTGATCCCCAGCCCGACCTTGCCCCACGGCGGCCCCTTGAACCAGAAGTAGGACCGGTCGTCGGCGACCTGCCAGTAGTTGTACTTGGCGTAGGCGCCGGACACGAGGTCAGGGCACTCGATGCCCTTGACGCGATCGGTGGGGACCAGAAGGAATCCTTTGACTCCCTTGGACACGAGCCAGAAGGCGTCGATCTGCCGCTCCTGGCATTCCCACGCCATGTTCCAAAGAGGCTCGCCGGTGTCCTTGGGGTCTCCGCACAGGTCCACTGGCGGAGCGGTGAGGTTGTTCTCTCTGAGGACGTCGGCCATGTCAGCACCTCCAGGGTGATCGGGCACGGCTCCGGCCAACCCGTCCCGGAACATCCCTGCTTCTGCTCCCCGGTTGCCGAAGACTCGAAGAGCCCGTCCTGCGGCCCGGCCGCACGCCACTCGCATCGCACGGCCCCTTCCACCGCCAGGCTCCGCTGTGGAGCGGACACCGATCGGATCGGCAGGGCGGCGGCGCACGGTCTCCTGCGGGCGTGTGGCCGTCCCACTGGGGCCGAGGTACGGGCTGTACAACCACCGTGCCACCACCCACGGGCCCGCGCATCCGCTGTGCGCGCCACGGACGGTGGACACCGCCGAACCGTTCACCAACCGCCCGCAGCATGAAGCGACCTGGCGGTGTGCGCCGTGGTGGCCGCCACCGTCACCGGCGGAGGATGATCAGGGCGGCGTAGTCGGTGGCGCCGGCAGGTGGGATCAGGTCTGTCAGGAGGGCGTCGGCGAGTGCTTGGGGGCCGGTGGCCCGGTGGTGGGTGAGGGAGTCTGCGAGCCGGGCCAGGCCGGCATCGATGTCCTCGTGGCGGCGTTCGATCAGCTCGTCGGTAAGTAACACGAGGGGTGTCCCCCTCGGCGAACGCGGTCCCGGCCCGGGGACGGGCCATGTGCTCGGCTGCAGACCGGGGTGCATGACGCGCTCGTGGGACCGGACGGTGTGCCGGACGTCGCAGTGGCCTGCGGGAAGCTTGCCCAGGATCAGGAAGAAGCTGTCCGGCGGGGTGCCGCGGAGACCTCGGCGTGGACAGATGACACACGGTGTTGATCCGGGTCGACCTGCCTGCCGGCTGGTTCATGCGGCCGTCGTTTGGGGGAGGCGGGTTTCGTAGAAGGTGCCGTCTCTGAGCATGGCGAACAGGACGCTGATGCGTTGGCGGGTGAGGCGGAGGAGGGCTTGAGTGTGCGTCTTGCCGAGGGCTCGCTGTCGGTCGTAGTGGGTGCGCGAGGCGGGATCGTGCAGGGCGGCAAACGCGGACAGGAACATCGCGCGTTCGACTGCCGGTTGCCGCCTCTTGATGCGTGTTCGCCGTGGATCGAGGTCCCCGAAGACTTCGTCGTCGGGGCGAGACCGGCGTAGGAGGCCAGGTGGGCGGCGGTGGGGAAGCTGGTGCCGTCGCCGACGGTGACCAGCAAGATGGCGGCGGTCCTGACACCGACCCCCGGAATCGAGGTCAGGACCTTCGAAAGCGGGTGCTTCTCCAGCAGGGCCTCGATCTGGGCCCCCAGGGCCGGGCGCTGGTCGTTAACGGCGGCGAGCGAGCGGGCCAGGGACGGGATCACTATGTCGAGCGTGCCGGGTGCCCCGGGACCACGACGGTCTGCTCATCGAGCGCGACGAAGACCTCGTCGATCAGCCGCTGGGCCATGCGCGGGGCCTTGGCGCGGATCACCTCAACGAGCCTGCGACGACCGGCCTTTCGCAAGCTGGCCGGGGATCCGTAGCGTTCCAGCAGCCGTCACGGCCCGGTGGTCCGGACGCGAGCCGAGGACGCGTCACAGCGAGGGGTGGAACTGGGTGAGCAGGCCGCGTAGGCGGTTGGAGGCGCGGGTGGCCTCGGCCGCGAGGTCCTGGTCGAAGCCGACCAGCACGGTCAGTTCGGCGGTGATCTGGTCGATCAGTTCCAGCGAGCGCAGGGTGTGCGGCATCCGGTCGCGGAACTGCGCGGTCAGGCGGATGCCCTCGCCCCGGAGGTCCGCGAGGTCGATGTGCGGATCCAGCGTACGAACTGGGAGGTCGATCTGCTGGACTGAGTAGTCCGGCAAGTTGGGGGATGATGTGGAGCAGGTAGCAGCTTCGGAGGCGTGCACACACCGAGGGGTGGCGGCTTTCCAGCCCACTCCTGGCGCGTCAAGAGCAACGCGGGGGTGCCGGTACCTCGGTCGCGTGGAGACGCCGACGCCTGGAAGGCTGAGCGGCCGCGCCGGGAACAGCCGGGCCGGTCGGCACGGTTGCATCGACCGAGGGACCGGCGCCGCACGGGCGGGGAACACGGAGACCACAAGGTCGTCCGCCCCATCTGGATCCGGGCTCTCGGGGTCGCGGTATGCCCGCCGCGCACACGGACCAAGACGTATCTCTGCAGGAGGACATGTTTCATGACTGACCGGCCCTTGACGCTTATGGCAGTACACGCCCACCCCGACGACGAGGCCACCGGGACCGGTGGGGTCCTCGCGCGGTACGCGGCGGAAGGCATCCGCACGGTTCTCGTGACGTGTACCGATGGCAGTTGCGGTGACGGACCGGGGGGTGTCAAGCCGGGCGATCCCGGTCACGATCCGGCGGCCGTCGCCTCGATGCGCCGTCAAGAACTGAAGGCGAGCTGTGACGTCTTGAAGGTCAGCGATCTGGAGATGCTGGACTATGCCGACTCCGGGATGACGGGCTGGCCGAGCAACGACGCCCCCGGATCCTTCTGGCAGACCCCCGTGGAGGACGGCGCCGCCCGGCTCGCGGAACTCATGCGGCACTACCGACCCGATGTGGTCGTCACCTACGACGAGAACGGCTTCTACGGCCACCCCGACCACATCCAGGCGAACCGCATCACGATGGCGGCGCTGGAGATGACCGCGCTGACACCGAAGGTGTACTGGACGACGATGCCCCGCTCGATGATGCGGCGGTTCGGGGAGACGATGCGCGAGTTTCAGGAGGACATGCCGGAGCCGGATCCTGCCGAGGCCGCCGCGATGGCCGAGATCGGCCTCCCCGACGATGAGATCACCACGTGGGTGGACACCACCGCGTTCAGCGGTCAGAAGTTCGACGCGCTGGCCGCGCACGCCAGTCAGGGCGAGAACATCTTCTTCCTCAAGATGGGCAAGGAGAAATTCGGCGAGATGATGGGCATGGAGACCTTCATACGCGTCCAGGACGCCACCGGCGCGGCCGTACCCGAGAACGATCTCTTCGCCGGACTGCGCTGATCCACCCATCAGGAGCGGAGCTCAGGAAAGCTCATCAGCCGCACGGTGCGATCGAGCGCGTCATACACCCGGGGTGCACGTATCTGGCCGACTGGACGGCGACGGGACCGGGATCATGTGCGCGTTCGGGCCCCGGCCTCACCGTGTCCGCGATCCGAGGCACCTGGATACCTCGATATCACCGGCAGCTCCGCCGGGGCCTGTCGGCCGACGATGCGGAGGTCGCGGCGCTCCAGGAACTGGCCTCATCAGGCTGCACGGACAGCACTGTGGAGTACGAAGTCGCGAAGTAGCCCGCGGCCGGACAGAACTGTGCCCTCCTGCTCTCCTCGCGGGAGGGCAGGAGCCCTGGAGCCGCCGCTGGCCGGGGATGCGGCCGAGTTTCATCACGTCGACGTGGATCAGCTCGCCCGGCCGGTTGAGGATGCGGTGCACGGTCGAAGCGGGCAGGCCCAGGATGGGGCCGATCCTGGCGGGGTCGAGTGCGCGGTCCTGGCGCAGCCGGCAGACCCGGACCTCGGTGCCGGCCGGGGTCCGGTGGCGTTCCCTGGAAGAACTACGCTCCAGGCACTCACAACAACTGACAGGCACAGTGGCAAGGGCTGAGCGGATCCGGCCACAGCCACCGTGGTGGATCAGCCGCCGGCCAGGGCCATGAGCCGCCGGTATGAAGCTGGGTCAGCCGCAGTTCTGGGTCTGGCGGTGTGAGTGCAGCCACGCCCGGAGCCCCAGGATGCGCACGTCTCGGCGCACAGCTTCCGGGGAGACCCGACAGAGCGCAATCAGGCCATCGATGTCCGGGATCAGCCTTCGTACATCCTGGTTCACGGCTTCGGTGACGAAATGGAGGTAAGCATCGGGTAATTGGGCCCACTCCTGCGGAATCGCCTCTGGAAAACGCTCAAAGACATCGGTGGCCTCGACCAGGTAGTACTCGGGCTGGAAGGGCCTGGCGTAGGATCCCGGCAGATAGGTAGGCCGCATGATCGCGTGCCGGAGCCGCTCTGCTGCGAGGCGAGACGGAACCGACCAGTCCAGAAGGGGCGTACCTGGAACGGCCACGCGTTCATCAACGATTTCTTGAGCGAGCGGCACAGAGCTCGCCAAGATCTCATTGATCGCTTCGCGCTCGACGCGAGCTTGGTTCAGGTTGATGCGGCCGACCTGGAGCTCATTCGGTAGTCTGCTGAACCCCTTGGCCCCGAACGCGAGCGGCTGACCAGGCGCAGGGTCCAGTGGACTCGTTTCGGTGTGCACGCAGACTTCCTGCAGCGCGAGATTCAGAATGAAGACAATTCCTCTTGAGTCGTAGTGGGATGACGACTCGGGCCGGACCCAGGAGTCGTCCAAATAGCGAACAGTCACCTGATTCCCATGCATTGACGCATCCTCTCGAGTCATTGATTCACGCACTGTGGGCGATCCGCAGTTCCCGAAGCGTTGGGTCACGGCCAGGATGACGTAAGACGTGCCAGTAGTTGATCCTCAGCGCTTGCGGCGGGCAACCGGCCCTCCGATTCGTAGAGCATCGTCCAGCACGTCTTCTCCCGCAAGGCGACGTCCAGGCGCCCCAGGGCGGCGATCTGGTTCCCCGCCAGGGCCTTGGAACGGTCCGGTGGTGCCGGGCACTGCTCGATGCCGATCGTCGGAGCGCATTCGATCCAGCCCCTGCGCTGCCACCAGCCGCGCGCTTTGCGCGCGATGGACAGCTCCCAGTTGACGGTGTCGGCGTCCCTCGCGTCCGCCCGCACCGCCGCCAGTTCCGCCCGCAACACCTCCGGCGGCCGGGTCGTCGATCGCGGCAACCGGGACGACGGGCGGCTTTGCACCCCGGGGGGCGGGCCGGTCGGGGCGGGTTCGCTGTCAGTTCGCTCTATCAGGTGTTCTTCGACAGCTCATACGCGGTAACGCTCGCCCTCGACCCTGCGGGCACGGACCTCGCAGTCGCCAACACCGATAGTCAGGCACGGGTCTGCGAGCAGGAGGCAGTCCACACGCGGATTCCCGTGGGCAACGGATGACAGGCTCGTCGGACTGACACCGGACGGACGTGTTGTCATCTCCCGTGATGGGCAGATGTATTTCGTCAACCCCGACAGCAACGGAAGCGACCTCTCGATCCCGGCCACTACTGGGGTGGGCCTACGTCGACGGGGACCAGTTCGTCGTCGACTCGGGAGCTGCGCGAAAGTACTTCGACCTCCGGCCTGAGGTGCGGTTCCGTGCCTTGTGGGGGTTCCGCCGGACGGGACCGCACCGATGCCGAACGAAGACTGCTGCCCTACGGCACACCCGACGAGCCACCGTGTTCCTGACCACACACATGCGAGGCGTCATCTTGACCGACGATCAGTCGTCGCAGCAGGCATCTGCCGAGCGGGGCAGGCAAGCCTCGGCCGCCATGCTCGTTTGACGAGCTCCCTCGGCCATTACGGCGACTTCGCCCGCAGGGATGGTGATCAGGCCCGGTAAACAGGTGCCTGAGGGGACATTGACCCCGGTCGTGGCCCACCTGTGCGGCGCGGTCGGTGCGGTCAGCTTTGCGGGCCATACGGACGCCGATGCGTTTGCCGCGGACGCCGCGCTGCCGTGGCTGACCGCCAGCGGACACATCCCGCCCGCCGCGGCCGTTGGGCTGTGACCCCTTCGCCTGGGAGTCGAGAGAGGATCAAGACGAACACACATATCGAGGGCGAACAGCACCGGTACGCAGGTTCGGGACTGTCCTGCCGTTCCTGCGGCCGCTGGTGCGTGGTGGAGGGCAAGGCCGGGCCGACCTGCTGGGCAGACCAACGGCTACCGCACGCCCTCCACCAGTCGACCAGCCCGAACCCCGCTAAACGATCACTTCGAAGTCAAGCCGCTGGATCGGGGCTCAGTACACGGTTCCGTTGGCGCGCTGGCCGGGCGAGCTGGGCAGCGAGCTGATGGTGTTGTGCTTGACCCAGGCGCCGGTCGCCGAGCCGTCAGGGCTTCGGTTGATGGACACCCCGTCGGAGTTCGCCTGGCTTGAGGTGTAGCTCATCGACTGGACCGTCGCTCCGGCCGAATCCCGCAGGATCACCTGGTCACCGCTGTTGGACAGGTTGAGGTCGCCGGTGCTGGCCGGCACCGCCACGATGCCACCGGGGATCGCGGAGGCCGCGCCGAACACGGTGATCGCCTTGCCGGGCTGCAGCGTCGTACCGGCCGCGAACGTGTGCCGCACTGCCGACCCGTCCCGGACGGTCCAGTCGGCGATGCTGATTGCCGTGCCACCGGTGTTCACGATCTCGATGGCCTCGCCGGCGGTGCTGCTGCCCGGTTCGTTGGCCAGCACCTCGTTGATTACGACGTTGGCGGGTCCGCCGCCACCGCCGGCGGTGACGGTGACGTTCTGGGTCGTGGTGTGGGTGGCCCCGCCGTTGTCCGTCACGGTCAGCGAGACCGCGTAGGTTCCGGCCGATGCGTAGGTCACGGTCGGGTTCACCGCCGTCGAGGTCTGGCCGTTGCCGAAGTCCCAGCTGCGCCTCACGATGGTGCCGTCGGAGTCGGTACTGCCATCGGTGAAGGTGCAGTTGAGAGCGGTGCAGGAGCGCGTGTACGACGCCGTGGGCTGCTGATTCGCGCCGCCGCCACCGCCGATGACGAAGTTGTAGCGAGCCAGCACCGGGTAGTGGTCGCTGGTCGTCGTCGTGTAGTTCGGGACATAGGCCTGGGGCTGGAAGGCGGTCGCCGAACCGGCGACGTACTTCGCCTGCACCTCGTTGGTGGTGAGCTGGTGGTCGATGAAGTCCGGGTAGCTCGCCGTCGACGACACGCCCGCCAGCGACAGGGCCCGCGTGGGGAACGTGTAGCGCGCCGCGTCGTTCACGAAGTTGGCGTAGGGCGAAGCCTTCCCGGAAGTGATAGAGGTGTCGACGTCGTCGTTCCAGTCACCGATGACGAAGACGTTCTGAGTGGGGTAGGTCGTGTCGAGGTAGGACTTGAGGGCCTGCGACGCGGGGTTGCGCAGGTTCCACGCATCCTGGGTGGACCCGGACTTCGCGTGCAGGACGATGAAGACGAGGTCACGGGTGACACCGTCGAACGTGCCGCGCAACGTGAACTCCACCGGCGGGCGGCCGGCGAAGTTGCTGTTCTGGTCGGTCAGGATGACCTTCGCGCTCACCAGGGTGGCCATGCTGGAGCGCCAGACGAGGGCGACCTTCTGCTCGGTGTTGCTGAAGTCCGAGTAGTACTTCGCACCGTTCGTCACGATCGGGTCGTTGGCCACGACCCCGGTGTACCCGGGCATGCCGGCCACGAGTGTGTCGAACGCTGAGGTGCTGACGACCTCGGAGAGGCCCCATACGTCCATGTCGGCGCCCGCCATGACGTCGCGGACGTTCTGCTGCTGAAGCGCCTCGTTGGTCGGGCCGAAGTCCGGCGCTCCGAACCACTCGACGTTCCAGTTGCCGACGTCGAGCTGTGTCGGCGATCCCTGCGACGGAATCGAGGCGGCGGCATTCGCCGCGGGGGCGGCGGTGAGCGTTGCCAGCGTCACGGCGGCGGCCAGCGCCCCTATGAGCGCGCGGAGCCTGAGTTTCATCGACAAGAGACCCTTCCGAGTTGGCGTGTGGGACTGGCCCGCAACCATGCTGTTGGCGGGCTGAGGGAAGTGTCCCGGCCCGGCCCTCCGGCGTACATCGCGCATGCTGCAAACGTGCAGCCACGTGTAGGTGAACATTCGACTACCGGCCCGATCGACCGGGGCGATCCGTGTTCGGGTTGCGGAGCGAGTCGAGGAAGGCGTCGGCAGCCGCGCGGACGGTCAACGCCTTTCCGGTCGGCAGTCGCACGACGGTGGGCGCCGCCTCCCCCTTGCCACGGAGAGCGTCGCCGCAGGCGGCGGATCAAGCTCCCGCAGATATTGGGGCGTTATCCGTGGAACAGCTTCAGACAGCCCCATGAACGACATCCCGTCAGCCGCCCATCAGGGCCGACGAACGCTCAGCGCACGAATCTGACACGGCTGTTCCTCGGACCCCGAGGACGGGCGCACAGCCCCTCTCCTTTGCAGCGGGCTTCACCGGCTGGGGACGCGCGACGTTCGCTACGCGAGCAGGGCGTCGGCGATTACCGCTTCCAGGAAAGGGTTTCGCTGAGACCGAGCGGCCCAGTTGCGCAGGTGTGCCTCCGCCTCGACGGCCACGCCACGAACGAGTCGTGGCAGGTGGATAGGATCCCCCGATGAGCGCGATCCGGGTTTGGGAGATGGCGAGCCGGAGGGACAAGAGGACGGCAGTCATCGTCGGGGCAGGCAATCTGCTGATGAGCAGCGTGCTCTTCTTGATGATGATCGGCGGACTACCGTTCTACGAGCCCATGACCCGTCAGCAGGAATCTGCATCTCAGCGGTCCGCCATCCCGGTCTTCGGTGGCTGGCTCGCAGCCGGACTGGTGCTGTCCCTTGTCCTGGGCATGACTCGGACCGCGTTGAGCCACCTCGCCACGATGCTCGTTCCGCCCGCCGCACTGACTCTGATTCTGCTGGCCCTGTGAAGCCCGTCCGCCTGGGCCGCGCACACCGTCTTTGAGCTTCAGGCCAGCCAATTGAAGCGCTTCAGGTGTCGTTGTGGCGTGGGGCTGACCGTTCGGCATGGCGGATGAGATCGTCGGCGAGGTTGTCCAGGTTCTGGATCTGGGTTTGTGCGAGCTGCTGGGCGAGGGCGTGCCTGGCGTCGTAGAGGCCGGCACGGTCCAGGGCCTGGGCGATCAGTCCGGCAAGGGAGGAGAGGAGGGCACGTTCGGCAGGGAGGAAGGTGCGGGGCCGGTTGTAGGAGAGGGCGACAGATCCGATGCCGTGACCGGATGCGGTCAGGGGCAGGAAGGCCCAGGCGCTCCTGGCTTTGCAGCGGGGTGCGTCGGGATGGGCGCGCTGGAAGTCGGTGAAGGTGGAGTAGAGGACGGGGTCACCCGTGGCCAGTGCTTGCGCGGTCGGGGTGCGGAAGGCCAGGCGCGTGCCGTCGAAGCGGCTGAGAAACTCGGCGCTTAGCCGCGGTGGTCGATGATGTTCAGTCGGCCCTCCTCGGCGACCATGAGGACCAGACCCTGGGGGCCGAAGGCGGGCACGATCTGGTCGGCGACGACATCGATCACCTCATGAACGCTCGCGGCCTCGGCGAGGGCGGTCGCCATGTGCGTCAAGTGGTACAGCGCCATTGCGCCGGCCGGCTCGCCGGATGCCGAAGTCTCCGTGGTGACTGTCTGCTGCGTGGAGGGGGTGATGCGGACGCTGATGCCACTGTCGTCGGGGTAGAGCTGGAAGAGGAGTGGTGTGTCCGGGGGCGCACGGCGGTGAAGGAGGTGGGCTGGCAGGTGACCACCGCCGCCCGGTAGCTGTCTTCGCTGACCCGGGCATGCATCCACGGCAGCACTTCCCAAGGGCGATTGCCCCTGAGCGAGAGGGCGTCGGCGCCGACCAGGTCGGCACCGGCGGAGTTGATGAAGGTGAGTCGGCCGTGGAGGTCCAGGCTGCAGCAGCCGACAGGGAGGCGTTCGGTGAAGCCGAGCGCGGCCATCACCTGGGCGGGGTCGGCCTCCTTGAGCGGTGCTGGAAGCGACCGGGGTTCCTCGGGGGGCAGCAGAGGACTGCCGTGGTCGGCGGCTTGTTGAAGAAGATCTGCCGCGTGCCCGCAGCATGTGGTGACCGCTTCACGCTGGTGTGGAGCGAGTCGTGGCGGGTGCCTGACGGGCCACAGCAACCCGATGCCGCCCCACACCAGGGTGCCGCTGGCGAGGGGTTGCGTCAGCCGCGGCCTGGCCGAGCTCGATGCGGGGGTGGAACCAGACGGGCGTGTACGGCGGCCGGGGGAGGGCCGTCCGGCCCTGACGGACAAGGGCCCGGGGCTAATCGCTGCGCCGCCTCGCGGACGAACTCGCCGCCCAGGGCCGGAAGGTGGGCCGCGACACCGTCGCGGTCCTTCTGAAGGCGGCCGGGTTCAGCCTGCGCGGCAACGCACGGGTGCTGGTCGGCAGCCACTACCGGGACAGGGACGCGCAGTTCCGGCACCTCAACGCCATGGTGGCCGACTTCCTCCAGGCCGGTGACCCAGTGATCAGCGTGGACACCAAGAAGAAGGAGCAGATCGGGCTCTTCGCCCGCCCCGGGCGGGAGTGGGGCCCGTCGAGAATCAAGTGGCGCGCTGGTATGTCCCTGGCCTGCGGTGGGTGAACACGGCCTGCGCGTAGGCCCTTGAGCAGGTGGGGCAGCAGCCGGGCGGCGCCGGTGTCCCAGTAGACCGGCTCCAGCACGAAGTTCTCGCGGACCGCGCCGCGGCGACGGGGTTGCGGACCGTGTTCGGGTTGCCGAGCGAGTCGCGCAAGGTGGGCGCGGGCTCGTGCTGCTGGAGGCGGTGGTCGACAAGTGGGGGTGGATCCGCCGGGCGAGAGGCGGCAAGACCGTGTGGTTCGAATGTAGTCGGTGATCTGGAACGCGGTCCCTGGGATGGGTAACCTCTCATCGCCAAGAACCGCGGATCGCGGTGGGGAGACGACGAGCGCACGGGGGGCACATGCGTACCGTCATCACGGTGGGGCCGGACGGGGCCGAGGAACTGCGGGGCTGGTTGCTGGACGTGCCGGAGCTGCGCGGCCGGATCCATCGGGACGAGCCCGCGACACCGCGGTCCGGCGCCATGGGACCGGCGACCGACGCGCTGGTCGCCCTGCTGGAGCCGGGTGGAGTTGCCGCGGTCTTCGCCGGGGCCACCGTCGCCTGGGTGCAGAGCCGCCGCAGCAATCACACCATCACCATCACCCGCTCCGACGGAAGCACGATCGAGATCACGACTCGGCAGACCCGCAACCTCAGTCCGCAGGAACTCGCCGAGTTGGCGGAACGGCTTGCGCGGCCGCCGGAGGAAGACCCACCGGCGTGACCGGCCACCTGGCGACTTCCGGTGCCTGGGCGCTGCTGATCGGCACGGGCAGGCACGTCCCCGGATCGAAGCTCTCCGACCTGCCCGCCGTGGACGCCACGCTGGAGGATCTACAGAAGGCGCTGCACGAGGTCTGCGGCATGGCGCCCGAACGCGTGACGCGGGTCCCGGGCGGTGCGGACCCCGCCGAGGTGGTGGCCGCAGTCGAGGAAGCCGCTGCGCAGGCGGCAGGGCCGCTGCTGCTCTACTACGTGGGACACGGCCTGCTCGGCCCCGGCGACGAGCTGTACCTGGCCACTCGCTCCAGCAGCTCCGCCCGGAACATCGCGCACGCCGTCCCGTACCGGACCCTGCGCGCTCTGCTGGGGGAGGTGGGAGGGGGCAGCCTGGTGGTCCTCGACTGCTGCTTCTCCGGGCGGGGCAAGGTGCCACGGTCGGACGGCGGCATGCGGCAGCCGTTCGTCTCCGCCTTGCCGCGGGGCAGCTTCCTGCTCAGCTCGGCCTCGAACTATGAGCTGTCCTTCGCGCCCGAGGGCGAGCAACACACCCTGTTCAGCGGGCGACTGCTGCGCCTGCTCACGGAAGGTGACCCCGCAGGGCCGCCGTGGCTGACCGCGGACCGCCTTCACGCGGCGCTGGACCGGGAGTTCGCCGACGACACGCGCGTCCGCCCGGCCCGGCAGAGCGAGGGGACGCTGGGCGAACTGGTCATCGCCCGCAACCGCGCCTACCGAGTCCCGGGCGGCGACGCCGTCGAGCCGCCCGCCGACGTGCCTTGCCCCTACCCGGGTCTGGCGCCGTTCCGGGCAGAGGACAGCGGCCACTTCTCCGGCCGTGACGACCTGGTGGAACAGCTGCTGACGGCTGTCGTACGGCCCGGGAGCGAACCGGGTGAACCGGTCGTGGTGGTCGGTGCCTCGGGAGCGGGCAAGTCCTCCTTGCTGCGCGCGGGGCTGCTCGCGAGCCTCGAACGCCGCCACGCGGCCGACGGCAGCGAGGACCTCTGGCCCGCGCTGCTGCTCCCGACGCCCGGAGCCCACCCGATGGACGCGCTGTCCGAGGCATGGGCCGAGGCCACGGGGCGCGAGACGCACGAGGTACGTACGGCACTGGAAGCAGGCCGCTTCCCGCCGCCGCGGGCCGACGGCGAGCCGTGCCGATTACTGGTCGTCGACCAGTTCGAGGAACTGTTCACGCACTGCCAGGACATCGGGGAACGCCACGCGTTCGTCGCGGTGCTGACGGCCGACGCCGGTGCCGCCCGCCCCCGGGTCGTGCTCGGACTGCGCGCCGACCACTACGGCAGCTGCCTGGCCCACCCGGAACTGGAGAGCGCCCTCGAACACGGTCAGGTGAACGTACCGCCGATGCGGGAGCGGGACCTGCGAGCCGCCGTCGAGGAACCCGCCGCCGCGGTCGGGCTCGGCCTGGAACGCGGACTGACCGACCGGCTTCTGCACGACCTGAACGAGGGCCGCCTCGGCGACGACGAAACGGGCGCGCTGCCCTTCCTGGCCCACGCCCTGCGCGAAACCTGGCGGGAGCGCAGCGGTACTCGGCTCACCCTCACCGGATACCAGGCCACGGGGGGCATCTGGCAGTCGGTGGCCAAGACCGGCGAAGCCCTGCACGAGTCGCTGGACGATGATGGCCGAGGGGCCCTGCGGGACCTGTTGCTGCGGATGGTGCACCTGCCTCCGGACGGCACCGGGGCCCGGGCGGGGATCCGGCGTCCGGTCCCGCTCGACTCTCTGCTGGACGGCCTTCCTCCCGGCGCGCGGAAGATCCGCGACCGGCTGGCCGAGGACAGGTTGATCACCGTGGGCCAGGACACCGCGCAGATCGCCCACGAGGCACTGCTGCGCGCCTGGCCCCGGCTGCGCGACTGGATCGAAGAGGACGCCGCCACGCTGCTGCGGCGGCAACAGCTGCGCACGGCCGCCGACGACTGGCGCGCCGCCGACCGGGACGCCGCGTTCCTGCTCACGGGCAGCCGGCTGCAAGCCGTGCTGGAGCTACGGGATCCCGGCGGCCACGGGCCGCTGCCGGAGCGGGAGTCGGAGTTCCTGACCGCGAGCGAGGAGGCCGCCGAGAGCGCGCGCCGGCGCGAGCGGCGGCGGGTCTTGGTGCTGAAGACGGCGGTCGTGGCGCTGGTGATCGGCCTGGTGGTGGCTATCGGGTCGGCCGTGGTGGCGATACGCCAGGAAGAGAAGGCGCAGGAGCAGCGCAGGAGCGCCCAGAAACAACGGGAGTTGGCCACGTACCGGGCGCTGCTGGCCGAGGCGCAGAACCTGCGCGGGACCGATCCGCGCAGCTCGCTGGACCTGGGCCTGGCCGCGCACGCGCTGCGTCCGACTGCCGAGTCCCGGCGGGTGATCTCCGAGACTCTGAGGGAGAGCCCGTTCCGCAGCAGCACGGTGCTGAAGACGAGCGTCTACGAAACGGTGCTCGGCTCCGACGGACGGACGCTTGCCGCGGTGGATGTCAAGGGCGGTATGACGCTGTGGGACGTCAGCCGGCGGACCACGCGCCGCACCCCGCTGGCCAAGCTGGACTGCCAACCCTCCTACGCCCGGGACGTGTCCTTCGGCGGGCCAGGAGGCACGATCCTGGCCGCCCGCTGCACGGAGGACACTCTGTCGCTCTGGGATCTCACCGGCCTGCACAGCGGCACCGCGCCACAACGCCTGACCACGCTGCACGTCGACGGTCTGCCGGGCTCACCGGATGCTCTGGCTCTGAATGCCGCTGGCACAAGGCTCGCCGCGACCGGCTGGTGGAGCGAGGAAGAGGACATGGCGGCGGAGAAGGGCGCCGCACTCGTCCTGTGGGACGTCTCCGAACCGCGGCGGTCGCGACGCCTCTCGGTCACCAAGGGCGTGTACGAGGCGGATCGGGTGGCGTTCTCCCCCGACGGCCGTACGCTCGCCACCTCGGCGGATACGGTCCGGACCCGCGGCCCCCTCGACGTGGGGAACGCCTATGTGACAAGCGGCGTGCGCACGTGGGACGTCTCGGACCCGCGCCGGCCCCGGCACGGCGACAAGGTGACCGGGTCCCAGGGTGACGTCGCGTTCAGCCCGGACGGCAACTCCCTGGTCACGATCGATGATCGAGCCGCCAAGCTGATCGACGTCACCGCGCCGACGGCCCCGGAGGTGCTGGCCGAATGGCCTGTCCACTCCGCCGAAGTCGAGGGGTTCGCCTTCTCGCGGGACGGCCGTCGACTGGCCACAGCAGGCGGAGACGGAGTCGTCGCCGTGTGGGATGTGAGCGACCGGCGTGCCCCCAAGCGGACGGACCGCCTCGTGGGACACGCAACCATGCAGGGGAAGGTCAACCAGGGCGTGGGGATCAACGCCCTGGGGTTCGGGGCCGACGGCCGCGCTCTGGTCTCGGTGAGTACCTTCGGAGGGTACTCGGAGGTCATCCACTGGAACCTGGGAAGCGGTCAAAAAGCCCATGTCGTGGGGAAGGTGGACAGCGGCGGAGGCTCGACGCGGATGGCGCTGACGCCTGACGGCAAGACTCTGGCCGTCAGCGGGGGGACCGGGACCAGCCTTTGGGACGTGAGTGACCGCACCCGCCCCAAGGCGAAGGCCACGCTCCGGGACACCTACAGCCTCATCGACGACATAGCCGTGAATGCCGACGGCACGTTGCTGGCGAGCGCCCACATCAACGGGACGGTCGTGCTGTGGGATGTGTCCGACCGGACCCGTCCGCGCATCGCCGGCAGGTTCACCACGGAGGAGTCGAGCGGGATAACCCTGGCCTTCTCGCCCGACGCACCGCTCCTCGCGGTCCACGGCGAGGATCTCGACCTGTGGAACCTCACGAACCCCGCCAGACCGGTGAAAACCGCCCATATCGCCGAGCCCCGCTCCTACGCCGACGTCTCGTTCAGCCCCGACGGCAGCCGTCTCCTGACGTCACCGGGCAGGGTCTCCCCGGGCGTCAGCCTGTGGGACCTGTCGGCAGGTGACAAAGGGTTCGTGATGCTGCCCTCCCCGCAGCATTCGCGGATGGGCATCTACGGCGATGGGGCGTTCAGCCCGAGCGGCACCCTCGTGGCGATCGCAGACCCGATCTTGTTCGGCGAAGACGCAGCCCTGGTCCTCTTCGACGTCAGCGACCCGCGCCACCCCCGGCACGTGAGCACCGTGAGCCGTGAGGACGAGAAGCAGGTCAAGTTCAATCGCGTGGTCTTCCACCCCGACGGAAACCTGCTGGCAGCCGCCGGCGAGGACGGAATCACCTGGTTGTGGAGCGTCGCCGACCCCACGAAACCGCACTTGGCGGGCCGTCTCGGCGAGCACCCGAACACGGTGGACGACGTGCTCTTCGGCCCGGACGGACAGACCCTGGTCACCTCCAGCGACGGCATCGCGTACCTGTGGGACCTGGGCGACTACCCGGAGATCGCCGCGGACACGATCGGCATGGCCTGCCGTGTCGCGAGTGGCGGCCTGCTGGACTGGGAGTGGCAGGTGTACGCGCCCGACGTCCCGTTCCGCACGGCGTGCCCTTCCGGTTGAGAAGGTCAGCCCGAAGTCCGGTCCTTCACCGGCTCCGGCGAGCTGCCGGCCACGGCGCCCCTGATCCTCGTACGCGCCCGCGGCCCCTGGAACACATAAGCCAGCCCAAACCCGGCGCCGACCGCCATCGCCCCGCCCACCGCGTCGAGGACAAGAGTGCCGCGGCCGTCGACGGCCTTCGGGCAGGCGACGAGCCAGTGCGGGGCGACGTGCGAGAAGCGGCGGACTGCTCGGGGAGTGCGATCGCGGCGCCGGTTGTTGGCCGCGTCCACCTGGCGGAGGATCGTCAGCGCCGGTCGACGCCGAGATCGTCGGTGAGGCCGATACGATGCCCAGGCCCGGCCGCCATCCCGATGTGAGGATTCCGTACTGACTCAGCGGCGTTGCGCCCGTGCGGCGGTGTTCTCGGCCGGGTCCTGGGGCGCCGCCGTCGCCAAGATCCTGGCCGATGCCGGCACCGATGTCATCGTGCACGCCCGCCGCAGCGCGATCGCCGACGCAATCAACACGCAGCACCGCAACCCCGGCTCCTTCCCGGACATTGCACTGCCCGCCGCTCTGACGGCGACGACCGACCCGGCCGCCGCACTCGCTGGCGCGGACTTCCTGGTGCTGTCCATCCCCGCCCAGACCCTGCGGACCAACCTCGTCGCGTGGGCGCCGCAGATCGGGCCGGCACGGTGATCGTGTCCCTGATCCATCCCGCCGACGAGGCTCTACGTCGGGCATTACGAGGCGTATGACCCTCCGCGTAATCTTGGCTGGGTCCCCGCGCCCACCGCGGGGATCTACGTGGTCCCACCGGAGAACTCGGATGTGGACGATGCGGGGTGCATGCTTTATCTCGGTGGTGCTGCACCCATTCGAGTGGAGCCAGTGGAGGACTGACGCCAGGGCGCGCTTCTTCGCTCGGCGTCGGACTATCGCCCTCGAAGTCGACGGCAAGACTGAGCTTCCGGTCGCCGAGGCCGCGCGTCGGGCGAAGGTGTCCGAGCAGTCGGTCGGGAACTGGAAGCGCCATATCCTGGAGCCGGGCCGGGCCGTGCTGGCGTCCGGGAAGTCCGGCCCCGGCAGCCGGGACCAGGAACCCAGATGTGAAAGCACATCGAGTACGGGCGGACGTTGCAAACGGCTCAGTCGTGCGACTTCAGCGCATCGACCAGGTGACGCCCTTCTTGTGTCCCGTTGCGCAGCAGTACCGCAGCCGTGGTGTGCAGCTCGTTCCAGGCACGCGGGCGTCAGACCACAGCAGCCTCAGGAACCGTCGCAAGGGAGGCCGTCAATGCCTGCTCAGGCTCTCCGGCCCCCGCAAGCGCATGCCCAGGCAGGATCGATACCACGCCTTGTCGCGGCGATAGTTGTCCGGTAGCGCGGCGGCCGCGGTGATGTGACTCGCCGCCGAGTGACGGAGGTCGTGGAACCGGATGCGACGGAGCCGGCCCGGTGGAGCAGGGCGGTGAAGTGCCGGGGGAGGGTGGCCCCTTCGATCGGGGCTCCGTGGGCCGGGTGAAGATGTAGTTGCTGTCCTGCCAGCTTGTGCCTGCCGCTTCGCGTTCCTGGTGCTGCTGGGTGCGGTGCTGTTCGAAGGAGCGCAGGCACGGCGTGGGCAGGGGCGATGCGTCGTTCGGAGCTCTGAGTCTTGGTCGGGAGGGTGGTCAGGCCGCCGGAGTTGGTGCGCTGGAGGGTGCGGCGGATGCTGGCAGTTCCGTCGGCGAGGTCGAGGTCTTCCCTCCGCAGACCGAGGAGTTCGCCCTGCGGAGTCCTGTGCGCAGGGCGAGTTCGAACAGCGGCTCAACCGGTGACCGCTGGCGGCGGCCAGGAACTTGCGTGCTTCCGCAGCGTCTCGGTGTCCCCCCGAGATCGCTGGCGACGGACTCGATCGCCGCTCCCGGCCGCGACCGGTACAACGCGACCCGCTTGAGCGCGCCCTGCACATGTGCGCGGGGCAGTCGAGCCGCCTTCGTCGGTGTCCGGGCCAGCTTGAGGATCTCGTGGGCCTCGGGCCGACAGAGGCCGTTCTTCCAGGATTCGACGGCCACGAGAGCGGCAGGGTAGTACTCGCGCAGCAGAGATCGGAGCTGGTTGGGGATCCGCTGGCGGCTCCAGGTTGCGTCCTGCTGAGCGCGCGCGAGGACGGCGACGGCGCGGGGCCAGGTCGCTGTCCTGGGGAGGTGGCCGGTGGGCGTGCATGTCAGTCCGCAGCACGTTGGCCAGGACCAGGGCGTCGCCCGGATCGGACTTCTTGCGCGAGACGGAGTGACGGTCGCGCTATCGGGCGGCGGCCGTCGGATTGATCGCGAACACCTGCCGCTTGCCGGTCCGCAACACCGCTACCAGTAAGCCCCGGGATGTGTCGATCGCAACTGGGATCGGGGATTCCTCTGAATCGCCGCACTCGGCGAGCAGATCCAGCAGGGTCTCGTAGCCGGCGGCGTCATCGGTGATGTGCTACGTAGCCAGTAACTGACCGCTGTCGTCGACCAGGGCTACGTCGTGCGTGCGCTCCGCCCAGTCGATGCCGCAAAGGATCAAGATCCTTCCCCTCTCAGGGTTCGGGTGTTCGTACTGGTCACGAGCTCATGCGGGACTACGCAGCGACCTAATCCCAGGACTCGACGCGAGGGTCGGTCCGCCACCTCAGTAGCTGTTCGTGGCACCAGCTCACCGCACGGGCCCCGGCCTGCGTTGGAGCTGAAGGCTCGGGCATCACGAGGGGTCGCCATGCGGCGGGCTCCTACCACACTCACCAACGAGTGATCAAGTGGGCAGTGTTGACAATGATGGCGGTCACGAGAGCATCGAGCACCACCGCTCTGGATATAGGGATCAAGTCCCCAGACGGCTCAAGGCGTTCGGCCCGACACCCACGTGACCGCCATCGCGACCAACGCGTCTACTGCTCCAACCGACCGGCGGGTGTGCGTCCCTCAAGGACTGTCGCTATCAGCGGATTAGGACGGCTCCGAGCTCAGCAGCTGCGTCATCGGCCGTCGGGATGAGCGCCACAGGTGTTGCATGCTGGACGTCGCAGCGCCAGAAGTCCAGTTCACGGAAGCCGGAGATGACACGCAGGTCGCAGGTCGGGGCGATGACGTAGGTCAAGTCGAGGAGGATCCGAGCTTCGTGTTCAGACGGTATCGGCCACCCACAACCGCCCCCTCCGTGTCAACTGCCGTCGCGTCCACGGTAAATGGCGGCACCGATAACTGGGAGATCGCGGCCATCGGGACGAGAGAGAGAACAGGCCAGGCTGCCGCACTTCCGGCCTTGGCGCCGAGGGGAGAATGGCAGAGCGCGGCACAATCCGACTGAAGCGGGGTACCCGGTTGCCGGTCCGTGTCAGCTTCGCTCGTGGCCAGGGCCATCAGGTCATCAGCGTCCGAGCTGAAGGTGCGGTCAAGAACCGGGTCACGGGCCAACAGCGGGGTGATGGCCATGCGAACGGGCAGGCGGCACCGTTTTCCATCCGTGGGTAAACACCCCGGGCGCGTGCGGCTGTATCTGGGTGTCACTGCTGTGAGTCCGAGGAAGGACGCGAAGATGATCGACCCTGTGGTGCTGGTCGTGGTACCGGTGTGTGCCCGGCTGGTGTACGCGCTGGCGGCATTGTGGATGCGGCCCGCGAAGGAGCGGGCGTGGGCGCAGGCTCTGGCCACGGTCGTGCGGGCGGCGGGGCCGGGCGGCACGGTCGAGGTCACACGAGCGGACGGCGACACGCTGACCGCGCGCTCGGCGGCGGCCCTCGGGCCCGCCGGGACGGACCGCCCGTGAGTACGGAACCGGCCGTGCGGCCCCGTGACTTCGAGACCTTCTTCTCCGGCTCGTACGCTCGCATTGTGGCGCAGGTGATCATGCTGTGCGGCAGCCGCGCGGACGCCGAGGACGTCACTCAGGAGGCGTTCGTGGAGGCGTACCGGGCCTGGGAGCGGATCGCCGGGTACGAACTGCCCGAGGCGTGGGTGTACCGGGTGGCGGTCCAGCGGCTGTGGAAGACCCAGCGCAGGCGCAGAACGGGCGAGCAGCGACTGCCCGATGTACCGGTTCCCGTCCAGGCGGGCCCGGAGCAGAGCGCCGAGGCACGCGAGGTGCTGCGGCTGCTCGCCGCCTTGCCACCGCGGCAGCGGACCACCATGGTGTTGTTCTGTCTGCACGGCTGGTCCCAGAGCGAGATCGCCAAGGCGCTGCGGATGACACGCGGCGGGGTCGCCGCGAACGTGTCCAAGGCGCGCCAGACGCTGAGGGAGGCGCTGGGCATGAGCGCGGACGAGACGATCGGTGGTCGTGATCCGTTCCTGGGCGGGGCGGAGCCGGGCCGTCTCGGCCGGGTGGACGCGAGCCGGATCAGCCTCGGCCGTGACCCTGTCGACGCGGCTCTGCGCGACACGGAAAGCTGGCTGCGGGCGGCCCTCCAGGCGGACCCGGAGCGGCTCGGCCGGGCGCGGGCCGCAGTGGCCCGCCGAGCGGAGGAGAGAGGGTGACGGCGGTTCTGGGCTGGTTACGCGGGCTGTTCGCCGTAGGACTGCTCGCCGGGTTCTACGTCGTGGCGTCCGCGCTCCTCGTGACCGACGTGGCGCTGGTCGCGGCGATGCTGTGGCTGATGGTCGAGGCACCCTCGCGGGCGGGCAACTGGTCGCTGGTCCTCGGCGGCAGTATCCCGGCGGCCGTCGCGCTTCTGTACGGCATCGCGACGGTGAGCCGCACGGAGGAGCACCCACCCGCTGCGGTCCTCGTCAGCCGCGCCGAGGCGCCCGGCCTGTGGCGGCTGGTCGAGGACCTGGCCGGGCGGTTGCGCACCCGGCCGCCCGACCGGATCTACCTGACACCGGAGGCCAACGCGTCCGTGTCGGAGAAGGCCCGGCTGCTCGGGTTCGCCGTCGGGGACCGGACCATGTACCTCGGCGTCCCCCTGTTGAGGTGGCTGAAGCCCATGGAGCTGCGGGCCGTGCTCTGCCATGAACTCGGCCACTACGCGGGCCGGCACACCCGGTTCGGCGCGCTCACCTACCGGGGCGCGGCGGCACTCGGCTCCGTTCTGTTCCGGCTCCGGATGACCGCGCGGTCCGAGGAGGTCAGGTCGGGGTACGCCTGGCTGTTCCACTCGGTGATCAGCTGCTACGGGTGGCTGTACTTCCGCCTGTCGCTCGCGGTGCGCCGGCGTCAGGAGCTGGAGGCGGACGCGGAGGCGGTCGCGGCGGTCGGCCCGGCGGTGACCGCCGACGCGCTGCGCGCGGTTCACGCGCTCGCCCTCACCTGGGCCGGGTTCGAGAGCCGCTACCTGCGGCCGGTGCAGCGCCTCGGGTTCGCGCCCGAGGACGTGTTCGAGGCCTTCGCCGCCATGCTGGACGATCCGTGCGTCCGGGAGCGGATGGCCGACCTGCGCGAGCACCCGGTCGAAGCGGGCCGGTCCCCGCTGGACTCCCACCCGCCGCTGGCCCGGCGGCTGGCCCTGATCGAGGCGCGGCCCGCCGGGGACGCCCCGGACGTCGTCGACGACGGGCCGCTGGTCACCGCCGACAGACTTGTGCGGCGGGTACGGCGGAGCGTGCTCGACAAGGCCGGGGGTCCGGTGACCGAGCTGTCCGTGACCACCTGGGCCGACCTGGCCGCCGAGGCGTTCGCGGTCGAACTCGCGAGCCTCCTGCTGGACGCGGCACGCGGCGTCGGCAGCACCGCGCGGCCCACCCTCGCCACCGTTCTCGATCTGCTGGAACACGGGGAGCCGGCCGAGCTGATACGTCGTCTCACCGATGCCCCCGAGCCCGAGGAGCAACTCGCCGAAGCGCTGTACGCGCTGACCGGGCAAGCGCTGGCCGGAGCGGGCCGGGCCCGCTGGACACTCAGCTGGACCCACGGCTACCTGTTGGACTGCCCTCAGGACCCGGCCGGCCGCCTGGAGGACCTGGTAGCCGCCGCCGTACGCGACCGTGCGGGAGTACACGCCCTGCGCCGGGAACTGGCCCGCCTCGGCCTCGACACCGAGGCGCCCGTCGTGCTGGCCCTGCGTACGGTGGCCGCGCCGGCCGGGCGTACGACCGTCCATCGGACCACCCGGGGCGCCCCGGACCTGGTCCTCGGGGAACTCGCGCGGCAGCGGAAGGTCGCCAAGGTGACCGTAGGCGCGCTGATCGTCACGGGGGCGGTGTGGGGCATCGCTCTGATCGGCGCCGACTCGCCGCAGCCCTACCGGCCGGCGTTCCCCACGCCGGCCGCCCCGCAGTACTCGCCCGCCCCGCAGTACTCGCCCGCCCCGCAGTACTCGCCCGCGCCGCAACTCACCTTGCCGCTGCCGACGCGGCCGGGTCTCGACATGCCGCTGCCCACTCCGAGCCTGAGTTTCACGCTTCCCATGCCCGTCTTCCCCTATCGCGTCCACCGCGTGGTGCCCGGTGACACGCTGACCGAAATCGCCTGCCGGTACGGCACCACGGTCGAAGCCCTCCAGGAGTACAACGACATGGGGCGCGGGACCGGCCTCATCGCGGGGCAGCGGTTGCTGGTGCCGGAGGGCGGCACGGCACGGTGCCGGTGACCGGGAACGGCGGGTCAGCGACGGCGGCCACGCCGCTTCGGCCGCGGCTCCTGGACGGGGCGCCACCAGGCGAACCGGTCGGCCCGCCGCCAGGAGACGCCGGGATCGTGCTCCGGGAAGGGCACGGAGTGCACCCGGCGCTCGTCCGCGACCGGACCAGCGCCGGGCGCCCACGCGAAAGGGTCGGCCGCGGGCGGCGGCTCGGCCTGAGTCCACCGCGCACCGGCCGACGGCGTCCTCGTACGGCGGCGATCGTACGCGGCACGCCGCACCGGGTCGGTCAGCGTCTCGTAGGCCAGGTGCAGGCCCTGGAACACCTTGGCGTCGCCGCCCTTGTCGGGATGGTGGGTGAGCGCCTTGCGGCGGTACGCCCGCCCGATCTCGGCCCGGTCGGCGTCGGCAGGGACACCGAGGACGGCGTAGTAGTCCGGTTCGGCCGCCTCGGTCATCGGGCCGCCACCTCGGCCTGCCGGCAGATCAGCCGCCATGACGCGCGGTGCGCGGGCCCGGACAGAGCCGTGCCGTGTCCCGACACGAACGTCACCCAGCGGCGTCCGGCCAGATAGCACCAGACGTCCATCTCGTCCCCGTCCCCGGAGTAGTGGAAGTCCCCGTGGTCGAACACGTCACCGTTGACGAACGGCCATTGCAGCCGCGACTGCGCCTCCACGGGCAGATTGCCGAGGAATCCGCGCATCCGCGCCGACAGCGGCAGTTCCTCGCCGCCCCGCCGCTCCGGAGCCGACGCGCCTGGCAGAGCGACTCTGCCGGGCCGGGCCCGTGTCGGCTTCTGTACCACCACCGCATGCCGTAAGGACGACGGCACGAAAGGCGTCACAGTGAGCAACTGGGCTGGCCCGCCACGGTCGTTGAGCGTCGGAGTGCTCACGGCGAGGCCCCGCTCCCCGAACACCACCGCGTACGGCCGCTCGTTGTCCGTCCGGTGGCAGTACGCCCACCACTCGACCATCGGCCCGACCCTGGCGATCATCCGGTCCCGGACCGCCTCGCTCAACTGCCGCCACCAGTAGTCCCGTCCGGGCCGGTCGACGAACCCGAGCGTCCCGGCGTCATGCACGGGAGCCCCCACGGACGGCCTCGGTGCCGGGAACCGTCCGGACCGGCGGCCCACCGCGCCGCCCTCACCGGGCCAGGGCACAGGCTGCGACGTCATGCGGGGCCTCCCGGAGCGATTCAGCCGATACCGGCCTCATTGTCCGGGGGCGCACGCGTGAAAACCAGCGCCTGGCACGGAAATCCGCCGACGCCCACCCTTCTCGATCACCGACTGCCCCGTCCACGACTGGTGATCGGCTTGAACGCGCCGGGCGTGTTGCGGACATCCAGAGGCGTTCTCCGAAGACGGTGCCGCCGGTGCCGGTGAGCACGCGGACCGCACCCAGCGCGAACTCGTTGTCTCCTTCCGTGATCTCGCCGGCCCGGATGTCGGGATGCCACGCGGGCGGTCCGCTGAACAGCCGGATGACAGACCATAGTTCGGGTACGTGGGCCGGCTCGGCTCAGTTGGCCTCCCCCAGGTGGCTCAGGGCTTGGCGGAAGTCATCGAGGGCGGGTCTGAACTCGCGGGCGGCGGTGTGGAAGGCCGATCGGTCGATCAGGCTCCGGGACAGTGTTCGCGTTCCCTCTGCCGGGTTGTGCTCGGTCAGACGGCGGGCCAGGCTCACTCCGTCGTCGAACAGGGGGCGCACGTGCTCCGCGAACAGATGGGTGCGGTTCTCCCAGTAGACGGCGGAGCGGATGGTGAGGACGCGATGGAGGCGGACCAGTTCGGCCAGGTGTTGGTCCGGATCTTCGGTGGCTCGCGGAGCAAGGGTGTCCACCTCTTCGCGGAGGGCGTGACGGCTGTCGAAGTAGCGCCGCTTGGCGTCGGGCGACCACTGCATGGGCGCCGCACCCGAAGGCGGACGCGGTCCATCGGACGCGGGCCGATCGCTTTCGGCGCCGGAGAGGGTCAGCAGCGCCGCCCAGAAGGATGCCTGATAGCCACTCCAGGATTTCCGCTCACCGGTATCGGCCAGCTCCGTCAGCAAGGCGAGTGCCTCTTGCCGCACGAGGGCCGCCTGCTCGCCTCGGCCGTGGGTGTCGAGCATCTGTGCGTACCCGATGAGCGAGTAGAGATGGCAGGCCATCGGGCCGCGGTCGTTCGCGGCTTCGGCCGCCTCCATGCTGACGAGTGTCTTGAACGCGGCGAGTGCTTCGCCGGACCGGCCGGCGTTGTGGAGAGCGGCGATCCACTCCAGGAGTGACCAGGCGAGAGCCCCACTGCGGGGCCCGTCGGGCAGGATCGCCGCGACCAACTCGGTCATGGCATCGGCAGCCTCGGCATACCGGCCTTCCTCGGAGAGTCCCGCAGCCCACTCATGCAGCCCTCTGACCACGGAGTCTCCGGACAGTTCGGCCTGTGCACGGCCGATGGCGAGCATCTCGGCGCGCATGGCGAGCCCTTCGGCGCGTCGCCCCAGGCTGTACAGCTCTCGCTGACACGTGCTGAGGGCCTCGTACAGAACATCCGCACGGGCAGGTTCGGCCGGATCGATGGACCGCGCCACGGTCACCGCCTCCTCGCACAGCGCCAGAGAGGACGCGTGCCTTGTGCCGGAGCCAGCGTCGTAGCTCAGACGTTGCAGCGCCTTGGCCAAGAGCGGTAGGTACGAGGCGGGGCTGACCTGAGCGAGCACCCGGTAGGCGTCGACTTCCTCGCGCGGCGTGCGGCGCCCCGACGCGAGCAGCACATTCCGTGCCCGCACGATGTCGTCCTGATCGACTTTCCCCGAGTGATTCATAACGGAGATTCTGGGTGCCCCTGAGACGGCCGAACAAGGCTGGTCACCTGTGCCGTTCCTCCTACGGAAATGCGCTCTGACCTGTCATGATGGGTGTGACATCACTTTCCCCGGGGACTCTCTCGCTGGTCCGTCTGATCGGCGCGGTCGGGTCGGGCAAGTCGGCGCGGGCCGGCACCTGGGCCCGACACCCAGGTCCTCGAACTCGACAGGTTCCGGGCCCTGGCCAGCGACGATTCTCTGTCACGTTCAGCGTGTTGATGTCGTGGGTGGCTCCAGAGCGGAGCGTATGAGTGCCGACGCCGGACTTGGAAGCCGCTGTACATGAAGCGGTCATCGGACAAGGTCCGGGTAAGGCGCACCAAGCGGCCAACCGGAAGAAGAAGGGCGCGAGGGGCGGGCGTCCGGTCTCGCACGACGCCGAGTTGTACAAGGAGCGCAATACCGCGGGGCGGTGCATCAACAAGATCAAAAAGTGGAGGGGGCCGGCCACGCGTTTCGACATCGATGGCTGTAGCGGGCCACGTCTTCGCATCGCCGGCTCGACCGACGAACGAGATATCTCATGACCGGCGGCGGCCAATATGGCAACCACCTCCCGTTGCGGCACCTGGGGCGCCGGCGTCTCCCTGCTCAGCGAAGACCGCGCTTCTCGCGTTCGGCTTCGATCAGCTCCTCCATGAGTTCTTCCGGGCCCACTGTGTACTCGGTGTCATCGAGGGCGTCGTAGTCCTGGGTGCTCAGCGGTAGGCCGAGTTCGGCGAGTTCGGCGGCCAGTTGTGTGAACGCGATTCGCTCGTCGGGCTCGTCCTGATAGCTTGCCTGTGCGGCGGCGGCCCCCTCGGTCAGGGTGAGGCCGACCAGGCCCCAGAAGGTGAACTCGGTGTCCAGCTCTATGAGGTGCCAGGCACGGTCTGCGGGTTCGTCGGGGTGCAGCCAGTAGCCGATCCACCCCTTTCCGCCCTTCGCCACGAGCTTGACGTACTTGGCCATCTCCGCGACTCCGGCGTCGACGGCCTGCGACTCCGGGTCCGCGAGTTCCTTTTCGCTCCGATAGCTGGTGTCCAGGAGGGGGTGGACCTCTCCCGCCTCGAAGAAGTCGAGGTCGAGAAGGTGGGTGAAGTCGGTGTGGCCTTCCCACTGCGCCACCAGCAGCACGCGCAGATCGTCGGGTATTGGACGGCCGTCCAGTCGCTCGCGGGAGAACTCGGCGAGCCGTTCGTCGTACATACGCCCTCTCCAGAGGTCGAGGCAAGATCCTCGCGCCAACGTAACAGCGGTGTCGACCCCAAGGCGCCTGGCGCCCACATCGCACAGGCCATGCGCACCCTGCCGGCGCACCTGCCCACCGACCCGACTCCCGAGCAGGTGGACGCCTGGGTGGAGTTGGCCG
The DNA here is from genome assembly GCF_042790125.1 of Streptomyces scopuliridis. Taxonomy (GTDB): domain Bacteria; phylum Actinomycetota; class Actinomycetes; order Streptomycetales; family Streptomycetaceae; genus Streptomyces; species Streptomyces scopuliridis_A. The sequence goes on from NZ_JBHTZS010000024.1 coordinate 89,453, forward strand.
AGCTGGTCAGTGACGAGCAATTCCGGGAGAGGGTACGCGAGATGGCTCTGGCCGGAGCGCAGGGGGAGCAGCAGCCGGAGGGTCTCGACCCGGCGAAGGTCGCAGAGCACGTCGGCCGGGTGATGCGCGAGCACATCGCCCCCGAATCGGCCGCGGGCACGGAGATCCTTCACCGTATTGTCGACTCCCACTTGCCCGCAGCCGAACGCGCCCGTCTGGCCGATCGGTTGGCCACCTTCACCGACCGCGGGGTGGAGCGGTACTGGCAGCTGCTGGGCGTGCTCAATGGGTGGCCGCCGGCCCCCTCGAGAGTGCCGGCGTTCGAGTGGCTGATCGCTGCACTGCGAGCACCTGTCTAGTGCTGTGACCGGGAAGGTTCGCCGGGGTCAGCTCGGTCAGTCCGATCGTGCTGCTTTCCACCTCCATGAGGTTTGACGAGGGAGGCCGTCGAGCTCCCCGCGGCCGGTGCACCAGAGAAGTACCTGAGTGGGGTCTCCGGGCGGGGCGGCGGGGAAGAGCCGGTTCAGTATGGCTGCGCTCAGCGATGCTGGTGGTAGCCAGTTCACGGACAGGCCCTGCGTGATGTCGTGGGTGTGCAGCAGGGTTTCGGCGACGCCCATCGCTGCGAACCCTTCGGGGTCGCAGGGACCCCAGTGCCAGGCGCGCAGGCCCGGGTGGGCCGTGGCCAACGCGCTGCTGAGCAGCCCGCCGCAGGCGGTGACGGCTTGGAGCACCTCAGCCGGTGAGGCGGTGGGGCGGATGTTCAGGTCGAAGGGAAGATAGGCGTCGGCGGGCTGTGCTGCCAGTTGCCCTGCGTAGGCCAGCAGGTCATGGCCGATGTGTCCTGCTGTCTGCCAGCAGGTCCATTCAAGAGGCCCCGCCGGCACTGTCCAGTCCTCTGCGGTATGGGGGCTGAGCACCCGCAACATCTCTGCCACGGCGGCGTCGACGTCCTGATGGTCCATGCGGAGCTCCTTGCGGTTCGTGTGGTGTGACTGGGCTGTGCCGGTAGTCGTTCGTTCACGCTGCCAGGCACCTGACACGTCCGTCCCGGCGGTTGCCCTTCTCGCTGCGGATACGGGCGCGTTCTTTGCGCTGGGCGGCGAGCACGTCGGGGTGGCGGACGTTGGCGTTGTGCCGGCGCAGGTAGCGGTGCAGGGCCCGGGTCTGCGTGGGGTGGCTGGGGTGGTGGGAGTTGGGGGTCCGCGCCGACGCGCGTACGTCCTGATAGCTCGTGGCCAGCCAGATGGGTGCTCCGTCCAGGCAAGAGCCCGCAGGGATGCGGTTGTGGAGCGCAGGGCGGCGTACGAGGCGAGGGGGTCAGCCTGGAAGGACTCGTTGAGGAGCACGGGGGCCGGGTGCCGGACATGGGCGTGATTGATTCCCCGTCGGCTCGAAGGTGATGTCGTCGGTGAGGTTTTGTGCCCGGTCGCGGCATTGCGGATGGCGGTGGCCACGATGACAGGGTCTGCAAAGGGTATGGCGTTTGAGGCACCCGATGCAGTGAAGTCGACCTCACGCAGTGAACTCGACTTCACGCCGGAGAACTGCGGCCCAGCCTCGCCGAAGATCGGAACGAAACCGCCGTGTGCGACGGCGGTGTGTACGTCGGATTCTCGGTCACCCGCGCTCTGGCACAACCGGCACACCGACCAACAGCCATCCGGTCAGCGACCGCCTACGACCCCTGACTTGGAATCAACCATCTACTGGGCGCCTCCGCGCGGGGCGATCAGCCCCGTCTCGTAGGCGAAGACGACGGCCTGGACACGGTCGCGCAGGTCCAGCTTCGACAGGATGCGGCCGACGTGGCTCTTGACCGTGGTCGGGCTGAGGAACAGCCGGGAGGCGAGTTCGGCGTTACTGAGGCCCGTCGCGAGCAGGCGGAGCACCTCGAGCTCGCGCGGGGTCAGGCCGGACAGATCGCGGTGCGGGGCGATGGTCCGCGGTTCGTCGTGATGGGCGAAGCGCTCGATCAGCCGACGCGTGATCGTGGGCGCGAGGAGAGCGTCGCCGGTCTGCACCAGGCGTAAGGCGGAGACCAGATGTTCGGGGGTGACGTCCTTGAGCAGGAAGCCGCTGGCGCCGGCCGTGAGCGCGGCGTAGACGTAGTGGTCGAGGTCGTATGTGGTGAGGATGATGACCCGCGTTCCGTCCGGGCCGGCGTCGCCGATGATGCGCCTGGTGGCCTCGATGCCGTCCATCTCGGGCATCCGGATGTCCATGAGGACGACGTCGGACCGCGTACGGCGGACCGCCGCGACAGCCTCGGCCCCGTCGGCCGCCTCGGCCGTCACTTCGATGCCGTCCGCGGCCAGGATCATCTTGAAACCGGTGCGTACGAGGGCCTGGTCGTCGGCGATGACGGCGCGCAGCGGTGGCTGGTCCATTCTCATACGGTGCTCCACGGGATACGGGCCGTGACCCGGTAGCCGCCGGTGTTTGTCGGCCCTGCTGTCAGTTCGCCCTTGTAGACGGCCAACCGCTCGCGCAGCCCCATGTGGCCACGGCCATTGTTCTCCACCGGCGGGGAATCCTCGGTGCCGCCGGTGTCCGTGACCTCGATCTCCAGACAGGCGTCGGTGTAACCGATGGCGACGGACGCCTGCGCGCCGCACGCATGCTTGATCGTGTTGGTCAGCGCCTCCTGTACGACGCGATACGCCGTGAGGTCCACCCCCGGTGGCAGCGGATCCGGCGGCAGCGACACTCCGACGTTCACGGGTGTCCCGGCGGCGCGTACCCGTGCGACCAGCGCGTCGAGCTGCGCGAGCCCGGGCTGGGGCTCCAGGCACTCGGGCCTGTCGTGGTCCGGGGCGGCCAACAGGCCCATCACGTGGCGCAGTTCGGCCATGGCGGCCCGACCGCCCGCCTCGACGGCCAGCAGTGCCTCCTTCGACTGCTCGGGCATCATGTCCATCACCTTGCGGGCCGCGCCCGCCTGGATCACCATCACGCTCACATTGTGGGTCACAACGTCGTGCAGTTCGGCGGCGATGCGGGCGCGCTCTTCCTCGACTGCTCGGCGCGTGGCCTCCTCCTGAGCGGCCCGCAGTTCTGTGACCTGGTCCCGGCTGGACGCCAGCCGAAGTTGCAGAAAGCGGACGAGGCTGGCCAGCATCCCGGCCACCAGCAGCACGAATCCCGGGCTGGACCATCCCGGGAGCACGGGGTCCGCGTTGCGGAAAGCGAAACCGGACAGCACAGCGGCAATCACCAGGACGGCAATCGCCGTTATCCGGTAACGGCTGTATACGACGGCGCTGTAGGCGCCGACGACACAGGCCAGGACGTTGATCCAGGAGGCGCAGCTGCCGATGGCCAGTGCTGCGCCCAGCACCACCACGAACAGGGGCAGCGGATACCGCCGCCGGGCTGCCAGCGGCAGCGTCGACAGGACGACCAGGGCCCAGGGCACGGAGGGAGGCTCGTCCTCCACGGGTGCCTGACCAGGGTCGGGAGGCAGGGGCGGAACCGGAACCCCGCTCCCGAAGTTGGCTTCCGGGTTGACGTTCACCGGCCCGTCGCCGGGATAGCGCACCGCCACGAACAGGGCAATGACGGTCAGTACGACCGCCAGCACCACATCGGCGCGCACCGCTCGCCGGGACAGCGGGGCGTCCTTCGCCTCCGGGCGTAGCGCGTCGATGAGCTGCTGACGCCAGTTGCGCCGGTCTTCCGTCACCATCCGTGCATTGTGCTGCGTTTTCCGCGCGGCCCGCGTCCGTCTGTCCGACCAGGGCATTGCCCCAGAGGCCTACTTCTCAGGTATGACTCCGCGGCTGGATCCTCCGCGGGAAGGGCCTGATGTGGGTTCCGCGGCCGACGCGCCCCGTACGCGGCCCCTCTAGGTTCGCAGGACCGGCAACGGCATGTGTCTCTCGCGACCGTAAGGACGGACAACTCGTATGCGTCAAGTGATCGAACTGGAGGGTGTGGAGAAGCGGTACGACAGCTCTGGCGCCCCGGCGCTCGGACCGCTCACGCTCAGCGTCGCCAAGGGGGAGGCCCTTGCCGTGACGGGCCCTTCCGGCAGCGGCAAGTCCACACTGCTGAACCTCCTCGCCGGCCTGGACAAGCCGACCGATGGCGCCGTGATCGTGGCCGGGCGACGGATCGACCAGTTGAGCGAGCACGCCCTCGCCACGTTCCGTCGCGAACACATCGGCATGGCCTTCCAGTTCTTCAACCTTCTCGACGACCTCACCGTCACCGACAACATCCAGCTCCCGGCCCAGCTGACCGGGACCAGCCGTCGCAAGGCCGCGGCCCGAGCGGGTGAGCTCATGGAGTCGCTGGGGATCCAGAGGCATGCCCGCGCCTACCCGGGCCGACTGTCCGGAGGTGAACGCCAGCGGGTTGCGGTCGCCAGGGCGTTGGTCAACCGGCCCGCACTGCTGCTCGCCGACGAGCCCACCGGTGCGCTCGACACCGCCTCGGGTCACGACGTCCGCGATCTGCTGCTGGATCTGAACCGCGCGGGACAGACCATCGTGCTGGTGACGCACGACCTGACGCTGGCGGGGGAGTGCGCGAGCCGCACGATCCACCTGGTCGACGGTCACGTGGCCCTCGACACGAACGCGCAGGCCGTCCGATGAGCCTGTTCGGTACCGGCGCGCTCGGCCGGGTCGTACGCTCCGGGGTGGGCCGGCGGCGGGTGCGGACGGTGGTGATCGCCGTGGCCACGATGATGGCCGTGGCCTCGGCCGTGGTCGCCGGATCGCTGATGATCGCCGCGGCCGCACCCTTTGACCATGCCTTCGGGAAGCAGCAGGGCGCCCACATCACCGCACAGTACGATCCGGCCAAGGCGAACGCGGCGAAGCTGGCGGAGACCAGGAAGCTGGCCGGCGTCACCGCGAGCGCGGGGCCGTACCCGTCCACGGCGTTCCGCCCGGTGGATCAGACTGGCTTCGAACTGCCGACGCTGACCCTGGTCGGACGGTCCGGTCCGGACGGCGACGTGGACCGCGTGGATCTGAAGTCCGGCCGGTGGGCGCAGAAGCCGGGCGAGATCGTGCTCGCCGCGTCGTTCGAGGGACCCTCCACCGACGTCGGCTCCGCCCTGAAGACTTCGGACACCGCGAACGCCTCGACGCTGTCAGTCGTCGGCTTCGCCGTGTCGGCCGGCAGGACCGCCGACGCCTGGGCGACCCCCGCGCAGGTCGACGCGCTGGCGCCAGAGGGCAACCCGCTCACGAGTCAGATGCTCTACCGCTTCGACTCCGCGAGCACGAAGGAACAGATCCTCGCCGCCCGGATGAAGCTCGCCGCCTCCGTGGACTCCGGGGCGCTGCTGGGTACCCAGTCCTGGCTGGACACGAAGTGCGCCGCTGATCAGGGTGCGGCGGCGACCGTCCCGTTCATGATGGCTTTCGGCGTGCTCGGCATCGTGATGTCGGTGATCATCGTCAGCAGTGTGATCAGTGGTGCCGTCGGCACCAGCCTGCGCAGGATCGGCATTCTCAAAGCCATCGGCTTCACTCCGTGCGAGGTGGTACGCGCTTACGTGGCCCAGGCGCTGATTCCGGCCTGCGCCGGCATCGCCGTGGGGGTTGTCCTGGGAAACCTCCTGGCAGTGCCGCTGCTGGCGGACACCGAGGCGGTGTACGGCACCGTCTCGCTTTCGGTGGCCTGGTGGGTGGACATCGCGGTGCCCGCCGCGACACTGGTCATCGTGGGTCTCTCGGCGCTGATTCCCGCTCTGCGGGCGGGAAAGCTGCGCACGGTCGAGGCCATCGCGGTCGGCCGGTCGCCGCGCACGGGGCGCGGTCAGTGGGCGCACCGGGTGATGGGGCTGCTGCCGCTGCCGCGACCGGTGACCTACGGTCTCGCCACCCCTTTCACGCATCCGGTCCGTACCCTCGCGATGCTGCTCGCGGTGGCGTTCGGTACGGTCGCGGCGACCTTCGCGGTGGGGCTGACCTCGTCCCTGGGCGCGATCGGTGCCTCGCAGGACACCGACAGCCGTGCCGCGGTCACGGTCACGACGGTCAAGCTGAACACCCTCGTTCCCCCTCCGCCTCCTCCTGCGGGCGGCGGCATGGCAAGCACGTCTCCCGTGAGCAGCAGTGTGGCGAGCACGTCCGAACCCAAGGCCGCGGACCCGGCGCAGGTGCGGTCGGCCATCAAGGAGCGGGCGGGCACGGGGTCGTACTACGGCAAGACCCGGACCGGGGTCTCCGTGGCCGGAGTCTCCGGCTCGGTCCGGATCAGCCTCTACGAGGGCGATTCGCGCTCCGGCAGCTACGAGATGCTCTCAGGGCACTGGCTCACCGGTATGGGGCAGGTCGTGGTGCCCACACGCTTCCTGGAGAGGACCAGCACCACGATCGGCGACACGGTGCGGGTGACCTATGAGAAGGACGCCGCGAACTTGCGGATCGTGGGCGAGTCCTTCGACACCTCGGGCAACGAGCCGGAGATCCACGCGGACATGGCCAACTTCCCGTCGGCCGAGCCCAGTACCTTCCTCGTCGAGGTGAAGTCCGGTGTCTCCGCCGAGAAGTACGCCCAGAACCTCGCCGCGGCCGTGCAGCCGCTGGGCGGCGACGCCACCACCAACGCCCCCTCGGATCAGGGAGGCATCATCCTCATCATGGACGCGATGGCGGTGCTGCTCACCCTCATTTTGATCTCCGTGGCGGGCCTCGGCGTACTCAACTCCGTGCTCCTGGACACCCGGGAACGCATCCGCGACCTGGGCGTCTGCAAGGCGATCGGCATGTCGCCGCGGCAGACCATGAGCCTCGTGCTCGCCTCGGTGGCCATGATCGGCGTGATCGGCGGGCTGACCGGCGTGCCGGCCGGGTACGCGCTGCACGGCATCGTCATGCCGGTCATGGGGCGTGCCGTGGGTACCACTCTGCCGTCGTCGGTCCTCGATGTGTACGGGCCTGTCGAACTGCTCCTGCTGGGCCTGGGAGGGGTCGTGCTCGCGATGCTGGGCGCGCTGGTCCCGGCCGGCTGGGCGGCCAAGGCCCGTACGGCCACGGCGCTGCGCGCCGAGTAACATCCGGCGGAGCGCGAGCCGCTGGGGCCGGTCCGCCGCATCGAACCTCCGGAGTCGCGGGCGCCAACCGTCCCACCCGAGCCGATCAGCGGGCCCTCGATTCCCGGCATGGCTGCCACGAAGGGGCGAACGTCATCGACACCGCAGCCACCCCAGCCACTCCAGTCACAAGCGGCAGGCACGAATGGCTTTGTCCACGAGAACGGGTTCTGGTCCAACTTCTGTGGTGTGTCTACTCCCTGTGACTGTTGGTCCTGCTCGTAGGTCTCGCGAGATCGTCCGGAAAGTGACGGTGTCGACAACGTTCGGGCTGATGGTTCTGGGCTGTGCGCGAGGTACTGCTCCGATTGGAAGAGCTGCTCTTCCTGGCAGATTCGGGGATCAGGGTGGAGTCGGTCCAGGACGATGGCGAGGTGATCCGAGTTGGTGTCAGTTGCCGGACGGCTGGGGCTCGGTGTCCGGGCTGCGGGAGCTGGTCGGGGCGGTTGCATGGCTCATACCTGCGATTCCCCGCCGATCTTCCCGTGGCGGGACGGCGGGTGGTGCTGCGACTTCGTGTCCGGCGCTTCATGTGCGAAGACGTCTCCTGCAGGCGGCGGACGTTCGTCGAGCAGGTCGCGGGCCTGACCCGGCGGCACAGCCAGCGGACCGAGCGAATGCGGTCAGCCCTTGCCGAGGTCGGCGTCGCCCTGGCCGGCCGCGCCGGCGCCCGGCTGGCCGACGTCTTCGGGGCGAGGGTCAGCCGGAACACGGTCCTGCGGCTGGTCGACACCCTCCCGGAGCCCCAGCCACAGGTCCCACGGGTCGTCGGCATCGACGAGTACGCGATGCGCAAGGGCCGTGTCTACGGGACCGTGCTGGTCGACGTCGAGACCCGCAGGCCGGTTGACCTACTGCCGGATCGTGAAGCGGGCACAGTCGCGGCCTGGCTGGCCGAACGCCCGGGGATCGAGGTCGTCTGCCGCGACCGCGCCCCGTTCTTCGCCGAGGGCGCCAGGATCGGGGCACCCACCGCAGTCCAGGTCGCGGACCGGTTCCACCTCTGGCGCAACCTCGGCGAAGCGGCCGAGCGGTGCGTCTCCCGCCACCGCCCGTGCCTCCGCGCAACCATCGCAGAGCCGGTGCCGGAGAAGGCGCCGGCGCCGGCCGAGAGCGGGGCACCGTGGCCCACCGGGCACCGGTTCGCCGACCGCACCCGCGCCAAGCACGCCACCGTCCACGCGCTGCTGGCCGCCGGCCACAGCCGACGCACGATCCAGCGCCAGCTCGGCATGACCTACCGAACCGTCCAACGGCTGGCCGACGCCGCGAGGCCGGAGGATCTGTTCCAGGGGCAGTGGCAGAACCGCAGGACCAAGCTCGACGACTTCAAGCCCTACCTGCACGAGCGATGGGCCGAGGGCTGCACGAACGCCTGGGTCCTCTGGGAAGAGATCAAGACTCACGGCTACACGGGCGGCTACGGAGCCGTCCGCGCCTACCTCCGGCCGTTCCGCACATCCCCGACGGCACCGGCCGCCCGTCCGCCGTCCCCGCGCACGGTCACCGGCTGGATCCTGACTCACCCCGACACCCTGCCGGAGAGCGAGCGCCTGAAGCTCAAAGTCCTCCTTGCCGGCTGCCCCGAACTGGATGCCCTCACCGGGCACGTCCGCGTGTTCGGGAAGATGCTCACCCAGCTCCAGGGCGACCAGCTTCCGCAATGGATCAAGGCGGTCCGCGCCGACGACCTGCCCAGCCTCCACACCTTCGTCAACGGTCTCGAACGAGATCTCGCCGCCGTCACTGCGGGCCTGACACTGCCGTGGAGCTCAGGCGTCGTCGAGGGCCACGTCAACCGGATCAAAATGATCAAGCGCCAAATGTACGGGCGGGCCGGCTTCGACCTGCTGCGGAAGCGAGTCCTGCTGGCCTGACCGCAGCTGTGATACCCAACAGTGGGTCCGTTCAGTTGATCGCAAGCGGCATAGGATCCAGGCCCAGCTTGCTCCGGCATGAGTCGACGCCCCGGGCGACCCAGGCGGTCACGGCGTCGCGATCTGCCGCGATCGCTTGCAGCTCACGCGCTTTCTCCTGGGCTTCGACCATCCACGGGGCCAGCGGGTCCTCTCGAAGGACTCGCTCGAAGTGATCGCGGGCCGTGTCCGGGTCGCCGACCAGGGCGGCCGCGATCCCGGCGTCGAAGCCGTCCCAGAGGAATCCCCGGCGCATCGGCCTGAGCGTCAGGTATCGGGCGACGCTCGGCAGTGCTGGGAACTTCTCCCTCAGCGCGGTCACGTTCGCAGCCGCCTGTCGGCTGAGTTCGAGTGCCAGCGGCGTGAACTGGTCCTCGGTGCGGAACAGCTCGGAGCCGACCCGGACTGCGTCCACGTGGAAGGCTAGGTGGCCCACGTCGTGCCACAGCCACATCGCACCGACGTGCAGACCGCTGCCAGCAGTGCGTGGCGGGGCGAACTCCACAATTCCCAGCCACCACCCGTGATCATCAATCCACAGCCGCGACCGCCCACGCTGGGCCAGGCCGAGCGGCTTCAGGGACTCCCGCGCCGCCGAGGTGATGATCCGGAGAACCGGACTGCGATCTGCCATGACCGGCATTATCAACCGTCCTACCGACACCCCCGTCGGTACTGAGCGTCACCGGTCCACAGAAGTTGGACCAGAACCCGTTCTCGTGGACAAAGCCAACTGCACATCTCGTCAGCAGGAATGCACCGAATCAGTTGAGCGTACGCACCACCAGCCGGGCAACTCCCTTTATTCCTCGCCGGATCCACTCAAAAAAGTCCTGCCGGCACGGCCAGGTCGGCGGCACCAGCGGCCGCGGTCTCCCGGCCCGCCCCCGAATGGCACGGAGGGCAGGAACGGGGCCAACGGCGCTTTTGCGCACCGCCCCGAGTCGGGAGCGGGCCTCGCGGGCTGGGACACCCAGGGCGGGGCTGCCTGGGCCCCCGGGGGCGGCTGCCCGACCACCCCGTGGACGTCGGTGACCAAGGCGGGAATGTCATCACCGACACAGAACTTGGCCTCAGACGTTCCTGACGGGGAGAACAACACAGTGTTGGACGCCCAGGGCCTCACGTTCGGATCATGTCGAGCTCGTCACCGACGAGCTACGGCCCTCGGGGCGGGCCGTGGTGTTCTCGGCATGCTCGCGACACCGTCCGCGATGCAACGTTCGGCGGCCGGTGAGCGTCTCATCGGGTGTGATGGATCTTCCTGAGACCACGAACCCCGTCGACACCCAGGACGAGCACGAGGATGAGCGAGTGCGGTCCGGCCCGCTGTGGCGCCACGCGCTGTGGGCGGCGCTCGTCACCGCCGCCGGAGTGACGCTGGGGTGGTTGGGCGCCCTGTTCCGCATCGGCCCGGAGGAGTACGGCCTGCCGCCCGCCGCGCCGGGAGCGCTCTGGCCCTATCTGCTCGCCTGGGCCGTGATCGGCCTGGGGCTGGGCGCCATCCTGCGGTTCGTGGCGGCCAAGGTGCCGGTCTACTCCCCGTCGGAGGTCCTCCTCGGCACCGTCATGATCGGCACCCGGCTGTCCCTGGGCTGGCGGCCGGAGCCCATCGAAGTCGCGGGCCTGGCCGCGGCCGCGCTGCTGCTGGTGATCGTCTGGTGCGCCGTCGCACTGCGCGGGGCGGCCGTCGTGCGACGGTCCCAGGACGCTTCCGGGGTCGCCTAGGCCGGTTCGCTTGGATCACTTTCCGCTGGCCGAGGTTGTCGTTGATGAGTCCATGTGACTCACCGCATCAGCGCTCTGATCTCGGTCTTCGGCGTTTTGCCGGCGTGATGCTGCTCGTTCTTGCCCTTCGTGAGTACCGCTCTGGGGCCTCGGTTCTCTGGCTCGTGGCTGGAGCCGTGATCTTCCTCAGTCCTCAGCACTTCGTACACACTCGTAGAGCCTTCGAATTATCCGACAGCACCTGCGGACATCGGCGCATCCAGGCCCAGCTGGACCGCTGGGGCGTCACCGCGGGAATGGAAACTGGTCCGCCGCACCATGCGCGGACGGGGCCTGGTGCCCTGCTGGCCACGGCGGAAGAGGTTCGGCCCCACCCAGGCCGGGGCCGGCCAGGTACCGGACCCGGTCTGCCGCGACTTCACAGCGGATACGCCCGGCGAAAAGCTCGTCGGTGACATCACCTGCGACGGTGGCGCCGACGTCTTCCTCGCCACGTCCGAGAAACGTGACCGGATGCGCGATCGGCGTGACGACTTGCTTTCACGTCATCCCTCGGGTCCCTGACCGGCTCGGCTCGCCGCCCCGCTCAGAATGGTCTCCACGGCAAGTACCGGGTTGAGAGGTTCCACGAGTTCCTTGGTGGCGATGGCCATGAGGCGCGCGGGCGTATCACCGTTCAGCAACGCGTTCACGTATGCGACGGCCTCCGCTGGCGAGAGGACAGGCAGCGTCTGGCGCAATGTCCGTACAGCGTGCATGCGTCCGCGCGTAGCGGCTACTTCGCGTAGTGCATCGTATAGATCGTCTACGGCGGTGCGCACCGGCAGCCCACGTATCCGGGCTCGGTAGTCGTCCTCCCACTCTCCGGTTTTCGCGGAGACGACGGCGATCTGGTGCAGCCCTCCGTCGACGCGGTCGATCAGGTACGGCCCGTTGCCCATCAGCATGTACTTCGAGTTTCGAGTGCGTGCGAACTCTTCGGACTGCCAGGAGACGATCCACACCAGCTCGTGCTCCTCGACATGGACCACAGCCATCCTCACCGCGTCCGCGCTCACAGCCCGCCACTGCCGATAGTCGCGCTCCAGCTGCTCTTCGACAGCCCGAACGGCGGCTTCTCGCTCGATCACGCGTGCAGCATCCCGTACAGGCCCGGTTTCGACCAGCGAATTCCCACGGCTCAGGGCCACGCAGATGGGGCCAACGAACCTCCTCGCCCGGGAGTACAGCAGCTGAAAGCAAGTACTCTGCGCGCCAAAGTCACACGGCAGGGCACCACGAGCCCGCGGGAGCAGAGCATCGCGCTGCGGGTGCTCGCGGCGGCGACCTCCCGGGCAAGTTTGCGGCGAGTTGATCAGTCTTCGGGGACCCGCCACGATCCTCGTCGCATGACGGAATCGGAGGCACACATCCAGTCCGCGGCCCCCGGCCTTCTCCTGAGAAGGCGTTACTGATGCGGGATGTGGATGCCGGCCGCACGCAGGTGCGCTTCGACCAGGGCATTCAACCGGGCGATGGAGGGTCCCTGGTCTTCCCCGTGGTGGTTGACCAGTCCGTACCGGGCGGCGGCGTCGGACTGGTTCTGAAACCCGGTCGGCATCGTCTGCAGCGCACGGTTGGTCAGCAGATTGGCGGCCACCGCGGACGCGAGCCCGTCGATCCGCGGGTCGTCGGGATCCCAGGATCTGGCGTCCCAGCTGCGCTTGGTCAGCTCGATGAACTCGGGGTCGGCGAGCGAGTGTTCGAGCTGGGTCAGAAAGCTGTCGAAGATCTCCGGAATCAGTGCCCGGGCCAGCACCAGACCCTCGCGTTGAACGGACACGTAGTCGGGGCTGAAGCCGAGATCGGTGAGCCGGTCCAAGATCGCGCAGGCCCGGTCGGGCAGAAGGGCCCGGTCGCTGTGGTCGAGCCGGTGCAGCGTGTCGCGGCGTGCGGTGAGGTCCTCGATTCGCTCGGTGAGGCGGCGATGGACGTCGTCCAGGGCGGCGGAGAACCGCTCGGGATCGGCGTCGAGCAGGTCGCCGACCTCGGCCAGTGGTACGCCGGCCCCGGCCAGGGTCCTGGCCTGGATCAGCCGGAGCAGGTCGGCCGACCCGTAGCGCCGGTAGCCGGCACCGTCACGTCCCGGCTCGGCGACCAGGCCGAGCCGGTGATAGTGCCGCACCGTCTTGATCGTGACGCCGACGAACGCCGCCGCCTGACCGATCGTGAGCCCGTTCGCCATCGGCTCAGCACGCCTCCAGACCGTGGGCGGCCGCGGTCTCGGGGCACGGGTTGCGGGCGATCACAGGAGCGAGGGTAGCGCGCAATGACCGGTGCCGGGCAGCCCGTGGTCGCGATGGCGGTTGACCTTGACCTTGGGTCAGCGTGCACGCTCGTCGCGAGGCCGCCTCGAAGGGGCCGGTAGCCACCAGGGCCGACTGTCGCGAGATTGAGGAATGACCATGAGCGAGTCCCTCCACACCACAGAGAACTCCGCTGCCGGACGGGACCGCCCGGAGCTGCAGAAGGCCATCCAGGAGATCGTCGATTCCGGTCTCGCCGGGGTGTCGCTGCGCGTGAACGATGCGCGGGGCGAGTGGGTCGGCAGTGCCGGGGTGGCCGAGCTGGGCGAGGCTGCCAAGCCGCCGGTCAACGGGTACGTCCGGATCGGCAGCAACACCAAGACCTTCACCGCGACCCTGGTGCTGCAACTGGTGGCCGAGGGCAAGATCGAACTGGACACCCCGGCGGCCGACTACCTGCCCGAGTTCGCCCTTGACCGGCGGATAACGGCGCGGATGCTGTTGCAGCACACCAGCGGGGTGTTCAACTTCACCGGCGAGCTCTTCGAGGACGGGACGGTCGTAGCGGGGATCCCCTCCACCATCTCGGGCCAGGAGTGGGTGGACAACCGGTTCAAGACCTACCCGCCGGAAGAGCTGGTACGGCTGGCGTTGTCCAAGCCGGCGCGGTTCGAGCCGGGGACGGGCTGGAGCTACTCCAACACCAACTACGTGCTGGCCAGGCTGCTCGTCGAGAAGGTCGCCGGCCGCTCGTGCGCCGAGGAGACGCAAGAGCGGATCCTGGGCCCGCTCGGCCTGTCGGACACCGTGGTGCCGTACACCTCGTCGGAGATCCCCGAGCCGCACGCCCACGCCTACTACCGGTACGAGGAAGCCGGCCGGCAGAAGACGGTCGACGTCACCCGCCACAACCCCTCCTGGATCTCCGCCGGCGGAGACATGATCTCCACCACCCGGGACCTCCACACGTTCATCTCCGCCCTGGCGGGCGGCAAGCTCCTGCCGGCCGGGCTGCTGGCCGAGATGCGCACGCCACATCCCGAGAGCGGCTTCGGCCTGGGGCTGCGTGTGCAGGACGCGGGCCCCGACGGCGACACGCTCTTCTTCCACAACGGCGGCGCCGCGGGCCACGCGGCGCTGATGTACAGCACGCCCGACGGCAGCAAGACCCTCACCGCCTCGCTCAACTATGTGGACGACGCCGCGATGTCCCTGGCCGAGGCGTTCCAGAAGGCGATGCAGAGGCTCGTCGATGAGGTGTTCGGCGGCGAGCGGGCCGGATCGACTCACGAGGTGGCCGAGCCGACGCAGCCGACGGACTGAGCACCTCGCACCCGTATCCCTTGAAGGTGGGCTCGGGATGGAAGGCAGCCCGCGGGGAGGATCGTCTGTCAGCGCTTGACTCCGAGGTTCGTCGGAACGAGAAGGGCGCGCAGCAGGTTCGTCGCGCGGGCGGGGTCGGTGCGGAGCTAGGTGAGGGGCCGCCAGTTCTTCAGGTGGGCGAAGCCGTGTCCGTTCGACCGGGGCGCGTCCGGCGGCGAGTACCCGGTTGGCGCCCTTCTGACTGGCGGTGAGCTTACGGGCGCGGGCGGCCGTGAAGCCGGTGACGATCACGGGGTCGCCCGGGTTCGGGCCCCGTCAGCGAGCCCCCCTTTTTTTGGCGCGAACGGAGGCCGCGTCGACCATCGCCGCGGTCCGGTCCACCTCGCCCCGGACCCCGAGTTCGTCCAGCACCGCCCGGTGCAGCCGACGCCACAGGCCGGCCTCGGTCCATACCGTGAAGCGGCGATGCGCGGTGGCGGAGGACGTGCCGAACGTCGGCGGCAGCTGCCGCCCAGGCACAGCCGCTGGTCAGCACGTACACCACTGCGGTGAACACGGCCCGCTCGTCACGCGGAGCGGTCCCGCCACCTTGTGGTCGAGCCGCGAACGACGGCAGTAACGGGGCGACCAGCTTCCAGAGTTCATCAGGAACCAGACGCTTCGACAGATCAGCACTCACGGTCGGCATCATGCCGCTCGAACATCAAGATGCGTGGGACAGCCTTCTTCGCCTTGCCTGATGCGGCCGATCTGGCGGCCTGCTCGATCTTCGCGCGGTAGGCGGTGCGGTCGTCCTCATCGATCTGTATCTCGTGTTCGGGGCGCATCCCGGTTCGGCCGTCGACGCCTTCGCGCAGGATGTCGGCGTGCCCGGCGTGCCGGTTGGTCTCGCCGAGGACGTGGACCAGGATGGCGAACAGGTTCGTGTTGGAATAAGGCTCCGGCCACCACGGCACGTGGCCGGGGGCATCGAGGGCAAGCTCGTCGATCGTCGCGTCTGAGTGTTCCCACGTGCGCCGGTAGGACTCGATGATCTGGTCGCGCGCCTCGTCCTCAGCCGCCCACAGATCGCTGCCGTCGTGGTCCTGCCACCGGGGCAGCGGTTGCGGGGACGGCCGGTCGAAGACCTCGCCGAAGTACCTGGCCTCGACGCTGGCCACGTGTTTGACCAGGCCGAGGAGGTTGGTCCCGGTCACTGTCAAAGGTCGGCGGGCGTCGTACTCGGACAGGCCGTCGAGTTTCCAGAGCAGCGCCTTGCGGTCCCGCCGCAGTCTCCCGTGCAGGCTGTTCTTCGCGAATTCATCGATCATGCGGCATGAGCCTGCCATGGGCTACTCGTGGCCTCAAGATCCCGTACGTCGACCACCGCAACGACCGGCAGAGCCGAAGCCTGGCCATGGCCACCGCCCTGAGCTATTCAAGAAGCTCGCGGAACTTGCCACGTGAGACAACCTCTGAGGCGACTGCTGGGCGTGCGTCATTGTCGCGCCCATGGTCGCGGTCTTCCTTCTGCTCTCGGGCGACCTGTGCCTGCCGCCGTGAACAGGCAGCGACCTTCTGTGCTCGGCCGTCAACTCCGTGGTTGGAACGAGCGCCCTGGCCACAGGTCACGTCGCCCCGGAGACTTGGTCTTGGCTGCCCTGATTGGTGCGGCTTACGGCGCCGTCATGACGGGCTGAGGGCGGTGGCCATGCTCTTCTGAGTGGCGTCGGCTTCAGCGAGACGGACCACGTCGCGTGCCAGGTCGACGCCTTCGAGACTGCGGCGCGTCTCTGCCTCGCTGTCCGTGATGTCGCGCGCTTGCGTGATCCGCCAGGCCATGCCGCGCGCGTCCAGCTCTGCCTTGCGGGCTGCGGGGAGAATTGTGGTGTCTCCCCGGTGGTTCTTCTTCATGCCGTTTATGCAGGTTGCGGTAGTAGCTGACCGGTCTTGCCGAGGGGATAGCCGTCCTCGTCGACGTAGTCCTTGCGACCGTCGCGGAGACTGCCGTGCTGGGCGGTGTAGCGGTCCGCTGCCGCGACGAAGGCCATCCACGCGCCCGTCTTGCCCGCGGCGCCCGGCCGCCGGCCCAGTTCCTTCAGCGTGGCCAGTTGGGCCCGCTCGAGAGTTCCCTCCCGCCACTCTTCAGGTAGCGCTTGAGTCGCGCGCCGAGGTGTAGCCGCTGTATGGCTTCCACTTGACGGGAACCTTCAGATGCCCGTGCTCGGCCGCTAACTTCGCGCATGTTGTCAGATGCGGCTCGGGAGCGTCGAGGTGTGCCGTGTCCGGAGACAGATTGCGTCAGCCACTACCGTCGTGTGGGCAGAGGGAGGCAAGATGGGCCTGTGATCACACAGATTTCGCGGGCGGACTTGCCACTGCTGGAGAAGGCGGTCCGTCACTTCCGGGGAGCTGTGAGAATCGACGCGATTGGGGCGTTCTCTGACGCGCCCGGCGCACTCGCCTTCGTGGCGGCCGATGAGACAGAGATCCTTGGGTGGTGCTGGGGGCACCATCTCGCGCGCCCGGACTCGTCATCGATGCTCTATGTCCACCAGCTTGAGGTGGCGGAAGTGCACCGGCGTCAGGGCGTCGGACGTAGTCTTCTTCGAGCCTTCATGGAGGCCGGTACGAAGGCTGGAGCCACGAAGATGTTCTTGACCACGGGTGAGGAGAATCTGGCGGCCCGGTCGCTCTACGAATCCCTCGGCGGTGGGCTTGCTGCGCAGGGGCCAACGGTGAACTACTGGTTTCTTCTGGGTCCGCACCAGGGGTGAGCGCGGCTATTGGGTGTCGTGAGGGCCACCAGGGTTGATCGTCTTCGTGAGCTGGGTCAGGGGAACGAAGTTGTCGGTGGTGCTCAGCTCCCTTGGGGTTGGGCCGGCCGGGGCGAGGGTTCTGCCAAGGCGTTCGACGAGGGCGGGGCCCGCTTTACGGTCTCCTTCAAGGGCTACGCGTTCGTCGTCGGTCAGTACCAAGTCGGCCTTCGGCCGTCCCGTCCTCGACATCGCGTCATGATGCCAACCCGCTCCCAACTCACGTAGCGACTCTGCGACTCAGGACACGAGTCGCCGGTACCGCCCGTTCCACGCCCCGCCCCCTGGGTACTTCGCACTCCCTCGGCCACTCCACTCCAACCACCCGGCGAAACCCACGGGTCAGACAGCGAAATCCTCTGGAGTACCAGGTTGTGTTTCCTCGATCAGCTCGTACGGCTCCAGACGATCTATGCCGCAGACTGCCGCCCACGGTCAGCGTGAGCATTCCGAGAGCAGGTCACACAAGTCCTGTGACCTGCAACTTCAAGTTGGCGGAGGCTCAGTGCGCACCATCCGGTGGGCCGTGCGGTTCATCGTGCACAACTCATCGCGCCGTGGCTCACCGGTGCGGACCCACGCGCCGCCGCCCGGCTGCGCGCTCCCGGCAGATGTCGGCAGCCGAGCGGGGAGTTCGCCGGCGCGGAGCCTCGCCGTCCAGCAGCCGGCCCGACCGTTGAACTCCGGGTGTGTGGTATAGCGTCGGCCACGGTCAAACCCGGCCAGTCCACGGGCAGTTGAGGCGAAACGGACGCCCATCGGCGGTGACCGTCAGATCGCGGACAAGGGGCCCTCCTCACGGTGGCCCCGGCCCGCACGCCGATCCGCGTGCGAGGCCGGACGACCGCCGACCCGGCTGGCAGGTCAGGAGGAGCGAGGAAACCGTGCCCGTAGCCGACCGCCCCGCCCCTTCCCATCGCTCCACGCGGCCACGATCACGGACCCCCGGCCGCCGCGCCTTCGCAGCCTGGCCCGGCCGCGCCCATCGCTTCGGCTGCTCGGCAAGCCCCGGTGAGCTGTTGCCGTCGACGCTTGCGTTCCCACTGCCGAAGCCACTTCCGTGCCCGGCACTCTCCCATCCGTCATCGAGTCCGGGGGCTGGTTACCTCCGCGGCCGGGGGCCGGCGCCCGGCCGCTGGCCGGACGCGGACGACGGGAGGGCGAGCCTGGGCCGGACGGGCCTTGAAAAGCATGAACCGGACGGTGTCGGCGTGCCGCTGGGCGGCGGACGATCTGCGCTCGGAAGCGCGGGGCGTCGTCTACTCGCCTTGCAGCTTTGGCCAGCTCGCCGTCGACGTCGACCTTGCAGATGCATCCTCACGGCCTTCGTGCTGAGTTTGTGTTCCTTGGCCGGATCACATGCTCAGCCGAAGGCCGCCTGTGTGTAAGGCAGTTACCAACCTGAGTGATCAAGTACGGGATGTCGTTCGAGCCACGAGATTAAAGATCGAGTTGGGGAAGCTGGTTGACCGTGGCGGCGGCCGTAGAGTGATCACTCGTTTGGGTGGAGAATGTGCTGCGTGGTGTCGTGGGCGCGTGGCCGGGGATGTTGCGGAGGTCTCATCGCCGTTCCGGTGACGGGACCCAGCAGTGTTGATCCAGAGGGGAATCCATGCCGGACAATCAGTTGATCACGGCGCAGGACACCGCAACCCGTGGCGGAAGCCCGGACTCAGCAGTGGACCGGGTGGCCGACTTCTACGGGGCCTACATCGACGCTGTCTTTGACGGCACCGACGACCTGGGCACGGAACTGCGCGCCCACTACCTGACGCAGGACTTTCAACAACGCCTGGCTGCCTGGGAGGAGGTCAACCACGCTGATGGTGTCTTGCGTGCCCAGGACGTGCCCACTCGTTGGGAAGTCCGGTACCACGACAACGGCGCCGGGCACCTGTTCACCACGGTCACCCTCACCTGGGGCACCGGTCCGGATGCCGGACACACGGTGTTGGCGGTGCAGAGCGATCTGAGCACCAAGCTCATCTCGGACATCGAGGACGGCGCCTGAATCGGAGTGCCGAGAGTCCTGGGGCATGGTCATCCACGCAGCCGAAGCCGGATGAGGGCGAGAGGAACCATGCCCCATCCTCACGGGTCAGTACACCTGAAGGGCGTCGTTGTGGGCGACCAAACGCGCACGACCAGGGCGTCCAGCGGGCTTGTACTCCAGGAGGACGGCAATTTTGTGCTCTACAAGAATGACGGTGCGGTGTGGTCCACTGAGACCAACGGCCAGGATGCCGACCGGCTGGTCGTGCGGGCTGACCGTAACGCGGTGCTGTACGGCAGTGACGGGGGCGCGCTGTGGGCATCGGACACCAACACCGACCCCCCGCCTGAAGGAACGGAAGGTGTGATCAGCCGGGGAGGGGTCGCCGATCGGTCCGTCGGCACGGCGGAGGGCAGGGCTCCCGGCGGTCGTGGTCAGCGCAGGGGTTTCCAGAAGTCGTAGCGGTGGTCCTTGGCGAAGTCCACCGGGTGGATACCGCCGGGCCCGGAGGCGATGGACTGCGCGTTCGGTGCCGCCGGAGTGGTGGGCTTCCAGTCCGCCTTGCCCGTGCGGGCGAAGTCCGTCCAGATGCGGATCATCTCTTTGGAGAGGCCCAGCTGTGCCGCGGTGAGCGATTCGTAGGCGTCGAGATCGAAGAGGTACGGAAGCTCAAAGGTGTGCGCGGCTCCTACCTCGAACTCGGGCTTCTGGTAGTCCGCGTCCGAGTACCAGGGGACCTCGCTGTCGGCGAATTCGTATGTACGTGGGCACGTGGCCGGACAGCGCCCGGCCGCTGTCGACGGAGTGCCGGGCCCAGTTCCCGTCGGTCAGGGCCGCCGCGAGCGCAAGGGCCGGTGAGTTGTCGTGGTCGCTGATGGGGTAGCGGGCGGCGATGACGGAGGCTTGTTCCTTGCCGAACTCCTGCTCCAGATGGGCGTGGTAGTCGGACTGGTCGATCTGCGCGTCCGGGTCACCGGTGGCGGCCTTCTTGGCCAGCTCAAGGCCGTAGACCCTGGCCCGTTCCTCGTAGTGGTTGATGCCCTGCAGCACCGGGACCTTGTTGAACTGCCCGGTGGCGAAAGCCTTCTGCGGGGTGCGGGGCAGGAGCTTGCCGCCGTAGACGGGCGCGTATTCAGGGCCCGTACCGAAGGCATTCACCCATTGCTCGGGGGAGGCGGTACGCCAGTCGTCCAGACCTTGCTCCTTCTCGATCTCGGAGGCGGTCGCCATGCCCTCCGCGAGAGCGTCTTCCCGGTCCCGTTGGCCCATCGTGGCCGTGCACGGGGCGCTCTGCTGGATGACCCGGTCGAAGAGGCCGGCCGATGACGGGGCGACCAGATGGGCGCAGGTGCTGTAGCCGCCGGCGGACTGGCCGAAGAGTGTGACGTTGTCCGGGTCGGCGCCGAAGGCGGCTGCGTTGCGCTGCACCCAGCGCAGGGCCGCCTGCTGGTCGCGGAAGCCGTAGTTCCCGGACTCACCGCGCGTTTCCAGGTCCGGATGGGCGAGGTAGCCCAGGGCGGCGAGCCGGTAGTTGACTGTCACCACGATCACATTGCCCTCGGCGGCAAGGCGCTGAGCACCGTGCATGGCGCCGGCGCCGTCCGTGTGGTCGCCGCCGTGCAGGTACACCATCACAGGGCGCGGCTTGGTCGAAGTAGCGTGTGGGGTGGTGACGTTGAGGAAGAGGCAGTTCTCGTCGTCGGACCTGGGCCCGACCGGCGGGAGGAGTCCGGTCTGGGGGCAGGCGGCGCCCGGCTCGGTGGCGTCCCGGACACCGCGCCACGCCTTGGCGGCCGCAGGGGGCGCCCAGCGCCGTTCGCCGGTGGGCGGGGCGGCGTAGGGGATGCCCTGGAAGATACGCACGGTGTTGGTCACCGAGCCGCGTACGACGCCCTTGTCGGTCCGTGCCAACGAGGCGTCACCGCCGTCCGCCGCAATGGCGGTTACCCCTGCGGCGGCCACGGTGCCTGCGGCGAGAGCGATTGCCATGGCTGAGTGTGCTGTTCGCTTCAACATGCAGATGAGCGTATGAAGTTGGCGGTCTCACGAGCAGCCGGTCAGCCACCGACCGCATGGTGGCGCCAACCACACCCTGAGCCTCTGGGTGTCACCACCGCGACGAGCTGCCCCCACTCTTGCCCAGACCACCCGGCCATCGCTCAACTGGCCGACGAGCGGCCCTCAAGCTGTGCCGCGCTTCAGTTTGGACCTGGTGACGACGAAGTTGCCTCCGGGATCCCTCTGGGGAAGATCGTGAACTTCAGGCCGGGGAATTTCGCGAATGTCCACAGCAGGAGGCCGTCGGCTTGGTTCTCCGGCTTCCGCACCTGACCCGGGCGAGGCCAAGGTGAGCACAGCACCATCTGCAGCTGCGGTGGCCTTAGCGGCAGTGTGCGGGCGCGCACGTGGTCGGCGAGACGGTCCTCGTTCTGGGGCCCTGGCAGTGTGGGCAGCGCCGTGGCGCGGATGGGCGGGGCGCTCAGGGTTCGTACCGTCGCCCCGCGACGTCAGGGGCGGCGTTCCTCGGCGACGAGGGCGAGAACTCGTTCGCGTTCGTGGTGGCCCCAGGTTTCTTTGGTGGTGAGGATTCCGGCAAGGCCGACTCCGGCGGCGCCGAGGTAGAGCAGGGCGGCGCCGGGCCAGCCGAAGGCGCCGACGAGTGCGGTGGCGAGCAGTGGTGCGAAGCCGCCTATGGCCGCGGCGATCTGGTAGCCGAGGGAGGCTCCCGAGGTGCGTGTGGCGGTGCGGAACTGTTCGGTGAGCAGGGCGCCTTGTGTTCCGGTGAGGGTGGCGTGGATCAGTCCGATGCCGATGATGAACACGGTGACGATCAGTGCGGGGTGGGCGGTGTTGGTGAGCAGGTACATCGGGAAGGCGAAGAGGATTGCTGCTGTGCAGCCGGCGATGTAGAGGGGGCGGCGGCCGATGCGGTCGGTGAGGGTGCCGGCGAGGAAGGTGACGGCGATGGCCAGGACGCTGGCGGTTGTGATGGCGCCGAGGGCTACGGGACGCAGATCGGGGTCGCGTTCGGTGATGTAGTTGAGCAGGTAGGTGGCGGTGGAGTAGTAGGCGAAGGATTCGACGACGCGCAGCGCGATCACGCGCAGGATGCTCGACCAGTCGTGGCGCAGTGTTGCGATGAGGGGGTTCTTCTCGGTCTTGCCGCTGGCCTGGACCTCCTGGAACTCGGGGGATTCGGAGAGCCGGGAGCGCACGATCAGCGCGGCGATGACGAGGACGGCGCTGAGCAGGAAGGGTGTTCGCCACTGCCAGTCGCCGTCGAGTGTGGCACTCCAGGCGAAGACGCCGCTGGCGAGGGCAATGCCCAGGGGGTTGCCGGACTGGGGGATGGCGGCGAACATACCGCGGCGGTGCCATGGTGCGTGTTCGTAGGCCATGGTGATCGCTCCGCCCCATTCGGCGCCGAACGCCAGGCCCTGGATCATGCGGATCGCGACCAGCAGGATCGGTGCGAGGACGCCGGCCTGCCCGTAGGTGGGCAGCACGCCGATGAGGAATGTGGCGGCGCCCATGACGACCATGGCGGCGACGAGGACGGGTTTGCGGCCGAGCCTGTCGGCGAAGTAGCCGCCGATCGCGCCGCCGAGCGGGCGCATGACGAAGCCGACCGCAAGGGTGGCGAACGACAGGAGTGTGCCGACGAACCGGTCGCTCTCGGGAAAGAAGACGGCTCCGAAGTAGAGTGCGGAGGCGGTTCCGTAGGCGATGAAGTCGTAGTTCTCGACGCTGGTGCCGACGGCTGCGGCGACTGCGGTCTTGACGCGGTCTTTCGTTCCGAGCACGCTTCGCTGTCCGGCGACGGTGCTGGTGGACATGGGGTCTCCTTGCGGGTGTTCTCCGGGTGGTGTTTGTGTGAGGCGGGGGTCGCGGACCGCACCGCTCACCGGGGCCGGGGGGCCTTTGCGGTGGTTTCGGGTACGCCGGGGCGACGCGTGGCGGTGTCGTATGGACGGGGTGCGGCGGGGTTGCCCGCCGGTGGTGTCAGGCCGGTGGGATCAGGGTGTCGAGCGCGTTGAGTTTGGTGACTCTGCGGCGGGTGTCCTCGTCGTCGTCGAAGGTCGCGGCGAGGAACTCGCGGATGATGTCGGGTACGAGGGCGTGCGGGACGAGCCAGGCCCCCATGGCGATGGCGTTGGCATCGTCATGCTCGACGGCCTGGTGGGCGGAGTAGGGCTCATGAGCGAGACCGCAGCGGATGCCGGGCAGTTTGTTCGCGGCCATGACGGCACCCTGGCCGGTGCCGCAGACGAGCACGGCCCGGTCTGCGGTTCCGGAGAGCACCGTGTCGCAGGTGGCCCGGGTGATGTCGGGAAAGTCGACGGGATCGCACGTGTGGGTGCCGCAGTCGACGATCTCGTGTCCGAGGTCCTCAATGGCTCGGCGCACGGCGTCTTTCAGCGGGTACCCGGCATGGTCTGCCCCGAGGGCGACTCTCATCGGCTGGTCCGTTCGAAGAGGGCGGGCTCGCGTTCGGCCCGGCGGGGGATGGGTGTCGCGGCGCCGTGCCGGGTGGCGGCGGGCGGGGCGGCAGCGGGCGCCGCGCGTGGTCGCTGTCCGATGGAGTGTGCGCAGCTGCGAGGTAACCGGTGATGGTGGTGCCGGGGGCTGTTGTGCCGGCGGCACTGGCGCGGGTGGCGTGTCTGCTCGCTCTTGCCGCCGCGGAGTTGGCGGGCAACACGGTCGGAAGCCCCTGTCGAGGAGTGCGCGCCGGTGGTCTCACCGGGGCCGGGTACTGGGCCGGGGCGGACGGCATCGTCCATGGTGACGCTGCCCGAAACGGCGGTGCGCAGACTCATCGGATGCCTCCCGGTGACCGATCGGCAAAGGAGGTGGCGATGCGTTGCCCGGACACGGCGCGGCCGGCGAGGAGGTCGACGAGTGCGCGCACGCCGAGGCTGCCGATTGCCGAGGCGTCATTGCGGACGGCGCTGATGGGTGGTGATGCGAACTCGAACCAGTCGAGATCGTCGAAAGAGACGACCTCGATGCGGGCTGCGCGCTCCGCGCCGAGGCGCTCGCGCATCGCGCGCACCGCCCCCAGGGTGGTCAGGCCGTTCGCGCCGAAGACGGCGGTGAAAGGGACTTCCCGGTCGATGACACGACACATCGCCTCGGCCGCGCCACTGGCCAGGAAGTCACCTGCGTCCAGCAGCCTGTCGTCGGTGCTGATCCCGTGCTTCTCACGCCCGGCAAGGTAGGCGGCACGGCGTTCCGCACCGGTGGAGACCGTGTCGGGGCCGCCGATGAACGCCACGTCATGGTGTCCACGCCGCTGCAGCCAGGCCAGGACCTGCCCGACGCCCTGCGCGTTGTCGGTGCCGTACAGCGGGGCGTCGACGCCCTCGATCGAACGGTTCAGGAAGACGAGCGGCAGTCCGGAGGTGAGCGTGGCCGCGAGCTGCGGCGAGACCGTGCCCTGCGGGGAGAACAGCAGGCCGTCGATACGTTGCGAGGCGAAGGTCCGCAGATACGCGTCGGCTTGTTCGGCGTCCTCGTTCGCGTTGGCCAGCAGCACGGTGTAGCCGTGGTGACGGGCCTCTTGCTCCGCCGCATGCGCGAGCTCGGAGAAGAACGGGTTGCGGATGTCGGAGACAAGCAGCCCCAGCACATCGGTACGGGAGCGCCGCAGAGAGCGGGCGGGTCCGTTGGCGATGTAGCCCAGCTCGGCCGCGGCGGCGAGAACGCGGGACCGGGAAGCGGCCGAGGTCTGGCTGCTGCCGCTGAGTACCCGGGATGCGGTACCCAGCGAGACCCCGGCTCGTACCGCGACATCTTTGATCGTGGCCACCGGTCCACCTCCTCGTGGAAACGTTTCCATGGCGGGAATGGCTCAAAGATTGCACACAGAACACGAAAGGAGCAAGACCCCTCCACGTCCTGAGGCGGAAGCACCGCACGAACCTGTCGCCATGCGCTCTCGCCTGGCAGCTTGATTACTTCAGCGGGAGCGGAGGCTCGATTTCCACGAATCGCATGCCTTGAGTGATGGCTCACTCCAGCCGGACTCAGCTCTTCGGAGCTGGTCGACGGCGTGAGGTGGAGGCGCAGCGGGCCGTAGCGGGGGCAGGGGTTCATTGCCAGGCCGTCCCACGCGAACCTGTACGTCAGGGATCGCCCGGGGCAGGCTTGCCGCGCGGTTGGTTCGCCCCACCGTTGATACGGGACGGATGTGGCGGCCACCGTCGTCGAACAGCATGAGCGCGGTAAGGCTCGCCAATCGCGGTCAGACACGCGGTATCACGGTCACCGGGCACGCGGAGTGCTGCAGGAGTGTGTGAGTGACGTAGCCGAGTGGGGAGCCGAGCCGGTTCCTCGGCCTGCGCGCCCCCATGACCAGCAGAACGGCCCGCCCGGACATCTCAACCAGAGTTCCGGCCACCGAGGTGGCCCGGACGGTCTCCTCGGTGATGTCGAGGCCTGCGAAGTCCTCGCGGACGGGAGTGACCAGGCGTGATGTCGCCTCCCTCTCCCCGCGTGCGACCTGGTTGACGTCATCGGCCGTGGTCGCCATGCTCCCCACGTTCTGCAGGAACTTCCACACGCTCACCACATGTAGTGGTACCGCGCGCAGCTTGGCTGCCTCGGCGGCGAAATACAGTGCCGCACGGTCGCCGTCGTCCCTGACCGCCGCCACCACCGGAGCACCCGGGCGCTCTGCCTCGTCCCCCGTACCCCGCACCACGACCACCGGCACGCGCGAGCGAGCCGCGACACGGAGCCCGACCGAGCCCAGGAGCAGAGCGTTGAACCCGCCCAGTCCGCGCGAACCGACCACGAGCAGATCGTCGTCCCCGGCCGTCTCCACCAGGCTTTCCGCCGCGGTCGCCATGATCAGCATAGGGGTGGCAGGGACCTCCGGGTATTCCTTCTCGACCCGCGCTACCGCTTTGTCGAGGACCTCTCGAGTCACGTCGATGATGATCTGAGTGCCGTAGACGACGACCAGTGGCCGATGACGGACGGCGGCTTCGTGCGCGGCCCACAGCACCGCCTTCATGGAGTTGTCTGAACCGTCCGTGCCCACGACCACACGTCCGCGCCCGACGGCCCCGCCGTTTCCGTTGTCGTCCATGATTCCTCCTCACCGTCCGCGTGCCCGGTCGGCGTCGTGGCCCATGTGGCGCCGACGTCGTTCTGTCGGCAGGCGCGAGCGGACCGCCACCGTTTCCGTGGCGCCGTTCTCCACGCTCACTGGCCATGGTCTCCGCGCTCAGACGCCCGCGCACGGGCCTCACCGGCCACCATTCGCGGCCGAACGGCCCAAACCACCCGGCGTCTTCGGCTCCCGGAGACGCGGCTGCCATGCCCGCAGGCGTTGCCGGGATCGCCCCGGTTGCGTCACCGAACTCGGCGGCGGAGCATGAGCGTGCGGCGTTTCCAAGGCCGTCATGTCCAACACCGGCAGTCTGACCTGCGGCGCCGCCCCCGAACCGCCCGTCACGCCCCAGTTCCGCTACACAGGAACCTCGCACGCAGCGGCCGTCGACCTGCCGGGCGAGCCATCACGGACTCGGGAGCGGGCCGCGGAATACACCTGGCCTGACCGCGGGCAGACCATGCGACATGCCACCGAAGTCCGGCTGGAGGAGAGCATGCACCACACGCCCCACATCGTGGGTGATGTCATGACACATACCGTGATTGTGGTCGGTCGGCAGGCCGGGTTCAAGGAAATGGTCGAGACACTGGAGAAGTGCAAGGTGAGCGCCATGCCGGTGCTTGAGGGCGACGGCAGGGTGGTCGGGGTGGTCTCGGAAGCGGATCTGCTGCTCAAGGAGGAATTCCGGGACGAGGATCCGAGTCACATTGAGCAGATGCGGCGCCTCGATGATCTGCGTAAAGCGGGCGCGGTGACCGCTGAGCAACTCATGAGTGCCCCCGCTGTCACGGTTCGCGAGGATGCCACACTGGCTCAGGCGGCACGGACCATGGCGCTGAAGAAGTTGAAACGGCTGCCCGTGGTCGATTCCGAGGGAATGCTCCAGGGTATTGTCAGCCGTTCCGACCTGCTCAAGGTGTTTCTCCGGACCGATGAGGATCTCGCAGAGGAGATCCGCAGGGACGTTGTTGAGAACCTTTTTCGGGTTTCCCGGGAGAGTGTGCAGGTCAGCGTCGCAGAAGGGGCGGTCACTCTCAGCGGCAGCGTTCGCGATACGGCGCTCGTTCCTGTGGCAACCCGGCTGGTGCGAGCAGTAGAGGGAGTTGTGGACGTCGAGTGCGATCTCGTTGGGCCTGGCGTCGGGCCGACAGACCCGCCCGACGCCGCCGGATCTCTGCTCTGACGTGTCGCGGGGTGATGGGGCTCGGACACGCCAGCGACGAAGAGCCTACTGAACGGTACGGAGAAGCGGACTCTTCGCATCATCATTCCTGGCTCAGCCGTGTCGGATGGGGATCGCCCTGATGGCCGTCTTCGATTCGGGGACAGGCACGGTGGTGATCAGCACTCCGTTTCCCGTCACGGTTCCCCTCGCGACGAGTGGCGACCGGTCCCTGCGCTATGGCCCGGCCGGCACATGGCACAGCGGTTCAGGGCGGTGTCACCCCATCAGGCCGGCCGCGTGATCGGGCACGTACGACTGCAAGTCCTTCGGTGGGCGTTCGTAGCCGGTCGAGGGCGGTCGGAGCGGCAGTTCGAGCGCCGGGACCGACACGGTGCCGTAAGGGACGGTCGACAACAGGTGGGCGATCATGTTCAGTCGCGCTCGGCGCTTGTCATCGCTCTCGACGACGTACCAGGGGGATTCCGCGAGGTCCGTGTGTACGAACATCTCGTCCTTGGCCCGGGAGTACGCCTCCCAGCGGGTGATGGATTCGAGGTCCATGGGGGAGAGCTTCCAGCGTCGGACCGGGTCTTCCAGACGGCGTCGGAACCGCTGTTCCTGTACCTGGTCGCTGACCGAGAACCAGTACTTGCGGAGCAAGATTCCGTCCTCGACCAGCATCCGTTCGAAGACCGGGCACTGGCGCAGAAAACGCTGGTGCTCCTCCGCCGTGCAGAATTCCATGACCCGCTCGACACCGGCCCGGTTGTACCAACTCCGGTCGAACAGCACGATTTCGCCGGCTGCCGGGAGGTGTTCCGTATACCTCTGGAAGTACCACTGGGTACGCTCGCGCTCGGTGGGTTGCGGCAGGGCGACGATCCGCGTGACACGAGGATTGAGGAATTCGGCCACGCGTTTGATCGTGCTGCCTTTGCCGGCCGCATCGCGTCCCTCGAAGACCACGACAAGGCGTTCGCCGGCCACCCGAACCCACTCCTGAAGCCGCACCAGCTCTGTTTGCAGCCGATACAGCTCCCGCTCGTACAGCGGTCGTGGCACATTCCTTCGCCGCTTTCCCGGTTTTCCTGCCATATAGCGACTTTATGAACTACTCGACGGTTACGGTCGGTTCTGAGGGCCGTACGAGCCGCTCGGGCCGCGGATCGCGCATGGGCTCCAGCCCAACTGCTCAGGCCGGGGCCTCACGGCCATCGCCGGTTGGCGGAGGGTGGCCGCGGCGCCAGTTGTGGTAGGCCGCGACGGCCGAAGGCAGGGTGGGGAACATCAGCTCCGGTCCGATCCGAGCGGTGAGCCCGTATGCGTCCAGGGCATCGCGCAGGTCCTGTTTGACCCGCGCGAGTGCGAAGACGATGCCTCGCTCGCACAGCTGGGTGCGGAGCGTTTCGACGGCGTCGAGCGCGGTGATGTCGACCTCGACATTGGCTTCCACGTTGAGGAGAAACCAGTCGACCGGACCGTCGTGTGCGTCCACTGCGGCCAGGGCGCGGCGCTGGAAGTCCTGGGCATTGGCGAAGAACAGCGGTGAGTCGTACCGATAGACGACCATGCCCGGGATCGTGTGTGCCTGCGGATAGTCGTCGATGTCGTGCATGCCCGCGAGACCGGCGACACGCCCGAGGACCGCGTCGTGCGGACGAGCGATCCTGGACAGCATCTCGGCGACGGACAGACCCACCGCGAGCAGCACTCCGTAGAGGATGTTCAGGGCGAGGACGCCGATCAACGAGGCGATGGCCAAGAGGAGTTCGTTGCGGCGAAACGCGGCCAGGCGGCGGAATCCTGACACGTCGATCAGGCGGACGGCGGCATAGACGACGATGGCGGCCAGCACGGTCACGGGCAGGTATGCGAGCAGTGGGCTGAGGAAGAGCAGGACCGCGAGCAGGATTGCCAGTGCGGTGAGCGAGTACACCTGGGT
Organism: Streptomyces scopuliridis; assembly: GCF_042790125.1. GTDB lineage: Bacteria > Actinomycetota > Actinomycetes > Streptomycetales > Streptomycetaceae > Streptomyces > Streptomyces scopuliridis_A. Next base: position 118,774 of record NZ_JBHTZS010000024.1, read on the forward strand.
GCGGCTGCCGACCGAGTCGCCCACCGCGGTGCGGCTGGCGCTGCTGCTCACCGGGAATCCCCGTACCAGCCCTGCCCCGAGGTTCGAGACGCCGAGGGCGAGGAGTTCCTGGTTGGGATCGATGTCGTGTCCCTTGCGGGAGGCGAAGGCGCGGGCGGTGAGGACAACATCGGTGTACCCCACGAGGAGGACTCCCACGGCGGGCAGCAGCAAGCCGGGCATGTCGCTGAAGTGGGGCAATGCGGGGGCGGGCAGACCGGAGGGGATGATACCGATCACGCGGATGCCGTGCTCGTCCAGGCCGAAGGCGGCGACGGCGGCGGTGGCCAGGATGACGGCGATCAGTGAGGCGGGGGCCTTCGGGTACCGCCATGTCAGGAGGAAGAGGAACCCGAGGGCGAGGATGGCGAGCATGACGGTCGACGATCGCGCCTGGGGTAGTTGTCCGAAGAAGGAGACGAGCTGCGGGAAGAAGCTCGACCCGCTGACTGGCACGCCGGTGAGTTTCGGCAGCTGATCAACGATCATGATGACGCCGACACCGGTCATGTAACCGACGAGGATCGGCCGCGAGAGCAGGTCGGCGACGAATCCCAGACGGGCCGCGTAGGCGAGCAGGCAGAGGAGTCCGACTACCACGGCGAGAGTCGCGGCCAGTGCGGCGTACCGGCCGGTATTGCCGTCCGCGAGTGGGGCGATCACGGTCGCGGTCATCAACGCGGTGGTGGATTCCGGCCCGACCGAGAGCTGCCGGGACGAGCCGAGCAGCGCGTAGAACGCCAGGGCGGGGATTGCCGCCCATAATCCAGCGGTCGGCGGCAGCCCCGCCAGTCCCGCGTACGCCATGACCTGGGGGATCAAATAGGCGGCCACGGTCACGCCGGCGAGCAGATCACTCCTGAGAAAGGAACGTTGATAGCTCGCCAGGACGGCAAGGCCCGGAGCCAGCCGACGCAAGCGGGACACGCTGCCCCGCGGCTCGGTCATGGACACCTCCAGGACGGGTGCTGACGGGGCGACGGCTGCCGAACCCTCGCGGACAGTCAACCGTTCCCGCATCATTCCTACCGCGTGGCGCGCTTCTTCCGTCGTACGCGACGACGGCGCGGGCGGGGCGCCGAAGTGGCCCCGTCGGCTGCCGCTGGATTTCCGAGGCGTACTCGGAGCCGTCCCCGGTTCGCCCGCGAACAGCGCGGCCATCAGTGTTTTCATCCTGAGCCGTTTCGGATTGTCCACGACGAGCCGGTAGACCTGGCTCGGGGACAGGCCGGTCCCACGTTCGGCGAGCAGAGGACGCACATCGGTCGTGGAGAACACGCACGCGGGTGGCCATGACCTCCCGCCAGACCCCAGCGGCAGTCGGGGTCCTTCTCCGGAGGCCGGAAACCGCGCGTGCAGCAGACGCAGAGTGGCCTGGCGGGGCCCCGCTGCCTCGTCCGGCGCCCATAGCGTGGCCGACCGTGACTCGGGGGTCCCGTCCAGGCCGACGGTGACGACCGGATTCACGAGCCTGTCCCGGTCCCCGCGCGGGCGGCGGGTCGCTTCGGGTCCGTCCGGCGTGATGTCAGACGTTCGGAGACCGAGACGACGCCGTCCACACTCGCGCACAGCCGTACCAGAACGGGTATCAGTCGGCTGTCACCCAACGTGCCGCGCAGTGTCACTCGCCCGTCCCGGACCTCGACCGTGACCTCCGACGGCGCCAGGTTCAGAGTGGCCATCAGCACGTCGTGCGTGATCTCGTCCCAAATGGCCTGGTCCTGCCTGAGGAAGACACGGAGCAGGTCGGCGCGGCTGACGATGCCCAGCACCGCGTCCGTCTCATCGACCACGGGCAGCCGCTTGACGTTGCGGGCCGCCATGAGGCGGGCGGCCTCCACGACGGTCCATTGCGGATGCGCGCACACCACTGGGGCGGACATGACATCCGCCGCCGTACTTCCCTCGGCTCTGGCACGCTCCCACGACGTGAGATCCGGCGGCGGCGTCCTGCCGGACAGATCGGATCGGCTGGCCGCCTTGCGGAGCAGATCCGCCTCCGACACGATCCCGGCCGGCCGGCCCGCGTCATCGAGCACTGGTACGGCGCTCACATCGTTGTCCGCGAGCGTCCTCGCGATTTCCTTGAACTGTGTGTCACGCCGCACGCTCACGACATCGCGGGTCATGAGCTCATCGATCCTGCGGTGGTCCATGTCCTCACTCCGTTCCCGGTTCCGGCCGCAGGGGCGCGGCCGCTCTTCCAGCCTCTTTGCCTTGCCCGCCACGGGGCATGAGCCGTCCGGCCCTTCCGGGGCACGGGAAGACGGCGCACGGCCGACCGGAAAAGGGCCGACCGGTCTGTCGCAAGGCCCTACCGGCCCCTGTTCTGGGGCGTCGCCTCTCACGAAGCTGGAGGCGACACACGAAATGACGGGAGGCGCTGGTGTCCGCACGCACACTGGACGACGTGATCGTGGCCGGACTTGTCCGCGATGCCACCGCTGCGCCGTCGATGCACAACGCGCAGCCCTGGCGTTTCCACTACACCCGGGGCAACCGCACCATCGGCCTCTACGCGGACCGGGCGCGGGCTCTTCCACACGCCGACCCCAGCACACGCGGGATGCACATCGGCTGCGGTGCGGCTCTGCTGAATCTGCGGGTCGCGGCGGCCCATGCCGGCCTGTCGGCGGTCACCGCCCTGCTGCCCGTCGCCGCGAGGCCGGAGCTCGTGGCGACGGTCCACGTGGAGGAACCCTGCGGGAGACCGACTGACGGGCTCGCCGTGCTGTATCCGGCCATCCAGGACCGCCATACGAGCCGGTACCCCTTCACGAGCCGTCGGATCCCGGACGACGTCCGGTGCGCGCTCGCGGAAGCGGCACGCGGTGAAGACGCGTACCTCACCTTCCCTACCGGGGCTCATCTCGGGACGGTGCTCGACTTGATTCGCGATGCCGAAGGGTACGACCACATGGACGCGGACCGGGAGGCGGAGACCGCCCGCTGGACCCGGGACGCCACGACCGCGGCGTCGGCGGACGGAATCCCGGGCTACGCCTTCGGGCCGTTCAAGAGGGGCGGAGCGGCACCCGTACGCGACTTCGCCGGGCGTGTTCCGGTGGAGAACCGAGCCTGGGCGGACTTCGAGGAAACCCCCCAACTCGCGATGGTGAGCACAGAGGCCGACGAACCGGTTGACTGGCTGCGCGCAGGACAGGCCGTGGAACGGGTCCTCCTGACCGCCACACTCCACCGGCTGAGCAGTTCGTTCGCCACTCAACCTCTCGAATGGCCTGAGCTCCGCTGGGTGCTACGGGATCCGGTCTCGGGCACCGGACATGTCCAGATGGTGATCCGGCTGGGCTATGGGCCGACCGGAGCCCGGACGCCACGGCGTCCTGTCGAGGACGTGCTGACGGTCGAGGACTACTGACCTTGAAGGCGGGTTGTCGTAGGGGCTGACTGTTGTTGATCGTCGCGGTATGCCGGTTGTATGAGGTATCCGCAGGGTGGGGGTCTGAC
>NZ_JBHTZS010000025.1:0-120197 GCF_042790125.1 Streptomyces scopuliridis
GTCCGGTGGTTCACCGGACGGCGCTCGCGGTTCCGTCGGGGAGTGCGCGGGCCCGGGAGTTACGCCTCGACCGGCTGCGCCGCCGGACGGCGGCTCGCGATGACCTTCTTCGCCAGCGACCGCGGGCTGGTCAGGAAGCCATAGCCCCACGACATGTGCATGGTGGCCAGCGCCACCGGGATCTGGAGGCGCGCCTTCAGCGACAGTCCCTTGCCCGCCGGGACGGAGCCCGCGCCGATCGCGGCGAGATAGCCGGCCGGTACGACCAGGCCCCAGGGCGTCAGCACGGCGCCCGCCACGATGCCCGCGGCGATGGCGCAGACGGCCGTCGGCGGGGCGAGATAGCGGAGATTGATCGAGCCCGAGTGGTAGCGGGCGACGACATGGCGCCAGCGGCCGTAGTCCTTGTACTGCTTGGCGAGCGCCCGGACCGAGGGCCGCGGCCGGTACTGGACGCGCAGCTCGGGCGAGAACCAGATGGCGCCGCCCGACTCGCGGATACGGAAGTTCAGTTCCCAGTCCTGGGCGCGGATGAACTCCTCGTTGTAGCCGCCCTGGCGCTCCAGCGCCTCGCGCCGGAAGACACCCAGATACACGGTTTCGGCGGGCCCGGCCTCGCCTCCGGTGTGGAAGGCCGCGTTACCGACCCCGATCTTCGAGGTCATGGCGGCGGCGACCGCGTTCTCCCAGTCGTTCTCGCCCTCGGCGTGCATGATGCCGCCGACGTTCTGCGCGCCCGTCTCCTCCAGAAGGCGGACGGCGGTCGCGATGTAGTTCGGCGAGAGCATCCCGTGCCCGTCGACCCGTACCACGACCGGGTGCCTGGACGCCTTGATCGCGGCGTTCAGCGCGGCCGGGGTGCGGCCGGTCGGGTTGGGTACGGTCTTGACGCGGGCGCGCTCATGGGACGCGGTCTCCCGTACCAGCTCCGCGGCGATCTCGTCCGTACGGTCCGTGGACGGGCCGAGCGCGATCACCACCTCCATCTCGCCGTCGTACTCCTGCTCCAGGATGTGCCGGACGGAGTTCCTCAGATGGCGTTCCTCATTGAGCACCGGCATGATCACGGAGACCGCGGGCGGCAGGGCAGGCATGTGGTCCTTCATAGGTCCTTCGGCGGCGGTATGACCGCCCACGTTACCGCGAACGGGGGACAGCGACGCGCGCCGCCCGGTTGCGGCCCGGTGTCGCTGATCGTATGGGCCTACCGTGCACACGGTCCCCCACCACCCCTGATCACGCGGAGGTGTTTCCCGTGCCCACGCCGCCCCGCACCACCCGCCGTCCGGCCCCCTCCCGGCGGCCCGGGACGCCGCGACGGCCGCGCTGGGGGATGCGGGTGGCGACGACCCTCTCCGTGCTGGTGCTGGGGGCGGGCGGGATCGGCCACGCGGTGATGACCAGCCTCGACACCGGCATCGGCCGGGTCGATCCGTTCAAGGACATGAAGAACCGCCCCTCCGCGGGCCACGGTCTCAACCTCCTGCTCGTCGGCACGGACGGCCGCGACAAGATCACGGAGGAGGAGCGGCAGAAGTACCGGCTCGGCGGCGAGCCCTGCCACTGCACCGACACGATCATGCTGGTGCATCTCTCCGCGGACGGTGGGCGCGCGAGCGTCGTGAGCGTGCCGCGCGACAGTTACGCGGAGCTTCCCGAGCACACCGACGCGCTCACCGGCAGGCGCCATGAGCCGCACGCCGTGAAGCTCAACGCGGCGTACGCGGAGGGCGGGCCGCATCTGACGGTCAGCACCGTCGAACGCATGACGGGGGTGAAGATCAGCCACTATCTGGAGGTCGACTTCACCAGCTTCATGAAGACGGTGGACGCTCTGGGAGGCGTCGAGATCTGTACGCCCCGGGCGCTGAAGGACAGATACACCGGGCTCGATCTGGCCCCGGGCACGCACAGCATGAACGGCGGCCAGGCGCTCCAGTACGTACGGTCGCGGCATATCGACGGCGCGGCCGACCTCGGGCGGATGCAGCGCCAGCAGCGCTTTCTGGCCGCGCTGATCGACCGGGCCACCAGCAGCGGAGTCCTGCTGAACCCGGTGCGGTTCAAGGAGGTCTCCTCGACCTTGCTCGCGTCGGTACGGGCCGACGCGGGCTTCGGTACGGAGCAACTGCTCGCCCTCAACGAGGCGATGCGCGGCTTTTCACCCTCTTCGTCGGAGTTCACATCGGTGCCGCTGGCCGGTGACAGCGTCGCGGTCAAGGGGGTCGGTTCCACGGTGAAGTGGGATCCGGTGAAGTCGCGGGAGCTGTTCCGCGCGCTGCGCGAGGACAGACCGCTGACGGCGGCGCACGCGCCGGCGGACGCGAAGCCGGAGTCGACGCCCGGCCAGGAGCCCGAGCCCGGACCGGGACGGGAATCGGACTCGGGACACAAGCCGTCCGAGCACGGCGGGCCGGCCAAGGGGGGCGAGTCCGCCGAGCCGGTCGAGCCCGCCGAGTCCGCCGAGCCGGTCGATGTGAAGCCGCAGGACATCCGGGTGCAGGTCTACAACGGGACGCGTACGGACGGACTCGGCAAGCGGGTCGACGACGCGCTGCACGCCACCGGCTTCAACACGACCCGCACCCCGCTCAACTCCGACGGGCCCGACCTGCTGCGCACGGTCGTGATGTACGACCCGCGCTGGGACCTGTCGGCGAAGTCCCTGGCGGCGGCGCTGCCCGGCAGCGAACTGCGCGCGGTGAAGCGGCAGGGCGCGACGCTCAAGGTGATGGCGGGGGCGGACTTCACGGCGGTGACGCCGGTACGCGCGCAGGAGGCCCCCAAGGGCCGGTTCGGCGCGACGACCGGCGACCAGGTGGTGTGTCCGTAGGTCCGCTCCGGTCAGCGCTGGTCGTCGGTCAGCGCTGATCGTCGATGCCCTCCGCCGCGCGCTGCGCCCGTAGCTCCTTGATCGCCCGCCGCCGGGCCAGCCGGTGCGTACGCCGGATCTGCGCCTCCTGGTAGCGCCGCTTGTCCCGCTCCGACTCCGGGATCACCGGGGGTACGGCCCGGGGCCTGCCCTCCGCGTCCACGGCGGCGAAGACCAGATAGGCGCTGCCGACCTGGGTCGCCGGGGTGGACTCGTTCCAGCGCTCGGCCATGACCCGTACGCCGACCTCCATCGAGGACCGCCCGGTCCAGTTGACCTGGGCGCGGACATGGACGAGGTCCCCGACCCGTACCGGCACGAGGAAGACCATCTCGTCCATCGAGGCGGTGACCGCGGGGCCGCCGGAGTGGCGGCCGGCGACGGCGCCCGCCGCGTCGTCGACCAGTTTCATGATCACGCCGCCGTGCACCGTACCGAGGAGGTTGGTGTCGCTGACGGTCATGATGTGGCTGAGTGTGGTGCGTGAGGCGGAGGTGGGCTTACCCGGAATATCGCTTTCCGGGGGTGGGACCTGATCTGTCATGTCCTCCACCCTATGCGGGGGTCGCGCGGGGTCTCCCAGTGCTCCGGTGCGGTCCGCATTGCATCAGCTTGGCAACAGCACCGACCCGATTTCCCACCTCCCCTGTCTGGCGCACGGCCCTGCCCGGCACACTGGTCCGCATGAATGATTGGCCCGATGGATGGACCGGCAACCGCGGCGAGCGGGGCGACCGCTACGGGCGCGGCAGCGCGGGCGCGCAGCCCGACGGCGCGCGGGTGATGCCGCATGTGCAGCCCCGCGGTGTCCCCCAGCAGTCCCAGGGGTACGACCGGGGCTATGAGCCCGGGTACGACAGCGGGTACAACACGGGCCAGGTCTACGGCTCTCCCCCCGGCGGCGGCGGTCACGACGGCTACGGCGGCCCCCCGCCGGGCGCCCCCCGCGGGCCGGGACAGGCGCCCGACTGGCGCCGCCGTATCAAGGTCGGCGCGCTGGCGCTGGTCGTGGTGATCCTCGGCGTCTCCATCGGCACGTACTTCTGGGCGGACGGCAAGCTCAAGCGCGAGGTCGATCTCTCCAAGGTCATCGAGCGGCCGGCCGAGGGCGACGGCACGAACTATCTGATCGTCGGCTCGGACAGCCGTGAGGGCATGTCCGACGAGGACAAGAAGAAGCTCCACACCGGCTCCGCCGAGGGCAAGCGCACCGACTCGATGATGATCCTGCACGACGGGTCGAACGGTCCGACGCTGATCTCGCTGCCGCGCGACTCGAACGTGACGATCCCGTCGTTCCGCGGCTCCGAGTCCGGAAAGATGTTCCCGAACACGGGCCGGCAGACCAAGCTCAACGCGGCGTACGCGGAGGACGGCCCCGAACTGCTCGTCCGTACCGTCGAGTTCAACACCGGCCTGCGCATCGACCACTACGTCGAGATCGGCTTCGCGGGCTTCGCCAACATCGTGGACGCGATCGGCGGGGTGGAGCTGGACATCCCGAAGGCGTTCAAGGACAAGAAGTCCGGCGCCGACTTCCAGGCGGGCAAGCAGACCCTGGACGGCGAGCAGGCCCTCGCCTTCGTCCGGACGCGGTACGCCTTCGCCAACAGCGACCTGGACCGTACGAAGAACCAGCAGAAGTTCCTCGCGGCCCTGGCCTCGCAGACGGCGACGCCCGGCACGATCCTCAACCCGTTCGCGTTCTATCCGACGATGAGCGCGGGGCTGGACACGGTGATCGTGGACAAGGACATGTCGCTGTGGGCCCTGGGCCAGATGTTCTTCGCGATGAAGGGCGTCACGGGCGGCGACGGCACGTCCATGAACATGCCGATCTCGGGCAGCGTGGGCGGCAACCTGGTCTGGGACAAGGCCAAGGTCAAGGAGCTGGTGAACCAGCTGAACAACGACGAGAAGGTCACGGTCACCGGCAACTGATACCCGGCGCGGCCGGCGCCACCGCCGGCCGCGCCGTGACCGCCGCCACCGCCGGCCTCGTCGTCACCGGCGGACAATCGCGTACAACCTTCCTCCTGGCCGAGGCGTCGAATGTGCCGTAGATCAACGCGTGCATGTCCGATGGAGGACCTTTGAGAAGGATCATGGCCGTGGTGAGCACGGCCGTCGCGCTCTCCGCATCCACACTGGTCGCCTCGCCCACCGCGCAGGCGGCCGAGGTGAACCTCCGGTCGTTCGCGTGGAGCGCCGAGAAGGACGGCAAGATCCATGTGCTCTACGAGCACTGGGACCGCAACTCCCTTCCGTCCGATGTCACCGTCCGGGTCCGTGCGAAGGGCAGTGACGCGGTGCTCGCCACGCTCGGTCTCCATGACGCCGGGCGCTGCACCACCGCGAACGACTGCGAGGAGGAGCAGTTCTGGACCGACCCGGTCCAACTGCCCGCGCTGGGCGTCTACACCGTGGACCTCGTGGTCAGGGCCGGCACGGCGGGCGAGCTCGTCGACCGCGACAACGGTGAGCTCAACTACGGGCTCGCCCCGAAGCTGACCGCCACCGCGGACCGTCAGTCGGTGTCGTACGACCACCGCGTCGTCACGGTGAACGGCACGCTCGTCGCGCAGGACCCGAACACGGGCGAGGTCAAGCCGTTCGCGGGCGCCGGAGTCCACACCCGTTACCAGTCCCGGGACTTCGTGACGACGGCCGTCGACAAGGCGGGACGTTTCTCCGTGCCGTTCGACTTCAGCGGTTACGAGACCGGCGCGCGCATCGACGTCTGGTTCCAGGAGAACAGCACGTCGTTCCCGGTGGCGGTGCGCAGGCAGCCCCTGAAGCTGACGGTGGACACGCCCGCCCGCTCGGTCACGGCCCCGTACGGCAGCGATGTCCCCGCGCGCGGCAAGGTGACCCGTACGGCCGACGACGGCACCGAGAAGCCGGCGGGCGGCGTCGGCATCCGGGTCGACAGCCGGCACATCACCAGCACCAAGGCCGACGGCACCTTCTCCGGCGCCTTCCCGGCCACGAGGAACGGCACCACGCGCCTTGAGCTGGGCCAGGAACCGTGGTTCGAGAACGCGGCGTCCCCGTCGTCCCCGTACGACTTCCAGGTCAAGACGGCCGCGACGAGCACCTTCTCGGCGATCGAGGCCGCGGTGGACAAGTACCGGAAGGTCACGTTCAGCGGCAAGCTCGGCGTCACCTCGGGCTCGTACCCGGCCGGCACGACGGGGCGCGTCTCCATCGACCACTCCACGGACGGGCAGAACTGGTCCAGCGTCGGCCAGTTCACGGCCACGTACGGAGCCGCGTTCAAACAGACCGCCCCGCTGAAGGGCACGAGCGGCAGCTACTGGCGTCTGCGCCACCTGGCCGCCCCGGGTGTGGAGAGCCGCGTCCACAAGCTCGGCCGCACGTACACCGAGATCCGGAGCGACGACGTCACGCCCGAGGGCGTACGCAAGGGCACGAAGCTCACGGCCAAGGGCACGCTGATGCAGAAGTCCGGCTCCACCTGGAAGGCGTACGCCGGCCAGAAGGTCCGCGTCTACTTCAAGCCCGCCACGCGCGGTGCCGTCTGGAAGGACCTGGGCAGCGCCACGACCCTCACCAACGGCACGTTCAGCAAGCAGTTCACGGCGCAGCAGGACGGCACCTGGCAGATGCGCTACGTCGACACCGTGAAGACGCACTACGCGTCCAGCGGCCGTGAGGACTACGTCGACGTCCGCTGATTCCCCCCTGACCGAGGCGGACGAACGGCCCCCGGCACGCGACGAGTTCGCTGCCGGGGGCCGCGGCCTCTCCCGGCCTCCGGGGAGGGATCAGCCGCGACCGGCTTCCCGCGCCACGCGCTCCAGCCGGCTCCGGTAGTCCTCCCACCACGACGGGTCACCCGGCGGCATGTTGTCGTTGCCCTCCGCCATCCCCACGGCCCCGTCGATGAGTTCCCGGACGATATCCGCGTGGCCCGCGTGCCGTTGCGTATCGGCGATCACATGGACCAGCACGCGGTGCAGCGTCACCTCTCGCCGTTCCTCCGGCCACCACGGGACCTGACCGAGCGCGTCGAGCGACAGCGCGGCGACCGTGGCGTCCGCGTGCTTCCACGCCTCCCGGTACAGCCCGGTGATCTGTTCGCGGGACTCGTCCGCGGTGGCCCACATGTCCGCGCCCGGTTCCGCGCCCTCCCTGTACCAGGACGGCGGCTCGTCGAAATACGGCCGCCCGAACGTGTCACCGAAGTACCCCAGTTCAACACCGGTGGTGTGCTTGACCAGTCCCAGGAGATTCGTGCCGGTCGGCGTCAGCGGACGACGAATGTCGTACTCCGAGAGGCCGTCGAGCTTCCACAGCAGGGCGTCGCGGGCGGCTTGCAGGTAGCGGAGAAGGTCCGTTGTCGCTGTCGCTTCGATCATGCCGGGCAGTCTCGCACCCGGCACTGACAGTCGGCCTCGTTCAGGTGATCGTGCCGGTCGGCCGGAGGAACCGGGGGGCGATGCGGGTAGAGCAGGAGCGTCGGTCGGCCGCGGCCGGACAAAGCCCGGAGAGGCGAGGGATCATGGGGCAGACACAGGACAGCGGTTCCGAGGACATCGTCGTGCTGGCGCCGCAGGCAGCGAAGATGGCGGCTTTCTTCGACTCGCTGGGGCTGGGGTACCAGCAGGCGTTCGAGGGCAGGAAGACCTCCCAGATCCAGGCGGCCGAGCGTCTGATGGGCCGGCTGGATCCTGGTGCCCGGGTGCTGGATGTGGGGTGCGGCACCGGTCTGCCCACGGCCGGGCAGCTGAGCGAGGGAGGCATGGACGTCACCGGGATCGACGTCTCCGAGGGCCTGCTCGCCCACGCACGGCGCCAGGTTCCGGGGGCGCGCTTCGCCAGGGCCGATCTCTTCGACAGGGAACTGGACATCGGGCCCTTCGACGCCGTCGTGAGCTTCTACTCCCTCGTCGACCTGACGGCGGACATGTTCATCGCCGCGCTGGAGAGACTGCGGGATCTCACGGTCACGGGCGGCACGGTGCTGGTCGCTGTTTCGGAGCGGCGCACCGACGACGAGGTGCGGTTCATGGACACGAGCTACCGCCCTGCCCTGTGCCGACGTGAGGATCTCGGCGACTGGGCCCGCCAAGCGGGGCTGTGGGTGGACGAGTTGAACATCTGCCCCGAGCAGGGAGCCGAGGGACAGCCCGAGACCGGTCTCTACCTCTGGGCCAGACGCTTCCGCGACAGCCACCCGTCCCGTTCGTGACGGGAATGCCCCACGCCGGTTCCGCATCCGCGCGGGGCATTCCTCTCAGCACGTACGTGGCGGCGCTACGGCAGGTTCCTCGCCATGACGATCCGCTGGACCTGGTTCGTGCCCTCGTAGATCTGGGTGATCTTGGCGTCGCGCATCATCCGTTCGACCGGGTAGTCGCGCGTGTAGCCGTAACCGCCGAGGAGTTGCACCGCGTCCGTGGTGATCTCCATGGCCGCGTCGGAGGCGTAGCACTTGGCCGCCGCGCCGAAGAAGGTGAGGTCTTCCTTGGCGCTGCCCGCGGAGACGCGCTCCGACCTGGCGGCGGCGGAGTAGGTGAGCTGGCGGGCCGCCTCCAGTTTCATGGCCATGTCGGCCAGCATGAACTGCACGCCCTGGAAGTCGCCGATCGGCTTGCCGAACTGCTTGCGCTCCTGGACATAGCCCTTGGCGTAGTCGAGCGCGCCCTGCGCGATGCCGAGCGCCTGGGCCGCGATCGTGATGCGGGTGTGGTCCAGGGTCTTCATCGCGGTGGCGAAGCCCGTACCCTCCTCGCCGATCAGCCGGTCCGCGGGGATCCGGACGTTGTCGAGGTAGACCTCGCGCGTCGGGGAGCCCTTGATGCCGAGCTTCTTCTCCGGGGCGCCGAAGGAGACGCCCTCGTCGCCCTTCTCGACCACGAACGCGCTGATGCCCTTGGTGCGCTTGTCCGGGTCGGTGACGGCCATGACCGTGTAGTACTCGGAGACGCCCGCGTTGGTGATCCAGCGCTTCACGCCGTTGAGGACGTAGTGGTCGCCGTCCCGTACCGCCCTGGTCTTCATGCCGCCCGCGTCGGAGCCCGCGTCCGGCTCGGAGAGGCAGTACGAGAACATCGCGTCGCCCTTGGCGAGCGGGCCCAGGTATGTCTTCTTCAGGTTCTCGGAGCCGGAGAGGATCACCGGCAGCGAGCCGAGCTTGTTCACGGCCGGGATCAGCGAGGACGAGGCGCAGACGCGCGCGATCTCCTCGATGACGATCACGGTGGCGAGGGCATCGGCGCCGGCGCCGCCGTACTCCTCCGGGACATGGACCGCGTGCAGATCGGAGGCGACCAGTGCGTCCAGGGCCTCCTGCGGGAAGCGCGCCTCCTCGTCGACCGCCGCGGCGAACGGGGCGATCTTCGCCTCCGCGAGCGCGCGCACGGTGTCGCGGAGCATGTCGTGCTCTTCGGACGGGCGGTACAGGTCGAAATCAGCCGATCCGGCCACGGTCTTTCACTCCCCAGGATGCTAACTACCGTTAAGTAACACAATTTTAGGGGGCCGAGGCACCGCAGGCATAGGTGAGTTTGCCGACAGCCACTCCCTACGGGGAGAAGTGCCCCTGCGGAACCCTCGCTACGCGCGGCTATGCTCGGGCCCGCACCCGCCCGCGTCCCCCTGGAGCACTCAATGGCCCTCAAGATCACCGTGATCGGCACCGGCTATCTCGGCGCCACGCATGCCGCGGCCATGGCGGAACTGGGCTTCGAGGTCCTCGGCCTCGATGTGGTGCCCGAGAAGATCGAGATGCTCTCCGCGGGCCGGGTCCCGATGTACGAGCCCGGCCTCGAAGAGCTGCTGCGCAAACATGTCGCCGGGATCGAGGGATCGAGCGGGCGGCTGCGGTTCACCATGGACTGGGCGGAGATCGCGGAGTTCGGCGATGTGCACTTCGTCTGTGTGAACACCCCGCAGAAGCACGGCGAGTACGCCTGCGACATGTCGTACGTCGACTCCGCGGTCGAGAGCCTCGCCAAACATCTGGGCAGGCCCGCGCTGGTCGTCGGCAAGTCGACGGTGCCCGTGGGCAGCGCGGAGCGGCTCGCGGCCCGCATCGTCGAGCTGGCGCCCGCGGGCGGCGAGGTGGAGCTCGCCTGGAACCCCGAGTTCCTGCGCGAGGGCTTCGCCGTACAGGACACGCTGCACCCCGACCGGATCGTGGTGGGCGTACGGAGCGAGCACGCCGAGCGGGTGCTGCGCGAGGTGTACGCGACGCCGGTGAGCGAGGGGTCACCGTTCGTGGTGACGGACTTCCCGACCGCCGAGCTGGTGAAGACCTCCGCGAACTCCTTCCTGGCCACGAAGATCTCGTTCATCAACGCGATGGCGGAGGTCTGCGAGGCGGCCGGCGGCGATGTGGTGCGGCTGGCGGAGGCGCTCGGCTACGACGAGCGGATCGGGAAGAAGTTCCTGCGCGCCGGGATCGGCTTCGGCGGCGGCTGTCTGCCGAAGGACATCCGGGCCTTCATGGCGCGGGCGGGCGAGCTGGGCGCGGACCAGGCGCTGACGTTCCTGCGCGAGGTCGACTCGATCAATATGCGGCGCCGCGGACACATGGTGGAGCTGGCGCGGGAGGCCGTGGGCGGCTCGTCGTTCCTGGGCAAGCGCGTCGCGGTGCTGGGCGCGACGTTCAAGCCGGACTCGGACGATGTACGGGACTCCCCCGCGCTCAATGTCGCGGGGCAGATCCATCTCCAGGGCGGCCAGGTGACGGTGTACGACCCGAAGGGCATGGAGAACGCCAAGCGGCTCTTCCCGACGCTGGGGTACGCGCCGTCCGCGCTGGACGCGGTGCGCGGCGCCGATGTCGTACTGCATCTGACCGAGTGGCGCGAGTTCCGTGAGCTGGACCCGGCGGCCCTGGGCGAGGCGGCGTCGCGGCGGCTGATCCTGGACGGCCGCAACGCGCTGGACCCGGAGCGGTGGCGCGCGGCGGGCTGGACGTACCGCGCGATGGGGCGCCCGCGCGCCTGAGCCGCGGCGCGCCCCGATGATCGTGGAGGTGGAACGCGCCCCCGCGCCCCCGCGCGGACTCACGGATGCGCGTCCGCGCGTCCGTGAGTCAGGGCGTCGTCAGCCGTCCAGTTCCCCGATCGTCGCCAGCGACGGACCCCGCTCGTCCCGCAGGCCCCGCGCCACGTCCTCCGCCGCGCGCAGCACCCGTACGGCGTTCTGCCACGTCAGCTTCGCCAGGTCCTCGGTGGACCACTTACGGGCGAGCAGTTCCGCGATCAGGTTCGGGTAGCCCGCGACGTCGTCCAGGCCGGCCGGAGTGAAGGCCGTGCCGTCGAAGTCGCCGCCGATGCCGATGTGGTCGATGCCGGCGGTCTCGCGCATATGGTCCAGATGGTCCGCGACCGTCGCCGCCGTGGCGTTCGGGCGCGGGTGGGACGCCTCGAAGGCCTGGTGGATCTCCATCGCGCGCGCGGTGGTGTCGAGATGGTGGAGACCGTGGGCCCGCATGTTCTCGTCCGCCGCCTGTGTCCAGGCCACCGCCGCGGGGAGGATGAACTTCGGTACGAACGTGGCCATGGCCACGCCGCCGTTCGCGGGCAGCTTCTCCAGCACGTCGTCCGGGATATTGCGCGGGTGGTCGCAGATCGCCCGTGCCGACGAGTGCGAGAAGATCACCGGCGCCGCGGTGGCGGCGAGTGCGTCGCGCATCGTCGTGGCGGCCACATGCGAGAGGTCGACCAGCATGCCGGTGCGGTTCATCTCGCGGACCACCTCGCGGCCGAAGGCCGAGAGCCCGCCCACGCCCGGGTCGTCCGTCGCCGAGTCCGCCCAGGCGAGATTGTCGTTATGGGTGAGCGTCATATAGCGGACACCCAGGGTATGGAGGGCCCGCAGCGTGGCGAGGGAGTTGTTGATGGAGTGGCCGCCCTCGGCGCCCATCAGGGAGGCGATCCTGCCGTGCTGCCGCGCGGTCTCCATGTCGTCCGCCGTCAGGGCGCGGGACAGCTCGCCCGGGTAGCGGTCCAGCAGCCGGCCGACCACGTCGATCTGCTCCAGCGTCGCGCTGACCGCGTCGTCCCCGGCCATGTCGGACCGTACGTACACGGACCAGAACTGCCCGCCGACGCCGCCTCGCCGCAGCCGGGGGATGTCCGTGTGCAGCTTGCCCGACAGATCGCCGGCGATGTCGAGCCGGTCCAGGTCGTAGCGCACGTGCTCGCGCAGCGCCCAGGGCAGGTCGTTGTGTCCGTCGACCACGGGGAAGTCGGCCAGCAGGGCACGGGCCTCGTCGAGGTAGGGCGTGGAGTCCATGGCCGTGTCCGTCACTTTCCCCGTCACTTTCCGAATCCGAAGTGGTCCGCGCCTTCGGCCTTCGCGCGCAGCCGCTTGCCCTTCGTCGTCGCCTGGTCGTTCAGCTCCTGCTGGAACTCCCGCATCCTGCCCTGGAGTTCGGGGTCGTGGGCGGCGAGCATACGGGCGGCCAGCAGCCCCGCGTTACGGGCGCCGCCGACCGAGACCGTGGCGACCGGCACACCGGCCGGCATCTGGACGATGGACAGCAGCGAGTCCATGCCGTCGAGGTACTTCAGCGGTACGGGGACGCCGATCACCGGCAGCGGGGTCACCGACGCGAGCATGCCCGGCAGGTGCGCCGCGCCGCCCGCGCCCGCGATGACCGCCTTGAGTCCGCGCCCGGCGGCCTCCTCGCCGTACGCGATCATCTCGCGCGGCATCCGGTGCGCGGAGAGGACATCCACCTCGTACGGGATCTCGAACTCGTGGAGGGCCTTCGCGGCGGCCTCCATGACGGGCCAGTCGGAGTCCGAGCCCATGACGACGCCGACCAGGGGAGCAACTGTCATTCGGTGATCGTTCCTCGGAGATAGCCGGCGGCGTGGCGGGCGCGCTCCAGCACGTCGTCCAGGTCGTCGCCGTAGGTGTTGACATGCCCCACCTTGCGGCCGGGCTTCACGTCCTTGCCATACATATGGATCTTCAGCTGCGGGTCCCGGGCCATGCAGTGCAGATAGGCCGCATACATATCGGGATAGTCGCCGCCCAGCACATTGCACATAACGGTCCAGGGCGCACGCGGGCGCGGATCGCCGAGCGGCAGATCGAGTACGGCGCGCACATGGTTGGCGAACTGCGAGGTGATCGCGCCGTCCTGGGTCCAGTGCCCGGAGTTGTGCGGGCGCATCGCCAGCTCGTTGACGAGAATGCCCGGAGTCCCGTCGTCGGAACGGGTCTCGAAGAGCTCCACCGCGAGATGGCCCACGACCCCCAGTTCGGCGGCTATCCGCAGGGCGAGCAGCTGGGCCTCGCCCGCCAGCTCGTCCGGCAGACCGGGCGCGGGGGCGATGACGGTGTCACAGACGCCGTCGACCTGCCGGGACTCGACCACGGGGTACGCGACGGCCTGGCCGTGCGGGGAGCGGACGATGTTCGCGGCCAGCTCGCGTACGAAGTCGACCTTCTCCTCGGCGAGCACGGGAACCCCGGCCCGGAAGGGCTCCTCCGCCTCTTCTTCGGACCGTACGACCCAGACACCCTTGCCGTCGTAGCCACCGCGCACCGTCTTGAGGATGACCGGGAAGCCGCCCGTCTCGGTGGCGAAGGCCGCCACGTCGGCCGGTCCCGCGACGATGCGGTGGCGCGGGCAGGGCACGCCCAGCTCGGTCAGCCTGGCCCGCATCACGCCCTTGTCCTGCGCGTGCACCAGCGCGTCCGGGCCCGGCCTGACGGGGATTCCGTCCGCCTCCAGGGCTCGCAGATGCTCGATCGGCACATGCTCGTGATCGAACGTGATCACATCGCAGCCGCGCGCGAAGTCACGCAGCGTGTCCAGGTCGCGATAGTCGCCGATGACGACATCGTTCACCACCTGGGCCGCCGAGTCCTGCGGGGTGTCACTGAGGAGCTTGAATCTGAGGCCGAGGGGGATGCCCGCCT
Organism: Streptomyces scopuliridis; assembly: GCF_042790125.1. GTDB lineage: Bacteria > Actinomycetota > Actinomycetes > Streptomycetales > Streptomycetaceae > Streptomyces > Streptomyces scopuliridis_A. The sequence goes on from NZ_JBHTZS010000025.1 coordinate 13,787, forward strand.
CGTGGGTCATACGGGCGAGCTGACCGCCGCCGACCATGCCGACTACCGGGAACGTCACGCCCCCAGAGTATCCGCCGCCCGCCGGGCCCGGCCCCCGCGTACGGGCCCGGTCCCGTCCCGTACGGGTGTCCCCCGTACGGCCGCCACCCACCGTGACCGAGGGTGACGTACGGTCCCCCAGGCGGCGGAAGGGACCGCTGGTTAGCATGGTTCGGAACTGACGCCGACCGGACGGGGCTGAACGGGCATATGAGCGAACGGGGCGCACTCCGCGTGCGACTGGACCGGCTCGTCCGCGAGGTGGTCAAGTTCGGCGCGGTGGGCGGCGCGGGGCTGCTGGTCAACCTGCTGGTCTTCAATCTCGTACGGCACCTCACCACGCTCCCCGTGGTGCGGGCCAGCATCCTGGCCACCGTCGTCGCGATCGCCTTCAACTACGTGGGCTTCCGTTACTTCACCTACCGGGACCGGGACAAGAGCCGCCGCACGAAGGAGCTGACGCTCTTCCTGCTGTTCAGCGTGGTCGGCCTGGTCATCGAGAACGGGGTGCTCTACGCGGCGACATACGGCTTCGGCTGGGACAGCCCGCTCCAGAGCAATGTGTTCAAGTTCCTCGGCATCGGGATCGCGACGCTCTTCCGCTTCTGGTCGTACCGCACCTGGGTGTTCCGTGCCCGGCCCGCCGCGGCGGGCGCGGAACTGCCGGACGAATCGTTCCTGGAACGGGAGCCCCCGCGGCCCGACCGCGTCCGCGGCTGAAAGGCCATACCTCCAACAGCCCCAAGGGCCCTGGCGATCAGCGGACCGGGCGCTCCGGCGACTTCGGTGTCTTGCGGTTGCGGGCCTCCCGGCTGAGGAAGAGCGCGAAGACCGGCGGCTGCTGCTGGAGCAGCTCCAGCCGGCCGCCGTCCGCCTCGGCCAGGTCGCGGGCCACGGCGAGGCCGATCCCGGTGGAGTTGCGGCCGCTGATGGTGCGCTCGAAGATCCGCGCCCCGAGGTCCGCCGGAACGCCGGGGCCCTCGTCGGTCACCTCGATGACGGCCTGGTTGCCGGTGACGCGGGTGCGCAGCGCGACCGTACCGCCGCCGTGCATGAGTGAGTTCTCGATCAGCGCGGCCAGCACCTGGGCGACCGCGCCCGGGGTGCCGACGGCCCGCATCCCCTGCCGGCCCGAGCAGACGACGGCCCGCCCGGCGCTGCGGTAGGCCGGGCGCCACTCCTCGATCTGCTGTTTGACGACCTCGTCGAGATCGAAGGCGACGGCGGAGCCGGTACGCGGGTCGCGCGCGTTGGTGAGCAGCCGCTCCACCACATCGGTCAGCCGCTCGACCTGCGCCAGCGCGACCATCGCCTCCTCCTTCACCGACTCCAGGTCGTCCGTGGCGGAGATCTCCTCCAGCCGCATGGACAGGGCGGTCAGCGGCGTACGCAGCTGATGCGAGGCGTCCGCGGCGAGCCGCCGCTCGGCGGTGAGCATCCGGGCGATGCGCTCGGCGCTGGAGTCGAGGACATCCGCGACCCGGTCCAGCTCGGGCACCCCGTACCGCTTGTGCCGGGGGCGCGGGTCGCCGGAGCCGAGGCGCTCCGCCGTCTCCGCGAGATCGGTGAGCGGGGAGGCCAGCTTGTTGGCCTGGCGCACGGCGAGCAGTACGGCGGCGATGACCGCGAGCAGCGCCACCGCGCCGATGATCAGGAGGGTGCGGCCGACCTCGCGGGTCACGGAGGAGCGGGGCTCCTCGACGATGACGGTCTCGCCCTCCTCGCCCTTCGCCTTGGCCCGGATAACGCTGCCGGTCGGCCGCTCGCCGAGCTGGACGACGGGCCGGCCCGGGATCTCGATCCGCGCGTACCGCGTCTGGTCGATCTGCTCGGACAGCACCTTGGCGGTGACGTTGTCTCCGCCGAGGAGGCGGCTGTCGACGATGCTCACCAGCCGTACCGCCTCGGAGTCCACGCTCTCCTGGGCGCTGCTGCTGATCGTGCGGGTCTCGACGATGACGAGCGAGACCCCGAAGACGGCGATGACGACCAGCACCACGGCGAGCGTGGAATTGATCAGACGGCGGCGCAAGGTGTCTTAGCTCTTCTCGAACCGGAAGCCGACGCCGCGCACGGTGGCGATGTAGCGCGGGTTGGCGGCATCGTCACCGAGCTTCTTGCGCAGCCAGGAGATATGCATGTCGAGCGTCTTGGTCGACGACCACCAGGTGGTGTCCCAGACCTCGCGCATCAGCTGGTCACGGGTGACGACCCGGCCCGCGTCCCGGACGAGGACCCGCAGCAGGTCGAACTCCTTGGCGGTGAGCTGGAGTTCCTCGTCGCCCATCCAGGCGCGGTGCGACTCGACATCGATCCGTACGCCATGGGTGGCGGGGGCGGGCACGGGGTCCGAGGCGCCGCGCCGGAGCAGCGCCCGTACCCGCGCCAGCAGCTCCGCGAGCCGGAAGGGCTTGGTCACATAGTCGTCGGCGCCGGCGTCCAGGCCGACCACGGTGTCCACCTCGTCGGCGCGCGCGGTCAGCACCAGGATCGGCACGGCGTGGCCCTCGGCGCGCAGCCGGCGGGCGACTTCGAGGCCGTCCATCCCGGGCAGGCCCAGGTCGAGTACGACCAGGTCGACACCGCCCTGGAGTCCGGCGTCCAGCGCGGTCGGACCGTCTTCGCGGACCTCGACCTCGTAACCCTCCCGTCGCAGGGCGCGGGCCAGCGGCTCCGAGATGGAAGCGTCGTCCTCGGCGAGCAGTACACGGGTCATGTGGTGATGGTAGACCGCACGGGGCGGCGCTTGGGCCCTGCTGGGCGATGCCTTCGGGTTCGCATGCGATCTGATGATCTACCTTCGAATATAAGAGTGTGGTTCCATCAAATCCTGTGATCCATCTCTCAAGTCCTTCCATATGCGACTCTGTCATGTCGTATGGTGGCGAGACGCCTGTAGTACCACTAGGAGACCTTTGGCCTGCTGAGTGCCAAGGGTCTCCTCTCTGCGTCTCCGCGCCGGGGGCGGCACGTACCGCCCCGGCCCGCCCCCCACACCGGGCGCGTCACCGCTGACCAAGCGCCGCGTCCCGAGCAAGCAAGGATCGACCCATGGCGTCCAGCATGACCAAGGACTCGCCCAGCGCCCCCGCCGGACCCGAGAAGACCTTCTTCGGCCACCCCCGCGGCCTGGCCACGCTCTTCATGACCGAGATGTGGGAGCGCTTCAGCTTCTACGGCATGAGGGCCCTGCTCACCATCTATCTGATCTCCGGTGGTCCCGACGCCTCGAAGGGGCTTCAGGGCGGCGGGCTCGGGATGGATCTGGCCACCACCACGGCCATCTACTCCATCTACCTGTCCATGGTCTATCTGCTGGCGATGCCCGGCGGCTGGCTGGGCGACCGGCTCTGGGGCCCGCGCAAGACCGTCACGATCGCGGCGTGCACGATCATGCTGGGCCATCTCACCCTGGCCCTGCCGGGCACGGGAAGCTTCTTCGCCGGGCTGGCGCTGGTGGCGCTCGGCTCGGGTCTGCTGAAGGCCAATATCTCCACGATGGTCGGCCATCTCTATGACGGCCCCAACGACCCGCGCCGGGACGGCGGCTTCACCATCTTCTACATGGGCATCAACATCGGTGCCTTCTTCGCCCCGCTGGTCATCGGCACCGTCGGCGAGACCTACAGCTGGCATCTGGGCTTCGCCCTGGCCGCGGTCGGCATGGGCATCGGCCTGATCATGTTCCTGCTCGGTACGAAGCATCTGAGCCCGGAGAGCAGCCGCGTCCCGACCCCGCTCTCCCGCGAGGAGCGGGCCACCTGGCTGCGCAAGGGCATGACCTGGCTGCTGATCGCCGCCGTCTTCTACGGCGTCGTCGGTCTCAGCGGCAACTTCACCCTCAACTGGGCGATGGTCCCGCTGACGCTCGCGGGCATCGCGATCCCGGCCGCCGTGCTGATCCGGATCAAGCGCGACAAGGAGCTGTCGGCGACCGAGCAGACCAAGATGTCCGGGTACATCTGGTTCTTCGTGGCCGCGGCCGTGTTCTGGATGATCTACGACCAGGGCGGCTCCACGGTCCAGGCGTTCGGTACGACGAAGGCCGCCGGCGAACTGTTCGGGCTGGGCTTCCCGTCCTCCTGGTACCAGTCACTGAACCCGGTGTTCATCATGGCGCTGGCGCCGGTCTTCGCCTGGTTCTGGCTCTGGCTGAGCCGCCGGGGCCAGGAGCCGAGCACGGTCGTGAAGTTCGCCGCCGGGCTGTTCTTCATCGGCGTCTCGTTCTTCTTCTTCCTGATCCCGCTGGCGATGGCGGCGGACGGCACGCTGGTCAGCCCGATGTGGCTGGTGGGCATCTATCTGATCCAGACCGTGGGCGAGCTGTGCGTCTCCCCGGTGGGTCTGTCGGTGACGACGAAGATGGCGCCGGCGAAGTACGCGAGCCAGATGATGGGGGTCTGGTTCCTGGCGGTCACCGCGGGCGACTCCGTGACCGGTCTGCTCTCGATCGGCGGGGTCGATCTGGGGAAGACGGGCGTGGTGGCGCTGGAGGCGCTGCTGGCGACCCTCGCCGGCTTCGCGATCTTCATGTACCGCAAGAAGGTACGGGCGCTGATGGGCGACATCCACTAGTTCGCACCAGGACGGGTCATATGTGACGGAAAGGGCCGCCGCACCGGGCATGGGTGCGGCGGCCCTTTTCGTGTGAGCTACGCGCGTTACGACGGGGCGGCGAGCTCCGCCCAGACCGTTTTCCCGGCCGCGCCGGGCGTGCGTACGACACCCCAGTCGAGGCAGAGCCGCTGGACGATGAACATGCCGTGGCCGCCGGGGCGTCCCGCGCGGTGCGGGGTACGGGGGGCCGGCTGGCCCGTACCGCGGTCCGTGACCTCCAGCCGCAGCACCTTGGCGGTGTGCGCGACCCGCAGCCCCTCGGGGCCCTCGGCGTGCAGACACGCGTTGGTGACCAGCTCGGAGACGACCAGCAGCACATCCTCCGCCGCCGCCCGCTGGTCCGCGGTCGAGGCGGGGAGCCAGCCCCAGTCGTAGAGCGCCTGGCGGGTGAAGTCGCGCGCGAGCGGTACGACGCCACTGGCGCCGGCCAGGACAAGCGACCGTACCCGCGCGTCGGACGTCGCGGCAGCGGTTCCCGCCCCGTCCGGCTCGGGGCCGAGATCGCCCGGCGGAGGCTGCCGGGTGGTGCTCATCAGCGCTTCACCTCACCGATTCACCAATTAGCCAGTTCTTGTGTACACAGCGTGCGGGGTCCCGCTGGGGCCGCCGGGGGTCTTCTGCCCCTCCGAATCGTGACAACACCCACTTCACCGGTCGGGAAATGGTGAGGAGTGCAACACGACAGGGCGGGGCGGGGATCCGATGCGGATCCCGGGGTGCAGAGTAGCGCCGGAGTCAGTCGGCCAGGGCCTCTTCGAGGGAGTCATGGACGGTGAAGACCGCGTCCGCGCCCGTGATCTCGAAGACCCGCGCCACCACGGGCAGCATCGCCGCGAGATGGACCCCGCCGCCGGCGGCATCCGCCTTGAGGCGGGCGCCCAGCAGGACGTTGAGTCCGGTGGAGTCGCAGAATTCCAGTTGCGAACACTCGATCACCAGGCGTGACCTGCCCTGTTCGAGCGCTTCGTCCAGAGGTGTCCGCAACAGGTCGGCCGTGTGGTGATCCAGCTCACCGGCCACCGTCACTACCTCGCTCCGGCCCTCGGTCCGAACCTCGACCCGAAGCCGGCCCCGGTTCGTGCTGCCGACCGTCTGGCGGTCCATGCCGATCCCTCTTCGCCGTGTCGTGCGCCGTCGTCAGATGGTGTCGCCCCGTCGTCATCTCAACCCGATGACGTCCGTCGAACATTACGCCTTTCACACGCCGACCGGTACCCAAAGTCCCCCACAATAAGGACATATGAAACAATTAACACTTGCAACTGTCCGTACCTAGCGGGTAGGGCTTGTAGGGAACACATCCGACCACGGCCGGCTTTGGAGGCGCCGCACACCGCAGCAGCGCGTATTGGCATCGGCAGCCATATGCCGAGAACGTATGGAGGAGACCCATGTCACCCCGGCTCGACAGCACGCGTACCCCACACGCGGCGTCGGCAACTCCGCCCGCACCTTCCGAGACCGACATCACACCGCCGGCCGGCATCGAGGGCCTGACCGAGGGCCTTGAGGACCTGCCCGAGATCCCGCCCTTCGACGAGGTGGGCGCGGTGGATGCCCGAGCCCTGTCGAAGACGCTCTTCGCCCGGCTGGAAGCCCTTGAAGAGGGCACGCACGAGTACGCGTACGTCCGCAACACCCTGGTCGAGCTGAATCTCGCCCTGGTGAAGTTCGCGGCCGCCCGGTTCCGCTCCCGCAGCGAACCGATGGAGGACATCGTGCAGGTCGGCACCATCGGCCTGATCAAGGCCATCGACCGCTTCGAGCTGAGCCGCGGCGTCGAGTTCCCCACCTTCGCGATGCCGACCATCGTCGGCGAGATCAAGCGCTTCTTCCGCGACACGTCGTGGTCGGTGCGCGTACCGCGCAGGCTCCAGGAGCTCCGCCTCGACCTCGCCAAGGCGGGCGACGAACTGGCCCAGCAGTACGACCGGGCGCCCACCGTCGGTGAACTCGCCCACCGCCTCGGCATCACCAACGAGGAAGTCGTCGAGGGCATGGCGGCGAGCAACGCGTACACCGCCAGCTCGCTGGACGCCCAGCCCGAGGACGACGACACCGAGGGCGCGCTCGCGGACCGGATCGGCTACGAGGACCACGGGCTCGAAGGCATCGAGTACGTCGAGTCCCTGAAGCCGCTGATCGCGAGCCTGCCGTCGCGGGACCGCAAGATCCTCTCCCTGCGCTTCGTCGCCAATATGACGCAGTCGGAGATCGGCGAGGAGCTCAATATCTCGCAGATGCATGTGTCCAGACTGCTCTCCCGCACCCTCAAGAGGCTCAGAAAGGGCCTGACTCTGGAGGAGTGACGGGCGCTGTCCCCGCCTCGGCGGCCTTATTGACGGCCCGTCCGTTATGGGCCACATTGAGCCGGGGCAGGGGGAGCGTGGGGAGACGCGATGGCTCGTGGGGAGGGCTGCCCGGCGGAGGACTCCGCGTACGCGGCGCTGGAGACGCTGATGCGCCGTCGCCTCGGCAGGAAGTGTCTGTATGTGCCGTCGTGCCGGCGCGGGCTGTATGTGGCGCTGCGCCACTGGTGCCGGCCCGGCGGGCGAACGGTCCGTAACAGGCCGGAACACGCCGAAAGAGGCCGGAACAGCTCCTGTGCCGGGCCACCTGATGGCTCATAGGATCGGGGGCGGCCCTGTACCAGGCTTGCCGGGAGGGAGAGTCCAGTGACCGCGTCATATGCGCCCCGCCGGCTGGACCCGTCCGGCGGCTGCCCGCACGCCTCCAACGCCGCGCTGCTGGCGAAGGGGGCCGCTGCCGAGGTCCTGCTCCCCGGGGACGTACCGGCCGCGGTGGTGCTCGGGCACGAGGCGCTCAAGGAATTCATCGGCCATCCGGATGTCGCCAAGAACGCCCGGCACTTCACCGCGCTGCGTGAGGGGCGCATTCCGGACGGCTGGCCGCTGCGGACCTTCGCGACCGTGCAGGGCATGGTCACCTCGGACGGCGACGATCACCGGCGGCTGCGGGCGCTGGTGAGCAAGGCGTTCACGGCCCGGCGCGTGGAGGCGCTGCGGCCCGGCATCGAGCGGCTGACCGACGAGCTTCTGGACGGTGTGGAGGCAGCGGCGGCCGAAGCGGCCGGCGGTGCGGGTGACGGCGCGCGCGTGGGAGCGCGTGAGGGCGCGGTGGATCTGCGGGCGCTGTTCGCGCTGCCACTGCCCATGCGTGTCATCAGTGAACTGCTCGGCGTCGACGATCAGTTCCGGGACCGGCTGCATGAGCTGTCGAACCTGGTGGTGGCGACCGACATCGCGCCCGAGGACGCGGTGGCCGCGAACCGGGAGATGGTGGCGGTGCTGACCGCCGTGGCGGCCTCCCGTAAGGACCGTCCGGGCGAGGACCTGACCAGCGCCCTGATCGCCGCGCGCGAGGAGGGCGGCGACCGGCTCGGCGAGGCCGAACTCATCGGCACGATGATCGTGATGATCATCGCCGGCCATGAGACCACGCTCAATCTGATCACCAACGCGGTGCGTGCGCTCTGCGCCCACCGGGACCAGTTGGAGCTGATCCGGGCCGGTGGCGCCGACTGGGCGGACGCGGTCGAGGAGACGCTGCGCTGGGACAGTCCGGTCAGTTACTTCCCGTTCCGTTATCCGACCCGGGATCTGACGGTGGACGGCACGCTGATCCCGGCGGGCACTCCTGTGCTGGCGGGCTTCTCCGCCGCCGGCCGTGATCCCGCCGCTCACGGCCCGGACGCGGACCGCTTCGACATCACGCGACGTACGCGCTCCACCACGCGCCATCTCTCTCTGGGCCATGGTGCGCACTACTGTCTGGGCGCACCGCTGGCGAGGATGGAGACGACGATCGCGCTGCGGCGGTTGTTCGGGCGCTTCCCGGACCTGCGGGTCGCGGTCCCGGAGGACGAACTTCCGCGCCACCGAAGCTTTGTGGGCAACAGTGTGCGGGAACTGCCGGTGGTGCTGGGTGGTTGAGGCCCGCCGCAGCTGATCCGCGGGGCGGTCCTACAGGCGCAGCCCGACGGCCAGGGCGATGGTGAGCCCCAGCGTGCAGACCGCGACCACGAACCACGCCTGATGCTTCGCTTCCGGAGTCATGTCCGGTGCCGCCCTTCACGTTCGTGCAGGTAGTCCATGAACGTGCGGCACATCCGGGCCAGGGCCCGCATGTGGACCCAGTTCGCCATGGCGCCGGCGCCGGGCCCGCTGCCGGTCAGGTCGTACCAGTCCTTCAGCGCGCCCTTCGCCCGGACCGTGTGCTCCGTCTCGGGAATCCGCTCCACGAACCCGACGAGCAACGCCCCATGGTCGATCAGCCGGTTGGTGAGATCGGCGATCTCCACCGGCGGCGGCATCAGACGATGCGGGGCGAGTGCGCGGTCGATGTTCAGGGCTATGACATCGAAGGCGATATCGTCATATGCCAATGCCTTCCTGTGTGCGTTTTCCTCTGTGCCTCCGGCTCTGCGGTCTGTCACTGTGGTCACCTTGGCCCCCCGCTCTCTTCGTTGTTCGGCGTCTACTTGAAGAGAAAACCGCGTTATTACCCTCCCCGGGTACCGTGGAGGGCAGGTCCGAGAATGAAAGCCATGAACGCTTGGGGGAGTTGAAGGCATGGCGAGTAACTCACGTCACTCACGCACACCCAATGCCGGGTTGGCCTCTCTGCTTGAGCAGGCGAAATGGTCCCGTGCGCAGTTCGCACAGATCATCAATCGCATCGGCGCGGAAGCCGGGCTCCAGCTGCACTACGACCAGTCCGCAGTCTCCCACTGGGTCGCGGGCACCACCCCGAAGGAGCAGGTCAGACCACTGATCGTGGAGGCGTTCGCGCGCAAGCTCCGCCGTCCGGTCACGCATGCGGAAGCCGGCCTGCCGGCCGCGTCCTCCGCGCACGCCCCGGCGGGCTCCGGCGTACCCGGCTCCTCCGTCACTTCCGGCGTCAACACGTTCGAAGAACTGGTCGACATGGGAAGGGCCGATATGGACCCGTCGCGTCGCAGTTTGATCGCCGCAGGACTGTTCTCGGCCGCGATGGTGGTACCGCTTTTCCCGGATCTGGCCCAGGCCGCCACCCCGACGACCGCGCCACCGGGCAAACGGACGGCCCGGATCGGCGCGCCGCAAGTACAGGCCGTACGTACGATGACCGATCGAATAGCGGACATTCTCGATGAACTCGGCGGAGGGCACGCGCGCCCGATGGCCGCCGCGTTTCTGGTCAACACGGTCATGCCCTGGCTCAAGGCCGAGGCTCCGGAGGGTGTACGGAGCGACATGCTGTCGGCGGCGTCCGACCTGGTCTATCTGACCGGGTGGATGGCGATGTACGAGCGGGCGCACGGGCTCGGGCAGCGGTACTACCTGAGGGCCCTGGAGCTGGCGGGCGCCGCAGAGGACCACACGACGTACTGCCGCACACTGCGCGGCATGTCCCTCCAGGCGTCCAATCTCGGCTACGGCAAGCGCGCGCTGGAGCTCGCCGACTCGGCCGCCGAGGCGTCCCCGCAGGCCGGGCCGCGGCTGCGGGCCTTCCTCTCCGGTCAGCAGGCCCACTCCGCGGCGATGGTCGGCGACAAGCGGCAGGCGTTCAGCCGGCTCCGGGAGACCGAGACGGCGCTGACGAAGGCGGACAACCGGCGTGAGTCGGTGGGCGGTTACGACGCGACGGCGTATCTCTTCCACACGTCCCATGTGCTGTACGAGTTCAAGGATCTGCCGGGGTCGATATCCGCGCTCCAGCAGTCCCTGAAGGCGCAGCAGAAGAACGAACGGCAGGGCAGGGTCCACTTCCTCGCGGTGCTGGCGCAGCGTCAGCTGGAGCTGGGGCATCTGGAGGCGGCGTGCGGGAGCTGGTGGCAGTTCCTGGAGGACTACGAGCATGTGTCGTCGGCGCGGGGTGACGAGCACTTCGAGACGATGCAGCGCAGGCTGAAGCCGTACGCGAAGACGCAGGCGGTACGGAGGCTGCGGGCCAAGATCGACGAGGTCGCCGTGCTGAAGGGGTGAGGGCGCGCCCGGCCGCCGGGCGCGCGGCGCGCCGGGCGGCCGGGATGCTGGGCGGCCGGGATGCTGGGCGGCCCGGCGGCGAGGGGGTCAGTGGACCCGCTCGCCGGCCCGCCAGACCGCCGTGACCAGGGGCACCCCCGGGCGGTAGGCCAGGTGCACATGGCTCGGGGCGTCGAGGAGGGCGAGGTCGGCGCGGGCGCCCGGGGTGAGGCGGCCGATGTCCTGGCGGCGCAGGGCGGCGGCACCCCCCGCCGTGGCCGACCAGACCGCCTCGTCCGGGGTCATGCCCATGTCGCGTACGGCGAGCGCGATGCAGAACGGCATGGACGAGGTGAAGGACGAGCCGGGGTTGCAGTCGGTGGAGAGCGCGACGGTCGCGCCCGCGTCGAGGAGGCGGCGCGCGTCCGGCCAGGCGGCGCGGGTGGAGAACTCCGCGCCGGGGAGCAGCGTGGCCACGGTCGCGCTGTGGGCGAGGGCGTCCACGTCCGCGTCGGTCAGATGCGTGCAGTGGTCGGCGGACGCGGCGTCGAGTTCGACGGCGAGCTGGACGCCGGGGCCGTACGAGAGCTGGTTGGCGTGGACGCGCGGGTGCAGGCCCTTCGCGGCTCCGGCGGTGAGGATCGCGCGGGCCTGGTCGCCGTCGAAGGCGCCCTTCTCGCAGAAGACATCGACCCAACGGGCGTACGGGGCACAGGCGTCGAGCATCTCGCCGGTGACGAGCGCGACATACGCGGCGGGGTCGTCGGCGTGGTCGGGCGGGACGATGTGGGCGCCGAGGTAGGTGACCTCGTCGGTGTGTTCACGGGCGATGCGCAGGGCGCGGGACTCGTCCTCGACGGTCAGGCCGTAACCGGACTTGGTCTCCTGGGTGGTGGTGCCCTGGCGGAGCGCCTCGGCCAGATAGCGCGCGACGTTGGCGCTCAGCTCGGCGTCGGTGGCGGCGCGGGTGGCGGCGACGGTGGTGCGGATGCCGCCGGCGGAGTAGGCGCGGCCGGACATCCGGGCGTTGAACTCCTGGGTGCGGTCGCCCGCGAAGACCAGATGGGAGTGGGAGTCCACGAAGCCCGGGATCACGGCCCGGCCACCGGCGTCGACGGCATTGTCAGTGGCGGGTGCTTTGCTTGATTCACCGACCCAGACCACGCGGTCGCCGTCGATGACGACGGCCGCGTCCTGGATCAGACCGATGGGGGTTCCGTCACCGAGGGAGGGGTCGTTGGTGACCAGACTGGCGATGTTGGTGAGGGCGGTGGTGCCCGCCGTGGTGGGGGTCGTCATCGTGACGCTGTTCTCCTTCGGCGGTGTCCGCGGCGTCAGCCGCGCAGGGCTGCGATCGACTCGGCGAGGGCCTTGGGCACGTCGGGGACGAGGGTGTGGACACCGTCCCGGACGATCTGGCGGCCCCCGACCACGGTGTGGCGCACATCCGCCGCGGAGGCGGCGAATACGGCGGTCTCCGCTCCGAGCCGGGTGAGCGTGCCCGCTGTTCTGACCGAGTCCAGGGCGATGGTGGCGAGATCGGCGAGCGCGCCGCGCTCGATCCTGCCCGCCTCGTGCCAGCCGAGGGCCGCGTGGCCGTCCGTGGTCGCGGCGTGCAGCAGGGCGGCGGCCGTCCAGTGACCGCGGCGGCGGGTGCGCAGCCGTTCGTCGAGTTCCATCGCGCGGGCCTCTTCGAGGATGTCGATGACGGCGTGGCTGTCGCTGCCGAGCGACAGCGGGGAGCCCGCGCGCTGGAGCCGGGCGGCGGGGCCGATGCCGTCGGCCAGATCGCGTTCCGTGGTGGGGCACATACAGGTGCCGGTGCGGGCGGCGCCCAGCAGGGCGATGTCCTCGTCGGTGAGGTGGGTGTTGTGCACGCCGGTGGTACGGGCGCCGAGTACGCCGTGGTCGGCAAGCAGTCGCGTGGGGGTACGGCCGTGCGCGTCGAGGCAGGCGTCGTTCTCCGCGGTCTGCTCGGAGAGATGCACATGCAGCGGGGCCCCGTGGGCGTCGGCCCAGTCGGCGACGGTGGAGAGCTGTTCGGCGGGTACGGCGCGTACGGAGTGGATGGCGGCGCCGATCCGGGCGTGGGCGCTGTCCTTGTGGGCCGAGACGAGATCGGAGGCGCGCTCGGCCCAGGCGGTGGCGGTGCCGTCGGAGAAGCGGAGCTGGTGGCGCTCGGGGGGTGCGCCGCCGCGCCGCTTGGTGATCCCGGAGGAGAGATAGGCGGTGTCCAGGAGCGTGATCCGGATCCCGGCCTCGGCCGCCGCCGCGATCAGCGCCTCCCCCATCGCGTTCGGCCGGTCGTACGGAGCGCCGTCGGGGGTGTGGTGGAGGTAGTGGAACTCCCCGACGGCGGTGATGCCGGCGAGCGCCATCTCGGCGTACACGGCGCGGGCGAGCGCGTAATACGAGTCGGGGGTGAGCTTCGCGGCGATTCCGTACATGATCTCGCGCCAGGTCCAGAAGGTGCCGGAGCCGACCTGGACGGTGCTGCGCAGGGCGCGGTGGAAGGCGTGGGAGTGGGCGTTGGCCAGCCCGGGGAGGGTCAGTCCGCGCAGGGCCGTGGCTCCGGGCGGCGGGGTCATGACGCCGGTACGGACGTCGGTGATCCGGCCGTCCGTCACGCCGACGGCGACCCCCGGCTCGACATGGGTGCCGAGCCAGGCGTGCTCCAGCCAGTAGACGAGGCCGGCGGGCGCGTCCGGTGCCGCTGTGGGGTGCGTCATGCGCACGCGAGTCCTTCCAGTACGTCGGCGAGTGCCAGGACCCCGGCCACGCAGTCGTCCTCGGCGGCGGATTCGGCCGGGGAGTGCGAGACCCCGGTGGGGTTCCGTACGAACAGCATGGCGGTGGGGATGGAGCCGGACAGAATACCCGCGTCGTGCCCGGCGCCGGTGCCGAGGACGGGTACGGGACCGGCACCGCCTGGGCGCTGTCCGAGGATCTTGCCCAGCTCGTCCCGCAGGGCGTGCTCGAACTCGACCACGGGGGTGAAGGACTCCCGTACGACCGACAGTTCGATACCGGCCCGGTCCGCGCACGCGCGGGCGGCGGCCTCGATACCGGCGACCACGGTGTCCAGGGCGGACTGGTCGGCGGCGCGGGAATCCAGCCAGCCACGGACGAGGGAGGGGATGGCGTTGACGCCGTTGGGTTCGACGGAGATCTTGCCGAAGGTGGCGAGGGCTCCGGCGAGTTCGGCCTCGCGGCGGGCGGCGAGCACGGTCTCCGCGTAGGTCAGCATCGGGTCGCGGCGGTCGGCGAGCCGGGTGGTGCCCGCGTGGTTGGCCTCTCCCCGGAAGTCGAAGCGCCAGCGGCCGTGCGGCCAGATCGCCGAGGCGATCCCGACCGGATCGCCGGAGAGGTCGAGGGCGCGGCCCTGCTCGACATGCAGCTCGATGAACGCGCCGATCCGTGCGAGGCGTTCGGGATCGGGGCCGAGGGCGGACGGGTCGTAGCCGGCGGCCTCCATCGCCCGGGGCAGCGTGATGCCGTCCCCGTCGCGCAGCTCCTGGGCCTGTTCGGCGGTGAGCTGTCCGGCGGTGAGCCGGGAGCCGACGCAGGCGAGACCGAAGCGGGCGCCTTCCTCGTCCCCGAAGTTGGTGAGGGCCAGGGGTCTGCTGAACCGCGCGCCCCTGCGGCGGAGTTCATCGAGTGCGGCGAAGGAGGAGACGACACCGAGCGGCCCGTCGAAGGCGCCGCCGTCGGGTACGGAGTCCAGATGCGACCCCGTCACGACGGCGTCCCCGGCGAGCGGATCGCCGAGCCAGGCCCACTGGTTGCCGTTGCGGTCGAGCTCGTAGGCCAGCCCCCGGGACTCGGCCTGCGCGCGGAACCAGGCGCGGCAGTCGGCGTCGGCGGCGGTCCAGGCGTACCGCCGGTAGCCGCCGCTGCCGGAGTCGCGCCCGAGCGGCGCGAGCTCGCGCCACATCTCCTGGAAGGAGGGCGGCCGGCGGCCGGCCCCCGGGGCGGCCCCGGCATGCCCCGGGGCGCCGTCGGCGCGCCCCGGCCCGGGTGGGAGTGACGCGGTCACTCGCCCTCCCGCATCGGGACGCGGACGCCGCGCTCGTCGGCGACCTCTTCCGCGAGGTCGTAGCCCGCGTCGACATGGCGGATGACGCCCATGCCCGGGTCGTTGGTCAGGACGCGGCGGATCTTCTCGCCCGCGAGCTTCGTGCCGTCGGCCACCGAGACCTGGCCGGCGTGGATGGAGCGGCCCATGCCGACACCGCCACCGTGATGAATCGAGACCCAGGAGGCGCCGGAGGCGACATTGACCATGGCGTTGAGGAGCGGCCAGTCGGCGATGGCGTCGGAGCCGTCGAGCATGGCCTCGGTCTCGCGGTACGGGGAGGCGACCGACCCGCAGTCCAGATGGTCGCGCCCGATGACCAGCGGGGCGGCGAGCTCACCGGAGGCGACCATGTCGTTGAAGCGCTCGCCCGCCTTGTCGCGCTCGCCGTAGCCGAGCCAGCAGATCCGGGCCGGCAGCCCCTGGAAGTGGACGCGCTCACCGGCCATCTTGATCCAGCGGTGCAGCGATTCGTTCTCGGGGAAGAGGTCGAGGATCGCCTTGTCCGTCTTGTGGATGTCGGACGCCTCGCCGGAGAGCGCGGCCCAGCGGAACGGGCCCTTGCCCTCGCAGAACAGCGGCCGGATATAGGCGGGCACGAAGCCGGGGAAGGCGAAGGCCCGGTCGTATCCGGCCAGTTGGGCCTCGCCCCGGATGGAGTTGCCGTAGTCGAAGACCTCGGCGCCCGCGTCCATGAAGCCGACCATCGCCTCGACGTGCCGGGCCATGGACTCCCGGGCGCGCTGGGTGAAGTCGGCGGGCTTCTCGGCGGCGTACGAGGCCATCTCGTCGAAGTCGACACCGAGCGGCAGATAGGCCAGCGGGTCATGGGCGGAGGTCTGGTCCGTGACGATATCGATGGGGGCGCCCTCGGCCAGCATCCGGGGCAGCAGCTCCGCCGCGTTGCCGAGCAGGCCGATGGAGAGCGGACGGCGCGCGTCGCGTGCGTCGGTCGCCAGCTGGAGCGCGTGCTCCAGGCTGTCGGCCCGTACATCGAGATAGCGGTGCTCGATCCGGCGCTCGATGGCGCGCGGGTCGCAGTCGATACAGATCGCGACGCCGTCGTTCATGGTGACGGCCAGCGGCTGGGCGCCGCCCATGCCGCCCAGACCGGCGGTGAGGGTGATGGTCCCGGCGAGCGTCCCGCCAAACTTCTTCGCGGCGACGGCGGCGAACGTCTCGTACGTGCCCTGGAGGATGCCCTGCGTGCCGATATAGATCCAGGATCCGGCCGTCATCTGCCCGTACATGGTGAGCCCGAGGGCCTCCAGGCGCCGGAACTCCTCCCAGTTCGCCCAGTCGCCGACCAGATTGGAGTTGGCGAGCAGCACGCGCGGCGCCCACTCGTGGGTCTGCATCACGCCGACCGGGCGGCCGGACTGGACGAGCATCGTCTCGTCCTGCTTGAGGGTGCGGAGCGTACGGACCATCGCGTCGAAGGAGCGCCAGTCGCGGGCCGCCTTGCCGGTGCCGCCGTAGACGACCAGCTTGTCCGGGTGTTCGGCGACCTCGGGGTCCAGGTTGTTCTGGAGCATGCGGAGGGCGGCTTCCTGCTGCCATCCCAGGGCGCTCAGTTCCGTACCGCGCGGAGCCCGTACGGGCCGGGGTCCTGACATGGCGATGCCTCCTCCGTGGTGAATCCGCCGGGTGAATCCGCCGACCGATCTGTTGGTCAATCTATTCACATCCTTGCTGGATGAATAGTTATAGTCAACAGCTGCGTGACCGGTCCACGGATGATTGGCTGGCACGCATGGCTTCGGTTCAGCACAACGGACGCGATACCCCGCACGGCACGGGCGGCTCCGCGGACGGCGGTACGGGCCCGGCACCCGGCGCCGCCGCCCGCCGGGACCTCGCCGTACGGGCCGCCGTGGCACAGGGTCTGATCAGCGAGGCCGAGCCCGTCGTCGCCCTGCTCGATGTGGCCGGAATCCGCTCCTCCGCCGCCGCGCTCCGTACCGCCTTCGAGGAGGTCACCGCCCCCGGCACCGCCGTCCTGCACGCCTTCGCGGTGAAGGCCGCGCCCCTGGTGGCCGTGGTGCGGCTGCTCGGCGAGGAGGGCATCGGCGCCGAGGTGGCCAGCCCTGGCGAACTGGCCCTTGCCCGCGCGGCGGGCGTACGCCCCGAGCACACCGTCCTCGACTCCCCCGCCAAGACCACCGCCGAGCTGCGCGAAGCCCTCGCGCTCGGCATCGCGGTCAACGCGGACAACCCCCAGGAGCTGGCGCGGATCGACGCCCTTGTCGAATCCGGAACTGGCTCCGGAACCGGCCCAGGCCCAGGCCCCGGCACCGGATCCGGCCCCGGACCGGCCCCGGGCGCCGTCGCCTCCCCGCTCGGGCTGCGGATCAACGCGCAGGTCGGCGGCGGATCCATCGGCGCCCTGTCCACCGCGACCGCCACCTCCAAGTTCGGGATCGCGCTGCGCGACGAGGGCGCCCGCGCCTGGGTTGTCCAGGCGTATCTGGACCGCCCCTGGCTGACCCGGCTGCACACCCACTCCGGCTCGCAGGGCGTCCCGCTGGAGCGCATGGCCGAGGGCGTACGGACGGTGTACGAACTGGCCGAGGAGATCAACACGGCCGCCGGCCGCCGGCAGATCGACACCCTCGACATCGGCGGCGGCCTCCCGGTCAACTTCACCTCGGACGAGGAGACACCGACGTACGCGGAGTACGCCCGGCTGCTGAGGGAGACCGTCCCCGGACTGCTGGACGGCCGCTACGGACTGGTCACCGAATTCGGCCGTTCTCTGCTCGCCAAGCACGGCACGGTCCTCACGCGCGTCGAATACGCCAAGTCCGCCGGTGGCCGCCCGATCGCGGTGACCCACGCGGGCGCGCAGGTCGCCACCCGTACCGTCTACGACCCCGCCTCCTGGCCGCTGCGCATCGTCGCGTACGACGCCGGGGGACGGCCCAGGACGGGCCCCGCCGTGGCCCAGGACATCGCGGGCCCGGCCTGCTTCGCGGGCGATCTGCTCGCCGAGAACCGGCCCGTGCCGCTGCTGGAGCAGGGCGATCTGGTGGCCGCGCTCGACACCGGCGCGTACTACTTCTCCCACCACTACGCGTACAACAGCCTGGCCAGGCCCGGTGTCTTCGGCTTCATGGCGGCTCCCGGCGCGGCCGGCGGCGGGGTGCGCTTCGCAACCGTACGGGCCGCGCAGACGGTCGCCGAGATCGTCACCGAGTCGGGCGGCGGATACGCCGACGCGCTCCTGCCGGACACTGACCCGGACGACTGACGACGGCCGAAGCCGACGGAAGACGGCCGGGGACGACGCGGAACCCGCGCACGACGCGGCCGGCGCCGGGACGGCCGGAAGTAGCCGGTCCTTTACAGTCCCGCGCGCATGTTCCGATGGAAAATGACAGAACCTCCTCGCCCCGCACGAACGTTGCGTAATCTCACGGTCACTGCCGCACAGCAGTACGCCCGCACGCCCGGCTGGGAGGGGAGTCCGCGTGCCCGGAATCGACGCGTGCCTACAGGAGGCCATGAACCTGCCGGGAGCGCGCGGAGCGGCGATCGTGGACTGGACGAGCGGTCTCGCCCTCGGCACGGCGGGCGAATCGCCCAACGGCGACCATGAGGCGACCGCCGCCGAAACGGCCGAACTGGCCAGAGCCGCCGCGGAGTACACGGCGTTCGCACCCGCCGCCGCGGCCGGCCACAAGGGCCCGCCCGTCGAGGACCTCATCGTCACCACCCGTACCGGCTACCACCTCCTGGCCTTCGTCGAGACGACCTTCGACAGCAGCGTCTTCCTCCATCTCTGGCTCGACCGCGACACCGGAAACCTCGCCCTGGCCCGGTTACGGCTGGGACAGCTCGCGGAACGGCTGGTGCTGGGATGACGACGGCGCCCGCGCACTCCACGGTCTCCCCGATGCTCGTCCGGCTGGCCGGCGAGCGCGCCACCGGAGCGCTCCTGCGCGACCACGGCACGCTCTATCTCGCCGACGGCCGCGTCGTGCACGCGGAGAGCCCCGCCGCCCCCGGCATCGACGTCCTGCTCACCACCGGAGGCCGGCTGCCGCGCGCCGGCTGGGAGGAGGCGGTCGACCGGGCGGGCGCCCGCCGCGAGGTCGGCCGGTTCCTGGTCGACAGCGGCCGGCTCGGCGGCGGCGAGCTGGAGATCTGTCATCTGGGCGCGCTGTTCGACGCCGCCTACTTCGCGCTCGCCCCCGGCAGCGGGCCCACCCGCTTCCGCTACGGCGTCGCGCACTGGATCGGCCCCGTACGGCCCGTCTCCGCGTCCGCCGTCGAGCGCGAGACGCGACGCAGACGCGAACTCCTCGACCAGGTCTGGCCGTACGCGGCCGTGGACACCGCGCCCGTGCGGACGCGCGAACCGGCGCCGGGCCAGACGGTCACCCGCCGCCAGCGCGCGCTGCTGGAACTGGCGGACGGCGTACGGACACCGCCGGCCATCGCCTGGGCGCTGGGCAGGCCCGCGTTCCACACCCTGCTGGACATCCGCCGGCTGGCCGCGGCCGGGCTGGTCGAGACGCCCGCGGAACCAGTGGCGGCCACGCCCTCGGCGGTCCCCTCCTGGGTCGCGACGGTCTCCGCCGATCCGGACATCGCCCTGTTACGCCGGCTCCGCGACGCCCTGGAGGCAAGCCTGTGAGTCCCCGTTCCATCCACCGGGCCCGGACAGGACCTGCCGTGTCCGACGTGCCGGACCGCGCCACGCCGTCATGAGGCGCGCGCTGCGGGCACGTGCCGAGAGGAGACAGCTGATGACGGCGGAAGCCGAGGTACTGGGCGAGCTGAGGCGCCTGCGGGCCCGCCTCCCGCAGCTCACCGGCGCGCTCGCGGCCAGTACGGACGGTCTGGTGCTGGCCCAGGACACGGCCGAGGTGGAGGCGGAGGGGGTGGCCGCGCTCACCGCCGCCGCGCTGGGCGTCGCGCAGCGCCTCACGGACACCACCGGCCAGGGCGGCTTCCGGGAGCTGCTGATCCGGGGCGAGCTGGGGTACGTCGCGACGTACGCGGCGGGCGCCTCGGCGGTGCTGACGCTCCTGGCGGAGCCCCGGATCAATGTGGGCCGGCTCCATCTGGAGGCCCGGCGGTCCAGCACCCGGATCGGTGAACTGGTCGACGGGGCCCTGGAACGGCTGGAGAACGCCTGACCCATGACAGCCCCCCACATACGCGGAACACGCACCACCCGGGCCCCGGGAACCCCCCGGACCGCCCGCACCGGACGGAAAGGAAGTGCGACATCCATGGCCAACACCGAAGCCGCCCTCAAGCAGGCCACCACCGTCATCGACGGTGCCCTGGGGGCCGCCCTCGTCGACTACTCCAGCGGCATGGCCCTCGGCACGGTCGGCGGCGGCAAGGACCTCGATCTGACGGTGGCCGCGGCGGGCAACACCGATGTGGTCCGGGCCAAGGTCCGCACCATGGAAATGCTCGGCCTGAAGGACGAGATCGAGGACATCCTGATCACCCTCGGCGGCCAGTACCACCTGATACGGCTGCTCAAGGGGCGCGGTAACAACGGTCTGTTCCTCTATCTGGCGCTGGACAAGTCACGGGCGAATCTGGCGATGGCCCGTCACCAGCTGATGAGAATCGAAGCCGAACTGGAGGTCTGAGCGACCCGCGCGCGGCGCACACGGCCCGCGCGCGGCGCGTGCCCTCGGCCGTTCAGCCGGCCGCTCAGCGAGGGCGCCGTGCCCCGCCGGGCACGGCGTCCCCGGCCGCGGTCCCCGTGGTCCGGTAGCCCTTGACCTTCTTGCCCACGGGGCTCCCGGTGCCGGCCCAGTCGGTACGTACCCACAGCAGCGCGTCGTCCCGGCGCTCCCGGCGCCCCAGCCAGGCCGCCTTGAGCCACAGCCCGACACCCACACCCGCCAGGGCGGGCCCCCCGGCGCCGGGCAGCGCGAACGAACTCCCCACCGCGACGAGGAAGGCGGCCAGCAGCCACCAGCGGTGCGCCCGGCGCCAGTTCCGCAACGTCACGGCGCGGTCCTGGAGGAAGTCGGACTTCCCCGCCCGCGCGGCGCGGTCCGCCCACTCGGTGTACTTGCGCCGGCGCACGAGCGCGACCACCACGGCGCACACCACGAACAGCGCCGCTCCGGTGTAGCCACCGACCCTGCGCCCGGTCAGCCCGGGGAGCAGCACACCGACCCCGGTGGCAAGAACCCCCAGCCACCACAACGGCACCGCACCGGCCCGCACGATCACGGCCACCCGTGCCAGAGACTGCCCTCCGCGCCCCACGATCCGCCTCCTCAAGCCTGTGTTGTGGCGCGCAGACTAATGACACTCTCTGAACATTTCCTGAGAACAGACGATCTCGGGGCAGCAGCCACCAGGTCGGGACCGAGGGGTAGTCGGGGTGACCCGGAGGGTTCGATGGCGGGTGGGGGCCGCACCACCCCACTCCACTCCCGCGCACCCCCCAACCGACCGCGCACCGCTACTCCACGAACAGCCCCCGCGTCGCCGCCCGTGCGTCGAAGTCCTCCAGCCGCGCCTGCGCGTCCGGCAGGGCGTCGCACATTGCCTCCAGCAGCACCCGCCCCAGCAGCATCGGCGCGCACGCCGTGTCGAAGGCGAGCCCCGTGCCGACCGCCGCCGGGATCAGCAGGTCGCTGTGTTTGGCGACCGGCGCGAACGCCGAGTCGGCGACCGTCACCACCGTCAGTCCGGTCGACCGCGCGTACGCCAGCGCGTCCACGACCTCCTTCGGATGCCGCGGCAGCGCGAAGCAGAGCAGCGCGCTCGCGCCCGCGGTGCCGGCCGCGTCGATCCGGTCGGCGAGCATCGTGCCGCCCTCGTCCAGCAGCCGTACGTCCGGATGGACCTTGGTCGCGAAGTAGGCGAAGCCGCGAGCCTGTGAGGAGGCGGCGCGCAGGCCGAGGACGGGCAGTGGGCGCGAGGCGGCGAGCAGCCGTCCCGCCTGCTCCACCGGGCCGGGATCGGCGAGCAGTTCGGCGAGCTGGCGCAGGTTCTCGATCTCGCCGCGTACGGCCTGCTGGTACTCGTTGTACGTGGACTCGCCCTCCTCCGGGCCGGCCGGCGCGACATCGCGCAGATGTCTGCGCAGCGCCGGATAGCCGTCGAAGCCCAGCGCGACCGCGAAGCGGGTGACGGACGGCTGGCTGACCCCCGCCAGCTCCGCCAGCTCGACGCTCGACAGGAAGGGCGCGTCCGCCGGCCGCCGCACCATGCTGTGCGCGATGCGCCGCTGAGTGGGGGTCAGCCGGTGGCCCTCGAAGAGCTGCTGGAGTCGGGCGGCAGGACTGTCGCTCATGCGATCCCCCTTGTCGGTTCGGTCGGTTCGGTCGGTTCCGTCGAGTCGGTCGAGTCGGTCGAGTCGGTCGGGCCAGCCAAGGTCCCGCCGGCCGCGGCCGGTTCGTTCACCGGATGCGCCACCGTATGCCCCACCGGACGCCTCACCAGCTCCGTCACCAGATCCGTGAACCGGTCGAGCAGCGCGGCGGCTGCTGTCACATCATCGGTCAACGGCCGGTCGGCGGCCTCGCCCTGGAGTACGGTCTCGGCCAGTTCGAAGGCCCTGCCGACCGGAAGCCCCGGATCCGGCCGCAGTCCGCGCTGCCGCAAGGCCCGTACGGCCGCGACCAGTTCGCAGCCGACGACCAGCCGGTACGCGCCCCCCAGGCGCAGCGTCTGGCGGGCGGCGAGCGAGGCGAAGCTCGCCTGCTCCTCCACGCCACGGGACAGTACCGCGTGCCCGAGCGAGGCCGGCGCGGAGAACGCCCGCAGATCGCCGAGGGCCGCCCCGGCCGCGTACTCCAGGATCATCACCCCGGAGCTCGCGGGCTCGGCGTCGGCGAGGAAGGGCCGCAGCCGCGTGAAGGCGGGCTCGTTGAGCGCGGAGAGCCGGGAGGTGGAGAGCCGCGCCGTCTGCACCAGCGAGAGCCTGAAGTGGTCGAGCGCCAGCGCGATCTGGGCCAGATAGAAGCCGCCGTGGTGGTACGCGGCGGGGACCGGGTCCTCCTCCGTGCCGGGGCGGATCAGCGGGTTCTCGGCGGCGGCGTTGATCTCGACGGCGAGGGCGTTCTCCAGCGCGTCGGCGGCGTCGCGCGCCGGGCCGTGGATCTGCGGGACACAGCGGAAGCCGTACGGGTCCTGGATCCGGCCGAGGGGCGGTCCCGGCCGCTCGGGGGCGCCGAGAATCGCCCGCATGTCGGCGGCGACGGCGTACGAGCCGGGGTGCGGGCGCGCGGCGTGCACGGGCTCCGCGTACGCCTCGTACGAGCCGTCGACGGCCAGCAGCGAGAGCGCGGCGACCAGTTCGGTGGCGAGCGACAGCCGGCGCAGTTCGTGCAGGGCGAGCGCGGACTGCCCGAGGGTGAGGGCGTTGCTGCTGATCAGGGCGAGGGCGTCATTGTTGTCGAGGGGCTGCGCCTCCGGCGCCCGGCCGCCCTGCCAGGGGTGTTCACCGGCGAGGGCCAGCCCCATCTGGGCCAGGGCCGCGATGTCGCCCGTACCGACCGAGCCGAACTCGTTCACCACGGGGTACGCGCCGGCCTCCAGCGCCTCGCAGAGCGCGGTGACGACGGTCGGCCGCAGTCCGGCGCCGCCCGCGAGGAGCTGGTTGGCCCGTATGGCGAGCATGGCGCGGACCTCGCGGGCGGGCAGCGGGTCGCCGATGGCGCCGGCGTGGCTGCGCAGCAGCCGCAGCCCGTGGTCGGCGGCGGCCTCGGTGGGCACGGCCTCGGTACGGTTGGCGCCGACGCCGGTGGAGCGCCCGTACACCCGGCCGGAGGCGGCCAGCTCGCGCGCGAGGTTCCAGCTCTGTTCGACACGCTTCATCGCGTCGGTTCCGGGTACCGGACGAGCGGCGCCGTCGGCCAGCCGTACGACATCGGTCACCGGGAGGCTCTGTCCGTCCAGTACGACGATGGCCGTGCTCGGGGTGGTGCGCGCAGCCGGGGAGTCCATCATGTGGGACGACATCATGCGCGAACGCCTCCTTATCGGACGCTATGTCTTGCCCTGCGGCCATCCGTAACGAGTGATTTACCCGGGGGCATTGACAATCTATTCAGTCAACGAGAACTCTGCATGACTATATGCAGCCGGGCAAGGGACGCGGGGCAAGGGACAACTGATGATCAAATTCGACGCGGTGAACAAACGCTTCCCCAACGGCACCACGGCGGTTCACGACCTCACACTGGAGATGCCGGAGGGCGGGATCACCGTCCTGGTCGGCTCCTCGGGCTGCGGCAAGACCACCACCCTCCGCATGATCAACCGGATGGTCGACCCGACGTCCGGGACCATCCGGCTCGGCGGCCGGGACGTGCTCGAACAGGACGCCGCCGAGCTGCGGCGCGGTATCGGCTATGTGATCCAGCAGTCGGGCCTCTTTCCTCACCGTACGGTCCTCGACAACATCGCGACCGTGCCGCTGCTGCTGGGCTGGGGCCGCAAGAAGGCCCGTGCGCGGGCCGCGGAGCTGCTGGAGACGGTCGGGCTGACCGCCGAGGCGGGCAAGCGCTACCCGCACCAGCTCTCGGGCGGCCAGCAGCAGCGCGTCGGGGTGGCCAGGGCGCTGGCGGCCGATCCGCCGGTGCTGCTGATGGACGAGCCGTTCGGCGCGGTCGACCCGGTCGTGAGGACCCAGCTCCAGGACGAGCTGATCCGGCTCCAGCGCGAGCTGAACAAGACCATCGCGTTCGTCACCCACGACATCGACGAGGCGGTACGGCTCGGTGACCGGATCGCCGTCTTCCGTACCGGCGGCCATCTCGTGCAGTGCGCCGCCCCCGCCGAGCTGCTGGCCCGCCCGGCGGACGACTTCGTCGCGGACTTCCTCGGCGCGGAGCGCGAGCTGAAGCTGCTCTCGCTGACGACGCTCGCCGAGGTGCCGCTCCAGCGGGCCACGACGGTACGGGAGGACGAGCCGGCTCCCCCGGCGGGCTCGGGACCGCGGCTGGTCGTCTCCGCGCGGAACGAGCCGCTGGGCTGGCTGGACCCGGACGGTACGCACGCCGCCCCGCTCACGCCCGTACGGCCGCTGCGCGACACCGACACCCTGCTCGCCGCGCTGAACGAGTCGATCGCCTCCCCGGCCGGTCAGATAGCCCGGGTGGACGCCGACGGCGTGCTGACCGGGGTCACCTCGCGCGAGGCCATCCACGAGCACGCGGGCCGCAGGCACCAGGAGGCGGCGCGGGCGGCCGTGAGCATCGCCGAAGCCGAAGCCGGAGCCGACACCGCCGACACCGCCGAAGCCGGAGCCGCCGAGGCCGCGCCCCCCGCGCCCCTGTCGAAGACCCCGGGCGGGACCGTATGACCATCGAGTGGGCGTGGATATCCGACCACGCGGGCGATCTCACCACCCTCACGCTCTCCCATCTCCAGGCCGCCCTGACCGCCGTGCTCCTCGGGCTGCTGATCTCGCTCCCGCTGGCCGTGCTCGCGCATCGCGTCCGGCCGCTGCGCGGCTTCCTGCTCGGGCTCTCCAACGTCCTGTTCACGATCCCGTCCATCGCGGTCTTCGTGCTGCTGCTGCCCGTCTCCGGGCTGACCAGGACGACCACGGTCATCGGCCTGACGATCTACACACTGGTCGTCCTGCTGCGGAACACCGTCGAGGGACTGGACTCCGTCCCGGCCAAGGCGCGCGAGGCCGCGATCGCCATAGGCACGCGCCCGCTGCGTACGCTCCTCACCGTCGAGCTGCCCCTCGCGCTCCCCGTGATCATGGCGGGCGTACGGATCGCCACCGTCATGTCGATCTCGCTGGTCAGCGTCGCGACCTATATCGGCGACGGCGGCCTCGGCCAGCTCTTCACCGACGGCTTCCAGCGCAACTTCCCCACCCCGGTGGTCGTCGGCGTCGTCCTGACCCTGCTGCTCGCGCTGGTCGCCGACGCGCTGCTGGTGGCCGTGCAGTACGTGCTCACCCCCTGGACGAGGCAGCAGCACCCGAAGAGCGGGAAGGCCTGACCTGACATGTACGAACTCTTCAAGAACCTCGGCTCCTGGCTGGTGTCGAGCGAGCAGTGGTCCGGCCCGGACGGCATCGGGCACCGCCTCGCCGAGCATCTCCAGTACTCGCTGATCGCGACCGTCATCGCCGCGCTGATCGCGCTGCCCCTCGGGCTGCTCATCGGGCACACCGGCCGGGGCGCGTTCCTCGCCATCAACCTCGCCTCGTTCGGCCGGGCCCTGCCCACGGTCGGGCTCGTCGTGCTGGTCTTCCTGGCCAGCGGGCTGTCCATGACCCCGGTGTACGTGGCGCTGGTGGCCCTCGCCATCCCGTCCATCGTGACCAATACGTACGCGGGGATGACCGCGGTCGACCCGGAGGTGAAGGACGCGGCCAGGGGCCAGGGCATGCGCGGCCGTCAGGTGCTCCTCCAGGTCGAACTCCCGCTCGCGCTGCCGCTGATCATGACCGGGCTGCGGCTCGCGCTGATCCAGGTGGTGGCGACGGCGACCATCGCCGCGTACGTCAGTTTCGGCGGGCTCGGCCGGTACGTCTTCGACGGCCTGGCCCAGCGCGACCTGGTCCAGGTACTGGGCGGAGCCGTGCTGGTCGCGGTCGTCGCCGTGGTCCTCGATCTGGCGCTGTCAGGGCTTCAGCGCGTCCTCTTCCGCCACCGCACCGCCGCCTAGGGAGACCACTCCAGTGACCTCGAACTCGCCCAAGAACTCGGCCAGGAACTCGGCCATGAATTCGCCCATGAACCGGCGCAGACTGCTCGGCGGGCTGTTCGCCGCGGCCTCCGTCCCCGCGCTCGCCGCGTGCAGCAGCGGGATCACCTCCCTCGACGGCCAGGGCAGCGCCGGCGGTGGCGGCGGCTCCAGCGCGGACGGCATCACCATCGGCACCGCCAACTTCACCGAGAACCAGATCCTCGGCTATCTCTACGCGGCCGTGCTCGGCGCCGCCGGGGTGAAGACGAAGGTCCGCCCCAACCTCGGCACCCGCGAGATCCTCATCCCGGCGCTCAAGGGCGGCGACATCGATCTGCTCCCCGAGTACCAGGGCGCGCTGCTGCACTACCTCGACCCCAAGGCGACGGCCACGGAGGAGGGCGAGATGCAGAACGCCCTCGCCGTCGTCCTCCCCGCGGGCCTCCAGATCCTCCCGTACGGCAAGGCGGAGGACTCCGACGCCTTCGCCGTCACCCGCGAGACCGCCGACAGGTTCGGCCTCAGAACGCTGGCGGATCTGAAGAAGCAGAACGGCAAGCTCGTCATCGGCGCGGCGCCCGAGGTGAAGAAGCGGGTCGTGGGCGTCGTCGGGCTCAAGGAGGTGTACGGCGTGGACTTCAAGGAGTTCAAGTCGCTCGACTCCTCGGGACCGCTGGTCAAGGGCGCGCTGAAGAAGGGCGATGTGGATGTCGCCAATCTCTTCACCACGGACACCGACATCGCCGCCGAGGGCTGGGTGGTCCTCACCGACCCCAAGAACCTCATCCCCGGCCAGCACATCGTCCCCCTGATCGCCGACCGCAAGGCCGACTCCACGGTGCGCAAGGCGCTGGCCCGGCTGGGCAACGCCCTGACGACCGAGGCCCTGACGGAGCTCAACCGCCAGGTGGACAAGGACAAGAAGGACCCGGAGGACGTCGCGAACGCCTGGGCGGCGGACCATGGGCTGAGGAAGTCCGCAGGGAAAAACGGGGGCTAGCCCCCATGCGCGGAGGACGTCCCGCTTCGTACCGTGGCCGTTATGGAAGCCCGCGACCCTGAGCTCAAGAAGGAGCTCGACGCCACCCTTCAGGCCCGTAACGAGCTGGGGGCGGACTACGAGCCCGCACTGATCGAATCGTTCCTCGAAAAGGTGGAGCAGCGCATGGACGGGATGACCGACCGTCATGTCCGGCGGCGGCTCGCCGAGCAGCAGATGGTGGCCGCCCGTGGCGGCGGCCCGCGTCCGGCCGGCGCCGGGGCGGGGTTCGGCGAGCGCTTCGGGTTCGGCGTCGTCTCGCTGGTCCTCGCCATTCCGCTGACCGCGATAGCCGCGGTGAACACCGGCTTCAAGGGGCTGGTCGTCTGCTGGCTGGGCATCGTCGCGGTGAACGCGGTGCATGCCGCCCGCGGCTGGCCCTGGCCCGAGCGGAAGCGGCGTGAGACCTCCGACTGGGAGGAATGACGGGGGCGGTCCCCGCCGGGCGGAGTACCACGCGAAAGAAGTAGTCGCGGGGACCGCCGCACCCCCGTTGCCGGGGGGCGGGACGACGACGGTCCCCGCGAGGGACACGGTCCGGGTCAGGGCCGGTCTCGTGTCCAGGCGTCCATGGAGGTCCGGGAGCCGCTCCGGAGGTCCTTGACGCCGACAACGACCAATGTGCCGGACACGTGTTAAGCCGGTGCTGCGCTGACGTGTCGCGCTCGTACCACTTTCGCGAACCCACGCCTTCGCGGCTCCGGCCGGCCGCTCCCCGGCGTTACTTCACGTCCTTCGAGAGGTACGCCAGCAGATCCTGCCTGCTCACGACGCCTGTCGGCTTGCCCTCCACCAGCACGATCGCGGCGTCGGAGCCGTTCGAGCCGCTCAGCGCGGCCATCAGATCGGCCACCGGCTCGCCGGAGCCCACCTGCGGCAGCGGGGAGGACATGTGCTTCTCCAGCGGGTCACCGAGCGAGGCGCGCCGGGTGAACAGCGCGTCCAGCAGCTCCCGCTCCACGACCGAACCGATGACCTCCGCGGCCATCACGTCCGGGTGGCCGGCGCCCGGCTTCACGATCGGCATCTGCGAGACGCCGTACTCCCGCAGGACCTCGATGGCCTCGCCGACGGTCTCCTCCGGGTGCATGTGGACGAGCGTCGGGATGGCGCCCTCCTTGTGCCGCAGGACGTCACCGACGCTCGCCGCGTCGCCGCCCTGCTCCAGGAAGCCGTAGTCGTTCATCCACTCGTCGTTGAAGATCTTGCTCAGATAGCCCCGGCCGCTGTCCGGCAGCAGAACGACCACGACATCGTCCGGGCCGAGTCCCTCGGCGACCTTCAGCGCGGCCACGACCGCCATGCCGCAGGAGCCGCCGACGAGCAGGCCCTCCTCCTTGGCGAGGCGCCGGGTCATCTGGAAGGAGTCCTTGTCGGACACCGCGATGATCTCGTCCGTGACCGTACGGTCGTACGCCGACGGCCAGAAGTCCTCACCGACGCCCTCGACCAGATAGGGCCGCCCGGAACCGCCCGAGTAGACCGATCCCTCCGGGTCCGCGCCCACGATCCGTACGCGCCCGCCGCTGGCCTCCTTGAGGAAGCGGCCGGTCCCGGAGATCGTGCCGCCCGTGCCGACGCCCGCGACGAAATGGGTGATCTTCCCGTCCGTCTGCTTCCACAGCTCGGGACCGGTCGTCTCGTAGTGCGAGCGCGGGTTGTTCGGGTTGCTGTACTGGTCCGGCTTCCAGGCCCCGGGCGTCTCGCGGACCAGCCGGTCGGAGACGTTGTAGTACGAGTCGGGGTGATCGGGATCGACGGCCGTCGGGCAGACGACGACCTCGGCGCCGTAGGCCCGGAGCACATTGATCTTGTCCGTGGAGACCTTGTCAGGGCAGACGAAGACGCACTTGTAGCCCTTTCGCTGAGCCACGATGGCGAGGCCGACGCCGGTGTTGCCGCTCGTCGGTTCGACGATCGTGCCGCCGGGCTTGAGCTCCCCGCTCTCCTCGGCGGCCTCGATCATGCGCAGGGCGATCCGGTCCTTCACCGAACCGCCGGGGTTGAAGTATTCGACCTTGGCCAGGACTGTCGCCTGAATGCCTTCGGTCACGCTGGTCAGCTTCAGCAGCGGGGTATTGCCAACCAGACTGATCATCGAGTCGTGGAATTGCACCGTTGTCTCCGGGGTCTCCGTGATGGTGCGGCCAGGGTATGCGCACACGAGCGAGATTGGGTGACAGTCCTTACGGGGCAGTTAGCTGTTGTACGCACACGTACTCGTGCGTACGGCGGCCTGGAGGAGGTGGCTCGGACTGTGTCGAGGGCGAGGGTGGCGCGGCGGATCGCCGCGGGTGCGGCCTACGGCGGCGGCAGTATCGGCCTGCTGGGAGCGGCGGGCGTCGGAGTGCTGCTGGCGGAGGTCCAGCTGGCGAAGCGGTCGGTGGGCGGCGGGATCGCCCCCGTACCGCCCAGCGGCGACGGATGGTACGGACTGGCCTACGGGCACACGGAGCCGCTGCGCATGGGCATGCTCGGCGACTCCACCGCGGCGGGACAGGGCGTACGGCGGGCGGGGCAGACCCCGGGGGCGCTGCTCGCCTCGGGGCTCGCCGCGGTCGCCGAGCGCCCCGTGGATCTGTGGAATGTGGCGCTGCCGGGAGCCAGGTCGGACGATCTGGACCGGCAGGTGACCCTGCTGCTGTCGGACACGGCCCGGGTCCCGGACGTCTGCGTGATCATGATCGGCGCGAATGACGTCACGCACCGGCTGCCCGCGACCCAGTCGGTGCGGTGTCTGGCGGCGGCGGTACGGCGGCTGCGCACGGCCGGGGCGGAGGTGGTCGTCGGCACCTGCCCGGATCTCGGCACGATCGAGCCGGTGTACCAGCCGCTGCGCTGGCTGGCGCGCCGGGTGAGCCGGCAGCTGGCCGCCGCGCAGACGATCGTGGCGGTCGAGCAGGGGGCCCGTACGGTCTCGCTGGGCGATCTGCTGGGCCCGGAGTTCGCGGCGAACCCGCGGGAGCTGTTCGGCCCGGACAACTACCACCCGTCGGCCGAGGGGTACGCGACGGCCGCGATGGCCGTTCTGCCCACGCTGTGCGCCGTGCTCAATCTGTGGCCGGAGACGGACCGCCTCGACGCGACCCGCGACGAGGACATGCTGCCGGTGGCGAAGGCCGCCTCGGCGGCGGCGGCCCAGGCGGGCACCGAGGTCACCGGCGCCCGTGCCCCGTGGGCCCTGCTGAAGCACCGTCGCCGCCGCCGTCTGCCGACAACGGCCGAAGCGACGCCGGCGGGGGCCGTCCCGCCGGGAGCGGTCTCCGCGGACGTACCTCCGGCCGTACCCCCGGCCGTCCCCCCGGAGGTGCCTCCGGACGTCGAGGAGACCCCACAGGTGGGCCGGGAGGCCTGAACGCCGCGCGCCGCCGCCGCGCCGCCACCGCGTGAGCAAGCGCTTAGAAAAGAGGTCCGCATCACATGTCCCGCCCGGTGCCCGCGGCAGTACGTACGGGTAACTTCCCAGACAGATCTGTGCCTCACCCTCAACCCTCAGTCCCCATGGAGCCGTGATGCCCGAAGCCGTGATCGTCTCTGCCGCCCGTTCCCCCATCGGCCGGGCCTTCAAGGGCTCGCTCAAGGAACTGCGCCCCGACGACCTGACCGCCGTGATCATCGAGGCCGCGCTCGCCAAGGTCCCCGAGCTCGACCCCCGGGACATCGACGACCTGATGCTCGGCTGCGGCCTGCCCGGCGGCGAGCAGGGCCACAACCTCGGCCGGATCGTCGCCGTACAGCTGGGCATGGACCACCTCCCCGGCTGCACCATCACCCGCTACTGCTCCTCGTCCCTCCAGACTTCCCGCATGGCGCTGCACGCCATCAAGGCGGGCGAGGGCGATGTCTTCATCTCCGCCGGGGTCGAGATGGTCTCGCGCTCGGTGAACGGCTCCTCGGACGGCATGCCGGGCACGCACAACCCGCTCTTCGCGGACGCCGAGGCCCGCACCGCCGAGGTCGCGCAGAGCACGGGCGCCGAGTGGCACGACCCGCGCGAGGACGGCCTGGTCCCGGACCCCTACATCGCGATGGGCCAGACCGCCGAGAACCTGGCCCGCCTCAAGGGCGTCACCCGCCAGGACATGGACGAGTTCGGCGTACGGTCCCAGAACCTCGCCGAGGAGGCCATCAAGAACGGCTTCTGGGAGCGCGAGATCACGCCCGTGACGACCCCGGACGGCACGGTCGTGGCGAAGGACGACGGACCGCGCGCGGGCGTCACGATGGAGGGCGTCCAGGGCCTGAAGCCCGTCTTCCGGCCCGACGGTCTGGTGACGGCCGGCAACTGCTGCCCGCTCAACGACGGCGCGGCGGCGCTCGTGATCATGTCCGACACCAAGGCGCGCGAGCTGGGTCTGACCCCGCTGGCGCGGATCGTCTCCACCGGCGTCACCGGCCTGTCGCCGGAGATCATGGGATACGGCCCGGTCGAGGCGTCCCGCCAGGCCCTCTCCCGCGCCGGGCTGACCATCGACGACATCGATCTGGTCGAGATCAACGAGGCGTTCGCCGCCCAGGTCATCCCGTCCTACCGGGACCTGGGCATCCCGCTGGAGAAGCTGAACGTCAACGGCGGCGCCATCGCCGTCGGCCACCCCTTCGGCATGACCGGCGCGCGGATCACCGGCACGCTGATCAACAGCCTCCAGTTCCACGACAAGCAGTTCGGTCTGGAGACGATGTGCGTGGGCGGCGGCCAGGGCATGGCCATGGTCATCGAGCGCCTGAGCTGAACCGCGCGCCCGAGCCGAACCGGGCCGGGCCGAACCCGGCCGGGCCGAACCGGGCCGATTCTTAGCGGAGAGTAGTCGCGCGAGTCGGATAAGCGCACCTCAACCCCGTCGATCCCCAGTTGTGACTGAATCTCCCCCAGGATGTGACCTACCCCCGGGGGAGATTCCTTTGCCCAGGTCAGAGCCGTATTAACGGTAAACATAAGGCCCAAAGACCTGTCCAATTCGTGACGTAATGCACTGACGAGCGGTGCTCGCCTTCGACAAGCTGAGGTAGGAAGTCGGGGGTATCGATCGGAATCGGGAGTGTCAGTGAGCGCCATGTCTCTTGCCCTGCTGCTGACCACAGCCACCGCCACGGCCGTGGGCGTCGCCGCCCTGCACGCCGCCCACGGGCTGCGCCGGCAGGTCAGCGCGCTGCGCGGTGAACTGGCCGCGTCGGCCCCGGGCGACTTCACCGCTGCCGTACCGCAGGCCAGAAGCGCCACCCATGCCGACGACATACGGACCGCCGTCGCCGAGGCCCTCGCCGAGGAGCGTGAGCGCGAGCTGGCCGAGGCGCGCGCCTTCTGGGCCGCCCAGGAGGCCCGTGACGCCGCCGACACCCCGTCGCTGCTGGGCGGCCTGCCCGGCTTCGGCGCCGAGGAGAGCCCGTACTACGTGCCCCGCCAGGTGGACTTCGCCGGGCTGGAGGCGCTGGATCTCGACGCCGCCGACGCGCTCGACGACTTCGCCGACTACCCGGAGCTGACCGAGGTCAGCGAGGTGAGCGGGGTGGGTGAGGCTGGTGAGTTCGCCGAGGACTCCGCCGAGCTGGCCGCCGCCCGTCGCCGGCACCCCTCGCACCCGGACTTCGTGCCGCTGCAGACCCCCGTCGTCACCGACCACGAGCGCACGGTGTCGCGGCTCGACGAGCTCGCCGAGACCGGTACGGCGCTCGCGGACGTCCGTCCCGGCCCGCTGGGCACCCTCGACGTCTATGTCTTCGCCGACGGCACGACGCTCTGCATGACCCCGGGCCACCGCGAGACCGCCGAGCGGCTCGCCGAGGCGCTGCGGGAGGGCGAGGCCCCGTTCCTGCTGGGCGGCTCCGGAGTCTCCGGCGCGTACGCCCTGACCTTCTCGTGCGGCGGTGAGCACGTCTACATCCTCGCGGACCGCGTCATCGCGTCCTTCTAGGCCCCGATCGCGGGGCAGGCCGCCGCCTCAGAGCGCGGCTCGCGCCGCCGCCCGCTCCACCGACCTCACGGCCTCGTCCAGCTCCACCACGGACGGGGCCGTTCGCAATGCCTCCGCCAGATCCCCGGCCGCGACCGTCAGCTGGTCCGCGACCACGAAGACGCCGGAGTCCGGCATGATCCGGGGCTCCTCGCCGGGGGCGTCGAGCCGCTGGGCCCGTACGGACAGTTCCCTGGCCAGCGCCAGTGCCTCGGCGGCGGCTCCGCGCTGGAGGCGGCTCTGCGGGGCTGCCCGCAGCCGGTCGGCGAATCGGTTCACTGCGGCCGTCAGCGGCGTCGTATCAAGCACGCCGTGACCTTACGCGACCGGACAGGGCGCCTACGGGACTGTTGCCAACAGGCCAACGCTCAGGCACCGTGGCGTGAAGGACCAGTACGCGTAAAGCGTCCGGAGGCGCCGATGTCCCTTGTCTTCTCCGAAGAGACCCACCGCAACATGCTCTCCCGTATCCCTCATTGCACCGGCAGAGAGATCTCCGACTGGCTTCGCACGGTCGAGGAAGGTCCGGCCCTCATCCGCTTCGAGGAGAAGGTCAGCTGGCTGAGGGGCGAGCACAACCTCGCGTACGGACACGCGAAGGCGATCATCCACGAATACGACCTGCGACGGGCGGCCCGCCGCCTGCTCTGAGCCGGCCTGACGGTCCGGCACGCGGAAGGGGTCCGCGGGCACTGTGCCCGCGGACCCCTTCATGCTGCTCGGCCGTGCTGCTCGGCCGTGCCGCGTCAGTCGTTGCCTTGGAGGATCGACAGCAGCCGCAGCATCTCCAGGTAGATCCACACCAGCGTCAGCGTGAGACCGAAGGCCGCGAGCCAGGACTCCTCGCGCGGAGCGCCGTACGCGACGCCGTCCTCGACCTGCTTGAAGTCGAGCGCGAGGAAGCACGCGCCGAGGATGATCCCGACGATGCCGAAGATGATGCCCAGACCGCCGCTGCGGAAGCCGAGGCCGTCACCGCCGCCGAAGACGCTGAAGAGCAGGTTGGCGACCATCAGGAGCACGAAGCCCATGGCGGCGGCCATCACGAAACCGTAGAAGCGCCGGGTCACCCGGATCCAGCGCATCTTGTAGGCGAACAGCACACCGGCGAAGACCGCCATCGTGCCCATGACCGCCTGGACGACCACACCGGGCGAGAGGTACGTACTCACCGCGGAGCTGATCACACCGAGGAAGACACCCTCGAAGGCGGCGTACGCCAGGATCAGCGCAGGCGTCGGCTTGCGCTTGAAGGACTGGATCAGCGAGAGGACCATCGCCACCAGCGCGGCACCGATCGCGATGCCGTACGACTTGCCGAGGTTGGCGGGGTCCACCGGCAGCAGGACCCACGACAGGACGGCGGCGAGCACGACCGTGCCCAGCGTCATGCCGGTACGGCTCACGACGTCGTCGATCGTCATGACGTCGGGGCGCGCGGGCGCCTGCGGGCCGCCGAGCTGGGTGCCCTGCTGCGGGGCGTAGGGGTTGGTGGCGTACGGGTTGGTCGCGTACGGGTTGGTTCCAACAGCGGGGCCCCCGGCCTGCGGCGCCGCGTTGAAGCCCGCGTGGCCGTTGTCGCGGCTGAAGCCCCGTCGCGAGAAGACCGGGTTACTGCTCCTCATCTCACTCCTCCATGGCCGCCCTGCGCGGCCTTGCGACAAGAGTAATGGGAGCGCAAAGCGTACGCCCTAGTGCTCGGGGAGGATCTTTCCAGGATCGTGACGTCCGGCGGGTGCGTCTCATCACACCGGAACGCCCTCGTCACACCGGAACGCCCCCGGACCGGCGCGTCCACCGGGCCGGCCGGCCGGCATGCGTCAGTGATGTGCCCGGAGCCGGACTTGAACCGGCACGCCCCCGAGGGGCAGCGAGGTTTAAGCTCGCCGTGTCTGCATTCCACCATCCGGGCAAGGCGCGCGACGCCGCGTTGGCACAGGAGCCTATCGGGGCACGCCACTCGAACAGCCGAGCGGCTACCCGATGTTGTCTTATTTTATTGACGTCTGAGGGTGCGTCAGGGCACGTAACGAGCCATCCGCACATGCCGGGCGCGGGTGGTCATCTCCGACCGAGGCACACAGGAATGACGAAAAGTCGCCGCCCGGTTACGCATTCGGCACCGTCACCGCGTACACGCGGCCCGGGGACGACTCACGGCGGACCCGGCTCAGGGGTCGAGTCATCCCCGAGGAGGAGGTGGCGGCCCGGCGGTCAGACCACAGGGGGCCCCGGGAACGGTTACCGCGGCGGACGACTCGCGCGCCCCCCGCCGTGAGGATGGAGGAGTCCTCACAGCGCACCGACAGGAGAGTCCTCCCGTGACCACCACCTCGCTCGCCCACCGCGCAACCGCCGTGGCCGCCCGCGCCTCCGATCTGTCGAAGGTCTACGGACTGGGCGAGACCCAGGTGGTCGCCCTCGACCGGGTCTCGGTGGACTTCCGGCAGGGAGAGTTCACCGCGATCATGGGCCCGTCCGGCTCCGGCAAGTCCACGCTGATGCACTGCGTGGCCGGCCTCGACAGCTTCAGCAGCGGCTCCGTACGGCTCGGTGAGACCGAGCTGTCGACCCTCAAGGACAAGCAGCTCACGCAGTTGCGCCGGGACAAGATCGGCTTCATCTTCCAGGCGTTCAACCTGCTGCCGACCCTGACCGCCCTGGAGAACATCACGCTCCCGATGGACATCGCGGGCCGCAAGCCCGACAAGCAGTGGCTGGACCAGGTGATCTCGATGATCGGGCTCGCCGACCGGCTCGGCCACCGGCCCACCCAGCTCTCCGGCGGCCAGCAGCAGCGCGTGGCCGTCGCCCGCGCGCTGGCCTCCCAGCCCGAGATCATCTTCGGTGACGAGCCGACCGGAAACCTGGACTCGCGCTCCGGTGCCGAGGTGCTGGGCTTCCTGCGCAACTCCGTACGCGAACTGGGCCAGACCGTCGTGATGGTGACGCACGATCCGGTCGCCGCCTCCTACGCGGACCGCGTCATCTTCCTCGCCGACGGCCGGATCGTCGACGAGATGCTGCACCCGAGCGCCGACGGGGTGCTCGACCGGATGAAGGCCTTCGACGCCAAGGGCCGTACGAGCTGACGCTCCGCCGGCTCCGCTCCACCCGTACGCGGCCGTACGCGGCTCCCGGCCCATCACCCGTACGGACCCGTACGACCCGTCCGAGCCGTACGTGACCGTTAACCCGTACGTGGTGCTCCACCCGTACGCGCTCCTTGACCCGTACGCGGCCCACTCGCGCTGACGCTCCGGCAGTCGGCCCCGCTGCCGCCTCCCCCGGTCCGGTCCGTCGTGCCGGCCCGCCCCTCCGGCCTGCCCTCTCCGCCCACCCTCACCAGGACTTCCACCATGTTCCGTACCGCCTTGCGCACCGTGCTCGCGCACAAGGCCAGGCTGCTGATGACCGTCCTCGCCGTCATGCTCGGCGTCGCCTTCGTCTCCGGCACCCTGGTCTTCACCGACACCCTCGGCAACGCCTTCCAGAACCAGTCGGCCAAGAGCTACAAGGACGTCGCCGTCGGCGTCACCTCGTACGACACCCGCGACTCCGG
This sequence comes from Streptomyces scopuliridis, assembly GCF_042790125.1. Classification (GTDB taxonomy): domain Bacteria; phylum Actinomycetota; class Actinomycetes; order Streptomycetales; family Streptomycetaceae; genus Streptomyces; species Streptomyces scopuliridis_A. The sequence continues at coordinate 50,682 of NZ_JBHTZS010000025.1, forward strand.
CGAAGGCGACGCCGGCAAGGCGTCCTACGGGGTCAGCCAGGAGACCGTCGGCAAGATCGAGGGCCTGGACGGGGTCGCCTCCGTCACCGGCCGGGTCAACGGCTTCGCCGGGGTCGCCGACCCCGACGGCAAGCTGATCGGCAACGGCTGGGCCAACACCGGCTCCAACTTCGCGCCGGACAAGGACGGCAAGGACGCCTCCTACACCTTCACCCAGGGCTCGGGGCCCACCAAGGACGGTGAGATCGCGCTCGACAAGGCGACGGCGGTCAAGGGGAAGTACACGGTCGGCGAGCCGGTACGGGTCGCCACCAACGGGCCGGTGAAGGAGTACACCCTCACCGGTGTCTTCACCACCGACGACGGACAGGTCAACGCGGGCGGCAGTCTGGTCCTCTTCGACACCGCCGTCGCGCAGAAGCTCTATCTGGAGCCCGGCTACTACAGCGATCTCACGATCACCGCCGCGGCCGGTGCCTCCGACAGCCGGATCCTGGACCAGGTCAAGCCCCTGCTGCCGGAGAACGCCGAAGCGCAGACCGGCACGCGGCTCGCCGCCGACCAGGCGGCCCAGATCAAGAAGGGCCTGGAGAGCCTCAACCAGATGCTGCTGGCCTTCGCCGCCATCGCGCTCTTCGTCGGCGTCTTCCTGATCTCCAACACCTTCACCATGCTGGTCGCCCAGCGCACCAGGGAACTGGCGCTGCTGCGCGCGGTCGGCGCCTCCCGCCGCCAGGTCAAGCGCTCGGTGCTGGCCGAGGCCGCGGTGGTCGGCGCGATCGCCTCCACGATCGGCTTCGTCCTCGGTGTCGGCCTCGCCGTCGCGCTGCGCTCGCTGATGGGCCTGACCGGCGCGAAGGTGCCCGCGGGCGCGCTGGTGATCTCGCCGACCGCGGTCGGCGCGGCCTTCGGTGTCGGGGTGCTGATCACGCTGCTCGCCGCCTGGCTGCCCGCCCGCCGGGCCGCGAAGATCCCGCCCGTGGCCGCGATGAACAGCGTGCACGGCGTGGCCACCACCAAGTCGCTCGTCGTACGCAACTCCATCGGCGGCGCGCTGGCCCTGCTCGGCTCCGCCGGGATCGTCGCGGGCGCCGCGGCCGGTTCCGACGGCCGGATGCTCATCGGTGCCGGCGCGTTCCTGACGATGGTCGGCATCATCGTGCTGATCCCGCTGCTGTCGCGTCCGGTCATCGCGCTGGTACGGCCGCTGATGCGCGGGGTCTTCGGGGTGTCCGGCAAGCTGGCCGGGCTGAACGCCGTCCGCAATCCGCGGCGTACCGGAGCCACCGCCTCCGCGCTGGCCATCGGGCTCACGCTGGTCACCGGGCTGACGGTGCTCGGTGTCACCATCGGCCAGGCCGTGGACAAGGCGACCACGGACAACATCAAGGCCGACTACATGGTGCGGATGGCGGGCGCGGGCGATCTGGACAAGAGCGCGGTGACCGCGCTGGAGAAGGCGCCCGGCGTGAGCGCGGTCTCTCCGCAGCAGGCCGCCTCGCTGGAGATCAAGGGCGACTTCCACTCCGCCTCCGCGGTCACCCCCGGGGACATCGAGAAGGTCATCACCGTCGCCTCGGTCTCCGGCTCGATGGACACGCTCGCCCAGGGCGGGATCGCGGTGGCCGAGGACACCGCGAAGTCCAACGGCTGGAAGGTCGGTGACACGGTGCCGGTCACCTTCAGCGACCAGAAGAAGGGCGAGCTGAAGGTCGGTGCCACCTACAAGGGGAACGAGTTCCTGTCGCCGGTGCTGATGTCGACCGAGCTGGCCGGCGCACACGAGGCCAAGCCGTTCATCCCCGAGGTGTGGGTGAAGATGGACGGCGGCGCGAGCGCCGCGAACGAGCAGGCGCTGGTGGACTCGCTGGGCAAGAACCCGGCGATCACCGTGATGGACCATCAGGACATCAGGAACGAGTTCGGCGGCATGATCAACACCCTGCTGAACATCATGTACGGCCTGCTGGCGATGGCCCTGGTCATCGCGATCCTGGGGGTCGTCAACACGCTGGCGATGTCCGTCTTCGAGCGTCAGCAGGAGATCGGCATGCTGCGGGCCATCGGCCTGGACCGGCGCAAGGTCAAGCGGATGATCCGGCTGGAGGCCGTCGTCATCTCGGTCTTCGGCGCGGTGATCGGCGTGGGGCTCGGGTCGTTCGTGGCCTGGGCGATCGGGGAGACCATCAAGGACCAGATCCCTGGTTACGCGCTGGTCATCCCGTGGGACCGGATCGGGCTCTTCCTGGTGCTGGCCGGTCTGGTGGGTGTCCTGGCCGCGCTGTGGCCGGCGCGCAGCGCCGCGAAGCTGAACATGCTGACGGCCATCAAGACCGAGTAGCACGGGACCGGGCGGCGAACGGGAGAGGGCGGTACCCCCAGGGCGGGGGGCCGCCCTCTCCCGCGTGCTCACGTACTCATGTGCTCACGTACTCACTGCTCACGTACCGGCGCAGTACCGCATCAGATGATCGTGGTTGGCCCTGTACTGGTCGTGGATCGCGGCGTTGTCGATCTTCAGGAGCGTCTCGTCGTTCGAACGCAGCGCCTGCCACGAGTAGTTGTGGCTGCCGGTCCAGACGATCTTCTTGTTGGCCACGCCGTCGTACGTACCCCTCACCAGCAGGTACTTGGAGTGCAGCCCGATCTTCGGCGCCCCGCTCGTGGGAGGGTTCTCCCAGCACTCCACGCGCTGCGTGAGCTTGCCGGAGACGATGGAGGTGACGGTCCTCCCCAGCGACGGTACGCCGACGCCGCCGCCGTTCGGATTGCCGTCGCCCGCGAGATACACCAGGCAGCCCGCGTTCTTCATGGCCACGAGCTTGCTCGCGATCTGGTCGCGGTAGAACAGGTTCGCCGCCATCCGCACCTCGGAGCGCCGGGTGGACGAGCAGGCGACCTTGTCGAGGATGAGTTTGACCGTGTCGGTGGCCGGGTCCTTCCGGTAGTCCGTGCCGGAGGTCTCCCGGCGCGGGAAGAAGTACGTCTTGTACGCGGGGTCGGTCGCGCTGGACGGCGTCCGGTAGTACGTCGCGAGACCCGAGCCGGAGGCGCCGTACCTCAGCTGGTCGGAGAAGTACGCCGCGTAGTTGTCGTAGAGACCGGGGTCGGCGATCGTCACGGCGTTGTTGAACAGATCGGTCCGCTGGGTGCCGGTCATGTTGGCCGAGGTCTGCACGACGACGTTCGCCACGCCGCCCGTGCGGGAGAAGAGGAAGAACTTGTTGTGGTTGATCGCGCGGCTGCCGATCGCGCGGTTGCCGACGCACGAGCGGTTCGACGGGCAGGACATCACCCAGGACGGCCGGGCGCGGTCGGTGCCGAGGCCGGCCGCCAGGTTCTCGTACTCACCACCGGCGGTCACCGCCTCGTGGGACTTGTAGTCCAGGATCGCCCGGACGGCGACGCCGCGTTCCTTGGCGGCGATCAGGGCCTTGCGGACCGTGTCGTCGGTGAAGGTGTAGAGGGACACGGTGATCGAGCTGCCCGCGGCGGAGCCGTCGACCAGCGAGACGACATGGTCCCTGATCCTGTCCCGCTGGGCGGGGGTGCCCGCGGGGTCGTTGAAGATCGCGCCGGTGGTGACCGGGGCTCCGGGGGCCCCGGCCGGTAACCGGAACGGCGACGGGGATTCGGCTTCGGACGAGGATTCGGTTTCGGACGAGGAACCCGCCTCGGACGGGAATTCCGCCTCGGACGGGGCATGGAACTCGGACCCGTCGTCCCCGTCGGCCCACGCGGCGGCGGGGAAGGCCACGACGGACATCAGGGCGACAGTCAGGCCCAACAGCCGGGTTCTGCGGTGGCGATGGCGGTGCACACCGGCCTCCTGTTCGGTTTCGGCTCAGGGAGCGCGTATCGGGAACACATACCGGGAGCACGGAAAACGGAGCCGCCGGGCAGGGGTATGCCCAGCGGCTCCGTCATCCGGTCCCGGACGGCAGAACGTACCAACTCGCCCTCACCGTCCGGGCGCACATTCACCTCATGTCACCCGTACGACTTTCGCGTCAGCCGCCCCATACGCGCGCTCGCGCCGGCATCCCGGAGGCACCGCTCTCCGGGGTCTTCACCGCCAGGATCTGGTTGACGCCGATCTTGTTCCGCTCGAAGGAGACCGCGGACGCCGCCATGTAGAGGCGCCAGACGCGGGCGCGTCCGGCGGAGGTGCCGCGTACGGCCTCGGCCCAGTGGTTCTCCAGGTTGGCCACCCAGCGGCGCAGGGTCAGTGCGTAGTGCTCCCGGAGCGACTCGACGTCGCGGGTCTCGAAGCCCGCCTCCTCCAGCGTGGCGACCGTCCTGCCGAGCGGCGCCAGCTCGCCGTCCGGGAAGACGTACGCGTCGATGAACTCGTCGACGCGGTAGCTGCTCTCGTCCTTCTCGGGGCGGCGGGCGATCTGGTGGTTGAGCAGCCGGCCGCCGGGCTTGAGCAGGGCGTACAGATCGTCGGCGTATTCGCGGTACTTGACCGAGCCCACGTGCTCGGCCATCCCGATGGACGAGATCGCGCCGTACGGCCCGTCCCTGACGTCCCGGTAGTCCTGGACCCGCAGCTCGATCCGGTCGGTGAGGCCCTCCTCCGCGACCCGCTTGCGCGCGTAGGCGGCCTGCTCCCGGGAGAGGGTGACGCCGGTGACGCGGGCGCCGTACTCGCGGGCGGCGTGGATGGCCATCGAGCCCCAGCCGCAGCCGACATCGAGCAGCCGGTCGCCCTCCTTGAGGCCGAGCTTGCGGCAGATCAGATCGAGCTTGTCGCGCTGTGCGTCCTCAAGGGTGAATCCGTCCCCTTGGCCGTCCCCGTGGCCCTCTCCAACGCCGTCTCCGTCGCCCCAGTAGGCGCACGAGTAGACCATGGAGGGGCCGAGCACCAGCTCGTAGAAGTCATTGCCCACGTCGTAGTGGTGGCTGATCGCCGCCCGGTCGCGGCGCTTGGTGTGCAGCGCGCCGTGCCGCCGCCGGATCTCCTCGGCGGGCGGGGCGGGCGGCGGCCAGGGTCCCGCGATCTGTACGAGCCCCCGCGCGGCGGCGCGCATACGGGGGTCGAGCGCGGGGTGAATCTCGTCGTGGGTGTCGGCGCCGCGCTCCCAGATGAGCCCGGCGAGAAGTCCCAGGGTCTCGTAGAGATCGCCCTCCACATCGATCTCACCGGCCACCCAGGCGCGCGCGAGCCCCAGTTCGCCGGGTTTCCAGAGGAGGCGCCGCAGGGCACGGCGGTTACGGATGATCAGGGCCGGGGCGTCGGGGGGACCCGACTCACTGCCGTCCCAGGCACGGATACGGACCGGGAGCGGGGCCCCCAGCAACTCTTCGGCAAGAGTGGTCAGCCGCAGCGCGGCGTCGGCCATGGCGTACACCTCCGTGATGAGGAATACCGGAAATGCTCAACACCACGTAAACACCGGTCGGGTGAGGATGCAGTCCCGGCGACGCGCAATGGGACGGCAAAATACCTGCATCTACCACGCACTTTAGGGTGGATGTGCGCGCTTTTCTCCCCGCGCCGGGACGCCGCCCGGCCCCGAGAGGGGACGCCGCCCGGCCCCGAGGGGGGAGCGGCGGGCAGACGAAAGGGCCGCCCGCACCACGGATGGCGGGCGGCCCTTTCGGGGTTCAGCGCGGCGGCGTCAGGAGGCCTTCGCCTTCTCCGGCGCGGACGACGCGGCGGCTGCCGCCGGGGCCGGCTTGGCGGCCTCGTAGAACTCCTCGCGCGGCGTCTCCATGGCGCCGAGCGAGACGACCTCGCGCTTGAGGAACATCGCGAGCGTCCAGTCGGCGAAGACGCGGATCTTGCGGTTCCAGGTCGGCATGGCCACGCCGTGGTAGCCACGGTGCATGTACCAGGCCAGCCGGCCCTTGAGCTTGATCTTCATCTTGCCCATGACGATCATCGCGACGCCCTTGTGCATGCCGAGACCGGCGACCGCACCCTTGTTGGCGTGGCTGTACTCCTTCTGCGGGAAGCCCCGCATACCGGAGATCACGTTGTCGCCGAGGACCTTCGCCTGCCGGAGCGCGTGCTGCGCGTTCGGCGGGCACCAGGCGTTCGGGTTGCCGGCCTTGCGGCCGACGACGTCCGGGACCTGGGCGTTGTCGCCGGCGGCCCAGATGTAGTCCGTGCCCTGCACCTGGAGCTTCTCGCTGGTGTCCACATGGCCGCGCGGGCCGAGCGGCAGACCGTAGCGGGCGAGCGCCGGGTTCGGCTTGACGCCGGCCGTCCACACGATGGTGTTGGAGTCGACCTCAAGGCCGTTGTTGAGCACGACGTGGCCGTCCACGCAGGAGTCCATGCCGGTCTTCAGATAGACCTCGACACCACGGCTCTCCAGGTGCTCCTTGCCCCAGGCACCCAGCTTCGGGCCGACCTCGGGAAGGATCTTGTCGGCGACGTCGACGAGGAGGAAGCGCATGTCCTCGCGCTTCACGTTCGTGTAGTACTTCGCCGCGTCGCGCGCCAGGTCCTCGACCTCACCGATGGTCTCCGCACCGGCGAAGCCGCCGCCCACGAAGACGAAGGTCAGCGCCTTGCGGCGGACCTCCTCGTCGGTGGTGGAGTCGGCCTTGTCGAGCTGCTCCAGTACGTGGTTGCGCAGCCCTATGGCCTCCTCGATGCCCTTCATACCGATGCCCTGCTCGGCGAGGCCGGGGATCGGGAAGGTACGGGAGACGGCGCCGAGGGCGACGACGAGGTAGTCGAAGGGCAGCTCATAGGCCTCGCCGACGAGCGGCGCGACCGTGGCGACCTTGCGGTCCTGGTCGATGGTCGTGACCCGGCCGGTGAGCACCTCAGCCTTGGGCAGCACGCGTCGCAGCGGGACGACGACATGCCGAGGCGAAATGCTGCCGGCGGCGGCTTCGGGGAGGAAGGGCTGGTACGTCATGTACGAGCGAGGGTCAACGACCGTGACGGTCGCCTCCCCGTAGCGCATCTTCTTCAGAATGCGACGAGCTGCGTACAGGCCTACGTACCCACCGCCTACAACGAGGATCCTGGGACGCTCCGTGGTGCTCATGCCATCGAGTATCCACCCCTCTCAGGGGGGTGGCTCGTGAGCCCCTTCACAAGGTATGGGCCCCCTAGTGCTACACTGCGCGGCCCGCGTGATCGACGTCATGGTCCACAGGGGGAACCAGGCGACGGGTTTAGTCGTTGCGCACCCCTCGTGAGCTGGCCCTCAGCACCTGACCGGGGGTGAACCACCCCGCCCCATTCATACGCGCGTAACGTGCCCGGAACCGCCCGGTATAAGGGCGCAGGGGCCCCTTGGGCCTAACAGAACGCCCTCCGGATCAACCCCACCACTCCCCAGGGCCGATTTCCTTGTGAAGAAGTTCACGAACTTTCTCGCGGGGCCGTCGCGACCGCTCGCCGACGGGGCTCCGGGGGCCCTGCCGGCCGGGGCTGCTCGCAGGGCCTGCCGGCCGGGCCCTGCCTACGGAAAGTCGGTGCGGGCCTGGTTGATGAGGCGGTTCATGGGCGGACCACCGGCCGCCCAGTTGTCGTCGTCGAAGTTGAGCGTGCCCTCGGCGCTGACCACCGAGACCACGCGGGGGAAGTCCTCGTTGGCCCAGAACGCGAAGAACGCACTGCCGGAGGCACGGTGATCGAGGGCTGCCCGCCCCCCTGCCCTGCCTGCCCCGAACCCCGACTCGGTGTCCATTTGAAGTGTTCTCCTGGCTGAAGCCGGGAGATTCCTGCCTACCTTGCGGTGGCAGGCTTGACGCGACGAGCGCGCCTGACGACTGCCCTCCCGGCAGCCGGGATGAGCGCGAGTCCCATCCGGTACAGGTGCAAGACGTTCCGGGACGCGTTGTGGTCGGCGTTGCCTGACCATCCGCAGTCTTCGTTCTTGCATACGAACACGGCCTGGGACTCCCGACTGCCCGGTGTGATGAAGCCGCACATCGAGCAGCGCTGGGAGGTGCCGGGGGCGGGGACCTTATGCAGGGTGCCGCCCAGGCGGGCGGACTTGTACGTCAGCATCGTCACGGTACGGCCCCATGCCTCCTGGCTGATGGAGCGGTTCAGGCCGGACTTCTGAGCGACGTTCTTCCCGGGTTCCTCAACGGTGCCCCTGGCGCTCTTGGTCATGTTCGTGATGTCCAGTTGTTCCACCACGATCACGCCGTACGTCCGGGCGAGTTCGGTGGTGGTCCGGTGCTGCCAGTCGGTTGCCCTGCGCTTGGCTCTCGCACGAAGGCCTGCGATCTGGTCATAGGTGGCCCGCAACCGGTTCGAGGTCTTCTGTCCCGGCTTGCGGAAGCTCTTGCGGTGCGCGGCCCGCTGCTCCAGGCGGAGCAGCTTCGCCTTGTCGTCGGTGGTCAGCCACTTGTCCCGGTCGGCCTTGCCGTCCTCGGTCCTGGCCGGGCGCCGGTGGTCCTGGTGGTTTTTGTCGGAGAGGGCAAGAGGCACAGTGACGCCGACGTCGATACCGACCTCCGGCCCCTGGTGGGGCTCGGGCTTCGGCTCGAATGTCTGGACACGGAAGGTGACGTGCCAGCCGAGGGCGTCCTTGACCATCCGGGCCCCGGTGACGCGGTTCTCGGCGCTGGCATGCTTGCCGACCGGGAGATCTTTTGTCCAGCGGAAGCGGACGCGGCCGATCTTGGGGATGTTGACCATGCCCCAGCGGCGGTGGACGCGGGTGATGTTCAGGTCCCGGCCCTGCGGGATGTCCACCGACATCACCGATCGGAAGCGGGCCTTGAAGTTCGGCGCGTCGGCACGGCCGTCCCAGCAGTTCTTCCACGCCTGGAAGTACGCTTTCAACACGGCCTGTGACGCCTGAGCCGGGAGCACGCCGAGCCAGTCGATCTCTTTGCGGGCCTCACGTATCGCGGCATCGGCCGCGGCGAGCGAACGCTTCTCCTTGGGGAGCATCGTCCACCAGTCGTGCAGGCAGTTCCACATCGTGCGCGCCGCGTGTGCCTGATCGTCCATGAGCCGGACCTGCGCAGGCGTCAGCGCCAGCCGGGCGCGATGCCCGAACTGCCGCTTCTCATACGAAAGTTCACCGCTCACGCCACCACTGTACCATTTAGTTTATATCGCCACGATAGAACCGAAATCTTGACGTACGCACCGGCCGACACATCGAGATGCTGACACGCCGCGAAGAGATCACGCGAGAGGTCTGCCAGGACTTCCAGGCCGAGCTGAAGCAGTTCAACGGCGAAGAGGATCACGTCCACCTGTTGGTGCACTACCCGCCCAAGGTCCAGCCCTCCAAGCTGGTCAACTTCCTCGAAGGCGTCTCCGCCCGCCTGCTACGCAAGGAGTACGACGCGCATATCCGCCGGCACTTGCGGGGCGGACACTTCCGGTCCGGCTCACACGTCGCCGGAAGCTGCGGCGCGGCACCGCCGACCGTCGCACGCCAGTACATCGAGAATCAACAGCGCCCCGTGTGACCCGGCTGAGGCCAACAGTGCAGATCCACACCCAAAGCCGAGGCCAGAGCCAATTTTGAGATGCGCTTCACGACCACCCTGAAGGGCGGCGCACTGCGCAAGATCGCGGGTGACCGATTCGTTCAAGACCGCGTCGGCGGCGGCTTCGTACGATCGTGGCCATGGAGAGCACCGCTTCGGCCTCACGGCACATCAGCACACATATCGACCGCCCTGTTAGGGAGGTCTACGACTACGCGTCGAACCCGTCCAACCTGCCCGAGTGGGCTCATGGGCTGGGGGGCTCCATCAACAAGATCGACGGGCAGTGGATCGCCAAGTCGTCGCCCATGGGGCGGGTCGTGGTCGCCTTCGTGCCAGAGAACGAGCTTGGTGTACTCGATCACGACGTCACCTTGCCCTCGGGGGAGATCGTCTACAACCCGGTGCGAGTGATCGCCGACGGCGCCGGCTGCGAGGTGGTGTTCACCCTCCGCCGACGACCGGGGATGAGCGACGAGGACTTCCAACGAGACGCGGACGCGGTACGCGCCGACCTCACCATGCTCAGGCGGGTGATGGAGGGCGGGTAATGGTGGGTGGGGGCGCGGGAGTTGAGTGGGGCGGCCCGGCCCCGGCTCGGCCACCCCACTCCACTACCGCGCACCCACGCTCACAGCCGACCCAGCATGGCCGCCACGGCGATTACCCACAGGCTCGCGCCGACCGTTACCGCAATGGCGGTGATGCGCGTCATTCGCGGTCCCTCGTGCCCGGGGGCGGATAGCCGAAGATCCGCTCGTACAGAGCCGCTTCGTCCGGCTCCTGGAGGGCGAACAGCGCTTCCCAGCGCTTGCGTTCCCGGTGGGCACGTCGCCGACGTGGGCTGACCAACCGTACGGGGACGGAGAGTGCGCCTGTCCACCAGCGCCGCGTCCGCTTCATACGCCACCCCTGCTGCTCCGCTTGTTGCGCTCCGCCACCCGCGCACTGAGGTCTTCGGGCGACCCACCGGGGGGCTCGTCGCCGGGCCGACCTTGCCCCGCACCATCGATCGGGTCCTTCCACACAAGGAGCGCGCCGTTCGCGCCGAACGTGGCGATCAGCAGGGACAGCAGCCGTCGTGCGTCGCTAGTCGTCATCGGACAACCGCCGCCGCATCAGTCCGGCCTCAACTTCCCGCATCAGCTCCGGGGTTGCCGTCGCGTATCCGTCGCGCGGCACCCACTCCGGGACGAGTCGCCAGAAGTCCTCGGTCGCGTCTTCGGTCGGATCCACCATGCCTCACCCTTCTTACGATTAGTTACGAACCATGTTCAGAGTGCGACGTACCGCGCTACGTTGGGAAGCGGTTCACCGTCCGACCTGCGCATTGGTCTCACTGGCGCGCCTCCACACGCCTGACCTGCATGGATACGACGAGTGACGTCGAGTCTCAGGTCAGTGGTCAAGGAGGTTTCGCATGACGGAGCGACGCGATGTTGACGAACCGGTGAGGAGTCCCCGGGAGGCGTTCGGCGAGGCGTTGCGCAACGCCCGTGAACTGCGAACGGCCGGCAGGCTGTCGCAGTCGGCCCTGGCGAGGAAGGCGCGTACGTCGAAATCCACCATCAGCCGAATCGAGCGCGGAGTCCCGCCGATCGCCAGCACCTTGCCCGCCGTGTTCGATCAGATCTTTGAGACCGACGGGCAGTTCAAGCGGCTGTACGAGGAGGTGGTATCCCGATCCTTCCCAGCCTTGTACCGGCGTCGCATGAGCCTGGAACGGGAAGCCGTCGCGATCTGGGAGTGGTCCCCCACGATCATCCCCGGACTCTTTCAGACCGCCGAGTACGCCCGCGCCCTGTTCCGGGCCAACAACCCACGGGCCACCGAGGATGAGATCGCAGGATTGATGCGCGCGCGACTCGCTCGGCAGGAGCTTCTACGGGGCGACGCCCCACCGAACGTTCGCGTAGTGCTGTGCGCGTCCGTGATCTCGCGTCGCATTGTGAGTCGCGACGCGATGCGCGAGCAACTGGCGGTGCTCCTGGGCCAGACAGAACGCCAGACCACACGTCTTCAGGTACTGCCACTCGACGCCGAACCGCATCTGCTCATCGATGGGCCGATCACATTCCTGACGGCGCCAAATCATGTGCCAGTAGTCTGTATTGACGCGTTCCGTACAGCGAACATCATCGATGATCCTGAACATGTCCGGACGGCCGTACGCGCCTACGATGATCTGACGGGCGAGGCGCTTTCCGTACGGGCAAGCGCAGCCTTGATTAGAAAGCAGGTGGAGTCACTGTGAAGTCCATCCCCGCCCCCACCGCGTGGGTCAGATCCACCTACAGCAACGGCGACGGCGGCAACTGCGTCGAGTGGTCCCCCACCCATGCCCACGCCCACAACCTCGTCCCCATCCGTGACAGCAAGGCCCCCCACCTCCCCCACCTCACCGTCACCCCCCACGCCTGGACCGACTTCGTGGCCTTCGCCACCACTCACGCCACCGCCTACGCAGACGCCGGCCAGTAGCGGATCTCCAGCATCGTGCAGCCCGTCTCCGTCCGGTACGGACCGTGCGGCATGCCCGGCGGGCGCGACGCGTAGTAACCCGCCGTGAACGTGGCGTCCAGCGTCAGGTCGTGCAGTTCGCCGTCGAGGAGGTAGACCTCTTCGTAGTACTCGTGCCGGATGACCCCCGCCTCGGAGGTGTCCAGGCCCGGGGCCCAGCGGGCGAGACGAGTCAGCTCCCCCGCGTCGCCCGGGGCCGAGCTGAGCACCCGTTCGGTCACGCCCGGGTGTCCGTCAACGTCCTGCCACGGCAGGTCCGCCGCGTTGAGGAACTCATGCATGTCCTTCATCCGGCGGCCTGTGCTCTGATTGTCGGCGTCCCGCATGGTCTTCGTCCTCCCGCACCGGTTCGACGCGCCCTCGGGCGCACGAGGGACAGCTCGTCACCCGCTGAACCACCTGGGCCCCGCTCCGGCGTGTGCCGGGGCGGGGCCATGGTACGTGCGGTGCGCCCAACGCAGCGCGTCGATCGAGACTCGCGTTGAGGGACTGCGCGACGATGCCCGACGCCTGATTCGCCGCGTCACACGCCTGGTTACCGTTGGACTAGTTGATCGTGTAGTTCTCATGGGGCACGGCGCGCTCCCACACCACTTCGAAGGCATCGGCACACAGCTTCGCCGCCGCCGGATCGTCGCTCATCTCCCCGCCCGCCGATGCCCCGTTTCCGGTGAAGTGGTTCCAGCGGATCAGCCGCGCGTCGATGAGCCAGAAGTCGTTGCCGGGCAACGCCACATCAGAGGCTCGACGGCGCGGCAGCCATCGGACCTGTTCGCCTGCCCCCAGGTTGACGGGCGTTCCCGCGTGCTCGTAGCGGATGTAGTCGCTGACCGGTTCGGAGACGATACGGACCCGGCGAACCACGACACCGCGCGTCACCGCGCGCCGGATCAACTCGGTCCACGGGCCCCAGTATGGAGAGCCGGGGTCGATGTCGCGTTGCCCCGTCGCTTTCCAGTGCGCGAAGTCGTCGGCCTCGCTGTCCACCCCGTACGCGTCGCGCATTTCCAGATGACAGGCCGTCTGCTGTGCTCCGTCAAGGAGTTCAGCGAAGCTCGGTACCTTCTGCGACATCACACGCCTTTCTCCAGAGCGATCACGGCACAGCACGTGCGCGAGACGGTCAATGGCTACCCCGCCGAGCACTCTGACGAAGAGGACAGCCTGTCCGCCCTGGTCCGGACGCTCGGCCAGGCCGGCGACACGATCGCCTCACGCGAGGAGTTCTGTGGCCACGTCACGGCCAGCGCCGCGCTGCCCGCCCGCCCCGCCCGCCCGCGCGTCAGTCGTTCTTTCCGGCTGCGTGAACCTCTTCCGCCACGGAGAATGCGATCCCGTCCAGGATGTCGTGTTCGCTGACCACGACCTCCTGGGCGCCGGTCCGTTCCATGATCGCGAGGAGTACGAGGGCGCCCGCGCCGATGACGTCCACGCGGCCCGGGTGCATGACGGGGATCGCGGCGCGTTCCGCGTGTGTGGCGTGGAGCAGGCGGGTGGAGATCTCCTGGACCCGGTCGTGGGGGATCAGGGAGTGGTGAATCGCGGCGGAGTCGTACTCGGACAGGCCGAGCGCGATCGCGGCGACCGTGGTCACGGAGCCGGCCAGTCCGACGAGGGTGCGGGCCTCGCGCAGGGGGACCGTCTGTTCCGCCAGGTCGAGGGCCGCCTCGATGTCGGCGCGGATCGCGGCGATCTCCGTATCGGTGGGCGGGTCGCTGATGACGCCGTCCCGTACGAGGTGGCGCTCGGTCAGCCGTACGCAGCCGATGTCCACGGAGCGCGCGGCGCGTACGTGGTCGTCGCCGACGACGAACTCGGTCGAGCCGCCGCCGATGTCCACGACCAGGTAGCTGTCCCCGTCGACCGGGCCCAGTTCCTTGGTCGCGCCGGTGAAGGAGTAGGCCGCCTCCTGGTCGCCGGTGATCACCTCGGGCTCCACGCCCAGGATGTCCAGGACGCCGCTGACGAACTCGTCGCGGTTCTCCGCGTCGCGCGAGGCGGAGGTGGCGACGAAGCGGACGCGCTCGGCGCCGTGTTCCTTGATGACGGCGGCGTACTCCCGGCAGGCGGCGAAGGTGCGTTCCAGCGCCTCCGGGGCGAGCCGGCCCGTCCTGTCCACGCCCTGGCCGAGGCGGACGATCTTCATCCGGCGGTCGAGGTCGACCAGTTCACCCGTGTCGGGGTGTGCGTCGGCGACGAGCAGGCGGATCGAGTTCGTACCGCAGTCGATGGCCGCGACCCTGGTCATTCCTTGTCCCCCTCAGCACCCGACGCGTCCTCATCGCCGGACGGATCGGATACATCGGATACATCGTCGGATACGCAGGGCGTCACACACGGGCCCTTCGCCCACCACTCCGGCAGCATCGCGATGGCCTCGTCGCCCAGCGGGTTCACCCCGGGCCCGGCCGCCAGGGAGTGGCCGACCAGGACGTGCAGGCACTTCACCCGGTCCGGCATGCCGCCGGCGCTCGGGAAGCCCTCCAGGACCTCGATGGCGTCGCGGCGCGCGATGTAGTCCTCGTGGGCCGCGCGGTACGCGGCGGCCAGCTCGGGGTCGGTCGCGAGGCGCTCGGTCATCTCCTTCATGACGCCGTTCGCCTCCAGCGTGCCGATGGCCGAGGCCGCGCGCGGGCAGGTGAGGTAGTACGTCGTCGGGAAGGGCGTGCCGTCGGGGAGCCGCGGGGCGGTCTCGACCACGTCCGGCTGGCCGCAGGGGCAGCGGTGCGCGATGGCGCGCAGGCCGCGCGGCGGGCGGCCGAGCTGTTCTTTGAATGCCGCGACGTCCGCGTCGGTGGGTTCCGTGCGCTCGGTCTGCGGAGGGGGCGTGTCCATGCCTGCCTAGGTATGTGCGGTTCTCGGGTGTTCTGTGGTGCTCGGTGTTCTGCGGTTCTCGGGTGTTCTGCGGTGCTCGGTGTTCCGTGGTTCTGGGTGCCCTGTGGTTCTCGGGCTGGGTCTCGCCTGTCCCGCCCTATCTGTCCGGGCGGTCCGCGTTGTCCACGCCGTCCAGCACGTTCGAGTACCAGGGGCGGTCCGCCGCCCCCCGCTCCTCGCGGCGCTGCTCGCTCACCTTCGGGTCGATCACGGTGTAGCCGGTCTCCCCCGGCATCACGTAATGCAGATGCTCACGGGCCAGCCGCTGGATATACGCGTCGTCCTGGAGCCGCGCCTTCTCGTCGCGCAGCTCCTCGACCCGCTGCTTCGCCTCGCGGGCCAGCCGCTCCTGGTCGGCGATCTCGTTCCGCTGCGACACGTACTGCCGCATCGGATACGCGAGCGCCACCACCAGTGTGCACACGACCAGAGCGAGGAAGGCGGCCCGGCCGGTGAGCCGGGAGCGGCGGTCCTGCCTGCGGGTCTGCGAGCGGTAGACCCGGGCGGCCGTCTGCTCGCCGAGCAGTCGCAGCCTGGTCGCGGTGGAGAACCGGTCCCGGTTCCCGGCCATGGCTCGCCTCCCCTGTTACGTCCCCTGTTGTACGTACGTCCCCGGACACGGTACGGGACCGCGACCGGGGACGTACGGACGACGGGCGGAGCCGCCCCTCGCCCTCATGTCCGGAGGATCAGGAGGATCAGGAGGAACGCATCCTCTTAACCGTTCGCGGAGCGAAAACGCGGGAACGCGCTGCGGCCCGCGTACACCGCCGCGTCGTCGAGGATCTCCTCGATGCGCAGCAGCTGGTTGTACTTGGCGACGCGCTCGGAGCGGGCCGGGGCGCCGGTCTTGATCTGGCCGCAGTTGGTGGCGACGGCGAGGTCGGCGATGGTGACGTCCTCGGTCTCACCGGAGCGGTGGGACATCATGCACTTGAAGCCGTTGCGCTGGGCCAGCTCGACGGCGTCCAGGGTCTCGGTCAGCGAACCGATCTGGTTGACCTTGACGAGCAGGGCGTTGGCCGAGCCCTCCTCGATACCGCGGGCCAGCCGCTCCGGGTTGGTCACGAACAGGTCGTCGCCGACGATCTGGACCTTGGAGCCGAGCTTGTCCGTGAGGACCTTCCAGCCGGCCCAGTCGTCCTCGAAGAGCGGGTCCTCGATGGAGACGAGCGGGTACGAGGCGACCAGCTCCTCGTAGTACTCGGTCATCTCGGCGGCCGAGCGGGACTTGCCCTCGAACTCGTACGAGCCGTCCTTGTAGAACTCGGACGCGGCGACGTCCAGCGCGAGCGCGATGTCGCGGCCGGGGACGTAACCGGCCTCCTTGATCGCTTCGAGGATGAGGTCGAGCGCGGCGCGGTTGGACTCCAGGTTCGGCGCGAAGCCGCCCTCGTCGCCGAGGCCGGTGGAGAGGCCCTTCTGCTTCAGGACCTTCTTGAGGGTGTGGTAGACCTCGGCGCCCCAGCGCAGGGCCTCGGAGAAGGACTCCGCGCCGATCGGGGCGATCATGAATTCCTGGATGTCCACGTTGGAGTCGGCGTGCGAGCCGCCGTTCAGGATGTTCATCATCGGAACGGGCAGCAGGTGCGCGTTCGGGCCGCCGAGGTAGCGGAAGAGCGGGAGGTCCGAGGCCTCGGAGGCGGCGTGCGCCACGGCGAGGGAGACGCCGAGGATGGCGTTGGCGCCGAGCGAGGACTTGTCCGGGGTGGCGTCCAGGTCGAACATCGCCTGGTCGATCAGGCGCTGCTCGGTGGCGTCGTACCCGACCAGCTCCGGGCCGATCTGCTCGATGACGGCGAGGACGGCCTTCTCGACACCCTTGCCCTGGTAGCGGTTCTGGTCACCGTCGCGGAGCTCAAGGGCCTCGAACGCACCGGTGGAGGCACCGGAGGGGACAGCAGCACGACCCGTGCTGCCGTCGTCGAGGCCGACCTCGACCTCGACCGTGGGGTTGCCTCGGGAGTCGAGGATTTCCCGGGCTACGACGACGTCGATGGACGGCACGAGCATCTCCTTCTGGGATGTGACGCTTGGAGTGCAGGGTCTCATTGGCCTTGCGACACGAGACTATCCGGCGCGGGGTCATCGGTCGGCCGGTGCCCGCCACCTAAGACGAAATGGGGCCCGATTCCCCTACCGGCGGAGCGCACCCGCCGGTGAACGGCCTGTGACCCGCCCGTGAACCGCCTGTGGGGGCCCACAGCCGAAACCCCGGCCCGGCGCGTACGGGGGATGACGCGCCCGGCCGGGGTGGTCTCGGGAAGGGCTCCGGTCCGGATGGAGCCCCGGGTGGGTCAGCTCAGGTGGAGCTGCTGGCCCGGGTAGATCACGTCGGCGTCGCTGACGATGTCCTTGTTCAGGTCGAACAGCTTCTGCCAGCCGCCCTTGACGTCCTCGGCCTCGGCGATCTTGGAGAGGGTGTCGCCGGACTCGACCTTGTACTCGCCGTCACCCTTCTTGATCGTGGCGGGACGGCTCTCACCGCGCGAGGCCGGCTGGGCCGCGTCGCGCGTGGTCTCCCGCTGCTTCGGCTGCGTCTGCTGCTGGGGGGCCTGCTGGGTCTGCCGCTTGGGGGCCTGCTGCTCGGGCTGCGCCTGCTGCTGGGTGTCCTGGGTGGCGGAGCCGCCGTCGTACGCGGCGCTGGACAGGCCCACGCCGCAGTTCGGCCACGCGCCCTTGCCCTGGCCGGCGAGGACCTTCTCGGCGACGGCTATCTGCTGGGACTTGCTGGCCTGGTCGGCGCGGGCGGCGTACTCGGTACCGCCGTAGGCGGCCCAGGTGGACGGCGTGAACTGGAGGCCGCCGTAGAAGCCGTTGCCGGTGTTGATGGACCAGTCGCCCCCGGACTCGCACTGCGCGACCTTGTCCCACTCGGCGGCGGTCGCGGCGGAGGCCGAGGTCGCACCGATCAGCGGGGCGGCGACGGCGGCACCGGTGACCCCGGCGAGCGTGGCGTAGCGGACGGCCTTCGACGGGCGGCGGTGCTTACCCTTGCTGGAACGCAGCAGCATGGAACATCTCCTCACCGACGCCTACGAGGTCAGCTGTCGGGTTCGGGCTGTGAGTTGCCCGGCCAGGTGCTCTGTCGCAGCTGGCTTCACCCCGAGCCGGTCCTCAGCCGTCTCTCGACGACCGGGGCCCGGCGGCGGAACCTTTGGGTCCCCCGCTCCTGCCTACGGCGCATGAAGCGTCGGTTACTCCCCCCGACCGACGGCAGGATTCGGCGTGACGGTCGACGGGGCCCGCGGTGCGAGCGGTTCAGACCGTAATCACAGGTCCGCCCGTTGTTCAAAGACGCACATCAAGGAAAAATCACCCTTACCTCCCCCTGGGACGACCTCATTTGCGCAGGTGAGAGAGGAAACGATCCAACCAGCTGAGCAAAAGACCCCAGTTGCGGCAAAGAGACCCTTGTCTCACTTTTACAGAAGCGGACATAGGGCCCCTAACTTCCCCTACTTCACGCCGAGATCCAGGGTCTGGCCAGGAAGGATCAGGTCGGGGTCGGCGCCGACGGTGTCCTTGTTCGCCTCGTAGAGCGCGGGCCACCCGCCGGGCACCTCGCGCTCGTCGGCGATGAGCCAGAGGCAGTCGCCCGCACGGACGGTGTACTCACCCTCCGCCCCGTCCGTCACGCCGTCCGCATCACGTGTCGATCCGTCACCTCGCGAGGCATGACGACCCGATTCACGCCCTTCGCCTGAATTGCCCGGTGCGGCATCATCCGCCGCGGCGTCGCCGCGGTGCTTGCCCTTGGCGGCTCCGGCGGCGGAGCCGGAGGACTCGCCGGGAGCGGGCGCCGCGTCGTCGGACGCGGTCGCGTCCGGCGCGGGCGAGGACGTGTCCGACGGGGCGGCACTCTCGCTCTTCCCGGTCTTTCCTGACGACTCGGCGGACTTGGACGACTCGGCGGGCGCGGGGGTCCCGGACGACTCGGGTGCCGTCTCCGGCGTCGCCTCGGGCGCCGTACCGGGGTCCACACCCGGCGCGGCGCTGCCCACCGTCAGTCCGGAGATCGCGGCGCAACTGGCCCACGCCCGCGGACCCTGCGCGTCGAGGATCTTCTCGGCTATCGCGATCTGCTGCGAGCGGCTCGCGAGGTCGGCGCTGGCCGCGTACTCCGCGCCACCGAAGTCGTCCCAGGTCTCCTGGGAGATCTGGAGTCCGCCGTAGTAGCCGTTGCGGAGGTTCGCGCTCCACATGCCGCCGCTCTCGCAGTCGGCGACGCGGTCCCACGTGGAGGCGTCCGCCGCGCTGGCACCGGCGGCACCGAGCAGCGGAATGGCGATCGCGGAGCCGGTCACCCCTGCCGCGACGATCAGAGCGGGGGCCTGGCGAGGTCGACGGTGTCGGCCGTTCCCGGAGCGCATGCGATTGCCTTCCGTGTGACTGATGTTTCGACTGCTGCGTGTGGCGGCTGAGTTTTCGAGAACGTAGCGGTACTCGAACTGCTGTCACAAGTCGATGCAGCGGAGATCACGCGAAAGTCACAGTCTTGACGGACCGTCAGCAAATCTTCAGCCGGACAATGGCGTGAACTGCACCGGAAGCGTGCGCAATCCACGCATGATGAGCCCTCCACGCCAGCGCAAATCGGCAGGATCTCCCGCAAGTCGCACATCGGGCAGCCGGGTCAGCAGGGTGGCGAGCGCGGTCTGTCCCTCCACCCGGGCGAGCGGTGCGCCGAGGCAGTAGTGGATGCCGTGTCCGTAGCCGAGGTGCTGATTGTCACGCCGGGAGAGATCGAGCGTGTCCGGATCCGGGAAGCGCTCCGGGTCACGGTCGGCGGCGGCGAGGACGACCAGGACCGCGTCGCCCGTCGCGATCCGCTGTCCGCCGAGCGTCAGCGGCTCGGTCGCGTAGCGCCAGGTGGCCAGCTCCACGGGACCGTCGTACCGCAGCAGTTCCTCGACCCCTGTCGCGAGCAGACCGGTCTCGCCCGCCGCGAGCGAGCGCTGGAGCAGCGCGCGCTGCTCGGGGTGGCGCAGCAGGGCGAACATGCCGTTGCCGATGAGGTTGACGGTGGTCTCGAAACCGGCGAACAGGATGATGAAGGCCATCGCCGCCGCCTCGTTCTCGGTGAGATGCTCCCCGTGGTCGCCGGCCCGGATGAGTCCGGAGATCAGATCGTCGCCGGGGTCGGCCCGCTTGCGGTGGATGAGATCGGCGAGATAGCCCCGTATCTTCTTGACGGCGCGCCCGACTCCGCCGCGTGGTCCACCGGCGTGGCCCGGCTTTGAATGTCGCAGCATCATCCCCGCCCAGTCGCGGAAGTCGTCCTGGTCCTCGCGCGGCACCCCGAGCAGATCGCAGATCGCGTAGATGGGGAGCGGGAACGCGAAGTCATGGATCAGGTCCGCCTCGCCCTTCGCAGCGAAGTCGTCGATGAGCCGGTCGGTCAATTCCTGTACGCGCGGGGCGAATTCGGCCACGCGGCGGGGCGTGAACGCCTTGGAGACCAGCCGACGCAGCCGGGTGTGATCGGGCGGATCGATATTGAGCAGATGGGTCATCAGCTCCGCCTTGCGCTCGCCGGGAATGCCCGTCTTCCCCTTGGCGTGCGCGGGCCCGGCGTGATGCGTGGGGTTCTTGGAGAGCCGCGCGTCGGCGAGGGCCTGCCTGGCGTCCACGTACCGCGTCACGAGCCATGCCTCGACGCCACTGGGCAGCGCGGTCCTGTGCACGGGCGAGTGCTCGCGCAGCCAGGCGTAGGCGGGGTACGGATCGGTGGCGAACTCCCAGGTGAACAGCTCGGGAGCGGGCGTGACCGGGGGTACGGGGGCGGGCTGGTGGCGCATGCCCCGACAGTAACCGGCGTCACCGGCGGGGTACGGGCCGCCGGGGTACGGGGACGACCCCGTACGGGCCGCCGGGGTACGGGACGACGCCGTACCTCCCCCGGCGGCCGTGCGGCTATACGGCGTGGCCCTCGGCCGTACGGATCGCGTCCCTGTATACGCGCGCCGCCGCGCGCAGTGCCGCCTCCGGGTCGACACCGGCCTCCTCCGCCCGTACCGCCAGGGCCAGCAGCTCGTAGCCGACGCCCTCGCCCCGCGGAAGCGGGACGTCGAGGCGCGCCGTGCGGGTGCGGCCCGCGAGTTTCGCGGCGAGGGCGAGGCCGGGCTGTCCGAGAGGGACCCCGTCGGTGACCGAGTCGCGCTGCTTCTCGACCGCTTTCATCCGGAGCCAGTGCGACTTGACGTCGTCGGGGGTCTCGGCGGTCTCGTCGCCGAAGACATGAGGGTGGCGGTGGATGAGCTTCTCCACGATCGTGCCGGCGACGTCGTCGATGGAGAACGGCCCGCCGTCCTCCTCCCCCTCCGCCGCGGCACGCTCCTCCGCGATACGGGCGTGGAAGACGACCTGGAGCAGTACGTCCCCCAGCTCCTCGCGCAGCTCGTCGGCGTCGCCGTCCTCGATCGCCTCGACCAGCTCGTACGCCTCCTCGATCGCGTACTTGGCGAGCCCCTGGTGCGTCCGCGTCGAGGACCACGGGCACTCGACGCGGATGCGGTCCATGACCTGGACGAGATCGAGCAGCCGGGCGCCCGGCAGGTCGTACGAGCCGGGGAGCAGCTCCAGGTCGGGCATCTTCACCTGGCCGGAGCCGGCCAGCCGCGCCAGGCCGTCGGTCAGCCGCGCGTCGGTCCCGTCGCCCTCACTGGAGGGGATGACCACGACCGTACGGCCGCCGGCGCAGGCGTCGACCAGCTCTCGCGCGGTGGGCGCGGCGTGCTCGACGGTGATGCCCGCCTCGCGCAGATAGGGCAGCTGCGGATGGCCGGCGTCGGCGCACAGCACCGCGTCGGCGGCGTGCAGCAGCTGCCAGGCGGGCCAGGACAGCAGCCCGGGGGCGACCCGGTGGCTGGCGGTCAGCAGGACGATACGGCCGGGGGTGGCGGAGGCTTCGTCTGTCACGTCTCGAACCTACCTCCGGCGCCCGGCCGCCCCGCCCGCGGGCCGTGACCGTCCCACGCCCCCGTCACGCCCCCGGATGCCCCCGCCGCGCCCTCGGATCAGGTACCCGTCGGCTGCAGCTGCTCCGGTGCCCCGCTGGTCAGCTGGGTGATCCAGGGCGTCTTGGCCTCGCCCAGCCTGACCTGCTTGTCGTCCCAGCTGCCATAGCGCGGATTGACATCGATACCGAGCCGCTCGGATGTCTTCGTCAGCTCGGCGAGGACCGTCTGCTGGCCCTGCGGCGTCGTGGTGTTCGCGCCGAGCGCCACGGCCAGCTTGGTCAGCAGCACCTCGCGGCGGATCGCCGTCTCGATCTGGTCCGCGGACAGCGCGCCCTGCTGGAGCAGCATCGCGGCGAACTGCTCCTCCCCGCCGGACTGGGCGGCGGCCTGCTGCCGGGTGGTCTGGATCTCCTTGCGGCTGACCGTGACCCCGGCGTTGTCGGCGGCCTCCTCCAGCACCCGGTCGAAGATCATGCTGTTCAGCTTGGCCTGGCCGAGCTGCCCGGTGTTCTTGATCAGCTCCTCGGACTCCGGCGCGTTCCGCTGCGCGTCGCGTACGTCCCGTACCTGGGCCTGGAGCGCGGACACCTCGATCCGGTGCCCGCCGACGACGGCCGCGGCTCCGGGGTGGGCTTCGTTGCCGCAGGCGGTGAGGAGTGGGGCCGCGGCGAGAAGCGCGACGGAGACGGCGAGCGCGGTGCGACGACGGCGGTGCAAAGGGGGCCTCCCGGCGTGATTGTGCGGCGATGCACAAGGCCTTGCAGTGATCGATGGTAGGCAGTGGACGTGGCCTGGGCCACTGGTTCGACCAACGATTCACCAGGAGATCGGGGCACGGATACCGATCGGGGCGCGGATGCCGGGCGCGCGGGTGCCCCGCCGCCCGGCACGCGGCTCATTCACCCGGCGGACGCTTCCCCGCCCGCGCGGCCGTCGCCGACCGGAACGCCTCGAACCGGTCCGTGTCGGGGTCCACGAACTCCAGAATGTCCAGGGCCGTCTCCGTGTCCCCCGAGACGGCCTCGCGGTAGAGCGACCAGATGCCCTCGCGCGCCGCCGCGCAGCACTCCTCCTCCAGCTCCGGCTCGCCCGCCTCGCTCTCGCTGCGATGCGACTCGCCGGTCACGAGCTGCCAGAGCGTGGTCAGCAGATGACCTCTGACATAGGACGGCAGGTCCTCGGTGAGCGCCGCCAGGATCACGGGTACGGCGTGCGGGGCCACCTGGAACAGCATCGACTGCTCTTCCAGGTGTCCCGCGAGCCCGTACCCGGCCGTCTCCTCGACGCTCCTGGCCTCAAGGAGCCGGGTGAACGTCTCCGGGAGATGCGCTCCCGACTCGCGGCATCCGCAGCGGAGGGCGGCCCAGTCGTGGCGGGCCAGCTCGATGAACGACGCTCTCATCGCGCCCCGCCGATCATCCAGGGTCCCTTGGGGTCGTAGAGCACCCCGGGGACGAAGTTGTCGGGTGAGTAGTTCCCCTGGCAGACGGTACAGATCTCCTTCTCCTGGAGCACCTTCCCCAGCCCGTCGCCGATGTCCTCGCGCCGGACCGCCCGGGTGAAGATCACGTCGTCGGCCCCCCAGCCTGTCGCGTCGAGAATGTTGGGTTCCGCGCAGCTTCCGTTGCCCGAGCAGCCTACTGCGATGTCGCCGGTGTCCCGGTGGACGGCGGCGGTGTACGTCCGTGACTTCGCCTTGCCCGTGGCGGCGCGCGCGGCCTCGTCCCGCAGTGCCGTCGCGTCGGAGATCCGCCCGTCCATGTCCCAGTTCCCCTGGGCCCGGTGGACGCTCACCGTGGGCTGGAACTTGCCCTGGGGACCTCTGGTGCCCTTACCGGCGGCGCAGTTGTGGACGAGGGCGGCCGAGGGGCCCGCGGCCACATAGAAGGTGTGCGCCCTGTCGACGCTCAGGTTGTGGACCGTCGCCTGCTGCGTCCACGCCTGGACCGTCTCGACCTGGACCCAGCTGCCGTTGCCCGTCCTGAGCCACTGGCCCGGCTTCAGTTCGCCGGCCTTCTGCCACTTCTTGAGGTCGGGGACCCAGAAGGAGTGGCCTTCCGTGGCCGTGATCGTGTCGGTGGCGTCGCCCTTGTCGCCGTCCGTGTCGACCGTGAGCTTGACGAGCCGCTTCAGGCCCTTGCCCTCGATCGTCTCGGTGACCTCCTGTGCGGAGGTCTTTCCGGTCGTCGGGTCCGTGGCCGTGACCTTGTCGCCCGCCTCGACGTCCTCGATCGGTTTGCGGGTGCCGTCGGCCATCACCACTTCCGTACCGGGTACGAAGCTGTTCCCGGTCAGGTCGGCGGCGAGCTGGAGACAGGACACGGCCGTTTCCACCGTCTCGGCCGCGTCGCCGATCCGGTCGGCCGCCTTGGCGATGTCGTCCGCGTACTTCATCGCCTTCATGCCCATCCGGCCGGCCTTCGCCGCCCGGACCGCGCCCGCGCCCACGCCGCCCAGGGCCAGGCCGCCCACCGTGGCGACGGCCCAGGCGCAGGCCTCCATGTCGCCCTTGGTGACACAGTTCTTGATGTCGTTGAAGCCGGTGACCTCCCCGACGACATTGCCGACCGCCTTCACCCCGTCCCAGACCGCCGGGGCGACATCGATGGCGTAGTCGACCGCCGTCGAGACGGACTCGACCACGATGCCGATCTGTTCCACCGCCGCGTCGCGGATGGCGTTGGTGACCTTGGCGACGTCCGCGATGACATCTCGGGTGGCCGAGACGATGATCGCCGGGAGGTTGGGGTTGGCCGTGACGATCGCGTGGGCCACCGCCATCAGCGGTTTCGCCGCCGCCACGATGTCCGGGATCGGGTTGTGCTTGGCGACATACGAGGCGACCGACTTGGCCTTGCGGGTGATGGCCTCCCGGGCCGCCTGGACCTGGGCTTGGGCCTCCGCCGCTTTCTGTCTGGCCCAGTCGGCCGTCGAGGAGGCCACCGCGTTGATCTTGCTGCCGACCCATTTCGTCGCGTTGACGACGGCGTTGACGGCCGTCTTCAGGCCCGACTTCTCGTACACCCACTTCGCGGCGTTGCCCAGGGCGTTCTTGGCGATCCTCAGCGCGGAGAGCGGATGGCGCACGGTGTAGACCGCCGCGTTCCACACCGTCTTCGCGGTCTTGGCGACGATCTTCCCGGCCTTGCTGTTCTTGACCTTGTTCCAGGTCTTCTTGCACCAGCCGCAGCTGGGCCAGTTGCCGTCCGGGTCGGTGAAGTTCGTCGGTGAACCGGCGCCGTACGTATAGCGGTTGGCGAGGATCGAGGCGCCCGAGGCGTAGGTGTACGCGTCGCGCGAGTCGAAGGTGCCCGTGCCCGGGTCGTACCAGCGCGCGCCCATGTTGACCTGGTCGGTCTCCGGGTCGGTCCAGTCCCCCTGGAAGCCCGCCCTGCCCGCCTGGTCGGACGCCCCCGCCGTGCCGATCGTCGCGCCGAAGGGGTCATACGCCGTCGAGGACGCCAGGGATGTCTGCGCGCCGTTCGTCGGGGACATGCCGCCGACCACATCGCCGTGCTTGTCGGTCACGGACAGCTGTGCCGCGCCGCCCTCGGCGACCGAGAGCAGCTCGTCCGCCGCCCCGCGGCCGTAGGTGGCCGAGTTGTCCTTGACCGGGTCGGGGGCGAATCCGGCGTAGGTGAAGTCCGTGCCGTTGCGGTCGGCCACCCGGTTCAGCGCGTCGTAGGTGTACTCCGTCCCGGACTCGCCCGCCTTCGTCATCCGGTCGAAGGCGTCGAAGGTGAACTCCTCCGCCAGTCCCGAGCTGGTACGGGAGGCGAGGGTGCCGCGCGCGGTGTAGTCGTACGTGTAGTCCCCGTCGGACAGCAGCCGGTTGCGTTCGTCGAACGTGGCGTTCTTGGCGCCGTTCTTGACGCGGTTGCCGCTGTCGTCCCAGCCGTACTCGGTCGTCGCGCCGTCCGCCGTCCAGGACGTGAGCCGGCCCGCCTGGTCGTAGCCGTAGGTGTTCTCGCCGGCCTTGGCCGTGCCGGTGGTCGTCTTGCCGGTCAGCTGGTCGTTCGTGTCGTAGTCGTAGTCCGTGGACGCGACGGCCGCGCCGCCGCTGCTCTTGACCGTGTCGGTGTCAAGACGGCCCAGGTCGTCATAGGTGTACGCGCGCGACTGCCCGGCGCCGTAGTCGACCCGCTCGACCGCGCCCGCGCCGTCGTAGTCGTAGCTCTGCTGGACGCCCGTCAACGGGTCCTTCGCGCTCGCCAGTTGCTGGCGCGCGTAGGTGAAGGTCGCGGTTCCGGCGGCGTCGGTGCGCTCGGTCAGCCGGCCGTCGCCGTCGTAGCTGTACGAGGCGTCGCCCGACGGGCCCTCGGCCTTCAGCAGCAGGCCCCGGTCGTTGTACTCGTATCCGTTGTCGCCCTTGGGGGACGACGCCTTGGTGAGCCGGCCGGCCGCGTCGTAGCCGTAGCGCTTCTCGGCCGTGGCGGCCTCGGCGCCCGCGCCGCTCTCCCGGATCAGGTTCCCGGCCTTGTCGTACTCCCGCTCGCGCGTGACCCCGCCCGGCGCGGTCACCTTCACAGCCTGGCCGGTCGCGTCGTAGGCCGTCGTCCAGGTGCGGTCGGCGGGCGACGGGTCGCGCGCGGTCGACGGCTCGATGACGGACTCGGGCAGGCCGAGCGTGTTGACGGTGTAGACGGTGCTGTTGCCGCGTCCGTCGGTGTAGCGGGTGCGGTTGCCGAGCGCGTCGTAGCCGAAGGACGTGGTGATCGTTTTGGTGTCCGAGACCGGTTCCGTCTGGCTGGTCAGCCGGTCCAGCGCGTCATAGGCGTAGGTCGTGCTGCGGCCCAGCGAGTCGGTCGCGCTGATCAGGTTGCCCGCCGGGTCATAGCCGTAACCGACCTTGCGCAGCTCGCTGTTGGTGGCGTCCAGGTCGGCGTCCCTGACCAGCTGGCCGAGCCCGTCGTACAGCCTCGACGAGGTCCGTCCCTTGCCGTCCGTACGCCGCACCTCGCGCCCGGCGATGTCGTATCCGAACTGGGTGACCACGCCCGCCGCGTCCGTCAGCCGGGTCAGCTGGCCGAGCGCGTCATAGACGAACTGGGTGGCGGCTCCGCCCGGTGCGGTCTGCTTGACCACATTGCCCGCGTCGTCGTAGTCGTTGCGGGTGGTGAAGGAGCCCGGCTGCGGGCTGCGTTCGATCCGGGTGGTGGTGACCGGCCGGTCCATGTCGTCGTACGTCGTCTCGGCCCGCGCCCCGTTCGGGTCGGTGACCGAGAGCACCTCGCCGGTGCGGGTGTACGTGTACGACCAGCGGGCGCGGTCGTCGCCGGTACCCGAACCGGTCGGCTCGTCCCGGACCATCAGCCGGTTCTGCCGGTCGTACTCGTAGCGCGTCACCCGGCCCAGCGGGTCGGTCGACTCCTTCACATTGCCCAGCGCGTCGTAGGAGCGGGTGACGGTCGGGGTGACGGGGGTGGTGGAGCCGGGCGCCGTGTAGCCGGGCGCGGTGGTGGAGACGAGCCGGCCGAGCCGGTCGTAGGCGGAGCGGTTGATCCGGCCGAGCGCGTCCACCGACTCGGTCGCCGCGCCGAAGGTGTCATAGCCGGTGTAGGTGGTGGGGCGGGTGGTGACGGGCGCGCCGCCGCCGGACTCCGTCCGTACCTCCGGCGCCTTCGTGGACAGCGGCCTGCCCAGCTCGTCATAGCCGAACTCGGTGGTACGGCCGCCCGGGTCGGTCCGGGAGATCGTCAGTCCGCGCTGGTCGTAGCCGTACTTCGTGGTGCGCGACTCGGTGCCGTTCTCGACGGTCTCCTGGACCGCGTTGCCCGCGTCGTCGTACTGGTAGCTGACGGTCTCGGGGTTGACGCTCACCGGCCACGGCACATTCGACGCGAGCCCCCCGGAGGCGGAGGTCTTCACATTGCCCGCGAGGTCATAGGTCAGCGTGGTGCGGCGGGCCGCCCCGCTCGGGTCGGTGACCGTCGACTTCGTACGGCCCACCGCGTCATAGGTGTACTGCGTGACGAGCTTGCCGTTGGCCGCCGTCTCGGTGAGGACATTGCCGGCGCCGTCGTAGGTGTTGGCCTCGATGACGAGGTCGCGCTTGGTGCCGTCGGGGTTGTGGAAGTCCTTGAGGGTGACGGACTTGACCAGGTCGTCGCCGAAGTACTCGTAGGCGACGGTGCGGCCCATCGAGTCGGTGTTCCTGGCGACCCGGCCGCCCATGTCGTACGCGAACGACTCCAGGACGGTGTAGCCGTCGTCCCCGCCGTCGTCCTCCCAGTCGCGCAGCCGCGTCTCGGCCATCATGTTGCGCGCGGTGTAGAGGTAGTCGAAGTGATTGCCGTTGGCGTCCACCATCGAGGTCTTGTTGCCGAAGACGTCGTAGGTGTACGTGGTCTCGCTGCCCTCGGCGTCGGTGACCGTCTCGGGACGGCCCCGGTCGTCGAGGGCGAAGGCCATCACGCGCGTCGCGTCGCCGCCGAGCAGATCGCTGACCTCGGTGCGCACCACATTGCCGTCGGCGTCATAGCTGGTGGCGGTCTTCTGCTGGTGCTTGCCGAGGGTGACGGCGTTGGTCGCGGCCGGATCGGTGACGGTGGCGACCCGGGAGAGCTTGTCGTAGGTGAAGGTCGTGGTGACCCCGGCCGGCTGGGCGTCCGAGACGGTCGTCTCGGTGAGCTTGCGGCCCAGCGCGTCGTAGGTGTACTTGGTGATCTGGCCGGACGGTTCGGTCAGCTGGGCCAGGTCACCGCTCTTGAAGTACCGGTAGCGGGTGACCTTCCCGAGCGGGTCGGTGGTGGTCAGCGGCAGTCCGGTGGCCGTGTTGCCGCCGTCGACCGCCGGTTCCGCGCCGGTGGTGTACGTATGGCGCACGGTCCCGCCGTCGGGCGCCGTCTGGCTGAGCAGCGCCCCCTTGTCGTTGTACTGGTACTGCGTGCGGTAGCGGTTGTCGGTGACGCCGGTGGAGCGGCCGTCGCGGGTCTCGGAGGGCTGGTCGGCCCGCAGGTCGAAGTCGCCCGTCGCCACCGGATAGGTGGTGTACGCGGTCTGGCAGTCGTCCTTGGCCCGGCAGGTCGTACGGCGGACCACATTGCCGCGGTCGTCGTAGCCCAGCGCGACGGTGTCACCGTTCTCGCTGGTGATGGCGGTCTGGAAGCCCTTGTCGTCATAGCCGAACGTACGGATGGCCACGCCGTCCGCGGGGTGCCGGATGAAGTCGGGCTCGCTGCCGCCGTCCCCCGGCGGATTGGTGCAGAAGGCCGGGTCGCCCGGGTCCGGCTTGGTGCAGATCTCGCCCGGCGGCTCCGGCGGCGCCGAGGGCGACGGGGTGGCGGGCTCGCGGGCGCCCAGCGCCATCGGTTCGCCGTAGCGCAGCATCCGCGAGGTCAGGCCGTCGTACTCGTAGAAGTAGGGGGCGTCCATCGGGTCATGGACCTCGACGGTGCGCCGCAGGTCCTTGTCGTTGCCGAAGACCGCGGGCGTGCCGATCTTCCAGGTGCCGCCGTTGCGGTCGGTGTACTCCTCGACGCGGTCGCGGGAGGTGTCGTACTGCACCTCGGCGGCGGTACGGCCCGACGGCAGCGTCGTGGACGTGAGCAGATCGGCCGCCCGGCCGCCCTCGCGGTAGTGGTTGGCGACGGCCGCCGCGCCCAGCGGACGGTGGTAGACCGCGACATCGTCGATGGTGCCCGCGAAGGACTTGGCGGCGGTGGTGCCCCAGCCGGGCCAGGACGCCGGGGTGACCGGACGGGCGGCGCCGATCTGGTTGTACGTCAGATCGTTCTGGGTGAGCTGGGCGCCGGTGAGGGTGCCGGAGAGCTTGCCGTCCAGATACAGGCTCTGGGTGGAGCCGGAGACGGAGAGCACGGCGTGGTGCCACTTGCCGTCGTTGACGTTCTTGGTGATGTCGGTGATGGGCGCGGCGGTGCCGGTCCAGAACTGCCCGCGCAGCTTGCCGTCGGTACCGACGTAGAGCAGCGGCGCCCCGCTGGTCGGGGCGGTGCCCCAGGCCTTGTTCTGGTAGCCGACGAGCGGACCGCCGAGGCCCGACGCGATGGTCTTGAACCAGACCTCGACCGCCGCGTCACGGCTCTTCTTGAGGGTGCCCGAGGGCAGGTCGACGCGGGAGGTGGTGCCGTTGAACGTGCCGGCCGTGCCGGGGTCGCCGGTGATCCCGCCGGCCGCGCCCAGCGTCACATCCGTGTAGGTGCCGCGGTCCTTGCCGAGGTTGACCTCGACGGCGCTGTTCGCGGCGGCGCCCTCCGCCTCGCCGAGCCGCCAGTAGGACTCGGGGCGGGAGTCGAGGACGGTGGAGCGGTAGTGGCTGCCCGCGCCGTAGCCGTAGCGGGTACAGCCGGCCGCCGGGTCGCACACCGAGTCCAGCCGGTCGCCGGTGTAGGTGTAACTCCAGCTCAGCGCGGCCCCGTCGACGGCGTTGGTGGCCACCTTGGTGACATGCGCGCCGGTCCAGGTGAAGGTGAGGGAGCGGCCGGTGCGGGCGTTGACCGCCGTCGAGATCTTCCCGCCGGAGTAGGTGTAGTTCACGGCCGTGGAGAACGGGTCGGTGACCTTCACCAGCAGACCGGACGAGCTGAAGTCGTAAACCGTGCCCGACTTGTCCTGAAGCTTGTACGTACCGGCCGCGGCGTCCGCCGTCAGCTTGGCGAACCGGCCCGGCGGCGGGGCGAACGTACCGTCCGCGTTCTTGCCGAAGCGGACGTCCTGGCCGTCCGGGTAGCGGATGACGACATTGCCCGTACCGTCGTCGTCGGGGGTCAGCCGCATGTCGTACCGCGTCGACCAGCCCGCGCCGAAGGCGGCGTCGCGCCTCGGGTCCAGGCTGTTGTACGTCCGTACGAGCGTGAGGTCCGGGCCGACCCCGGCCACGGACGCGTCGATGGCGGCCGTGGTGAAGTTGCCGACGTTCGGGTCGAACTCCTTGCCCTGGGCCTCGGCGAGCCGCGAGGTGATCTCGGGCTGCGGGACGGCCGCGACCAGCGCGACCTGCGCGGTCGGCACCTCGTTCGACGCGTCCTTGACGAAGCCGCGCCACAGATAGGTCGTGCCCCACTTCAGCCGCCCGGCGGGCACCGGATACGCGGAGCCCGACTGGTAGGCGGAGGTGGTGCAGGCGGTCGGCTTGCCGTCCTTGTCCGACTCGCAGATCTCGAACTTGTACTGGAGCGACGAGCCGGGCGGCGCGTCGACGTCGACACCGGCCGCCCACAGCTGCGGGGTGAGGGTCTGCGCCTGGTAACCGTTGGGCGGGAACTGCTCCTTGACCACCGGCGCGATGTCGAAGACCTGGAGGACGAGCCGGCCCGGCGGCACCTGCTCGTCGGTGAAGACCTTGCCGCCGGTGCGGACCATCGTGAAGTCGAGCATGTAGGTGCCCGGCGGCAGTGCCTTGATGGTCGCGTCGAAGGTGATGCGCCCGCCGTGGGCCACCTGTCCGGTGACATCGGCCGCGCGCTGCTGGGTGACGAGCTTGCCCTTGGAGTCGTACGCGCGGTAGGCGAGGTAGTAGCCGCCCGCGGTCCAGGTCTCCGCGCCCTTGTTGGTGACGGTGACCTTGACCTTGCCCGCCTGGTTCTGGAGGACCGGCGGGTCGGGCACCGGCTTGGGGAAGGAGTACGTCGCGTTGTACGGGGAGTGCGTGACGAACAGCTTCGGCGGGTTGGCGGTGGTGTCGCCGGTGAACTTCTTGAACCCGAGCGGGTCGCTGGCCGAAGCGCGCAGCGAGAGCCCGTAGTTGGGCTGGCTGCCGTCCACCCAGCGCTGCACCAGGTCACGGCCGCCCTTGCCGAGGTCGAACAGCTCACCGGCGGCGGGGCAGCCGGACTTGGACGAGCCGACGGCGATGTATCCGTACGCGAAGGACTTGGAGGCCAGCGAGCCGCCGACCGAAGGACCGGGGTACGAGCCGCCGGTCGCGGGCGTCCAGGACTGGGTGACCGGGTGGACGGAGACGGAACGGGGCTTGCAGGAGGCCGCGTCGTAGTTCACGACCTGGAGCTGCGCACCGAAGATCTTGTGGTTCCTCAGCTCCGTGTCGAGGCCGGGGAAGCCGAGATAGGAGGCGGTGGAGCCGGCCGTGCCCTTGCCGACGTGCAGTTCGTTCGACCCGGCGACCGCCCCGTTCTCCGTGACGTACATGGAGCGGGAGGAGGCGGTGGTGTCGACGGACGGGTCGACCCGGACGGGGAAGGCGCGGGCCGGATCGGTGAGCCAGTCGCGGTCGGCGCTGACCCG
Source organism: Streptomyces scopuliridis (assembly GCF_042790125.1). Taxonomy (GTDB): domain Bacteria; phylum Actinomycetota; class Actinomycetes; order Streptomycetales; family Streptomycetaceae; genus Streptomyces; species Streptomyces scopuliridis_A. The sequence goes on from NZ_JBHTZS010000025.1 coordinate 82,670, forward strand.
GAGGGCCTGGCCGCCGTCCCGCGCGATCAGTTCGTAGCGGACGGCGTGGGAGACCGCGCCGTTGGCGTCCTCCATGAAGCCGGCCGGGATGACGGCTTTCGTGCGGCCCTTGCTGTCGGCGAGTACGACGGAGCCCTCGCCGCCGTTCTCCGCCGTGCCGTTCTGTGCCGTGCCGGGCTTCGCGGTGAGGCCGGTGAGTGTGAGCGGGAAGTCGAAGCTGGTGGGGGCGTCGGTGGAGCGCAGGACGAGCGTCTCCTTGACCCCGCCCGCCCGCGAGTCCAGCCACAGATCCGTCTCCGGCAGGACCTCGCGGTAGGTGACACGGCTGTCCGCCGCGCCGTCCTCCGCACCGGTCTCCGGCGTGGCGGCTCCCTTCGCGGCGGCAGCACCGTCCAGCCCGTACGCGAAGGACTCGCCGGTGGGGAGGGTGACGGCCGCGAGCCGGTCCGCGTCCGCCCGGCCGGCGAGCCGTACGCCGACGGACCCGGCCGCGCCCGCCCAGCCGCCGTCCGTCGCGACCAGCGCGGGGTCGACCGGACGCCAGGCGCCCGCGCTGTCGCGGTAGTGGAGCGGGGTGGTGGAGAGTTCGGTCGTCTCGGTGCCGTCGGCGTTCGCGTACGTCCGGCTGTGCGCGGCGCGCTCGGAGACGATCTCCTTGCTGGTCGCGCGGTCGAAGCCGGTGACGGCGGGCGCGGGCGGCGTGGCGACGGTGGCGGTGTTGCGCTCCTCGTCCGGCTTCCGCACCGACGGCGCGCGCAGCGGGTACTTGGCGCGCAGCGACTGCCCGGTGGTGCGGTTGGTCCCGTCGGCGACCAGATGGTCCCGGCCCTCGGCGCTGCCCCAGCGCTGCCCCGGCCCCTTCGCGGCGGGCAGCGGCTCGGGGAACAGCGGGAACCCCACCCCGGCCACCGCCAGGGTGCCGACGGCGACGAAGCCGATCGCGGCGAGCGCGATCAACTTGACCCAGCCAGTACGGCACAGACGGGCCATCAGGAACTTCCGGACATGCCTCCGGTACACCGGCACGGTCCCCCCACCGATCCGAGACGAAACGATCAACCAGATGATGAGGACGATGTGATGGACATGTCGAGACCCGCACTCAGGGTTCACCTACTGGCCTTATTCGCGGGGACGTTGTTCACCCGGCCGCTACCGCACCGTTCACCCGAGGACGCTTAGCGTCCAGCGCATGACTCTCAATTCGCCCCGAAGAACCGGGCGTTGGACGGCACTCGCCACGGCGGCGGCGGCCGCCCTGCCCCTGCTGGTCGCCCTTCCCGGCGCCGCGCACGCGGCCGTGCCGCTCACCTGCAACACCAGCGGCCCGACCTACGCGGTCGACTCGGCCGGCAAGCTGCTGCGCCAGGACATGCCGTCGCCGGGCGTCGGCAACGCCCTGCCCGCGCCCACCACCATCGACACGGGGTGGTCCGTGTACGGCAGGATGCTGGCCGGTCCCGCGGGCGCCTTCTACGGGATCAAGTCGGACGGCATCTACTACAGCCACCGCATCAGCGCGACGTCCACCTGGGACGTGCACCACAAGAAGATCAGCACCGGTTTCAGCGAGTTCCGCACGGGGACCCGGACCGACGACATCACGATGGACCGCGGCGGGAACCTCTGGACGTTCTCCCCCGACAGCGGCGGGCTGCGCTGGTGGCGCTATGACGCCGCGGCCGATGACTTCGTGAACGACGGCGGCAAGATCGTCGACATGGGGTGGGACCGCTACGACGCGATCTACGCCGGTGACAAGGGCGTGGTGTTCGGCCGCGCGGCCGCCGACGGCAAGCTCTACCGGTCCCGTTACGACTACACCAGCCAGCGCTGGCTGGAGCGCCATGTCCTGGTGTCCGCCGCGGACTGGAGCGACACCAAGTACATGAGCTCGTACGGCGGGGACACGCTGTTCCGGGTCAAGGGCAACGGCGAGGTCCGCTACTACCGCTACGACGAGACGCTGGGGAACTTCCCCGTCTACAACAAGCTGGTGGAGAGCAGCGGCTGGGCGGCGTACACCTCGGTGTCCACGACCCCCGACTCCTGCCGGCTCGACTCCAACCACACACCGGTGTCACCGGCCGTGCCGCTGGAGTCGTACAGCCGCGGCTCCGCGATGCGCTCCTCCTCGGGCGCGCTGGAGTACGCGTACACCGACAACATCGGCCGCCTGGTGTACGGCAGGCAGACCGACCCGTCGGACTTCAACGGCGTCAAGTGGACGACGATCTCCGGCAACGAGGCCTTCACCGGGCAGCCGGCGCTCGCCGAACACGCGGACGGCCGGGTCGTGGTGAGCGCGCACAACACCTCGGGCAGCGTCTGGCAGCGCAACCAGGCCGCCGTGTCGTCCGCGGACTGGGGCGACTGGATCAACCTCGGCGGGGCGATGGCACAGCACGCCGTCACCGGGAAGACCCCGACGGGGCTGCTCGTCCAGTTCGCCTCGGACGCGAGCGGCAAGCCCTGGTACCGCATCCAGCAGCGCGCCAATGTGGACTTCATGGGCTGGATGCCGCTCGGCGGCAGCGGCTTCGAAGGACCGTTCACCGCGGTCACCGTCCGCGACGGGATCCAGCTCTTCGGGCGGAACGCCTCCGGCGTGCTGAGCACGGCCCTGTTCAAGGAGGCCGGCACGCTGTCCGCGTGGACCGCGCTCGGCGCGCAGGGCGTGACCGGCACCCCGGCGGTCGTCGTCTACCCGGGCTACCGTCTGCGGGTCTTCGCCACCGACGGCAACGGCACGGTCGTCACGACCGTCCAGTCCGCCGAGGGCGGCGCCTACGGGGCGTGGTCCACGATCGACGGGGTCACCGCGAAGGGCTCGCCCACCGCCGTGATCAGCCCGGTCAACGGGATCACCGAGGTGCTGGTGCTCGGTACGGACGGCACGATCCACAACACCGGTGAGGCGCAGCAGGGCACCGGGACCTGGCGGCCCTGGCAGCAGCCGACCACCGAGCAGGCGGCCACCGAGCCGACCGCGTTCGAGTACACGGACGCGGCGGGGCCGACCTGGGCCTATATGTTCCGTACGGCGGACAACCAGACCCGGGTGTACCACCTGGACCTGGGCTTCGCGCGGATGGCGCGGAGCGCTCAGGGCGCGGCCGGCTCCCCGGCCGACGGCTCCCCGGCCGACGCGCCGGTCTTCACCGGCCGGACGCTGCCGGCCCCGCCGGCGAAGTGACGGCGGGGGCGCCGGCCGCGGTCACGTGGCCGGCGCCCTCCCGGGGGCTCTCCGCCGAGGGGGCGCCCTGCCGCGGGCCGGGGTCCGGGCGGAGCATGATCGCGCGGGAGACCACGAAGGTGATGGGGATGGCCCCGGCCGCCGCGATCAGCGGCGCGTACCGGCTGCCGAAGTGCAGGACGTCCACCAGCACATAGACGCCGACCGTGGTGATGACGAAGTTCGCCGCGTTGGTCAGCGGGAACAGCAGGAACTTCCGCCAGGTGGGGCGCGTCCGGTAGGTGAACCAGCTGTTCAGGAAGAACGAGCCGATCATGCTCAGCACCGACGCGACGACATGCGCGGCGACATACGGCAGCCGGGTCAGCAGCAGCAGGTAGAGGGCGTAGTACGTACCCGTGTTCGCCGCTCCCACCAGCGCGAATCTGACCATCTGGATCCGGACCGTCATGTGCGTGCGCGCTCCCCCTCGTTACGGCTCCGGCGGAGGCCGCTTCACCCCAGGAGAACAGAAACGGGCGAGAATGTCGCGGAAGGACATTCCGTACGACCAACAGGCAACCGCGCGATGAACGAGGCGAATTGACGCCTGTTTTCCCGCTTTGTACTGGCATATTCGAGCTTCATGCCGACCACGAAGCACTTACGCGGCCTGACCACCGCGTCCGCCCCGCCGGCCAGGTCCGCCCGGCCAGCCCTCGCCGCCGCGCTGATCACCCTGGTCTCCGTCTGCGCCGGTGACGCCGTGGCCAGCGTCTTCCCGTTCGGGCCGCGGAACCGCAGCGTCAGCGACCTCGGAAATCAGTTCGTACCGTTCCACGCCCAGCTGTGGGACCTGCTGCACGGGCGGGCCGAGGGCGGCCTTCTGCTCAACTGGCGGTCGGGGTACGGCACCGCCTTCCTGCCCGATCTCGGTACGTATCTGACCAGCCCGTTCGCCCTGCTGGTCGGGCTCTTCCCCCGGGACCGGATCGATCTCGCGGTCTATGTGATCACCCTGCTCAAGATGGCCGCCGCCGGGGCGGCCATGACGGTGCTGCTGCTCCAGCTGGCCCGGGACGCCCGTCACGCTCCCCGGTGGGCGGCGGCCGTGCTCGGCGCCGGGTACGCGCTCTGCGGCTGGTCCGTCGCCGAGGCGGCGTACAACCCCATGTGGCTGGACGGCCTCATCGCCTTCCCGCTCCTGTGTCTGGTCGGCGAGTGGGCCCGGACGGCGCGGCGGCCGGTGCTCGGTCCGCTGGTCGTCGCGCTCGCCTGGACCGCCAACTTCTACACCGCCTACATGGCCACCCTCGGGGCCGCGCTGGTGCTCTGTCTGCGACTGCTGCTGGACGGGGAGCGGACCGTACGCGAACGCCTCCTCGGCCTGGCGCGGGCCACCGGCACGGTGCTGCTCGGCATCGGGCTGGCCGCTCCCGTCCTCGTCCCCGTCTTCCTCGGCACCCGGCACGCGTCGCCCGGCTGGACGAAGGAGTTCGTGCCCGTCCCCTGGACACAGCTGTTCGCGCGGATGCTCCCGGCGACGTACACCTTCTTCACCCCCGCGCTGTTCCTGGGCGCGTGCGTGCTGCTGCCCGCCGCCGCCCTGCTCGCGCACCGCCCGGTGCCGTGGCGCGTACGGGCCGGCTGGGCGGCGCTGGTGGTGGCGGTGGCGCTGTCGTTGCAGTGGGGGCCGACGAGTCTGGCGTGGCACGCGTTCGCGATCCCCAACGGCAGCACATACCGCCAGACGTTCATACTCTCCGGGATCCTCGTCCTCGCCGCCTGGACCGCTCTCAGCCACGGCTGGCCGGGCCGTCGCGCCCTGCTCGCCGGTACGGGCGTGCTCGCGGCGGTCGCGCTCGCCGCGTCGGCCGGCGCCGTCCCCGACCCGCGGGCGCTGGCGCTCTTCGGCGGCGGGGTGGCCGCGGCGGCGGCCGGTCTGGCGCTGGCGCGCCACCGCGGGTACGCCGTGCTGGCCGCGCTGCTGCTGGTGGGCAGCCTGACCGGGCAGGCGGCGGCCACCACCGCCTACGCGGACCGCAAGCGGCTGCACGCGCTGGACGACTACCCGGTCTGGGGCGCGGACCAGAGCGCCAGGGCGGCGGCGATCGCGCGGGCGGACGACTGGCCGCGCTACCGCACGGATCCCGGGCGTGAGCGGATCACCGGCAACGATCCGCTGCTGCTCGGCGGCGAGGGCGGCGCGTACTACAGCAGCCATACGCCCGCCGTACTGACCAGCACGCTGGCCGCGCTCGGGGGCGGCTGGACATCCGGCGGCCGGGTGGTGGAGAGCCTGGACAATCCGGTCACGGACGCGATCTTCGCGGTGGGCGCGCGGCTGCGTACCGAGCCGGGGCACGCGCCGGTGCTCGTGCGGGCGCCGGCGCCGCCGCTGGTGACCGTACGGCCGGAGGCGCGGGCCGTACCGGGGGCACGGGCCGTTGCGGAGGCGCGGGCCGTACCGGGGACGCCGGCCGTACCGGGGGGCGTCCGGTACGGGCGTTCGCCCTTCCGTAACCAGGAACTCCTGCTCGGCGCCCGGGTCTACAGCCGCGTCCTCACCTCCCCCCGGACCGCCGCCGTATGCCCGGCCGGCACCGAGGTCTTCCTCTTCGCGCCCGGCTACTACGGCACGGCCCGGCTGGGCGACGGCCCGCCCGTCGCGCTGACCGGCAGGCTGCCCAAGCGCAGGGCGGCGATGGTCTCGCTCGGCACGGCGGAGAGCGCGGGTATCCCGGTGACCTTCGACGGCGCACGCCCGCGCGAGTGGAGCGTGGGCTGTCTGGACCACACGCGGCTGTCGGCGGCGGTGGACCGGCTCACCGACACGGGCGCCGTCTCGGTGACGGTGACGGACAGCGGTGTACGGGCCGAGGTCCCCGCAGGCAGCGGGGGTGTGGCGGTGCTCGCGGCGCCCCGTATCGCGGGCTGGAGCTGTGACGGCAGGCCCGCCGCCTCCTACCTCGGGCTGGTCGCGGCGCCGCTGAACGGCTCGCACACCACGGTGAACTGCTCGTTCCGGCCGCCGGGGCTGCGCTCGGGCGTGGCGATGGCGGCGGCGGCCGTGTTCGTGCTGGTCACCGTGGCTTTCCGCACCGCCGTGCGTCGTCGCGCCATGTCCGCGTCGCCCCCGCGACATCAACCCTTCACCTATTGAGCATGGAGGTGTGGCCCGCCGGGGCCGTGCCGGAGCGTAGTTTCCGCGCATGTCTTCTCTTTTGAGCAACCGGCTGGCGAAGAGGATCCTGCGACCTGCCGCCGGACTGGTAGACCGGCGCATCAAGCACTCGCCCCTGCACAAAGATCTCGACGCCCTGAAGCGTGAGGTCGCGGACCTGCGCGCTCAGCAGTACGCGTTCGGCCTGCTGTTCGACCGGACGGGGCGCAGCGGCCACCGGGTGCCCACACCCGCTCAGATCGACACGCTCGTCAGGCAGATAGCCGAGGTCACCGGGGAGGACGGCGGGTACGCCCGGCGCAACGTCACCGTCGCGTACCGCAATGTGATCGCGCTGGAGGCGCTGGCCGTGGGCCGGCTGGCCGGCTCCACCTCGAACGTGTGCGGCAAGCTCGCCACCGTCCCGCTGCTCTCCCCGCCGAACGGCGACGTCCTGGAGATCGGCACGCTCTACGGCCTGTTCTCGGCCACGATGATGCGCATGCTGCACCGGGCCGGTACGGAGGCGCGGCTCACGATCGTCGACCCGCTGGTGGGCAGCCAGCTCCAGCCCGGCGCCAAGCAGTCCGCCGAGCCGACGGGCACACCGGTGCGGATGGACGTCGTACGCGCCAACCTCGCGCTGGGCGGCCGGTCCGGCGAGGAGGCCCGCATCCAGCAGGGCTTCTCCGGGGACCCCGAGGTGCGGGCCGCGGTCTCCGACCGTGAGTACGGCGTGATCGTGGTGGACGGTGACCACTCCGCGGAGGGCGTGCGCGCCGACCTGGAGTGGGTCGAGGAGATCGTGGCGCCCGGCGGGATCGTCGTCCTCGACGACTACGGCGACGGCCACTGGCCGGGCGTCCAGGAGGCCACGGACAAGCACCTGGCGAGCGGCACGTCGCGGCTGGAGATGCTGGGCCGTGTCTCGACGTCGGCGTTCCTGCGGGCGCGGCCGGCGTAGTCCTGGCCGCAGGCCCGCCTGCCCGGGAACGGCCGGGCAGGCGGCCGACGGTCCTCGACGGACCGTTGCGCCGCTGCCCGGTGGCGCTTCATCGGCCGATGACGGGCGACACCCCCGCTGTCGCCGCCGTCGGCGCCGTCAGCGCCTCAGCCGCCGCACTGCTGAAGCATCGCCCGCTTGTCCGCCGTGGTCACCGGCATCTCGTACTTGAGCGCGACCTGACCGAAGCGGACCGCGTACGAGCAGCGGATCGCCTTGTCCGGCGGGAGCCAGGTCGCCGGACCCGAGTCGCGCTTGGCCGAGTTGGCGCGGCCCTCCACCGGCAGCAGGTTCAGCACGTCGTTCGCCAGCTGCCGGCGCTTCTTCTCGGACCAGCGGGCGGAGCCGAGCTGCCAGCTGTACGACAGCGGCACGACATGGTCTATCTGCACCTCGCCCGCGCGCTGCTTGCTCCACTCGATGGTCGTGCCGGTGTAGGGGTCGTGCAGCGTCATCGAGATGACCACGCAGTCGGATCCGGAGCGGAAACGCAGCTCCTGGCCGTCGCGCTGGAGGAGATCGTTCCGGGTGTCGCACCCGTTCCGCGCCAGCGGCACCCCGTCCGCCGTGTCCATCCAGGCGTAGCCGAACTCATCCCGGTCATAACCGGTCTTGGGCCCCCGCCCGGCGGTGCGTACGCGCTCGATGAGCTGTCGCGCGCTCTCCCGGTCGGCCTCGGAAGTGATCGCCGCGAGCCCCGGCTTCGTCCCGTCAGGATTCCCGAGCGGCCCGGCCCCGTGCCCGCCACCGCCGCCCCCACTCGACGCCGAAGCCGAAGCCGACGCCTCGGCATCCGCCCCCGGCTCCCCCGTACACCCCGTCAGCACCACCACGGACACCACGGGAAGGACAAGAGCCCTTCCCCCACGACACGTTCGCGCTATTCGTTCCCCAAGACTGCTCACCGCCGCACTCTACCGACCACACGCCGCGCCGAAACGCGGCGTACGCCGTGCCGCCGCCGGTTACGAGCCCAGGATCGTCGCCAGGAACTCGCCCGTCCACGCCAGCAGTTCGCGTCCCACCACCGGCTTGCCGCCGATCTTTCCGCTCGTCGGGCGCGGGACCAGGATCTGGTGCGCCGGGGCCTTGATGACCGTACGGGGATAGAGCCGCTTCAGGCGCAGCTCCTGCGACTCCCGCAGCTCCACCGGCGCGAACCGGATGTTCGCGCCCTGGAGCACGATCTCGCCCACCCCGCACGCCCGCGCCAGCATCCGCAGCCCCGCCACCAGCAGCAGGTTCTCCACCGGCTCCGGGAGCTTGCCGTAGCGGTCGGTCAGCTCCTCGCGGACCGCCGCGATGTCCTCCTCCGTATTGGCGGAGGCGATCGACCGGTACGCCTGGAGCCGCAGCCGCTCGCCCGGCGCGTACTCGTGCGGGACATGCGCGTCGACCGGCAGCTCGATCTTGACCTCGAGCGGCGGCGCCTCCTCCACCCCGCCCTCGATGGAGGCCCGGTAGTCGGCGACCGCCTCGCCCACCATCCGTACGTACAGATCGAAGCCGACGCCCGCGATATGCCCCGACTGCTCGCCGCCGAGCAGATTGCCCGCGCCGCGGATCTCCAGGTCCTTCATCGCGACATACATGCCCGCGCCCATCTCCGTGTGCTGCGCGATGGTCGCCAGGCGCTCGTGGGCGGTCTCGGTCAGCGGCTTCTCCGGCGGGTAGAGGAAGTACGCGTAGCCGCGGTCCCGGCCACGCCCCACCCGGCCCCGCAACTGGTGCAGTTGCGAGAGGCCGAAGTTGTCGCCGCGCTCCACGATCAGGGTGTTGGCGTTGGAGATGTCGATCCCGGACTCGACGATCGTCGTGGAGACCAGGACGTCGAACCTCTTCTCCCAGAAGTCGACCACGACCTGCTCCAGCGCGCTCTCGCCCATCTGGCCGTGCGCCGTCGCGATCCGCGCCTCGGGGACGATCTCGCGCAGCCGCGCCGCCGCCCGGTCGATCGACTCCACGCGGTTGTGGATGTAGAAGACCTGGCCCTCGCGCAGCAGTTCACGCCGGATGGCCGCGCCGATCTGCTTCTGCTCGTACGGGCCGACGAAGGTCAGCACCGGATGGCGCTCCTCCGGCGGCGTGGTGATCGTCGACATCTCGCGGATGCCGGTGACGGCCATTTCGAGCGTACGGGGGATGGGCGTCGCGGACATCGTGAGGACATCGACATTGGCGCGCAGCTTCTTCAGCTGCTCCTTGTGCTCCACACCGAACCGCTGCTCCTCGTCCACGATGACCAGCCCCAGGTCCTTGAACCTGGTCTCGGACGAGAACAGCCGGTGCGTACCGATGACGATGTCGACCGCGCCCTCCCGCAGGCCCTGGAGCGTCGCCTTCGCCTCCGTGTCCGACTGGAAGCGGGACAGCGCCTTCACGGCGACCGGGAACTGCCCGTACCGCTCGGAGAACGTGCCGAAGTGCTGCTGCACCAGCAGCGTCGTCGGCACGAGGACCGCGACCTGCTTGCCGTCCTGGACCGCCTTGAAGGCCGCCCGTACGGCGATCTCCGTCTTGCCGTAGCCGACGTCGCCGCAGATCAGCCGGTCCATCGGGACCGTCTTCTCCATGTCCTCCTTGACCTCGGCGATGGTGGAGAGCTGGTCGGGCGTCTCCACGTACGGGAAGGCGTCCTCCAGCTCGCGCTGCCAGGGGGTGTCGGGGCCGAAGGCATGGCCGGGGGCCGCCATCCGCGCCGAGTAGAGCTTGATCAGGTCGGCGGCGATCTCCTTGACCGCCTTCTTGGCGCGCGCCTTGGTCTTCGTCCAGTCCGCGCCGCCGAGGCGGTGCAGCGTCGGGGCCTCGCCGCCCACGTACTTGGTGACCTGTTCCAGCTGGTCGGTGGGGATGTAGAGGCGGTCACCGGGCTGGCCGCGCTTGGCCGGGGCGTACTCGACGAGCAGATACTCCCGCGTCGCGCCCTGCACCGTGCGCTGCACCATCTCGACATAGCGGCCGACGCCGTGCTGTTCGTGGACGATGTAGTCGCCCGTCTCCAGCGTCAGCGGGTCGATCGTCTTGCGGCGCTTGGCCGGCATCCGGGCGCCGTCCTTGCCCGCCGCCTTCTGGCCGGAGAGATCGGTCTCGGTGAGCACGGCGAGCTTGAGGTCCGGGTCGACGAAGCCGTAGTCGATCGAGCCGCAGGCGACATGGACGAGGGACGGGGCGATCTCCGCCAGACCGCCGGCGGTACGGGCCCCGGGGGTGTCGAGCCGGGCCGCGATGCCCTCGCCGCCGAGGACCTCGACCGTACGGGACGCCGTGCCGTGCCCCTCCGTGACGAAGACCGTACGCCAGCCGTCCGCCAGCCAGCCCTTGGTGTCGGCGAGCGCGCGTGCGGTGTCGCCGCGGTACGACTCGGGGGCGCGCATGCCCAGCGTGATGGCCTCGCCCGAGGCGTCCTCCAGCTCCTCGTCCACGGCGAACGGGGAGACCGACCACCACATCATGCCCAGCTCACGGGCGTGCTCCCGGACGTCCGCGATGCCCCGCAGCGAGGCCGCGCCGACATCGATCGGGGCCTGGCCGCCGTCGGCGCTCGCCGCCCAGGACGCCTGAAGGAACTCCTGGCTCGTCGCCACCAGGTCCGCCGCCCGGGTCCGTACCCGCTCCGGGTCGCAGACCAGCGCCATCGAACCGGCCGGCAGGACGTCCAGCAGCAGCTCCATGTCGTCGACGAGGACCGGGGCCAGGGACTCCATGCCCTCGACCGCGATCCCCTCCGCGATCTTGCCCAGCAGCTCGCCCAGCTCCGGATGGAGCTCGGCGAGCGCGGCGGCCCGCTCCCGGACCTGCGCGGTGAGCAGCAGCTCCCGGCAGGGCGGCGCCCACAGTCCGTGTTCGGCCACCTCCAGGGAGCGCTGGTCGGCCACCTTGAAGTAACGGATCTCCTCGACGTCGTCGCCCCAGAACTCCACCCGCAGGGGGTGCTCCTCGGTGGGCGGGAAGACATCCAGGATGCCGCCGCGCACGGCGAACTCGCCGCGCTTCTCGACCAGCTCGACCCGGGCGTACGCGGCGGCGGCCAGCGCTTCCGTGATCTCGTTCAGATCGGCGCTCTGGCCGCTGCGCAGCGCCACCGGCTCCAGCTCGCCGAGCCCCTTGACCTGCGGCTGGAGCACGGAGCGTACGGGCGCGACCACCACGCTGACCGGACCGGCCGTGGGGTCGTCCTTCGCCGGGTGCGCGAGCCGGCGCAGGACGGCGAGCCTGCGGCCCACGGTGTCGGAGCGGGGCGAGAGCCGCTCGTGCGGCAGGGTCTCCCACGACGGGTACTCGACGACGGTGTCCGGGTCCAGCAGCGAGCGCAGGGCCGCCGCCAGATCCTCGGCCTCCCGCCCGGTGGCGGTCACGGCCAGCACCGGCCGCCCGGCTTCCCGCGCCAGCGCGGCCACCGCGAAGGGCCGCGCCGCGGGCGGTCCGACGAGGTCGATGTGCGGGCGGTGACCATCGGTGGCGGCCTTCACCGCTTCGGCGAGCGCCGGGTCACGTACGACGGCGTCCAGCAGACCGTGCAGGCTCATGAAGGGGGGTTCCATCCAGGTCGGGCGGGCTGTGAGTGCGGGCAACGCAAGGGACCCGACACGTCTCACGGGCCGGGGGTTCTCCAGCGTACGACGCCGGTGTGACAGCCGGGACCGGAAGCCGGCCGGAGCCGGGGCCGGTGACGCGAACCAGGAATGATCGAACCCGGACGTTCATTGAAGGAAGCACGGGACGCGGGCCGTGACCGGCGCGACGTCCGACGCCGGATTCCGACGATGGGATGGACAGCCATGCCTCTTGAGGGTGAGTACGAGCCCAGCTCGCTGCCGATGGCACGCGAGCAGGTCGAGGTCTACGAGAGCTCTGGTGGTACGAAGGGGACGACGCTGCAGGGCATGCCCGTCATCGTCCTGACCACCCGGGGCGCGAAGAGCGGCAAGATCCGCAAGAGCCCGCTGATGCGCGTGGAGCACGAGGGCGTCTACGCGGCGGTCGCCTCACTGGGTGGCGCCCCCAGGAACCCGGTCTGGTACCACAACATCACGGCCGACCCCCGGGTGGAGCTCCAGGACGGCCCCGTACGCCGGGACATGATCGCCCGCGAGGTCACCGGAGAGGAGAAGGCCGTGTGGTGGACCCGCGCGGTCGAGGCGTTCCCCCCGTACGCCGAGTACCAGACGAAGACGGACCGCGAGATCCCGCTCTTCGTCCTGGAGCCGTCGCCTGCTCCCCACTGACCCGGCGCCCCCTCCTGTGCCGGGCTGTAGGTGGATGGGGTCCGTGAACCAGTCCGGCGCTCGCGGGAACAGCTCGGCCGGCCGGAGCGGGGCTCCGGCCGGCACGGGCGTTCAGTTGTGGGGCCCTCAGTTGTGGGGCCTTCAGTTGAGGACGACGACGTCCGTGCGGATACGGAGCGGGCTGTTCCAGGCGATATTGATTTTGACCGTCACGATTCCGGAGCCGGGGGCGATCCCCGTCACCGTGACGGGCGCGGCGCCGATGAACCGGACGCCGTTGGCGTCGACTTCGGACGCCGTGACGACGACCGTCGAGTTCGGGTTGATGACGTTCCAGGTGATGGGGAAGTTGACCCAGCCGTTGTACGCGCCCCAGACGACCCAGCCTCGCCACAGGTCGGCGACATTGCCGCCGGTCACCGCGAGCCCGTCGGCCCGGGTCGCCACCTCTACGTTGGTCTCTGGTGCGTTGGTTGTGGACACAGCGGTCCCCTCTCTCATCGTGAGTGGGTCCGGGACGTCGATCGGGGCGTCCGACCGACCGAGGAGTCCCGTTGCTCTCAGTGTCCGAATGACTACAGGTTGCTACAACCCCTCGTAAGAGTGAACTCCCCCGACTCGCGCCTGTTCTGACGGGCGGCCACATCGGGCGGTGATAAAGACCTCCGGCCCCGGTGGACGTTGGAGGAACGCCCACCGAGGCCGGAGCCTCCACCGTACCGTTCTACTCGGTCGCGATCGCGTTGAGTACGTTCATCCGACCGGCCCGGAAGGCCGGGACCAGCGCGGCGAAGAGTCCGACGAAAGCCGAGGCCACGAAGACCGTCAGGATCGTCGGCCACGGTATCTCCAGGACGCCGAGACCCTCCAGGGCCAGCAGCTTCTGGGCCGAGGTGCCCCAGCCCATGCCGAGCCCGAGTCCGAGCAGGGCGCCGAAGAGGGCGATGACCACCGACTCCAGCCGGATCATGCGGCGCAGCTGGCGGCGGGAGAGACCGATCGCCCGCAGCAGACCGATCTCGCGGGTCCGCTCCACCACCGACAGCGCGAGGGTGTTCACCACTCCCAGCACCGCGACGACGATCGCGAGCGCCAGCAGACCGTAGACGATATTGAGGAGTTGGCCTATCTGGTCCTTCAAGTCCTGCTTGAAGTCGGTCTGGTTCTGCACCGTGTACTGCGGGTAGGCCGCGAGCGAGTCCTTGAGGGCGGCGTACGCCTCCTTCTCCTTGCCGTCCTCGGCCGCCGCGAACATGATCATGTTCTTGGGCATCCTGTCGGCCGGCACATACCGCTGGGCGGTCGTGATGTTGGTGTACATCGCGCCCTTGTCGACATTCGTGTCGTCCGAGGTGATCGCCGCGACCGTCAGCCCGGCGCTCCTGCCGCCCGGGAAGACGACCGACATCCGGTCACCTACCTTGACGCCGTGCTCCTTGGCGTAGGCGTCGCCCACCGACATCGCGTCCTTGCCGTACGCGGCGGACAGTTCACCCGCGACGGTCTCGCGGCGCAGGTCCTGGGCGTAGGTCGGGTCGGCGGCGACGATACCGTCGGACTCCGTCTTCCCGTCCGGGCCGGTCAGCTTGACGTCGATCCACTTGTACTCGGTGACATGCGCGATGTCCGGCGCCTTCTCCAGCGCCGCCTGGGCCTGCGGCATGATCGGCTGGCCGTTGTCGGACTGGACGATGAAGTCCGCGCCGACCGACTTGTCGAGCTCGTCCGTCGCGGAGGCGACCATCGAGGAGCCGACCACCGACAGACAGGCCACCAGCGCGAGCCCGATCATCAGCGCGGCGCCCGTCGCACCCGTACGCCGCGGATTGCGCAGCGCGTTGCGCTCGGCCATCCGGCCGACCGGGCCGAACATCCGCAGCACGACCGCGCTGAGCACCCGGACCAGACCGCCGGCGAGCAGCGGACCGATCACGACGAAGCCGACCAGCGTGCAGACCACGCCCACCGCGAGGAAGACCGAACCCTCACCGGCCTCGTCGGCGCGCGCCGCCATGAGGAGCGCGGCGCCGCCGGCCCCGGTGAGCACCAGACCGATGACCGCCCGGACCCAGCCGGCCCGGCCGTCGGCGGGGGTGCCCGCGTCACGCAGGGCCGCCATCGGGGAGATCTTCCCGGCCCGGCGGGCGGGAACGTACGCGGAGACGACGGTGACCACGACACCGAGCACCAGCCCGATCGCCGGAGTCGTCCACTTCACCGTCAGATCCTGGGTGGACAGCTCCATGCCCATGGCGGACATGAGCTTCATCAGACCGACGGCCAGCCCCACCCCGGCGGCGACACCGGCGACCGAGCCGAAGACCCCGAGCAGTACCGCCTCCAGCAGCACCGAGCGGTTGACCTGCTTACGGCTGGAGCCGAGGGCCCGCATCAGACCGATCTCGCGGGTCCGCTGCGCGACCAGCATCGAGAACGTGTTGACGATCAGGAAGATGCCGACGAGGAAGGCGATCCCGGCGAAGCCGAGCATCGCGTACTTCATCACGTCGAGGAAGGAGCCGACATCCGCGCGGTTCGCGTCCGCGGCCTCCTGCTGCGTCTGGAGCTTGTACGGACCGCCGCCGAGGGTGGCCGCCACCTCCCGCTTCAGCCGGCTGTCGCTGACGCCCTCGGCCGCGGTGACATTGACATGGGTGAACCGGCCGGTGTCCCCGAGCAGTTCACGCTGGGAGGTCGCCGTGTCGAAGAAGACGACCGTCGCACCGGGGTTGGTGACGGTGAACGTGGCGATACCGGAGATCTTCGCCCGGAAGTCACCCGTGACCGCGATGGTGCGCAGCTCGTCGCCGATCGCGAGATGGTGCTTCTCGGCGGTGTCGGCGTCGACCATCACCTCGGTGGGCCCGCGCGGCGCGTGCCCCGAGGTGATCTCCATCGAACGAAGGTCGTTACGGGTCCAGTTGCCGGCGATCGTCGGCGCGCCGCTGGTCGCGCCCACGTTCTTGTTGTCGGCGTTCACGACGGTCACGCTCATGCTGCTGACCGCGCCCTCGGCGGACTTCACCCCGTCCGCCGCCCGCACCGTCTCCACGACCGAGGCGGGCAGCGACTCGGGCTTGCCGGTCTGGGGCGTCTCTTCCCCGGCCTTGGCCGCCTTGGGGCTGACCGTGACATCCGAGGACGTCGCGGCGAAGAGCTTGTCGAACGTCGTGTTCATCGTGTCCGTGAACACCAGGGTGCCGCTGACGAACGCCACCGACAGCAGGACGGCGACGGCGGAGAGCGCCATCCGCCCCTTGTGCGCGAAGAAGTTGCGCATCGAGGTCCTGAAGACGGTCATGACGTACGCCCCCGGGCGTCGAAGTCCTTCATGCGGTCGAGTACGGCGTCGGCCGTCGGACGGAACATCTCGTCCACGATCCGGCCGTCCGCGAGGTACAGCACCCGGTCCGCGTACGACGCGGCGACCGGATCGTGCGTGACCATCACGATCGTCTGGCCCAGCTCGTCGACCGACCGGCGCAGGAAGCCCAGCACCTCGGCGCCCGCGCGCGAGTCCAGATTCCCGGTCGGCTCGTCACCGAAGATGATCTCGGGGCGGGCGGCGAGCGCCCTGGCCACCGCGACCCGCTGCTGCTGACCGCCCGACAGCTGGGTCGGCCGGTGCGAGAGCCTGTCGGCGAGACCCACCGTCTCCACGACCCGCCGCAGCCACTCACCGTCCGGCTTGCGGCCCGCGATGTCCATGGGCAGCGTGATGTTCTCCAGCGCGTTGAGCGTCGGCAGCAGGTTGAACGCCTGGAAGATGAAGCCGATCCGGTCCCGGCGCAGCTGGGTGAGGCGCTTGTCCTTCAGCTTCGTGATCTCGGTCTCGTCCAGATGGATCTCGCCCGAGGTCACCGTGTCCAGACCCGCGAGGCAGTGCATCAGCGTCGACTTGCCCGAGCCGGACGGGCCCATGATCGCGGTGAACTGCCCGCGGTCGATGTCCACATCGACATGATCGAGCGCCACGACCCGGGTCTCCCCCGCGCCGTACGCCTTGACGACCTGCCGCGCTCGCGCCGCGACGGCCGTACGCCCTCCAGTACCCCCGTGCCTGGGAATGGTCACAGCCGTTGTCACGGTACGTCTCCTATATCGCTCGATACACCGAGTGTTCGTCGGGTGGTGTGCTGAGTCTGCTGGTTCCGGGGGCCCCGGCGCGCTGGTGCGCAGCGCAGTCTTCACCTGGGGTTTTCCCCACCCCCCTGCTGCGGCGGGCCCCCTTCGCGGGCCCTCGCGGCGGTAGGACCAACGTAAAGAACCGGCCACCGTCTCCTCGTCCTCCGGCGGGACGAACGACCCCTGGCCAGAAGTAAGGAGGAGCCCCTAGGGGACTCCGCCCCCAGGTGGAGCGGAGGGCGGATGAACGGGTGTCGTGCGCGCCCTCCCCCGGGAGAGGCCCGGGTGAGAGGGTGTCCCCCGGGAGATACATGCATAGGGAAGGGATCTTGTGAGCGGCGCCGGCGGAAGTACCGAGGACTCCGGACGTACCGAAGCGATACCCGAGGCCCGGGCCGCGGCCCCGCCGTCCGGGCCGGGATCCGCGCCCCCGCCGTCACCGCCGACGGCCGCACCGCCCATGACCCCCGCACCGCCCGGCAAGAGCGGCCGGGCACGCGGTCGCGGCCCGGTCGTCGCCGCCCTGATGCTCGGCATGGCGCTCGCCGCGCTCGACGGCACCATCGTCTCCACGGCCGTCCCGCAGATCGTCGGCGACCTCGGCGGATTCGCCGTCTTCTCCTGGCTGTTCTCCGGCTATCTGCTCGCCGTGACGGTCACCCTGCCCGTGTACGGAAAGCTCTCCGACACCTTCGGCCGCAAGCCCGTCCTGATCGCGGGCATCATCCTCTTCCTCATCGGCTCACTGCTCTGCGCCACCGCCTGGAACATGGCCTCCCTGATCGCCTTCCGCGTCGTCCAGGGCCTGGGCGGCGGCGCGCTCCAGGGCACGGTCCAGGTCATCGCCGCCGACCTCTACCCCCTCAAGGAACGCCCGAAGATACAGGCCAAGCTGTCCACGGTCTGGGCCACTTCGTCCGTCGCCGGGCCCGCGCTCGGCGGGCTGCTCGCGGGGTACGCGGACTGGCGCTGGATCTTCCTGATCAATCTGCCGGTGGGCGCGGTCGCGCTCTGGCTGGTGGTCAGGTACCTGCACGAACCGAACCGGGCCGCCTCCACCGGGGGCACGGCCCCGGACCGGGCGCCGCGCCGCCGCGTCGACTGGGCGGGCGCGCTGGCCGTCTTCGCCACCGGAGCCCTGCTGCTCACCGCCCTCGTCCAGGGCGGTGTCGCCTGGCCCTGGATCTCCGTACCCTCGTTCGCCTTCCTCGGCGGCAGCGCGGTCCTCGCCGCCGTCACCGTCGTCATCGAACGCCGGGCCACGGACCCGATCATCCCGGGCTGGGTCTGGCGCCGACGCACCATCGCGGCCGTCAATCTCGCCCTCGGCGCGCTCGGCCTGCTGATGGTCGCGCCGACCGTCTTCCTGCCGACCTACGCCCAGTCCGTGCTGGGCCTCGGCCCGATAGCCGCCGGCTTCGTCCTCTCGGCCATGTCCCTGAGCTGGCCCATCAGCGCGGCGTTGTCCAGCCGCGTCTACAACCGCATCGGCTTCCGGCTGACCGCCATCACCGGGATCTCCCTCGCGATGCTGGTCCTGCTCGCCTTCCCCCTCCTGCCCTATCCCGGCCAGGCGTGGCAGCCCGCGCTGATCATGCTGCTGCTCGGCGCCGCCCTCGGGATCTTCCAACTGCCCCTGATCATCGGGGTCCAGTCGACCGTGGGCTGGTCGGAACGGGGTACGGCCACCGCGTCCATACTCTTCTGCCGCCAGGTCGGCCAGAGCGTGGGCGCGGCCCTCTTCGGGGCGGTGGCCAACGGCGTCCTGGCCGCCCGCCTCGCCAGCGCCCCCACCCCCGGACTCCCCGACGACCTCGACTCCGTCTCCCAAGCCCTGGAGAACCCGGCCACGCTCACCGCCGAGGCCGCGGACTATCTGCGCCGGGCGGTGGACAGCGCGGTGGAGTACGTGTACCTGGGCGCGGCGGGAGCGGCGGCCGTCTCCCTGCTGGTGCTCATCTTCGTGGCCCCGCGGCGGTTCCCCGTACTCAAGGATCCCGAGTAGCCGCTCACGGAACGCACGGAACTCACTGCACACTCACGGCACTCGTGGCGCTCACGGCACTCGTGGCGCTCATGGCACTCGTGGCGCTCATGGCACTCACGGATCGGAACCGGCCCCCGTCACCCCTCCGCCGGCAAGCGCCCCGTGAGCGCCGCCAGGGCGTTCCGTACGTGCGCCATGTGCGCCTGCGTTTCCTCGCACACCTCCGTGTGCTCCCGCAGCAGCCGCTCCGTCTCGCGAGCGATGCCCTCCGCGTCCGCGCGCGCCCGCGCCAGCAGCTCCTCGGCCCGCGCCGCCGCGTCCTCCTGGCCGTGGCGGGCCTGTTCGCCCGCCTCGGAGAAGGCGCGCTGCGCCGCCACCAGCTGGAGCTGGGCGTACGCCGCGAGTTCGTCCTGCTCGACCCGCGACGCGGCTTCCCGGTCGGCGAATTCGCGCTCCGCCGCCGCCAGTTCCTCGCCCTGCTTCTGCTCCTGCTCGTCGACCACCCGCCGCGTGCGCCGGCGCACCTCCTTGAGCGCGGCGAGCGACTCCGCCCGCAGCGCCGTGACCTCACGCCGCGCCTCGGCCCTCGTCGCCTCGGCCGCGCCCGTGGCGGCGCGCAGGACCTGCTCGGCGTACGCCTCCGCCTCCGCCCGTACGGCGTCGGCCCGCTGACGCGCCGACTCGCGCACCTCGGCGGCCGCTGTACGCGCCGCGTCGATGACCGCCTGGGCCTCCTCGCGCGCCTCCGTCCGTACCGTCTCGTCCTCCTGGTTCGCCAGGGCCAGGATCTGCTGGGCGCGACGGCCTAGCCTCTCGTACGTCTGCGGCGGCAGCGCGGCCACCCGCTCCCGGAGCAGCTGCGCCTCGCCCTCCATCTCCTTGGCGAGGACGGTGAGCCGCGCCACGCGTTCCCAGGCGTCGTCACGGTCCCGGAACAGCGCCGTGACCTCCCGCTCGACCTGCTCGGGGCGGTAGCCACGGCCACGTACGGGCACGAAGCCATGAGCCGACAACGGTGCGGCAACCATCCTTGAAGCCCCTCTCCGACACACGACACAGAACGCCATCCGGCACAATCCTGCTGGAGCGAGCCGAAGTGCCCATACCACGACACTCCGCCCAGTCATCCGGTCAAGGATGCGGTATCGACCCCGAAAGGCGGAAACGTGGAAAATCGCGGAAAATCGAACGGCCGGGGCGCCCCCGCAGATCGCGGTGGGCGCCCCGGCCGTCCGTCAGGGCAGTGCGTTCAGGGCGTCAGAGCAGTCCGTCCCACATCTGCTCCAGCAGCACCGACCACCAGTTCTCCGGCGACGACAGCGCCGCCGGGTCCAGCGCCGAGAGCTGCGCCTGGAAATCGACGGTCCAGCGGCCCGCCTGCTCCGGGGTGAGCCCGAACCGCAGCCGCCACATCCGGCCGAGCAGCGCCAGCGAGCGCGTGAACTCCGGCAGTCCGGTGTTCACGAACTGCGGAGGCACCGACTGTCCGCCCGGACCCGCCTCGACCGGTACGGCCATGATGTGCGCCGTACCGTACTGAACACACAGCGCCCGGCCGAAGTCCGTGCCCATCACCAGATACGAGCCGGCGTCCGCGGCCGCCTGCACCTGGCGCTGCGCGGCCAGTTCGGCCAGCGTCGGCACCACCGGCTGGGCGGGCTGCGCCCAGAAGAACGGCCCGAAGTCGGCCGGCAGCCCCGCCCACACCAGCGTGCGCGCCACGAGCTCCGGCACGCCCTGACGGGACACCGCCCGCTGGTCGAACCGGCAGATGCCCTGCGGACCGAACGCGCCCATCAGCTCCTGCGCGATCCCCTCGGGCGGGATCGGCGGCGCGGGCGGCAGCTGCGGCAGCGGAGCGCGCACCGGCGCGGGCCGGGCGGGACCGTCCGCGACCTGGTGCAGCTCACCCTGATGGGTCAGCAGATGCTGCATGCCCTGCTGCCTGCTGGCGTGGTCCTGGCCGTACGGGGCAACGCTGGTGATCCGTACCTGCGGCCAGGTCTCCCGGATCATCCGCGCGCAGTAACCGCCGGGCAGCTCACAGGACTCCAGCTCCGTGTGCAGTTCGAGCACCTGCTGCGGCGGCACGTTCATGGCGCGCAGCTCGTGCAGGATCTGCCACTCCGGATGCGGGGTACCGGGCGCGGAGCGGCGGATGAGCTGCGCCTCCGAACCGTCGGGCGCGCGGTACCGCAGCACGGCCTGGTAGCCGGGACCGACGGTCGGCAGACCGGACGGCTGCTGCGGATAGCCGTACGCCGGGGGCTGAGGGTGCTGGGGCGACGGCGGTACGGGACCACCGGGGCCGGGGCCCGCGGGTACGGGACCCCCCGGCGGCATGCCGGGAGGCGCCACCGGCGGACCGGGAGGGCTTGGCGGACCCGGCGGCGTTCCCGGAGCACCCGGCGGACCAGGCGGCTGCGGCGGCTGACCGCCCTGGCCCGCGTCCGCGAACATCGTCGCGGCATGATGCACCCCACCCGGAGGCGTACCGGGAACACCCGGCGCACCAGGAACCCCCGGCGGACCGGGCGGACCAGGCGGACCGGGAGGCTGCGGCGGCTGACCGCCCTGGCCCGCGTCCGCGAACATCGTGGCCGCGTGATGCACCCCACCCGGGGGCGTACCGGGAACCCCCGGCGGACCGGGCGCACCAGGAGGACCGGGAGGCTGCGGAGCACCGGGCGCACCCGGAGGACCGGGAGGCCGCGGCCCGTTGGAGCCGGAGCCGGAGCCGCCGAGGCTCGGAGCCAGCTGCGTCGGCAGATAGCCACCCGCCGGAACACCGGGCGTACCGGGCCCCGACGGCGGCGGAGTCGCACCCGGCGGACGCGCGCCGGGAACACCGGGCGCGCTCGGCGGCGGCGGAGTCGTCGCGCCACCACCACGCGCACCACGCGGCGGTACGGTCGCCTTGCTGGTCGCGGCATCGGCGATATCGGCGGCCCCCGTCCCCGCCGCGCCCTCGGACCCGGGCACCGCTCCCGGCGCCTGCCTCGGAGCCTGTCCCTCCAGTCCGGCGGTGACCGACGTACGCGGCAACTGGCTGCCGCCCGACATCAGCGCGGTCGGCGCCTCGGTGGCGACCACCGGCGGCGGCGTGTCCTCGTCGTCCGCCCCCGAGAGCGGCGGCGCGAAGACCGTCGCGGGCAGCGGTACGGAACCGTCCTCGGACGAGACGGACGCGCCGTTGGTGTCGGTCCCGGCCCAGGGCGTGGCCCCGGTCGGCGCGCCCGGCGTCGCGGCGGGCACGCCGTCGTTGGCGGTGGGCTCGTACGCACCGGACCAGGCGGAGCTGCCCTGCGAGGCGTTGCCACCCCCGAGCGACCCGCCCGTACCCGAACCGCCCGAACCGCCCGAACCGCCCGAGGCAGCAGGAGCGGCAGGAACGGGCGAAGACGCGGAAGCGGACGAAGACGCGGACGAATCCTCCGGCGTCCGCCGGTCCGGAATCCCCAGCTTGTCCGCCGCGTCCTGAAGCCACTCCGGCGGGGTCAACAGGAACGACGTCTGGTTCAGATCGATACGCTGCGGCGCCTCCGAAGCGGCCGGCGCCACCTTCGGCGCCCCGTACTCCTCCTCGTACCGGCGGATCACCTCACCCACCGGCAGCCCCGGCCACAGCGTCGCCTCACCGCTGTCGCGGGCGATCACCAGCCGCTGCCGGCCCCCGTCCGACGTCGGACCGCCCTCGCGGTCCTCCGCCCACACCACGAAGCCCAGCTCGAACTCCCGCACCCGCACCTCACGGTGCTGACAGCCGGGCAGATCCGCGTTGATCCACTCGTCCGCGCGCTCCTGCGCCTGCGCGAAGGTCACCATCGCGCTCACCCCTCCACCGGGACGGCGCGCGCGAAGCCGCCGTCCACCATCAGGTTCGCCACGGTCTCCAGCTCCGGCGGATTGCCCGCCAGCCGCAGCAGGAAGGCGTCGAAGTCATCACCGCAGGGCAGCAACAGCCGCTCCACCCGCTCCCCCACGCTCCAGCCGTCCTGGTCCCTGGCGTCGTCGTACGCGCAGAACCAGACGGAACCGACCCGGTCGCCCTTGACCTTGACCGCCAGAATGCCGCCCTGGACGAAGCCGACGGCCAGATAATCCTTGGTCAGATGGTCCCGCAGACACTTGTTCACGTACACCAGATCGTTGACCGCGGCCACGTCCCGCACGGTGAAGAACGGCTGGTCCACCAGCAGCCCCAGCTCCGCGTCGAGCGCCGCGCCCACCGGCGCGCAGCCGCCCGCCGCCTTCAGGAACGCGCGGTACGCACCCGGCAGCCGGTAACCGAGATCCTCCTCCACCCCCAGCAACTGCTGCTCGCTGACCGGCAACGAGCCCTTCGGCAGCCCGAAATGGGCCGGCCGGGTCTCCTGGAGAGGACGCGTCCCCCGCTTGCCGTGATCCACCCGCGTCGTCGCCAGACCACCGTGATGACGCAGCAGCGCCTTCACCTCGACCGGCACCAGCACCATCCGGCGCGAGGCCGGCAGATGGTGCCACGTCCAGCCGTGCGGTGTGGCCACCGACGGGATCGTGTCCCACAGTTCATGCCCCGCGGCGGCCAGCGCGGCATTGGCCGACACATAGTCCGTGAGCCGCAGCTCGTCCACGCCGAACCCCGCGGGGGGCTCGGCTATCTCCGCGGCGGCACGCGCGTACGGCGAGAAGTCCGGATAGCCGTGGTCATCCACCCGTACACCCCTGGGGTGACGGGAGGCCCGGACCGGATCCGGGAAATGCACGACCTGCCCGGCGTAGGCCGCGTTCGGTGGCGCGGCTTGCTGCCCGAGCCGACCTGTCGTCATGGCGGTTGCCCCCTGCTGCGCTTCCGGCTGGTTCCACAGCCCTGGTTGCAGGACAGCCTATGTGGTGGGGCAAGAGGGGATCCGACGCTCCTCCCCCGCCGTATCCCCGGCCGTTTCCCCCGCCGCGCCACCCCGTCCCCAAGCCCCTTCCCGCCCCCGTCCCTTACGCCGATCGGGCGTAGATCGGACGCGCTCCGACGGCACCGGCCGGCCCCGTAACGGGCGGTCACGCAGGCGTGACCCAGCGCCGACGCCACGCCACGATCCACGCCCCAGCTTCCCGGCAGCCCGCCGCATTTGGCAGGCTGTGCAGGCAAACAGGGGCGTGACAGCAGGAATACGGGGGCGTGAACGAGCGGCTGCCCGGCCGCCGGCACCGGGAGGGGACAGCACATGCACACCGCACCAACCGACGCGTCCGGGGACCCACGCCTCAGCTGGAGCAGCACCGAACCACACCGCCCACCGGTGCTCCACCGGCGCAGGGACGGCATCCTGCCCGCCGTCGCCGCCGCGCTCTCCGTACGCGGCCAGACCCTCACCTGCACCGCCGGCAAGGCCGACCAGCCACCCGTACTCCACCCCCTCGTACAGGACTTCCTCGACACCCTCACCAGCGGCCAGCGCGAACGGTTCACCGGCCGCTGCCCGGAGGCGATCCTGCTCTCCCGGCATCTGACCGCCGCCGAGGCGGGACGCTCCAAACGCGCCAGACGAAAACCCCTGTCCCACAGCGAGGCACGCCGCTCCCTCAAACACGCCAAGCTGACCGCCCGCCGCATCCGCGAGGACGGCGACCCGCTCCACGGCAGCTACGCCCCGCCCTGCCGCTCCTGTGCGCCGCTCCTCGCCCACTTCGGCGTACGGCCCGTCGACCCCACCGAGAACGGCTGAGCATGCGCGACCCGCACATCCCCCGCTTCCCCGTCCCCGTCGACGCCGCGCTGCGCGAAGCCGGCTGGCAGCCAGGACGCTGGGACATACGGCAGGCCGAGGAGTGGGCCGACGCCCTGCGCGCGCACACCACACCCGCCGGCCACCGGCACGCCGTCTTCCCCGCCGCCGTCGAGGCCTGGGCGGAATTCGGCGGACTGCGCGTCATCGCGCCCGGCCCCGGCCGGCAGATCGCCCCCGCCGTCGTACGGATCGACCCCATAGCGGGCATCCACCTCGCCCGTACGCTCGCCGACCTCGGCCGCTCCCTGGACACGGAGATCAGCCCGCTCGGCGAAGAGGGCGACGGACAGGCCCTCCTCGCGATCGACACCACCGGCCGCGTCTTCAGCATCGACCACACCGGCGACTGGTACCTGGGACCGAACCTCGACCAGGCACTCGGCACCCTGCTCACGGGCCTGGAACCGGCGCGCCTCACCTCGGGCTGAGACACGCCTCGCGGTCAGGAAGGGAACGACGCCGGGAACGGACGGCGTCAGGAACGGACGGCGTCAGGGACAGCGGACACCAGAGACAGCGGACGCCAGAGACAGAGGTCGTCAGGCCGCCCGGCGATGCGGCAGCACCGCCGACACGCGGAAACCCCCCGCGTCCGTCTCCCCCGACACGAACACCCCGCCCAGCGCCATCACCCGCTCCCGCATCCCCAGCAGGCCATTACCGCCGCTCGGCAGCCCCACATCCTGCGCGCCACCGTCCGAAGGCCCGTTCTCCACCTGCATCGCGACCTCCTCCTCGCGGTGCGCCAGCCGGACCATCACCTTCGCGCCCGCCGCGTGCTTCAGCACGTTCGTCAGCGCCTCCTGCACCACGCGGTACGCCGTCTGCTCCACCTCCGGCGCGTACGAACGGGACTCGCCCTGCACCGTCAGCTCCACGACCATCCCCGTGTCCCGGGACTCCCCGACCAGCGCCTCGATATCCCCCATACCCGGACCGTCCTCGGCGGCGGCAGCCGCGGCAGCCGCCGCCGCGGCGCCCACAGCCGCCAGCGGCACCGCCGCCGGCGCGCCCGCCGGCACCGCGTCCGACGCCTGGCGCGCCGCCACCTGCTCCCCGGCCCGCAGCACCCCGAGCATCTCCCGCAGCTCCGTGAGCGCCTGCCGCCCCATGTCACCCACCAGCGCGGCGTTCTTCACCGCCTTCTGCGGATCCTTCAACGCCACCGCCTGAAGCGCCGCCGCGTGCACCACCATCAGACTCACCCGGTGCGCCACGACGTCATGCATCTCCCGCGCGATCCGCGTCCGCTCCTCCGTACGCGCCCACTCCGCACGCTGCTCGGCCCGGTCCGCCAGCAACGACAGCTCCTGCTCCAGACTGTCCGCCCGCTCCCGCAGGCTCTCCATCAGCCGCCGCCGCGCCCCGACATAGAGCCCGAACAGCACCGGCGGCGCCGTCAGCCCCAGCGACATCAGCACCGCGACCAGGGGCACGTACCACCGGGCCGCGTCGAACCCCGTGTCGGCCACGACGTTCTGCTTCATCCGTACGTACGTGACGATCAGCGTGCCGACGAGCGACATCCCGGTCAGCGCGCCGATGATCCGGCGCGGCGTCTCCGAGGCGGCGAGCGTGTACAGCCCGACCAGCCCCATCAGATAGCCCATCTCCGCCGGCGTGATCGCGATCGAGACCAGCACCACGACGAAAGGCCACCGCCGCCGCACCAGCAGCACCACACCGGCCAGCAGCCCGAAGACCACCCCCACCGGCACGGGCAGCACGGCCATGTCCGCGAACCTGATCCCCTCAAGCCCGCACTCCAGAGCCGACACCAGCGCCAGCCCCACATCCAGTACGGCACTGCGCCGTCGTCCCCACCACCACCAGCCGCGAGCGTTCACGCCCGCAGCGTCCTGGTGTGCCCCCGTTGTGGTCATGTCTCCCAGCCTAAGGGCGCCCGCACCCCAATTTCCGGCGACCACCACAGCACGGACAGGGACGTGACACGCGGGGAAGACGCATCGATCCCTCGAACTGATGAATCGCCCGCCCATTCGAGCCGGACGTCCGCATTCCGGACGACGATCTCCGCATGACAGCGATCCACGGCAGATACGCCGACTTCGAGGAATTACGACAGCGGGCCGTCGCACTGCGCCGCCAGGGCCTCAGCCGCCGCCAGATACGCGACCGTCTCCACGTACACAACAACGACATCCTCAACCGCCTCCTGGAAGGCGAGCCACCCCCGGACTGGACGAAACGCCCGAACGCATGATCGGGGTTTTCCTGGCCCGGCTCGACCTCCTGGGCATCGACCGGGAGCGACTGCGGTACCAGTTGCAGATCCACGAGTCCGCCGATGTACCGGCCGCCGAGCGCTTCTGGGCGGACATCGCGGGCATCGACGTCGCGGCCCTCGGCAAGACGACGCTCAAGAGGCACAACCCGAAGACCGTCCGCAGGAATGTTGGCGACGACTACCGCGGATGCTTCGTCGTTCGCGTGTTGCAAAGCGCCGATATGTACCGTCGCATCGAGGGCTGGTGGTACGGCATAGTAGGGGCTGCGCTCGCGTCCGACCCACCAAATCGGACATAGACGGCAAACCATCCCGGGTCGTCTAAAGGCAGGACAAATGGTTTTGGTCCATTGAATGAGGGTTCGATTCCTTCCCCGGGAGCTGCGCAGTTCGGGTCCTGACCTCGCCGGTCAGGACCCGTCCTCGTTTCCGTCCCGATACCCCCCGGTATCCTGCGGTTGTCCATCACCCGAAGCCGAAGGGCATTCCCGTGAGCGCCAACCTTCCCCAAGTTCTCGGCTCCGCTCGAACGGGGGAGACCCCACTGGCCGCCGTCGTCGTTCTCGCAGCGGGTGAAGGAACCCGCATGAAGTCGAAGACCCCCAAGGTTCTGCACGAGGTCTGCGGGCGCTCGCTCGTCGGGCATGTCGTGTCCGCGGCCCGTGAGCTCGGACCCGAGCAGCTCGTCGTGGTCGTCGGGCACGCCCGCGAGCAGGTCGAGGGTCATCTTTTCGCCGCGTACACCGGCGTCCGTACCGCCTATCAGGCCGAGCAGCACGGGACCGGGCATGCCGTGCGGATCGCCCTCCAGGAGCTGGGGGACACGCCGCACGGGACCGTGATCGTCGCCTGTGGCGACACGCCGCTGCTCTCCGGCGAGACCCTCAACGCGCTGGCCGCGACGCATGCCGCCGACGGCAACGCGGTGACGGTGCTGACGGCCGAGGTCCCGGATTCGACCGGGTACGGGCGGATCGTCCGGGACGGGGCGAGTGGCGCGGTCACGGCGATCGTGGAGCACAAGGACGCCACCGACGCGCAGCGCGCGATCCGGGAGATCAACTCGGGTGTCTTCGCGTTCGACGGGCCGCTGCTGGCGGACGCGCTGGGGAAGGTGCGTACGGACAACAGCCAGGGCGAGGAGTACCTCACCGATGTGCTCGGCATCCTGCGGGAGGCGGGGCATCGTGTCGGCGCCTCGGTCGCCGTCGATCACCGCGAGATCCTGGGCATCAACAACCGCGTGCAGCTGGCGGAGGCGCGCCGGCTGCTGAACGCGCGGCTGCTGGAGCGGGCGATGCTGGCGGGGGTCACGGTGGTGGATCCGGCGTCGGTGTTCGTGGATGTGTCGGTCACGTTCGAGCAGGACGCGGTCGTGCATCCCGGTACGCAGCTGCTGGGCGCGACGCATCTGGGCGAGGGTGCCGAGGTGGGGCCGAATTCGCGGCTGAAGGACACGGTGGTGGGCGCGGGCGCGCGGGTGGACAACACGGTGGCGGACGGCGCGGAGGTCGGCGAGGCCGCCTCGGTGGGGCCGTACGCGTATCTGCGGCCGGGTACGCGGCTGGGTGTGCGGGCGAAGGCCGGTACGTACGTGGAGATGAAGAACGCGACGATCGGTGAGGGCACGAAGGTGCCGCATCTGTCGTATGTCGGGGATGCGACGATCGGCGAGTTCACGAACATCGGCGCCGCGAGCGTGTTCGTGAACTATGACGGCGAGGCGAAGCACCATACGACGGTCGGCTCACACTGCAAGACGGGTTCGGACAACATGTTTGTGGCGCCTGTCACGGTGGGGGACGGCGCGTATACGGCGGCGGGGTCGGTCATCACGAAGGACGTACCGCCCGGTTCGCTGGCCGTGGCCCGTGGCCAGCAAAGGAATATCGAGGGTTGGGTGGCCAGGAAGCGGCCGGGGAGCGCCTCCGCGCATGCGGCTCAGGCGGCCTTGACCACCTCGGCCGGCGACGAGAACGAAAGCTGACCGGAAAGAGATGCGCCATTCTCGGCGTAACGTGATATCTGCACGATTCGGCTGGCTCGCAGGGACGCGCGGGTGCAGCGGCCATCAACACGTCTGAGGAGACAGTGCTGTGACCGGGATCAAGACGACCGGCGAGAAGAAGTTGATGCTCTTCTCCGGCCGCGCCCACCCCGAGCTGGCCGAGGAGGTCGCGCACCAGCTGGGTGTCGGGATTGTGCCGACCAAGGCATTCGATTTCGCCAATGGTGAGATCTATGTGCGCTACCAGGAGTCGGCGCGCGGCGCGGACTGCTTCCTGATCCAGAGCCATACCGCTCCGATCAATAAGTGGATCATGGAACAGCTGATCATGATCGATGCGCTGAAGCGGGCCTCAGCCCGGAGCATCACCGTGATCGTGCCGTTCTACGGCTATGCCCGCCAGGACAAGAAGCACCGTGGCCGGGAGCCGATTTCGGCCCGGCTGGTCGCGGATCTGATGAAGACTGCGGGGGCTGACCGGATTCTGACGGTCGATCTGCACACGGACCAGATCCAGGGCTTCTTCGACGGTCCGGTGGATCATCTCTTCGCGCTGCCGGTGCTGGCGGACTATGTGGCCGGGAAGGTGGACCGGTCGAAGCTGACGGTGGTCTCGCCGGACGCGGGCCGGGTACGGGTCGCGGACCGCTGGTGTGACCGGCTGGGGGCGCCGCTGGCGATCGTGCACAAGCGCCGTGACAAGGACGTCGCGAATCAGGTGACGGTCCACGAGGTCGTCGGAAATGTGTCCGGCCGGGTGTGTGTCCTGGTGGACGACATGATCGACACCGGTGGCACGATCTGCGCGGCGGCGGACGCGCTGTTCGCGCATGGCGCGGAGGACGTCATAGTGACGGCCACGCATGGCGTGCTGTCGGGTCCGGCGGCCGACCGGCTGAAGAACTCGAAGGTCAGTGAGTTCGTCTTCACGAATTCGCTGCCCGACCCGAGCCATCTCGACCTGGACAAGATCACGGTCCTGTCGATCGCGCCGACGATCGCCCGCGCGGTGCGTGAGGTGTTCGAGGACGGTTCGGTGACCAGCCTCTTCGAGGAGCAGGCTTAGGACCGAGCAGGTCTGAGATCGAGCGGGCCTGAGATCGAGCGGGCCTGAGATCGATTTCTGAGGCGGCCTCCCCGCCGGGTAGACTCACTGAGTTGCTCGGCGAGGGAGGCCGCACTCATGTGCGGCGGTCCGTTATCGACGCGCTCTTCGTAGCAGGCCTGTCGTGGCCGGGTGACGGCCGTTTTCCTGACATCTACGAGGAGTGCCGTCATGGCTGAAGTGAAGATCAGCGCCGAGGTCCGTTCCGAGTTCGGCAAGGGCGCCGCCCGCCGTACCCGTCGTGCCGACAAGGTCCCCGCCGTCATCTACGGTCACGGTGCCGACACCGTCCACGTGACCCTGCCGGGCCACGACCTGATGATGGCGCTGAAGACGGCGAACGCGCTGATCTCCCTGGACATCGAGGGCCGCAAGGAACTGGTCATCCCGAAGGCCGTGCAGCGCAACGCGCTCAAGGGCCACATCGAGCACGTCGATCTGCTCGCGGTGAAGCGCGGCGAGAAGGTCACCGTCGAGGTCGCGGTGCACACCGAGGGCGAGCTGGCCCCGGGCGCCAACCTGCTGGAGAACGTGCTCAACACGCTGACCGTCGAGGCCGAGGCCACCCACATCCCGGAGTCCGTCACGGTCTCCATCGCGGGTCTGGACGCCGGTGACTCGATCGTCGCCAAGAACGTCCCGCTGCCGTCCGGCACCACGCTGGTCACGGACGAGGACGCGGTCGTCATCCAGATCCTGGCCGCGCAGGCCGAGGAGCCGGCGGCGGAGGAGGCCGAGGCGGCCGAGGGCGCCGAGGCCTGATCCGTACGCTGTGCCCCACGGGGTGGCGGGCCTCGGCCCGCCACCCCGTTCGCCTGTCCGTACGCCACCCCGATCCACCTGAACCGTCCGATCCATCTGATCCACCCGATCCAGCTGATCCAGAGGAGACGCAGCGCGGATGACCACGGATGCCAACGCCCCCTGGCTGATCGTGGGCCTGGGGAATCCCGGGCCCGGTTACGCGGCCAACCGGCACAATGTCGGGTTCATGGTGGCCGATCTGCTGGCGGAGCGTATCGGCGGCTCCTTCAAGCGGGCGCAGAAGGCGCAGGCGCAGGTAATCGAGGGCCGCATCGGGCCGCCGGGTCCGGCCGGTCGCCGGGTCGTGCTGGCCAAGCCCGCCTCGTACATGAATCTGTCCGGCGGTCCGGTCACGGCGCTGCGTGATTTCTACAAGGTTCCGACGGCGCACATCGTCGCGGTCCATGACGAGCTGGACATCGACTACGGCGTGCTGCGGCTGAAGCTGGGCGGCGGGGACAACGGGCACAACGGTCTGAAGTCGATGACGAAGGCGATGGGCTCCGACTACCACCGGGTACGGTTCGGGATCGGCCGGCCGCCGGGCCGGATGCAGGTCGCGGACTTCGTGCTGAAGGACTTCTCGTCGGCGGAGCGCAAGGAGCTGGGGTATTTCGTGGACCGTGCGGCGGACGCGGTGGAGGCTCTGGTGATCGAGGGTCTCGAACGCGCGCAGAGCACGTACAACTCCTGACAAGCCCCCGCATCCTCCCCCGTCTCTCCCGGCCCTGAGTTGACCGGGCGCGTGCCCATGGCCAAGGATCCCGCCCTATGGGACGGACGACAGGCCGGACGCGGCGGAAGCGGAACCCCTCCGGCCGTGTGCTCTCCTTCGGCCGGCGGGCCGTGATGGGCTGCGTCGCCGCGCTGCTGCTGATCGCGGCCGTCTGGACCTCCTGGGACTCCGCCCACCATGTGGTGCTCGCCAAGGGCCGTGAGCACGGCACGCTCACGGTGGCCCGCTGTGCGGACGGGACCTGTACCGGGCCGTACGATCCCGACGGCCCGGACGGTCCGCGCGCGGGGATGTCCATCGAGCAGTCGGTCGCCGTCAAGAAGGGCGAGCGGTTCCCGGTCGTGGTGAAGCCGGGCACCGACGAGCTGGTCCGTACCGGCGCGGCGGGGCTGCTGTACGCGTGGGTGCCGCTGGGCGGGGCGCTGCTGCTGGCCTCGCTCGTCATCGGCGGCGGTCTGCGGATGACCCGGACGGCCTGGGGGACGGCGCTGGCGGGTGCCGCGCTGCTGCTGGCCACGTTCTTCGCGCTCTGAGACGCCGCCGTCGCGCTCTGAAGCGCCGCCCTTCGCGCTCCGAGGGGCCGCACCTCGCGTCCGTACGCACGACCGCCCCCGGTCCGGAAACCCGGGCCGGGGGCGGTCGTCGTGTCCGTACGCGCGCGTCGGTGCGTACGTACCGCGGTCAGCCGGTGTTGCGCAGCCCCGCCGCGACGCCGTTGACCGTCAGCAGCAGTGCCCGCGCCAGCAGCGGGTCGGCCGCCTCCCGCCGCTCCGCCGCCGCGCGCTGGCGGGCGAGCAGCGAGACCTGGAGGTAGGAGATCGGGTCGAGGTAGGCGTCCCGGATCGCGAAGGTCTGCTGGAGGACCGGGTTGGAGTCGAGGAGCTTCTCGCCGCCGGTGATCCGCAGCACTTCCTGGACGGTGAGCGCGTGCTCGGCCTCGATGGCGCCGAAGACGTGCTTCAGCTCGTCGGGGACGAGGGTGTCCACGTAGTGGCGGGCGATGCGCAGGTCCGTCTTGGCGAGCGTCATCTCGACGTTCGAGAGGAAGTTCCGGAAGAAGTGCCAGTGCTCGTACATCTCGTCGAGCACCGTGTCGGGTCCGGCCTCGCGCAGGGCCTTCAGGCCCGAGCCGACCCCGTACCAGCCGGGCACGATCTGCCGCGACTGCGTCCAGCCGAAGACCCAGGGGATGGCGCGCAGTCCGTCGAGACCGGCGCCGGAGTCGGGCCGCCGGGAGGGGCGGGAGCCCAGGTGGAGGTCGGCGAGCTGGTCGACGGGGGTGGAGGCGAAGAAGTACGCGGGCAGGTCCGGGTCCTCGACCAGCGCGCGGTAGGTGGCGTGCGCGGCGTCCGAGACGGTGTCCATCGCCGAGTCCCAGCGGGCCAGCGCCTCGTCGGACTGGCGCGGCGCGGTGTGCAGGGCCGAGGCCTGGAGGGTGGCGGCGACGGTCAGTTCCAGGTTCTCCCTGGCGAGGGAGGGGATCAGATACTTGTCGGAGATGACCTCGCCCTGCTCGGTCACCTTGATCTCGCCCTCCAGCGTGCCCCAGGGCTGGGCGAGGATCGCGTCGTGCGAGGGGCCGCCGCCGCGGCCGACGGTGCCGCCGCGGCCGTGGAAGAGGCGCAGCCGTACGCCGTGCCGGTGGGCGACGTCGCGCAGCCGGCGCTGGGCGCGGTGGATCTCCCACTGCGAGGTGGTGATGCCGCCGAACTTGGACGAGTCGGAGTAGCCGAGCATGACCTCCTGGACGTCGCCTCGCAGGGAGACGAGCCGGCGGTAGGAGGGGTCGGCGAGCATGTCGTCAAGGATGACGTCGGCGGCGCGCAGCTCGTCGGTGGTCTCCAGGAGCGGCACGATGCCGATCTTGGCCCAGCCGCCGTGCAGGTCGAGGAGTCCGGCCTCGCGGGCGAGTACGGCCGCGGCGAAGACGTCGTCCGCGCCCTGGCACATGGAGATGATGTACGACTCGATGACCTCGGGCCCGAACCGTTCGAAGGCCTGGCGGACGGTGTGGAAGACGCCGAGGGTCTTCTCGCCGGCGGCGTCGAGCGGGGCGGGGGTGGGGGCGAGCGGCCTGCGGGAGCGCAGTTCCTTGGCGAGGAGCTTCTGCCGGTACTCGCGCGGCATGTCGGCGTAGCGCCAGGATTCCTCGCCGAGGCGGTCGAAGAGCTGACCGAGCGCGTGGTGGTGGGCGTCGGCGTGTTCGCGGACGTCCATGGTGGCGAGCTGGAGGCCGAAGGCGGCGAGCGTACGGATCGTACGGTCCATGCGGCCGTCGGCGAAGAGGCCGCCGCGGTGCTGGCGCAGCGAGGTCTGGATGAGGGTGAGGTCGTCGAGGAGTTCGGCGGTGCCGAGGAAGTCGCGGCCGGGCTCGTGCGGGGTGCCCTTGGCGAGGCGTTCGCGGGTGTTGACGAGCTTCTGGCGGATGCAGGTGGCCTTGAGGCGGTAGGGCTCTTCGGCGTTGAGCCGCTTGTAGCGGGGGCTGATCTCCGGGAGGCGGGCCAGGTCGTTCTGGAGGGAGTCGAGGAGTTCGTCCGTGGCGCCGGTGTAGCGGATGGAGTTGGAGAGCAGGCCGCGCAGGTAGTCGACGAGTTCGAGCGCGTCGGTGATGCCGTGTTCGTGCTGGAGGATCAGTACTTCGCGGGTGACCGCGGGGGTGACGTTGGGGTTGCCGTCGCGGTCGCCGCCGATCCAGGTGCCGAAGGTGAGCGGCCGGGTGCCGGGGGGCAGCTCGACGCCGACGCGCTCCAGTTCGGCGACGAGGTCTTCGAGTACGTCGCCGACGGCGCCGACGTGCAGTTCGTCGAGGTAGTAGATGGCGTTGCGCGCTTCGTCGGCCGGTTCGGGCCGTACGACGCGCAGTTCGTCGGTCTGCCAGATCAGGTCGATGGACTCGGCGAGGCGCAGGTCGTGGCGGCGCCGGTCGGAGGCGATGACGGGTGCTTCGAGCAGTTCGGCGATGCGGCGGAGCTTGTTGAGTACGGAGCGGCGCGCGGCTTCGGTGGGGTGCGCGGTGAACACGGGCCGTACGTTCAGGTTCTTGACGGTCTCGCGCAGATGCTCGGGGTCGGCGTCCTTGAGCCGGTCCGCGGTGCGGGCGAGGAGGCCGCCCTCGGCGGCGCGCCGTTCGCGCATTTCCCTGCCGCGGTGGACCTGTTCGGTGACATTGGCCAGATGGAAGTAGGTGGAGAAGGCGCGCACCAGCTTGGCGGCGGTCTCCAGGTCGGTGTCACCGAGAAGCTCGGCGGCGGCTTCTCCGTTCTCGCGCGTCAACGCGCGTACCCGCTCGACGAGGTCGAGGAGCTCCGGGCCTTCCTGCCGTACGAGGGTCTCGCCCAGGAGGTCACCGAGACGGCGGATGTCTGAGCGCAGCTCCGCGCTGGCGGATGGGGTCTGGTCGGCACTGCTCACAGGTGCGGCTCCTTGCAGTGTTTAAGCACGTCTGGAGGGTTCTGGAGGAGTCAGACCTTCCGGGAGAAGGTCTCGCGGACCGCGCTGTCCGACGACAACAAGGATAGGTGTCCTTCGCTTGGTGTTATCCACAGGCCTCTTGCCGCGCCGTGTGGCGCTGCCATACTTACGATGCCGTAGGTTACGCACCCGTATCCAACGTTCTGCCCTATTCGTACTTCTGGCCTATACCTCACCTGCCCCATACCTCACCCCAGGGGACCCCCTCATGCCCACACCCCCCGACGTGATCGACGATCCCTCCACTCCCCCCACCTCTTCCACCCCTTCGGGCGCCGACGGCACCCCGCTCCCCTCCGCCACGCTCGGCGGGGACAGCAAGGGGTCCATCGAGCAGATCGCCCTGCTGCTCTTCATCGTCGTGCCCTTCGCGGCCCTGCTCGCGGCGGTGCCGCTGGCGTGGGTCTGGGGCGGCGTGAGCTGGCTCGATCTGGGTCTGATGGTGGCGATGTACTACATCGGCTGCCATGGCATCACCATCGGCTTCCACCGCTACTTCACCCATGGCTCCTTCAAGGCGAAGCGCCCGCTGCGGATCCTGCTCGCCGTGGCCGGTTCGCTCGCCGTGGAGGGCCCGCTGGTCCGCTGGGTGGCGGACCACCGCAAGCACCACAAGTACTCGGACGCGGACGGCGACCCGCACTCGCCGTGGCGGTTCGGCGAGACGCTGCCCGCGCTGATGAAGGGCCTGTGGTGGGCGCACATCGGCTGGCTCTTCGACGAGGAGCAGACGCCGCAGCACAAATACGCGCCGGATCTGATCAAGGACCCGGCGATCCGGGCGGTCTCGCGCCAGTTCGCGCTGTGGACGGTCGTCTCGCTGGCGATCCCGCCGCTGGTGGGCGGCCTGGTGACGATGTCCTGGTGGGGGGCGTTCACGGCGTTCTTCTGGGGCTCGCTGGTACGCGTGGCGCTGCTGCACCATGTCACATGGTCGATCAACTCCATCTGCCACGCGGTCGGCAAGCGTCCCTTCAAGTCCCGGGACCGCTCGGGCAATGTGTGGTGGCTGGCGGTGCTGTCCTGCGGCGAGTCCTGGCACAACCTGCACCACGCGGACCCGACCAGCGCGCGGCACGGCGTGCTCAGGGGGCAGCTCGACTCCAGCGCCCGGATCATCCGCTGGTTCGAGCTGCTGGGCTGGGCGTCCGACGTGCGCTGGCCGAGCGCTTCCCGGCTGGACACCCGCCGCAAGAGCGCACCCGCCAAGGCATGATGGGCACCGTGGCGATCGACGGCAGCACGAGCGGCAAGGGCAGCACCGACAAGGGCCGGACCACGGGGGGCAGGCGGACGCGCAGGGTCCGGATGACCGGTGCGGAACGGCGCGAACAACTGCTGGACATCGGCCGCACCGTCTTCGCCGAGAAGGGCTTCGAGGCCACGTCGGTCGAGGAGATCGCGTCGAAGGCCGGGGTCTCCAAGCCCGTCGTCTACGAGCACTTCGGCGGCAAGGAGGGCCTGTACGCGGTGGTCGTGGACCGCGAGATGCGCCAGCTGCTGGACATGGTCACCAGCGCCCTGACCGCCGGCCACCCCCGTGAGCTGCTGGAACAGGCCGCGTTCGCGCTCCTCGACTACATCGAGACGTATACGGACGGCTTCCGCATCCTGGTCCGCGACTCCCCGGTGGCGCAGTCCACGGGTACGTTCGCCTCGCTGATCAGCGATATCGCCACCCAGGTCGAGGACATCCTCGGCATGGAGTTCAAGGCCCGCGGCTTCGACCCGAAGCTGGCCCCGCTCTACGCCCAGGCGCTGGTGGGCATGGTCGCGCTGACGGGCCAGTGGTGGGTGGACGCGCGCCGCCCGAAGAAGTCCGAGGTGGCGGCGCACCTGGTGAACCTGGCCTGGCACGGCCTGGAGAACCTGGAGCCGAAGCCGCGGCTGATAGGCCACCGCAAGATCTGAGGGGGCGGCGGGGCCGACCGCGCTGTTGATCACCGTGGTCAGCCTCGGGGGAGCATGGTCACTCATTGTGATGACGATGGTCTTATTCCACCGCTACGGTGGAGAAACAGGGCCGAGCATTCCGTCCATGGGAGGAATCATGACCGCAGAGCCAGTCAAGGCCGCACACCAGTGGCCTGTGCCCCCGCAGGACGGCTACACCGTGGACGATCTGTTCACCCTGCCAGGACTCCCGCCGCACACGGAATTGATCGACGGGAGCCTTGTCTTCGTGAGTCCCCAGCGCCGTTTTCATGCCCGGATGACCGACCTGCTGGTGACTGGCCTGAGCCGTTCAGCACCATCGGACGTCGAGGTCGAGCGCGAGATGACCGTGATCCTCGATCGTCGCAATGGCCCTGAGCCCGATGTTCTCGTTGTCCGGGCCGAGGCGGCCACCGACCTGGAACAGACCCGCTTCCAGGCGAGCGACCTGCTGCTCGCCGTCGAGGTGGTGTCCCCGGACTCCGAGGCACGTGACCGTGAGAGCAAGCCGCACAAGTACGCCACGGCGGGCATCCCCCACTTCTGGCTGGTCGAGATGGCCGGCGCCGACCGGCATCCGGTCGTACGTGTCTACGAATTGGACCCGCTGTCCAAGTCGTACCAGCTGACGGGTATCCACCACGACCGTCTCAAGATCAGTGTCCCGTTCACCATCGACCTGGACATCACTCTCGACGCCCTGAAGCGGCGGGCCTAGGGCCTTTCGTTTGGATCAGGCCGGGGGCGCGGTGCCAGACCCCGCGAGCCCGGCCTGATC
>NZ_JBHTZS010000026.1:0-118148 GCF_042790125.1 Streptomyces scopuliridis
GTGGTCGCCCCGATCCCGGGCCGCGAGTACGGCATCCTGAAGAACAAGGTGGCCGAGTGGGCGGGCCGCTTCCCTGAGATCAAGGAGACCGGCACCGAGGCCAACCCCGGTGTCCGGCTCGAACTGTCCGGCGTCGATGTCGACTCGGTGATCGCCAACGCCAACGTCAACGACAACCCCGGCAACCGTGAGGCCCTCGCCAAGCGGCTGCTCGTGGAGGAACTCGACATCGACCAGGAAAAGTTGATCAACGAGCTGCACTTCGTGTGGCGTGGCACGGAGCGCAGTGTCGAGGTGGTGTTCGGCAATGTCGCCGACGAGGACGAGCTGCCGGACCACGACCTCATGCCCCAGCAGGACGGGCACTGGCGGATCGTGATCGATCTCCCCTTCGACGAGAGCGAATGGGGCCCGCGTGAGGACGCCAACCGCATGCGGCGGCTGCGTGAGCGGCAGGGCGAGCCATCCCGTAGCGTCGCCTGGCTGCCCACCCACCTCTCCAGCCAGCGGTACGCCGACTTCCGTCGCCTCGTCGTCATCGACAAGGCCCTGTCCGACAGCCAGCGGTTCGACGGCCAGTACGCGAGCCACCTGAGCCCCGACAACCGTGCCCGCGCCAAGGGGCTCCTGGAGACCCAGCGGGAGTCACTGCTCAAGAACGTGAAGGCGGCTTTCAAACAGGCGTACGGCCTCGCCGGCAAGAAGGCCACCGATGTGGAACTCGGCTTCGGTGACCATCTGGAGTCGCTGCGCGAGGTCGAGGGGCTGAGCTTCTCCATCGGCCAGTCGCTGCGGGACGGCATCCGGCACGTCGCGGGCAAGCTGCTCGCGAACCAGTACCCGGACCACCCGAACCTCGACCCCGACGGCAATGGCAACGGCAACGCCGTCAAATCCGCCGACGCCAAGAAGGTGTTCGCCCACGTACGGGCCGCCGCGGAGGCCCGCGACGGGCGTGCCGAAGTCCCCGCCCCCGACCGTGGCCTGATGCGGCGGGTGGCCGTCCCGCTGCGGCTGGGGCAGCAGAAGGAGGCCTACTTCGAGCTGTCGCAGTACTGGGCGGACCACTTCCGGCAGCTCGCCCGCGAGCAGGGCGTGACCGGTGATCTCAGTCTGATCACTCTCACCGACTGGACGGACCGGCCGGCGCCGCGCGGTCTGCCGGGCTTCCTCTCCCGGCTCGTCGTGGCGTCGTTCGCCGAGATGGACGACCGGGTGTGGGTGCGCGCGGGCACGCCGCTCGACCCGGCGCCCGCGCTGAACGAGATCAAGGACCACGACGCGCTGCGCAGCCAGCCGCTTCCCTCGGAGGATGACTGGTCGGCCGCCCGGCAGCGGTTCACGGCGGTCTTCGGCGATCCGGCTCCCACGCTGCGACGTGGCCGCATGGTCAACCAGCTCGCCCGGCAGATCGCCCAGCAGGCGGGCGCTCACCTGGAGGCGGCCCGTGAACTGGTGACCCAGTTGGAGCGACACACCGGTTTCCTCCAGCTCGACGAAACCGCCGAGGGCGGGCGCCTCGCTGTCGCACGGCGGGCCGCCGACCTGCTTCAGGAGCTCACGCGCTCGGCCGGCCAGGGCGCCGCCGGAGCCCGGAAGACCGTCGAGGCCCTGGCCGCCTTCGACTTCGGCGAGGCCGGCGCGGACCGGTTCGGGACCTCGGTCAAGCAGGCCCGTGCGGTGGCGCAGGCGCTGGACTCGGCGTCCTGGACCACCCTTGACCTCGCTACCTCGGAGGGCCCGGAGGGGGAAGCGCTGCTGGAGTCGCTGCGCAACACCGCGCAGAGCGACCAGCGGACGAATGACCTCAAGGAGGCGCTGGCCCGTACGCAGCGCGAGGTGCTGGCGCTGGTGAAGCGCAACCGCGCGACGCCGACTCCACCGCCCGCTCCCCCGGCTCCGCGCCCCGGGGACGTTCCTCTCGACACCCCGACGAGTCACCCGCCCGTTCCCGAACAGCCGCCGAGCACGGGCCCGTCCACCACGGGACGGATCAGTCGCTCCGGCGGCGGCAGGACAACCGCGGCCAGAGCGGTGGCGGAGCTGCAGGCCGAGATCGCGGAACTGGCGGCGCGTGAGCCCGGTGCCACGGTCGAGATCAGCTGGCGGGTCGTCGAAGGGTGAGTACGGAGACGACCGGCACGGTGGCGGTGCGGCTGAATCTCGCGACGATCACTCAGTACCTGTCCGCGCAGAACTCGCTCGCCGACGCGCTCGCGGACCGGGACCAGCGACGAGCCGTGCTGCTGCGCTCAGCGCCGCAGTGGGACGGCCCCGCCCAACACATGTGGGGCGACGGACTTTCGGCCCGGATCGCGGCGGCGCCCTCCCCGCTCGCCGTGCATGAACTGCTGCTCGGCCATCTGTCGGGCACGGCGAGCGGCCCCGCCCTGCTCGTCGTCCTGACCGACCGCGAACAGAACGAACTGGACCCCGCCATCCTTGCCCGCGCCCACAAGAAGCGCATCGACACGGTGGACAGCTGGGACGTGGTGCGGGACGCGTTCGGAGCACACCAGGTCGACCAGCGGCTCAGGAATGACAAGTGGGCCGCGGAGGCCCTGCTTGAGGCAGCACCGCCGAGGGGAGGCTGGCCCCGGCTGGGGGGCGGCATCCTGTCACGCGGCACGGCACTGTCCGCACTCGCGCTGCGACGCATGAGGCTGGGCAGCTACCGGGACGAGGCTGCCCGTCAGGACCACACCGCGGCCGCCGACCGCCTGGACACCCACACCTTGCTGGGCTGGTCTCTGCTACCCGGGCGTCCGGAGCGCTACCTGGCGCTGCGCGGCGCCGAGCGCGCCGGCCTGGAGGAGTTCCTCGGCGAGAAGGACCGGGCGGGACTGGCCGGGCGCGCTCTTCTGGCCCTGGTCGAGGCCGACCACGGGCCGGAGGCGGTGGCCTTCGGCCTCGTATGTGCCGCACTGTGGTGCCATGCCGAACCGGACGCGGCCGTCTACACGGCACGCGGTCGCGCGGAGCGTTGGTTCGGAGAACGTCCCCCGGCACAGGGCGAACAGCTCGACGCCATGGCGACCGCCTTCGGCCGGGCCGCGGAGGAATACGTCGGCACACTGCTCGTCGGAGCCACCAGGAGCGGTGTCACGGGCTCGGAGGATGCCCGCGAGGCGCGGCGGACCAGCGACACGGTGCTGGAGCGTGCCTCGGCCCTGGCACGCCAGTTCGGCGCGGAAACCGCCGCCAGAGCCAGCCCTCTGCTGCCGGCCGGCCTGGAGGCCAGGTTCACGGCCGTCGGGGTGGCCCTCGCGGCCGGTGAGCCGGGACCGCTCAACGTGGCCGTGCGTTCGCTGAGCCGGCACCGGCGGGCAGAAGGATCGGAGGTCCGAGCCCGGATCGAACGAACTCGCATGGCCCAGCGGCTGGTCCGGTGGCTGGCCGGTGGACCGGGGGGCGAGACCTCCCACGTACACGGAGCCATAGAGCGCCATCTCAAAGAGACCGGATGGGTGGACCGTGCCCTGGAACACATCGAGGCCGGCGGGGACTCCGACGACCGGCTGAGGGCCGCTTACGACGCGCTGGCCGGGCGCGTACGCGAACGACGCCACGAGATCGACCACGAATTCGCCCGCGTCCTGGCGACGTGGACCGCGATGGGCACCGATCCCGGCGGGATGCTGACGGTGGAGACATTCCTGGAGCGGGTGGTGAAGCCGGTGGTGCGGGGCACCGACCGACGCGTGCTGCTGATCGTCCTGGACGGGATGAGCGCCGCGATCGCCACCGAACTCGGCGAGGAGCTGCGCGCCTCCTGGGCGGAGTTCGATCCGGTGGCCGCCGACGGTGCCCCGCGCCGCCATGCCATGGCAGCGGCTCTTCCCACTCTCACTTCCGTGTCCCGCACTTCACTGTTCGCAGGCCGGCTGACGCGGGGATCGCAGAAGGACGAGGCACAGCTGTTCCCGGCCCTTCCGCTCTGGGGCGGGGCTCCGGCAGCTGTGTTCCACAAGGACGACCTGCGGGCCGACAACGCGGGAGACACGTTCGGGTCCGCTCTCACCGATGCGCTCATGGACGGCCGTACGCATGTCGCGGTCGTCCTCAACGCGATCGACGACCGGCTCGCCAAGGAACAGAAGCTGGGGGACGGCGCCTGGCGGGCCGGGCACATCCCAGGTCTTCCCGATCTGCTGCGGATCGCCGCCTCGCAGGGGATGGCGGTGATCGTCACCAGCGACCACGGGCACGTCGTCGACCGGCACGGTGTGAAGGTGGAGACCGACTCGGCACTGTCCGCCCGCCACCGGGCCCCGGACGGCGAGGTGGGCCCCACCGAGGTCGCGCTGCATGGCACCCGAGTGGTGACGGCACAGCCGGGAGGCTCGATCATCGCCCTGTGGGACGCCGACTCGCGGTACACGGCTCGTAAGGCCGGCTATCACGGCGGGGCGTCCCTCGCCGAGTTCACCATTCCGGTCCTGGCCTTCCTGCCTTTCGGAGCGCAGCCGCCCCCGGCCTGGCGGGAGTTGGGGGATCAGCGACCGACCTGGTGGCTCCTGGGGGAGCCCGCGCCTCACCCCGCCAACGTCCCCCCCGTCCCGTCCGCCGCCGCCGCCGCGAAGCGATCACCGAGGCAGAAGCCGACAAAGGTGCAGGCGCAACTGGCGCGTACGCACGACTCGTTGTTCGAGGTCGCCGTGGTCCCGGCATCCGACGATGAGGAGACTCTGGTGACCGCGACCGTCGTAAGTCCCGACGACACCCTCGTCTCGGCCCTCTTCGCTTCGGAGGCGTTCCGAGGGCAGGTCGGTCTGCTCGCGCGCAAGCCGCCGATGGACAAGGTGGAAGGAGCGATCCGAGCGCTGCTGGACGCCGGAGGCACGCTTCCGGTGACCGCGCTCGCCCAACGTGTGTCCTATCCCGCCACCCGCGCCGACGGGTTCGCGGCTATCCTGCGCCAACTGCTCAACTACGACGGAGTGCAGGTCCTGGAGACACTGCCGGACGGCCGGACAGTCCGTCTCGATCTCTCCTTGCTCCGCTTGCAGTTCGATCTAGCCTGACGTTCTTCCGCCCTACTGCCCACCACTGAGCCGGGAGCCATGAGCGCCAACGACCGTGTGTTGATCAATCAGATGATCGAGGAGCGCCGCAACACCCGCGCTGTCCCTCTCTCGTTCGACGCGGCCTTCGAGCGGTTCGCCAGCGAACACGCGCTGCACGGCTTCGGTCTCTCGGAAGAGGAGATCGAAGACGGTGTGATCGGTGGCGCCGACGACGGCGGCATCGACGGGGCGTACGTCTTTCTCGGCGGCCGGCTCCTGCACGAGGACAGCGAGATCTTCCAGCAGCAGTCGGCCGTATCGAACATCGAACAGGGCACCCAGCTGACGCTCTGGCTCATCCAGGCCAAGACCAGCGCCGGCTTCTCGGAGGTGGCCCTGGACAAGGCGGCGTCCACCTGCACGAACCTCCTGAACATGGAGGTCGACGAGGCCACCGTCGGCGTGCTGTACGCCGACGACCTCCTTGCCCGCTTCAGACTGTTCAGGACGGCGTTGACCCGGCTTCTCACCCGTCATCCGACCGTGCTGATCAAGTTCTCGTACGTGACACGCGGCGACGCGAGCGAGGTGCATCCCAAGGTCCAGGCGAAGGCCAAGATCCTTGAGGCGCAGTTCTCCAACGCCTTCGCCATCTCCACCGGCGAAGTCGAGTTCCTGGGCCCCGCGGAACTCTGGAAACGAGCCAGCACCCTCCCCTCCTACACCCTGGAGCTTCCCTACCGGGAGAGCATCACCCACGGCACGAGCCATATCGCTCTCGTCTCCCTGGGCGAGTACATCGACTTCCTCAGCGACGAGACGGGGGCGGTCAAGTCCCACATCTTCGACTGGAACGTCCGTGACTACCAGGGAAACGTCGAGGTGAACCGCGAGATCACGGCGTCCCTGCAGAATCCTGAGGCTCCGGAATTCTGGTGGCTCAACAACGGCATCACCATCGTGTGCTCGCAGGCGACCTCCGTCGGAAAACGCCTCAGCCTCTCCGACGTGCAGATCGTCAACGGTCTCCAGACGTCGTACACGCTCCACGAGACGCTCAGCGCCCTCTACACCGGCGATCCCACCGATGCCGTCTTCGACCGGCTGGTCCAGGTGCGCATCCTCGTCACGGTGGACCAGGCGGCCCGTGACTCCGTCATCCGCGCCACCAACCGGCAGACGAGCGTGCCCGTAGCTTCTCTCCGGGCCACGGACGACATCCAGCGGCAGATCGAGTCGTACTTCCTCGAACACGACTGGTTCTACGACCGGCGCAAGAACTTCTACCGGAACCAGGGCAAGTCTGCCGACCGTATCGTCAGCATCCCCCTGCTCGCGCAATCCGTGATGGCCATGGCACTGGGACAGCCCGACTACGCCCGCGCCCGGCCTTCGAGCCTGCTCAAGTCGGACACGGACTACCGCCGCGTCTTCTCCGACAAGACAGAACTCCCCGTCTACCTGTGGCTGGCCAAGGTGCAACGCCAGGTGGACGAGTTCCTGCAGTCGTCCTCGGATCCCATCTCCCGTTCACTGCACACCAACCTTCGCTTCCACCTCGCCATGCTCGGTGCGGTAGACCTCATAGGGCGCGTGTTCAGCAAGCCGGAGACCCTCAACAACGCCGCCCGAGAGGACGTCTTCCCGACCTCTACGCGCCTTGAGTCGCTGTGGACGTCACTCCAGGAACAGTTCGACACGTTCCAGCGGGAGAAGCGCTTCGGGCCCGACAAGACCGCGAAGAGCAGCGACTTCGTCGCCTACCTCACGGCCAACCTCGAATACGGCAGTCTCCGCCGC
The DNA here is from genome assembly GCF_042790125.1 of Streptomyces scopuliridis. GTDB lineage: Bacteria > Actinomycetota > Actinomycetes > Streptomycetales > Streptomycetaceae > Streptomyces > Streptomyces scopuliridis_A. The sequence goes on from NZ_JBHTZS010000026.1 coordinate 6,807, forward strand.
AGGTGATCTCGGAGCACGGTCCGGGGCACGGCGCCGGCGCGGATGGGACAATGAGCGGGTGATCGATCCTCGCCCTTCTCCCGTCTCCGCCGCCCGGCGGCGCGCCGCCCTCGACGCACTCCGGCGCGGTGCGGTGCCAGAGAGCGGTCTGGATCTCCTGGCCACCGGGCTCGACCGTTTCGAGTCCGCGCTCGACGCGGAACTCGACGCGGTCGCCTCGGGGGCCTCGGTCTTCAAAGCCGTGCGAGGTGAGTACGGTTCCGGCAAGACGTTCTTCACCCGCTGGCTCGGGGAGCGGGCCAAGCAGCGCAACTTCGCCGTCTCCGAGATCCAGGTCTCGGAGACGGAAACCCCGCTGCACAAGCTGGAGACCGTCTACCGACGCCTCACCGAGCGGCTGTCCACCACGAGCTTCCCGCCCAGCGCGCTCCGTCCCGTGGTGGACGCCTGGTTCTACGCCCTGGAGGAGGACGCCCTCGCCGCGGGGGCGGACGAGCACGATCTGAGCGGCGCGGTGGACCAGTTGCTGGCCGCCCGGCTGACCGAGGTGTCACGGCATGCGCCGTCCTTCGCGGCCGCGCTGCGCGGGTACCGGTCCGCGCTCGCCGAAGGCGACGAGTCGACAGCGGCCGCCGTCCTCGCCTGGCTCGGCGGCCAGCCCCACGTTGCGGCGGCGGCCCGCCGGTCCGCGGGGGTACGAGGCGACCTCGACCACTTCGGGGCCCTGGGCTTCCTGCAAGGGCTGCTCACCGTCCTGCGGGACTCCGGCCACCGAGGGCTGTTCGTCGTACTGGACGAGGTGGAGACCCTGCAGCGCGTGCGGTCGGACGCCCGCGACAAGGCACTCAACGCGCTGCGGCAGCTGATCGACGAAGTCCACTCCGGACGGTTCCCCGGCCTCTATCTGGTCATCACCGGCACACCCGCCTTCTACGACGGTCAGCAAGGGGTACAACGGCTCCCGCCGCTCGCTCAGCGGCTCGCCACGGACTTCACGACCGATCCGCGGTTCGACAACCCCCGGGCGGTCCAGCTGCGCCTGTCCGGATTCACCCTGGAGTCGCTGACCGGCCTCGGGGTGACCATCCGTGATCTCTACGCGTCCGGGGCCGACTCACACGACCGGATCAAGACGCTGGCAGACGACGCGTACATCGCCGATCTCGCCCGCGCGGTAGGCGGGGCCCTGGGCGGCAAGGTGGGCGTGGCACCCAGGCTCTTCCTCAAAAAGCTGGTCGGCGACGTCCTGGACCGTATTGATCAGTTCAGGGACTTCGACCCACGGCAGCACTACCGGCTCACGGTGGGCAGCAGCGAACTCACCGACGTCGAACGGAACCTGGCCGCATCATCGTCCGCCGACGACATCGACCTGGAGCTGTGATGACTCCGGCAGCGGACCCCGTCGACCGACTGGACCCCGTCATCCTGCACCACGTGGTCAACACGCTCGGCTGGCCGGATCTGCGCCCACTGCAACGGGCCGCGATCGACCCGGTGATGGACGGCGACGACGCCGTGCTGCTCGCGCCCACCGCAGGAGGCAAGACCGAGGCAGCCTGCCTTCCGGTCCTTTCGGCCATGTCCGCCCAGGGCTGGACCGGCACCTCGGTCCTCTACCTCTGCCCGCTCAAGGCACTTCTCAACAATCTGGTCACCCGCATCGACGGATACGCGCAGTGGCTCGGACGCAGCGCGGCCCTCTGGCACGGGGACACGAAGGAGTCACAGCGCCAACGCATCCGTACCGAGAGACCCGACATCCTTCTGACGACGCCCGAGTCGCTGGAAGCCATGTTGATCGGTGTGAAGACCGACCACGCACACCTGCTGGGCGGAATCCGCGCCGTCGTCGTCGACGAGGTGCACGCGTTCGCCGGCGACGACCGAGGCTGGCATCTCCTGGCAGTCCTCGAGCGTCTGCAGCGCGTCTCGGGGCGCCGGATTCAGCGGATCGGGTTGTCCGCGACCGTCGGGAATCCGCACGAGCTGCTCACCTGGCTCCAGGGGTCGGGCTCCGGCCGACGCCCGGGCCGGGTCGTCGCTCCTGGACTCACCGGTCCGCCTGGGCCCTCGTCGGGCCGAGTGCCGACGGCCGGGATGACCGCGCCCCCACCAGGAGACATCGAACTCGACTACGTGGGTTCCCTTTCCAACGCGGCCAAGGTTCTCTCAGTTCTGCACAAGGGCGAGAAACGACTGGTGTTCTGCGACTCCCGACGGCAGGTCGAGGAACTGGGTGCCGCGCTCCGGGCGCGCGACGTCACGGTGTTCCTGTCACACGCATCCCTCTCCGCGGACGAGCGAGCCCGGTCCGAGCAGGCTTTCGCCGAGGCGCGCGACTGTGTCATCGTCGCCACTTCGACCCTGGAACTGGGCATCGACGTCGGCGACCTGGACCGGGTCGTTCAAATGGATTCACCCGGCACCGTCGCCTCGTTCCTCCAACGCGTCGGCCGCACCGGGCGCCGGGCGGGAAGTACCCGCAACTGCCTGTTCCTGGCCACGCACAAAGACTCCCTGCTGCAAGCCGCCGGGCTCCTGCTCCTCTGGGGCCGCGGCTGGGTGGAACCGGTCGTTCCACCGCCCGAGCCACGCCACCTCGTCGCCCAGCAGTTGCTCGCCGCCACACTCCAGGAACACAAGCTGGGCGACCAGCTCTGGCCCGAACAGTGGAACGGCCTCGTACCCTTCGACCGTTCCGCCGCTCCCATCCTGCGTCATCTGACCGAGCAGGGCTTCCTCAACACCGACGGCGGCATGCTGTTCATCGGCCCCGAAGCCGAACACCGCTTCGGACGACGGCACTTCATCGAGCTGACCGCCTCCTTCACCGCGCCGCCCCAGTTCACCGTGCTGTCCGGGCGCACCGAGATCGGCCGGATGGATCCGTCCGTACTCACCGAGGACCGTCCGGGCCCACGACGCCTGCTGCTGGCCGGCCGCAGCTGGCAGGTGACGTTCATCGACTGGGGACGGAAACGGGTCTTCGTTGAGCCGGTCGAGAGCGGCGGGGTCGCCAAGTGGTCGGGAGGCACCCTCGTCGGACTGTCGTACGCGCTGGCGCGCGCGATGCGGGATGTCCTCCTGGGCGCCGACCCGGAAGTCTCCCTGACCCGACGTGCCGAGGTCTGCCTCCAGGAATGGCGTGACGAGGAGGCTCCCCATCAGGTTTATCCCGGTGGAACGTTGGTGGCTCGGCGCGGAAACGACGTTCGCTGGTGGACATGGGCGGGTTACCGCGCCAATGCCACATTGGGCGCGACGCTGTCGTCGATCGCCGATCCGGTTCAGCGCCCGACGGACTGCTACCTGCGTCTGCGAGAGGATCTGAGCCCGGACATGTGGCGCACCGCGCTCGAAGCCGCACAGGACGGACCGGCACTTGTCCTCCCGGACGTCGACCGGCGAGCAGTGCGCGGGCTCAAGTTCTCGGCAGCACTCCCGCACCGACTGGCCGTGGCCACACTCTCGGCCAGACTCGCCGACTTCGAAGGCGCACGCACGGTTCTGTCCGAACCGAAGCGCTTCTCCACCGGGCCGACAGCTTGAGCTCTGTTTTCTGCCCTGTGCGCGTCCTGTCGGGCCGGGAAATCAGCGGCGCAAACTGTGCACGACGTATGTCATGTGCTGTGCGTTGCCGACCCAGAGCCACGTGGTGAAGTTGCCCGTACCAGCACAGAGGTCATCCGCGCAGGCACGAATCCAGGCTTCGGCACTACCCGCTGCCGCCCCGCGGAAGCCATGATGATCGACGATTTGCCGCGCGACGGAACGGTTGTACGCCACACGGTCGGCTCCTCGGGCGAGCATCTTGCCCAGAATGAAGGAGCTGTCCGTGGTGTACCGCAGAACTCCCCAGGGTGGCCCCCCTTTCCGGGGGCGCGGGGTATGGGAAATGGCAGCAACGGGCTGAATCCCGTAGTCGCCGTAGCTGAGTGCCCGCGCATATCCCCGGCCACCTGCCCTGACCTCGTTCCACACCTGCCAGTCCATACGGGACTCTTCGTACGGACCGTCTTCCAACATGTCGGCGGTGACCTGAGGAAACCCACCTGCCAGGACGGCCACCGTCCGCCAGTGCCCGAGGGGAACCAGAGCGTCGAGGGCCCGCAGTGTCTCCTTTCCGGCATCGGGCCGATCGGCCCGTACGGCAGCCAGATCGAGAAGGAGGTCCACTCGGACAGCCGACCCGACTCTCGTGAGCAGGTCGCTGACGGAATCAGCCATGCCGCTCTCCCATTCCCCCGGCACCTGGACGCGGATGCCCAGCGGATTACCGGAAAGGCGAGCGGTGGTCAGCACCGCGGTTTGCTGAGCCTCGGGCCGACTCGGTCCTGTCACAGGGCGCAGGGGTCCGAGCGAACAGACCTCTGGCAGAAGTTCAGCGAATACGGATGCTTCTGTTTCATCCGCGAAAGGGGCATCAATCCACGCCGGGCAGTAGCGCTGAGACTTGACAACCAATGCCAGATCCCCGCGGATATCGGCAGTAACCGCCGCACGCGGCACACCATGACGCGGCGGAAGGGTCCACAGCGGTGCAACCGCATTCTGGATGTCCGGCCTGAGACGCCGATACGCATCGGCCGCGTGAGGTCGGGTCGGTAACACAGGTACGTACAGCGGTCCAGACATGGCGGCCCCCTGGCACTGTCTTCACGCTTCCACCCTTGGTTCAGGGTGCGCGAAGTTGATGTGGCGAGAAAGGACGCCGTTCCGGCCGGAGTGGCAGAAAAGAATGCACAGCATGGTCGTTGCGCATTGCCATGGTTGTTTTGAAGCCGCGCCTGAGCGCGGGAGCGCGCCCGGCTCAGATCCCCGGGAGCGGGTCCTGATCGGCCTCGCGCCGCCGGGTCCTGATGTCCGGTGCGGGCGGATGGAGTTTGGCGTCGCAGGTGGGACCGAGGCCGGTACGGCGCGAGGCCGTGCCGGTGAGCGGCCTGCCGCACATCCCGCACCGGACCAGCCGGTGCCTGGGGCCGTCCGGTTCCGTGCCGGGCAGCCGGTCGTCGGGGAGTTCCGCGGGGCGTGGTGATTCCTGCACGGTCCCAGCTGTACCAGCCCTGCCCGCCGGGGTGGTCATCCGCGGGTCCACAATGAGCGGAGAACGCCGGATACCGAGGAGATCCCGATGACGCTGTACGACATTCCGCTGACCACTCTGACCGGTGAGCCCACCTCGCTGGCCGCGTACGAGGGCAGGGCCGTGCTGGTGGTGAACGTCGCCTCCAAGTGCGGTCTCACTCCGCAGTACGCGGGTCTGGAGCGGCTCCAGCAGCAGTACGGCGACCGGGGCTTCACGGTCCTCGGCGTCCCCTGCAACCAGTTCGCGGGCCAGGAGCCCGGCACCGCGGAGGAGATCGGGACGTTCTGCTCGGCGACGTACGGGGTCACGTTCCCGCTGCTGGAGAAGACGGATGTGAACGGGGAGACCCGGCACGCGCTGTACACGGAGCTGACGAAGACGGCCGACTCCGAGGGCGCGGCCGGCGATGTGCAGTGGAACTTCGAGAAGTTCCTGATCTCCCCCAGGGGCGAGGTCGTCAGCCGTATCCGGCCGCGTACGGAGCCGGAGGCGCCGGAGGTCGTCGCGGCGATCGAGGCGCAGCTGCCGGCCTGAACCGTCATCGCCGAGCGGGCGAGGCATAGCGCGGGCCCCTCCGGCATTCGGAGGGGCCCGCTCAGTGCCGGGACTCTGCCGAGAGGGCCACTCTTCCGCGTGGCGCCGAACGCGACCGGCGGCAGTGGCGATCCCCGCCGCCGGGGCGCGCGGCCCAGAGCTTTCCAGCGTTCTTCCCGTTCAGCGTTCTTGCCGGACTCTTCGTCAGAGACGATCCCGCGCACCTATCACCAGCCGCCACCACGAACCCTCCACTCCATGGTCACAACTCGGCTACTGATTCCGCACATCCGCCACCTGCTGCACGAGTCTCCCGTTACGGTCGTCGCTCCACGAACCACCCAGGGGGGACATATGTCGTATCAGCAGCCGCAGCATCCCGGTTGGGGCCAGCCGCAGCCGCCCGCGCCGAAGAAGGCGGGTGCGGGAAAGATCGTCGGCTTGAGCTGCCTCGGGGTCATCGGAGTCTTCGTCGTCATCGGTGTCATCGCCGCACTCTTCGGCGGAACCGACGAGGGTTCGGCATCCGGCAGCAACCCCGCCGTCACCCAGGACGCCGCAGAATCCGGCACGTCGGAAGGCGCGAAAGCCGAAGACGCGAAAGCCGAAGAGGTCAAGGAAGAGCCGGCCAAGGACGCACCGGTGACCGTCACGGCGAAGAAGGTCGGCTTCAAGAAGAGCATCCTCGCCGACGGCAGCGACTACACCAGCGTGCAGATCACCATCGCCAACGGCGGCGACAAGGATCTCGATGTGAACCCTCTGTACTTCACGATCACCGACACCAACGGCGGCAAGCACACCGCCGAACTCGGTGCGGACGAGGATCAGATCGACACGGTCGAGCTCGCCCCCGGCGAAAACATCACCGGCACCGTTACGGGCAAGGGGACCTTCACCCCGAAGTACGTCACCTACACCGACGGCCTGTTCGGTGACGGCGTCCGAGGCAACGTCTCCTGACCGCACGCGGAACGAAGACGAGCTCCCGCCGCCTGCCGAAGCAGGGGCGGGGGCTCCGCGCCGTTTCGTCCAGTTGATCTCTGCGCGTCCCCGCTGCGTGGAATCAGCGGATCGGCATCCCCGACAGCGTGCGGGCGATCACCAGGCGCTGGATCTCGCTCGTCCCCTCGAAGATCGTGTAGATCGCGGCGTCCCGGTGCATCCGCTCCACCGGGTACTCGCGGGTGAAGCCGTTGCCGCCGAGGATCTGTACCGCCTGCGCCGTGACCTGCTTCGCCGTCTCGCTCGCGTACAGCTTGGACATGGAGCCCTCGGCCGAGGTGAACGGCTTGCCCGTGGTCGCCATCCAGGAGGCCCGCCACACCAGCAGCCGCGAGGCGTCGATCCGGGTGCGCATGTCGGCCAACTGGAAGGCTATGCCCTGGTTGTCGATGATCGGGCGGCCGAACTGACTGCGGGTCTTGGCGTAGTCGAGGGCGACCTCGTACGCCGCGCGCGCGGTGCCCACCGCCATCGCGCCGACGGCCGGGCGGGATGCCTCGAAGGTGGCCATGGCCGCGTTCTTCAGCCGCTCGCCGCCCGGGGCCTCGGCCCGCTCCCGGGCCCGCGCCAGCCGTTCGTCGAGCTTCTCCTTGCCGCCGAGCAGGCAGTGGCCGGGGATCCTGACGTCCTCCAGGACCACCTCGGCGGTGTGGGAGGCGCGGATGCCGTGCTTCCTGAACTTCTGGCCCTGGGAGAGGCCGGGGGTGCCCGGCGGAACGATGAAGGAGGCGTGGCCCTTGGAGCCCAGCTCGCTGTCGACGACGGCGACCACCACATGGACGTTGGCGATGCCGCCGTTGGTCGCCCAGGTCTTGGTGCCGTTGAGCACCCACTCGTCCTTCGCCCCGTCGTACACCGCGCGGGTGCGCATCGCGCCCACGTCGGAGCCCGCGTCGGGTTCGGAGGAGCAGAAGGCCGCGACCTTCACCTCGTCCGCGTCTCCGTACATCTGCGGAATCCAGGTGCCGATCTGCTCCTCGGTGCCGTTCGCGAGGACGCCGACGGCCGCCAGGCCCGTACCGACGATCGACAGGGCGATGCCCGCGTCACCCCAGAACAGCTCCTCCATCGCCATCGGGATACCGAGTCCCGTGGGGTCGAAGAACTGCTGGGCGTAGAAATCCAGGGAGTAGATGCCGACCTTGGCGGCCTCCTGGATGACCGGCCAGGGCGTCTCCTCACGCTCGTCCCACTCCGCGGCGGCCGGGCGGATGACATCCGCGGCGAAGCCGTGGAGCCAGTCGCGTATCTGCTTCTGGTCGTCATTGAGATCGAGCGTGAACTCGGCCATGTTCCCCTCCAGCACTGCGCGACCGCTGAGCCGTCACCGTTGTTACCTGCGGTAACCCTAGCCTGTTACCCGTAAGTAGGAAATGTCAACGGGTCATGGCCTGATCAGCGTCGATGGCGGGCAGGGTGTTACGTTGCCGGGGCGTCAGGCAATCGCAGGGGCGGGGAGACAGACCTATGGAGACCACACAGCAGACCGAGCAGCAGCGGTCGGCGCGGGCGCGGCGGCGCCAGCTCCTGGAGGCCGCGGACCGCGTCGTGCTCAGGGACGGGCCCCAAGCGTCCATGAACGCCATCGCCGCCGAGGCGGGCATCACCAAACCCATTCTCTACCGTCACTTCGGCGACAAGGGCGGGCTCTACCGCGCGCTCGCCAAGCGCCACACCGACGCGCTGCTGGACGCCCTGCGGACCGCGCTGGACGCCCCGGCCGAGCGGCGCCGGCGCGTCGAGGCCACGCTCGACACCTACCTCGCCGCGATCGAGGCACGTCCCCAGGTCTACCGGTTCCTGATGCATCCGGCCGAGGACGCGCAACTGCCCGAGCAGGGCTTCGACGTCGGCCGCCACTCCGCGCCGCTGCTGCGCCGGCTCGGCGAGGAACTCGCCAAGGTCATAGAGGAGCGGGTCGACCTCGGCCCCGACAGCGAGCAGCTCTCCCGGGTCTGGGGCCATGGCATCGTCGGCATGATGCATGGCGCCGGGGACTGGTGGCTCGGGGAACGGCCCTGCTCGCGGGAGCAGTTGGTGCGCAGCCTGGCGGATCTGCTGTGGGGGCGGCTGGCCGATGTGAGCGACCGCGCGGGCGGCCCCGGCTTCTGAGCGACCGCCGCGGGAGCGCGCCGCGGGCCGCGTACGCAGCGCGTACGCGCCGGGCGCCACCCGCCGGGTGCTACGAGCCGTTCGCCCAGGGCGCCTTGCGCGCGGCCCGCAGCGCCCTGGCGCGCCGCCATCCGGAGAGCCGGTCGGGATAGACCAGCCCCTCCAGATGGTCGCTCTCGTGCTGGAGACAGCGCGCGAAGAACCCCGTCCCCTCGATCCGCGCCGGAGCGCCGTCCCGCGTGACACCCTCGGCCACGGCGCGGTCGTAGCGCTCCGTACCGGCCTCAAGGCCGGGCAGCGAGAGGCAGCCCTCCGGGCCGCGCAGCACGATCCCGTCCGCCTCGGTCAGCCGCGGATTGACGAGGTGTCCGAGATGGCGGACGTCCTCGTCGTCCGGGCAGTCGAAGACGAACACCCGGAGCGGTACGCCGATCTGGTTCGCGGCGAGCCCGACCCCCCGGGCGGCGTACATCGTCGCGAAGAGATCCTCGATCAGTTCCGCGAGCGCGGGACCGAAGTCGGTGACGGGTTCACAGGGGGTGTGCAGCACGGGATCACCGAGCATTCGCATGGCTCGTACTCGCCCGGTACTGCCGGGGATCGGACGGTTTCGCATGACGGTCAGGGTACGGTCCGTGGTAACCCCCGCCTTCTGCCCGGTGCCGCGGTTCGGGCCCCTGGCCGGATCTCGATAGGCTGACCCACGGACCGACGCAAGGAGGATCAAGGCGATGTCAGGCAACACGGACCCGCTGACGCCGCGGGCCAAGCTGGCCGTGACGGCGGGCAAGGCCGCGGCGGCGGTGTCGCGCGCCGCGGGCCGCGGCAGCGGATCGGTGATCGGCGGGAAGGTCGCGCTCAGACTCGACCCCGATCTGCTCGGACGGCTGGCGCAGCATCTCGACGTCATCCTCGTGTCGGCGACCAACGGCAAGACCACCACGACGCGGCTGATCGCGGAGGCGCTGCGGGCCGCGGGGCCCGTCGTCTCCAACGCGCTCGGCGCCAATATGCCGGCCGGTATCACCTCGGCCCTCGCGGGCGGTTCCGACGCCAAGTACGGCGTGATCGAGGTCGACGAGAAGTATCTCGCCGGGGTGGCCCGGGACACGACGCCCAAGGCGATCGCGCTGCTCAATCTCTCCCGCGACCAGCTCGACCGCGCCGCCGAGACCCGGATGCTCGCCGAGAAGTGGCGCGAGGGCCTGGCCGGTACGAAGTCCGTCGTCATCGCCAACGCCGACGACCCGCTGATCGTCTGGGCCGCCTCCTCCTCGCCCAATGTGGTCTGGGTCGCGGCGGGACAGGAGTGGAAGGACGACGCCTGGTCGTGCCCCGCCTGCGGCGGTGTGATGCAGCGCCCCGGCGACGACTGGTTCTGCGGTGAGTGCGGATTCCGCAGACCGCCCCCGAGCTGGGCGCTGCACGGCGACCATGTCCTCGACCCGCACGGCTCGGCCTGGCCGATCCACCTCCAGCTGCCCGGCCGCGCGAACAAGGCGAACGCCGCCACCTCCGCCGCCGTCGCGGCGACCTTCGGGGTGCCGCCGCAGGTGGCGCTGGAGCGGATGTACCAGGTGCAGGCCGTGGCCGGCCGGTACGACGTGGTGTCGTTCCTCGGCCGCGATCTGCGGCTGCTGCTCGCGAAGAACCCGGCGGGCTGGCTGGAGACCTTCTCCCTCATCGATCCGCCGCCGACCCCGGTCATCCTCGCCGTCAACGCCCGTGGCGCGGACGGCACGGACACCTCCTGGCTCTGGGACGTCGACTACACCCGGCTGAGGGGCCATCCGATCTTCGTCATCGGCGACCGGAAGCTGGACCTCGCGGTACGCCTCGAAGTCGCCGGTCTCGACTTCCGGGTCTGTGAGACCCCGGACGAGGCCGTGCAGATGGCGCCGCCCGGACGGATCGAGGCGATCGCCAACTACACCTCGTTCCAGGACCTGCGCCGCCGCGTGGGCAACTGACCCGGTGCCGGCCAACCAGACCCCTCGGAACCCTGAAGGACGAGCGAGAATGAGCGAAAACAGCCTGCGCCTGGTGTGGATCTACCCCGACCTGCTGAGCACCTACGGGGACCAGGGCAACGCCCTGGTGGTGGAGCGCCGGGCCCACCAGCGCCGTCTGAACGTCACCCGCGTCGATGTACGCAGCGACCAGCCGGTGCCGACCTCGGGCGACATCTATCTGATCGGCGGCGGTGAGGACCGGCCGCAGCGGCTGGCCGCGGAGCGGCTGCGCCGCGACGGCGGGCTCAGCCGGGCCGTCTCGAACGGCGCGATCGTGTTCTCGGTCTGCGCCGGCTACCAGATCCTCGGGCACGAGTTCGTCAACGATCTGGGCGAGCGCGAGGCCGGCCTCGGGCTGCTCGACGTGGTCTCCACCCGTGGTGAGGGCGAGCGGTGTGTCGGTGACGTACTGGCCGACATCGATCCGCAGCTGAACCTGCCGCAGCTGACGGGGTTCGAGAACCACCAGGGCATCACGCACCTGGGCCCGACGGCCCGGCCGTTCGCGCGGGTACGGCTCGGGCGCGGCAACGGCACGGGCGACGGCACGGAGGGCGCGTACAACGGGACCGTCTTCGGTACGTACATGCACGGTCCGGTGATGGCGCGCAATCCGCAGATCGCGGACCTGCTGCTGAAGCTGGCCCTCGATGTGAACGCGCTGCCGCCGACCGACGACCGCTGGTACGAGGCGCTGCGCGCCGAGCGGGTCGCCGCGGCGACCCAGCCCGCCTGACGCCCGAGTCGCCGGCGTGGCTGTCCGGCGACGTGGCTGTCCGGCGGGGCCTGTCCAGCAGGCGGACGCCGGGTTTCGGTCCCGCCACCGGCCGCCGGTAGGGTGGCGGCGACCTGGCCGGACGATGGGGTCCGGCCGTCGGCCCACGAAGCGAAGGTATTGCGGGCAATGCGAATTGGTGTGCTCACCTCAGGCGGCGACTGCCCCGGCCTCAACGCCGTGATCAGGTCCGTCGTACACCGCGCCGTCGTCGACCACGGCGACGAGGTGATCGGCTTCCATGACGGCTGGAAGGGCCTCCTGGAGTGCGACTACCGCAAGCTCGATCTGGACGCCGTCGCCGGCATCCTCGCCCGCGGCGGCACGATCCTGGGCTCGTCCCGGGTGCAGCCCGCGCATCTGCGGGACGGGGTGGAGCGGGCCCGGGGTCATGTGGCCGACCTGGGGATCGACGCGATCATCCCGATCGGCGGTGAGGGCACCCTCAAGGCCGCCCATCTGCTCTCCGAGGCCGGGCTGCCGATCGTCGGCGTACCGAAGACCATCGACAACGACATCGCCTCGACCGATGTGACCTTCGGCTTCGACACGGCCGTCGGGGTCGCCACCGAGGCGCTGGACCGGCTGAAGACCACCGCCGAGTCCCACCAGCGCGTGCTGATCGTCGAGGTCATGGGCCGGCACACCGGCTGGATCGCCCTGCACTCCGGGATGGCCGCGGGCGCCCACGCCATCGTCGTGCCCGAGCGGCCCTTCGACATCGGCGAGTTGACCGAGCTGGTCGGCAAGCGCTTCTCGGCGGGCAAGCGGTTCGCGATCGTGGTGGTCGCGGAGGGCGCGAAGCCGCGCGAGGGCTCGATGGAGTTCGATGTGGGCGGCAAGGACATCTACGGCCACGAGCGCTTCGCGGGCGTGGCCCGGCAGCTCTCCATCGAGCTGGAGGAGCGGCTCGGCAAGGAGGCCAGGCCGGTCATACTCGGCCATGTCCAGCGCGGTGGCACCCCCACGGCGTACGACCGGGTCCTGGCCACCCGCTTCGGCTGGCACGCCGTCGAGGCCGCGCACCGCGGCGAGTTCGGGATGCTGACGGCGCTGCGCGGCACGGACATCGTGATGGTGCCGCTGGGCGAGGCCGTCGAGACGCTCAAGACGGTGCCCGCCGAGCGGTACGCCGAGGCGGAGTGCGTGCTCTGAGATCGTGAGGAACCGCGGTGATCCGCGAAGAACCGCCCCCGGTCGCAGCCGCGACCGGGGGCGGTTCTAGTCTGGTGCGGACAATCGATACGAATCCGGGAGCGGACGGATGGATCACAGCGGGCACGGCATGACCATGGATCTGCCGCCGTTCACGCTGAGCCGGGCGCTGGAGTTCTCCCCGGACCTCTTCTTCCTGATCGGCTGTCTGCTGGCACTGGCCCTGTACGGCGGGGGCGTCCTGCGGCTGCGGAGGCGCGGCGACAGCTGGCCGGTGGGCCGCACCGTCGCGTTCGTCCTCGGTGTGCTGACCGTCGCGCTGGTGATGTGCACCAAGCTGAACGACTACGGCATGGTCATGTTCAGCGTGCACATGGTCCAGCACATGATCATCAGCATGGTCTCGCCGATCCTGCTGCTGCTCGGCGCGCCGGTGACGCTGGCGCTGCGCGCGCTGCCGGTCGCGGGGCGCGGCCGCAAGGGCCCGCGCGAGCTGCTGCTGGCCCTGCTGCACAGCCGCTACGTACGGATCGTCACGCACCCCGCCTTCACCATCCCGCTCTTCATCGCGAGCCTGTACGGGCTGTACTTCACGCCCCTCTTCGACTTCCTGATGGAGTCCAAGACCGGGCACATCACGATGATGGTGCACTTCCTCACGGTCGGGCTGGTGTTCTTCTGGCCGATCATGGGCGTCGACCCGGGTCCGCACCGGCCCGGGTATGTGATGCGGATGCTGGAGCTCTTCGCGGGGATGCCGTTCCACGCGTTCTTCGGGATCGCGCTGATGATGGCGAGCGAGCCGATGGTCGACGCGTACCGCACCCCCCCGGCCTCGCTCGGGATCGACGCGCTGACCGACCAGAACGCGGCGGGCGGGATCGCCTGGGCGTTCAGCGAGATCCCGTCGGTGCTGGTCCTGATCGCGCTGGTCTTCCAGTGGTACCGCTCGGAGCAGCGGCAGGCGAAGCGCTCGGACCGGGCCGCCGACCGGGACGGTGACAAGGAACTCGCCGCGTACAACGCCTATCTGGCCTCACTCCAGGCGCGGGGGCAGTAGCGCGAACCCTTGGTCCCGGGCGACGATGGGCGTCATGGCCCCGGCCAGGAGGAGGGCGCACATGTCCGGATCCACCAAGACCATGGGTGTGGTGACCGTCGGCGCGCTGGTCGTCGTGACGGGCTACACCGCGGCGCTGGGCAGCAACGGCTGGCTGTGGTTCGGCTGGGTGGTGCTGGCGCTGATCACGATCGGTATGGCCGCCTCGCGGGGGCACTGAGCCGCACTGATCCGTACTGAGCCCTACTGAGCCGCTTTGTGCAACCTTTGGGTTGCACCATCGAGGGGGTAGTGCAACCATGGGGTTGCACGTTAGTTCCGACCTGCGGAAGGTTGCCCTCATGTCCACCTCAGATGACCGCATCGAACGGGAGATCACCATCGCGGCGCCCAGGGAACGCGTCTGGGCGGTGCTGACAGAACCCGAGCATGTCGGGAAGTGGTTCGGCCAGGGGCCGCCCGCCCCCATCGATCTGCGGCCGGGCGGCATCATGCACCTGGACCACGGCCAGTACGGCCAGTTCCCGACGACGATCGTGAAGGTCGATCCGCCGCACTACTTCTCGTACCGCTGGGCGAGCGCGTACCCCGGCCAGGTGGCCGACGAGGGCAACTCGACCCTCGTGGAGTTCACTCTCACCCCGGAGGGCGACGGAACCAGGCTGCGTGTGGTCGAGACCGGCTTCGCCGATATCGTGATCCCGGAGGACAGGAAGGACGTCGCCTCGAAGGAGAGCCACACGGGTGGCTGGACGGAGATGGTCGTCAACATCCGGGATTACGTGGAGCGACTCGACGCATGACGGCAGAAGCCGACCGGGACACCGTGGCGGAGGTCCTGACCGCGCTGGCGGATCCGACCCGGCGCCGGATACTCGACGCGCTCGCCGCGCACGGCGAGGCGACGGCCACGGTCCTGGCCGGGGAACTGCCGGTCAGCCGCCAGGCGATCGTCAAACACCTCGCGGTCCTCGACCGGGCGGGTCTGGTCGCCGCGCACCGGGCGGGCCGCGAGGCGCGGTACGCGGTGCGGCCCGCGCGGCTCAGTGTCACCGCCCGGTGGATGGACCGGGTCGCCGCGGACTGGGACTCCCGGCTCTCGGCGATCAAGCGCCTCGCCGAGGACGCGTCCGACGCCGGAACCGCGTCCGGTACAGAAGCCCCGGACCGGTCTTAGGACCTGTCCGGGGCCTGTGGGCGGCGCCCGCCGCGGCAGCGTGCCGTTGCGTGGATTCCGCCGCTACGTGGATTCGGTGACGCGGAGCGCCGGCTTCCGGTTCACGCCGGGGGTCGCGCCCGCCGCCTCCTCGGCTCCGTCCGTGGAGCCCTTGAGCGAGTTCAGGATGGCCATGCCCTGGCCCACCAGGCCCGCCGCCATGCCGTTGACACCGTCGGTGCCGTTCAGGACGGTCAGGTTCGCACCCGACATGCCCCGGGCGGCCGCGTCGGCCAGTGCCGGCAGATTCTCCACGATGCGGTTGGCCGCGATGAGTTCCTGGTTGCCGTCCTTCAGGGAGGCCGCGCGGGCGGTGTTCGCGTCGGCCTGCGCCTGGGCGAGCGCGCGCTCGCTGTACGCGTTGCCGTCCGCCTCGAACTTCGCCCGGTCACGGCCCGCTTCCGCGAGCGTCCGCTGCCGGTACGCCTCGGCGTCCGCCGGACGCCGGACCTCGGCCTCCAGCCGCTGTGCGGCCAGTCGCGCCTGACGCTCCGCCAGGGCGGTCTGCTGCTCGATGGTGTCCTGCGAGGCCCTGGCCTCGGCCAGCGGTCCCGCCTGCGCGGCGCGCGCCTTGACCTGCTCCGTCTCGGCGAGGAAGCCGGCCCGCTTGATCGCGGTGTCGCGTTCGTACTCGGCCTTGAGCGCGGCGGCCTGCTGCTCGCGTTCCGAGGCCTCCTGGTCCGCCTTGGCCTGGGCGATACGCGCCTGGCTCGCGACGGCGGCGGCGTGCGGGGCCGCGAGGTTGTTGATGTAGCCGGTCGTGTCCTCGATCTCCTGGATCTGGAGGGCGTCCACGACGATGCCGAGCTTCTCCATCTCGCTGTGGCTGCCCTGCTTGACCTCCTGGGCCACCCGGTCGCGCTCGCGGATGATCTGCTCCACGGTCAGTCCGCCGACGATGGAACGCAGGTGACCGGCGAAGATCCGGCCGACCAGCTCTTCCATGTGTTCCTGTTCCGTCAGGAAGCGCCGGGCCGCGTTGGCGATCGACACCGCGTCGTCGCCGACCTTGAACACGGATACCGCGCGGACCTTGAGCCGGATGCCCTGCTGGGTCACACAGTCCTCGACGATCTCCGCCTCGCGCAGCGCGAGTGACAGCATGCGGGCCTTCTGTTTGATGGGCATGACGAAACTGCCGTGCCCGGTGACGATCCGGAACTGCGTGTCCTGTGCCTGCCGTTTGGAACCGGATATGAGCATCGCCTCGTTGGGCGCGGGAACATGCCAGAAGAGCATGGGGAACTCCTGTCGAACTGCCTGCTTCGCTGTGTTCAGGAAGGGGTTCAGGACGGAAAGGGCTCCACGATCACCGAACGCGCCGAGATCGACTCGACGACGATCACCCGGAGGTTTCTGCCGATCGGGTGGTCCGCCCAGGCCGCGTAGGCCTCGGATCCGCCCCGTACGGACACCAGCACCTCGCCGGGACCGTCGGCCGGGATCGGAACGGTGACCCTGCCGATCGCGCCGACAGGGCTCTGCGCGGAGTCATCTGCCACGGACATACGTCGTTGCTCCACCCGTCTCCCTCGTGGCGGCGCGCCGGGCCCCGGCGGACGGAGTCGCTCCACGGTCTCGGCGGGCCCGCGTCCGTACGGTCCCGCGACAGTCGCGACCATGGCGATCACGCTCCTGGAGGGCCGCGCCTCCGACCTCGTCCCTCATCGAGGACGCCCCCGGCAAAGCGGCCGACGGCGACATACCCTCGATCTCTTCACAGTACTCCGGAGGGGGTCCCGGGAGCATGGCCGGCAGCGAGAGCGGCCAGCACCAGCGCGCGGTTGTCGGGGGCCGTGGTGCCGTCCGGGAGGGCCGTACCGTCCTCGAATCCGATCCGGATCTGGTGGCCGTCGGCCAGGGCGGCGCGGAGCACCGGCCAGACCGTGGCGTCCTCGCCGTGGTAGAGCAGCGGGCAGCCGACACCCGCGGCCCGGACGGCGGCGGCCATGGCCCTGGCATGGGCCACCGCCGTGTCCGGGTCCGGGTCCATCGGCTCGATCAGGATCCGTTCGTTCCGGTGGAGCGTCGGGGAGGCCAGCAGCGCGGGGACATCGGCCATGCTCCATACGGCGCTCTCCAGGCGCATACCGCGCGCCACCACGAGAGCGGCCGTTTCGGCGGCGCCCTCCTCGCTGAAGGCGACGGAGGCGAAGTCCGGCAGTACCTCCCACGCCTTGACCAGGGCGAACCGCTCGTCGGGCGAGGAGCAGGTCCACAGTCCCGTGGTCGTGCCGAGGACCGCGCCCGGGGCCGCCGCGCGCGCCTCGCGCAGGACCTCGGCGAGGGCGTCGGGGCGGATGGTCTGGCCGCCCCGCTCGTCCCTGACGTGGAGATGGACCACATCGGCTCCGGCGGCGAGGACCGCGGCGGTGTCGGCGGCTATCTCCGCGGCCGTGATCGGGACGCCGGGGTGCTCGGACGTGCTGCGTCCACCGTTGACGGCGGCTTTCAGGAACACGGTGGTCCTTTCGGAGAGTGTGGTGCGCGACGGGTGCGGTGCTCGATGGGTGGTGTGGGCGGTGGGCGGTGTGGGCGGTGGGCGCGGGGTGTGTCAGCGGGCCGACAGTCTCTCGACGACCTCCGTCGCGCCGGTCAGCGCACCGAGCGGCCTGCCACGCCACAGGTCCGCGATCAGCTCCGGCTCCTCCGCGTCGTCGGCGAGCGCCTCGTCCAGTACGGCGGCGAGCCGCCCGGCCGGGGCCACGAGCAGCCCGTTCCCGTCCCCGAGGACGAGGTCACCCGCGCGCACGGAGACTCCGCCGCAGGTGACAGGGGTGTTCAGCGCGCCGTCGGCGATGCCGTGCAGCTTGGTGGTGAGCATCGACAGGCCGTACGCGTAGACGGGCAGGCCGACCGCGCGCAGCGCGTCGATGTCGGTACAGACCCCGTCCACCACCGCGCCCACCGCGCCGCGCGCGGCCAGTGCGTTGGCGACCACCTCGCCGAGCGGCGCGTGTCTGCGGTCGCCTCCGCAGTCGATCACCACGACATCGCCGGGCCCCACGAGCCCTGCGGCGTGGTGCAGCAGGGTGGAGTCGGTGGCGGTGATCCGTACGGTGACCGCGCGGCCGATCAGCTTGCGCTCACCGGCGACGCGGTGCAGCCGCGGATCGCAGAAGCCCTCCTCCAAGTAGTGGCCCAGGGTGGGGAAATCGAGCCGCGCCAGCCGTTCGAGCAGTACGGGGTCCACGGGGGCGGGAAAGTCGTGCAGGGTGACGGGCACGGTGGATTCACCTCGGTCCGATGATGATGCGGCGGTTGCGCAGGACGGGGAGCACGGTGCGAGCGGTGTCGATCCGGTCCTTGTCGACGTCGACGACGAACAGCGCCCTGCGCTCCTCGCCGAGCGCGGCCCTGACCACGCCGAGCGGGTCGACGGCCATGCTCATCCCGATGCAGTCGGGGGTGGTGAGGGAGGAGGCCACGACCCAGCAGGTGTTCTCGATGGCCCGGCCGCGCAGCAGTGTGGTCCAGTGGTCCTCCTTCAGCGGGCCCCGGACCCAGGCCGCCGACACCGACAGCAGATCGGCCCCCATCTCCACCAGGGACCGGGTGAATTCGGGGAAGCGCAGGTCGTAGCAGTTGACCAGGCCGACATTGAACGCGCCGATACGGACGACGCAGGGCCCGTGCTCGCCGCGCTGGACCTCGCGGGACTCCTTGTAGTCGAAGGCGTCGTAGAGATGCATCTTCCGGTAGCTGCCGAGCGGTTGGCCGCCGGAGTCCAGGGCGACGAGGGTGTTGTACGGCAGGGACTCGCCGCTGTCCTCGTAGCCGCCGGCGATGATGGCGATACCGTGCGCGGCGGCGAGGCCGGACAGTGTGTCCAGGAAGCGCGGCCAGTGCGCGGCGGCGGCTTCCCGCAGGGACGCCACGGCCTCCGAGGGAAGCATGGACTCCTCGGGGAATACGGCGAGTTCGGCGCCCGCCGCCGCGGCCTCGCGGACCATCTCCTCGATGACCACGAGATTGCCGGCGGCGTCGGCGGTCGGGGCGAACTGGGCTACGGCGACCTTCACGGCCGTGTCTCCTCGCTGTGCTGGTACGTGGGGGTGGACTTCCGCGCGCGGGACGGGCCGTTCGACGGGCTGCTCGTCCGACCGCTCGACGGGTCGTTCGACGGGCTGCCGGCCGGGCCGCTCAAGAGGGTGTTCATTCGGCCAGCACCCGCGAACGCTCCGGGTCCCAGCCGGCCCACACCGGCTCACCGACGGGCAGCTCCGCGCGGCCGGCGCCGCCCGCCTCGGCCAGCAGCTCGCTGCCGTCGGCCAGGGTGAGGTGGTAGCGGGTGGCGTTGCCCAGATAGACGGTCTGCTGGAGGGTCGCGGGAAGGGCCGCACCGCCGGGTGGCAGCGCCTCCGCGGTACGCGCGACCGTCACGTTCTCGGGCCGTACGGCGAGATGGGCCGGTGCCCCGTCGGGCAGCGCGTGCCCGGGGACCGGGACGGTGCCCAGGCCCGCCACGGCCAGCCCGTCCGTACCGAGCCGGCCGGTGAGGAAGGTGGACGTACCGATGAAGTCGGCGACGAAGCGGGTGGCGGGACGCTCGTAGACCGCCTCGGGGGTGTCCACCTGGAGTACCCGTCCACCGTCCATCACCGCGATGCGGTCGGACATCGTCAGGGCCTCCTCCTGATCGTGGGTGACCGTCACGAACGTGACCCCGACCTCGCGTTGCAGCTTCTTCAGCTCCAACTGCATCTCGGCGCGCAGCTTCTGGTCGAGCGCGCCGAGCGGTTCGTCGAGCAGCAGCAGCGAGGGCCGTCCGATCAGCGCCCTGGCGATCGCGACGCGCTGCTTCTGGCCGCCCGACAGCCCGGCGACGGCGCGGTCGCCGTAACCGTCGAGACGTACCAGCGCCAGGGCGTCGCGCACGGCGTCCGGGATGGCGGACCGGGGGTGTTTTCGGACCTTCAGTTCGAAGGCGACGTTGTCGTACACGCTCAGATGCGGGAAGAGCGCGTAGCTCTGGAAGAGCATGTTGAGGTCCCGTTTGTGCGGGGGGACGCCGGTGGCGGGGACGCCGCCCAGCTCGACGGTGCCCTCACTGGGCGTCTCGAAGCCGGTGATCATCCGCATCAGGGTGGTCTTGCCGCAGCCGGAGGGACCGAGGATCGAGAAGAACTCGTTCTGCCGGATGTCCAGGGTGACGTCCTTGACGGCGTACGCCGGGCCGAACGCCTTGCCGATCCCGGTCAGCCGGACGGCGGGGGCGGGGGCCGTGGCGGAAGCCGGCACGGAGGCGGGGGCGGGAGCTGATGTCATGTCAGGACGCCTTGATCTTCGTCCAGCCCTGCTGGAAGTACTGCATGGCGGTGCCGGGGTCGAGCAGGAAGTCCGACTTCGCTATGGCCGCGTCCGGGGCGTAGACGGCCGGGTTCTCCAGGGCCGCGGTGTCCTTGATGTGCGTGCGGGCCGCCTGGTTGGTGCTGGCCGAGGAGCCGTCGTCGGTCGCCAGCGCCGCCACCTCGGGGCGGAGCAGGTAGTTGATGAACGCGTACGCGGAGGCGGTGTTCCTGGCGTTCTTGGTGACGGCGATACCGTCGGTCCAGATGGAGCCGCCCTCGGACGGGATCACGTAGTGCACATGCGGGTTGGACTGCACGACCTTCGCCATGGCGGTACCGCTCCACGCCTCGGCCGCGCATGCCTGGCCGGTGGAGAGCAACTGGGCGTAGTTGGTGGAGTTGTAGCCCGCGAGGATCTTCTTCTGCTTCTGGAGGGCGGCGGTGGCGGTGGCGATCTCGTCCTTGTCGGTGCTGGTCGCCCGGTGGCCGCTGACCTGGAGTCCGGCGATGTAGGAGGCCAGCATGTTGTCGAGCATGTACAGCTTGCCCTTGTATTTCGGGTCGAAGAGGGTCTTCCAGCTCGTCGCGGACGGGACGCATGTGTCGTTGTACGCGAAGCCGGTGGTGCCCCAGATCCACGGGACGCTGTACTGGTTGCCCTTGTCGTAGCCGGGGTCGCGGAACTTGGGCGCGAGGTTGGACAGACCCTTGATCTTCGAGTGGTCGAGCTTCTGGATGAGCTGCTGGCCGATGAGTTGCTGGACGGTGTACTGGCTGGGCTCGACGAGGTCGTACGCGGAGGCGCCGGAGCTGAGCTTGGCGGTCATCGTCTCGTTGCTGTCGAAGGTGTCGACGGTGACCTTGATGCCCGTCTCCCTCTCGAAGCCCTTGACCACGGTGTCGGGGATCTCACCGGCCCAGGCGTAGATGCTGAGGGTCTTGCCGCCGCCGGAGGAGGAGGAACCGGCGGCGGTGTCGGCCGAGCCGCCGCAGGCGGTGGCGAGCAGTGCGGTGGCGGTGAGGACGGCGGTCGTCAGGAGGGCTCTGGAGGCGATGCGGCCGGAGGCGGTGCTTCTGCGCATGACGGGCCTTTCGGAGAACGGACCTGCGGGGTACGGGACTTCGGCGGTAGGAGGGGGCGAGGGATACGAGGGGGGGCGAGGGGCGCGGGGGATAGAGGCGGTCACCGCTGCGTACGGTCGCCGCCGAGGAGCACACGGCGCATCTGGCGGAGTCCGACGCCCAGGATGATCAGGAAGGTGAACAGGACGAGCAGGGTGCCCAGCGCGTTGATCTCGGGCGTGAGTCCGACCTTGAGCAGGGAGTAGACGCGCAGCGGGAGTGTGGTGGTGCCGACGCCGTTGGTGAAGGTCGACATCACGATGTTGCCGAAGGAGATGGTGAAGCAGAGCAGCCAGGCGGCCAGCAGCGCCTGCCGCAGCAGTGGCAGTGTCACCCGGCGGAATGCCTGCCAGGCGCCGCAGCCCAGGTCCGTCGCGGCCTCCTCCAGAGCGGGATCGAGGGCGCCGTGCGCGCCGAGGATGATCAGCGCCGCGTACGGGAGGGTCACCACGAGATGGCCCATCACCAGCGTGGTCAGGCCCAGGCCGGCATGGAGACCGCCGAAGACCGACAGCAGCGCGACCCCCAGCACGATCTCGGGGATGACCAGCGGCAGGAAGAGCCCGCCGGAGAACACCGCGCGCCACCGGGGACGCAGCCGGGCCATCCCCATGGCCGCCAGCAGTCCGCAGGCGGTGGCCAGCGTCGCCGAGAGCAGGGCCACCTCGGCACTGACCCGGAGGGCGTCCAGCAGTTCGGTGTCCCGGGCCAGCTCCCCGTACCAACGGGTGGTGAAACCGGCCCACTTGTAGGTGATGTCGGAGTCGTTGAAGGACAGGACGACGACGACCACGATCGGGACGTAGAGGAAGGCGATGACGCCCCGTGCCAGCCAGGCGGTGACGGTGTCGAGAGCGGACTTCATGCCGT
The DNA here is from genome assembly GCF_042790125.1 of Streptomyces scopuliridis. Classification (GTDB taxonomy): domain Bacteria; phylum Actinomycetota; class Actinomycetes; order Streptomycetales; family Streptomycetaceae; genus Streptomyces; species Streptomyces scopuliridis_A. Next base: position 29,048 of record NZ_JBHTZS010000026.1, read on the forward strand.
CTTCCTCCTCAGGCGCCTGGCGGCCGTACCGAACACCGCGAGGGAGACCAGCATCAGGACCAGCAGGACGACGGAGGCGGCGGCGCCCATCGGCTGGTTGCGGAACTCGGTGTAGAGCGTCACGATCAAATTGCCGACGAGCTGGTTCTTGCCGCCGCCGAGCAGCACCGGAATGACGAAGACACCGAGCGTCGGGATGAAGGTCAGCAGCGCGGCGGCCAGCAGCCCCGGCCTGGCGATGGGCAGCAGCACCTTGGTGTGCACCCGCCACCAGCCGCAGCCGAGATCCCTGGCGGCCTCGCCGAGCGCCGGATCGACCCCGCGCAGCGACGCGTAGACGGGGAAGACCGCGGTCGGCAGGAAGGCGTAGACGAGGCCCACGAACGAGGCTCCCTGGCCGGGGATCCACTGGGCGGGCCCGTGGGTGAGTCCGGCCGCGTCCGTGAGGCTGTTCACCGGGCCGCCGGGGCTCAGCAGATTGATCCAGGCGAAGGTGCGGACCAGGAAGTCGGTCCAGAACGGCACGATGATCAGCAGAAGCAGCAGCATCTGGCGCTGGGGCGCCCTGCTGACCAGGTAGTACGCGACCACATAGCCGAGCAGCAGACAGACCGTCGCGTTGAGGGCCGCCATGCCGAGGCTGTAGCCGAAGACCTTCAGATAGACCGGGTCGAACAGGCTCCGGTAGTTCGCGAGGGTGAAGCCGCCCTTGGTCCCGCCGTAGAGGTCCGGCGTCGCGAAGCTGTCCCGGACCACCAGGAGCAGCGGTACGAGTACCAGGCCCGCCACGGTCAGTCCGGCGGGTGCCAGCAGGGCCGCGGTGAGGAATCCTCGGCGGGCTCCCGCGCCGGCGGGGGGTGGTGCGGTCATGCGCTGGCCTCCCGGACGTACTCGGCTTGTCCGGGTTGTCAGGCGCCCGGGTGGGGAACAGCCTCGGGCCGGGGGCACCCCTCTGAACAGGTGGGACGACATCGGATCGAGTGGAAACCGGCGGTTGATTCCACGAATCTCGCAGCCGGCCGTCCGTGGTGATCCGTAGTGACGGAACGGACATCTCCGCGCAACGTGAGCGGGGAGATGATGGGGTGACGGGGCGGGCCCCGGTACCCGCCCGGAGCACCCGTACCCGCCCGAGGACAGGAGCCGAGTTCTGATGATCGACGACTTGGACCGGCAGATCATCGACCAGCTACGGGTCGACGGGCGCCGGTCCTTCGGTGAGATCGGCCGTTCGATCGGCCTGTCCGAGGCGTCCGTACGGGCCCGCTTCGGCCGGTTGCAGCGCCAGGGGGTGGTGCAGGTCGTCGGGATGACGGACTCGGTGAAGCTCGGCGAGATGGAGGTGCACCTCGCCGTCCGGGTGCACCACATGCCCGTCGCGCTGGTCGCCCGTGAGCTGTCCCGGATGCCGGAGGTGCGCTATGTCGCCTCCTGCGTCGGTCCGTACGATCTGATCGCCGACGTGCGCTGCCGGGACCTCGGGCACCTCGCCGAGCTGCTCACCGAGCGGGTACGGCGCGTCAACGGCGTCGCCCACGCCGAGGCGCTGACCGTGCTGGAGGTCATCAAGGACAGCTATCTGTGGGCGGGTTTCCGTGAGCTGCCCGCGGCTCCGGGAGAGCGGATCATTCCGCCGTGACGCCCTGCCCCACCGCGCTGGCGAGTCCGCTCCACGAGTAGTCCTTGAAGAGTTCGAGCAGCAGCAGGACCTGTACCTCGGAGACGCCGGGCAGCATCCGGATGTCGTCCAGCAGCTGCACGAGCTGCGCCTGGTCGCGGCAGGTCCCCTCCAGGAAGATGTCCTGGCTGCCGGCGCACAGCGCGACATGGTTGATCATCGGCAGATCCGCCAGGCTCTTCGCCACCGCGCGGGGCGTCAGATCGCGCACCCTGATCATCAGCCGTACGGACTGATGGCCGAGGGTCAGCGGATTGCACAGCGCCACGATCCGCAGCGCGCCGCTCTCCTGGAGCCGGGTGACGCGCTGGCGCACCGTGGCCTCCGAGGTGCCCAGCTCCCGGGCGACCGTGGTGTAGGGCGTACGGCCGTTCCGCGTGAGGATCCGCATGATCCCGCGGTCGAGGTCATCGATCACCCCGGCACCTCCCGGCCTCCCATACCCACCCGAAACCCTTATGTCAGGGTACCGGCGCGGGTGCGTGTGTCTCCCGGCGGGGAGCCGGAGACAGGATCCCGAAGCCGGTGGACGACAGGGGGACGGCGGGGAGACAGCAGGGACGGTGAGGGGCTCCGGGGGGCGGCAACCTTTCGCGCGCGGGCGGCGACCAGGGGACACAGGGACAGACACCCCCCACCCCTCTGGAGGACTCGTGCGGTTCAGAGCCGGCACGTACACAGCACGTTCGGGATCCCCACCACGACCATCACGCTCCCTGGGCCCTGTCCGCGGAGGGATGCCGCTGGGCGTGCTCGCGGTGTCCGGCGCGGTCCTCGCCGGACTGATGGTGGCGCCGACACCGAGCGCGGCACAGCCCGGTGAGCGAGCGGTGGCGGCCGCGGCGCGGCTGGAGCGGCTCGACCGCGGCCTGGTCAGTGTGCACACGGGCAATGACAACCTGGTCAGCTGGCGCTGGCTGGCGACCGACGCGGACAACGTGACCTTCAACCTCTACCGGGGTTCCGTCAAGGTCAACACCGAGCCGATCACCACCACGAACTATCTGCACAAGGACGCCCCCAACTCCGCGGACTACACGGTGCGCGCGCTGGTGAACGGCGCGGAGCAGCCCGCCTCGCCCAGCGCGGTCCAGTTCCGCTCCGGCTATCTCGACGTACCGCTCTCCGTCCCGGCGGCGGGAGCGGACTACACGTACGAGGCCAACGACGCCTCGGTCGGTGATCTCGACGGGGACGGCGACCTCGATCTCGTCCTGAAGTGGCAGCCCACCAACGCCAAGGACAACTCCCAGTCCGGGGTCACGGGCAACACGATCCTGGACGGCTACACGATCCAGGGCCAGCGGCTGTGGCGCATCGATCTGGGCCGCAACATCCGCTCCGGCGCGCACTACACGCAGTTCCAGGTCTTCGACTACGACGGCGACGGCCGGGCCGAGGTCGCGATGAAGACCGCCGACGGTACGGTCGACGGCACCGGAAAGGTGATCGGCAACGCCTCCGCCGACTACCGTAATTCCAGCGGATATGTGCTCGAAGGGCCCGAGTTCCTGACGGTGTTCGACGGGCGGACGGGGGCCGCGCGGAGCACGGTCGACCATGTCCCGCCACGCGGCTCCGTGGCCTCCTGGGGCGATACGTACGGCAACCGCGTGGACCGCTTCCTGGCCGGGACCGCCTATCTGGACGGAACCAACCCCTCCCTGATCATGGCGCGGGGTTACTACACCCGTACGGTGATCTCCGCCTGGGACGTCAACGGCGGTCAGCTCACCCGCAGATGGACGTTCGACACCAACAGCTCCACCAACAGCGGCAAGGGCTACGACGGTCAGGGCAACCACGCCCTGACGGTCGGCGATGTGGACGGCGACGGCAGGGACGAGATCGTGTACGGCTCGATGGCCGTGGACGACAACGGCTCCGGTCTGTGGACGACGCGCAACGGCCACGGCGACGCGGCCCATCTCGGCGATCTCGACCCGTCCCGCCCGGGACTCGAGTACTTCAAGGTGGACGAGGACGCGTCCAAGCCCTCGTCGTACTTCGCGGACGCCAGGACCGGCCAGGTGCTGTGGCAGACCGCGCCGGGCGGTGACAACGGCCGCGGTGTGGCCGGGGACATCTGGGCGGGCAACGACGGCGCGGAGATGTGGTCGGCGGCCGACGGTTCGATCCGTGACGAGGCCGGCGCCACCAAGGGCCGTAAGCCGTCCTCGGCCAACTTCCTGTCGTGGTGGGACGGCGATCCGGTGCGCGAACTGCTCGACGGCACCCGCATCGACAAGTACGGCCCGTCGTCCGACACCCGGCTGCTGACCGGCTCGGGGGTGCACTCCAACAACGGCACCAAGGCGACCCCGTCGCTCTCCGGCGACATCCTCGGCGACTGGCGGGAGGAGGTCGTCTGGCCCACCACCGACAACACGGCGCTGCGTATCTACTCCACACCGCATCCGACCGACCGGAAGATCACCACACTGCTGCACGACCGGATGTACCGGACGGCGCTGGCCTGGCAGAACACCGCCTACAACCAGCCGCCGCACCCCAGTTTCCTCATCGGCGACAAGATGCCGACGCCTCCCCGGCCGGCCATCACCACCCCGTGAACCCGCCGTCCACACCATTCACTCGACACAAGGAGCGCCCCACCATGACACCACAGCACGGCACGCCCCTGAGCACCGGGAAACGGCGGGTGATCGCCGGCGGCCTCGGCGCCGCCGCCCTCATCCTCACCACACTCAGCTCCGGACTCACCCTGCCCACCGCCGAGGCCGCCACCTGGCCGTCGGCCAACGGCAGCGAGGCGGTGGGCGCCACCAAGCCCATCAGTGGTTCCGTGGACGGCGGTATGAAGCGCTACTACGGCACCGGTGACCTGGGCAGCGGCGGCCAGAACGAGGACCAGGACCCGATCTTCCAGCTCGCCGACGGCGCCACGCTGAAGAACGTCATCATCGGCGCCCCCGCCGCCGACGGCATCCACTGCTCCGGCAACTGCACACTGCAGAACGTGTGGTGGGAGGATGTCGGCGAGGACGCGGCCACCTTCCGCGGCACCGGCAAGACGTTCACGGTCAACGGCGGCGGCGCCCGCAAGGCCGCGGACAAGATCTTCCAGTTCAACGGCGGCGGCACACTGAACATCTCCAACTTCGCCGGCCAGGACTTCAAGACGTTCGTCCGCTCCTGCGGCAACTGCTCAAGTCAGTACAAGCGCACGATCAATGTGACCAACACCGAGATCACCGCCCCCGGCAGTGTCATCGGCGGCATCAACACCAACTACGGCGACTCACTGACCCTGCGCGGTATCACCATCGTCGGGGACAGCAGCAAGAAGATCGTGCCGTGCCAGAAGTACATCGGCAACAACACCGGAGCCGAGCCGACGAAGAACGGCTCCGACGCGGACGGTACGTACTGCAAGTACAGCGCCTCCGACCTCACCTACCGGTGAGCCGAGCGCGCGCCGTGCCCGCCTCCGCCCGTCATCGGCGGTGCGGGCGCGGCGCGCGCCCCTTCGCGTCGTAGCCCTGTCCGACGCGGTCCGGGCGGGTGACCCCTGGCGCCTTTTTGGCAATGATTGTCATGTGCTAGCTTCTCACTCCCAGCTACCGCTCCGCCCGGAAGAGAACCCGTGCACCTCCGCATACCCCTGCCCGCCGCAGGTCTCGTCACCGTCTCCGCACTGCTCCTGACCGGCTGCCTCGCCCCCTCCGGGGACTCCGCGAACCAGGGATCCGGCGACGACCGCCGTATCCGGCTCGCGATGATGCAGCCGCCGCGTTCCGGGCTCTCCCCGCTCAGCGACGACGCGTTCAAGCTCTCGCGCTGGAGCACCGCGGAGACCCTCGTCACCCTCGACCCGCTGGGCGACGCGCGTCCGGGGCTCGCCACCCGGTGGACGCGGACCTCCGACCGGACCTGGGAGTTCACCGTCCGGGAGGGCGTGACCTTCCACGACGGCAGCGAGCTGACCGCGGAGGTCGCCGCGCACTCCCTGGCCCGGGCCGCCACGGCCTCGCCCAAGCCGAGGATCCTCGACGGTGTCGAGCTGACGGCCGAGGCCAGGGGCGGCAAGGTCGTCGTCACCACGGACGAGACCGATCCGCTGGTCCCCCAGCGGCTCTCCTCCCCGCAGCTGTCGATCCTCGCGAAGAGCGCGTACGGGAAGGACGGCCGGATCGATCCGGTCGGCGCCGGCAGCGGCCCGTACGAACTGGTGAAGGTGAACGGCACCACGACCGCGGCCCTCGACCGCTACGACGGCTACTGGGGGAAGAAGGCCCGCGCGGCCGGGATCGATGTCTCCTTCGTACCGGACGGCGCGGCGCGCGCCGCCGCGATCCGGAGCGGCGAGGCGGACATCGCCGAGTCGGTGCCCGTCTCGCAGGCGTCGCTGCTCGATCCCGGGACGGTCACCGAAGTACCGATGCCGCGCACCAACACGCTCTATCTCAACACCGCTTCGGGGCCCTTCGAGGACGCGGGACTGCGGGCCGCGGCACGCGCCGCGGTCAAGCCCGCGGAACTGGTCAAGGGTGTGTACGAGGGACGCGCCGACCGCGCGGGAGGGCTGCTGGGGCCCGCGCTGCCCTGGGCCGCCGAAGGACGCCGGGAACTGACCGGCCGTACGAAGGCCGCGGACCCCGCCGGAACCACGATCACCCTCGCCACCTTCTCCGACCGGGCCGAACTGCCCGAGGTCGCGTCCGTGCTGCAACAGCAGCTCCAGCAGGCCGGGTTCACGGTGAAGCAGGTGGTGCGCGAGTACGCGCACATCGAGGAGGACGCCCTCGCGGGGAAGTTCGACGCGTTCATCCTGTCGCGCGCCACCGTGCTCGACTCCGGTGACCCGGTGGCGTATCTGCGCAGCGACTTCACCTGCGACGGCTCCTTCAACCTCGCGCAACTCTGCGACAAGAACGTCGACGAGGCCGTGCGGAAGGCGTCCGCCACGCCCGCCGGTGACACGCGGCGCGCGGCGGTGCTGGCCGCCGAGGCCGCCGTACTCCGCACCGACGCGGCGATCCCGATGCTGCACGAACGCGTCATCCAGGGCGACGCGACCTCGCTGACCGGCTCGGCGAAGGACCCGCGCGAGCGGCTCCTCGTCACCTCGGACACCCGCTTCAAGTGACCACCCCCCGCAAGGAACGCGCCGGCGTGCTGCTCTCGCGCGCCGCCGCGCTCATCGTCGTCGTCACCGTGGTCGGACTGCTGCCCTGGCTCTCCGGCCGCGATCCGGCGCTGTCCGTCCTGCGCGCCCGGTCCGCCGAACAGGAGCCGACCGAGGAGGCGTTGCGCGCGGTACGAGAGCAACTCGGCCTGGAATCGGGCCCGGTGGCACTGATCGGCGACTGGTTCGGAGCGGCGGTGCGCGGCGACCTCGGACGCTCCTGGGTGAGCGGGAGCGAGGTGCTGCCGTCCGTGCTGTCGGGGCTCGGTGTCTCGCTGGCGCTGATGGGCGCGGCGTTGCTCCTCGCCCTCGTACTGGCCTGCGCGTTGTGCGCGCGTACGGTGATTCGCGGAGCGCGCGGGACGCTCGACACGGGTGAGAGTGGTGGCGGTACGGGGGCGCCCGCGGCGGCGCTCGCCGCACTGCCCGAGTTCCTGATCGCCACGGTGCTGATGGTGCTGCTGTCGGTGTGGCTGGGCTGGTTCCCGCCGTACGGCTGGCAGGAGCCCCGCCATCTGGTGCTGCCCGCACTGGCGTTGGGCGTTCCGGCGGGCGGGCTGCTCGGGCGGCTGGCCGAGGACGCGCTGCCCGCGGTGTTCGCGGAGCGCTGGGTGGAGCTGTGGCGGTCCTCGGGGTGTACGGCGGGCCGCATCGGGCGGGCCGCCCTGCGCCGGGCCCTGCCCGCCGTACTGCCGCAGCTCGGTCTGGTGGCCGTCGGTCTGACGGGGGGCGCGGTGGCCGTCGAGACGGTGTTCGCGGTGCCCGGCATCGGGCGTACCGCGCTGGGCGCCGCCGAGTCGCAGGATCTGCCGCTGCTCCAGGGCTCGGTGCTGGCCCTCGTGCTCCTCGGCCTGCTGGCCGGGCTGATCGCGCAGACGGCACGGCGGTGGATGCTCGGACCGGGGCTGCGGGACGCGAGTCTGTCGCTGCCCGCGCGGCGCCCTGCGCGGGCGTCACGGGCGCGTGTCGCCGTGCCCGTGGTGTGCGCGGCGCTGATCGTGGTCGTCATCGGGTGGGGTCTGCTGCTCGACCCGCTGTACGTGGACACCGCCGCGCGGCTCGGGGCGCCGGGCGGGGCCCATCCGCTCGGTACGGACGCGCTGGGCCGCGATGTGCTGGCCCGGGTGGGGCACGGGGCGGCGACGACCGTGGGCATCGCGGCGCTGGTCTGCCTCGGCTCGTATCTGCTCGCGATGACCGTCGGATTTCTGCCGGCTCTGGCGTCCGGCGCCGCGGAGACCGCGAACGCCGTACCGCCGGTGATCGCGGGCATGCTGGTGGCGGCGGTGCTCGGGCCCGGCTCGCTGGGCGCGTCGATCGCGGTGGCCCTGGTGTCCTGGCCCGCGCTCGCGGCCCACGCCGCCGCGCTGGTCCAGGAGACGCGCGCCGCCGGGCATCTCATGGCGCAGCGCGCCATCGGCTCACCGCCGCGCTGGATCCTGCTCCGCCATCTGCTGCCCGCCGTCGCCGGGCCGGTCGCCCGGCACGCGGTGCTGCGCCTGCCCGGTATCGCCCTGGCCCTCGCCTCTCTCGGCTTCCTCGGCCTCGGCGCCCAGCCGCCCGCCCCTGAGTGGGGTCTGACCCTGTCCGAATCCCTGCCCTATGTCGAACGCGCGCCCTGGGCCGTGCTGACGCCCGCGGCCATGCTGTTGCTGCTGGCCATGCTGGCGGTCTCGGTGTCGACACTGCCGGCTCCGGCGGCGGGGCGCGGACCGATCGCCCGCGTACGAGCCCGTGCGCTCCGGCCGGAAAGGAGCACCGCGCGATGAGTGCGGACACCGAAGAGCGCGCGGACGCGCCGCGCGACGGACGCGAGCCCTTGCCCGACCCGGCGGGCGCGCCGCTGGACGTACGTGAACCGCTGCTCGACGTGCGCGATCTGCGGGTCACCGTGGACGGGCTGCACGCCGTACGCGGGATCTCGTTCGCGGTGCGGGCCGGGGAGGCGCTGGCCGTCGTCGGGGAGTCCGGGGCGGGGAAGTCACTGGCCGCGCGGGCCGTCCTGGGACTGCTGCCCACCGGCGCCGAGGTGCGGGGCGGGGTGCGGTTCGCGGGACGGCAGCTCGTCGGAGCGGGGGCGGCGGGGTACCGGGGGCTGCGCGGCAGCCGGCTGGCCTTCGTACCGCAGGACGCCCTGTCCGTGCTGAGTCCCGTACACACCGTCGGCGAGCAACTGGCCCTGGCCGTACGGTCGGTGCGCGGCGTGAGCCGCCGGGCCTCCGCGGAGCTGGCGGTCGCCGCGCTCGACCGGGTCGGTATCCCCGACGCCGCGCGCCGGGCCCGTGCCTATCCCCATGAGTTCTCCGGCGGGATGCGGCAGCGCGCCGTCATCGCGATGGCGGTGATCAACGAACCCGAGCTGGTGCTCGCCGATGAGCCGACCACCGCTCTGGACCCCACCACGCAGGCGCGGATCCTGGAGCTGCTGACCGGCATCCGGCGGGAGACCGGCGCCGCGCTCGTCCTGGTCACCCACGATCTGGAGGTGGTCGCGGGCCACGCGGACCGGGTGCTGGTGATGTACGCGGGGCGGGCCGTCGAATCGGGCCCGGTCGCCGAGGTGTTCGCGGCGCCGCGCGCCCCGTACACCGCGGGGCTGATCGCCTCGCTGCCGCGGACGTGCTCGCCGGGCGGGCGGCTGCTCTCGATCGGCGGCGCCCCGCCCTCGCTCTCCGCGCTGCCGCCCGGCTGCGCCTTCGCCCCGCGCTGCCCCGCCGCCACGGACGTGTGCGGCCGGACCCCGCCCGAGCCGGTCACCGAGGACGGCCGCACGGTCTCCTGCCATCGGTGGCGGGAACTTCCCTCGCCCGTGACCGGGCTGTTCGAGGAGTGTGCCGGATGAACGCCCCGCGCCCGTGCGATGAGCGGCCCCCGGGCGACCGGGCGGTCCCGGACGGTACACAGGCCGCGGGCGGTACACAGGCCCCGGACGACACGCCGCCTCTCCTCGACGTACGGGAGCTGACGGTTCGTCACTCAAAGCGTGGACGGCGGGCGTTGCCCGTGCTCGCCGTGGACCGGGTGTCCTTCGAGGTACGGCCCAGCGAGACCCTCGCGCTGGTCGGCGAGTCCGGGTCGGGCAAGACCAGTACCGCCATGGCCGTCCTGATGCTGCGCCGCCCGGAGTCCGGTTCGGTGCGCTTCCTCGGACGGGAGCTGACGGCGCTGGACGAGCCGGAGTTGCGTACGCTGCGCCCCGCCCTGCAACCGGTCTTCCAGGACCCGTACGGATCCCTCAGCCCCCGGCTCCGGGTACGCGACGCCCTCGCGGAACCGCTGAGGGTCCAGGGCCGCTGGGACCCGCTGACCGGGCCCGCCCGCGTCGCCGAACTACTCGAACTCGTGCGGCTCGACGCGTCGTTGGCGTCCCGGCTGCCGTACGAGCTGTCCGGCGGCCAGTGCCAGCGTGTCGGTATCGCCCGCGCGCTCGCCTGTGAACCGAAGCTGCTGGTGCTCGACGAGCCCGTCTCCGCGCTGGACCCGTCCGTCCGGGCCGGCGTGATGAATCTGCTGATGGATCTCCAGGAGGAGCTGGGGCTCGCTCAGTTGCTCATCTCCCACGATCTCGCGCTGGTCCGGCATGTGGCACACCGGGTCGCGGTGATGCGCCGGGGCAGGATCGTGGAGTCGGGCACGGTGGACGAGGTGTACGCGATGCCCGCGCGGGCGTAGGACGCCGTCGGTCGCCGTCGCGCTCGAACGTGTGACCTGTGGCGGTCCGCCGCCTCCCACTCGGCGCAGCCGAGGGGCCGTGCCGACGGCCCTGGGCCCAGGGTCCGGGGCCCGGGGCAGGCGTGTCGAGCCGCTGGTGCTGTCGGAATCGGCCATTGAGACCCATGTTCAGCCGGGTGCTGACGAGGATCGGCGCCCGTGACCGTGCACACGCTGTCATCATCGCCTATGAGACCGGTATCGCACCGGCGTCTGTGGAACGGAGGGACGCGCCGGATGAATACGATCACCAACTGGCTCGGCAGCCTCTCCGGCCCCGTGATCTACGCCGTGGTCGGCGCGCTCGTGTTCTGCGAGGACGCCTTCTTCTTCGGCCTTGTGCTGCCCGGCGAGACCGCCGCCGTCCTGGGCGGGCTGCTGGCCAGTCAGGGCGAGGTGTCGGTGTGGTGGCTGACGGTGGTCGTGGTGGTCGCCGCGATCCTCGGCGACAGCACCGGCTACGCGGTGAGCCACCACTTCGGCGACCGGATCCTGGCGACCCGGAGCCTGCGCAGGCGAGAGCACCAGGTGGAGCGGGCGCGCGAGATGATCCGGGTGCGTGGCGCCTCGGCGGTGTTCGTCGCCCGGTTCATCGCGTTCCTCCGCGCGCTGATGCCGGCGCTGGCGGGGCTCTCCGACATGCCGTACCGGCGGTTCCTGCTGTTCAACGCGGTGGGCGGGCTGTGCTGGGGCGTGAGCTGTACGGCGGTCGGCTACTTCGCCGGGGCCGCGTTCACCAGGATCGAGTCACAGGTGGGACAGATCACCGGGGCCGTGATCGCCGGGGTGGTCCTGATCGCGCTGGCCGTGTGGGCGTACCGGCGGCACCGCCGGCCACGCCCACCGCACCACTGACCGGGCCCGGCCCCCGGCCGTCCGGCCTCAACGGCCCTGGAGCGCCTTGACGTTGTCCCCGAATGTCCAGCCCTTCGACCCGTCCCAGTTGAGCGACCAGGTCATCAGGCCCTTCAGCCCGTTGCCGTAGGTGTTCCAGGCCTGCGACACCAGGTTCGGCGCCATGTAGCCGCCGCCGGCGCCCGGTTGCGCCGGCAGTCCCGGCACCTGCTTGTCATAGGGGACCTTGATCGTGGTGCCCTGGACGACCAGTCCCCTGTTCAGGCAGTCCGTCTGCGCGGTGAACCCCTGGACCGTGCCGGCGGAGTACGAGTCGCCGGAGCATCCGTACATGCTGCCGTTGTAGTACTGCATGTTGAGCCACCAGAGCCGGCCGTTGTCGGCGTACTTCTTCACGATGGGCAGATACGCGCCCCAGATCGAGCCGTACGCCACACTGCCCCCGGTGACATAGGCCGTCTCGGGCGCCATCGTCAGGCCGAAGTTCGAGGGCATCTGGGCCAGTACGCCGTCGATGATGCGGATGAGATTGGCCTGCGAGGCCGACAGTGTGGTGATGCTGCCGCTGCCCACGAGTCCGGTCTCGATGTCGATGTCGATGCCGTCGAAGTTGTACTTCTTCAGGATCGGCACCACCGTCGCGATGAACCGGTCGGCGACGGCGCTGGAGCTGAGGTCGATCCCGGCCGCCGCGCCGCCGATGGACATCAGGGTCGTGAGACCGGAGGCCTTGGCCTGGCACATCTCGGCCGGGGTCGCGACCTTCACCGTGGCGTCCATTCCGTCCTCCCACAGGACGGTGCCGTCGGAGCGGATGACCGGGAACGCCGCGTTGATCACGTTGTAACCGTGGTCGCGGATACGGGCATCCGTGATCGGAATCCAGCCGAGCGGCGGGTGTACGCCGTTGGCCGCGCCGTCCCAGTTCTCCCAGTAGCCCTGGAGCACCTTGCCGGTGGGTTTCGACTTGACCGCGCAGGTGTCGGCGGCCGGAGCGACGCCGGGGGCCGCCGCGGCGACCAGTGTCTGCATGACGAAGGCCATGGCGAGGCCGACCCCCAGCACGCGCGATATTCGGCGGATCATGCTGTGCTCCCTTCCGACCATGCCCGGCCGCGATCGCGTCGGTGCGGCGGACTGGGAACGTACGGCGGGTAGTTGGGGGAACCGTAGAGTGGTCCAGACCTACCGTCAATAGGTCTGGACCAACGGAGGTCGCCGTGTCACCGGTGCCGGCCGGTCCCCGCTCCCGTCATCGCCCCGCCATCACCTCGTTCACCAGGTCGAGAGCGAGGTCACGCGTCTGGTGCACCGGGAGGTGGACATCGGTGTACCAGTCCCCGGTGGCCTCGGGGTGCGGTCCCACGACCCCGACGCGGCCCGCGCCGAACGGTGTGACGAGCGCGGCGACCGTGCCATTGGGGTAGGTGGCCAGGACCGTGGCGTCCGCGCCGCGGTCGAGGAGGAAGAGGGGCCCGTCCTGGAAGAAGACGGTGCGTGGCCGGCCGCGCCAGCGCACCTCGACCAGTGTGTCGTTCTCGTCGTGGACGGTCGATCCGGCCGAGGAGATGTACTGGTCGGTGTCGCCCGGCAGCAGACCGAACCCCGGCGTGGCCCCGGCCAGATAGCCGCCGAGGCAGAAGCCCAGATAGCACCCGCCGCCCCGGACAAACGCGCGGACGGCGCCGCGCTGTCCCGCCAGCTGCCGGTAGCCGTACGACAACGTCCCGCCGCCCGGCTGCGCGTACACCCGCGCGCGGGCCAACGACTCGCCCGACAGCGGCAGTTCCTCGTGCGGACCGGTGTAGCGGACGTCCAGACCCCAGGGACCGGCGGCGAGCAGCCCGGCCACGGCCTCCGGGCAGCCGGGTCTGGCGGCGGGCCCCCGGTAGACGAGGGCCAGGTCCGGTCCCGCGGCTGTCATGAGCCTCTCGTCCAGGCGTCGAAGGCCGGGATGTCGAAAGCCCGGATACCCGGAGCCGGGGCTTCGCGAGCCAGGGCGCCGCTCTCCGCGACGGGGCGCCGCTCGGCGACGCCTTCGGCGGGGATACCGCGCCAGCTCGTGCCCGGTGTGAGGTGCTCGCCCTTCATCAGCAGCGACAGCGCGCCGAGCTGCACGTCCTCGCCGACGACGGAGTCGTAGAGCACGACCGCCCGGGTGCCGACGCTCGCCCCGTCCTCGACCGTGACCAGCGACATCTTCATGACGCGGTCTTCGAACAGATGCGTTTGCAGGGAGACGCGCAGACCGACCGCGGCGTTGTCCCCGATGTCCACGAGGTCGAACTCCGTGAGGAACGTGGTGCCGATCCAGGTGCCTCGTCCGATACGCGCGCCGAACCGCCGCAGGATCACCGGCAGATACGGCGTTCCGATCAGGAAGCCCACCCCGGCCGGTACCGCCGCCGCCTCGAAGAGGCCGGTGACGAACTCGGTGCGGCGTACGAACAGACTCCACAGTGGTTCGACCCGGGGCCGGTAGACCCCGATCACCACCCGCTTGAGCGCCGCGCAGGACGAGATCACCAGCAGGCTCGCGATCATCACGAGGACCGGCGCCAGGAGCACGGGCACCAGCAGGCCGGGGCGGCGGGTCAGCCAGGACAGCGCCAGCAGGTACAGATAGGCGCTCATGGCCAGCACCGACGCGGGCATCGTGATGCGGAGGAACTCGATGCCCAGGCGCTGGAGCACGGCCTTGCGGGTCGGCCGGAACGTCAGTTCCTCGGGGAACGATCCGCTGCTCTGGCGCACGGGCAGCCGGATCGCGGGCGAGCCCAGCCAGGTGCTCCCGTCGGGTACGTCACCCTGCGGCGGGACCGTACCCACTCCGACGAGCGACCCCGGTCCGGTGCGCGTTCCGGCGAGCAGGAGCGCGGAGTTGCCGATGAACGCGCGCTCCCCGACCTCGGTGGGGCCGAACGCGACCTGCCCGGCCGCGAAGGTGGCGCCACCGACGTTGGCCAGGTCCGCGACGAAGCTGCCGTCTCGGAGAGTGAGCAGGTCCGGGTCGATGTGCGAGACGGTGGACACCTCGGAGCCCCGGCCGATCCGCGCGCCGAGCAGCCTGAGCCAGGGCACGGTGTAGAGAGTGGCGTACAGCGAGTTGGTGAAGGTGAGGCTGATCTCCAACAGCTTGTCCGACACCCACTTGCGCACGCCGAGCGAGGAGCGCACCGGGTGGATACCGACCGGCACCCTCGGCAGGATCAGCCGCTTGCCCACGGCGACCACACAGCAGACCGTGACCACGAACACCGGACCGGACAGCGCGGTGGCAACGATGCCGGCCGCCAGGCCCCAGGTCAGCGTCGCCCACCAGAACAGCGCGATCCCCGGCACGGTCATCGCCACCGCCGCGGCCTCCAGCAGCACCAGTCCGCCGAGCGCGGCGGCGAGTTGGCGCGGGCGCCATCCGTCCGTACGACGGTGGGCGCGCATCATGGCCTCGACGCCGGGGGCGAGCGCGTCCACCGGGCGCGGCGGCGATCCTGCCACGCGCGCGCCGGCCGGAATCGCCTCGTCCTGGCCGATGACGGACTGTTCGCCGAGGCCGGCCCCCGCTCCCATGCGTGAGCCGGGTTCGAGGACCGCGTTGGCTCCCACGAAGGCGTGTGGCCCGATCTCGACCGGGGCGACCGTCACCCAGCCGTCCGCCACCCGCCACGGACTCACCGAGACGCCGTAGCCGATCGAGGTGTCCCCGCCGACGCGCAGCATCGCGGGGAACGTGATCGTGCTGGTGGCGATGGTGGTACGAGGTCCGATGCGCGCGCCGAGCAGCCGCAGATAGGCCGCCATCATGGGCGAACCGCTCAGCACCGGCAGCGGGCCGAAGCTCATCAGCAGATTCACCGCCCAGAGCCGTACGTAGACCGGGCCCCACAGCGGGTAGCGGCCCGGCCGGATACCCGCCGACAGCGGCCGTGCGAGCGCGACCGGTACGAGCCAGCGCACGACCAGATAGCTGAGATACACACCGATGGTCGTCTGCACCGACGCCTGGAGCGAGATCCGGCCGCCGTGCCGGCTGTACACGTACGCGACCGGCAGGCTGAGCACGAACAGCAGCAGGTAGATCACACCCGCCTGGGCCGCCCCCGCGCCCGCGATACGGCCGTTGGTGTGACGGATCGGTGCGGGGCGGGGTGGCGCGGACAGTCGCGTGGTCTTCTCCGCCGCGCTCAGCCGGGCCGCGAGGCCGCGCACGGTCGGATACGCGTAGAGGTCGCGCAGCGCGGTGTTCGCGCCGATGTCCCGGCCGCGCATCACGGACACGACCCGGGCCGCCAGCAGTGAGTGCCCGCCGAGGTCGGTGAAGAAGTCCGCCTCCGCCGACAGCGCCTCGGGCGCGATCCCGAGGACCTCGGCCCAGGCGTCCCGTACCCGCGTCTCCAGCTCACCCTCGGCCGCCACCAGCCGCCCGCCGCCCACCAGCCGCCGGCCGGTCGGGGCGGGCAGCCGCTTACGGTCCACCTTGCCGCTGGCCATGGCGGGCAGACCGGGGAGGATGTCCAGGAAGGACGGCACCATGTACGCGGGGAGTCTGCGCCGCAGACTTTCGTGTACCCGGGTGATCAGGGTGTCTTCCTCCTCCTCGCGGCCGGGGGCGCGCACCACGTAGGCGCAGAGTTCTCCGCCTCCCCCGGCGCCTGCGGAGTCCGGAGGAGCCGTCAGGGCGGTGACCGCCTCGGCCACGCCGGGGTCCTCCAGCAGGACGCTGTCGATCTCGCCGAGATCCACCCGGTATCCCCGGATCTTCACCTCGTCGTCGGCGCGGCCCAGGAACTCGACCTCCCCGTCCCGGGTCATCCGGCCGAGGTCCCCGGTGCGGTAGAGCCGGCTGCCCCGGGGGGCCAGTGGGTGCTCGATGAACCGGTCGGCCGTCAGCTCCGGCCGCCCCACGTAGCCGTCGGCGACCCCGGGGCCGCCGATACAGATCTCACCGGTCTCGCCGTCGGCCACGGGCCGGAGTTGGTCGTCGAGCAGCACCACCGAGTAGGTCGGTAGCGGCTTTCCGATCGTCACCGCCCTGCCCGGCGTCATTTCCGCCCAGGTCGCGGTGACGGTGGCCTCGGTCGGGCCGTACGTGTTGAGCATGCGCCGCCCCGGCGTGCTCCAGCGCTCGACGAGCTGTCCGGGGCAGGCCTCCCCGCCGACGACGATGCTGCGGATGTACGGCAGCTCCGCCGGGATCGTCTCCAGCAGCGTCGGCACGCAGTAGAGCATCGTGATCCGCCGGCTGTGCAGGAACTCGCCCAGTTCCGCGCCGAGATGACCGGCGCCGTCCGGGCCCGCGACGAGCGTGGCGCCGACCGACCAGGTCGGCCAGATCTCCTCGATGGAGAAGTCGAAGGAGATCGTCATGCCCTGGTACACCCGGTCGTCCGGCCGCACGTCGTAGACCTTGGGCACGACATCGAGGAAGTTGCAGATGCTCGACTGGGCGACCTTCACCCCCTTGGGTCTGCCGCTCGACCCGGAGGTGTACATGATGTACGCGGCGGGGTGCCCGTCCTCGGGGCCGGGCCCGGGGCCGGGGCCAGGCCCGGAGCCGTACTCGGGCGGGAGCGACCGGGTGGTGGGCAGGCCGGCGAGTTCGCGGCCGTACGAGTCCAGCTCGACCACCCGGCAGGCGAGGCCGTCCACGGCCGGCGCGAGAGCGGAGGTGGTCAGCACCAGATCCACGGCGGCGTCCTCCGTGATGAAGGCGAGCCGGTCCGGAGGGGACGCCGGATCGACCGGCACGAACACCGCACCGGCCTTCCCCACCCCGAGCAGCGACACATACACCTCCACCGACCGAGGTATGAGGATCGCGACCCGGGCCCCCCGGCCTATCCCGAGCCCCCGGAGGAAGTGCGCGAGCTGGTTGGCGCGCGCGTCGAGTTCGGCGTAGGTCAGTGCGTGGTGCGCACACTCGAGTGCCGTGGCCGACGGGGTACGGTCACAGGCGGCCTCGAAGACGGAGTGCAGGCGCCGGTCCGCCCCTCCTGACGGCAGTCCACGCGCGGAGTCGAGCAGTCTCATGACGTCTTTCCTTCATCGCGGCGCACGGCGGGACTGCGGGGGTGAGGTCCGAATCCCGGGATGTCATACGACGGGAGAGCCACCAACCCGGACAGGGGGCACGGGGCCCGCCTCTGTCCGGCGAATCGTTCGATCCATCGATCGATCAAGCCGCTTCACCAGTGAAACGGCATCCACGCGTTTCGGCATCCTGAGCCGGTGGACCGCCGGGGCCGGTGCGCCCAGGTCTGCGCTCAGGTCTGCGCTCAGGTCGCCTGGGGGTGACCGAAGAGGAGGTCGTACCCCGGCGGGAGCTGGAGGAGGACCCGGCGCATCAGTTCCTCGCCGGCGGCGTCGGCCACGACGCTCAGCACGGCTCCCACGTCCCACTTCGCGGTCGCCTCGGTCGCTCCCTCGATCCACGCGGCGGTGGCCCGGAGGAAGCGCTCCGGGGTGAGCGGCTCGGCGGCCGGGAGCGGGTCGAGGAGCACCAGGGCGCAGGATTCCGGCAGCCTGGCGGCCAGTTCGGCCCTCTCGGCCCCGACCACATGGGCGCCGAGAAGAGCCAGCACGACACGGACCGCCCGTTCGGCTTCCTGCGGCGCGGGGTACTCACCACGCTCCTGGACCACGGCCAGGAACGCGTCCCACCGCATCACCATGGCGGCCGCACCTCCTCTTCAGCTCCTGCCCCGAAGCTCCTGCCTCACCGGCAAGCCCGCGGCTCAGACCGGGTGTGCCCGGACCGACGCCTTGAGATCCTGGTGTCCGCCGCTGGCGACCATCCGTACCTCGTCCTGGTCGCTGATCTCCGCCAGGACGATGCCGGTCTCGTCCGCGTACAGCGCGTGTCCGCCCGGCCCCAGCCGGTCCGTACGGTGCACCGTCACGACATCCTCGTCTTCCGGGACCCTCGCGGGCGCGTCCGGGTACGCGAAGACCAGCCTGTACGTATCCGACATTCCCATGCGGCCTCCGTAGGCACGGCGAGCGGGCCCCACCACCGGCGGGCCCCACTATCGATCAAACCAAACGGACCCTACGGCCGCATCCCGGCCGGGGCCCGGCGCCGAAACGGAGAGGCCGCCGCGCGTCACCGGGCTGTTTCGGCCGCTCCGGGCTCTTCGGGTGCGCCGGGTGCTTCGGGTGCTTCGGCTGCGGGAAGCTCCGCGCTGCATGTGCTGCGTCCGAAGGCGCCCGACGCGGTGGCGCGCTGAACGTGCCTGCCGCGGACGGCGAGGGTGCAGCTCGCCTGGCCGCCCTGCTCGCCGAGGGTGACGTTGACGATCGGCGAGGCGCCGAGTGGTACGCGCACCGTCTTCTTCCATGGCAACTGTGCGTTACTGACGGTCTCCGCCTGCTCGGCCTCGCCGGCCCCGCGATACGAGATCTCGACGGTGCCCTCGCCGAGTACCTCGTACGTCACATCGGCGGCGGGCGCCGCCGCCGACGTGTCCGTGGGCTTGTCAGGGGAGCCGATGCTCACGATTCCGTAGGCGACGAGCCCGCCGCACACGAGCAGCACGGCGGCCGCGACGGCAAGACCGCCCCGGCCCATGCGGCGGCCCTTCTTGGCGTTCTCCGGCTCGGCGACCTCGATCAGGTCCGAGGGTTCAGCCGACTGGGCCGATTCGGTGGATGAGGTGGATGCGGCGGATTCCGTGGACGACACAAGGGACCCCGGCTTTCGGTGAGTTGACTCGATGCGGAACCGGGCGGTTATACACGACGCGGTCCGCCGGGCGCGAGCGCGCGGAGGAAACGGGCGTATCGGCACTCCTTTCGGAGGCCAACTGTCCGCTATGTCTCGGGCGTTGACGGGAGGCCGGGCAAGTGACTAGAAACCACACCGCCACGCCCGTGACCTTGTGATTTCGGTCGTGGCGCATTGAGTCAAGCCGGCCGGAACCCTCCGCGCGGGCTCATTCGGCGTGCCCATTTCGCGTGCGGCGAATTGGGTGCCGATGCGGAAAGGCATCGAAGTGAAAGTTCCGTACGGGAGATATATCTCCTGTCTGGTGCTAGCGGCTGTGGCAGGAACTCTGCTGCCACAAGTCGCGTACGCGGCACCGCCTTCAGTGGCAAAGAGTGATGACGACAAGGGGATTGTCGACACCGTCAAGCGCTGGTTCTCGGACGACGACGAAACCCGAGCCCTGGAGAAGCCTCCCGTCGGCGACGCCTCGGTGCGCCCGAGCCGGGAGAAGCTGCCGAAGGGCAAGGCGGCCCCGAGGGCGAAGCGCGTCGGGGAGCTGACCTCCCGGCGCACGGCGAACGCCCGGTACTGGAAGCTGTCCGACGGCCGGGTGCAGGCCGAGGTGTCGGCG
Source organism: Streptomyces scopuliridis (assembly GCF_042790125.1). Lineage (GTDB taxonomy): Bacteria > Actinomycetota > Actinomycetes > Streptomycetales > Streptomycetaceae > Streptomyces > Streptomyces scopuliridis_A. The sequence continues at coordinate 48,777 of NZ_JBHTZS010000026.1, forward strand.
GTGCCGACGGGGTACCGTTCGGGGAAGTCCTGGAAGGATATCGACCCGACGGTCAGGCCGAGCGAGGCCGCAGGCTTCCCGTTCGCCAACACGACGAACTCGGCGCGCAGTTGGTTCGGTGCCGACGCGAACCGGCTGCTGCGGTTCGAGGCCGAGGGCCATGTGGTGACCCTGGGCCTGCAGGGGGCGGGAAAGCTGTCGCCGGTCGCCAAGGGCGACACGGTCACGTACAAGGACGCGGCGGCCGGAGCGGACCTCACCTATCAGGTGGGTCCGGGCCGGGTGAAGGAGAACATCGTTCTCGGCGCCAAGCCGTCCGGTCGGGTGTCGTTCACGTTCTCCCTGGACGCGGGCGGTCTGACGCCGAAGGCGAACAAGGACGGCTCGATCGCGTTCTTCGACGAGGGCGCGGATCCGCTGCTCGTGATCCCCGCGCCGTTCATGACGGACGCGAAGAAGAACGCCGCGTCGGCGTACGGGATGGGCTACAGCTCGGCCGTGACGCAGAAGCTCACCCGGGCCGCCAAGGGCTGGAAGCTCACCGTCACCCCGGACGCGAAGTGGCTGGCCGCGCCTGAGCGGCAGTATCCGGTGACGATCGATCCGACGATCTCGATCGCTCCGACGCCCACGACGGCGCAGGACGTGATGATCTCGTCGGACGGTCCGACGACGAACTACAAGGACAACTGGCGTCTGTCGGTCGGCAACACGACCACCGGCACGTCCCGCGCCCTGCTCCGCTTCCCGATCACCGGCGTCCCCGCCGGGACGAAGCTGGACTCGGCCGATCTGAAGCTCTGGTACGACCAGACACACACGACCGGCGACACCGAGGTGCAGCTGGAGGCCCACCGCGCCACCCAGGCGTGGACCGAGGACCAGGCGACGTGGAACAGCGCGAACGCCCTCACCGGTGAGCTGTCCGGTACTTCGGTCGTGGTGGACAACGGCGAGGCGGGGCGTACGGCCGCGGTCGGCGCATGGCCCGCGTCGGGGAACACCACGTACACGCAGTACGCGGTGAACCAGACGTACATGTACAACAAGGACTCGGTCGCGGGTGACACCTACACCTGGCAGCCGAGCCTTCCCGAGGACGGTACGTACCAGGTCGAGACGCATTACGTGCCGGCCTCCGACCGTGCGACAAACGCCCCGTACACCGTCACGTACGACGGCGGCACCAAGAACTACACGGTGAACCAGCAGGCCGGTACCGCCGGTGTGTGGAAGACGCTGGGCAACCATCCGTTCAAGGCGGGAACGCTCGGCAAGGTCGTCCTGGGTGACGGCCCGGCCTCGACGACCACCGCGGTGCTCGCGGATGCGATGCGGTTCACCAAGGGCGGTGTCGTCACCAAGCAGCCCGGTGAGCTGAACACCTGGCACACCTTCCCGGTGACCAAGACGGTCCAGCAGTGGATCGACGGGACGTACACGAACAACGGTTTCGTGATCAAGGCCGGTGACGAGACCGCGAACGGTCCCAAGGGCGGTCCGCGGTACGAGGGCAGCGAGTTCGGGTACGGCGGCGAGACCGCCAACTACCCGCGCCTGGTGCTGACCTACGGCCGTCAGGGCGTCGACCTCGCCGCCCCGACCACGATCCACGACACCGGCGCGGAGCTGAACTGGTCTGCCTACACCGATCCGTCCACCGCGCCCGGCGACGACCTCGCCGAGTACCAGGTCCACCGCTCCGTCAGCCAGACCTTCACCCCGTCCGCGGCGACGCTCGTCTCCCCGGTCGCATCCACGGCGACGTCCTACACGGACACCTCCGCGACGCCGACCAAGGGCGACGACCCGGACCCGTACGGCCGCGCGTACTACTACATGGTCGCGGTCAAGACGAAGGACGGGCTGGTCGTCCCGGCACCCACGCAGCTCGTCCGCCTTCCCAAGGCCGGCCGGACGACGAAGGTGCTCGCGGCCACGCAGGACACCACGCTGTCCTCGGCCCGGACCACGTCCACGCACGACACGATCGACGACGGCGGTCCGAAGAACTGGCTGAGCGTCGGCAACAACTCCGCCACCTACGGCGACACCCGCGCCCTGCTGAAGTTCCCGGCCCTCGGCATCCCCGCCACGGCCCGGGTCCTGGACGCCAAGGTGCGCCTGTGGTCCACGCAGACCGCCACGGACGCCGCCGGCGCGGTGTACCAACTGCGCCCGCTGACACGTGACTTCGACGAGGCCACCGCCACCTGGGTCAAGGCCGACGCCACCACCAACTGGACGACCGCGGGCGGCGACTTCGGCGCCGTCTCGGCCGACACGGGCGCGAAGACCAACGACCCGGCGCGTCACGACTGGCCCGTCACGTCGCTCGCCCAGTCCTGGGTGACCACCCCGGCCTCCCAGCAGGGCGTGGTCCTCAAGATGGCCGACGAGGCCGCCTCGCAGGAGCGCACCCTGTTCCTGTCCTCGGAGGGCGCGGAGCCGCGGCTCCACCCGCGCATCGTGGTCACGTACATCGACTCGACCACGGAGTCGACGTACTACGCGCCGCAGACCCCCGCGCGCATGACCCCAAACTCCGACTACACGGTCGACTTCACCCTCACCAACACCACCGCGGCGACATGGAACGCGGCCGACCAGGTCCTCAGCTACAAGTGGACCCTCCCGGACGGCACCGATGTCACCAACGGCGGCAACCAGGCGCAGACGGCCCTGCCGTCGAACGTCGCCCCCGGTGACAGCGTCAGCCTGCAGGCGCAGGTGAAGACGCCGATCAACTCGGACAACGGCAACAAGCGCACCGACTACGTCCTGACCTGGGACGTCTACAACAAGACGACCGGCACCTGGGCCTCGGGCACCACCGGCATCCCCGGCCTGAAGCAGAACGTGGCCGTCGAGGACCCGACCTCCAACAGCCTCGGCATGGAGAAGTTCTACGCCTACGCCGGCGCCAACACCGGCTCCGCGTCCTCGGTGATGAACAACCTGTCGTCCGGAAACACCGTGTGGTCGTACGACGCGTTCGCGAATCCGGGCCGCGGCCTGGGCACCTTCGCCCGGTTCGCGTACAACAGCCAGGACACCTCGGACACCGTGCTCGGTCACGGCTGGTCCGGCCAGCTCGCCGGTCCCGTCCGGCTCGGCGCGCCGCTGGACTTCCATCCGAAGCCGAACCCGACGGAGATCCGTCTCCCGGACGGCGACGGCACCACCCACGTGTTCCGCAAGCAGCCCGACGGCTCCTGGAAGGCCCCGGCGGGCGTCCACTACAAGCTCACGGCCAAGCCCGGCCTGGACTGCACGCCGGAGAAGGACCCGATCCCGGACGCCTGGACGCTGATGCGGCCGGACGGCACGCGGTTCCTGTTCGGCTGCGACGGCTACATGACGTCGATTGTGGACAACAACGGGAACACGCAGACGTACACGTACGAGGAGCGGAAGTCCAACAACAAGCCGACCAAGTTCCTCACGTACATCACCGACCCGGCGGACCGGCAGTCGCTGACGGTCACGTACTTCACGAAGGCCGACGGCGTCGGCCCGAAGATCGCCGACCACGTCAAGTCGGTGACCGACGTCTCGGGCCGCGAACTGACCTTCGAGTACTCGGACAAGGGTCTGCTGACGAAGCTCACCGACGGCGCGGGCTCGACCCAGCCGAAGGTGTTCCGCTTCGAGTACGACGCGACGCAGGGCAACAAGAACGTCAAGCTCGTGAGCGTCACCGACCCGCGCGGCAACCCGACGAACCTGACGTACAACACCCCGTCCGCCGGTGACGACCCGAAGTACCACTGGTGGAGCAAGAAGGTCACCGACCGTACCGGCGGTGACCTGAGCTTCGTGTACGCGCAGAACGCGGCGAACCCGAAGTTCGTCGACACCCGGGTGACGGACGCCCGGACCCAGGCGACCTCGTTCGTCACGGACGACTTCGGCCGCCCGGTCCAGACGACCAACACCAAGTCCCAGACCACCAAGATGAGCTGGGACGCGGACAACAACGTCACGTACATCGAGGAGAACAACGGCGCCAAGGCCGCGTACTGCTACGACCAGAAGACGGGCTACCCGCTCTGGCAGCGCACCGCGGAGCAGAACAAGGCCGGCGTCCCGCCGTCCTCGGACTGCGCGCCCGGCGTCTACCCGGCCAACGCGCAGAAGTACGAGTACCAGACGCGGGTGGACGGCTACTCGGCCGACCTGTTCCGCAAGACCTCCCCGGAGGGCCGCGCCTGGCAGTTCGGCTACGACACCTTCGGCAACCTGACCGCGGTCACCGACCCGAAGGGCGTCGCGACGCCCACGGCCGGCGACTACACCACGACGTACACGTACGACGAGTACGGCCAGATGCTCACGGCGAAGGACGCCGCGAACACCACCACGACGTACTCGGACTACGGGCCGGCCGGCTACCCGCGCACGACCAAGGACGCCCTCGACAAGACGTCGACGGTGGCCTACGGCCCGCGCGGCGAGGTGACCTCGTCGACCGACGAGCTCGGTCACACCGTCACCCAGAACTACGACGTCTACGGCCGCCCGACGGACGGCCGGACGCCGAAGGACCAGGCCGCCGGGGTGTACATCGACAACCCGGCGCCGGTGTACGACGCCAACGACAACATCACCACGTCCACGTCGCCCAACGGCGCGGTCCACACGGCCGAGTACGACGCCGGTGACCAGGTGACCTCGTTCAGCGACCCGAAGGACACCCCCACCGGGCCGGCGCGCACCACGACGTACACGTACGACGCGGTGGGCAACCAGCTGTCGGTGACGCTGCCCAAGGGCAACCTGGCCGGAGCGGCCGCGGGCGCGCACACCACGACGTACACGTACGACGAGCTCAACCGACCGGTCACGATCACCGACGCGTTCGGGAACCGGACCACCGCCTCGTACGACGACGTCGGCAACGTCAGCACCGTCGTCGACCCGCTGAAGAACAACACCGCGGCCGCCGACGACTACAGCGCCTCATACACGTACGACCTGGACCACCGTCCCGTCTCGACGAAGGACCCGGCCGGCTACACCCGGTCGACGACCTACGACAAGGACGGCCTCACACTGTCCGCGACGGACGAGAACGGCAACACCGTCCAGTCCACGTACGACGAGCGTGGCCAGGTCACCCAGGTGCGCGCGCCGCACGACAACCCCGGCGGCACGATCACGTACAACACCACGAAGTACGAGTACGACGTGGTGGGCCGGCAGACCGCGGTGATCACCCCGCGCGGCGTCTCCTCCGGGCGGGCCGACGCGTTCACCGCCAAGACCGTCTACGACGAGCTGGGGAGGGTCAAGGCGCGTCTCTCGCCGTACGACGCGAACGACCCGATCTACAACAAGCCCGTCCAGACCGACTACACCTACGACGCCGTCAGCCGGCTGACCAAGGTGAGCGCCCCGCCCTCCAAGGGCGAGACGACCCGGAACGACACCACCTACAGCTACTTCGACAACGGCTGGGTGAAGTCGTCCACGGACCCGTGGGACATCGTCGCCAGCTACGAGTACAACACTCTGGGCCAGCAGACCCGGCGCACGCTCACCAGCGCGGGCGGTTCGTCGTCCCGGACGATGAACTGGGGCTACTTCCCCGACGGCAAGCTGCGGACCCGCTCCGACACCGGCGTCCCCGTCGGCCTCCAGGTCGTCCTGGTCGACAACTCCGACACGCAGAACGTCTCGAAGACCGGCACGTGGGCCTCGTCCTCGTCCGGCACGGGGCTCACCGGACACGACTACGCCACTCACGCCGCCGGCGCGGGCACGGACGCGTTCACCTGGGAGACGACGATCCCCGAGGACGGCACGTACCAGGTGTACGTGAAGTACCCGGCCGTCACCGGAGCGGCGACCACCGCCTCCTACAAGGTGGAGCACGACGGCGGCTCGGCGACCAAGCCGGTCGACCAGACCAAGAACGCGGGCGCCTGGGTCTCCCTGGGCAGCTACGCGTTCAAGGCCGGCGGCGACACGCCGCAGCGCGTCTCGCTGGCGCAGAACGCCGGCGGCACGGTCGTCGCCGACGCCGTGAAGCTGGTCCGCGACAACGCCGCCGACACCCAGCTGCCACCGCAGTCCTTCGGCTACAGCTACGACGCGAACGGCAACATCACGGACCTCACCGACGGTTCGCCCGGCGCCCGCTACGACGCCTACGCGTTCACCTACGACGCGCGGGACCGGCTGACCCAGCTCCAGGAGAAGGCGGCCGGCAACGTCAAGCGCACCACCGGATTCGGCTACGACGCCGACTCCAACATCGTCAGCCAGACCCACGACGCGCGGAGCGCCACGTTCGACTACGACGTGCGCGGTCTGTTGTCGAAGGTCGTGAACAAGGAGTCCGCGACCGACCCCTCCCCGAAGACAACGTCCTACACCCGTACCCCTGCCGGGCAGTTCGCCACGCAGACCAAGGGCAACGGCAACGTGGCGACGTTCGAGTACTACCTGGACAGCTCGCTGAAGAAGTCGTCCGAGCGGACGTCGGGCGGCACCCTGGTGGCCGAGCACTCCCTGAGGTACGACCCGAACGGCAACCGGACGCAGGACGTCTCGACCACGCAGAACGCCGACAACCACGCCGCGTACCTGTCGCGGACCAGTACGAACGTGTACACCCCGCGCGACCAGATCGCCTCGGTGCGCAACTCGGACGGCTCCTCGCCGCAGGACTACGCCTACGACGACAACGGCAACATCACGTCGCAGAACGTGGGCGGCTCTCCGATCACCAACACGTACTCGCGGGACCGGCTGCTGTCCAGCAGCACTCCCTCGGGCACGATCAAGTACAACTACGACCCGTTCGGCCGGATGGACACGGTGACCGGCGCCGGCGAGGTGCTGGAGAAGTTCACCTACGACGGCTACGACCGGATCAAGTCACAGCAGAACAACAACGGGACCGGCCTCACCAGGACCGACTTCACGTACGACGCGTTCGGCCGTACGGTCTCCGAGGTCAAGGGCGCCGGGACGGGGTCCGCGAAGACCACCGTCTTCGACTACCTCGCCATGGGCGGCGCGGTCGTCAGCGAGACCGTCGACGGCATCCTGAAGAAGTCCTACCAGTACTCGCCGATGGGCGAGCGGCTCAGCCAGATCGTGCACGGCACGGGCGGCACCAAGGACTACACCTACTACACCTACAACCCGCACTCGGACGTCGCGGCGCTCACCGACGACCGTGGCAACACCAAGGCGACGTACGGCTACACCGCGTACGGCGCCCAGGACGACACCCAGATGTCCGGCGCCGACAAGCCGGGCGCGGGCGGCGGCGCGGGCGCCGAGCCGTACAACGCGTACCGGTTCAACAGCGCCCGGGTCGACACCGCCTCCGGCAACTACAACATGGGTTTCCGGACCTACTCCACGGGGATGAACCGGTTCCTCTCCCGTGACATGTACAACGGGGCCCTGTCCGACATGCGGCTGGCGTCCGACCCGGTCACCGGCAACCGGTACGCGTTCGCCGGCGGCAACCCGCTGTCGAACGTGGAGCTGGACGGCCACAGCTGGCTGAGCTCCAACGGCCGGCCGTCGTTCGCCGTCGACAGCGCGGGCACGGTCACCGACCTGGTCGACGAGATGATGAACACCATCCGCGACCACTACATCCGGACGACGAAGGTCAAGGGCCGCACGTACGTGGGCGCCTACGACCCGGCGACCGGCCGCTACGCGGCGGGCATGTCGTCGAACCCGTTCGGCTGTGCCGAGCGGGACTGCGCGCGGAAGCTCGGTCTGCCGATGGACCAGGTGCGGTTCGGCAACGCCATCTCCTACCAGCGGCCGTCCAAGCAGCCCATCATCGGCGTCTGCGAGAACTGCCAGAACGACTCGGCGCGCAGCCAGTACCCGGCGGATGCCAAGTGGAAGCCGGGCGGCCGGTTCGACAGCGGCCGGGCGATCCACACCTCGCCCGGTGAGCTGGCCATCCCGAGCCGGGCGAGCACCGAGCTGGTGGCGGTCCGGTCGACGCAGGCCGCCGCGGCGGCCGAGGCGCGGACGTCCTCCGCGGGCGCGGCCTCCAGCGGCTCCAGTTTCGCGAGCAAGCTGAGCACGGCGGCCAAGTGGGGCGGCCGCGGCCTGCTCGGACTCGGCGTCGGCGTCGCCGCCTACGAGGTCTGGTCCGCGCCGGACGGCCAGAAGGGCGAGGCGGCCGTGTCGGCCGGCTCCACCCTGGCCGGCGGCCTGGCCGGCGCCTGGGCGGGTGCCAAGGTCGGCGCAGCGGCCGGCGCGGCAATCGGATCCATCATCCCCGGCGCCGGAACAGCCGCCGGTGGAGTCGTCGGAGGCGTGGTCGGCGGTATCGCCGGCGGTATCGCCGGCGGTATCGCCGGGAGCTATGCCGGCAGAAAGGCGGGTGATTTCCTCAACAGTCTCTGGTGACTCACCCCTGAGTCTCCGGTAACTCACCCCCGATATCCTGGCCCCCGCGGTGCACTGTGACCACGGGGGCCAGGCCCTTCGTCCGGTCACAACGATTCGGGCCTTTTCCCGGGCCCTGCGAGGCAGAGAAACGTGATGAGCGAGTACGACACGTCCGGCGGCTGGTTCGACGCCGATCCGGAGCTGGAGCCCACCGAGGACGGTCTGCGGTTTCTCGCCACGCTGCGGGAGCGGGCGGAGTCCGGCGGATGGCGCTGCGAGCCCGACGACACCTATGCGACGTTCGCGGTCTTCGAGAACCGTACGGAACTTCTGGTCACCCTGGATCTGTCCGATCCCACGACCGAGCCCGAGCAGCATGTGCTGACCGTGGGCGCGTTCTTCACCGGTTCGCGTCTCGTCGGCGGGGAATTCCACGATCAGCTGTACACCCTTGAGCGGACCCTGGAAACGCTGATCGAGGATGACGGGTCGCCGGAGTTCCTCGCCGAGCGGGCGGCGGAGTGGTTCGCGCGGATGACCGAACTGCCCGTCCTGAGGAACGAGTTCGCCGTCGACGGCCGGGTGGTGAACCGGCAGTGGGTGCTGGCCGGCTCCGGCCGGGAGCTGGCGGCGCAGTTCCGGGTGGAGCCGGGAGACCCACTCGCGCGCACGGTCCAGGTGCGGGGCGCGGGCGGTCCCGCGGCGTGAGGGCGCGAGCATTGACCTACCCGGGGACGGTCACAACCGACGACACCCGCACATACACTTGCCACCGCCGGGCACCCTGTTGACCTGGGACAACGCCGTTCTGTGGCCGGCCGGGCCAGTGAGGAGCGCTCTCCGTGTTCTATTACGTCCTCAAATATGTGCTGCTGGGTCCGCTGCTGCGGCTGCTGTTCCGGCCCCGGATCGAGGGCCTTGAGCACATTCCCGCCGATGGTGCCGCGATCATCGCCGGCAACCATCTGTCGTTCTCCGATCACTTCCTGATGCCGGCCATCCTCAAGCGGCGCATCACCTTCCTCGCGAAGGCCGAGTACTTCACCGGCCCGGGGCTGAAAGGGCGGCTGACGGCGTTCTTCTTCCGCGGTGCCGGGCAGATCCCGGTGGACCGGTCGGGGAAGGAGGCGGGGCGGGCGGCGATCCGGGAAGGGCTCGGGGTGCTGGCGAAGGACGAGTTGCTGGGGATCTATCCGGAGGGCACCCGCTCGCACGACGGCCGGCTCTACAAAGGCAAGGTCGGGGTGGCCGTGATGGCGATCAGGGCGCAGGTGCCGGTCGTTCCGTGTGCCATGGTCGGCACCTTCGAGATCCAGCCGCCGGGCCAGGTCGTGCCGCGGATCAAGCGGGTGACGATCCGGTTCGGTGAGCCGATGGAGTTCTCGCGCTTCGCGGGTCTGGAGAACGAGAAGGCGGCGGTCCGCGCGGTCACCGACGAGATCATGTACGCGATCCTCGGGCTCTCCGGGCAGGAGTACGTCGACCGTTACGCGGCCGAGGTGAAGGCGGAGCAGGCGAAGGCCGAGCCGGCCCGGAAGTTCCCGCGGCCGCGTCGCTGAGAGCAGATTCGCCACCGGCGAACTCCCCTGGGCCCGGGGGCTCCCGCACCTCTAGCGTCCCCCTCATGACCAGGGGAAACGTAGTGGTGATCGGTGCGACAGGACAGACGGGGCGGGTCGCCGTGCGGGCGCTCGCCGAGGACGGCTGGGAGGTGCGCGCGGCCTCGCGCGGCGGCGGCCGGGACGAGCACTGGCCCGAGGACGTACGGACGGTGCGGCTGGACCGCGAGGACGACGCGGCGCTGGCCGCCGTGATCGGCGACGGCTGCGATGTCGTCGTGGACATGGCCGCGTTCGGGCGGACACACGCCCGTCAGCTCACCGCGCTCGCCGGCCGGATCGGCTCGGCGGTCGTCATCTCCAGCGGCGCGGTGTACGAGGACGATCAGGGCCGGGGCTTCGACACCCAGAACGAACCCGGCGGCGGCCCGCGCTACCCGGTGCCCATCCCCGAGACACAGCGGACCGTGGCACCCGGCGAGGCGACGTACAGCACGCGAAAGGTGCTGCTGGAGCGGGAGTTGCTGGCGGCGGGCGAGGCACTGCCGGTGACACTGCTGCGCGCGGGCGCGATCCATGGCCCGTACTGCCGCACCCCGCGTGAGCTGTACTTCGTCAAACGGCTGCTGGACGGCCGGCGGCGGCGCGTACTGGCGTACGGCGGGCGGAGCCGCTTCCATCCCGTCCATGTCGCCAATCTCGCCGAGCTGATCAGGCTGGCGGCGGCGCGCCCCGGCTCCCGCGTGCTCAACGCCGGTGATCCGCAGGCCCCGACCGTCGCGGAGATCGGCGCGGCGATCGACGAGGTGCTGGACCGCGAGACCGAGACGGTACTGATCGAGGGGGCGCCGGAGGACGGCGTCGGCGACACCCCCTGGACCCTGGAGCATCCGGTGGTCTACGGCATGGCCGCCGCGGAGCGGGACTTGGGGTACCGGCCGGTCACGGGTTACGCCGAGTCCCTGCCCGGGACCGTCGCCTGGCTCACCGAGAAGTTGCGCGGCCGGGACTGGACGGAGGCGTTCCCGAAGATGGTCCGGAACTACGGACGGGACACGCTCTTCGACTACGCGGCCGAGGACGCCTGGCTGGCGCGGCACGACCGGACAACCGGTGAGGGCTAGAGGTCCCGAAATGGCGGACGGGGGCGGCCGGCGGACCGGTCGCCCCCGTCCCGGGGTCCTACGGCTTGGGCGTGGCGTGCGGGGCGCACGTCACATCGGCGCTGTCCAGCGCGCCCGTCAGCAGGTAGGACTTCACGCGGTCGTTGATGCACGGGTTCAGCACATTGGTGATGCCGTGCGAACCGGCGTCGCGCTCGGTGATCAGACGCGATCCCTTGAAGCGCTGGTGCAGCTCGACGGCGCCCGCGTACGGCGTGGCGGCGTCCCGCGTGGACTGCGTGATCAGCACCGGCGGCAGTCCCTTGCCGGTCTTGACCTCCACCGGGGTCTGCTGCTTGGCGCCCCAGGTGGCGCACGGCAGGTTCATCCAGGCGTTGGACCAGGTGAGGAACGGGTGGTCGCGGTGCAGCCGGGTGTTGTCCCGGTCCCACTGCTTCCAGCTCGTCGGCCACTTGGCGTCGGCGCACTCGACAGCGGTGTAGACCGCGTTGCCGTTCTCGGACTTGGCGTTGCCCACGGTGTCGGACATGTCCGGGGCTGCCGCGTCGATCAGCGCCTGCGTGTCACCGGCGAGGTACTTGCTCCAGACCGTGGCGACGGGCACCCAGCTGGAGTCGTAGTACGGGGCGCTCTGGAACAGGCCGAGCAGCTCGGCCGGTCCCACGACGCCGCCGATGGGGTTCTTCTTGGCGGCGGCGCGCAGGGTCTCCCACTGCTTCTCGACCTGGGCGGCGGTGGTCCCGATGTGGAAGGACGCGTCGTTCTTGGCGACCCACTCCATCCAGTCCTGGAAGCGGGTCTCGAAGGCGACGTCCTGGTCCAGGTTGGCCTGGTACCAGATCTTCTCCTTCGACGGGTTGACCACACTGTCCACGACCATGCGGCGCACATGCGTCGGGAAGAGCGTGCCGTAGACCGCGCCGAGGTACGTGCCGTAGGAGACCCCGACGTAGTTGAGCTTCTTGTCGCCGAGCGTGGCCCGGATGACATCCAGGTCACGTGCGGTGTTGGGCGTCGTCATGTGCGGCAGCATCCAGCCGCTTCGCTCCTGGCAGCCGTCCGCGTACTCGGCGGCCAGCTTGCGCTGCGCGCGCTTGTCGGCCTCGCTGTCGGGGACCGGGTCGAGCTTCGGCGCCTTGACGAACTCCTGCGGGTCGACACAGGAGATGGGCGTGGAGTGGCCCACCCCGCGCGGGTCGAACCCGACGAAGTCGTACGCCTTCGCGGCGTCGGCCCAGATCGCGTTCTTGGTGACGACACGGCGCGGGAACGCCATACCGGAGCCGCCGGGACCGCCCGGGTTGTAGACCAGGGAACCCTGGCGCTCCTGCGCGGTGCCGGTGTTGCCGATCCGGTCGACGGCGATCTTGATCTGCCGGCCGTTGGGCTTCGCGTAGTCCAGCGGGACGCTCACCCAGCCACACTGGATGGGCTTCTCCAGTGCCCAGTCGGCCGGGCAGTCCTGCCAGTCGATGCCCTTCTTCGCGGCGCGCTCGGCGGCGACCGTGACACCGTTCGCCGCCGGGTCGCCCTGGTGGCGGCCGTCGGCGGTCGCCGCCGGGGCGGCTATCGCGCCCGCTATGAGCGTTCCCGTGAGCAGCGTGCCGGCCGAGCCGAGCACTGCGGTGCGTCTCAAGTGGAACCTCCCCCTCTGTGATGCGCTGCCCGCGGCAACGCGTTCGATCGGACTCCCCGGGATCCTTTCGTCTGGGTAGCGGCTGAGAACAGGCCACGCGGCCATTTCTTTACCGAACCAATAACCGGTACGCCCTGTCCCGCTCAGCGGTACGCGGAGACGGATCCATGGGTCGGACGCGCGCACAGCACCTCGTCCAGGACCTGCCGCAGCCGCAGGGCGTCCGGGGCGACCGCCGTGACGAGCGCCGCGGGTCCGGCGAGCGGAGTGAGGACGGCGGTGTCGCCCAGCAGCCGGGGCTCCACCGGCTTCTCCTCGAACTCCGGTCCCACGAGCAGGAGTTGGCCGACGGCCCGATGGCCGCCGAGGACGGCTCCGCCGTCCCAGCCGCCGGCCGCGCCGGGTCCGTGGGCGAGTTCCTGGTCGAGCAGTGGACGTCCGGCGCGGTGGACGGTGAGCCGGGTCAGAAGCGTGCCGGGCTCTTCGCCGTGCCGGCCGAGGACCTGCTCGTCGCGCAGCACCAGCCAGGCGGTGGCGGCGAGTTCGACGCGGGTGCGCATCCGCAGATCGCTGCCGGACGCGGAGATGAGCTGCTCCGGAAGCCAGTGCAGCTCCGCGCCCTCCCCCACGGTGAGCCGCACGTCGTAGTGGGCCGGTTCGGTCAGGTCCCGTCCGGGCAGGGCGACGGTCGCCGCCGCCGCGTCCACGGTGAGCCGCGCGCCGTCCCGTACGTCCGCCTCGATCGCGAGCCGGTCGCCGCCGAGCGGTGCGCTCATCGCGCCGACGACGGTGACCCGGGCACCTGGCCCGGTGGCACGGGTGCGGCGCAGCGCCAGCGGTCCCTCACCGGTCAGTACGGGCAGTCCGCCGGGGGTGGCGACGATACGGGCGGTGGCGTGGACGCTCATGCGGTCCAGGCGGCGAGCCGCGCCAGCACCCAGTCCGTGACCGGCCGCACCCCGTCCTCGCCCGTCAACGAGGTGAAGGCGACGGGCAGTTCACCGCGCTGCTCCTTGGCGTCGCGGGCCATCCGGCCGAGGTCGGAGCCGACGTACGGCGCGAGGTCCGTCTTGTTGATCACGAGCAGATCGGCGGTGGTGACCCCGGGCCCGCCCTTGCGCGGGATGTCGTCGCCGCCCGCCACGTCGATCACGAAGATCTGCGCGTCCACGAGGCCCTTGGAGAAGGTCGCGGTGAGGTTGTCGCCGCCGGACTCGACAAGGATCAGGTCGAGCGGTCCGACGGCGTCCTCCAGATCCTCGACGGCCTCCAGGTTGGCGGAGATGTCGTCACGGATCGCGGTGTGCGGACAGGCGCCGGTCTCGACGGCCTGGATGCGCTCGGGGGGCAGTACCGCGTGCCGGAGCAGGAACTCGGCGTCCTCGCGGGTGTAGATGTCGTTGGTGACGACGGCGAGTGACAGCCGGTCGCGCAGAGTGCGGCAGAGCGCGGCGACGGTCGCCGTCTTGCCCGAGCCGACGGGTCCGCCGAGTCCGATACGGAGAGCGCGCCGCCTGCCGTCGGGGCGCAGGGCGTCTGCGCTGACGGCGGCCGGGCCCGAGTGGCTGTGGTCGAGATGCATGGTGCGGCTCCTGTCGGGGAGGTACGGGAAGAGGATGCCGGGACGTGTGGTCCGTTACGAGGCGAACAGCCGCACCGGCCACCCCGCGTGCGCCTCCGCGGTGATGTCGAGCAGCGGCGCCGAGGCGGCGGGCAGCGCGTCGAGACCGTCCCGCGCCGCCCGCCCCGCCAGCTCCGTGGCCCGCCCGGCGACCCGGTCGAGTTCGGGGGCGAGACGGGCGAGGACGGCGGTGGCCTCGAAGGGGTCGAGACCGAGCAGCCGTACGGCCGCGGTCGCGGGGCCGCTGACCGTTTCGTACCCGGCGCAGTACGCGGCGTCCTCGGGCGCGAGCCCGGCGGAGCGGGCGGTGAGGCCGAGGACGACCGGCTGGTGCGCGCCGCGCGGCCGGGCGGCGGCGAGCGCGTCGAGTTCGCCGCCGGGCCAGGTGGCGCGGGCGGCGCGCATCAGCTGCCGGCCGAGTTTGCGCGCGGTCGCCCGGAGCGCGGGTGAGGGGGTACGGGCGTCGGCGGCCTCGTCGAGTTCCAGCGGGTCGAGGCCCCCGGCCGCCGCGGCGGCGAGGGCCGCGGCGGTCAGTCCGGTGGTGTGCAGCCGGCCCCGGCAGAAGGCGGCCAGGCTGTGGGCGTCGTGGATCCGCCCCGCCCTGACGGCCGGTTCGGCCCCGCCCGAGTGGGCGTGACCGCCGGCGGGGAACCGGCCGTCGGCGAGCACGAGCAGTGCGGCGCGGTTCATCAGAACAGGAAGTAACGCTGGGCGAGCGGGAGTTCGGCGGCGGGCGCGGGCTCCACCGGCTCGCCGTCGATGGTCACCGTGAAGGTGTCGGCGTCGACCTCGACGCGCGGCAGTGCGTCGTTCTCCCGCATGTCCGCCTTGGTGACCCGCCGGGTGTTGCCGATCGGTGCGAACCTCTTCGCCAGGCCGAGGCGTTCGGGCAGCCCGTCCTCGATCGCCGCCTCCGCGACGAAGTTGACCGCACTCGCCGCCGCGGCGCGGCCCAGCGCGCCGAACATCGGCCGTGGCAGCACCGGTTGCGGGGTCGGGATGGAGGCGTTGGCGTCCCCCATCTGCGCGTAAGCGATCTGCCCGCCCTTGAGGACGAGTTGTGGCTTGACGCCGAAGAAGGCCGGGTCCCAGAGCACCAGATCGGCGAGCTTGCCGGTCTCGACGGAGCCGATCTCCCGGTCGAGTCCTTGGGCGACCGCCGGGTTGATGGTGTATTTGGCGACATAGCGGCGGGCACGGTGGTTGTCGGCGCGGCCGTCGCCGGGCAGTGCGCCGCGGCGCTTCTTCATCACATGCGCGGTCTGCCAGGTGCGCGTGATCACCTCACCGACACGCCCCATGGCCTGGGAGTCGGAGGAGATGATCGAGATGGCTCCGAGGTCGTGCAGGATGTCCTCGGCCGCGATGGTGGAGGGCCGGATTCGGGACTCCGCGAAGGCGAGATCCTCGGGCACGGCCGGGTTGAGGTGGTGGCAGACCATCAGCATGTCGAGGTGTTCCTCGATGGTGTTGACGGTGTGCGGCCGGGTCGGGTTGGTGGAGCTGGGCAGTACGTACGGCTCGCTGACCACCGTGATGATGTCGGGAGCGTGCCCGCCGCCCGCGCCCTCGGTGTGGTACGCGTGGATGGTGCGCCCCGCGATGGCGGCGAGGGTGTCGCCGACGAAGCCCGCCTCGTTCAACGTATCGGTGTGGATGGCGAGTTGGGCGCCGGACTCCTCGCACACCCGCAGACAGGCGTCGATGACGGCGGGGGTCGCGCCCCAGTCCTCATGGATCTTGAATCCCAGTGCTCCGCCGCGCAGTTGGGCGCGCATCGAGTCCTGGGACATCGTGTTGCCCTTGCCAAGCAGCCCGATATTGACGGGGAACGTCTCCAGCGCCTCGAACATCCGCGCGAGATGCCAGGCCCCCGGGGTGATGGTGGTGGCTTTGGTGCCCTCGGCCGGTCCGGTGCCACCGCCCACGAGAGTGGTGACTCCCGTCGCCAGCGCCTGGTCGACGATGGTCGGCGAGATGAAGTGGACATGCGCGTCGATCGCGCCGGCGGTGACGATCTTCCCGTTGCCGGCGATCACTTCGGTCTCGGGCCCGATGACCAGCTCGGGATGGACACCGTCCATGGTGTCGGGGTTGCCGGCCTTGCCGATCCCGGTGATCCGGCCGTCCCGTACCCCGATGTCGGCCTTGACGATGCCCCAGTGGTCGATGATCAGAGCGCCGGTGATCACGGTGTCGGGCGCGCCCTCGGCCCGGGTCGTACGGGACTGGCCCATCGACTCGCGGATCACCTTGCCGCCGCCGAACACCGCCTCGTCCCCGGCGAGTCCCGGCCCGCCGGAGCGGTCCTCCTCGATCTCGACGAGCAGATCGGTGTCGGCGAGCCGGAGCCGGTCGCCGGTGGTGGGGCCGAACAGATCGGCGTATCCGGCGCGGGACAGCTCAGTCATCGAGGGGACCTCCGGTCTCTCCCCGCAGGCCCGGTACGACGCGCAGACCGGTGAGGGGGACGAGTGCGACAGCGACGGGGACGCCGGGCTCGAAGCGCACGGCGGTGCCGGCGGCGATATGCAGCCGCTTGCCGCGCGCGGCGGCCCGGTCGAACTCCAGCCCCGGGTTGGCCTCGGCGAAGTGGTAGTGGGAGCCGACCTGGACCGGCCGGTCGGCGGTGTTGAGAACGGTGAGCGCGGTGACCTCGCGGCCCTCGTTGAGGGCGATCGGCCCGTCGGCGTACAGGATCTCTCCGGGAATCATCGGCGGCGCTCCCCCGTCAGACGATCGGGTCGTGGACGGTGACGAGCTTCGTACCGTCCGGGAAGGTGGCCTCCACCTGGACGTCATGGATCATCTCGGGGATGCCTTCCATGACATCGTCGCGGCCGAGCACCGTGCGTCCCGAGGCCATGAGCTCGGCGACGGTACGGCCGTCCCTGGCGCCTTCGAGGATGTGCGAGGTGATCAGGGCGACCGCCTCGGGGTGGTTGAGCCGCAGTCCGCGTTCCCTGCGCCTGGTCGCGACATCCGCGGCCACATGGATGAGCAGACGCTCCTGCTCGTGCGGGGTCAAGTGCACGCTTCCACCTCATCGTCTCCGGCCCGGGGCCGGCCGGGCGCGTCAGCTCCCGGCCAACTTCAACATTCCGTTGAACTGTGATCGTGGCGTTCACAGTCGGGCATTGCACGGTAGGGCGGAAGTTTTTCCAACGCGTTAACTGATCTTTTGCCGGCCCATGGCCGGCAACCTCGGCCGAGGGCATCGGCCCGCGTCGTATCGCGAGTCGTATACGGAGCCGGCCGCGTCACCTGCCGGGGCCCGGGGGCCGGTCGCCGCCCTCCGGGCCGTGGTGGTCCGGCCGGTGCTCCGCCGCGATCCCGAACCGCCGCCGCTCACCGGGGGCGGACGGTACGGGCCGGATGGCCGAGACCGAACTGATCACCTGCTCCTCGGGCGCGTCGGGCTCGCTCTCAAGCCGTTCCAGGTCGGCGGCGGAGACCAGCGCGACCAGTGGCTTGCCGTGCCGGGTCACCACCACGCGCTCACCGCTGTAGACCACGCGGTTGATCAGATCGGCGAGCTCTGCCCGGGCTTGCGTCACCGGAATCTCGTAGGCCATGTCCCCCAGCTTAAGAGGACGACACGCCATGAACCCGCGATCGGCTCACCCGGCCCGGCGGCGGGCGGGGCGCGGGGAGCGCACCCGCAGCATCGCTTCCCGCCTGCTCCATTCGACCCAACGCGCCCACGGCGACGCCCTCTTGCCCAGCGCCTCCCCCGCATACCCCGCACCAGACTTCTGTACGTCCTGTACATTTTCTACAGGGGTCCACAGAGACCCGCGGAGACCCGCGTACGAGGAGAGGCACGCCATGAACCGTCCTTCAGCCCGCTACGTCCTGCCCGAGTTCACCGAGCGGACGACCAACGGGACCCGCACCCTCGACCCGTACTCCAAGCTCCTCGAAGAGCGGATCATCTTCCTCGGCACCCCGGTCGACGACACCGCGGCCAACGATGTGATCGCGCAGTTCATCCACCTCGAATACGCCGCGCCCGACCGGGACATCTCGCTCTACATCAACTCCCCCGGCGGCTCGATCAGCGCCATGTCCGCAATCTACGACACGATGCAGATCGTCACCTGCGATGTGGAGACCATCTGCCTCGGACAGGCGGCTTCGACCGCCGCCGTACTGCTGGCC
Source organism: Streptomyces scopuliridis (assembly GCF_042790125.1). Classification (GTDB taxonomy): domain Bacteria; phylum Actinomycetota; class Actinomycetes; order Streptomycetales; family Streptomycetaceae; genus Streptomyces; species Streptomyces scopuliridis_A. The sequence continues at coordinate 67,257 of NZ_JBHTZS010000026.1, forward strand.
GCCGGGGCTCCGGGCAAGCGGATGGCGCTGCCCGGCGCGCGGCTCGTCCTCCAGCAGCCCGCCATCGAGGAGCCGCTCCAGGGGCAGCCGTCCGATCTGGCGATCCACGCGCAGGAGATGCTCCGGCTGCGGTCCCTGCTCACGTCCATGCTGGCGCGGCACACCGGGCAGAGCACGGAGCGGATCACCGAGGACATCGAGCGCGACACGATCTTCGACGCGCCGGCCGCCCGGGCGTACGGGCTGCTCGACCACGTCGTACAGAACCGCAGGACGACCCTCAGCACGACACGCGACCCCTTCGGCGCGCGGTGAACGCCCGCGCCGACACGGCGACACGTTCCCGTATGGACGCCACCCATACGGGAACGGCTCGCACATTCGGCGTATGAACTGACTGGCCGAGTACGGGGGGTCAAGTTGCGCGGAGCGACCGGATGCGCGAAGCACCCCGAACTCCCCTGCGGATACGGCCCTCATCAGGGCTCACGCCCCCGGCGCGACACACCCCTGCGCCACCCTTTCGGATCATCGGTGACGAACTTCACATATCGTCGTTTCGTCTCGGATATCCACCTGTGCGTGCGTCAAGATCCCTGGGACGACAAGCCCCCGCCACCGCGACGGGGCGGTCCGGGCGGACGCCGAGTCCTGCCGCCGCACCGGATGCAGGTCGACAGGATGGATCGGCAGGAGTGGAGGACCCAGCAGTGCGGGACGACGCCCGGTGTGGTCGTCCCTCGGGGTGAAGCCGTGAGAGCGGCCGGGCAACTTCGCCAGCCCGAACCCGACAGGTCATCCTTCACAGGCGGCTGACGAAGGGTTGCGCATGACCGCGCAGACGAATGTCCCGTCTCTGCTGTCCAGGACCGGTGCGGTTTCGGTCCTCACACTCGCCGCGCTCGGCGGCACGATGCTCGTGCCCGGCGCCACGTCCGAGGCCGAGGCCGCCACGCGCGCGGTCAAGGCCCTCAAGATCGCCGCCTCGAAGGAGGGCTCCCCGTACCGGTGGGGAGCGACAGGGCCCCATCGCTTCGACTGCTCGGGGCTGACGCTCTACTCGTTCAAGAAGGTCGGCAAGAAGCTCCCCCGCACGGCCCAGCAGCAGTACAACTCGTCCCGACATATCGCGCCCTCCCAACGGCGCAAGGGGGACCTGGTGTTCTTCCACTGGGGCGGCTACGTCTACCACGTCGGGATCTACGCCGGCAGGGGAAAGATCTGGCACTCGCCGAAGACCGGGGCGCTGGTACGGCTGGAGCGGATCTGGTCCCCGAGCGTCATGTACGGCCGGGTGAGCTGACCCCCGGCCGCCGGCACCGGCCCTCAACGAGCCACAGCCCCCGCACGTAAGGGCGCTGACGACGCGTCGGAGGGGCTGTCCACGCCCCGGCGGGGACAGCCCCAGGACGGCCCCCGGTCAGCTGGAGACCGGGACCGTCCACGGCAGGACGATCCAGACCGTCTTGCCACCCTCCGCGGTCGGGGTGACCGTGAGCTGTCCCCCCTGCTCCGCGGTGAGCGAACGGACGATCACCATGCCGCGGCCGTTGTCCTGCTGCACGGCCGCGGGCAGCCGTTGCGGCCAGCGCGGATGGCTGTCGGTGACGCCGACGCGCAGCTGCTCGTCGCGTTCGAGCCTGATCTCCACGGTGAACGTGGGCGACTGGCCGAAGGTGTGCTGCACCGCGTTGGTGGCCAGTTCCGAGACGATCAGCCGTACCGTCTCGGCCATGTCCTCCCGCGCCGGCAGCCCCCACTCGGCCAGCAGGTCCACGACGTATCTTCGCGCCGCGGTGACCGAGGCGGGATCGCTCGGCAGGGTGATGGATGCTTCCTGGTGGTCTGCCATGGCGACGCCGTCCCTTTCCCGCCGGGCCTGGCTCCGGCACAGAGCGAATGACTGCGCGGACGGCCTCGGACCGTGCTTCGCGCCAGCCTGCCACTGATGGTGCCGTTCCCAGAGCCGATCCACCGAGATCTGCATATATCTGTCGCTCAAAGCGGTGAACTCTGCAACGCGAGACCGTATTTGGGCGCCGAAAAGATATCTTCTCCGCCGCGGCGCCCGAGGGCGCGACGAACACAGGGCGGAGAGGCAATCATTCATGCGGCATATTCCAGAGGTGCGCCGGCGCAGGCTCGGTGAGGAATTGCGCAAGCTGCGGCAGAGCGCGGGGCTGACGAGCGGCCAGACCGCGCGGCTGCTCGGCTGGCACCAGTCGAAGGTCAGCCGGATCGAGACGGGCGTCAGCGGGGTGAAGGACGAGGATCTGGCCGGGCTGCTCGACGCGCTCGGCATCACCGATCCGCAACTGCGGCTGCTGCTGGGCGCGTTGGCCGGAACCACCAGCAACGGTCAGGGCTGGTGGATGGCGTACGGCGGGGTGATCCCGCCCCAGTACCGGGACTTCATCAGCCTGGAGTCCCAGGCCCGCACCGCGCGCACGCTGGAGACTTCCGTGGTCCCGGGGCTGCTCCAGACCCCCGCGTACGCCCGTGCCGTGACCCGCGCCGCGCTCGGCCAGATGCCCGCCGCGACCGTCGACTCCCTGGTCGAGGTGCGGCTCGCCCGCCAGGAGGTGCTGCGCACCGGCATACCCCTGGAGTTGCACGCCGTGCTGGACGAGGCCGTACTGCGCCGTCAGGTGGGCGGGCCCGGGGTGATGCGGGAGCAGTTGCTACGGCTGTCGGAGCTGGCCCGTCTTCCCCATGTCCGTCTTCAGGTGCTGCCGTTCACGGCCGGTGGCTATGTGGGACTCAACGGCCCTTTCGTTATCTTCCAGTTTCCGCACATTACCGATCTGGATTTGGTCGTTCTCGACCATTTGACGAATAGCCTCTATCTGGAGCGGAAAGAAGACCTTGAGGCGTACTGCGCGGCGTTCGGCACTATGCAGGCGCATGCCCTCTCGACCGAGGATTCATTGGATCTCATCGCCGGGATCGGTGACGGCGCCTAGGGAGCATCATGACCCCCCACCTGACATGGCCATCCGCATGGCATCGCAGCAGCTACAGCACCGGCGCGAACAACTGCGTGGAGTGCGCCCCCGATGAGGCGGGCGGACTGGCCGTACGTGACTCCAAGGACGTGGCCCGACCCCATCTGTTCTTCTCGGCGGGCGCCTGGACCTCCTTCGTCTCCGCGCTGCGTGAGGAGGCCCCGGCGCGCTGACCGCTCAGCTCGCGCCCCCGGGTGCGAGCGCGACGATCGTGTCGACCGCCGTGCCGATCTGCTGGTCCGTCAGGTCGGCACGGGCGGTGAGCCGGATCCTGGAGATGCCGTCGGGCACCGACGGCGGACGGAAGCACCCCACGGCCAGCCCCGCCGCACGGCACTCCGCGGCCCAGCGCACGGCCGCCTCGGGCGACGGCGCCCGTACGGAGACCACGGCGGCGTCCGGTCGCACGGCCGTCAGGCCCGCCCCGGTCAGCAGCCGGTGCAGCGTACGGGCCACCTCGCGCGCCCGGTCCGCTCTGGCGGGCTCCCGGCGCAGCAGCCGCAGACTCTCCAGCGCGCCGCCGACCGCCGCCGGCGCCAGACCGGTGTCGAAGATGAACGTACGGGCCGCGTTGACGAGATGGCCGATGACCCGTGCCGGGCCGAGTACCGCGCCGCCCTGGCTGCCCAGGGACTTGGAGAGCGTGACGGTGGCCACCACCCCGTCCGCGCCGGCGATGCCCGCCGCGTCCGGCGCGCCCCGGCCCCCCGTGCCGAGCACCCCCAGTCCGTGCGCGTCATCGACGAGCAGGGCCGCGCCGCGGGTACGGCAGACCTCGGCCAGCTCCCCGAGCGGCGCCGCGTCACCGTCCACCGAGAACACCGCGTCGCTCACCACGAGCGCCCGCCGTCCGGCGTGCGCGTCGAGTGTCTTGCGTACGGCCTCGGGTTCGGCGTGCGGTACGACCACGGTCTCGGCACGCGAGAGCCGGCAGCCGTCGACGATCGAGGCGTGATTGCCCGCGTCGGACAGCAGCAGCGAGTCGCGGGCCGTGAGCGCGGTGAGGGCGGCCAGATTGGCCGCGTAGCCGGAGGAGAGGACGAGCGCGGCCTCGAAGCCGCAGAACGCGGCCAGTTCACGTTCCAGTTCGGCGTGCAGCTCGGTGCTGCCGGTGACCAGCCGGGAGCCGGTGGCGCCGGCGCCCCAGCGGCGCGCGGCCTCCGCCGCCGCGCCGGTCACCGCGGGATGGCGGGTGAGTCCCAGATAGTCGTTGCTCGCCAGATCGAGCAGTCCGGATTCGGCCGGGCGCGGCCGGAGCGTACGGACCAGTCCCGACCGTTCACGGCGGCGGGCCTCGTCGTCGGTCCAGTCGAAGGGGTCGCGCTCCATGGTCCGGTCCTTTTGTAGGCAGCGCACAGACCTTAACCGGGTCGCGACCGGGTCAGGGTGTGGTCATACACACACGTCGTTCCGGCGGTGTTGTGGAGTTCCTCCTTTTCCCGGACGTCCTCGATGGGCGAGGATCAGCACCATGGACCTGCTGAACACGCTGGTGGAGAAGGGCCTGCGGCGCGAGCTGCCGACCCGCGAAGAAGCGCTCGCCGTACTGGCGACCTCCGACGACGATCTGCTCGAAGTGGTGGCCGCGGCCGGGAAGGTGCGCCGTCAGTGGTTCGGGCGGCGGGTGAAGCTCAACTATCTGGTCAACCTGAAGTCCGGGCTGTGCCCCGAGGACTGCTCGTACTGTTCGCAGCGGCTCGGCTCCAAGGCCGAGATCCTCAAGTACACCTGGCTGAAGCCCGACGAGGCGTCGAAGGCGGCCGCCGCCGGAGTGGCGGGCGGGGCGAAGCGGGTCTGTCTGGTCGCGAGCGGCCGGGGTCCGACGGACCGCGATGTCGACCGGGTCTCGCAGACCATCGAGGCGATCAAGGAGCAGAACGAGGACGTCGAGATCTGCGCCTGCCTCGGGCTGCTCTCGGACGGCCAGGCGGAGCGGCTGCGGGCCGCGGGCGCCGACGCGTACAACCACAACCTCAATACGTCCGAGGGCACGTACGGCGACATCACCACCACCCACACCTTCGCCGACCGGGTGGACACGGTGCGGCGGGCGCAGACCGCCGGGCTGTCCGCGTGTTCGGGACTGATCGCGGGCATGGGGGAGAGCGACGCGGATCTGGTCGATGTCGTCTTCTCGCTGCGCGAGCTGGACCCCGACTCGGTGCCGGTCAACTTCCTGATCCCGTTCGAGGGGACGCCGCTCGCCAAGGAGTGGAACCTCACCCCGCAGCACTGTCTGCGCATTCTGGCCATGACGCGGTTCGTCTGCCCGGATGTGGAGGTCAGGCTCTCGGGCGGGCGTGAGGTGCATCTGCGCTCGATGCAGCCCCTCGCGCTCCATCTGGTCAACTCGATCTTCCTCGGGGACTATCTCACCAGCGAGGGCCAGGAGGGCCGGGCGGACCTGGAGATGATCGCGGACGCGGGCTTCGAGGTGGAGGGCGCGGACACGACCACGCTGCCCGAGCACCGTCGCGAGGGATGCGGTCCGTGCGGATCGGGCGATTCCGGGCAGTCCGCTCCGGCTGAACCGGCCACGAACACCGGGGCGCCCCGTACGGACCTGGTGGCGGTACGCCGCCGCGGCGCCGGTACCGACCTGGCGCCCAATGCCTGACACGGCTCCCGGCGAACTGCTGGCCCTGGACCGGGCCCATGTCTGGCATCCGTACGGCCCCATGCCCGGCCGTGCCGAACCGCTGGTCGTGGAGTCCGCGTCCGGGGTACGGCTGCGGCTCGCCGAACCCGCCCAGGGACAGCGCGAGTTGGTCGACGGAATGTCGTCCTGGTGGTCGGCGATCCATGGCTACAACCACCCCGTGCTCAACGCGGCGGCGCACGGCCAGCTGGACCGGATGAGCCATGTGATGTTCGGCGGGCTCACCCATGAGCCCGCCGTGCGGCTCGCGGCACTGCTCGTCGACATCACCCCGGAGCCGCTGCGCCATGTGTTCCTCGCCGACTCGGGCTCGGTGTCGGTGGAGGTCGCGGTGAAGATGTGCCTCCAGTACTGGCGTTCGGTGGGCCGCCCGGCGAAGCGGCGGCTGCTGACCTGGCGGGGCGGCTACCACGGCGACACATGGCAGCCGATGTCCGTGTGCGACCCGGACGGCGGGATGCATGACCTCTGGTCGGGGGTGCTGCCCCGGCAGATCTTCGCGGACGCGCCGCCCGTCGAGTACGAGGAGCCGTACGCCGACGGCCTGCGCGCGCTCATCGCCCGCCACGCGGACGAACTGGCCGCGGTCATCGTCGAGCCGGTGGTCCAGGGCGCGGGCGGGATGCGCTTCCACTCCCCCGCGTATCTGCGGGTGCTGCGGGAGGCGTGCGACGAGCACGATGTGCTGCTGATCCTCGACGAGATCGCGACGGGGTTCGGGCGTACGGGGACGCTCTTCGCCGCCGAACAGGGCGGCGTCTCGCCCGATGTGATGTGTATCGGCAAGGCGTTGACCGGCGGGTATCTCACCATGGCGGCGACGCTGTGCACCTCACGGGTGGCCGAGGGCATCTCGCGCGGCGAGGTGCCGGTGCTCGCGCACGGACCGACGTTCATGGGCAATCCGCTGGCCGCGTCGGTCGCCCGCGCCTCGATCGAGCTGCTGCTCGGCCAGGACTGGGCGCGGGAGGTCAAGCGGATCGAGGCGGGCCTGCGGGAAGGGCTCGCGCCGGCCGCGTCCCTTCCCGGCGTCCGGGAGGTACGGGTGCTGGGCGCCATCGGCGTCGTCCAGCTGGACCACGCCGTGGACATGGAGGCCGCGACGCGGGCGGCGGTACGGGAGGGCGTATGGCTGCGGCCGTTCCGCGATCTCGTGTACACCATGCCGCCGTATGTCACGGATGACCACGATGTCGAACGGATCTGCCGCGCGGTGACGGCGGCGGCGAGAGAGGGCTGAAGCATGCCGGTGCTGATCGTGACGGGAACCGGGACGGAGATCGGCAAGACCGTCGTCACGGCCGCGGTGGCCGCGGTCGCGCTGGCCCGTGGGCGTACGGTCGCGGTGCTCAAGCCCGCGCAGACGGGCCTTGTCCCGGATGAGACAGGTGACGCGGCGGAGGTCGCGCGGCTGGCGGGGCCGGTCACGGCCGTCGAACTGGCGCGGTTCCCCGACCCGCTGGCCCCGGAGACCGCGGCGCGGCGGGCCGGCGCGGCGCCGGTGGGGCCCGCCGAGATCGCCGACGCGGCCGGGAAGCTGGCCGCCGAGCACGATCTGGTGCTGGTCGAGGGCGCGGGCGGACTGCTCGTACGGTTCGACGAGACGGGCGCGACGCTCGCGGACGCGGCCCGGCAGCTGGGGGCGCCGGTGCTGGTGGTGGCCCCCGCCGGGCTCGGCACGCTCAATATGACGGCGCTGACGGCGGAGGCGCTGCGGGCGAGGTCGCTGACGCTCGAAGGCGTCGTGATCGGCAGCTGGCCGGCCGCGCCCGACCTCGCCGCGCGCTGCAATCTGGCGGATCTGCCGCGGTCGGCGGGCGCGCCGCTGCTGGGCGCGGTCCCGGAGGGCGCGGGCGCGCTGGCTCCCGCGGAGTTCCGGGAGCGCGCGGAGTCCTGGCTGGCGCCCCGGCTGGACGGACGGTGGGACGCGCACACGTTCGCGCGGGAAGCGGACGCGCCGGGGGCCGCCGGAACCGCGTAGCGGCCGGGGCGGCTCGGCCACGGAGCGGAATCCGTTCGACCGGGCCGTACGACCGGTGGTGGGATCGCCGGTATGAACGATTACCGGATACGGGCCGCGACGCCGGCCGACCTCGACGCGGTGCTGGCCTTCTGGAAGGACGCCGCGGAGGGCACCAGCATCACGGACGACCGCGACGGCATCGAGCGGCTGGTGGCCCGCGACCCCGAGTCCCTGATCCTCGCGGAGCGAGACGGCGCGCTCGCGGGCACGGTCATCGCGGGTTTCGACGGCTGGCGCTGCCATCTCTACCGGCTCGCGGTCCATCCGGACCAGCGGCGCCTGGGCATCGGCAGGGCGCTGCTGACGGCGGCGGAGGAGCGCTTCGTACGGCTGGGCGGACGGCGTGGCGACGCGATGGTGCTGGACGGCAATGAACGGGCGCACCATGCCTGGCGGGCGTCCGGCTACGGCCCTCAGCCGCAGTGGACCCGCTGGGTGAAGCCGCTCGCGGACGGCTGATCCGTCGGCAGCGCGCGGGCCCGCCTCGCGCGCTGCCGGGCAGTCGGTGCCGGGCAGTCGGTGCCGGGCAGTCGGTGCCGGGCAGTCGGTGCCGGGCAGTCGGTGCCGGACGGTCGGTGCCGGACGGCCGATGTCGCGCGGTCCTCCCCTCGCTGACCGATCATGGGACGGAGGTGGAATCGATGACCGAGGTGCTTCTGCTCGTCGTGGCGGTGCTGCTCTCGCTCGCCTGCGGAGCCTTCGTGGCGGCGGAATTCTCCCTCACCACCGTCGAGCGCGGGGAGCTGCAGCGGGCCGCCGAGCGCGGGGAGCGGGGCGCCTCGGGGGCGCTGAAGGCCGTACGGAGCCTCACGTTCCAGCTCTCCGGTGCCCAGCTCGGGATCACCGTCACCAATCTGGTCGTGGGCATGCTCTCCGAGCGCTCCATCGCGAAGCTGATCCGCGGACCGGTCGTGGCCGTGGGGCTGTCCCCCTCCGTCGCCTCCTCGGTGGCGCTGGTGATCGGTACGGCCCTGTCGACCGTCTTCCTGATGGTCGTCGGCGAGCTGGTTCCGAAGAACTGGGCGATCTCGTCGCCGCTGGCCGTCGCCAAGGTGGTGGCCACCCCTCAGCGGTACTTCACGGCGACGTTCCGGCCGTTCATCGGCCATCTCAACAACACCGCGAACCGGATCGTGCGCGGCTTCGGTCTCGAACCCACCGAGGAGCTCGCCTCCGCCCGCGGCCCCCAGGAACTGGCCGCCCTGGCACGGCACTCCGCGAAGGAGGGCGCGCTGGAGGCGGACACCGCCGAGCTCTTCGTACGGACGCTCAGCCTGTCCGCGCTGACCGCCGAGAACGTGATGACCCCCCGGGTGCAGGTGATGGCCCTCGACATACGCGCCACGGCGGAGGACGTCGCCAACGCCAGCCGCGCCACCGGCCTGTCGCGCTTCCCCGTCTACCGGGGCAGCCTCGACACCGTCGTCGGCACCGTCCACATCAAGGACGTACTGACGGTCCCCGCCGAGGGGCGGCCACGGCAGCCGGTCGCCGGTCTGCTGCGCGAACCGCTGCTGGTACCGGAGAGCCTGACGGTGGACCATCTGCTCGACCGGCTGTCGGGCGGCGCCACGATGGCCGTCGTCATCGACGAGTACGGCGGGACAGCGGGCGTCGCGACACTGGAGGACATCGTCGAGGAGGTCGTCGGCGAGGTGCGCGACGAGCATGATCCGCAGGAGACCCCCGGTCTGGCCCTGCTGGGCGAGGACGCGGAGGGTCATGGGCTCTGGTCGGCTGACGGCGCGGCGCGGGCCGACCAGCTGAGCGCCGTGGGGCTGCGGATGCCGGAGGGGCCCTACGAGACGCTCGCCGGTCTGGTCGCCACGGAGCTGGGACGTATCCCCGCCGAGGGCGACCGGCTCGAACTGGACGGCTGGGAGCTGGAGGTGGTGGACGCGACGGGCCGGCGCGCGGCCCGGCTGCTGCTGCGCGCGCCCCTCCCGGCGGCCGGGGACAACGGTGAGGAGAAGGGATGATCACCGCGCTCCAGTTGTTCATCGGTCTGCTGACGCTGGTCGTCAACGCCTTCTTCGTCGCGTCCGAGTTCGCCCTGATCTCCGTACGCCGCAGCCAGATCGAGCCGGAGGCGGAAGCCGGCAACCGGCGGGCGCACAGCGTCATCTGGGGCCTGGAGCATGTGTCGGCGCTGCTGGCGGCGGCGCAGCTGGGCATCACGCTGTGCACGCTGGTGCTCGGTATCGTCGCCGAGCCGGCCATCGCGCATCTGCTGGAGCCGGTCTTCGACGCGGTGGGGGTGCCGCACGGTCTGGTGCATGTGATCTCGTTCGTGATCGCGCTCACCGTGGCCACGTATCTGCACATGCTGCTCGGCGAGATGGTGCCGAAGAACGTCGCCCTGGCCGGTCCCGCGCGGGCGGCGCTGCTGCTCGGCCCGCCGCTGGTCGCGCTGGCGCGGGCGCTGCGCCCGGTGATCTTCACGGTCAACGCCTTCGCCAACGCGCTGCTGAAACTGCTTCGGGTGCAGACGAGGGACGAGGTGACCGCCACCTTCTCCGACGACGAACTGGCCCGGCTGGTCACGGACGCAGGCCACGCGGGGCTCCTGGACGACCGCGCGGCCGAGCGGCTGCACGACGCGCTGGAGCTGGGGCGCCGGCCGGTGCGCGATGTGGTGATGCCGCTGGAGGGGGTGGTCACCGCGCGGCTCGGGATCACCCCGGAGGGGCTGGAACGCCTGGCGGCCGAGACCGGATTCTCGCGCTTCCCGGTGGTGGACACCTCACGGCGGATCCTGGGCTATCTCCATGTGAAGGACGCGCTGGACGCCGTACCGCGCGACGGACCGTTCCCCGTCCAGGGAATGCGGGCGATCGCGCGCGTACGGGCCACGACGCCGATGGACGACGTACTGACGGCGTTGCGCCGCAGCCGTACGCATCTGGCGGCGGTCGAGGACGACGAGGGCAGGCTCGAAGGGCTGGTGACGATGGAGGACGTCCTGCGCGAGCTGGTCGGCAGGCACGCCTAGGGCGTGTTGCGAAAGTCCCGCCTGGCCCGCGACGCCCTGAGGGCGGACGGCGCTAGGCCCGAACCCCCGGCAGGGGCGGTCCATACCGAGCGGTACGATCGCTCCGCCATGGAGATGAATGCCAGCTACACCAGTTTCGTCGCGGTCGGTGATTCCTTCACCGAGGGCATGTCCGACCTCCTCCCCGACGGCTCGTACCGCGGCTGGGCGGATCTGCTCGCCGCGCGGCTCGCGGCCCGTACCCCAGGGTTCCGGTACGCGAATCTCGCCGTACGCGGAAAGCTCATCGGCCAGATCGTCGCGGAACAGGTGGACATCGCCGCCGCGATGGCACCGGACCTGGTGACGCTGGTCGGCGGGCTCAATGACACCCTGCGGCCGAAGGTCGACATGGGGCGGGTGCGCGGACTGCTCACCGAGGCGGTGGAACGGCTCGCCCCGGCCTGCGGACAGCTGGTGCTGATGCGCAGCCCCGGCCGCGACGGCCCGGTGATGGAGCGGTTCCGGCCGCGGATGGAGGAGCTGTTCTCCCTCGTGGACGAACTGGCCGCGCGCCATGGCGCGCTCGTCGTCGATCTGTACGGGGCGCCGGTGCTCGGTGATCAGCGGCTGTGGGACGCGGACCGGCTGCATCTCACGGGCGAGGGCCACCGCCGGGTCGCCGAGGCCATCTGGCAGACGCTGGGGCTGGACGCCGAGGACGACTGGCGCGCCGAGCTGCCGCCGGCCGTGCCCGTGGGGTGGCCCGCACGGCGGACGAGCGACATCCGGTTCGCCCGGCAGCATCTCGGGCCCTGGATCATGCGCCGGGTCACCGGACGCTCATCGGGGGACGGGCGGCCCGCGAAGCGGCCGGAGCTGCTGCCGTACGGGACACCGGAGCGCGACATACCGGGACCCGGCGCCGCACCCGCGCCCGACGCGGGCCCGCGGGGGCTCTCGTAGCAAGCCACAAGAACGCCCGCGGCGCCGGCCTGCACAAACCGCCTATAGAATTCCTTCACGTGACTGCCAAGCCTCGTATCCCCAATGTCCTTGCCGGCCGCTACGCCTCGACGGAGCTGGCCGTGCTGTGGTCCCCCGAGCAGAAGGTGAGGCTGGAGCGTCAGCTGTGGCTCGCCGTGCTGCGGGCCCAGCGGGACCTCGGGATCGAGGTGCCGGAGTCCGCGCTCGCCGACTACGAACGCGTCCTCGACCAGGTCGATCTGGCATCGATCGCCGAGCGCGAGAAGGTCACCCGGCACGATGTGAAGGCGCGGATCGAGGAGTTCAACGCGCTCGCCGGACACGAGCAGGTCCACAAGGGGATGACGTCCCGCGATCTGACGGAGAACGTCGAACAGCTCCAGATCCGGCTCTCCCTGGAACTGATGCGGGACCGTACGGTCGCGGTGCTGGCCCGTCTCGGCAAGCTCGCCGGCGAGTACGGGGAGCTGGTCATGGCCGGCCGCTCGCACAACGTCGCCGCGCAGGCCACCACGCTCGGCAAGCGCTTCGCGACCGCCGCGGACGAACTGCTCGTCGCGTACGGACGTCTGGACGACCTGCTCGGCCGCTACCCGCTGCGCGGGATCAAGGGCCCGGTCGGTACCGCGCAGGACATGCTCGACCTGCTCGGCGGTGACACCGCGAAACTGGCCGAGCTGGAGCGCCGTATCGCCGGCCACCTGGGCTTCGCCCAGTCCTTCACCTCGGTCGGCCAGGTGTATCCCCGCTCGCTCGACTACGACGTGGTGACCGCGCTGGTGCAGCTCGCGGCGGCGCCGTCCTCGGTGGCGAAGACGATCCGGCTGATGGCCGGGCACGAACTGGTCACCGAGGGCTTCAAGCCCGGCCAGGTCGGCTCCTCCGCGATGCCCCACAAGATGAACACGCGCTCCTGCGAGCGGGTCAACGGCCTCATGGTGATCCTGCGCGGCTACGCGTCGATGACCGGCGAGCTGGCGGGCGACCAGTGGAACGAGGGCGATGTCTCCTGCTCGGTGGTCCGCCGGGTGGCGCTGCCCGACGCGTTCTTCGCCTTCGACGGGCTGCTGGAGACCTTCCTGACGGTCCTCGACGAGTTCGGCGCGTTCCCGGCGGTCGTGGCGCGCGAACTGGACCGCTATCTGCCGTTCCTGGCCACGACCAAGGTGCTGATGGGCGCGGTACGGGCCGGGGTGGGCCGCGAGTCCGCGCACGAGGTCATCAAGGAGCACGCCGTGGCCTCGGCCCTCGCGATGCGCGAACAGGGCGCCGAGCGCAACGAACTCCTCGACCGGCTGGCCGCGGACGACCGCATGCCGCTCGACCGGGCCGCGCTGGACGCGCTGATGGCGGACAAGCTCTCCTTCACGGGCGCGGCTGCGGACCAGATCGCGACGGTGGTGTCCCGCGTCGAGGAGATCGTGAAGCGCCACCCGGAGGCCGCGGGCTACACGCCTGGCTCGATCCTGTGACCTCAGGACGCGGCCCGGGGAACGCCCCTCTTCACCACCCTCACGAGCTGCCTCGGCGCGGACGGTTCACCGGCCGGAAGGTGCGTCCCACACGGTCGCACGGGGTTGTGCCGGGCTGAGGTAATGCACGGCTGTCCGGTCGGCGTGCAGGGCGAGCAGGCCCTGCAACTCGTGCGCGGCCGCCTTGAGGAGATCTCCGTCGCGCTCGGCGTGCAGGGTTTCGAGGACGAGGACGATGTGGGTGGAGTCCTCGGTGACGCGGGTGCGGTGGGCGTCGCGGTGGTTCCAGTGGCGGGTCAGGACGCCGGTGGTGTCCGCGTAGATGATCTCGCCGGGCCTGGGGTTCTCGACGGCGTCGGGTTCGCCGAGCGGGGTGAAGGATTCGGTGCCGTCCGCGTGCCGGATGTCGATGTCGCCGGTGACACGGTCCAGGTCGAAGGCGCCGGCGGGCAGGCCGTGACGGACGGAGACGGCGTTGTAGGAGTCGACGGCCTGGTTGATGCGCGGCAGTGTCCCCTTCTTGGCCAGGCGGCGGCCGAGCGCGTCGACGCTGGGGCGGATACGGCGGGGGTTGGTGCCGAAGGAACGGTAGGCGCTGTGCCACGCCTCGATACGGGGATCGGTCTCGTCGGCGGGCCGCCAGCTGCCGTCGGTGAGCTGCTGTTCCAGGTCCTCCAGGGCGGCGACGGTGTCGGGCCAGGGTTCACGGCCGCGCAGACCGGTGGCGGTGACCAGGGCGATAAGGGTGTCGGGGAAGTCGTCCGCGACGGCGGGGGCGATGCGGAAGGCGGGCATGGGCGGGGTTTCCGTTCTCTCTGTACGTGCCAGGGCGGGGGTCAGGGCTGCGGGCCGCGGGCTGCTCAGGTGAGGGCGAGGAGGCTGACGGCGATGGCGGCGGTGCCGAGCCCGACGAGCCGATCGAGGAAGTCGGCGCACCCGTAGGCGAGTGAGCTGCCAAGGGCCAGCAGCAGAGCGATCACGGTCCATCCCTTACCATTCACTGGAACGACCGAACGGTACAACGGATCGACCGGTCGATGTCAACCAGAGGATGGGGGAACAGATGGTCGAGGCGGCCGAGGCCCTGCGAACGGTGGCGCACAACGTCAAGGCGGCCCGTACGCGCGCCGGCCTGTCCCTGGACGAGCTCAGCCGACGCGCCCAGGTCAGCAAGGGTGCCCTGGTGGGACTGGAGAAAGCCCAGGGCAACCCCAACTTCGCCACCCTGGTGCGGCTGGCCGACACCCTCGGTATCTCGGTGTCCGCCCTGATGCAGGGACCGCCCGAGGGGCGCGTCCGCGTCGTGGCCGCCGATGCCGTCGCGCCACTGTGGACCGGCGAACAGGGCAGCGAGGCCCGGCTCATGCTGACGACCTCGGGCCCGGCCCCTGTCGAGGTCTGGCGCTGGCGACTGGAGCCGGACGAGGAATACCCGAGCCACCCGCACCAGGCGGGAGTCGTGGAAACCGTCAGCGTCACATCCGGCCGGATGACCCTGGTCGTCGACGGCACCGAGCACACCGTCGAAGCCGGACAGACCGCCACGTTCGACGGCGACGCCGCTCACACGTACCGCGGCGCGGGCACCGGGACCTGCCACCTGATCATGACGGTGCACCTGCCGCCGGGCCCCGCGGCGTGAGGCGGGCCGGGGGTCCACCTGCGGCCGGGGCCGGTGGTCGTGTGCGAGTGGTCGCCGGGTGACGCCGAGGTGCCGGTGGCCGCTGCCGGACATCGGAGTTCGATGTCGCCGCTCTCAGGCAGCGGCGGAGGCCATCCGGCTTGGGAATGGTGGTGTCAGGCGACGTCGGTGTCGTATGCCGAGCGGTTGGCGAGCACGTCGTCCATGTGCGTCTCGGCCCAGGATTTGAGGCCGCGCATCATCTGATGCAGCGACAGACCGAGGTCGGTCAGCTCATAGGAGACCGTGACGGGCACGGTGGGCACCACGGTGCGGGTGACGAGGCCGTCACGCTCCAAGGAGCGCAGTGTCTGAGTGAGCATCTTCTGGCTGACGCCCGCCAGCAGGCGGTGCAGCTCCGAGTAGCGCATCGGCCGTGGTTCACCGGCGCAGTCGGCGCCGAACTGATGCGAGCCGTCACTGCCGAGTGCGGCCAGGATCAGTGTGACCCATTTGTCGGAGATCCGGTCGAGCAGCTTGCGACTGGGACATGCCACCAGGAAAGCGTCATATTCGGCCTTGGCCTGCGCCTTCTTCTGAGCCTCCGTCGTCGTTGCCATCGACCGCTCCTTAAACCCGTGGGTGCCTTACGCACTCCGGAGTGCCTACTTCCCTTCAGGAAGCTACCCCACCCATAGTTGCGCAAGGAGCCGTTAGGCACCACCACCCACCTCAGCACGAAAGGCACGGGCATGAGCACCTTCTCCCCTTCGCTTCCCGGCGGCACCTGGCCCCTGGGTGACCTGACCGTCACCCGGTTCGGCTACGGCTCCATGCAGCTCGCCGGCCCCGGGGTCATGGGGCCGCCTGCCGACCCGGACCGCGCTCTCGCCGTCCTCCGCGATGTCGTCGACCTCGGAATCACCCATATCGACACAAGCGACGCCTACGGGCCGCGCGTGACCAACGAGCTGATCCGTACAGCGCTGCACCCGTACCCCGCGTCGCTGCACATCGTGACCAAGGTCGGCGCGACCCGCGACCAGCAGGGCGGCTGGCCCACGGCCCGAGAGCCCGAAGACCTGCGCCGCTCCGTCCACGAGAACCTTGACAACCTCGGCCTTGAGGCGCTCGACGTGGTCAACCTCCGGCTCGGCAACGCCGAGGGACCCCAGTCCGGCTCGCTCGCCGAGGCGTTCGAGACGCTGGTCGAACTCCAGCAGCAGGGCTTGATCCGGCACCTCGGTGTGAGCAACGCGACGGCGGAACAGGTCGCCGAGGCGCGGGCTATCGCGCCGATCGTGTGCGTGCAGAACATGTACAACCTCGCCTACCGCCAGGACGACGAGCTGATCGACATGCTCGCCGGAGAGGGGGTCGCCTATGTGCCCTTCTTCCCGCTCGGCGGCTTCAACCCGCTGCAATCCTCGGCGCTCTCGGCCGTGGCCGCCCGGTTGGATTCGACGCCGATGTCGGTCGCCCTGGCCTGGCTGTTGCAGCGGTCGCCGAATATCCTGCTGATTCCCGGCACGTCGTCGGTGGAGCACCTGCGCGAGAACGCCGCCGGCGCGGGACTCAGGCTCTCCGACGAGGAACTCGCCGACCTGGACAAGATCGGCCACTAGGGCTCTGTTCTCCGGCCCGTTGCCCACGACCGGCGACCGGCGACCGGCGACTGACCGTCCGTACGGCACGGTCGCCTACGGCGGATCCGTCTCGGTGACGGCCACCACGATACGGAACGGCCGCTCCCCGGCCGCGCCGTCCGGCCCCGCCTCCCCCGCCGCGCCCAGCGCGAGCCAGCGGCCCTCCCACCGCCACAGGTGGAGGTATTCGAAGCCGGCGCTCAACTCGCACCAGGGGTCCGGTATCTCCTCCCCCTCGACGACGCGTGTCCGCAGGCTCCAGAGGCTGATGTGGTGCGGCTCACCGAAGCGGGCGGTGAGAACGCCGGTCAGCGCGGTGTGCTCCGCACCGTGCTGACCGGCATCCGCCGCGCCGTCCCCCTCGAACAGCTCGGCGAGGTGGTAGCCGGGACCGCTTCTGCCCAGCTCGGTGGGGCCGCGCTCCGCGGGGAAGGCGCGGATACGCAGCAGCTCGATGACGGCGAGTTGCTGTGCGGTGGTCATGCCTCCAGTAAACCTGCGGGCACTGACAATTGGCTGCCCGTCAGATGACCCGGACCTGTCCGGAGCCACCGGCCCCTGCCACTCTGTTCAGCCGCGGGGCCATGCGGTGGCACACGCCACTCGCAGCACCGGCGGGCACCGAGTAACATCCGCCTACACGCGCACGAGCTGGGAGGAAACACCGTGGAGCGGCTGACCGGTGGAGACCCTTCGCTCCTGCGGCGGATCAACTCCGCGGTGGTGCTCCATTCCCTGCGGGACGCCGGTGATCTCACGCTGACGGATCTGACACGGATCACGGGCCTCTCCCGGCCGACGGTCGAGGGCGTGGTGGAAGGTCTGATCGAAACGGGCCTGGTCGTGGAGTCGGCGCCGGCGGAGGGCGGGACCCGTAAGCAGGGCCGCCCGGCGCGCCGGTTCCGGTTCCGGGCCGAGGCCGGATATCTGCTGGGCATCGAGATCGGGCCGCATCGCGTGGCCGCGCTGATCTCCGGGCTGGACGGCCGGATCATCGGCGCCGGATCGCGTGTGGTCTCGGAGACGGCTGACGCGGACGAGCGCCTCGACCGCGTACGGCTGGTCGTCGCCGATGTGCTGCGCCGCACGGGGGTGTCGCGCGGCTCGCTGCGCGCGGTCGGGGTCGGCAGCCCCGGCATCGTGGAGGCCGACGGGACGGTACGGCTGGGCACGGCGCTGCCGCAGTGGACGGGGCTGCCGCTCGGCGAACGGCTGCGGCGCTCGTTCCGCTGTCCGGTGCTGGTGGAGAACGACGCCAACGCGGCGGCCGTGGCCGAGCAGTGGAAGGGCGCGGCCATCGACTCCGACGACATCGTCTTCGTACTGGCGGGGCTCAGCCCCGGGGCGGGCGCACTGATCGGCGGGCGGCTGCACCGCGGCTTCGGCGGCGCGGCCGGCGAGATCGGCGCGCTGCATCTGCTGGGGCGCGGCGCGACCCCGGAAACGCTGCTGTCGACGACGGACGAGCCGCTGCACCCGCTCGACGAGCAGGCGGTGGCGAAGGTCTTCGCCGACGCCAAGGGCGGGGACGTCCGGGCGCGGGAGGCCGTCGAACGGTTCACCCAGCGGCTGGTGCACGATGTGGCGGCGCTGGTGCTGGCGCTGGATCCGGAGCTGGTGGTGGTCGGCGGCTGGGCCGCCGGGCTCGACGGTGTGCTGGACCCGCTGCGCGACGAGCTCTCCCGCTTCTGTCTGCGCCCGCCGCGGGTGGCGCTCTCGCTGCTCGGCGAGGCGGCCGTGGCGACGGGCGCGCTGCGGCTGGCGCTCGACCATGTCGAGGAGCAGCTGTTCGCGGTGGAGGGTACGGTGACGGCCCGCCGCTGAGCGACGGGCCGCACACGGGACAAGGGGCTTCAGGACGCGCGGCGCTCCTGCGGCTCCTCGCTGATCTCCAGGTCGCCGGAGTCCCCGAAGGTGAGCCGGCAGGTGTCGGCGCGGTACGTGGCCACCGATACGGCGGCGGTACGGCCCGCCACGACATAGCGCGTCGTGACGACGAGGACGGGAGCGCCGGGCAGCCGGTCCAGCTCCCTGGCGTCGTCCGCGCGCGCGGAGCCCAGTTCCACGGCGCGGTCCTGGCCGTCGAGGCCGAGGCGCTGAAGCTCACGCAGGACGGCGCGGGCGCGCGCCGGGCCCTCGGGCGCGTCGATGGCCGACAGCTCGGGCACCGACGAGGCGGGGACGTAGAGCAGTTCCGCCGCGACGGACTGGCCGTGGGTGGAGCGGACCCTGCGGACGGTGTGGACCTCTTCGTCGGCGGCGGTCTCCAGCAGCCTGGCCACCGCGGCGGGCGCGGGCGCCCTGGCGCAGTCGACGGGCTGCCAGGCGTCCCGTACGGTGCCGGGCCATTCGTGCTGGGTGGTGGAGACGTCGACGCCCACGCGCGGCGGGGCGACGGTCGTACCGACGCCGCGGCGGCGCTGGAGCCGGCCTTCCAGCTCCAGCTGTTCGAGGGCCTGCCTGAGCGTGGCGCGGGCGACTCCGAACCGGGCGGCGAGGTCACGTTCGTTGGGCAGGACCTCCCCCACCGCGAAGTCGGAGTCGAGCGCTTCGCCGAGCACGGTCTTGAGGTGCCAGTACTTAGGCTCCGGCACTGCTTCCAGCTGCGTGGTCCCCACCCTGATCCTCCGCAATCGCCGTCTCTCCGGCGG
This sequence comes from Streptomyces scopuliridis, assembly GCF_042790125.1. Classification (GTDB taxonomy): domain Bacteria; phylum Actinomycetota; class Actinomycetes; order Streptomycetales; family Streptomycetaceae; genus Streptomyces; species Streptomyces scopuliridis_A. Next base: position 86,292 of record NZ_JBHTZS010000026.1, read on the forward strand.
GTTTTCCGTGCCCTTGTTTATTAAAGGTTCCTGCACTAAATAGCGACGATAGGACGGGCCATCCCGTTGGTCAAGACCAATCCTCCGTCGGTCACGGAGAGAAGTCACTCTCCGACTCAGGGTGTTCACAGTACGTTCGTACGCTGGTGAGGCGCGCGTGACAGTGGCCCGGTCGTCCGGATCGGACCCGGGGCAGGGGATCGCCGGGAGCGACGAGCAGGGCTTACGTGGCGGGGTGCGCCAGGACGGCTCCCCCGAGCTTGTCCGGATTCCGCACGATGTAGACGCGTCCCACCTTGCCGTCCGTGATCTCCAGTTGGAGGACGATATCGGGTACTCCGCCGGCGAGGACGAGCAGCGCGGGGGCGCCGTTGAACTCCGTGATCCGGAAGTCGAACAGCGCCGCCTGCCCCGAGACGCCGGACAGGAACCGGCCCACCTTGTCGGCGCCCTCGATGATCCGCAGCGGCGCCTTGGACTTGCCACCGCTGTCGCCCACCAGTTGTACGTCGGGCGCCAGCAGGGCGAGCAGCTCGTCGAGATCTCCGCCGCCCGCCGCGGCGAGGAACCGCTCAGTGAGAGCGCGGCGTTCGGCCGGGTCGACGTCGTAACGCGGCCTGCGTTCCTCGACATGGCGGCGGGCCCGGCCGGCCAGTTGTCTGACGGCGGCCTCGCTGCGCTCCAGGGTGAGGGCGATCTCGCCGAACGGGAATCCGAACGCCTCGCGCAGCACGAACACCGCGCGTTCCAGCGGCGAGAGCGATTCGAGGACGATCAGGACGGCGACGGACACCGAGTCGGCGAGCACGGCGCGTTCGGCCGTGTCGGGGACGGCGGTTCCGAAGTCGGTGACGACCGGTTCGGGCAGCCAGGGACCGACATAGGACTCGCGCCGCGCCTTGGCCTGCCGGAGCCGGTCGATGGCGAGGCGTGTGGTGATCCGTACGAGATACGCGCGCGGCTCGCGGATGTCCGTACGCTCGGCGGCGCTCCAGCGCAGCCATGCCTCCTGCACCACGTCCTCGGCGTCGGCGACCCCGCCGAGCATGCGGTAGGCGACCCCGGTCAGTACGGGCCGGTGCGCTTCGAATTCCTCGGTGCTCGCGGTGTCGGTCGCCACGTGCCCATCCCAGCCGATGGGCGCACCGGCTGTCCAGGTCAATTGGCCGCGGCGCCCGGACCGTACGGCTACCGGGCCGCCGGTGTGTCCTCCCGTACGGGGCCGGCCGCTTCGACGGCCGCGATCCCGCGGACCGTGGCGGACAATCGAACGGGGCGGGCACGACCGTCAGTTGCGGCGCTGTCAGCGTGCCTACCGGGAGCGGCGGGACGCGCTGGTCGCGGCCCTCGCCGCCCACTTCCCCGGTACGGCGGTCAGCGGGATCGCGCCGCGTCCGCCGGCGGACCATGGGACGGCGCGGCCCGCGGACGGCCATGTACGACTGGTCATCGGATACGCGCAGTTGACGCCGGGCGGGATCGAGCGCGGCGTACCGCTGCCGGCCGGGGCCGTCACGGGCGGGTAGCGGGCGGCCGGTTGTTCACCCCGGGTTCGTACTCCGGCCGCCACCGGGCATTAGGCATGGCATGACACCCCGGCGCACCATCTGCCCAGGAGACGCATCGATGTCGCACAACCCCGGCAACACCTCCTCTTTCTCCTCTTCCTCTCCCGCCGCCGACGTACCGAAGGCTCCCGCCCGCCGCAGTGTGCTGCGCGGCTCGCTCGCCGCCTCGGCCGTGCTGGCACTGCCCGGTGCCGCGCTCGCGGGCGCCGCCCCCGCCCAGGCCCTGTCCGGCCGGCCGCGCGCCGCCTGGGGGGTGCAGGCCGGCGATGTCACCTCCTCGTCCGGGCTGGTGTGGGTACGGTCCGACCGGCCCGCCCGCATGATCGTGGAGACCTCGGCCACCGAATCGTTCCGCCGCGCCCGCTCCTGGCACGGTCCGCTGCTCGGCCCCGGCACCGACTTCACCGGTACGGTCCCGCTGCGCGGACTGCCGGCCGGTGAGCAGGTGCACTACCGGGTGACCCTGGCCGACCCCGAGGACCCCCGCCGTACCGGTGAGCCGGTGTACGGCACGTTCCGCACCGCGCCCACACGGCGGCGGCAGGGCGTCCGGTTCGTCTGGTCGGGCGATATCGCCGGACAGGGCTGGGGCATCAACCCCGACATCGGCGGCTTCACGGTGTACGACGAGATGCGCCGGCTCGGCCCCGACTTCTTCCTGTGCAGCGGTGACACGATCTACGCGGACGGCGTGATCGAGCCGAGCGTGACGCTGCCCGACGGCCGGATCTGGCGCAACATCACCACTCCGGAGAAGGCGAAGGTCGCGGAGACGCTGGCCGAGTACCGGGGGAACTTCCGCTACAACCTGCTCGACGAGAACGTACGGCGCTTCAACTCCGAGGTCCCGTCGATCACTCAGTGGGACGACCACGAGGTGCGCAACAACTGGTACCCGGGCCAGATCCTGGACGATGTCCGCTACACCGAGAAGAACGTGGACGTGCTGGCCGCCCGTTCCACACAGGCGTTCCACGAGTACTTCCCGATCTCGGCGTCGCCCGCGCGCGGGGCGGACCGGCGTGTCCACCGTGTGGTGAACCACGGTCCGCTGCTCGATGTGTTCGTGCTGGACATGCGGACGTACCGCAACGCCAACTCGCCCGGCCGGCAGACCGACGACACGAACGGCATCCTCGGCGCGGAGCAGCTCGCATGGCTCAAGCGCGAGCTGTCGCGGTCGCGCGCGGTGTGGAAGGTGATCGCCGCCGATATGCCGATCGGGCTGGTCGTGCCGGACGGTGCGGCGAACATCGAGGCGATCGCCCAGGGCGACCCGGGCGCTCCGCTCGGCCGGGAACTCCAGATCGCCGAGCTGCTGCGGCACATCAAGCACCAGCGGATCACGGGCACGCTGTGGCTGACGGCGGACGTCCACCACACCGCCGCGCAGCACTACACGCCGGAGCGGGCGGCCTTCAAGGACTTCGCGCCCTTCTGGGAGTTCGTCTCCGGTCCGCTCGCCGCGGGCCAGTTCCCGGCCAACAACCTGGACGGCACGTTCGGTCCCGAGCGGGCCTTCCTGAAGGCGCCGCAGGGTCAGAACCTCTCCCCGATGGAGGCCCCGCCGCTCTACGGCGAGGTGGACATCGACGGCGCCAGCGGTGAGCTGACGGTCCGGCTGCGGGAAGAGGGCGGGACGGTGCTGTTCACGAAGGTGCTCCAGCCGGGGAAGGTCGGCCAGTAGGAACCCGCCGCCGGTCGCACATCGCTCCTGAAGCGATCACTCCACGCCAAAATTGACCAAAGAACGGCCAAAAGGGATCAGATCCACACTTAACCCATCAGTCACACACTGTTCGTGATCACGCAACACCATTCCGTCAGAGTGAGGTCATGACCAATGTGACTTCCGCGAAGAGTGTCCGCCGCCCCCACCACTGGCGGCGGGACCTCGTCGAACTGGCGGCCCTGTTCACCGCGGTGGCCGTCGCCGACGCCCTGGCGAACATGATCGCCCATGGACCCGACGGAGCGTTCCTGCTGGTCGCCTCCGCGGTGGCGCTGATCGCCACGGCCATGTTCCACACATGGTGGGCACGAAGGCACGGTCATGCCCCTCCGCCGCCCGGCAGCCCGGCCCCGCCGGCACCGGACGCGCGGGAGGGCGCCGCCCCGGCCGGACCGGTGGAGACGACGCTCTGGCGGATGCGGACCACCGTACGGGACGAGCCGGGGAGCCTCGCCGCGCTGTGCACCGCCCTCGCCGCGCACCATGTCGACATCCTCACCCTCCAGACCCATCCGCTGGCCGACGGCACCGTCGACGAGTTCCTGCTGCGCGCCCCGTCCGTGCTCCAGGCGAAGGACCTCACCCGTGAGATCTCGGCCGCGGGCGGCGGCAGCACATGGATCGAGCGCGCCGACGCGCACGATCTGGTGGACACCCCGACCCGGGTACTCGGCCTCGCCACCCGTACGGCCCTGGACGCCGCCGAACTGCCGCTCTCGCTGCGCCAGTTGCTCGGGCGCTGCACGATCCGCTCCCGGCCCGGCGGATCCCTCGCCGACCGTTCCGGTGACGAGAGCGCACCGGTCGAAGGGGTGCTGGACGGAACGGAGATGCGGCTGAACGACCCGCACGGCGGCAGCATCATCGTGGAGCGCCCCTATCTGCCCTTCACTCCGACCGAGTTCGCGCGGGCCCGTGCGCTGGTCGAGCTGGACGCCCGGCTCGGGCCGCGTATCCCCCGCGGCCAGGACGTGCTCACGCTCCCCGAGGGCGAGGAGATCACCATCCGCCGCGCCGACCGCGGCGATCTCGACGCCGCGCTCGCCATGCACGCCCGCTGCTCCGCACGGACCCTGGGCCTGCGCTACCACGGCCCGGTCGGGGACGCCGACCGCTATCTGAACCATCTGCTCAGCCCGCGCTTCGGACGGACGCTCGCGGTCGAGACGGAATCCGGCCGGCTCGTCGCCCTCGGCCATCTGCTCTGGGACGGCGACGAGACCGAGGTGGCGCTGATCGTCGAGGACGCCTGGCAGCGGCGCGGTATCGGTTCCGAACTGCTGGGCAGGCTCGTGGCGCTCGCCGTCGAGGCCCGGTGCGGCAGCGTGTACGCCGTCACCCAGGCGTCCAACACGGGCATGGTCGCGACCATGCGGGATCTCGGTCTGCCGCTGGACTACCAGATCGAGGACGGAACGCTGGTCATCACGGCCCGGCTGGAGCCGACGGACGCGCGGGTGCTGCCTCCGTACGGCGACTCGGAGATGTCCGGCCACGAGCAGGCCGATCGCTGAGCGCCGGACAGCGGGCCTGCGGGGATTCCGGGCGTCGGCTACGTCGTGATCCAGCCAAAATCATCCGGGGTCGGGACGGCTGGTATCGGCCGCGTTCACCTCACGGCCCGAAGTCGCCCGTGCCGAGCCCCGGTTGAGTTTCCCAGCAGGAGGACCACCGTCCCCGGATGCCATCGTCATCGGCCAATCCCACCGGCCCTCCGGAAACAAGTGATGTGACGCGGAGTTCTCTCTCGGAGAGGATGTCCGCATGTCAGACACATCCGGCAGCGCGCTGCCCCGCCAGGTCGCCGACGCCTACGTCGACGCACTCATCGAACTCGATCCGATCACCGGAACCTATCTGGGCGTCGCGGAGAGCTCCCGTCGCCTGCCCGACTTCTCCCCGGCCGGACAGCAGGCTGTCGCCGATCTCGGCCGGGCGACCCTCGCCCGTCTCGATGTGGCCGAGACGCTGCCGGGCGCGGACAGCGATGCCGAGCGGCGCTGCGGCCGGCTGCTGCGTGAGCGGCTGACGGCCGAACTCGCCGTCCATGACGCGCAGGAGGGGTTGCGCCTGGTCAGCAACATCCACTCGCCCGCGCACCACCTCCGCGACGCGTTCCCGATGACCCCGGCCGAGACGGACGAGGACTGGTCGGCGATCGCCGAGCGGCTGCGTGCCGTACCCGCCGCGCTGGCCGGATACCGCGAATCGCTCGCCCTGGGCCTGGAGCGCGAGCTGCTCGGCGGTCCCCGGCCCACCGCCACCTTCATCGACCAGCTGACGGAGTGGGTGGGCGAGGAGCGCGGCTGGTTCGAGGACTTCGTCTCCGCCGGTCCCGACTCCCTCCGTACGGAACTGGACGCCGCCGCGCGCTCCGCCACCGCCGCGCTCGCGGAGCTGCTGGACTGGATGCGCGAGGTGTACGCGCCCGCCGTCGAGGGCGCCCCGGACACGGTGGGCCGGGAGCGTTACGCGCGCTGGTCGCGGTATTTCAACGGCACGGATCTGGATCTGGACGAGGCGTACGCGTACGGCTGGTCCGAATACCACCGGCTGCGCGCCGAGATGACCACCGAGGCCGAGAAGATCCTGCCGGGCGCGGACCCCTGGGAGGCGCTCGCCCATCTCGACGAGCGCGGGGAGCACATCGAGGGGGTCGACGAGGTCAGGGTCTGGCTCCAGAAACTGATGGACGAGGCCATCGACGCGCTCGACGGTACCCACTTCGAACTCGCCGAGCGGGTACGGCGCGTGGAGTCCCGGATCGCTCCGCCGGGCGGCGCGGCGGCGCCGTACTACACCGGTCCCTCCGAGGATTTCTCGCGCCCCGGCCGTACCTGGCTGCCGACCATGGGCGAGACCCGCTTCCCGGTGTACGACCTGGTGTCCACCTGGTACCACGAGGGCGTCCCCGGCCACCACCTCCAGATCGCGCAGTGGACCCATGTCGCCGACCAGCTCTCCCGCTACCAGGCCTCGGTCGGCCAGGTCAGCGCCAACGCGGAGGGCTGGGCGCTCTACGCGGAGCGGCTCATGGACGAGCTGGGATTCCTGCCGGACGCGGAGCGCCGGCTCGGTTACCTGGACGCGCAGATGATGCGCGCCTGCCGGGTGATCGTGGACATCGGTATGCATCTGGAGCTGGAGATCCCGGCGGACTCGCCGTTCCACCCTGGCGAGCGCTGGACTCCCGAGCTGGCGCAGGAGTTCTTCGGGAACCACAGCGGCCGGCCCGCGGACTTCGTGGAGAGCGAGCTGACCCGCTATCTGTCGATGCCGGCCCAGGCGATCGGCTACAAGCTGGGCGAGCGCGCCTGGCTGCTCGGCCGGGAGAACGCCCGCAGGGCACACGGCGACGCGTTCGACGCGAAGGCATGGCACATGGCGGCGCTGTCGCAGGGCTCGCTGGGCCTCGACGATCTGGTGGACGAGCTGTCGAAGCTCTGACCTGCGCCGGTAGTACGTACGCGGTACGGGCGGGGCCGCGTACGGACGGCGACCGGGAGGGGCGGCCGGGCCCAGCCGAGAGGCATGAGCCCGGCCGCCGTCGGCCGGAGGCCGGGACTCCCGGGCGGCTTCGCTCAGCGGCGGAATCCGCCCTCGGAGTCGATGACCTGACCGGTGATCCACTCCGCCTCGTCGGTGGCCAGCCAGGCGATCAGCCGGGCCGGGTCGTCGGGCATCCCCCAGCGGCCGGCCGGGAACAGCGCCGCGATCTCGTCGTACGCCGCCCCGGTCAGGTAATCCGTGTCGACGGGCCCGGGGTTGACGGTGTTGACCGTCACCGCCCGCTCCGCGAGCGAGGTGGCGAGCGACCGGGTCGCGGAGGCGAGGGCGCCCTTGGCCAGACCGTAGGCGATCTCCCCCGGCATCCCGCCCGCGATGTCCTGACCGGATGTCATCATCATGACCCGGCCGCCGGGCGTACGGCCGGGCAGCGTCGCGCGCAGCCGGGCGTACGCCTGGATGAGCAGGATCACCGACCGGGTGTCGACCGCCCAGTGGGCGTCGAGCATCGCCGCGTCGATGGTGTCGAGTGTGCCGTCCCGGCCGCTGAGCGCGTGGTTGGCGACCAGGATGTCGAGCCGCCCGCCGAGCGCTTCCGCGGCGGTGGCGATCAGCGCGGCGGGCGCCTCGGCCATGGACAGATCGGCGGGTCCGTGCACCACCCGCGCCGCCGGATCCGCGCGTGCCTCCCGTACGGCGGCGGCGACACCTTCCGGTCCGTCCGGATCGGCGCCCCAGGGCTGGCCTGCGTCGTGCGGCACATGGTGATGGAGATACACGCTCGCGCCGTACGCGACGAGGCGCCGGGCGACCGCGTAACCGATGCCGCCGCGCCGGCTGGCACCGGTGACCAGGGCGGTACGGCCGCGCAGCGGCAGCGGATCACGGCGGAGCGCTTCGGGGGCGGGGGGTTCAAGTGCGGGCATGGGAGACGATCGTGGTGTGCGGGGCGGCCGTTGTCCACACGGTTTTCTCCTCGGAGCGATCCGCTATGTCCGCTGGTGGATCGTCGAGCCCTGGCGGTCCTTGACGATCTCCAGCTGGGTGGGGACGCGGCGGCGCAGGTCCGCGACGTGGCTGACGATGCCGACGCTGCGGTCGCGCTCCCGGAGCGAGTCCAGGACGTCCAGGACCTCGTCCAGCGTCTGGTCGTCCAGGCTGCCGAAGCCCTCGTCGATGAAGAGGGTGTCCAGCCGTACGCCGCCCGCCTCGTCGGTGACGACATCCGCGAGGCCGAGCGCGAGGGCGAGCGAGGCGAAGAAGGTCTCGCCGCCGGAGAGCGTCGAGGTGTCGCGGGCGCGGCCCGTCCAGGCGTCGATGACCTGGAGTCCGAGCCCGGAGCGCCGCTGGCCGCCCGTTCTGGCGTCCGAGTGGATCAGGGCGTAGCGGCCGGAGGACATGCGCTGGAGCCGTACGGTGGCCGCCGCCGCGACCTGTTCGAGGCGGGCCGCCAGGACGTAGGACTCCAGACGCATCCTGCGTTCGTTGTCGGTGGAGGTGCCCGCGGTGAGACCGGCGAGGCGGGCCACCCTGTCGTACTCCTCGCGCACCGGGCCGAGTGCGCGTACCTCCGCCTCGGCGAGCCTGGAGAGCCTGCCCAGCTCGGTGCGGCGGCCCCGGGCGGTGGTGGCGGCGGACGACGCGTCGCGCAGGGCGCGTTCGGCGGCGTCGTGGGCGGCCTCCGCGTCCTCCGTCCTGGCGGGCGGCTGATCCGCGGCGGCTCGGGCCCGTGGTTCCGCGAGCCGGTCGGCGACCGCGGCGGCCTCGGCCCGCCAGTCGTCCAGCCGGTGCTGGAGCGCCCGCCGGTCGGTATCGGTGAGCAGGGCGTCCGCGGCGGCTTCCGGGGTGTCGAACCCGGCCCGGAAGGCGGCGGACGCGAGCCGGCCGTCGGCCTCCTTGAGGCGGAGCGCGGTGGTGTCGACGGCGCGCACCGCCTCGGCCGCCACGGCGAGCCGGCCGGCCCGGTCCGCCAGCTGCGCGGCGCGCTCGGCGACGCTGTCCGCGTCTCCCCTGGCGCGGCTCAACTCGGCTTGCAGCGCGCTCTGTTCGCGTTCGAGCGCGTCGCGGCGCGAGGTGCGGGCGGCCACGCGGCGTTCGGCCTCGCGCTGCGCGGCGAGCCGGCCCTCGTACTCACGCTCGGCGCGGCCCAGGGCCTCACGGGCCGCGTGCGTACCGGCGGCCACGCGGCGCGCCTCGGTGTGCTCCCGGTCCAGCCGCTCGGTGAGCGAGGTGAGTTCGGCCACGCTCGACTCACCGGCCGCCGCGCGCGCCGCCGCGTGTCGTTCCCGTATCGCCGCGTGCTCGCGCTCGGCGTGTCCGCGGGCCTCGTCGGCACGCCGGTACGCCTCCAGCGCGGCGTCCTCCGCCGCAGGTTCGACCTGGCCGTCGGTGGCCGGCGCGGGACCGGGGTGCGCGGCGGAGCCGCAGACCGCGCAGGGTTCGCCGTCGACGAGCCGGGCGGCCAGCTCGGCGGCCATGCCCGCGAGCCGCCGACCACGCAGGTCGAGCCAGTGCTCATGCGCCGTATTGGTGTGCTCCCGGGCCGAGTTGAGGTCCCGACCGGCCTCGGAGAGCGCCGCTTCGAGGGTGTCGCGGCGCTGGGCCGCGTCGAGCCGCCGGCGCGCGGGGTCAAGGTGCCCGGCGAGCTGTTCGGCGCGGGTCGCCGCCTCCTGCGCGGCCTCGATCCGGTCCTGGAGGGCGCCACGCCGGGACTCCCACCCGGCGAGCCAGTCGGCCGCTTCCTGGAGGACCTCGTCGTCGGCCCGCGCCTGCCGGTCCAGACCGGCGCGCTCGGCCGTGATCTCGGCGTCGCGGTGCTCGGCGCGCCGGGCGGCGTCGAGCGCGCCCAGTTCCTGCCGCAGCTTCCCTTCCAGCGAGGCGAGTTGTTCGGCTCCGGCGTCGGTGAGTCCGGCGGGCAGCAGGGTGCGGGTGCGCTCGTACGCGGCGCTGGCCGAGCTGTGCGCCTGTTCCGCGTCGGCGCGCAGCGAGAGCGCCGGCGCGACCAGCTCGGCCTTGTGGGAACGCTCCAGCCGGGTCCGCACCCGCTCGTGCTCGGAGCGCTGTTCCTCCAGCGTCCCGGCGCGGCGCCGCGTCTCCTCGAACCGCTGTTGCAGCGTGGCCAGTTCACGTTCTGCGTCCAGGGCGCGCCGGGCGGCGGCGGCGCGGCTTTCGGCGGCGGAGAGGGCGGATTCCATGATGTCGGACCACTCATGGGCGCCGGTACGGACGACCGCCGCCCACTCCAGGACGGCTCCGGCGAACCCCGCGTCGCCGGGCCGGAGTTCAGGCAGCGGCGGCGCCGTACGGTCGCCCCGAGGTAGGGCCGTGCTGTCGCCCCGAGGTAGGGCCGTGCTGTTGTCCCGAGGTGGGGCCGTGCTGTTGTCCCGAGGTGGCGCCGTACGGTCGCCCGCCTCCTGGGCCAGGCGCTGCGCGACGCCGAGGAGCCGGTCGTCACCCGCGCGCACCCGGTGCTCGGCGGCGCGCCGCAGCTCGGCGAGGCGCTCCTCGACCGCGGCGAACCTGCGGGTGTCGAAGAGCTTGCCGAGGAGTCTGCCGCGTGCCTCGGCGTCGGCGCGCAGGAAGCGGGCGAAGTCGCCCTGGGGCAGCAGCACCACCTGGCAGAACTGATCCCTGCTCATCCCGAGCAGCTGGCCGATCTCCTCGCCGATCTCCTGGTGGGACCGGCTCAGCGCCCGCCATGTCCCGCTCTCCGCGTCGTACTCGCGCAGCCAACTCTGCGCCTTCTCGGTGGTGAATCCCTTCGTCCGCTTCTTCGGCCGGAGCTGCGCGGGCCGCCGGACGATCTCCAGCCGGCGGCCGCCCACGGTCAGATCGAGGCCGATCTCGGTGGGCGTCCCGACGGGCGCGTGATCGCTGCGGAGAGTGGCCCCGGGGCTCTGGCGGGCGCCCGGCACGGCGCCGTACAGCGCGTAGCAGACCGCGTCGAGTACGGAGGTCTTCCCCGCCCCCGTCGGCCCGTGCAGCAGAAAGAGCCCGGCGGCGCAGAGCGCGTCGAAGTCCACTTCCTCGGTGGTGGCGAAGGGCCCGAAGGCGGTGACGGTCAGCCGGTGCAGCCTCACGGGGTCACCTCGCGCACCGCCGCGTCGACCCGTACCTCCTCGAACGCGGCGCGCAGCACCTCGCGTTCGGGCTCGTCGGGCCCCGATCCGCCCCGTACATGCGCCACGAAGTCCTCCGCGATCTGCTGGTCGGTACGGCCCGCGAGGCGCTGGGCGTAGGAGGAGAGCGGGTCGTCGTCCCCCCGCTCCGGTTCGAAGACCAGGCTGAGTGTGTACGGGAAGCGCTCGGCGAGCCGGGCCATGGGTTCGGCGGGGCGCACCGGATCTGTCAGGGTCGCCTCGACCCATGACTCCTCGTGCCGCGCGAGCCCCGGATCACCGAGCAACTCGTCGAGCCCGCCCCGGATCCTGGCCAGTGCACGCGGTACCGGACAGTCGATCCGCTCCGCTTCGATCTCACCCGCCGGTCCCAGCTCCACCAGCCACATCGTCTTGCGGTGTGTGGTCTCCGAGAAGGAGTACGCGAGCGGCGAGCCCGCGTAGCGGACGCGTTCGGTGAGGGTCTGGGCGCCGTGCAGATGGCCGAGGGCGACATAGTCGGCACCGTCGAAGATTCCGGTGGGCACGGCCGCCACACCGCCCACGGTGATGTCCCGCTCGCTGTCGCTGGGCGCGCCGCCCGCGACGAACGCGTGCGCGAGGACGACGGAGCGGGTGCCCGCGTCGCGTCCCGCGAGATCGGCCCGTACCCGCTCCATCGCGGCGCCGAGCACCGTCTCGTGGCCGGCCTTGGTGACCTTGAACTCGTCCCGTACCAGGGCCGGTTCGAGATACGGAAGGCCGTAGAAGGCCACTTCGCCGTGCGCGTCGTTCAGCAGGACGGGGGTGGCGCAGCCGGCCGGGTCGGTCCGCAGATGGATCCCGGCGCGCTCGACCAGACCGGCGAGGACGCCGAGTCTGCGGGCCGAGTCATGGTTCCCGGAGATCATGACGGTCGGCACACCGGCGTCGGCGAGACGGTGCAGGGCCCGGTCGAACAGCTCCACCGCGCTGAGCGGGGGCACGGCCCGGTCGTAGACATCGCCCGCGACGACGACGGCGTCCACGTCGCGCTCACGGGCCGTGGCCACGAGATGGTCGAGGAACGCGGCCTGGGCGTCGAGCATGCTCACGCGGTGGAACGACCGCCCGAGATGCCAGTCCGATGTGTGCAGAATCCTCAAGACCGGCCCTCCAGAGGGCTGCTGTCCCGCGTACCGGACACGTGGTGCTCGTCGTACACGTCAGGCACAGGCATGTCAGGCAAGGGCACGTCAGGCAAAGGCTTCTCCGCCCAGTTCCAGCGTGGCGGTCCCCGCCGTCGTATCCGCCAGCCACGCGCGGAACGCCGGTACCTCCGAGTCCGGCAGGCCGATCTCGATCGTCACCGCCTCGGCGTACCGCACGTCCCGCACGGCACGCCCGGTCGCCCGCAGATCGTTCTCCAGCCGGCCCGCGCGCTGATGGTCGACGGTGACGGTCGCCACCCGGAAGCGCTGCCGGGTGAGGGTGCCGACCGCGTCCAGGGTCTCGCCCACCACGCCCCCGTACGCCCTGATCAGTCCGCCCGCGCCGAGCTTGACCCCGCCGTAGTAGCGGGTCACGACGGCGGCGGTGTAGCGCACCTCACGCCGCATCAGCATCTGGAGCATCGGCGCCCCGGCCGTACCGCCGGGTTCGCCGTCGTCGCCGGCCTTCTGTACGGAGGCGTCGGCGCCGATCACATACGCGAAGCAGTTGTGCGTGGCCGTCGGGTGCTCCTTGCGGATGCGCGCGATGAACTCCTGTGCCTCCTCCTCCGTCGCCACGGGCGCCAGCGCGCAGATGAAGCGCGACCGGTTGATCTCGGTCTCGTGCACGCCCGCGCGGGCGACGGTTCGGTACTGCTCCTGCATCCCCCCACCCTATGCGGGGCCCGCTCGGCGCTTCGACCGGCGTTCGATCGGGCCACGCGCGAACTCGTTCCGCTCCCGGTACCGGCTCTATCCCACGGTGACGGACACGACCGTCGCTCCCGCCGCGATCGCGAGCACCGCCGCGGAGACGATCAGGATCCGGAGATTGCCCAGGTTGACGGTCCAGCCCAGGCCCACGCGCCGGGGCACGAGGATGGCGGGATCGTCGGCGTTGACGTAGACGGTGCCGGCGGCGTACCAGTGACGGTCGTCGTCGCGCGGTACCAGTCCGGTCCCCTCGTCCGACCCGCCCGAGCCGTCCGAGCCGTCCGCGCTTTCCGGCGTCGCCCGGCCGCCCCCGGGCCCCCCGCGTACGAGCGGCACGGACACGGCGACGGCCGCGAGCAGCGGTACGCCGATGACCAGGGTCAGCAGGGCCCCGGAGCGGCTGTCGCTCCACATCATCCCGGACAGCCCGAGCAGCATGAGGTTGAGCAGTGCGGCGATGCCCAGCAGGCTCCGTGCCGTCAGAGCGAGGTGGCGGCGGTGCCGGGCCGCGCTGCTCCGGGGCCGCGAGACATCCAGGTCCGCGCGGGCGCGCAGGACGGCGGCGACCGTCCCGATGACCACGGCGGTCAGCAGGATCTGGGCGAAGACCAGGCTGAACGCGGTCCAGACGGTGGTCGTGAGCTCGCGGTACACGGTCCCGTTCGCTGAGCGTGCCGGGAGCGCCATCACCCCGGGCAGCCTCGGGTAGACGATCGCACCGGCGACGGCGGTCACGACGACCACCACGAGCGAGGGGACCGTCCACGCCCAGGGCAGCCGTACGGGGTCGGTGCGCAGGGAGGTGTCCATGACGGCGCCCTGCCGTACGTGCGCGTACCAGTTGCCCCGCTCCTTCGCGCGGGCGAGGGCGCGGTGCGCGCGCAGCCACAGCGCGGCGGCGATGACGCAGAGCACGACCGCCGCCACACCGCCGACCGCGACGCTGTCCAGTACGGCGCCGATGACGAGGGCGGCCACGGTGACCATCAGCGTGGCCGGCAGGAACAGGGCGCGGTAGCGCCGCCGTTGTTCGGCCACTTCGGGAGCGTCCGCCTTGTCGGGCGGTACGCGTATGCCGAAGGGGACCGAGTGGGGGTTGAACAGCGGGCTCGGCGCGGCGTAGAGGGTGGCCCCCAGCGCCAGCAGGACCCCGGAATTGACGACCAGGCCGACAAGCACGGTGTTCACCTCATCCACTCTCTCGGGGCGGCCGGAGCCTCGTCATCCCCGGCCACCCCCCTCGCCCTGCTCGGCGAATCCCGCGAACCCCTCCAGGGCCGTCCCTACGTACGCCATGACCTCCTCCTCCGCAGCCCCTCGTACCACCGCTTCCGCCAGGAGCGTGCGCAGCCGCCGCTCCCAGTCGGCCCCCACCCGCAGTTCCGCCGTCGCCTTCCGCACGTCCGGGTGGACCACCGCTCCGCTCTTGCGGTTGATGCGGATGATGCCCTCGCGCCGCAGCAGGTCGTACGCCTTGTTCACGGTATGGAAGTTGATCGCCAGGTCGACGGCGCACTGCCGGGTGGAGGGCAGGGACGCGCCAGGCGCCAGCAGGCCGTCGGCGATGGCTTCCACCACCCGGTCCCGGATCTGCTGATAGATCGGGACCTCGCTGTCGAGATCGAGTATCAGACGCACAAGTTCACTCTATCTGATATACAACTACTAGAACAGATAGCCACGGTTGGACCCCACAGCGAACAGGACCGGGCACCGAGTCCCAGGGGGAGGGGTGGAAGAGCCGATGCGTCAGCCGAACCACCGGATCGAAGTCACCGGCCTGACCAAGCGGTTCGGGCCGGTCACCGCGGTGGACAGTCTCAGCTTCGCCGTGGAGCCGGGCGCCGTCACCGGCTTCCTCGGCCCCAACGGGGCCGGCAAGACCACGACCATGCGCATGATCCTGGGCCTGGTCACCCCGACCGCGGGCACCGCCACGATCGGCGGCCGGCGGTACGGGGAGCTGCGCCGGCCCTCCGAGGTCGTCGGGGCGGTACTCGACGCCTCGGCCTTCCATCCCGATCACTCGGCGCGCGACCATCTGCGGATCTACCGCACCATGGGCGGCCATCCGGCGGGCCGGGTCGAGGAGTTGCTCGACCGGCTCGGCCTCGCTGATGCCGCGCACCGCAGGACCCGCACCTTCTCCACCGGCATGAAGCAGCGGCTCGGTCTCGCGACCGCGCTGCTGGGCGATCCTCGGGTGCTGCTGCTCGACGAGCCGAGCAATGGCCTCGACCCCGAGGGCATCGCGTGGCTGCGCCGCTTCCTGCGCGAACTCGCCGACGAGGGGCGCACCGTACTGGTGTCGAGCCATGTGCTCAGCGAGGTCCAGCAGGTCGTGGACGACATCGTGATGATCCGGCGCGGCAGGCTGGTCGCGGCGGGCCCGCTGCGGGAGATGGAGCGGTCCAGGCCCTCGGCCGTACTGGTCCGCTCCCCCGACGCCGAGGCGCTCAAGGCGGCGCTGCTGCGGGGCACTTCGGACGGGGTGGCCGCGCGGAGCGTCGAGACGGGGCGCGACGGCGCGCTGCGGGTGCGGGGGCTCGCGACCGCGCAGATCGCGGATCTGGCGTCGGCCGCGGGGCTGCGGGTGCATGAACTGCTCACCGAGGACACGAGCCTGGAGCGGCTGTTCTTCGAACTGACCGCGGACAGCGAGGGGGACGTCCGGTGAACGCGCTGATCAAGGCGGAGTTCCGCCGGCTGCTGGCCACCCGCATGTGGCTGTGGGCGCTGCTGACCGCGGTCGTCCTGGGCGGAGGCATGGTCGGGCTGCTGACCGCCGTCGGACCGGAGAACTTCTCGCCGCCCATGCCGGGCCTGGAGACGAAGGAGGGTGTCCTGTCGGTCTTCGGGATGCTGGGCTTCACGGTCTTCGTCCCCGCGGCGCTGGGCACGCTGGCCATGACGTCGGAGTACCGGCACCGTACGGCCACGTTCACCTTCCTCTTCGCCCCGCGGCGCGGGCAGGTGCTCACCGCCAAGCTGGTCACCTTCGGCGTGGCCGGTCTGGTGTACGGGCTGGTGCAGACGGGCAGCGCGGGCGCGGGGTTCTTCGGGGCGCTCGCCGCGCGCGGGGTCACTCCCGGGCTGCCGACCGGCGGGGTGATCGAGCTGCTGCTCAGGCTGGCGCTGGCGATGGCGGTCCACACCCTGCTCGGGGTGGCGATGGGCGCGCTGCTCCGCCATCAGATCGCCGCTCTCGCGGTGGTGATCGGCTATCTCTACCTGGGCGAGCTGATCCTGATGATGATCCCCGGGGTCAATCTGCTCTACCCGCTGCTGCCGGGCGGCGCGACGGCGTCGCTCACCGGCTTCACCTATCTCGCTGATGTTCTGGCGGACGAACTGGCCACCAGTCCGGTGTCGTTGCTGTCACCTTTGGGCGGCGGAGTGCTGCTGGCGGGTTACGCTCTGGTCGCGGCGGCCGTGGCCGTACTGGTGCCCATGCGACGGGACGTGGTCTGACGGCCGGACCGCGGGTACGGAGCGATGCCGGACACCCTTCCCCGGCGCTCGTCCGTACACGCAGAAAGGGCGGGTGCTCCGGACCGCATTCCGGGGCACCCGCCGCCGTGTCAGGGCGTGTGGCGATCGTTCGCCGTGCTCAGGATCGTTCCGCCGTGCTCAGACAGGGTCCAGGGGTCAGTCGCCGACCCAGCCGCGCGCACGGGCCAGTTCGACGATCCGGGTGCGGATCCGCTTGATCTGATCGGCCGTCAGCGTTCCGTCGGCGTCGAGGAGTACATCGGTCAGCTCGCTCCGGAACGCGGCGGCGCCCGGCTCGCCCTCCGCCGCTCCGCCGTCCGCTCCGAACTGCTCGGGCCGGCGTCGGGAAGGCTGGTGGATCAGACGGATCTCGGACGCCTTCGGGCCCTTCTCGCCCATCTCGACGAAGAACTCGACGTCCCGGCCCGCCTGGTAGAGGTACTTCTCGTCCAGCAGATCGTTCGCGTGCATGAACACGTCCTCACCACCCTCGTCCGGGTTGATGAATCCGTACCCGCGCGTCTCGTCGAACCGCTGGATCTTCCCCGTCTTCAGCACAACCGCACCTCCGCGACCACCACAACCAGCCATGATTCAGCCCTCTCAGGATGGTACGCCGCACGCCGACGCGCCACCCCTGAAGAATTCATGATCCGGGCAGTGAATCGGCCATGACGGTTCGAGGACGCCGACACTGTCTGCGCAGCTCAGGCCGTGGCACCGTCGGCGGGTGAGTCTGGTGCCTTACGGGGGCGTTACATGCAGAAGATCCATTTCACCGCGGCAGATCTCGCCCGGATCCGGCTCCGGAGCACACTCGGACCCGTCGCCGAGGGGGTCTTCGCGCTCGGCACGCTCACTCGGTCCCGCAACACCGACTACGCGCGGTGGCGAGGAGACGTACTCGGCCGGCTGCGCGAGACCCCGTCCCTCAACAGACCGCTCGTCCCACTGCTCCGGGCCCTCAAGGCGCCGGACGACCTGCTCTTCCTGCTCGACTCCTCGCCGGACGTGGACACTTCGGCGCTCGCCGCGCTCTCCATGACCCGTACGGGCGCGGCCCGGCTGGCCGTGGACATGTGGCGGGCCGGGGTCGCCCCGTACTGGGACAGCGTCCTGGACCGGCTCGACACCGAGTGCGACGCGAACGGACGTATCGCCATGACCGGCGGGGTCGAACAGTTGCTCGCCACACTGCACCCCCGGATCGTATGGAACCCGCCGGTGCTGGAGATACACGGCGGGCCGGAGCGGGACGTCCATCTCAGGGGCCAGGGCCTGCTGCTCATCCCGTCGGCGTTCCTGCCGGGGCTGGTCGGACGCGTCCTCGCCGCCGAACGGGACAGCGCCCAGCCCGCGTTGGTCTTCTCCCTGCCGCCGGACGCCGCCGCTCTGTTCGCGATCCCGGACGAGCCGGAGGTCACCGGCGGCCAGGCGCTCAGCGCGCTCGTCGGTCAGACGCGCGCCGCCGCCCTGCGCGCCCTGACCAGTGCCTGTACCACCAGCCAGCTCGCCGCGCGCCTCGGCGTCTCCCTCGGCAGCGCGAGCCAGCACGCCTCGGTACTGCGGAAGTCCGGGCTGATCACCACCCGGCGGGTACGGAACCGCGCCCTCCATTCGGTCACCCCGCTCGGAATGGCGCTGCTGGGCGGCCGGCTGAGGAAGGCCCCTTCCACGGCGCGTCCGGGTACGCGTCCGGCCTCCGTGAACTGAACCGCCGCGCCCGAGAACAGTGGGAACGTGAGAACTTCATACCCTGGCGGTGAATACGGGACTGTCTGCCCGTCGCATCGCTGTGCGCAGAATCAGTCCCGCACGAGACGACACACGAGACAACCACTGACAGCGTGAAAGGAGAACGATCGTCATGAGCAACGCCATCGCCTCCCTCCTCGGACCGGACACACCGGCGGCCGGCGGGCGCCATCTCGTCATCGAGGACCTCGACGCGATGCCCGAGCAGGGCGTCGCGCTGCTGAGCATCTGCATCAACGCCTCTCCCGTCGCACCGCCGTTCAACGGGCACGAGCAGCACCGGGGATGACCGAGGCGGGGGGAAGCGGCCGGCGGCCGTCCGACGGCGACGGGGCGCGCCTTGGCTTCAAGAGCCATCTGCGCGCGACGGTCGTCCCGGGAGAGGCGGCCTATCTGGTGTCCCAGCGCGGTGTCACCGCGCTGTACGGCGACCACGGCGAAGTGCTGGTACCGCTGCTCGACGGCACCCGCAGCCCTGACGGTGTGCTGCGTGACGCGGCTCCCGCGCTGAGCGCCGAGGAGGCCGCCGCCTCGCTGCGGGCCCTCGACGCGGCGGGACTGCTGCGGCTGCGCCCGGCCGCGGCCGAGGGCTCCACCGCGACGGAGAGCCCCACGACGGCGGAGGACTCCACCGCGGCGGAGAGCCCGACCGCACCCCCCTGCCCCGATCGGGCCGCCGAGGCCTACTGGGATCTGGCCGGGCTGGACGGCGTACGTACGCTGGACACGCTCGCCCGGACGTCGGTACGCCCAGTGGCCCTCACCGATGTCGACCTGGAGCAGGTCGGCGCCGCGTGCCGCGCCTCGGGGCTGACGCTCGCGCCTCCCGGCACCGAGGCGGACCTCTCGCTCGTCCTGTGCGACGACTATCTCTCCCCCGGGCTGCGCGAGGTCGATGCCGGGCACCGCGCGGCCGAGGCGCCCTGGCTGCTGGTGGGAGTGGGCTCCCCGGCCCCCTGGATCGGACCGGTGTTCCGTCCCGGCGACGGCCCGTGCTGGCACTGTCTGGCGACCCGGCTGCGCGGTCATCGCTCCTCCGAACGCCCTCTCCAGCGCGCGCTGGGCCTGGACGGACCGCCGCGACGGCCGCACGCCACACTGGCGGCGGTCAGGGCCATCGCCGTACAGCTCGCCGTGCTGGAGGCCGCGAAGTGGCTGGCGGGGGTGCGGACGGCGTCCCACGGCTCCGTGAACACACTGGACACACTGGGGCTGCACACCACGTCCCATCCCGTGGCGCGGCTGCCGCAGTGCGCGGTCTGCGGGGATCCCGGCCTGGTCGCCCGGCGGGCCGGCGCTCCGTTCGTACCGGTCTCGCGGCCCAAGGCCGTACAGGACCTCAATGGCCACCGGGCGCTGACCCCCGCCCGGATGCTGGAGCGCTACGGCTCCCTGGTGGATCCCGTCACCGGAATCATCAAGGAGATCCGGCGTGCCCCGGGGAGCCCGGAGTTCGTCAACGCCTTTCTCTCCGGCCAGAATCTGGCCATGCGCGGCAGGACCCTGGCGGGGCTGCGGGCCGGGCTGCGCTCCCTCAGCGGCGGCAAGGGGCTCACGGAAACCGAGGCCCGTACGAGCGCGCTGGGTGAGGCGGTGGAGCGCTACAGCGGGACCCGGCAGGGCGACGAACCGGTGATCCACGACTCCCTCCACGCCCTGGGCGAGACGGCGATCCATCCCAACTCCTGCCAGTTGTTCGACGATCGGCAGCTGCGGGACAGGGAGCGGTGGAACGCGGGCGGCTCCCGGCTGCACTACGTACCACCGCCGTTCGACACGCGTCGCCCCACCGACTGGACCCCGGTGTGGTCGCTGACCGGACGGACCCAGCGGCTGCTGCCGACCTCCATGCTGTACTTCGGCGAGGAGGAGGCACCGGACGGCCTGTGTGCCGACTCCAACGGCAACGCGGCCGGCAGCAGCCCCGAAGACGCCCTGATCCAGGGGTTCCTGGAGCTGGTGGAGCGGGACGCGGTGGCGCTGTGGTGGTACAACCGGACCCGGCAGCCCGGTGTCGCTCTCGACGCGTTCGGGGAGCCGTACATCGAGCGGCTGCGCGAGGGCTACCGTACGGTCCACCGCGAGGTGTGGGCCCTGGATCTCACCTCCGACCTCGGCATCCCCGTGATCGCGGCCCTGTCGCGGCGTACGGACAAGGCCGCCGAGGACATCGTCTTCGGTTTCGGCGCGCACTTCGACCCGCGGGTGGCGCTGCGCAGGGCGCTGACGGAGATGGGCCAACTGCTGCCGCTGGTCACTGAGGTGACGCCCGGGGGCGGCGGCTACCGCGTCACCGATCCGGAGCCGCTGGAGTGGTGGCGGCGTTCCACGGTCGCCAACCGTCCCTATCTGCGGGCGGATCGGGGCGTGCCGGCCCGTGGGCCGCGCGACTGGTCCTACACCCCGACCGGCGATCTGCGGGAAGACGTCACCGCCATCACGGAGTTGACGCGCTCGCACGGGATGGAGTTGCTCGTACTCGACCAGAGCCGACCCGATCTGGAACTCCCCGTGGTGAAGGTGATCGTCCCGGGGCTGCGGCCCTTCTGGCCGCGGTTCGCACCCGGCCGGCTGTACAGCACACCGGTGGAGCTGGGGAGATGCGCCGAGCCCACCCCGTACGGGCAGCTGAACCCCATACCACTATTCGTCTGACCCGGGCGAGCGAGCTCGTGAAATGCGTGTAACGGAACCGCGATTTCGTCCCGGCACCGCCCGATCTCAGCACATCCTTCACGACGATCACTTACGCTCTTCACGTAGCAAGGAGGTTCGACGGGGAAGGCTGCGAAGACACACGATCATGCGAAGTCGCGAGGACGGCCCCACTGAGAATGTCCGGCCGGGAGAGAGGGACGCGGTGAGACGCGGCCCCACGACCCCACCGGATCCGCCGGCACCTCAACTGGCCCGCGTGATCCTGACGATCGCTCTTCTCGGCTATCTGAGCGTCACCGTCATCAATCTCGCGGGAGTGGCCCACAGCGCCCTCTCCCTCGCCGCGTCCCTCGTCGGCCTGCTGCTCATCTTCCTGCTCCAGCTGCGGCATTCCAGTCCCACGGCCCGCCGGGCGCCCACCTGGCAGAAGTCGGTGACTCTCGGCACGCAGGCGATGCTCACATATCTGCCGATCGCGGCCTTCGACTCCCAGTGGGGGGCGATGGCCGGCTTCCTCGCGGGGTCCCTGCTGCTCCTCCTGCCCGGACGGCGGGCCTGGTTCGCCTATGGAGCGGTGGGGATCAGCATGCTCATCCCTCCGATCATGGATCGTCTCCCCCTGCGGGAGGCGTTCTATCTGTGCCAGTCGACCCTGCTGACCGGACTGGTCGTGTTCGGGCTCTCGCGGATGGCGGAGCTGGTCCGGGCGCTGCACGACACCCGGGTCGAGCTGACCCGTATGGCGGTCACGCAGGAACGGCTGCGGTTCGCACGGGACTTGCACGATCTGCTGGGCTACAGCCTCTCCGCGATCACACTGAAGAGCGAGCTGATCCACCGGCTGGTGCCGACGCACCCGCGGCGCGCGATGGACGAGATCAGCGAGGTCCTGGCGATCTCACGGCAGTCGCTCGCCGATGTGCGTACGGTCGCCAGCGGGCTGCGCGGACTCTCGCTGGAACAGGAACTGGGTTCGGCGCAGTCCCTGCTCTCCGCCGCGGATGTGAGGGTGCGGGCCACCATCAGGCTGGGGAAGATCAGCCAGCAGGTCGACACCGTACTCGCCGCGGTGCTGCGTGAGGCAATCACCAATCTGCTGCGGCACTCCCGCGCCGGTGTCTGCGACATCGAGGCCATTCAGGAAGGCGGGCTGGTACGGCTGTCCGTCTCCAACGACGGTGTCGACCCGGCGTACCGCGACTCCTCGCCGCACAGCGGCAGCGGTCTGGGGAACCTGGAGACGCGGCTGCGGGCCGTGTCGGGCCGGCTCTCCGTCGCGCGCGGCGCCGACGGGACGTTCCGGCTGACGGCCGAGGCGCCCGCCCATCTGATCAGAGGAGTGCCCGATATGGACGACGGCATCTACGCCCGGGGCTCCGCCGCCTGAGAGGGACGACATGCCCTGCTGGATCCGGGGAGGAGACCCCATTCATGGCCATACGCATTCTGCTGGCCGAAGACATGAACATGGTCCGCGGAGCGCTGGTGGCTCTGCTGAATCTGGAGAGCGATCTCAAGGTCGTCTGTGAGCTGGAGCGCGGCGACCAGGTCCTGCCGGCCGCGCTGGAGCACCGGCCCGATATCGCGATCATCGATATCGATCTGCCGGGGATCGACGGACTGACGGCGGCCGCCCGGCTGCGGGAGTCGCTGCCCGAGTGCCGGACGCTGATCCTCACCAGCCTGGGCCGGCCGGGAACGCTCCGGCGCGCGCTGTCGGCGCAGGTATCCGGCTATCTGCTCAAGGACGCGCCGCCCCAGGAACTGGCGACCGCGGTGCGGCGGGTGGTCGCCGGCCACCGGGTGATCGACCCACAGCTCGCGCTCTCGGCGTGGGACGGCGCCGAGTCGCCGCTGACCGAGCGGGAGACGGAGGTGCTGCGGAGGGCGGCCGAGGGGTCGGAGGCCAGTGAGATCGCCCGGGAGCTGCATCTGTCACCGGGCACCGTACGGAACTATCTGACGACGATCGTGGCCAAGCTCAACGCGCGGAACCGGGTGGACGCGATCAGGATCGCGCAGGAGGCGGACTGGCTGCTGTAGGGGCGCGCGGCGCCCTGCGGAATGAGCGGGCGCGCCACGCCGTTGTCCGGAGCATGTACGCAGACACGGAGACGATCCGCAAGATCCTTACGCAGAGCGGCGACACCTGGGCCGTGGTCGGACTGTCCAGCAACCGGTCCCGCGTGGCCTACGGCGTCGCGGCGGTGCTCCAGCGCTACGGCAAGCGCGTCGTGCCGGTCCACCCGAAGGCCGAGACGGTCCACGGCGAGCGGGGCTATGCCTCACTGGCCGACATCCCCTTCCCGGTCGATGTCGTGGATGTCTTCGTCAACAGCGACCTGGCGGGCGGGGTCGCGGACGAGGCGGCGGCGATCGGGGCGAAGGCGGTCTGGTTCCAGCTCGGCGTGATCGACGAACAGGCCTACGCCCGCACCCGCGCGGCCGGCCTCGACATGGTCATGGACCGATGCCCGGCGATCGAACTGCCGCTGCTCGACTGACCCATTTGCGCCACCGCAGAGCCGCCGCGAGCCGCTCAGTTTCATCATGTGATTGAACAGGCATTCGGCCACGCTACAAGGGGCCACGTACGGGCGGGATCGATACGGTCAGGAACATCTCGACCGTATCGGCGCCTTCGTTGCGGTAGGCGTGCGGCACGTTCGCCTCGAAGGCCGCCGAGGCGCCCGCGGGTACGGTGTGCGGTTCGCCGTCGACGACCAGGGTCAGTTCCCCGGCGGTCACATGGAGCAGTTCGGTGGTGCCCGGCGGATGCGGGTCGGAGGTGCTGGCCTCTCCCGGCCGCAGGATCCACTCCCACAGTTCGAGCGGTCCGCGTGCCTCGGTGCCGACCAGCAGCGTGCTGCGGCTGCCCGCGGGCGTGGACCACATCCGTACGGTCTGGCTCTCGGGCACGACCCTGACCTGCGGGCCCTGCTCGTAGTCGAGGAGGGTCGTGATCGAGACGCCGAGCGCGTCGGCGAGCTTGACGGTGGTGCCGACGCTGGGGTTGGTACGGGCCTGCTCGATCTGGATGATCATTCCGCGACTGACCCCCGCCCTGGCCGCCAGGGCGTCGAGGGTGAACCCCCGTTCGCCGCGCCAGCGCCTGAGATTGCGGGCGAGCGACTGCGTGAGCTGGTCGAGGTCCGACACGTTCCGTCCAGAATGTCCCATGGAGCAATTCAATGGACCGCACCGCGGTGTGGTGCACCCCATCGTTCATCTCACTGTACTGCGAAGCTCCACATGACCCCACCGCTCATGGTCGATATGACCGTACGGTTGGCTGAAAGCAGTTGACCACACCGGGCCTCAACGGGCCGTCAACGGTCCTGCGGAGCGGCGAACGGGCATCGGTGTCCATGCTTCGGGCAGGGCAGACACGGTGTTATGCGCATATGACAGGGGCTTCAGCGGTTCGTTCTATTTACCATGCCTCCCCTGGCCGGTGGGTGACTTCGGGACGAACTCCTCCGTTGTGTGGGCTCCGACCCTTCTCTGTGTTCCAGGGGCGCGCGGCGTGGTTAGCATGAGCCACTATGTGGTGCGGAAGATCGCCGTCCCCATCGGTGTCAGATCCCGCCCGTGCGGCCGAAGCGCGCTGGTCGGCCGGTCTTTATCCCCCGCACTCAAGCACCCCGAGGGACCGCGGAATGTCAGTGCCTGTCGCCCCCCGCCCGCGCCGCATACGCAGGGCACGGTCTCTGCCGCTCGCCGTACCCCTCGGCCTGCTGGTGGTGGCCGCCGCGGCGGGAGGCGCCGTGGCCGCGACGGCGCCCTCGGCGGCACGTACCTGGGTGGCCGCCACCGTCGCCGCCGCCTGGGTGTGCCTGGCGGTCACGGCCGTCACCGCCGCGCTGCTGCTGCGCAGCGGCCGGCGCGGCACGGTCACCGCCGAACACGAGACGCGGGCGGCGCAGTCGCGGCTGACCCACCTCGGCGCGGAATCCGCGCATCTGCTGAACGTCGCGCTGCCCGCCGTGGTCAAGAGAGTCCAGGACGGCGCGGGCGCCGACGAGACGCTGGAGTCCACCCCGGCGCCGTCCGATCCCCAACTGCGGCGCCTGCTGGAGATGTTCACCACCGAGGTCGCCGGCTCCGCGCAGCGCGCGGCCGACGCGGCCGACGAACGCGACAGGGCCGTCGCCCAGCTGACGCGGGCCGCCGACGAACTGGATCTGCTCACCGGCAAGACGCTGCCCGACGCGCTCGGCGGGCTGCGCGCCGGCGGCTCCGCGGACACCGTGCTCGGCACCATCGAGCCGCCCTCCGATCCGCGGCTACGGGTCCTGCTGGACGCGGTGGTCAGGGACTTCGCCACCAGCGAGCGCCGCGCCGCCGCGGCGCAGGCGGCCAGCGCCAAGGCGCTGAGCCGGGTGCAGGCGAAGGCCGTGAGCATGCTCGCGGATCTGCGCGAGATGCAGGACCGTTACGGCGAAGAGGTCTTCGGGGATCTCCTCAGGCTCGACCACAACACCTCCCAGCTCGGACTGCTCACCGACCGGCTGGCCCTGCTGATGGGCGGTCGCGCGAGCCGCGCCTGGAACAAGCCGATCGGCATGGAGAGCATCCTGCGCGGCGCGGTGGGCCGGATCGCCGCGTACCAGCGGGTCAGGCTGCACTGTTCGAGCAGCGCCGCGATCGCCGGGTTCGCCGCCGAGCCCGTGATGCATCTCCTCGCCGAACTCATGGACAACGCGGCGAACTTCTCCCCGCCGATCGACGAGGTCCATGTCTATGTCGAGGAGCGCACCGCCGGGATCGTGGTGACCATCGAGGACAGCGGGCTGAAGATGGCCGCCGCCGCGATGCGGCGCGCCGAGGAGTCCGTCTCGGGACGGGTCACCGACCTGGCGATGCTCCAGGGCACCCGGCTCGGTCTCGCCGTGGTCGGCCGGCTGGCCGCCAAGTACCACATCAGCGTCAACTACCGGCCGTCGTCCCGTGGCGGTACGGGCGTCGTGGTGCTCTTCCCGCCGCAGCTCATGGCCCAGCAGCGCGGTATGGCCCCGGAGCAGTCCTTGCGGCGTCCGGCGCCGGAGGCGACACTCCCCGCCGCCCCGCGGGCCACCTCGGCCCCGCAGGTCACGTCGGCCCCGGGGGCCACGGAGGACCTGTCGGCCCCGCCCCGCTCGTCCGCCCCGGCCGCCGCGCCGGTCTCCCCCGTACTGCCCTCCTCGTCCGCCCCGTCCGCCCCGGTGGACGGTCCCCGCGTGGCGACACCCAACGGGCTGCCGGTCCGCCCGCCGGGCCGCACCATGGCCGCCGCCGACCGCGCCCGGCCGCAGCCGGAGTCGGAGAGCGAGGGCGTACGGCCGGGCCGTGACGCGGGCTCGCAGTTCGGTGCCTTCCACCGGGCGCGCCGCGCCTCGGAGGGCCGCTCGGGCACCGACGGCACGTCCGGGACCCCGGCCGAGTAAGGGCCGCCCTCTCCCCGTACGGCGCCCGGGGTCTTGGCGCCCTTCCCCACCCGGAACGCGAGATTGGAGGCACGGGCAGGTGACCGGTCCGCCCGGTACCACCCGCCCCACGCACACCATGCAGACCACTGACAACAGCCTGACCTGGCTCCTCGAGAGCCTGTTGGAACGCACCCCCGGCACCCGGCACGCCCTGGTGCTCTCCCGTGACGGGCTGAAGCTCTGCTGGAGCCGTCATCTCACCCTCGACCAGGCCGACCAGCTGGCGGCCATCTGTTCCGGCATCCAGGCGCTCGCCCAGGGCGCCTCGGTGGAGTTCGGCAACGGCACCGGCGGCGTACGGCACTCGATGACCGAATTCCACGGCGGTCTGCTGTTCATCGTGGAGGCCGGTGACGGAGCGCATCTCGCGGTCGTGGCCGAGGACGGCGCCGACCCGGGCGTGGTGGGCCATCAGATGACCGAGCTGGTCGAGCAGATCGGTGAGCATCTGCGGGCCGAGCCGCGCGGGGCGGTCCAGGAGAGTTCTCGGTCATGACCCCCCGCCGGCCCGTCGACACCGGGGATCCCGACCGGCTGTACACCGTCACCGGTGGCCGCAGCCGGGTCGACGACGACTCGTTCGATCTGGTCACCCTGATCGTCAGCGAGTGCGAACCGACAGCGGGGATGCAGTCGGAGCATGTCCGGATCCTGGAACTGTGCCGACATCCCACGGCGGTCGTCGAGATCTCCGCGGAGCTGAAGCTGCCGGTGACGGTGGTACGGATCCTCCTCGGTGATCTCCTCGCGACGGGCCGGATCACCGCCCGGCACCCCCGTGCGGCACGCTCCGCCGAGCTGCCCGACTCCGCCCTTCTGATGGAGGTGCTCCATGGACTCCGCAACCTCTGAGCTCCCGGCCCGTACCCCGCTGGCCGACGCCGCCGAGACCGGTCTGAAGATCGTCGTCGTGGGCGGATTCGGGGTGGGCAAGACCACCCTCGTACGGTCGGTGAGCGAGATCCGGCCGCTCAACACCGAAGAGGTCATGACACAGGCCGGAATCGGTGTCGACGAGACCGTGGGGCTGACCACCAAGACCACCACGACCGTGGCCTTCGACTTCGGCCGGATCAGCCTCAACGACCGTATGGTGCTCTATCTGTTCGGGGCGCCCGGACAGGAGAGATTCTGGTTCCTCTGGGACCGGCTCTTCTCGGGCACGCTGGGCGCGGTCGTGCTGGTCGACACCCGGCGGATGAGCGAGTCCTGGTACGCGATCGACCGGCTGGAGCACCACAGGACACCGTTCGTGGTGGCGGTCAACCGGTTCGACGACGATGTCTCGGCCTTCTCACTGGCGGAGATCCGGCAGGCACTCTCGCTGCCGGAGCATGTGCCGCTGATCGACTGCGACGCGCGGGTGCGTTCGTCCGGCAAGAGCGTACTGATCACCCTCGTGGACCACCTCTACGAACTGGCCATGGCCCGGGAGATGACCCCATGACCGATCCCGCAGACCCCTCCCCCGACCAGGCCGTCCCGCCGCCGGGCTGCCCCGCGCACGCCGGCGTGCAGGAGGACGCCGTCGCGCTGAGCGGGCTGGAGTACCAGCAGACCCCGTCCCAGCTGTACCGCACGCTGCGCAGGGAGCACGGCGCGATCGCGCCCGTCGTGCTCGACGGGGGCATCCCCGCCTGGCTGGTGCTCGGCTATACCGAGGTCTCGTATGTCACCAGCCATGACGAGCTGTTCGCCCGTGACTCACGGCGCTGGAACCAGTGGCCGTCGATCCCGCCCGACTGGCCGCTGATGCCGTTCGTCGGCTATCAGCCGTCGGTCATGTTCGCGGAGGGCCCGGAGCACCAGCGCAGGGCCGGTGTGATCACCGAGGCCCTGGAGTCCATCGACCAGTTCGAACTGGCCCATACCTGCCGTGAGATCGCCGAGGGACTGATCGACGACTTCGCCGGCAGCGGGCAGGCCGAACTGATGAGCGCGTTCGCGCACGCGCTGCCGATGCGGGCCGTGGTCCGGCTCTGCGGCATGCCCGCCGACGGCGTGGACACCGAGGATCTGGTCCGCGATCTGCGGATCTCGCTGGACGCCGCCGAGGGCGATGACCCGGTCGCCGCCTATGTGCGGGTGATGGAGCGGATGCAGCGGCTGGTCAAGGACAAGCGGGACCAGCCGGGGTCCGACATCACCTCGCGGATGCTGAGCCACCCGGCCGGGCTGACGGACGAGGAGATGGTCGTCGACCTGATCACCGTCATCGCCGCCGCGCAGCAGCCGACCGCCAACTGGATCTGCAACACCCTGCGACTGCTGCTGACCGACGACCGGTTCGCGCTGAACGTGTCCGGTGGCCGGCTCAGCGTCGGGCAGGCGCTGAACGAGGTGCTGTGGCTGGACACGCCGACGCAGAACTTCATCGGGCGGTGGGCGGTGCGCGACACCCAGCTCGGCGGCCGGCACATCAAGGCGGGCGACTGTCTCGTCCTGGGACTCGCCGCGGCCAACACCGATCCGCAGATCTGGCCGGAAGGTCATATCGGCCCGGAGAACTCCGCGCATCTGTCGTTCAGCAACGGCGAGCACCGCTGCCCGTATCCGGCCCCGCTGCTCGCCGATGTCATCGCGCGCACCGCGGTCGAGACGCTGTTGGAGCGGCTGCCGGACGTGGTGCTCGCGGTCGAGCCGGACGAGCTGAAGTGGCGGCCGTCCATCTGGATGCGGGGGCTGACCGCGCTGCCGGTGAGCTTCACCCCGGTCGTGCAGTAGCGGCGCCGTACGGCGGGTCGCCTCGCGATGTACGGCCGCCGGGCCCGGCAAACCCCGGGCCCGGCGGGTGCCGTCAGCCCGTGACGGGGGTGAAACGCACGGGCAGCGTCTGCGGTCCGCGGGTGAACACGCCCTGCTCGACCGGGTCGAACCCGTCGGCGAGCCGGATGTCCGGCATGGCGTCGAGCAGTTGGTTGATGCCGGTCTCGACCTCCGCCTTCGCCAGCAGGGCGCCGACACAGAAGTGCCGTCCGAGCGCGAAGGCCAGATGGTCGGCGGCCGCGGAGAACGCGGTCGTCGTGGTCAGATCGTCCCGGAAGATATTGAAGCGGTCCGGCTCCTGGTAGCGCGAGCCGTCACGGTTGGCGGCGCCGATCAGACAGGTGACCGTGGCTCCCTCCGGAATGGTCCCCCCGCTCACCTCGACGTCCTTGGCGGTCTGCCGCATGATCATGTGAACCGGCGGGGTGAACCGGAGCGTCTCCGCGAAGGCCCGGTCGATCAGCGTACGGTCCTGCTGTACGGCCGCCAGCTGATCGGGGTGGAGCAGCAGGTTCGCGAAGACGCTGGCGATCGCCTTGTCGGTGGTCTCCCCGCCGGCCGCCAGCAGCAGGCTGCAGAACGCCTTGATGTCCTCGTCGCTCATCCGTACGCCGTCGACCTCGGCGGCGCAGAGCGTGGAGAGCAGATCGTCCCCGAGGTTGTCGCGCCGGTCCCGGATGATCGGCAGCATGTACTCCGCGAACTCTACGCGCGTACGCTCGCCGGCTGCCGCGACCTCCGCGTCGCCGGAGAGGTTGCCCAGGAAGGCGATGACCGCGGTGTACCAGCCGTGGAACCGGGCGTGGTCGGCCTTGTCGAGGCCGAGCATGTCCGCGATGACATTGACGGGGAAGCGGGTGGCGTAGTCCGTCACCAGATCGGCGGACCCGGTGTGCCGGAACGCGTCGATCAGTTCACGGGAGTTGCGGTCGATGACCGGCAGGAACTTGTCGCGCAGATCGCCGCCGCGGAAGGCCGGGGCGACCAGCGCCCGGCGTACCGCGTGCTCCCGCCCGCTCATCTGGAGGATCGTCTTGCCGTGCACCGGCTCAAGCTGCCA
Source organism: Streptomyces scopuliridis (assembly GCF_042790125.1). Classification (GTDB taxonomy): domain Bacteria; phylum Actinomycetota; class Actinomycetes; order Streptomycetales; family Streptomycetaceae; genus Streptomyces; species Streptomyces scopuliridis_A. The sequence continues at coordinate 116,299 of NZ_JBHTZS010000026.1, forward strand.
GTCGTAGTTGTCGGTGGTGAACACCGACTCCTTGTCCTTGAAGGCGCGTTCGACGTCCTCGTAGCGCGAGATGATGTAGCTCTGGGTGGCCTCGTGCCAGATGAGCGGCGCGCTCTCCCGCATCACGCGATAGGCCGGATACGGATTCTCGGCGAACTCGGCCGACAGGATGTCGGGGACCTGATGTGCGGTGGCCATGGAGCTCCTCGGTCGGTACTGGCCCGATCAACAACGGGCTACTTCACCAAGTTTATTGATCAACCGTCATCAGATACAGCCATGTTCGTGCCCGACCTGAGGTCTGTGTGCCAGGAGTGGTCGCTTACCGTGTAACTCCGATCAGCACGGAGGAGACGTCATGACGGAACGGGCACTGATCACCGGCGTGGGCGGGAAGGCTCCCGGCATCGACCCCGCCGCGTTCACGGCGCCGACGTCGGTGGTGGTCGGCGATGTCACCGTCGCGGCGGGTGCGAGCGTCTGGTACCACACCGTACTCAGGGCCGACTGCGGGCCGATCGTGGTCGGCGCCGACAGCAATATCCAGGACAACTGCACCCTGCACTGCGATCCCGGCTTCCCGCTCACGGTCGGCGAGCGCGTCTCGGTCGGTCACAACGCGGTGCTGCACGGCTGCACGGTCGAGGACGATGTTCTGATCGGCATGGGCGCCACGGTCCTCAACGGCGCGCACATCGGCGCCGGGTCACTGATCGCGGCGCAGTCGCTCGTACCGCAGGGCATGCGCGTGCCGCCGGGCTCGCTGGTCGCGGGGGTGCCCGCCAAGGTCAAGCGCGAGCTGACGGAGGAGGAGCGGGCGGGGATCAGGCTGAACGCGGCGGGCTATCTGCAACTGGCGAAGGCGCACCGCGAGACGCACGGACTCTGAGGTCCAGCCCCGGACAGGCCCTCGGCCCTGTCTGACAAATCCCGCCTGGCTCGCGGTGTCTGGCACGCACGCTCGCGGCGTTGTCGGGATCACCCCAGTACGTCCAGTACTGGGGAGACCCTCCGCCTTGCGATCGCACGCACCAGACGCCGCGAGCCCCGCCCTCCGGGCGGACGGCGCTATTTGTCAGACAGGGCCTAGTCCGCGGCGGGTACGGGATCCGGCTCGCCCGCCGACGGCTTCGGCTCCGCGGCCTTCTTGGCGCGGTTCTTCAGCACGAGCATGGACGTGATCCCGATCAGCACCGCGAGCAGCAGCCCGAGCCAGGAGAAGCGCTTGAGCCAGGCCTCGGCGACCACACCGACCGAGTAGATGACGGCGGTCGTACCGCCCGCCCAGACGATGCCGCCCAGGACGTTGGCGATCAGGAACTTCCAGTACGGCATGTGCAGCACGCCCGCGAGCGGTCCGGCGAAGATCCGCAGCAGGGCGACGAAGCGGCCGAAGAAGACCGCCCACATGCCCCACTTCTGGAACGACCGCTCCGCCATGGCGATCTGGGCCTCGCCGAAGTGCTTGGGGAACTTCGCGCCGAGCCGGGCCAGCAGCGGCCTGCCGCCCTTGCGGCCGATGGCGTAGCCGATCGAGTCGCCGATGATCGCACCGGCGATGGCGCTGGCGCCCAGAATGTACGGATTGATGTCGCCGTGCTGGGAGGCGAGCAGCGCCGAGCTGACGAGAACGATCTCACCCGGCAGCGGGATACCGAGGCTTTCGAGCCCGATGACCACCCCTACCAGGAGGTAGACGCTGACCGCGGGGACGGTCTCCAGCCACTCCTGGACGTGCAACGCCGGTTCCTCCCATTGTTTCCGCTGCCCGGCGTGCGCCTGGCCAGGCGCACGCCGGGCAGCCGACCCGGTGGGCGGGGGGGGTCAGGCAATCGGGCGCGGGGGAGGAA
>NZ_JBHTZS010000027.1:0-104641 GCF_042790125.1 Streptomyces scopuliridis
GGCTACGAGGGTGCCGGCCTCGCCGACCTGGCCGAAGCCATGGGTATCTCCCGCAAGAGCATGTACGCGGCCTTCGGCAACAGGGAGCAGCTCTTCCGAAAGGCGTTGCAGCGCCACACGGAAGGGCCCGGCGCCTTTCTCGTCCAGGTGTTGCAGGCATCCACCGCCCGCGAGGTCGCCGCGGCTCCTCGCCGGCTCGGTTGCGAGCCCAGACCCGGACCGGATGCCCCACTGGGCGCCTGGGCGTGCAGGGCGCGCTGGCCGTCGGCGAGACCGGGCAGGTCGCGCGTGACACCCTGACCGAATGGCGTGCCCAGAGCCAGGTGTACCTGCGCGACCGGTTTGAGCGGGCCGTCGCGGAGGGCGACTGCCCGCCGACGCCGCCCCGGAACTGCTCGCCCGCTACGTCACGACGATCGAACGGCATGGCCGTGCAGGCGGCAGGTGGTGCGGCGGGCGAGGATCTCCAGCGAGTGGCCGACGCCGCTCTCCGGAACTGGCCGCCGTCCTGACAACTGCTGCGTTTGAAGCAGCCGACCAGTGAGGTTCGCGACCAGGATCCGTTTTCCTGGACCGGCCTGTCATCGGCGGATCCGCAAGGCCTGATGTGCTGTCCACAACACGCAGACGATCACGCGGTGCCCGAGCCTGTTCCAGCGGCCTCAACCGGCTGGATCACGAACTGCGCTGGAGTACTGACGACAGGCAGTACCCGACACGGATCGGTGCCGGGGTAGCGGTGGCGTCATGCCTCGTTTCCGGTGGGCGTGGCCAGGAGCTGCATCTCCCAGGCGAAGGCCACACCGCTGGCACCGCCGTGCTGCGACTGGACCTCGGCGGCGCCCGGCACGGTCTTCTCACGGGCCCAGTCGCGCTGCCACTCGCCCATCACGGCCATCCAGGTGATCGGCACCACGCCCGCCTGGACCATGCGCAGCACCGCCATGTCGTGGGCCTCCTTCGAGACACCGCCCGACGCGTCGGTGACGACGTAGACCTCGAAGCCCTCGCCCGCCGCCTGTATCGCCGGCATGGCCACACATATCTCCGTCCAGAGGCCGGCGATGATCAGCTTCTTGCGTCCTGTCGCCTTGACGGCGTTCACGACACGCTCGTCCTGCCAGGTGTTGATGAAGGTCCTGTTGATCGGCTTCTGCTCCGGGAACACATCCTGCAGACCCTGGAGAAGAAGGCCACCGCGCTCCTCCAGGACGGTGGTCAGAATGGTCGGAACGTCGTACACCTTGGCGGCCTTGGCGAGCCCGACGGCGTTGTTGATGACCATCGTCGGTTCGTGGCTGTGCAGGTTGGCGACCTGGAACGGCTGGTGGTCGATAAGGGCGAGCACGCTCTCCTCGGGCGTCAGCAGCGCGCCGAGTCCGGCCTTGTTCTCAGTACCCACGAGATTCCCCTTCTGAAACTTTGCGTCCGTAAGTCTCCGGCAGTGCACCGACCTCTCGATACCCCGCAGTGAGCCAGATACGAGTTGGCCGGGCTGGCGACCCCAAACCATTTTGTTGACGCGTCATCGACATTAGATGTTGATCGGTGATGCGTCAACTAGCAACCGTCTTGGGCGTTCAGGCGAACTGGTCAGGCATGGCCACCGGCGTCCAGCGCGAAGAAGCTTTCCATCGCGGCGTTGTCACCCGCCGCACCGACCCGGCCCATCGAGCCTTGCGGTCTCAGAAGAGACCGACTGTCGCTCATGCGCCTTCCGTTCACGTCAGTTGACGACTCCGTGCTCCCACGCCCATGCAGCGATCTCCACACGGTTGCGGGCCCGCAGTTTGTCCTGGATCCGGCTCAAGTGGCTTTTCACTGTGCTCAGCGAGAGGGTCAGCTCCTCCGCAATCTCCTTGTTCGTGCGCCCTCGCGCCACGAAGCGGACGATCTTGTGCTCCTGCGGGCTCAGTCGCTGTGTGGCGGCCGAGTTCTCGGTGTGCTGCGGTGGGCTCAGGTGCTCCAGAAGCCGCACCGTGACAGACGGGGAGATGAGAGCGTCCCCTCCGGCCGCGGCATGCACCGCCTCGATCAGCAGCCGAGAGCCGGAGTTCTTGACCACGAAGCCGCTCGCGCCGGCGCGCAGCGCGCTATATACGTACTCGTCGAGGTCGAAAGTGGTCACGATGACGATCTTTGTGTCGTCCGTCGCGTTCCCCGGCGTCCGCCGGAGCTGCCGGGTGGCCTCAAGCCCGTCCAACTTCGGCATCCGGATGTCCATGAGACACACGTCGGGGCGCAGCCGACGCACCGCCTCGACAGCCTCCACACCGTCGGACGCCTCACCGATCACGGATATCTCGTCCTGTGCCTCCAGGATGAGGCGGAAGCCTGTCCTCACCATCTCCTGGTCGTCAGCGATCACTACTGAGATGCTCACCGCGGTTTCCTGTCTGCCCAATTCAGGGGTATCGATGCGGATAGTTCCCAGCCGCCTTCCGGCATCGGTCCGCTGCTGAGTTCACCGTCGAGTTCGTGGACTCGCTCCCGCAGACCGATCATGCCGAACCCACTGGGCAGGAACCAGGACCGTCCGTGGTGCTGGCTGGTCGCGTTGTCCCGAACATGGATGACCAGCCGGCCTGCCGCGACCTCCATCCTTACTTGTACGGCGGACGCGGTGCGGGCGTGCTTGCGCACGTTGGTCAGACCTTCCTGAACCAAGCGCTTCGCGGTCTTGGCGAGCTGCGGTGGCCAGTCGTCGGCCTTCACCTCCTCGGCGATCTCCAGCGAAACACGCTGCCCTGCTGAGTCGGCACGCCTGACGAGTTCCTTGATGCTCGTCACCACGGGTGTCACCGCGGCCTGCGCCGTCGCGGTCTCAGAGGTGCGCAGGAGTCTGACCATGCGTTGCATCGCCACCAGACCGTCCTGGCCGGTCTGCTCGATGTTGCTGAACAGCCTCCGCGCCGTCGCGGGGTCCTTCTCCACGATGTGCTCGCCGGCCTGGGCCTGGACAACGATGGCGGTGACGTAATGAGCCACGTGATCGTGCAGATCCCGAGCCAGGTCCAGCCGCTCGGCCCGCCGGACGTCGTGTGCGGCCGCCCGGCGTCTGCCGTCCTCACTGCGCAGATAGCCGCCCAGCAGCACGAAGGCCATGGGGAGGAGGACGAACAAGCCGTCGATGTCCCTGAACACCGGCAGCTCCGATACCACCGGAGCACGCTCCTGCGTCCGCATCGCCGCGAGGAACAGCGGAACCGAGCACACCATGACCAGTGACGGCCGTGCATAGCGACAGGTCAGACACAGCAGGGCCAGAAGGCCGCACAGCTCGGCCCAGCCGGGGGTGCGCTGCAACACCGCACCTTGCACCAAAGACGTGGTGAGCAACGAACACGCCGCCACGCAAAGGCTGAGCCCGCACGCGACGACATGCCGGCCTGTGCCGTATATCCATGTCTGCGCCGCTGCGCCTCCCAGGGCAAGGGCTCCGCTCGCCAGGACCGCCAGTCCCACATGACTCCTGCTCACGACAGACGCGTCGAGCAGGAAAGACAGTAAGCACAGGCCCGTCATGACGCTGGGCCCGACAGCGGGACGGCGTGGGGGTACACGGAGCATGGACAGAACCTCAGGCAGCCCTTCAGCGACGAGGAGAGTTCGTACTTTCGGCCATCCCCAAGGGGGCGGATTCCGCCTTACGACCGAACCGACGCGGCAGCGCGTCACGAACAATAGGTCACACAAGACGAGCGAACCACCTACCCGCAGGAGTTGCCGTGACATCCGCCAAGACCCGCCCCCTCGGCAAGGTGCTGCTGGTAGTGGGAGCCCTCTCACTGACCGCAGTGATCGGCTGGAGCGTGTCCGGAGAGAGCTGGGACGTCAAGCTCGAAGTGGTCGGCGGTGGCAGCGGCAACGTCAGCTACGCCTTCTCCGGCGACAACGAGGGCAAGTCGGAGAACGGCCAGAAGCTGCCCTGGAGCAAGACCCAGAACGTCGGCTTCGGCTTCAACGACGTCACTGTCACCGACGCGGAACCGGGCGCCGCCTGCCGCATCTACGTCGATGGAAAGCTCAAGGACGAACAGCGGACGCCGAATGCCGAGGGCAAGATTTCCTGCTTCGTGAACCTCCAGGACTGAGCCGTCCGCGGCACACCGTCTGCCTGGCGGACACCCAGGAGCCGACAAGGCCACAGCAGGGTCTTCGCCGCGTTGACCAGGAGGCCCCGTGGGGACAGTGGGAGATGCGGCTGGTGGCTGCCTGTGGCGACACCAGCCGCATCGCTTGTCAGCACGCGATGTCAGGCACGGGCCGGCTGGGACTTCCCTGTCCGGTGGGGGCCGGCGCCCGCCCATGACGGCCGGCCCCTGACTGATCATTTTTGCCGGACAACCTTCACCGCCGGCCAGACCCGCCGCCTGGGACGGTCACGAAGGGCAAGGCCGAGTCGGAGCAGCGCCCGGCGGACGTCATCGGAAGCGCCGGGCACGGTGCCCACAAGGGCGTCCGCCCCAGGCGTGGGTGAGGCACCGATCCGCAGCGAGCCCGGGTGGCGGTGACCTCCTGCGCGTACGGCCGGGACGGCTCCTGGGCGAAGTAGGGGGCGCCCGGTCCCGGCCGCGCATCCGGTCGTGCAGCGCCGCACGGTCACGTACCGCGCGGCTGACGCCGATGTACGGCCAGGCCGTTGGTGGCGTCTGCGATCGGGATCACTCCGGCTACGACGGCAGCGCCCGCTCCTCCGCTGGACTCACGCGCTCTGCGCTGCGGGTACCACGGGTTGCGGGTCGCGCGGTGCGGTACAGCACTGCGTAGTGCTGCTGCAGGCCATCTCCGGTGTCGCGGTACGCCCGAACGTCGTGAGGCCGACGCGTCGGTAGCGGCATGGAAGCGGGGACGCTTCAGATGCCACCCACCGTGTGGTGCCTCAGGTCTGGTTCTCGCCACCGTCGACGTAGACGTTCGCGCCGACGACGTAGCTGCTCTGTTCCGAGGCCAGGAAGGCCACGACCGCGGCGGCCTCCTCGGGCCGGCCCATGCGGCCCTTGGGCACGGTCGCGGCGACCTGCTCCTTGATGGCCCGGGCGGTCTCCTCGTCGCCGAAGGCGGCGGTGCCCCCGGGAGTCTCGATCCATGCCGGCGAGACCACGTTGACCCGGATGCCACGGCCCTTGAGCTCGGCGGACCACGTCCGCGCGAAGGACCGGACGGCCGCCTTCGACGCCGCGTACGCGCCGAACGCCTCCATTCCGCGGTCAGCGGCCGTCGAACCGACCAGGACGATCGAGGCTCCGTCGTTGAGCACCGGCAACGCCTTCTGCACGGTGAACAGCGTGCCTCGGGTGTTGACCGCGAAGGTCTGGTCGAAGTGCTCCTCGGTGGTCTGCTCCAGCGTCATGAACGAACCGATCGCCGCGTTCGCCACGAGCACGTCCAAGCCCTGGCCTCGTGCCCGGACCGCCTCGTAGAGCCGCTCCAGGTCCTCCGGGTTCGCGATGTCGCCGACGACCGCGGTGGCTCGGTCCGTTCCGATGGTCTTGACGGCGGCCTCCAGTTCGGCCTCGCGTCGCCCGGTGACGAACACGTACGCGCCCTCGCCCGCCAGCCGTACGGCGGTGGCCAGACCGATACCGGTGCTGCCCCCAGTGACCACCGCTGTCTTGCCTTCCAGCTGTCCCATGTGGGTGTCTCCATCACTTTCTCGATGCCGATCCATCCAACATCGATACTGCGGGAGATCGCGAATACTATCTATGATGCACAGTCCACAGTTCTTTACGTATCGTCCAGGAGGTGTCGTCGGTGCTCGGATTTCGGGATCCAGTGGCTGACGCGATCAGCCTGCTCCGGCCCCGCACGGTGATCGGGCCCAGCCTCCGGGCCGCGGGAGAGTGGGCGCTGCGCTTCGACACGTTCTTGCACGTGCGGATCGGGGGCCTCGTGCGCGGCACGTGCTGGTTGATCCTCGAAGGGCACGAGCCGGTGCTCCTGCAGGAGGGTGACACCTTCATGCTGGGCAACCCGCCGCCCTACGTGCTGGCCGGCACGCTCGACGCGAGCCCGCGCCCTGCGGAGCAGGTGTGGGCGGGTGCCGAAGACGGGTTTGTGCGGATCGGCCCGGAGTCCGAGGAGGACCTCTACCTCTGCGTCGGGCACATCGCGTTCGACGACAGGAACGCGGCCCTCCTGACCGATCTTCTGCCGCCGCTCGTGATCGTCCGCGTGGGCGATCCTCATGGCGGGCGGCTCGCGCAGCTGATCGATCTCCTGGCCACCGAGGTCGGGGTCGCCGCCGCCGGCGGCCCGCTGGTGCAGAACCACCTCGCACAGATCCTGCTCGTGCACATGCTGCGTGCTCACGCCGGTCAGACGGACCGGCCCACCGGCTGGCTGAGCGCCCTGAACAAGGACGGCATCGGGGCCGCCCTGCGCGCCGTGCACGCGGACGTGGCCCACTCCTGGAGCCTCAAGGAGCTCGCCGAGATCAGCCACATGTCGCGTTCCGCGTTCGCCCAGGCATTCAAGAGCCACGTCGGGGTCCCGCCGTTGGAGTACCTGATCCAATGGCGCATGAGCCTCGCGCGCGACGCCCTCGCCCGCGACTCTCTGTCGATCTCCGAGCTCGCACGGGCCACGGGTTACCTGTCCGAGAGCGCGTTCAGTACCGCGTTCCGCCGCGTGGTCGGCTCATCGCCCGCACAGTTCCGGAGCCAGGCACGGCAGCCAGCGCACTCGGCCGCGAACGGAAGCTGAAGGAGGCGTCCTGTGCTCAGCAGCGAGCTCGGTCGGCGTGGCCGTCCGGGGGATTCGGCCGTGGATCGTGGACGACGAGTTGTGGGCGCTGATCGAGCCGCTGCTGCCGCCTTGGCCGGCCCGTCGCAGGCCCGATGCCCCGCTCGGCGACAAGCGTTACGACTCCAACGCCCACCGCGACGAGCTGCGACAACAACGAATCCTGCCCGTCATCTCCCGCAAGGGATCACCGAACATCAAGGGGATGGGGAAAGCTCCGCCACGTCGTGGAGCAGGCCTTCGCCCCGCTCCACCACTTCAAACGCCTCAGCGTCCGCTGGCAACGCCGCACCGAGCTCCACGACGTCCTTGTCTCCCTCGCCTGCAGCCTCATCGGCTGGAGAGTCGCTACAAGAAGACCCGCTCATGCTCGTGTTACGAGCTCCAAGCTCGTCCTTTTCGGCGGTCGTGAGCCGGTCATCGTCTTCGCTGCGGTCGGCCTCGGCCTGGCGGACAGATCAGTGCAGGGCCTCCTTGCGGATGCCCCGGTCGCGGACCGGCAACGCAGTGCCGATGCCGCGAATACCAAGGGCCGGTCAGCGGGCAGGGGATGCATTCCCCCGGGAGCTCCAGGTTCCGCTCGGCGTCCGCTGTCTGCCGGTCGGGCCAGGCTGGCGGCAAGTGGTGGGAGGAAAAGGCGGGCGGTACGTGGTCGAGTCCGCGGCCGGGCCGGCGTGCGAGGCCGAGCCGACGGCGGCTGTCCGTTCAATCCCGTGGCGGTAGTTGCGGCAGGTCGGCCACGATCAGGGTCTGCAGGCCCGTCATGTCGGGGGACCCCTCGTGGCCAGGCGGCGGGCCTGGCGGGTGGCCATGCGTTCCACGGTCTGCCGGGCGTTGCCGAAGGAGCGGTCTCTCGGCTGGGCCTCGAAGAACTCCAGCAGCGCCTGCCGTACGTCGGGGGCGCACTCGAACCCGGACAGGGCGGCCTGTCGGCGGACGATCGTGACGAGCTGCTCCGAGGTGTGGAGTCCGGGAACTCGATGTGCCGTGAGAAGCGGGTGGACAGACCAGGGTTGGAGGCCGGGAAGCGGTTCATCTCGCTTGTGTATCGCGCGACGATGACCACGACGTCGTCGCGGTGGTCCTCCATCAGTTTCAGCAGGGTGTCGACGGCCTCGCGACCGAAATCGGCGCCTGAGTTCTGCTGTCGGAGGCGAGCGTGTACGCCTCGTCGACGAACAGCACGCCGTCGAGCGCCCGGTTGAACGTTTCGGTGGTCTTGATCGCCGTGCCGCCGACCACCTGCGTGACCAGGTCGGCTCGTGAGACCTCGACGAGGTGTCCGGAGCGCAGACTGCCCAGCTCGGCCAGGACGGAGCCGTAGAGACGGGCGACGGTGGTCTTCCCGGTGCCGGGGGCGCCCGCGAAGATCAGGTGCCTGCTCATCGGCGGGGCCGGAAGGCCGAGGCTGGCCCGGCACTGGGCCAGCCTCGTCAGGGACGGCGAGAGCCTGTTCACCAACCAAGCCGAAGCCGACGAGGAGAAGCAGGACACTAGCCCTGGACGGGTGTGATCACAGACGCCCTCGACCGCCTGCAGGCTCTCCCGAACCCGGCTGACCGGCACCTTCCCGCCCCGGCATGACGGCAGGCACCGGAGAAGGCCCGGCTGTTCCGCAGGGTTCCGTGGTCGAGCTCGACCGTCACGGATGCACCGGTGTTGTCAGTCAATCCCTGAGTCATCTGACTGTCTTTCTTCAGAGAGCGTCACGGAGTGGCCACACTGCTCCGGTCCGGCCGAGTGCGTCTGTTTTCTGTGACGAGGGCTCAAAAAGTTTTGTCGGAGCAGGGGTGGCGGTAAGCACGCGAAGCCGGTCGGCGTCGACATTGGCTCCGAAGGCGGGGGTTCCGGGCTCGAGTCGGACGCCCGCTGCGAGGTCGCCGATGGTGACTGGGTCGAATCCGAGAGTGTCAATCAGCGCAGACACCACAGCGAGATCCTCGGGCGAGTCACCGGCGAGCGCGATGGCCTTGCGTCCGAGGCCGCCGGCTGGACGAGCCTCGTCTTCGAGGTCGTGGTAGCCCATGTGGTTGAGGGCTTTCACGACACGTGCGCCCGCCAGGAACCGCTGAACCACTTCGCTCGAAGAGGCATCGAGCGGGAGGATCGCGTCGCGGGGACCATCGACCTCCCACCAGTGGTTCATCGCGTCGATGACCAGCTTTCCTTCCAACTCCGGAACTGGGAGGTCGCGGTGTTTGCCGAGCGGGAGAGCCAGGACCACCACGTCGGCGGCATCCGCGGCCTGGGCCGGCCACACGGCGGTCGCTCCGGGGGTGAGGATTTTGACGGTAAGCGCGATCTTGGAGGGGTCACCGGACCCTGAAATCAGGGCTCGATAGCCGGCGGCGACCGCCAGGCGCGCCAGGACGGTGCCGACTTTCCCGGCTCCCAGGATCCCGATAGTGGTGACAGGGTTGGTCATCGCGCCGCTCCCGCCGTGGTCGCGGGCTGCTCGGCCAGAAGCTCGCGGACCCGGGGGATGACTTGGGTGCCGTACAGCTCGACCGAACGTAGACGTGCGGAGGCTGAAACTGTGCCGGCAGCGGAGTAGATCATGTCGAACCGGCCCGCGTTCAGTACCCGGATAGCATGAGCGATCTTGGTCGCGACCGTCTCAACCGAGCCGACATACAGAGACCCGCGGTCCACTTCGGCGTTGAATTCTTCCCGGCGGAGCGGCGGCCAGCCCCGCTCCCCTCCGATCCGGTCGCGGATCTCCTTGTACCCAGGGTAGAAGAGCTCCTTGGCCTCTTCGTCAGTGGAGGCGACCAAGCCGGGCGAATGCGTCCCGATCGGATGTGCGGTCGTGCCGAACTCCTTGCTGGCACGCTGGTACAGATCCACGTAGGGAGCGAACCGGTCAGGGGCGCCGCCGATGATTGCCAGCATGAGCCGGAAGCCGTACTGAGCGGTGCGGAGCACGGACTGCGGTGTCCCGCCAACCCCTACCCAGGTGTTGAGACGTCCCGAGTCCGTCTTCGGGTACACGTCCGCATTGTGCAGGGCGGCGCGTGTGGTGCCTTCCCAGGTGACCGGCCTCTCGTCCAGGAGCCGATGGAAAAGGTCGATCTTCTCCTCGAAGAGCACCTCGTAGTCCTTGAGGTCGTATCCGAACAGGGGGAACGACTCGGTGAAGGAACCGCGTCCGAGGATCACCTCGGCGCGACCGTTGGAGAGCGCATCGACCGTGGCGAACCGCTGGAAAACTCGCACCGGGTCGTCCGAGGACAGCACTGTCACGCCCGAGGCGAGCCGGATACGCTTCGTGGTTGTCGCGATGCCGGCCAGTACTGTCTCAGGGCTGGAGATCGCGTACTCAGGCCGGTGGTGCTCGCCCAACGCAACAACGTCGATACCCACCTGGTCGGCAAGGACCGCTTCGGCCACCGCGGCGCGGATCGCCTGCGCGTGCGAGATGATCACGCCCTGGTCGTTTCGGGGCCGGTCTCCGAAGCTGTCGATACCGAACTCGATTTGCGAAACATCCATCGTGTTCACTTTGTTCAATGCTTTCGTCGTATCGGGGTGTGGTGGCGCGTGGTTCGTGACGACCGGGCGGGACGCCTGTCCCGGGCAACCTGCGCGAGTTCTCTGCCGGTCGGGCCCCGCGTGTCGTCATCGCCGGCAGCAGTTCGCGCGCAGACGGGGGAGGGGATCCTGTTCGCGAACGTCGGATGCTCTGCTCCGCAGTCCGCTTGGTCACCCACACCACCTCCGCCGATCTAGTTGACACGTAAACCATGGCACTTTTATGGTTTACGTGTCAACTAGATCGTGGCGCGGTGGGTGCAACTGCACGTCGCCGGTCGGGGCAGCCCCTCTTGGCAGGCCCCGGCGGTGCGAGCAATCCCAACGTCACGAGATCCGCGCCCCACTGTTCAACGGCCTCGGCGGGCTTGGCGTTTTCGCGCTCGGCGACATCGGAGCGCATTATCGAGCTTCTCGACGACATTCAAGCCGATTCATCGGCAGCTGCTCTCGATGACGGGTTTCACGGCCGCTTTCCCGCGGCCTCTACGTCGGAGCCGGGAGGATCCTTCGATGGCGGCTTCAGTCGTATAAGGGATCGATCGCTCGTCGGGTCGACCAGCTTTCGGGAATCTGCATCCTCGTGCTTGCGGGTGCGTTGGCTGTGAGCAGTGTTTGACGGCGGTCAGCCTGATCAGGTGTTCTGCCGGGCGTACTCGGTGGGTGTGAGTCCATAGCGCAGCTTGAAAGCGTGGCTGAAGTGGCTGCTGTCGGCGAACTGCCAATGTGCGGCGATTTCCGAGACGGCCGGCCGAGACGCCGACGGCGCCAGCCTGGCCAACTCCAAGCGCCGTTCCCGGATGTAGGCGGTCAGCGATTCCCCGCCCGCCGCGAACGCGCGCTGCAGAGTACGCACGGAGACGTTCAGCTCCCGGGCCAGCGTCGCCGGCGAGAGATCAGCGTCTGCGAGCCGCCGCTCTGCGAGCTTCTTCGCCGCCTGGGCGAGGGCCGGGGCAAGGCGGGTATTGACATCGTCGAAGCCGTAGTGCGTCACCGTGGTGGCCAACTCGACCAGCGTGTCTCGCGCGGCCTGGACACCGGCCGGGCTCAGATCGGGCAGCGTCTGCTCAACCATGTCGGCGTGCGCCACCAGGAGGCGTAACTCGGCGGCGTCGGCGGGACCGGCGACTTCCCGGCCGCCGAGCAAAAGGGAGAAGGGGGCAGCAGGCAACACGATGCACTTCGCTCTCGTGTGGGGCGGGAGAGCGAAGTGACGCATCCGCGCGGCATGTCGGAGCAGGAAACGTCCCGGCATCACGGTGTGTTCCACCGTGTTTCGCTTGCCGCCCAGCGCCCAGGCTCCGCTGTGCACCAGCCATAGGCGTACCTGATCGGCGTCATGACTCGGCCCGTCCGCCGTCTGCGCTGCCGACGCCCCGTCCACGCTGGTGATCGCCACGTCGCGCACCCTGGCGGCACGGAAGCGTAGTCGGAAGTCGGTCGCTGTCGCCTCGCTGAACCGGGGGAGGGGGAACTCATCTCCGACGTGGGTACGCGAACTCCGCTCGAAGTCGTCCCGACCGGTCGTGGCGGCATGGCGTGAGTCGAGCGAAAAGGATGCCGTCTTGTTGTCTCCATCGTCCTACGAGTCTGCTCTCAGGATGTGCTTGTCGCCGATGTTCCGGTCGGTTGTCGCCCTGATACATGCCGGGACTTCCGTGATCTTCCTAGTCTTCGAAGCACCCGCACATCAGGAGGACTTGGTGAACGACCAGAACAGCCGCGTGGCCGTGATCACTGGTGCCAGGGGCGGCCTGGGCGTCCATATCGCACACCGCTTCGTCGCCGACGGATCCACCACAGTACTGGTGGGGCGTACCGAATCGCCCTTGCGCCAGGCTGCCGAGAGCGGACCGGACGGGGGCGACATGCACCCGTGGGTCGGCGACGTCTCCGACCTGGCCGCCGTCACCACACTCATGGACGGGGTGGCCGAGCGGTTCGGGCGTCTGGACGTCCTCGTCAACAACGCGGGGCTGGCGCAGCCGGGCACCGTAACGGCCAAATCGATCTCTTCCGCTGACGCGGCGCGACCACGGTTCAACCTTGTAAGGGGGCGGCGTCGCCGCGGCCGAATCGGCGACCCGCGCCGTCGGCGTGCAGTTGCGACGCCTCGAATCCATACCAGCAGGTCACCCCCCCCCGAGCCGGGGTGGGAGCCGCGAAAGGAAAGGGAAGTAGTGGTTTTCAAGGTCGATGTGCCGGGCCGCATGGTTCACGGTGACGTGGATGAAGGCTACGGCGTAGTGGCCGACGCCTGTCGCGAGAACTTCGCCGTACGCAACGAGATCGGCGCTGCCTGCGTCGTCTACCACGGCGGGCGGAAGGTCGTGGACCTCTGGGGCGGCTACCTTGACGGCCGCAACGTCTCCCCTGGGAGGCGGAGACGATGGTGCCGGTCTTCTCGATATCCAAGGGTGTGGCAGCAGTGACGCTCGCGGTGTTGCACGCACGTGGTCTGCTCGACCACGATGAGCGTGCGGCGGCCTATTGGCCCGAATTCGCTGCCGCCGGCAAGGGCGATGTCACCGTCCGCCGTTGCTTGCCCATCAGGCGGGACTGCCGGTGATCGACCGGCCACTTGGGCTCGGCGACCTGAACGGCTCCCGCACCCTTTCCAGGGCTCTTGCCGAGCAGCGTCCGGCGTGGGAGCCGGGCACCCGGCACGGCTACCACGGCCAGTCGTTGGGCTGGTACGAGAGTGAGCTCGTAAGTCGGATCGACCCTGGGAAACGTCGTATCGGCCGGTTCTTCGCCGACGAGGTCGCTGCGCCGCTCGGCCTCGGCTTCCACTTCGGTCTGCCGCAGGACACTGATCTCGATCGGGTCGCCCGTATCCAAGGATTTCGTCCCTGGGAGGTGATGCTGCACCTGAGAGCGATGCCGGTGTCATTCGTCCGGGCATACGCGAATCCACGCAGCCTGTCCGCCAGGGCGTTCGGCAATCCGCGGGTGCTGGGCACCGTGGAGAACTTCAACCGGCCGGACGTGCAGGCCGCGGAGATTCCGGCGGCCAACGGCGTCGGCCAGGTGTGGTCGATCGCGAAGCTCTACGGGGAGGTGGCAACCGGCGGTGCCGCCCTGGGGCTCACCGATGCCACGATGGACGCGTTGCGCGTCGCTGCCCCACCTCCGACGAACGGACTGTTCGACGGGTGCTGCGCGTCGATACGAGGTTCTCCCTGGGGTACGTCAAGCCGTTCCCGGCGTTCAGGTTCGGCTCCGCGTCGGTCCGGGCCTTCGGCACGATGGGCCTGGGCGGGTCGCCTTCGCAGACCCGGATACCGGTACGGGCTTCGCGTACGCGATGAACCGCACTGGATTTCGGCTTTGGGACGATCCTCGTGAAGTTGCGCTGCGAGAGGCGCTCTTCGTGCGGATCCTCGGCGAGCGGCCTCAGCGGCCCGACCCGACCTCCGAGCGTTCTGGCCTCTGATGCGC
Source organism: Streptomyces scopuliridis (assembly GCF_042790125.1). GTDB lineage: Bacteria > Actinomycetota > Actinomycetes > Streptomycetales > Streptomycetaceae > Streptomyces > Streptomyces scopuliridis_A. The sequence continues at coordinate 13,720 of NZ_JBHTZS010000027.1, forward strand.
GAGGTGTGCGCCCACGGCGGCGAACAGTGTCTGAGGATTGCCGGCGAGCGTTTGCGGAGTGCGGCTACTTCTGTCCTGAACGTCAGAAGTTGACCGGTCAACCATGTTGGCCTAGAGTCTTGGGTGAAAGCTCAGCAAACCCTGCGCTCTTCCAGTCCCGGCGTGGGAGGAGTGGAGGGAAGCCCCCGTGTACATGGCTGCGGCTGTCGTCGGCGTGACCCTCGCTCTCGTGAGCCTGGCCGCGGGTGCGCCCAAGGAGAAGGAGCTGCTCAAGGGTGAGGTCTCCGCCGGGTTGCAGTCCCACATCGGGTTGAGCGCCGGGTTCGTCCGGTTCATCGGGCTGGTCGAGGCCGTCGCCACTGTCGGCTTGGTTCTCGGGCTCTTCTGGCAGCCCCTGGTTATTGCCTCTGCTGTCGGTGTGACCGTCACGTTGGTCGGTGCGGTCGTCCTCTGTGTCAGGGCGGGGGGCCATGCCGACCCCGGGAACCAGGTAATTCAGCGGTGTGCGAGTCTGTCGCGAATTCGGCCGGGGCCCCGCGCGACGTCGCTCCGGCCGGAAAAGGGCGGACCTCTCGTGATCCAGGCATTCGCATCCGCCCTCCCGGTCAGTCCGGCTGCTTCTCTATGTGGTCCAGGATGCGCTGGGAGATCCGGCCGAATGTTTTGAGCTGGTTCGGGGTCAGGGCGTCGATGAAGAGGTGGCGGACGTGCTCGACGTGCTGGGGTGCGGCCTCTTCGATCGCCTTGTAGCCGGCCGGGGTGGCGACGATGAATGCTCCGCGTCCGTCGTCGGGGCACTCCTCCCTGACCACGAGCCCGCGTTTCGCCATCCGCGTGACCTGGTGGGACATCCGGCTCTTCTCCCACTCAGCGAGTTTGGTCAGATCCAGGAAGCGCATCCGCCCTTTGCCTCTTTCGGTGAGGTTGACGAGCACGATGTAGTCGGAGGCTGACATTCCGGAGTCGGCCTGGATGTGTCGGGACAGCCGTCCGATGAGTGTCTCCTGCATTCGGATGAAGCTGTTCCAGGCGTCCTTTTGTTCTGGGTCGAGCCAGCGTGGCGGTGCGTCCATGAGGGCAGTCTAACCAAGTAGATGACAGGTCATCTACTGGCGGTGGCGGCGATGCAACCCTCAGCCAGGCCGTGTCCGTCGTGACCGAGATGCTTCGGTTCACGCCCGGCCCCGGTGCGCGAGCCGGAAGGTGCCGGGACCGATGCCTGTCGGACGGGTGGGGAACGTCGCCGAGGGTTAAGTTGATGCATCAACCTAGTGAGGCTAGGGTGAGGTCCTGGCTGGCGAGATTCCGCCGAGTTGAGCAGGATCAGACCCCCCAAGGAGGACACATGACGATCGAAGTGAGCGACGCGCCCGAGGCGAAGCGCTACGAGGCCCGTGTCGATGGAGAGTCCAAGGTGGCGGGCGTCGCGGAATACATCCGTACGACGGAACTCATCGCGTTCCTGCACACCGAGGTCGAGGCGGAGTACGAGGGCGCGGGAGTCGGGTCCGCGCTGGCCCGTACAGCCCTTGACGAGGCTCGCGCCTCGAACCTGCGGGTGCTGGCCACCTGTCCCTTCTTCGCGGGCTGGATCAGCCGGCACCCCGAGTACCAGGACCTGCTGTACCAGTCCCGCAGCAAGGTCAGTGACTGAAGAGCCGAGCACGGCAGGAACGGAGGATTGCGAGGTGGCGGCCGGGCCGATGAGCATGGTTTCCTCACCGCGAGCGGCGAGTGGATCACCGACGCACCACGCTGGGCCCCGCGCGTGCTGGGCTTCACGCCCGATCCGCTGACCGGGCAGGTTGTGATGCCGCACCCGACGACGGTGCGCCGCCTGCTCGCCCCGCCTGAACGGTGACGAGCTGGACACCGCGATCGGCGCCTTCTTGGCCGCTCGGACGGACGAGGCCGGTCGCAGCCCTTCCGTCTTCCCCGTACGAGGCTGGCGATGTAGTCGCCGAGGCTCAGGCCGCGATCAGCGGCGCCGGTCTCCGCCAGGTACTTGACATCGTTGTCGATGCGCGCGCCCAGTTGTGTCGCCATCTCCCCGTGATAGCAGCTGTTACCCCCCTTCGGGCGCCTGGGCGGAGGCCCTGCTCCATCACGACGGGCCAAGTCGTCCCTCGGGCTGTGTGGAACTGGTGAGGCTTTCCCGCAGCCAGGCGTGGCGGAACTGGTAGGCCTGTCCCGTTACCCGGAGGAGGTTGCGGCGATGGGCGTCTTCCAGGAAGGACATCAGGCGCACCGGGGTGCCTTCGCTGCGGGAGAGCTGGACGGCGGTGAGGGCAGCGGCAACACCGAGATTCCCCGACCGGGCCGGCCATGAGGCACTGCCACAGGCCTGCGGTGCCACCGACCAACAGCCCTGTCATCAGGCCGTACTGGTGGGCCACGACTGAGCCGAAGAACAGCGCGACTGCGACTCCCGTCGTCAGGCCGAGGACCAGCCTCAGCCTGATGTGGTGGCGCCATACATCCTGTGCCAGGGTCGCGCCGAAGCCGAGCGGAAGCATGGAGAGATAGGTGAGCCAGGCCGGCAGCGGATAAACGAGCCAGGACACGGTTCCCGAGAACAGCCAGACAAAGGCGCCGAAAGCGACGGCGCCGGGTGGGAAGATGTCGCGCCACCCCGCGCTGGGGAGTGACTGCTGCTCGCTGAGCTTTGAATGGCGGCGGGCGGCCTGGGATGCCGCGATGAGTACGCCGAGGGGTGCGAGCAGGCATGCCCACACCAGGCCATTCGTCCACCACAGCATGAAGAAACCGGCCATCCCGCACAGCAGGCCCGTGATGGCCCCGGCGAGTTTCATCCTGGGGCGGGGGTCGGTCCACGCGGGGATGCGCCACCAGCGCAGCTCACGGTCGTCTTGGGCCCGGGTGACCTGCGCGGCGAGATAACGCAGCGTCCGTTCGGCGGTCTCGGTGGAGTAGCGCGGCGTGGGCGGTTGGGGCCGGGGGTGTACGCGGCGGTGATCACTTGGGCCAGGAGGTGGTTCTGGAGGGATCGGGTGCTGGGGAAGCGGGCGGTGTCCAGCAGCTCGTCTACGGGGCGTCCTCCGTTGTCGGTGTAGATGTCGCGGAGCAGGCTGATCGCCAGCGGATTGGTCAGAGTCCCGGCCACCACGCTGCCGGGTTCGTCGAGAAGTCTGCGGTTGAGTTCCTGCCAGCCGGACGGCGTCGGGTCCGGCAGGGGTGTCATCAGGTAGGTGCTGGCGTCCTGGGAGCACACCGGCTGGATCTCCAGCGCCAACGCTCCGCTCAGCCGCTGTCGCCTGCCGACCAGATCCCTGGCCCGGGAGACAGCGACCACACGGAAGTCCGCGTCCGCCAGCGCGCTCAGCATGGCGGCGCGCAGCTTCCGATCGACCTCGTCGAGCTCGTCCAGGAACAGCGCGATCCGTCCCTTCTCCAACAGTTCCCTCGCACGGGCGAGCCCGTCTTTGCCCCGGAAGAGGGTGTACTCGCGGGAGAGCCGGCCGCCCAGTCGGTCGCACTCTCCTTGGCGGGGTCCCACCCGAACGGCGTGAGCATCACCGGTACGGGGATACGGGCCTGCTTGTCCGGCTCCGCGTCCGCGCGGTAGTCGAGCGCCGCCAGAAGCAGCAGCACCGCGGCGGACGTCTTGCCCACCGCCGGCTCGCCCACCAGCAACAGACGGCCCGAGGCCAACCCCCCGTACACCGCGTGCAGTTCGGGCAGCGCACCGCCCTGGCGCAGAACGTCGCGGGTGACCGCGGTCAACCCCGGCAGCGGGGCGAAACGGGCGCGGCCTTCCCCGGCGATCGCCCCGTCGATCCGGCCTGCCACCTTGCGCCGGGTCGCCTGCCATCGCACCGGAAGGTGCGCAGGCTCCAGGAGCCGCCGCAGCTTGGCCTCCTCGTTCCATTTCTTGCGCACGGCCGTGGCCAGTGCATCGGCAGCAACGTCCAGCGGGGGGCGCGGAGCGGCGGCCTGTTGCACCAGGATGAATTTCCTGATCCACACAGGTCCGGTGCCGGCGAAGCTGTTGTTGCTGGCATGGGCATCCCCGGTGCCGCTCACATGTACCGGGCCTGCGGGCCCAGGTCCGGCGCCGGATTGACCGAAGGGGTGGTGGCGGCGACCGGGCCATCTCACCATCGGACACACCTCTCCGGGCTGCTGTGGCCCTGACCGCGGCCCGGTCAGCTGAGGTCGACACCTGTACTCGCGCTGCTGCCGGGCCCGTCCGCAGTGGCGTCACCGGTTCGCTCCACCCGAAAGGGCACGTTCCCAGCCTCCGGCGTTCCTCGCACACCGGTGGCTGCCTGGCCTCCATCGGTCACCGTGGCCCTCCCGGTGTCGAGCACCACAAACCCGAGCTGCGGGGGCTCCGGATCGGCGGAGGACCGCATCAACGCCACAACCAGAGCGCCGATACCAACGGCGCCCTGGACCGAGGCACCAACCATCTGGCCGGTATCCGGGTTGTCCATCAGCCAGAAGAACGGCGTCGACGCCATCAGCACGACCGCGACCACCATCACCGTGATCTTCCTACTTCGCGACATACCCACTCACCCCTCCGGCACCCAACGAACATCCCACCCAACAGGCTCGGACGCGCCCGGCTGACGCGCAAGAACGCCTCTGCACGACGACCACCGGTTCCAGCCACACGCCACTGTCACGCTGGTCGGCTGCTCCCGCCCCTGGAACGGCTCGTTGGCGCGGGCTGCGGACGGATGGGGCGTGAGCGCTGTCTTCCCCGTGGGACCTGCTGGGCGAAAGTGGCCAGGTAACGGCAGGGGCGAGTGCGGGGTGGGGCGACTTCCCCTCCTGGGCCTGCCTCCAGCTCCCGGGACGACGGGGCGCAGACCGTAGGCTGCCTGCACGGCGGCGATGGCCTGCTCGTAGGTGTCTGTTTCGGTGTTGATGGTCAGCCGCACGCTCGCGCCCTTTCGTAATTGCTGTTGCCGTCGTGCCGCAACGCTCTGCTGGTGTCTGCCTGTTGGGTACCGGCGGCCGAACAGTGAGTCGGGCCGGGGGCTGAGATGTGGGATGGTGAAGTGATACGTGTCGCAGACACGTATCACTTCACGCGGGGTGGTGCCCGGCAGCGGGATGCCTGCGACGAAGATGGGCCTCGGGGGGGGGGGGGGCCCGGGGGGGGGCGCGCCCCCCCCCCGGGGGGAATTAATATGGGGGACGAGACCAAAACCGCCCGAGGGGAAATGTCAGTGGCTCACGTACCGATCACCGGACGCGTGGGTGCGGGGCGCGCGTGTCACCCGGTGGTGTCCCACTTCCACCTGCCGCAGATGTCGTCTCGGGCGGGAATATCGACACATGCCCGGTACTTGATGGTCTGTCCCTTGGTGAAGCTGCGGTTGAAGTCCTTGTAGGTACGGCAGCCGCCGCTGTGACGCAGGGTTTGCACCTTCGCTCCGGCCCTTTGGTACTGCGCGTATACGGAACGGCTGTCGCACTTGGTGTCCGAGACGCGGAAGTCGTCGGTACTGGTCCAGTAGGTGACCCGGCCCGCTTCGGACTGGTTGGTGTACACCTGGGCCTTCCCCGTCGCGGATGCCGGTGATACGACGATCAGCGATATTGCGCCCGCCGCGCAGGCCGCCATAGCCGCACGGCGCAGATTGTTCATGTACATGTTTGGCCCTTCGTCGTTGTGGAAGCCGCATGCGGCTTCCCGATGAGCCCGCTTGCTTTGCCGGCCGACTAGCCCTCCCCCGCAGGGCGAGTGCCACGAGTCCGGCGTGGCAAGGAGCACCTTCGAGAATCGAGTCTTGGCTGCCGCGAGTTGTTGCGCAGCCCCCGTTTGCGCAGCGAAACATTTCTTTGCGCTGCTCTCGGGGCGATGGACTGAACTCCGGTCTCGTTCCTTCGCGGAACGGGTCGTTCATGCCACGTGCATGAGGCCCACTCATGAGCCCGGACGGCAATGGGTCATTGTTGCGTACCGCGAATCCGGGCTGCGCAACAATGCGGGCACCTCTAAGACTCAGTGGTGCAGGGCCTGCCTTCCGTCGTCACCGTGACGGAGCGCATGCGTTACGGCTTAGGCGATACCTGAACGGTATTCGGATCACGCTTCGGCAGGTTTCTGCTCAACCGGAGAACAGGGATGAGCCTCACCGGCTCAAGAAGCTAAGGAACGATCTATGCGAATGAGGCGCTCACCCGTTGCCGTGTTTGCAGCGGGGGCCGCGATTGCCCTGTCTGCACCGAATACGGCGACCGCGTCTGCCGCTGCCGTCCCGGCATCTTTGCCCGTATCCGTCGCACTGGAGCAGCCGATGGGGGCGTCTCGCGCCGCCGGCCAGTGCACATTCGGCAAGGTGTGCGGCAGGGTCCACAATGCCGACAACCGGATTGACCTCCTGATCACCAGCAACTGGTACTACAAGAACCAGTCGTGGACCTGGCGCGTACTCAAACCTGGACAGGACGGCCGCAATGTCGGCGTCAAGGATGTCGACGGGCTGTGGGTCGGGCGCGGATGCAGGGTGAAGACGAAGATCAGGTACTCGTTTGTACCCCGGACGTACTACAAGACCTTCGGACACGGTTGGCACAGGGTGAAAGACCATATGACCGTAAAGGTCTACGACACCCTCTGCTGACCAGGCACTGAATGGCGGGCTCGGAGCCTTCACGGGACCTGCCGCACCGGCCGTTCGTCCGTCGGCTCCGCTCATGACGGGGCCGACGGACTTCCCTCGGCGAAACTCATCCTGCCGACGAGGGCGGCACCGACCGGGCTCGGCTTCCGGTGCAGGTCTTGCGGTAGGGAATTCCGGGGAGGAACTCCCGCCATTCCTTGCGTGTGAGGTCGCGGGCCACCGAGGCGCAGAGTTGCGCTTCGGTGTGCTGCGGTTCGGTGTTCCACAGCATGGCGGTGTGATCGTCACTGCCGGTGGCCAGAGTGCGGCCGTCGGGGCTGAACTCCACGGAACGGACCTGCCGGGTGTGGCCGGCGAGTGTTGCAAGTTGGCTACGTCGGGCCAGATCCCAGAGCACTACCGTTGTATCTGCGCTGGCGGTGGCCAGGGTGCGGCCGTCCGGGCTGAACGCCACGGCGAGCGCGGGCCCGGTGTGGCCCCCAAGAGTCGCCAGGCGCGTGCCGTGGGCGACATCCCACAGTGAGACTGTCTGGTCGATGCTGGCGGTGGCCAGGGTGCGGCCGTCGGGACTGAACGCGACCGCTCTGATGGATCTGGTGTGGCCGACGAGGGCGGCTCGGCGGCTGCGCTTGGACACATCCCACAGGATGGCGCTCCCGTCGCGGCGGGCGGTGGCCAGGGTGCGGCCGTCGGGACTGAATGCGACGGCGTTGGATGCTGCCTGGGTGTCGATGGTGGCCTGTTGGGTGTCCTTGACGGCATTCCACAGCTTGATCGTTCTGTCCGAGCTGGCGGTGGCCAGAGTGCGGCCGTCGGGACTGAACGCGACGGCCATCACTCGGTCGGTATGCCCGGTGAGTTCGGCGAGGGAGGAGCCGGTCGCCGGATTCCAGAGTGCGAGCGCGTAGTCGTGGGCACGGACAGGCTGCTGGGCGGTGCCGGTAGCCGCGGCCAGGGTATGACCGTCGGGACTGAACGCGACGGCATTGACCGGCCCGGTATCGCCTGCCAGCGTGGTCTTACGAGTGCGGCCTTCGACGTCCCAGAGCACGGCGGTTCCGTCATCACCGGCGGTGGCAAGGGTGCGCCCGTCCGGGCTGAACGCGACATTGTTCACGCGGTCTGCGTGTCCAGCGAGCGGGATCCGCGTGGGATCCCATAGGACGACCGTTCCGTCCTCCCCGGCCGAGGCGAGAAGGTGACCGCGCGGATCGAACGCGAGCGTATAGAGATTGCTGGTGTGTCCGGTGAGGGTCGCCCTGCGGATATGGCGGTCGGCATCCCACAGCATGACGGTGTTGTCGTGCCCAGTGGTCGCCACGGTGCGACCGTCCGGGCTGTAGGTGATTGCTCGGACTTGTCCGCTGTGCCCGGTGAGGGTGGCCTTGCGGGTGTGGCGTCTGGCATCCCAGAGTATCGCGGTCTGGTCCTGACTGGCGCTGGCCAGCGTACGGCCGTCGGGACTGAAGGCGATGGCGTCGACGGATTGAGTATGGCCGGTGAGCGTGGCCAGCCGAGCACCGGTCGCCGCATCCCACAGTCCGATGCTCCGGTCGGCGCCGGCGCTGGCCAGCGTGCGGCCGTCCGGGCTGAACGCCACCGCGTTCACAAGGCCGGTATGGCCGGAGAGAGTCAACCGCCCGGATCGGCGTTCGGTGTCCCACAGCTTCACAGTGCTGTCACTGCCGGCGCTCGCCACGGTGCGGCCGTCGGGCGCGAACGCGATGTCCTCGACCTGTTGGGTGTGCCCAGTCAGGGTCGCCACTTTCTTGCGTGCCGGGACGTCCCACAGCACCACGTTCTTATCATCTCCTCCGGTGGCCAGCAGGCGGCCGTCGGGACTGAATGTCACCGCTCGGAGCCAGGTGGCATGGCCGCTGAGCGTGGCCAGCTGACGACGACGTTGTGTGTCCCACAGCCTCAAGGTCTGGTCCCGGCTGACGGTGGCAAGGAGACCATCAGGGCTGAAGGCGACCTCGGAGACGGCGTCGGTGTGGCCGGCGAGTTCGGTTCGGTAGTACTCGTGGGCGGACATCGTCAGCAGCGCGCCGCGTGCCTCGGGTGTCGGCGCGATGCGGTATGCCTCGACACTGAGTAACATCGCTGTGCCTGGTCGTGACTCGGCCAGTCCCAGCGCCTGTGCTGCCAGTTGGCGGGAGAGCGCGACCTGGTGGGCCTGCACGGCGTCCTGACGCTGCTGAACGGCGACCACGCTGATACCCGTGACCACCAGCAACATCATCGCGAGGCCGGCGGCGAGGTAGCGCAGTTGGCGGTTGCGCCGTGCGGTCACAGCGCGCTCCTGCTCACGCAGGCCGACGCTGGCATCGAGAAAAGCACGCTCCGGTGAGTTGAGGCTGTCCCGGTTTCCTTCCCGGGCCGCCCAGTCGCAGGCGACAGCCAGCCGCACGCCCCGGTACAGCGCACCTGAGTCCCGGTCCAGTTCCTCCCACACGCCGGCCGCCTCAGTGAGCCGTCGCTGCAGAAGCAGACCTTCGCGATCCTCCTCGATCCACGCGACCAGCCGGGGCCAAGCGGTGATCAAGGCCTCGTGGGCAAGGTCTACGGTGTCGTCGTCGAGGATGACGAGCCGGGAACGGGCGAGACGCTCCAGGACCAGGGCGGTGTCATCGGGCCGGCCGGTGTCGAGCTCGCTGCGGGCAGCAGGACGGCGGGTATCCTGCGCACTCTCACCCGGGATGATCAGACGCAGCAGAATGCGCCGGGCGACGCTGACCTGATCAGGCGTCAGGCGGGTGCAGAGGTCTTCAGCGGTCTTCGCGATGGCGCCGCGAAGACCGCCTGCGGCTTCATAGCCGGCCTCGGTCAACGCACGGCCGCGGCGGCGACGCCAGGTCTCCAGGAGTACGTGCGACATGAGCGGCAACCCACCCGGCTCGGCCTCGACCTCGTCGATGATCCTCGCGGTCAGGGCGCGCTCGACAATCAGGCCCGAGGCCGCCGCCGGTTTCACAATCGCCTCGCGAAGCTCAGCCGGACTCATAGGACCGAGCAGCAGACTCGCGTCACGTAAGGCTACGGCGAGTTCCCCGTACTCGGCGCAACGCCCGTAGAAGTCCCCGCGTATGGCGATAATGACGCGTAATCGACTGTCCGGCCGACGGGCAGTAAGCAGCAGGTCGATGAACTCTCCACGCTCACTGGCGTCATGGCAGAGAGTGAACACCTCTTCGAACTGGTCGACGACGATGACCGTATCGCCGGCAGTGTCCTTTGGCACGAGCAGGTCTGCGTGAGTACGCACCGGATGCTCGCCGGGCGTAAAGATCACGATGGCCCCGGGACGCTCACGCGGTTCTTCGGTGTGCTGAAGCAACGGGATCAACCCGGCACGCAGCAGAGAGGACTTACCGCTGCCCGAGGAGCCGGCCACGGCGACGAACCGCCGCCCGCGCACCAGTTCCGCCAAGTCACCGAGAAGCTGGTCTCGACCGAAGAACCGATCCCGGTCGCCCGACTCGAACCGGGCCAACCCCTGATACGGCGGCGCGGCGTCGTCATCAGCCGCCCCGAGAGCCGCATCCTCAGCCGCCAGGTGCCAGCGCCGCTCCCACTCCTCGCGGTCCCCACCACACGCCTCAACGTACGCCAGGACCACTTGCAATGTCGGCAGTTGCTCGCCCGATGCAGCCCTCGACAGCGTAGGGACCGTGTAAGGCGTACGCCGCGACATCACCCGGTAGGTGACACCACCCGCCTCCTGCCGAAGCTTCCGCAACTCGAACGCGAAACGCTGCACCGGACCAGCGCTCGGATCCAGTGGGCGCTCTTGACGGCCCATATGGGCTCCCTCTCCAGCGCTCACGGGCATCAGGATGGGGATGCACCTGACCGTTCGTGACAACCAATCTGGACACTCCCGTGACCGCGCTGTAGCCAGGATCCACGATAAATGGACAGGCATCCAGTGTGCCGAATCGGTCATTCGCCGGCCGCATGTGGCCAGTGATTCGAGGATCTGATCCGCGGTCTTCGTCCAGACGAACGGCCTGGGGTCTTCGTTCCACGAGTCGGTCCAGGTGCGGATGTCCTTCTCCAGCGCCTGGACCGACTCGTGGACGCCTCGCCGTATCTGCTTGTTTCGTCAGCTCCGCGAACCATCGCTCGACCAGGTTCAGCCAGGACGTGCAGGAGGGTCGCGGTCCGCGACCAGGTAGCGCGGGATTTTCCTCGCGTGGCTGCGCGGGTGCGGGCGTTCGCGGTCGACGACGGCCGTCGTCTGACCGAGGGGGAACGGGAGGGTGGACGTGCCGCCTTCGGCATTCCCTCGGCGGAGGCGGCGGTGTGTCTGGTCGGCGGCTGGTGGCCGCATAAGGACATCGACGTGATCGACCAGGCGTTGGCCCGCCTTCGGGAGCCGCTCCATCTGATCGTCACCGGCCATCCGCTGGACGACAGCGTCCTCGCCCGCTGGCGGGCCCTGCCAAACATGCGGCTCCACGTCGAGCCCGGGACGCTCTCCGAGCCGATACTGCGCCTGGTGTACGCCGCCGCCGACGCGGCCCTGGTGGCCCGGCATCCGGGCGTGGGGAAGGAGTCCGGGCTCGTGATGGACGCGGCCCGCTACAGGGTGCCGCTGATCGTCTCCGACCACGACCCGGACCTCACCGCACGGCTGCGGGACCAGCCCTGGGCTCGCATCTTCACCACCGGAGACCCGGCCTCTCTCGCCTCGGCTCTGGAGGACCTGGTGCGCCGGCCCTTCGACCTGCCGGGCCCCGGCGCCCCGAAGGTGCTGGACATGTGGACTGCTGCCGAACAGGCCGGGTTCCTGACCCGGACCGCCCTCGGCCTGCACTCGAAGGAGGCAGGATCAGGATGCTGACGCCTACCCTGATCGCCGTGGTCGGGCCCGTCGAACCACCGCTGCTCACGGCCTGGATCCGGCACTACCGGTGGCTGGGCGTCGAACGCTTCCTGCTCGCCTTCCACTTCCCCGAGCACGTCCCCAACGCATTGCGGCACGAACTGCAGGCCGTGTGCCGCCAGGCGGGCATCATTCCCGCCGGGACCAGCAGCGGACCGTGGCACGAGCACACCGACACGCGGATCCGTGACGCGCTGCGCCACCAGGCGGGCCAAGGATGGCACCTGTTCGCCGACGCGGACGAGTTCCAGCAGTACCCCGCCCCGCTACGCGAAGTCGTCGCCCAGGCTGAACGCAACCGCCAGCCGGTGGTGGGCGGCGTGCTCCTGGACCGTATCTCGGCGAGCGGGCGTCTGAGCGACTGGAATCCGCGTGGCGGCCTGGATCTCGCCTATCCGCTCGGCGGGCACATCACGCACCGGCTCCTGCACGGCGACCCGCGCAAGATCGTCCTCGCCCGCCACGACATCACCCTCGCCTCCGGCAACCATCGCACGCCCGGCCAAGAGGGTGGCTGGTCAGCAGTTCCTCGATCCTTGTCCGAGGCGGTTCCTCCCGTGTTCCTACGGGTTCCGTCCGAAGCGCCGGGCTCATGACGCCATCGCCGAGTCGCGCTTCCTTGCCCGCTACTCCTACGAGTGGGTGGTCGAGGGCGACATCGAGGCGTGCTTCGACACGATCGACCATGCGGCCCTGATGGACCGAGTGCGTCGACGCGTCGGGGACAAACGCGTCCTGGTCCTGGTGAAGGCATTCCTCAAAGCGGGCATCCTCACCGAAGGCGGCCTGCTCAAGGACTCCAGCACCGGCACCCCGCAAGGGGGGCATCCTCTCCCCGCTGCTGGCCAATATCGCCCTGACCGTGTTGGACGAGTACGTCGCCAAACGGCCGGGCGGACCGGGCACCTCCCCGGACCGACGCAGGACGCGGCTCCGCCGTGGCGAACCCAACCTCCGGTTGGTCCGCTACGCGGACGACTTCCTCGTGCTCGTAGCCTGGACTCGCGAGCACTGTGACGTGCTTCGCGAGGAGGTGGCAGCGGTCCTCGCACCGATGGGCATGCGCCTGTCGATGGAGAAGACGAGGATCACCCATATCGACGAGGGCCTCGACTTCCTCGGATGGCGCATCCAGCGTCACCGCAAGCGAGGCACCGATCGGCACTACGTCTACACCTACCCGGCGAAGAAGTCCGTGAGGACCGTCGCCAGGAAGATCAAGACCATCTGCCGGACAGACGTCAACCAGCCGCTACCGGTCCTGCTGCGTCAGCTCAACTCGATGCTGCGAGGCTGGTGCGCCTACTTCCGGCCCGGCGTTTCAAGCGCCACGTTCCAGTTCCTGCGCCAGCTCGTCTGGGGTCAGGCCATTCGCTGGATCAGGCGCAAGCACCGCCGGATCCACCGCCGGATCACCTGGAAGGATCTCCGCCGACGCTACTGCAACGGCGGATGGTGGCCAACCACGGAGGACATCACCCTGTTCGGCCCGGCCAAGGTACGCACGACGCGCTACCGATACCGGGGAGCGGTGATTCCTTCGCCCTGGCCCACCAAGGGATAAGGAACCCGAGGCTGTCAAAGGGGACTTGTGGAGAGCCCGGTGCTCGGAAACGGGCACGCCGGGTTCGGGAGGCGGTTCGGGGAAACCCATCAGCAGCAATGCCGGCAGGGCGCCCCGAACCGACCTCACATCAAGCAAGGCGAGCACCACACCCAGGCCATCCTCAGCCTCGCCCGCCGCCGAGCAGACGTCCTCTTCGCCATGCTCCGCGACGGCACCTCCTACCAGCCCCAACCCGCCCCATCAGCTTGACGAAACCCATAGGGGCACCCCCCCGAAGGAGTCACCTGTTGAGTGTGGAGTGGTCGAACTTCACGTGCTAGGTGATCCGTTCGTCGAGACCATGCGGTGAACCGTGTGCAGCACGAAGCGGATGGCTCCGGGGTCCTCAAGGGCCAAGTGAGCGCAGTCGGCGATGCGCAGTGTGGCCTGCGGGAGGCCCGTGACGAGTTCGCGGGCATGTGCCAACGGGGTAGCCACATCTTTCGTCCCGCCGACTACCCATGTGGGCGCCCGGACGCTTGGCAGATCCGCTCGCAGGTCGAGTTCTGCAAGGGCGTCGCAGCAAGCCGCATAGCCGGCAGGGTCCACGGCCGCGAGTGATCGGACCAGAGACCGGCCGAGCCCCGACTGTGCCGTCTTCTGATCGCCGAACCATCGGGCGGAGCTGCTTGCCACCACTGGGGCCATGCCCGCGCTGCGGACCAGGGCGGCCCGCTCCAGCCATCCTACCCGGGCGCCGAACTGGGCCGACGTGCAGATCAGGGCGAGAGCGCTGACCCGGTCCGGGTGTCCGACAGCGAGTTGCGTGCCGATGGCTCCTCCCAGGGAGACGCCCGCGTAGCTGAAGGTCTTCCGACCTTGTGCGTCCACCACGGTAAGTACGAGGTCGGCGAGGTCCGCCACCGTCGTGCGCCCGGGCAACGGGTCTCCGAGAGCCTCCGTCGGTGAGGCGCCATGGCCCGGCAGATCGTAGCGGAGCACTCGGAACGTTTCGTTGAGGCAGGCGATGTGCGGGTCCCACAGGGCCCGAGTGGTGCCCAGGGACGGGCCGAGAACCAGCAGGGGCCCGTCGGGCGGGCCGGAGATGTCGTAGTGCAGTCGAGGCCGGTCGGCGGATCGGCGTATTTCTGATGCCATTGCGTTCAGCTTTCGAGAACGAGGGCGAGACCCTGCCCCACGCCGATGCACAGCGTGGCGACACCGACGCCGCCGCCCCGCCGGGCGAGTTGGTGGGCGACCGTGCCGACGAGGCGCGCCCCGGACGCTCCGAGCGGATGCCCCAATGCGATGGCTCCGCCCTGCGGGTTGAGGACGGTCGGGTCGAACGGGGGCCACTCGGCGAGACAGCCGAGTACCTGTGCGGCGAATGCCTCGTTGAGCTCCAGAACCGACAGATCCGCGAAGTCCTTGCCGGCTTTGGCCAGTGCCCGGTTGACGGCTGTGACCGGGGCCAGTCCGAAGTAGCGCGGGTCGAGGGCGGAGACACCGGTCGCGCTCACCCGTGCCAACGGCTCACGGCCCGTGGCCCGCAGGCCTTCTTCGTCGGTGAGGAGCAGCGCGGCGGCGCCATCGTTGAGAGGAGAGGCATTGCCCGCGGTCACGGTGCCGTTCTCGGGACGGAACGAGGGCTTGAGCTGTGCCATCGCCTTGAGCGAGGTATCGGCGCGCACTGACTCGTCGGCGCAGAAGACCGCGGGGGTGCCGTTTCGCCGCGGTATCAGCACGGGTGTCAACTCGGACCGGAACAGCCCCTGTTCCTGCGCGGCGACCGCTTTGCGGTGGCTGTGCAGGGCGAACTCGTCCTGCTGCTCGCGGCTGATCTTGTGCTTCTCGGCGACCAGCTCGGCCGACTCGCCCAGCGGGATGGTCCACTCGGGGTTCATGGCAGGGTTGACCAAGCGCCAGCCCAGTGTGGTCGAGTACAGCTCGGCGTGCCCGGCAGGGAACGGCTTGCCGTTCTTCGGCAGCACATAGGGCGCGCGGGTCATGGATTCCACGCCGCCGGCGACTGCGATCGAGGCATCACCGGCGGCGATGGCACGGGCGGCCTGGATAACGGCTTCCAGGCCGGAGGCACACAGACGGTTGACAGTCACCCCGGGTACAGAGACGGGAATGCCCGCGAGAAGGGCGGCCATGCGGCCGACGTTGCGGTTCTCCTCGCCCGCGCCGTTGGCGTTCCCGAAGTAGACATCCGCAATTTGGGAGGGGTCCAGTGCCGGTGTCCGGGCCAGCAGATCGCGGATGGTGTGCGCGGCCAGGTCGTCCGGGCGCATGCCCGCCAGCGCACCGTTGTACCGGCCGATCGGTGTACGCACCGCGTCGACGACGTAGACGTCTCTCACGCCTGGCTCCCCTCCGCTACCCGTACCGCCGCGCGCGTCCTGGCCACTACGGTGTCGGTGCTGATCCCTGGTGCCGTCTCCACGAGGACGAGCCCCTGGTCCGTCACGTCGAGCACGCCGAGGTCGGTGACGATCCGGCTCACACAGGCCCTTCCCGTCAGCGGCAGGGTGCACCGTTCGAGGATCTTCGGTGCGCCGTCCTTCGCGGTGTGTGTCATGATCACGATAACCGTGCGCGCACCATGTACCAGGTCCATCGCTCCGCCGATTCCGGTGACCAGCTTGCCGGGGACGGCCCAGTTGGCCAGGTCGCCGGTCGCGGACACCTGCATCGCGCCGAGCACGGCGACGTCGATGTGTCCGCCTCGGATCATCGAGAAGGACAGCGCCGAGTCGAAGAAGGAGGCCCCCGGCAGTACGGTGACGGTCTCCTTGCCCGCGTTGATCAGATCCGGGTCCAGGGCGTCCTCGCGGGGGTAGGGGCCGGTGCCCAGAATGCCGTTCTCGGATTCCAGGATCACCTCAACGCCCGGCGGCAGATGGTTCGGGATCAGCGTTGGCAGTCCGATGCCGAGATTCACGTACTGCCCGTCCCGCAACTCGCGCGCGGCCCGTGCGGCCATCTCCTCGCGTGTCCAGGCCATCAACTACTCACCGTCCGTCGTTCGATCTTCTTGTCCGCGGCCTGCTCGGGTGTCAGGGCGACCACCCGCTGCACGAAGATGCCTGGCAGATGGACCGCGTCCGGGTCGATCTCGCCGGGCTCGACGAGTTGCTCCACCTCGGCGACCGTCACCCGGCCGGCCATCGCGGCGAGGGGATTGAAGTTCCGGGCGGACTTGTTGAACACCAGGTTTCCGTGCCGGTCTCCCTTCGCCGCGCGTACCAGCGCGAAGTCGGTACGGATGCCGTGCTCCAGGACGTACCGCACGCCGTCGAACTCCCTCACCTCCTTCGGCGGCGAGCCGAGTGCGACGCCGCCCCGGCCGTCGTAGCGCCAGGGCAGTCCGCCCTCGGCGATCTGCGTGCCGACTCCGGCCGGAGTGTAGAAGGCGGGGATGCCGGCGCCGCCGGCGCGCAGCCGCTCGGCCAGCGTGCCCTGGGGGATCAGCTCGACCTCAAGTTCACCGGCGAGGTACTGCCGGGCGAACTCCTTGTTCGCGCCGATGTAGGAGCCGGTCACGCGGGCGATCCGCCCGGACGCGAGCAGTACCGCGAGGCCGGACTCCATCGCCCCACAGTTGTTGGAGACCACCGACAGCCTGCTCGCACCCTGTCTGTACAGGGCCTGGACGAGCGCGTTCGGTACACCGCTCAGCCCGAAACCGCCCACCGCCAGGGAAGCGCCGTCCGGCACATCGGCCACCGCCTCCGCCGCGGTGGTCACTACCTTGCTCCTCATGCTGCGCCCTCACCGGCGGCCGCGAGATCGGATGGGTGTTGTGCCAGCGGTACGACTTCGATCTTCATGAAGGGGAAGAGGGGGAGGTTCCAGAGGATGCGGTGCAGTGCCTCGTTGTCGGCGACGTCGAAGACGCTGATGTTGGCGTACTCGCCGACGCACCGCCAGATGTGCACCCACTGTCCTGACTTCTGTAGCTCCTGGCAGTATGCCTTCTCTCGCGCCACCAGGTCCCCGCGGACCTCGGTGGCGAGGTCGCGGGGCATCGTCACGTCCATCCGTATGGCGAAAAGCATGACGCATCAGGCCTTGTCGAGGACGAAGTCGTAACGGACTTCTTGGTCGTTACCGTTCCCGGTCGGGGTCGGGTGCAGGATCAGCTCGGGCTTCACCGCCGAGGCGATGTCGTTGTCGACGTACTGGCCGCCCTGGAAGTACAGCTGGGTCGTGATGAGCTGATGCCCGGGTGCGGAGACCTTGAGGTGCAGGTGGGCGGGGCGCCAGGGATGCCAGCCGGCCGCCTCGATCAGCTCGCCGCAGGCGCCGTCGGTGGGGATCCGGTACGGCGCGGGCTGAATCGTATGGATCTTGAAGTGCCCCGTCTCGTTGGCGAACACGGTGCCCCGCAGGTTCCACTCGGGCAGCCCCGGCGCGAACTGGGAGTAGTAGCCCGCGTCGTCGGCCTGCCAGATCTCCACCTTGGCGGCCGGCAGTGGGCTTCCGTCCACGTCGGCCACCTGGCCCTGGAAGAGCAGCGGGGTGCCCGCCTCTTCCTCGCTCATGGGCAGGGTCGCCTCGGCGGGCAGGGCCGGCGCGTCGGGAACGTAGTACGGGCCTTCGATGGTGCCCTTGCTGCCCTCGCGGGTCTCGCCGGCGACTTCTTCCACGACGTGCTCGACCCAGACGTCCAGGAAGAGTGGCCACTCGCCGTCCTCGCCGACCTGGATCAGCCAGGACTTCAAGGCGTCGTACTCGGCGTAGGTGACCTTGTGGCGGCGGACGATGTCGTGTGTGGCGTTGAGCAGTTCGGTGACAAGAGTGTGGACGCGCTGGGTGTCGACGTCGGTGGTCCGCGATTTCTGCTTGCTGCGGAACTGCTCGGTCGCGGCGGCTCCGGAGGCAGCGGCTGTGGCGCTCTCGGCGGCGATGTCGGTCATGGTGTCCCGTTCCCTTTCCGTGGTGTGCGGCTTGTGCTGGGTCAGCGATCCTGGCGGTAGCGCGCCAGTTTGTCCGAGTCGATCTGGATGCCGAGTCCGTTGCCCTCGCGGACACGGAGGGTTCCGCCCTCGATGGTCAGCGGCTCGGAGAGCAGGTCGTCGGTCATATCGAGGAAGTTCGACAGTTCTCCGGGGTGACGGGCGCTGGCGAGGTGAGCGGCCCCGAAGGCGACGGTGCACAAGGTGCCGATCTGTCCGTCGATCTGATTGCCCATCACCACCTCCACACCGAGCCCCACGCACTCGTGGAGCACGCGCTGGGAAGCGGTGAACCCGGTGCGCGCGGTCTTGATGCTGATGGCAGTGGCCGAGCCGCCGAGCAGTTCACGAGTGACTTCCGCCGGCTTCGTGGCGCTCTCGTCCGCGATAAACGGAAGGGGGCTGCGCGCCACCAGCCAGCGGCGGCCCAACACGTCGTCCGCAGGGCAGAGTTCCTCGGCGAAGGTCAGATCGAGGTCCTCCATCTCACGCAGGGCGCGCGCCGCCTCGGAGGGCGTCCAGCCCCGGTTTCCGTCGATGTACAGGCTGACGTCCGGCCCGAGCGCCTCGCGCAGGGCGCGGCACGCGACGACGTCGTCGGTGTAGGGTCGGCGGCCCACCTTCACCTTGAATGTGGTGATGCCGTAGGTGCCTCGGATGCGCCCGGCCTCCGCGACCATCTCGTCGACGGGGGCGAAGCCGACCATGTGGCTCACGCGCATTCCGTCGCTGTAGCCGCCGAGCAGCCCGGACACCGGCATGGCGGCGTACTGGCCGAGGATGTCCCACAGAGCCATGTCGATGGCCGCCTTGGCGGTCGGGTTGCCGACGGTGCGGTCGAGCCTCTGGTGCACGACCTCGCGCGACAGGGGGCTCAGGCCGAGGATCTGCGGTGCGAAGACCTTCTGGATGACCGCGATGATCGATTCCTGGGTCTCGCCGTAGGTGAAGGGGCGCGGCGGTGCTTCGGCCGTGCCGACGACACCCTCGTCGGTGTGCACCCTCACCAGAACGTGCTCGGCCGTGCGCACCTCGCCGCTGGCGAATCTCAGCGGCTTCGCGTACGGGATGGCGAAGGGGATGGCCTCCACTTTGGCGATCTTCATGACACACCTTTGAGTAACACGTCGTCGTGCTCCGGCACCTGGGGAAGTTCGTGCGGCGGCGAGTTGTCGCCGCGATGAGGCAAAGGAACGCCTTGGGATCGGCGGGGTTCACCAGTGGCTCTCGGCGCTGTCGTGGATGAGTGCCTCCATGTGCCGGGCAATGCCGAGTAGGAGGCCCGCGCGGTCGGGGTGTCCGATCAGCTGGAGGCCCAGGGGCAGGCCGTTGGGGTCGCGGTGGCCGGGGACGGTTGCCACGGGCAGTCCGAGCAACTGCCAGGGACGGCTCAGGACCGGTGTTCCTGTGGCGTCCAACCCGCGGGGTGCAGGACCCGGGGCGGCCGGGCCGAGGATCACGTCGGCATCGTCACGCAGCAGCGCGAGGACTTTGGCACGGGAGACGGCCCTGACGGCAAGGGCGGCCTCGTAGTCGGCTGTCGAGGTGTCGCGTCCGCGGGCCAGAAGTTCGTTGAGGGGGGCGCTCAGGGATTCGGGCCGCTGTGCCTCCACGTCGAGTGCGCGGGCGGCTTCGTAGGCCATGACGACCGCGTGTGTATGCGCGAGTTCCGTCGTACTGACGGGGAGGGCCGGTCCCGCCGTCCGCGCGCCGGCCTTCACGAGGGCCTGGCCGGCGTGCTCCAGGGCGGCGAGCATCGCGGGGTCGATATCGGTCAGTTCGGTACCAGGCCACAGCAGCACTCTGATCGACCCCGGCCGTTCGGCCCGGGTGTTGTCGACGGCCTCGACCGCCGTGGCCAGAGTGCTGGTACCGGCTGCGAGTAGCCCCGGAGCATCCAGGGTCGGGCTCAGTCCGGTGAAGCCCGCCATCGGCCAGGCGCCTGTCGCGGGGACGTATCCGGCGACACCGCAGAACGACGCGGGCCGGGTCAGGGAACCCGCGGTCTGCGAGCCCAGCGCGAGCGGCACCACCCCCGCCGCGACGGCGGCGGCCGAGCCACTGGAGGAACCGCCCGGCGTGTGCTCCGGCTGGTGCGGATTGTGGGTGGGGCCGGGATGGAAGTAGGCGAACTCGGTGGTCACGGTCTTGCCGAGAGGAACGGCCCCGGCCGCGCGCAGCCGTTGGACCAGCCAGGCGTCGGCCTCGGCGATCCGGCCACGGCGCAGCGGCGAGCCGCACTCCGTGGGCAGGCCGGCGACGTCGATGATGTCCTTGACGCCGAACGGTACCCCGCACAGCGGCCCGTCCGGTGCCCGCTCGGCCCGCGCCCGGGCGCGATCGGCGTCGACGCGGACCCAGGCCCGCAGACCGGGCTCGGTCAGCTCCAGCCGGCGCAGCGCCTGAGCCACGGCAGCCGCGCGTTGGGCCGTCATGACGCGGAGCCTTCCGGGACGAGGGGGGCGGCGTCGAGCCGGTGGAACTCCCTGTTGAAGTAGACGAGGCTCTGGCCGCCGGAGCAGGTGCGTATCTGTTCGATGTCGACGAAGAGCACGCTGTGCGAGCCCATGGGGACGGTGTGCTTGATGGTGCCGACCGCCGTGACCAAGGCGTCCTTGAGGACGGGAACATCCTGAGTACGGTCCCAGATGTCCCAGGTGAAGCGTTCGGCCATGGCCACCTTGGTGGCTCCGGCGAAGTGCAGGGCCAGTTCCTGCTGGTCACCGCCGAGGACGTTCAGGCCCACACGCCCGTTGGCCCTGAAGACGTCGTGCATCGCGCTGCCCTGGTTGACGCACACCAGGACGGTCGGTGGGTCGTCGGTCACCGAGCACACGGCGCTGAGGGTGATGCCGCAACGTCCGCTCGGTCCGTCGGTGGTCAGGATGTTGACGGCGGCCGGGAGGTGAGCCATCGCCTCCCGGAAGTCGGTGCTGCTGGGGGGCACGGCGTCACCCTTCCTGTTGTGTTCGTACGTCGGAATGCTCGGAACTGTCGGTGTGCCGACGTCGTCCGGAGAGTCAGTGGCACGGGGGCCGCTCACCACAGCTCCACGACCAGACGCGGCGACTTCGCTCGTGACACACAGGCGGCGATCTGGTCTCCGGCCGCCTTCTCTTTCGCGGACAGGCAGTGGTCCCGGTGATCGGGCTCGCCGTCCAGGACGCGCAGCACGCAGGTCCCGCAGATGCCCTCGCGGCACGAGGTGTCGAGCGGAACGCCGTTGGCCTCCAGCACCTCGGCGATACTCCGGTCCGGCGGGACCGTGTACACCTCACCGGTGTCCAGCTGGACCTCGAAACCGCGCGCGGGACCGGCGTCCGGCACATCACCGGCCTGGAACAGCTCACGGTGGATGCGCTCTTCGGCAACCGTGCGAGCAGCCAAGGCCGTGATCTCGTCCATGAAGCCCAGGGGGCCACACGTATAGACATGGGTCCGCGGGCCCGCGTCCGCCAGTTCGGTGGTCAGAGCAGCGGTGGTGGCCTCGCGCCGCAGGCCGAAGTGGAAGCGGACCCGGTCGGCGAAGGAGCAGCGCTCCAGCAGGCCGGCGAAGGCCGCCTGGGCCCGGCTGCGGGCCACGTAGTACAGCCGGAACTCGGCCCCGGCCGCGTGCAGCTCGTAGGCCATCGCCAGCAGGGGGGTGATGCCGATCCCGGCGGCCACCAGGTGGTGCATCGCCGCGTCGTGGGCGAGGCCGAACAGCTGGCGGGGCGCGCCGACGGTCAGCTCCGTGCCCGGTGCCGCCTTCTCGTGCAGGGCCACCGAGCCGCCGCGCGAGTCCTCCTCGCGTTTGACGGCGATGGTGTACGCACCGGTGTCGTCGGGCGGTCCGCACAGCGAGTACGGCCGGGTGACCCCGGTGGGCCCGGTCACATCGACGTGCGCGCCCGCAGGGTAGGCGGGGAGCCTCTCCTCGTCTGTGCGGACGAGCCGCAGGACATTGATGGTGTCGGTTTCCTCGACGTTCTCGGTGACGGTGACAGTGAACATCCGTCCGCCTTCGCGGTCGCAGGTGGGGCTGACGGCGCTGTCAGCGCATGTACAGGCCGCCGTTGGCGTCCCAGCAGGCTCCGGTGACCGCGTCAGCGTGCTCGGCGGCGAGCAGGACGGCCATGTCGGCCACGAAGTCGGGTCGGCCGAGCCGACGGACGGGAATCGAGGACTCGATCCGCGCGAGCTGCTCGGCGGCCACCATCTCGCGAACCACCGGCAGGTCCTGCGGTCCGGGGGAGATGGCGTTGACCGTTACTCCACGCGGGCCGAGTTCCCGGGCGAACACCTTCGTCAGGGTCGCGACTCCGCCTTTGGCCGCCGCATAGTGGGCGCCGGTGGCCGTCCCTCCGTTCTGTCCGGCCAGCGAAGCGATGTTGACGATGCGTCCGTCGCCGCGCTCGGCGAAGTAGGAGCCGAAGACCTGGCAGCCGAAGAACGTGCCGTTGAGGTTGGTCGACACCACGGCGTCGAAGCTGTCCGGGCTGATCTCCATCAGCGCCTCCACCTTGGAGCGGCCGGCGTTGTTGACCAGGACGTGCACGGCGCCCCAGCGCTGGACCAGCCGGTCGAGGACGGTGTCGAAGGCGCTCTTGTCACGGACATCCAGGGCGAGTCCGACGGTGCGGTGTCCCTCCGGGTCGAGGCGCGCCGCCGCCTCGGCCGCGGCCTGTTGGTCGAGGTCGGTGAGGGCCACGCGATAGCCGTGGTCGTACAGCCGTGCGGCGATGTGGGCGCCGAGGCCCCGGGCCGCGCCGGTCACCAAGGCGACGCGGCGGGTGTCCTCCTCGGGCCGGCTCACAGCAGAAACCCCGACGCCGTGACGGCTTCCTCCGAGTTGACCAGCTGAACGATCTTCCGGAGGATGCGCGGGCCATCGGCCTCGAAGACGATGCGGTGGGTGACGTCGGCGGCGAGGACGAACGTCTCCCCGCGCTTGTGGCCGGCCAGGATCTGTGCCGAGCAGATCTCGACCGTATCCTCCTCGCGTCCGGTCACTACGAACCGGGAGACCGAGCGGACGGTCCGGGCCGCCGCGGTCGCGGAGATGGAGAATCCACCGGTGAGGCGCTCGACGCGCATACGGCGCATACGGTCGTCGTCGTACATGAGGTTGAGACGGGAGGCGAAGTCGCCCGCCTCGCGGTCGATCGGGACCACGTACTCCCCTCCCTCGGCCCACAGCCGGTCCCATTCCTGGTAGCGGCGGGCATCCAGGAGGTGGGCCTCGCGCCAGATGAGGGAGATCGCGGCCAGGGCACGGGGGTCGTCGAGCGGAAGGTCCGCCGCCGCGACCGCCCTGCTGGGGGCGTCAGTTGACATCGTTCATCATCCTCTTCCACATGGCGTACGCCTCGCGCATGCCGGTCTCGTCGGTCGCGTGGGAGGTGGCCTGGCCCAGGTCGTTCGGCTTCTCGCGGCCGAGTCCGCGGTTGACGAGGATCGGCATGTCCACACCGCCGGTCACGCCGCGCTGGACGCGGTTCCAGGCCTCGGCGTCGTCAGGGCTGCCGAAACCGAAGGGGCCCTGGAAGTGCTCGTGGATGCGCAGCCGTTCACGATTGACGGTCTCCGGGCCACCGTCGAGGCCGAGGGCGACGTGCCGGATCTCGGTCTCGGCCACCGAAATCGGTTGCAGGACGCGGAAGAAGGCCATCGACATCGCGACGTTCGGGAAGAGATTCAGGTTGAACCCGGCGCCGTGCAGTGAGCGGACAATGCGCCGCACCTTCTCCGGCGGCATGTCCTTGGACAGTTCCTCGACGATGTGGCTGAAGCGGTCCTGGAGCTTCTCGGCACCGTCGTCGACGTCGAGGTCGGCATGGTCGGCGACGGAGACGGACACGCTGTGGCCGTTGCCGAGGGCGTGGGTGACCGCGGTCTCATCGGTCATGATCGACAACATGCTCGCGGTCTCGGCGTCGACCGAGGACATCCAGGAACGGTGCACGATCGGGAAGTGGTACCAGTCGGTGGTGTTCTCCAGCTGGATCTTCCAGTTGCCCCGGAACCGGAACCTGTGCTCGCCCTGCACCTTGATCGGGTAGCCCGCGCCCTGCTTCATGAAGCGGTCGATCCACAGCCGCGCTCCGCCGAGGAAGTCCTCCAGCGGTTCGATGCCGTCGCTGAAACTGGCGAAGATCATGCCCGCGTACGTGCCGACCTTGAGGCGCTGGAGCGGGAGATCCTTCTTCTCGACGACGTCCTCGTAGCCCTCCGGGTACGGGATGCCGCGCAGCGTGCCGTCGAGAGCGTAAGACCAGGCGTGGTACGGGCAGGTGAAGCCGTTGCCGTTGCCCTTCGGGGTCTCGCAGACGCTGGCGCCGCGGTGGCGGCAGCGATTGAGGAGAACGTTGATCCCACCGCGCCGGTCACGGCTGACGATGACCGGGCGGCGGCCCACCCAGGCCATCTTGAAGTCTCCGGCCTTGGCGATCTCGCTCTCGTGGGCCACCCACACCCAGGTGCGGTGGAAGATCCGGTCCATCTCCTGTTCGAAGAGAGCCGGGTCGGTGTAGAGGGTGCCCGCGACGCGGTCGGATTCGACGAGGGAGGAGAGATCTTGGCTCATCGGGTTGCCTCCGGTTCAGGCAGAGGGCGGCCGACGCGCGCCTCGATCTTCATGTAGCGCCACAGTCCGTGTTCGCCGACCTGAACGGTGCGAAACAGGTTGCAGACGGCGGCGACCGTGGCCTGGTCGGTGACATCGGCGAGGACGTAACAGGTCCACGGCCACGAATCGGAGGGACCGACCATGTGCTGATCGTCGTCGATGGTGCCGAGCACGCTGACGCCGGGCAGTTCGTAGAGCTGGGCCAGCATGGTGGTGAAGCCGTCCCAGACCGTCTTGCCCTGACCGGTGGGCAGATCGAAGAAGTTCTGGTTGACGCCTATGCAGAACAGCACGCGCAAGGGCGAGGTGGCGGTGTCGGACATGAGGGGGATCCCGTCTGTCGGTTCGGTCAGAGGTAGCCGGGGAAGGGCTGGACGCCGGTCAGCACCGCGCCGGCACCGTCGTACATGCCCTCCTGGAGGAAGGCGTGCTGCGGTACGACCGAGGCGTCGCGCAGGTGGCGTTCGAGCGGGGTGCCCGTCCCGATGGCGCCGATGCCGCCCAGCTGGTAGGCCACCCGTACGACTTCGAAGGACGTCTTGGCGAGGTGAGCGGAGGCAAGACGCAGCAGGCTGGCCTGCCCGGGGCTCACGGGGTCGCCGGCCTCGACGGTGGTCCAGGCGTCCTCGGTGGCCTCGTAGAAGAAGGCGCGGGCGGAGCGGAGCTGCGCCTCCGCCTGGCCCACCGAGATGCGGTAGGTGGCACGTTCGGCGGGCTTGGGCGCGCCGGTGTAGCCGGAGCGCCCGCCCTGGGCGGTGACATGGTCGAGGGCGGCGCGGGCGACACCGAGACCGACCACGGCCAGCACCTGCGCCGCGTACGGCACGGCCGGGTAGCGGTACAGCGGTTCGTCGACGGTGGGGGTGCCGCCGCGGACGAAGGTCCACTCCTCAGGTACCACAACGGAGTCGACCACCAGGTCGTGGCTGCCGGTGCCGCGCATGCCGACGACATCCCAGTTCTCCACGATCTCCACCTGGGCAGGCCGCAGGACTGCTGTCAGGGGCCGTCCCGCGGCCTGGTCCCCGCTCGCCCTGACGCCGACGCCCAGAACGTCGGCGCCCTTGCAGCCGCTGGCGAACCTCCAGCGGCCGCTGACGCGGTAGCCGTTCTCCGTGTGTTCGGCGGGCCGCACCGGGAACAGCCCTCCGGCGAAGGCCACATCGGGTCCGTCCGCGTAGAGTTCGGCCTGCGTTTTCAGGGGGAGTGCGGCGAGGTAGACGGCGGAGGAGCCGAAGCTGGCGACCCAGCCGGCCGAGCCGTCCACTGCCGCGACCCGCTCGACGAGTCCGAGGAACTCGGCGGGCGGCAGGGCGTCGCCGCCGAAGCGCTGCGGAACACCCGCGCGGTATATCCCGGCCCGCTTGAACTCGGCTACTACATCGGGTGGTACGTGCCTCTTCTCCTCGAATTCGGAACGTCGTGCGGCCACCGTCTCCAGCATGTTCTCGAAATTCTCCATGCGGGATTCTCCTCCCTGCCGGGTTTCTTTCACCGCCTGTACCATCACGGTATTCGCGGTTATCAGGATCCCGCCATTGGGAATTGACCCCGGAGAGTAGGGGAAAATCCCTACGCCCGTACTCCTACAGGAGGTTCTTGCGCTCCACTCCGCCCTGGGCGACGAACACGATGGCGTCGGGGCGGCCGAGCGCGCCGATGTCCTGAAGCGGGTCGCCGTCCACAACCACGAAATCGGCCGTCTTGCCTGCCTCCAGGGAGCCGAGCCGGTCGTCGACGCCGAGCAGGCGGGCGGCGTTCAGTGTGCCCGCGGTGATGGAGGCAAGCGGGGACATGCCCAGACCGACGAGATGGCCGAGTTCGAGCAGATTGCGGGCGTGCGGGACGACGCCGGCGTCCGTACCCAGCGCGATGGGAACCCCTCTCGCGATGGCGTGTGCGATGTTCTCCTTGCTGATTCCCGCCCATCTGTTCTTCTTCTGGAAGTGGTACTCGGTCATCGTGGCCGGATCGAGCGGCGTGAATACGGTGGAGAGAGTCGGGACGAGGAAAGTGCCCTTCTCCAGGGCCAGATCACACAATTCGTCGGTCATTCCGTAACCGTGTTCCACGCTGGCGACCCCGGCGTGCAGGGCGTTGCGGATGCCGGCGGTACCCTGCGCGTGCACCGCCACGGGCTTTCCCCGGTGCCGGGCCGCCTCGTCGACGACGGCCCGCAGTTCCTCGACGGTCAGGCCCTCGTCGTCGGGGTCGTCGTGCGGGCTGCCCATGCCGCCGGTGGCGCAGACCTTGACCACGTCCGCACCCGCCCGCAGCATTCTGCGGGCCGCGATCCGGGCCTCGTCGGGGGTGTCGGCGATCTCGCCGAGGTGGGAGGCGGCATCGATGCCGCTGGGCAGGGAACAGTCGGCGTGACCGCCGGTGTGACTGATCACCTTGACTGCGACCTGCAGACGGGGCCCCTCGATCAGTCCGCCCTCGATCGCGCTCCGGTAGCCCGCGGGGATGCCGCCGAGGTCGCGCAGCGAAGTGACGCCGGCGTGCAAGGTGGCGCGCAGCCGGGCGGCGATCTCGAAGGTCTCCACCGTGGGGTCGGCGGTGAGTCCGGCGAACAGCGCCCGCCGGGGAGTCATGCACAGGTGCGCGTGGCAGTCGAAGAAGCCGGGCAGGAGAGTACGTCCGCCCAGGTCGACGGCTGTCGCCGACCCCGTGGCGGACGCGGGCGCATGAGAAGCTGACGCGAGCGGTGGGGCGGTGGCCGCCGGACCGGCGTAGGCGATCAACCCGTCGTCGACGTCGAGGACCGCGTCGAGCACAGGTGCTGCTCCAGTGCCGTCAATGAGTACGGTGTTGTGGTAGCGGGTGGTCATCCCATCTCCGTTCGGAACACGTGGGCGCGGAGGCGGCCTCGACGGGGGCGTGGCCGTCCGGCTGGTCGATCAGGGCGGTGGTGTCGGGCGGCTGAGCGGCAGTGAGAAGCCGAAGACGGCGCCGCGCGGCCCGTTCGGACGGACGCCGATCCGGCCGCTGTGGCGGGTGATGATGCGGTGGCTGAGGGCGAGGCCGATCCCGCTGCCGTTCTCCTTGGAGCTGAACACTCCGTCGAAGACGCGGTCGTCGGGGGCCGGCCGGTGCCCCTGGTCACGCACATCCAGTACGGCTGCCGGTCCTCTCCTGTCGAGCCGGGTGGTGATCTCGACCGCCCCCGCGCTGCGCGGCATGTGGGCCATCTCGTCGATCGCGTTGAAGGCGAGGTTCATGACGACCTGTCCGATCAGCACGTTCTCGCACCGCACCGGGAGCGGCTCAGGGGTGAGGTCGAAGGTGAGCGCGACGCCGTGTTCCTGGGCGCGCAGTTCGATGAAGTAGGCGCAGTCGCGGACGATGCCGTTGAGGTCGGTGAGCTGTTCCGACTGCTCCAGCCGACCCACGTAGTGGCGCAGGCTGCCCAGGATGCGACGGGCCCGCTCGATCTGCCGGACGGCGTTGTCCAGGCCCCAGGCCACCGATGCGTCCTCCGTGCCGAGCAGGCCGCGGGTGCCTTCGACAAAGTTGTAGGCGGCCGCGAGGGGCTGGCTGACCTCGTGGGCGATGGCCATCGCCATGTCACCCATCGCGTTGTACCGGGCGAGGTGGTCCAGGTGCTGGGTGTCGCGGCGGTGCCGTTCTTCGGCGTGGACGCGGTCGGTGACGTCGTGGAAGAGCAGCATGCGGCCGTGCAGGTCGCTCTCGATCTCGATGCGCTGGCAGGTGGTGGCGTACCAGTGGGGTTCGGCGCCCGGCGCGGCGAACCGGTAGCGGCCCTCTTGTACGGGCACCGGCTCGCCGCAGCAGTATGCGACGAAGTCCGCGCCGTCCAGCCCCTTGCCGAGGTGGCGCAGGGCGGACTCGCTGGCGAAGACGACACGGTCGGTGTCGTCGAGGACGACGATGCCCTCGGCGAGATTGGAGAGGAACGTGTGCAGCCGGTGTTCGGTGCGGAACAGATCGCGGCGGACCGCCTTCTCCTCGGCGATGTCCCGGAACTGGGCCATCACCGCCGTGCGTCCGGTGAGTTCGACGCGGACGGCGATCGCTTCGGTGAGGATCTCCTCGCCCGTTCTCGACCGGTAGCACCACTCGGTGGCGCTGGTGCCGTGCGCCACGGCGCGGCCGAGCCAGTGGTGACCGAGTTCGCGGGTGTACTGGCGGGCGTTTTTGCTCATGTCGGGTGCCTTGAGCGGCCGCAGCTCGTCGACGGACCAGCCGAGCAGGTCGCAGGCGGCCCGGTTGGCCCAGAGGATGTCGAAAGTGCGGGCGTCATGCACCAGGACGCAGTGCTTCAGGGCATCCATGAGCTCGCGGAAGTCCTCCGGCACCGGAGCGTGGTCCGTCACGCGCCCTCCAACCGCAGTACGTCGCGGACGAGGGCCGCCATGCTCTCGGCCCCCGTCTTCTCCCGGATGCGGGCCCGGTGCACGTCCACGGTCTTGGTACTGATTCCCAGGCGCCCGGCAATCTGCTTGTTGGCGACCCCCTCCACCGACAGGTCGAGCACTTCCCGTTCCCGGGCCGTCAGATCGCCGAGCCTGGCGCGCAGTTCGGTGTGGCGGGCATGAAGGGCGAAGCGATCGCACGCCGTGCGCCGTGCCGCCTGCACGACGTCGAGCAGGTGCTGCGGCTCGTACGGCTTTTCCAGGAAGTCGACGGCCCCGTTGCGCATCGCGCGCACCGACATGCGGATGTCCCCGTGGGCCGAGACGAACACGACGGACAGCGGCGCCCCGGCCTCGTTCAGCAGGTCCTGGACACCGAAGCCGCTCATCTCCGGCATGCGCACGTCGAGGACGACGCAGGCAGGCCGGGACCGGTCGTAGGTGCTCAGGAAGGCACGGGCGTCGTGGAAGCGCTGCGAGCGGATGCCGACCGATCCGAGGAGCCAGGCCAGGGATTCACTCAGCTCCTCGTCGTCGTCCACGATGTAGACGAGGCACATCTCAGTCGCCCCAGGCGGCCTGCGCGGTCCAGTACTCGCTGCCGTCGGCGCTGACGCCGTGCTGCCAGTCGGTGGTGCGTCGCAGGGTGGGCTCGACGCGGGCGGTGGCCGCGTCAGCGCCGCTGGGGCCGTCCTCGTCCACGGTCCAGTGGACCCAGTTCACCTCTCGGCCAGTGCTATCGCGGGTGAACAGGTCCACGTGGTGCCAGCCGTAGTCGTGCGTGTCGGCGTAACAGGTCAGCAGCATCGTACGGGCGTGTGTCCGCGTGGTCATGGTCCCTCCCTCAGGGGTGCGCTGAAGAGTCGTTCGGTGCGGAACGCGGACATACGGGGCCGGTCCGGGGCCAGCCGGAAGGACACGTCGAGCCGGGCCACCATGACCTCGGTCTGCCCGCTGTCGTAGCGCGAGAGCTGCTGCATCAGCCAGCTGCCGTGCGCTGACGAGCCGTCGGCGTCGGCATGGGCCGTGCCAGGGAAGAGGAGGTGGACGTTGGCCCTGAAGTGAGGGCTGGGCGGGAGATACCCGGCGAGCATCGTGACGATCGCCGCCCTGCCCTCGGTGCGGCCGAACTTCGCGGCGTAATCGCTGCCGCCGCCCTCCCAGACGGCATCCTCGGTGAACAGGTCCCCGAGGGCCGAGAGGTCCGTGGGCGGGCCGGCGGCTCCGGCGGGTACGTCGCACAGGGCGAGGTAGCGGGTGAGGGTCGCGACGACCTCCGCGGTCACGACGCGGCCAGCCGCAGTCGCTCGGCCCGCCGCTGCGCCTGCCGCTCGGGATCGGGCACGGGCGCCGCGAGCAGCAGCCGCTGGGTGTAGGGGTGCTCCGGGCGCTCGGTGACCTGTGTGGCGTCGCCCGTCTCCACGATGTCACCCCGGTACAGGACGGCCACTCGATGGCTGATGTGACGCACCACCGACAGGTCGTGGGTGACGAAGAGATACGCCACGCCCGTCGCCTCCTGGATCTCGATGAAGAGGTCGAGGACGCGGGCCTGGGTGGTGAGGTCCAGCGCGCTGACCGGTTCGTCGCAGACGATCAGCCGGGGATTGCGGCACAGGGCACGGGCGATGGCGATGCGCTGGCGCTGGCCGCCGGAGAACTCCCGGGGCAGCCGGTGGGCGGCGTCCTGGGGGAGGTACACGTGGTCGAGGAGTTTTTGCACCCGGCGTTCGGCGTCGGCGCGGGCGACGCCGGTCACCAGCAGCGGTTCGGTGAGGATGTCCATGACCGTCATCGCCGGGTTGAGAGAGGTGAAGGGGTCCTGAAAGACGACCTGGATGTCCTTGCTGAGAGCCCTGCGTTCCCGCTTGCCCAGCCCGGAGACCGGCCGTCCCGCGTAGCGGATCTCGCCGGAGGTCACGGGGGCGAGGCCGAGGACGGCCCGGCCCAGTGTGGTCTTGCCGGAGCCGGACTCGCCGACCAGGCCGAGGGTTTCGCCGGGGGCGATGGACAGGGAGACACCGTGCAGGACGCGGAACGGCTTCTGGCGCCGTCCCTTGCCCGGGTACTCCACGACGACGTCGTCGAGTTCGAGCAGGGGAGCGGGCATGACGTCACCTTCGGGAGGGGTCATGACGTCACCTCCTTGAGGGGTTGGTCGGGAAGACGCAGGGCACCGCGGGCGGGGCCGCCCTCGAGCGTGGAACCCAGCAGCATCCGGGTGTAGTCGTGGGCGGGTTCGTCGAAGATCCGGCGGACCGTAGCGGTCTCGACGATGCGGCCCCTCTGCATCACCGCGACCCGGTCGCATATGTCGGCCACCACACCGAAGTCGTGGGTGACGAGGATCATGCCCGCCTGCCGTTCCTCCCGGAGCGAGCGCATCAGATCAAGTACCTCGGCCTGCACGGTCACGTCGAGCGCGGTGGTGGGCTCGTCGGCGATCAGCAGCTGCGGGTCGCAGGAGACCGCGCCGGCGATCAGGACGCGCTGGGCCATGCCGCCGGACACCTGGTGCGGGTAGGACCGGAAGACTCGCTCCGGATCGGAGATACCCACCCGGGCGAGAAGTTCGATCGCCCTGGCGCGGGCCTGGGCCCGGGACAGTCCCAGATGCTTGCGCATGGGCTCCACCAACTGGAAGCCGATACGGAAGCAAGGATCGAGGTTGGACATAGGTTCTTGGGGGATGTAGCCGATGCCACGGCCGCGCAGCGCGTTGAGGTCGGCGAGGTCGAGCCCGAGCAGGTGCCGACCGTCGAAGACAAGCTGGTCGGCTGTTACCTCGGCCTCGTTCGGCAGCAGTCCGAGCACCGAGAACGCGGTCTGGCTCTTGCCGGAACCCGACTCGCCCACCAGGCCGAGAACCTCTCCCCGGGCAAGCGTGAGGTCGACGCCGTCGACGACTCTCTTCTCCCCGTAGGCGACCCGTAGGCCGGAGATCGTGAGCAGACGATCGTCGGGTACGTGGTCGGAGGCGACGGTGCTGTCGGACCTTACGGCCCTGCGGCGCCGCACCACGCGGGGCGGGGCCGTGCCCAACGCGTCGCGTACGGCGTTGCCGAGGAGGCTGGCGGCCAGGATGGTGAGGCCCATCACGACACCGGGCCACACCAGCAGCAGGGGGGCGTTGTAGATATTGGTGAAGGCGTCGTTCAGCATCGCGCCCCAGCTGGACTGGGAGGCCTTGCCGAGGCCGAGGAAGGCCAGGCCCGCCTGGATGCCGATCGCCACGGCGAACACCTGGGTCGCCTGGATCACGGACGGCGCGATCACCACGGGCAGGACATGCCGACGCATGATCCTCGGGTCACCGAGCCCGGAGACCCGGGCGGCATCGACATACAGCTCTTCGCGGACGGCGAGGGCCGAGGCCCGGATGAGGCGGAAGACCATCGGGGCCATGATGACGCCGAGGACGATCATGGCGACGTTGAGGTCCTGCGAGATCGCCGCCATCACGACGAGCATCACGATGATCGCGGGTACGGCCATGATGATGTTGACGGCCCAGTTGGCCGCCGCGTCGAACCAGCCCCGGTAGAACCCGGCGATCAGGCCGAGGGGCGCGCCGATCGCGAAGGCGACGAGCACAGCGAGCGCGCCGCCGGAAATGCTGGTGCGCCCGCCATACAGAAGACGAGCGAGGACATCCCGGCCGACGCCGTCGCCGCCGAGTGGGTGGGCCGTGGACAGTGGAGCGAGGGTGTCCGACAGGTTGCTGTGGTCGGGCGCGTAGTTGATGAGCAGGGGGGCAGCGAGGCTTGCGGCGATCACGACGCCGAGGACCACCAGACAGACGATGGCCACGGGATCGCGCAGCGTGCGGCGTAGCAGGCCGTCCCGCCGGGGCACCGCGGGGGACGGGACGGCGGACTCCGCTGAGGTCATGAGACACGCACCTTGGGGTTGAGCCAGCCGTACGCGATGTCGAGCAGCAGATTGACGGCGACGACGATGACGACGGTGACCACCACGGTGCCGAGGAGAACGGGTGCGTCCCCCCGGGTGGCGGCCGAGTTCGCGAGGGTGCCGATGCCGGGAAGGCCGAAGACCTTCTCCACGACGACGGCACCACCGATCAGCCCGATGAACTGGAGGGCGAGCACGGTCAAGGCGGGCGGTGCGGCGTTGCGCAGCGCGTGCCGCAGGACGACGCTGCGGGTGCTCAGGCCCCGGCTGCGCAGGGTCCGTACGAAGTCCGCGCGCAGGACGTCGACCATGGCGCCGCGCACTTGCATCGCGGTCGCCGCGGTGGCACCGACGGCGAGTGAGACGGCGGGCAGCGTGATGGAGCGCAACCAGTCCGTGCCCGAGGCACCAAGGGCGACGTAGCCGGTGGCGGGCAGCCAGCCCAGCCGGACCGCCAGGGTGACCGCGAGGATGAGGGCGATCAGGAAGCTGGGCACCGCGGTGCCCAGCACGGCGGCGAACTGCACGCACCGGTCCACCCAGCCGCCGCGCAGCGCCGCAGCCGTGCCGAGCGCGACGCTGAGGACCGCGGCGAGCAGCAGGCCGGCGAGCACGACGGACAGGGTGACGGGCAGCGTGTCCACCAGGGACTGGTTGACCGCGTCGCCGGTGAACCAGGAGCTTCCCAGGTTTCCCTGCAGGGCTTGTTCCGCCCAGTGCCCGTAGCGCTCCGCCAGGGACTGGTCGAGTCCGAGTTCATGGGTCTTGGCGGTCACCGCGGCCTGTGACGCGGTCTCGCCCAGGACGTTGCGGGCGACGTCGGTACCGGTGAGGTTGAGCAGCAGGAATGTCGCGGTGGCGACGACCACCACCAGGACGGCGCCGGCGGCTATGCGCCGGATCAAGAAGACGAGCACGGTCGGTTCCTCCTTCCGCGTCAGGGATGACGGACCGGGGCCCTACTGGGGGGCGGGCGCGAAGTTGTAGATCGGCGGGAACTGGTAGCCCGGCTGCGGTGTCACCTTCACGTCCTTGGCCGTGGCGTAGGCGTTGGCGACGACGTTCCAGGGGGCGTTGTACGCCTGCTTGACGATGTACGTGTTCAGCTGCTGGAACAGCTCGGTCTGCCGGTCACCGCTCGCGGTGCCGATTCGGGTGATCAGCTCGTCGACCTTCGGGTCGTCGTACTTGAGCGGGTTCCAGGTCGCGTTCTTCGGCAGTTGGAGCTGGATCTTGTCCCAGGCCGTGATGGCGCCCAGCTTGAAGTAGGACATGGCGTACTTGCCTGCGATCAGACTGCTGAAGAGCTGGTCGCTGGGCAGGTTATCGACGGTGACCTTGATGCCGATGTCCTTCAGGGACTGGTTCAGCGCGGCCTGCTCCTGCGGGAAGATCGACGACAGGTCGGGGATGGTGACGGAGAAGCCGTTCGGGTAGCCGGCCTCTGCCAGCAGCTGCTTCGCCTTGGCCGGGTCGTAGGGGTAGGCGTCGTCCAGCGCGGCGTCGTAGCCCTCCTCGCCCTTGGCGAAGAGCTGGGTGGTGGCGGTACCCAGGCCGGTCTTGGCGGACTTGATGATGGCCTTCCTGTCGAACGCGTAGTTGAGAGCCTGGCGGACCTTGAGGTTGCCCAGGGCGGGGACCTTCTGGCCGCCGCGGTCCCAGATGTAAAGGCCCTCGATGTCGCCGGGCTGGTAGGTGGCGACGTTCAGGCCCCGGCCCTTGACGGTCTTGACCCGGTTGAGGTTGAGGGTGGCGCCATCGATCTGGCCGGAGAGCAGCGCGTTGGTACGGGCCGTCGGGTCCTGGATGTACTTGATGACGATCGTGTCGTAAGGGAACGCCTTGCTGTTCCAGTAGTCGGCGTTCCGCGTGTAGGTGTAGGCCTGGCCGGCGGTGGTGGCGGACGTGTCCAGTGTGTACGGGCCGGAACCGACCGGGACCTTCGGGTTGTCGAGAGCCTTGGGGCTGGCGATCATGCCGGATACCTGCCCGAGCGCGGACAGGATCGCCGCAGTGGGGTGGCTGAGCTTGATGGCCACGGTGCCGGTGTCGACGGCCTCGACACCGGAGATGTCCTGGATCTCGTCGGCGGCGGTACCGGCGCCGCCCTTGGTGTGCAGCAGGCTCTTGGCCACCGCGTCCGCGTCGAGGGCGGTGCCGTCGGTGAATTTCACGCCCTTGCGCAGTTTCAGCGTGAGCGTGGTCCGTGCGGTGTCGTACGCCCACGACGTGGCCAGGTTGGGAGTCGGTTCTCCCTTGGTGTTCAGCCGGATCAGCGTGTCGTACACCGGCTGGTAGTACTGGGCCTCGGGGCCGATGCTGGCCTTGGCCAGGTCCCACGGCGTGGCGGCGACCGACTCGGCCAGGTTGAGGGTCTTGTCCTTGGCGGCGGTTCCGGTGCCGCCACCACAGGCCGTGACGGAGACCGTCAGAAGTCCGGCTCCCACGAACAACACTGTTTTGCGCATCTTGTCTCCATCTGTTTCACTTCTTCGGCTCCTGATCGTCCCCCCGTGGGTCCCGCTTCCGGCCGCGGGTGGCCGGCACCGCTCGTCTGCCCCGCGTCCCGGTCGAGGGCGCGGGCGCGGTTAACCGGCTCACGGCTGGGCGTGC
Organism: Streptomyces scopuliridis; assembly: GCF_042790125.1. GTDB lineage: Bacteria > Actinomycetota > Actinomycetes > Streptomycetales > Streptomycetaceae > Streptomyces > Streptomyces scopuliridis_A. Next base: position 49,228 of record NZ_JBHTZS010000027.1, read on the forward strand.
CGGCCGGCCCATTCTCCGCACAGCCGCACGCTCTCCTCCGGGGTCGGCTGCGCCCCGCGGTCGACCTCGATGATGAGCCACCCCTCGAAGTCATCCGGCAGAGCGTTGACGAACCCGTCGATGTCCGCACTGCCGTGGCCGGGCTCTGACCACAGTCCCGCCAGGACCGTCTTGCGGTAGTCCCAGCCCGCAGCGCGGGCCTGGGCGGCGAGGGAAAGGTCCAGGTCCTTGATGTGGACGCTCGCCACCCGGTCCGCGTAGTCGCGCACCAGTCCCGTGGCATCCGCACCTGCCCAGGCCAGGTGGCCGAGATCGGGCCCGAAGGCGAGCACGGAGGCGTCCACGGTGTCGAGGACGAACCGGGTCTCCTCCTCGGTCTCCGCCCAGGTGCCGACGTGCGGGTGGAAGGCGGGGGTGACTCCTTCGGCACGGATGATCCCGGCGATCTCGGCGAGCAGGTCGCGCACCTTCTCCAGCCGGTCCTGGTCAGCGAGATGGCCGACGGCGGGACGGGCCACACGTTCGGCGTCCTTGGCCATACCCATGGCCAGGAAGACGGTGGGCACGCCGAGCGCGACGTGCTCGGCGGCGACCCGGGCGGCTGTGTCGCGGAAGGTCCGACGCTCGGGTTCGTCGTCGCTGAGCCGGACGGGGATATAGCCGGGGGCGGGGCTGATCCCGTACTCGGCGAGCCGCTCGGCATAAGCCCGGGGGGTCAGGTCGCCGGGGACGGTGCTGTGCAGGGCGGTGATCCCCGAGTCACGGATGACGGAGAGCTGGTCGTCCAGCGACGGGGCGAGTGCGGGGTTGATCCAGCCGTCGGCGCTCGCGACCCACTGCAATGGGTTGATGGCGAGTCGGTCCTGCCTGATCTTCACGGTGGTGAGGTCCTTTCGGTGGGCTGTGCTCGGTTCAGGAGGCGGTGCGCGGGGCGGGGCGCTCGCAGCTGCTCCCGATGGCGATGAATCGGTTCTCCCGCTGAGAGGCCTCAACGCTCTCCAGGACGTCCAGGGTGTGGAAGGCGAACCCGGCGCCCACCCTGAGCGGCTTGCCCCCTATCGCTCCGGCCAGGTCCTGGACTCCCAGGCCACGCCGGTGCTGCTCCGGGGTTCCGACGGCGCCGAAGGGCTTGATGACAGGTGCGAGCACCTGCCACTCCTCGTCCTGGTGGCGCTTGAGGCGTACGTCCCCGTCAAAGAAGTTGGGGTTGGGCAGGGCCAGGGTGCCCTCGGTGCCGTAGATCTCGATGCGCGGCAGCTCGGTGTCCCAGATGTCGAAGCTCATCAGGGCGGTGCCGATCGCGCCGGAGGCGAAGGTCAGCGTGGCGGAGGCGTGGGTGGGGACCTCGACGGCGACCTCCTCCACCACCCGCTCGGGGCTGGTGACCCTGCGGGTCGGCGCGCCGACCCGGGTGGCAGCGGAGATCTGTGCGACCGGGCCGAGGCAGTTGATGAGCGCGGCCAGGTAGTACGGGCCCATGTCCAGGACCGGGCCGCCGCCTGGTCCGTAAAAGGCCCGTGGGTCCGGGTGCCAGGTCTCGGCGCGGCTGGAGCGGACGAAAGCGGTGGCGCCGATGACCTCGCCGATCAGCTCCTGGTCGATCGCATGCCGAGCGGTCTGCACGGCGCTGCCGAGGAACGTGTCGGGGGCGGAGCCGAGCAGCGCGGTGCCACGTTCGGCGGCGTCGAGGACCTTGCGAGCCTCCTCGACGGTGGCGGCGAGCGGCTTCTCGACGTAGACGTGCTTGCCCGCGTCCAGTGCCGCGATCACCGTCGTGGCGTGGAACCGGGGCGGGGTGATGTTGACGACGATGTCGACGCCGTCGTCGGCGAGGAGGTCGTCGCCATCGCCCCACGCGGGGATGCCGTACTCCTGTGCCGCCTGCTTGGCGCGGCCGGGGTCGACGTCGGCCACCCGGACCACGTCGAGACAGGGGAGGGTTCTCATGCCTTCGACGTACCGGCCGAAGATGTTGCCGGCGCCGAGGATCCCGACGCGGTGCCGTGTTTCTCGCTGAACCATGACTCTCCTGAGGGGCGTTGTGCGGTGGTGGGGAGGCTTGTCGTCAGGCGGCGATCAGCGGCGAGAGGGTCCGGTGAGCGATCTCCAGACCGGTCTTGACCTTCTCCTCGGTGCCGCTCCACACGGGGTCCTCGTGCTCGACCGAGAGGGTGCCGGTGAAACCGTTCTCGTAGAGGGCGTCGACGACGGCGTTCCAGTCGACCTGGCCGCGGCCCGGCAAGCGGTAGCGCCACCAGCCGGTGTCCCAGGGGTCCTGGCGCCGGACCGCCTTCCCGAAGACGCCGTAGCGGTCGATGCGGCCGGGCTGGATCTGCACATCCTTGGCCTGAGCGTGCACGATGCGGTCGGCGTACGGTGCGATCGTGGTGACCGGATCGATGCCGATCCAGGTCAGGTGCGAGGGATCCCAGTTGAGATACAACCCCAGGGAGAACATCCACTCCCACAGCTCGGGCGAGTAGGCGAGGTTGCCGGGGTAGCCATCAGGGTGCCAGCCCTCCATGACACAGTTTTCGATGATGATCCGAACGTCCCTCTCGCCCGCGTACTCGACGAGTTCGGGAAGAATCTTCTCGGCCTCGGCGAGGTTCTCCGCCACTGGACGGGTCCAGTCACGGCCGACGAAGGTGCCGACGTACGGGATCCCCAGCAGCGCCGCCGCGTCCACGACCGCCTTCAGATGGCTGCGGATCTGCGCCCGCCGACCCGCGTCAGGGTGGAGGTTGTTCTCGTAGTAGGCGAGGGCGGAGACGGTGAGGCCGTGCCGTTCCAGCAGGGTCCGGGTCTCGTCGGCCACGGCCGCGTCGAAGCTGGTCACCGGGAGGTGCGCGGCCTCGAAGTCACGGCCGCCGGTGCGTGGCCAGGCCGCGACCTCGAGGGCTTCGTACCCGGCCCCGGCCGCCCATGCGGCGATCTCGGCGAGTGACAGCTGGGGCAGACAAGCGGTGAGCATGCCGAGTTTCATACGGCGGACTCCAAAGGCTTCGGGTGTCATGCGGCCACCTCTTGTGGCACGGGGGAGACGCTGGTCCAGGCGAGGGAGGCCGCTGACTCCAGCACCGCCTCGACGAGCCGGGCGGAGCGGATCCCGTCGGTTCCGGTGGGCAAGCCGTCGGGGGCCGCGCCACGGATGGTCGCATAGGTGTCGGCGACGAACGAGGTGAAGCAGTCGGTGTAGCCCTGGGGGTGTCCGGCGGGAAGGCGGGAGAGGCGGCGCTGCTCGGCGGATCCGTGGCCCGGGTCGCGGAACAGCAGGCGTGCGCCGTCTTGTGCGCCGAGCCATACCGTTTCGGGGTTCTCCTGGTCGAAGACGGCGGAGGCTGACGCTCCGTCGAGTTCGAACCAGAGCCGGTTCTTGCGGCCGGCCGATACTTGGGAGACCGTCAGGCTGCCGAGCACTCCCTCGTCGGTGCGCAGTAGCAGGGTCGCCACGTCCTCGGTGCGTACCGTGACCCGGGGACCGTCCCCCGCGGCACCGAAAGCGGTCCCGGTGCCGGCCGGGCGGGTGGCCACGGTGGTGCCGAGCCGGGCGGTCAGCTCCGTGAAGCGGACCCCGGCGACCCATTCCACGAGGTCGCACCAGTGGGAGCCGATGTCGGCGAAGGCCCGCGAGCGTCCGCCGGTGCCCGGCTCGACGCGCCAGGACATGGCGTTCTCCGACAGCATCCAGTCCTGCAGGTAGCTGCCGTGCAGCAACTGCCAGGCCCCGAACTCGCCACGCAGCCGCCGTTCACGGATCTCCCGGACGAGGGGGTGGTAGCGGTAGACGAAGGGGACGGCGAGGATCAGTCCGGCCTCCTCGGCCAGCCTGGTCAGGCGTTGTGCGTCCACGGCCGAGGTGGCGAGGGGTTTCTCGCACACGACATGCTTGCCGGCGGCGAGAGCCGCCTCGGCCTGGCGGACATGCAGGGCGTTCGGGGTGCAGACGTGGACGACCCGCACCGTGTCGTCGTCCAGCGCGGAGGTGAGGTCCGGGTAGCCGCGGGGGACGCCCCAGGACTTGGCGACCTCGGCACTTCGCGCCGGCGTCGAGGCCATCACTCCGGCCACCTCGCCTCCGGCGGCGCGGATGGCGGTCGCGTGCACGGCGCCGATCATGCCCGTCCCCACCACCACGGCCCGCATCACGTCTCTCACCGCACACCTCCGTTGTCCGAAACCCGACATGAACGCCGCGTTGCGCCACACCTTCGTTTAGTTCGTCCATCGCACACAAGAGGCGTAGTTAATTTTTTTTAAGGCCTAAAGGGCGGCATAATGTAAGCCGGTTTATCGCATTTGATCTAGCTCCTAGCGGGAATCACCTGGAGTAGCCATGTGTTGCTTGACGTTATAAATCGGAGGCATTAAGTTCACGAAAATGCTTAAAGATGACGTCACCAGTGCTGATTCGATAAGGCCCGAGGCTGTGCCCCTGGCTCTGCGCCGGGTTCTCGGACTGGTGGTCTCCGGGGAAGCGACCAACCGTGCGGAGATCGCCCGCCGGAGCGGTCTGGCGCGATCGACGGTGGGGCAGCAGGTCGACCACCTGCTGGACACAGGCATCCTGGAAGAGAGTGAGTCGAAGAGATCGGTGCGGGGGCGCCCTCCACGGGTGCTCACGATCAGCCCCCAGGCGGGAACGGTGGTCGTCGCCGACATCGACACCAACGCCTCACAGATCGCGATCGCCGACCTCACCCGCCGGATCCTCGGCACAGCAACGCTGCCTGTACGGATCGAGGCGGGACCGCGTGCGGTACTGGACACGGTGGCCGAGGGCCTGCGCGCGCTCCTGGAACACCACGGGTGCGATCCCGTCCGCGTGCGCCAGGTCGTGGTGGGTCTGCCCGGACCGGTCGACTTCGAGCATGGCTGCGCTGTCCAGCCCACCGGCATGCCGGGCTGGGACGGTTACCCGGTGGCGGAGCACCTGAGGCGGCTTTTCGAGACCTCTGTCATCGTCGACAACGACGTCAACTTGATGGCCTTGGGCGAGGCTGCCCAGCAACGGCTGGACTCCCCGCTGCTGTGTGTCAAGATCTCCAGCGGTATTGGCGCGGGACTCGTCACAGCCGACGGAGGCCTCTATCGTGGCGCGGACGGTGCCGCCGGCGACATCGGGCACATCAGAGCCGTCGGCGGGGGCAACACGTTGTGCGTCTGCGGCAACGTGGGCTGCGTCGGTGCCCTGGCCTCGCACCGCGCGGTACTGCGCGGTCTGGGCATCCCCGAATCAACCGATGAGGACCCGACGTTCGGCGCCAGGGAGCTGGCCCGGCGGATTGCCGAGGGCGAGCCGACCGCGTTGCATGCGGTCCGCCAGGCCGCCACCGAGATCGGCGAGGTGGTCGCGATGCTGATCCATATGTTCAACCCTCGCACCGTGGTGCTGGCCGGACCTCTGAGCGAACTGCGCGACGATCTCGTGTCCGCCGTACGTGCCGCGGTGTACCAGCGGGCGCTTCCTCTGGCCACGCGCAAACTGACCATCACCGCGACCCGGCCTCAAGCCAACTCCGCTCTGCATGGCGGCATTGCGCTTGGCGCCCAGGGCGTCTTCAGTCCTGCTGGCATCGGCCGACTGCTCGCAGTCGGCGCGACATGATCTGGATTTCTGTCGCCGACTCCACGTCGTGATGCCGTGTCCCCCGTTGGCAGACGTGGTCGAACTGCGGCGGATGGTGTCAGGTCGGCGACAGTGGCCACTCGATCTCGAACCACCGCACACGAACGACGCCGGCTCACCCACGTCGGAGATCGCACCGCTGTTCATGCGCATGTGATGCGGCTGTGGGTGGTGAGGCCTGTGAGGACAAGCGTGAGCCAGCGGGTGCGGGCGGCGGAGGGCTGGTCGGTGGGGGCGGTGGAGATGAGGAGGTAGATGTCGTCGACGGTGACATCGGAGTGGATGTCACCGTCTCTCTGGCCGACGCGGATGAGGTCGGCGAGGGCAGTGCCGGCGCGGGCCTCCGCGTCAGTGTCGGCAGGGTGGGCACCGAGGGTACGGGCCGCGGCTTTGACCGCGTGGTTGGTGGCGGTGGCCTCGACAACGCGGGTGAGGAAGCCGGTGATCTCGTCGAGGGCACGGGAGCCTTCTGCAGCGCGTTGGCGGGCGGCTTCGACATCGTCGGCGACGTGGTTGGTGTATTCGCCGATGACGGCGGCGACTAGGTCGGTTTTGGTGGGGAAGTGCCGGTAGAGAGTGCCCACGGCCACGCCGGCGGCGGCAGCAATCTCGTCTGTGCTGACGTCGGGTCCGTGCAGCGTGATCTGTTCGCGGGCGGCATTGAGGATCTTCTTGCGGTTGCGGACCGCGTCGGCTCGCAGGGCTCGGGCCTGGGGCACAGGAGGACTCGCTCTCCGGGTGTCGAAACTTGCAATAACATGAACCATGGCTCATTATAAAAGTGAGCCAACATTCATTTTACCTTTTGGGAACTATCATGACCACCACCAAGACCGCTCTCGTCACCGGCGCCTCCTCCGGCATTGGTGAAGCCGCCGCCCTGAAGCTGCACGCGGCGGGCTACACCGTCTACGCCGCCGCCCGTCGTACCGACCGCCTGCGTACGCTGGCCGACCGCGGCATCCGTCCCCTGGGCATGGATGTCACCGACGACGATTCCATGCGCGCGGGCGTCGACCGAATTATTGCCGACACCGGCCGCATCGACGTCCTGGTAAACAACGCTGGCTACGGCTCCTACGGCGCAGTCGAGGACGTCCCCCTCAGCGAGGCCCGCTACCAGTTCGAGGTCAACGTCTTCGGTGCCATGCGTCTGGCCCAGCTCGCCCTGCCTCACATGCGCGCCCAGCACTCCGGCGCCATCATCAACGTCACCTCCATGGGCGGGAAGATCCACACTCCCCTCGGCGGCTGGTACCACGGCACCAAGTTCGCCCTCGAAGCCCTCAGCGACTGCCTGCGCATGGAGGCCAAGCCCTTCGGTATCGACGTCGTCGTCATCGAACCCGGTGGCATCAAGACCGAATGGGGCGCCATCGCCGCCGACGCCCTGCGCAAGGCCTCCAGCGACGGTGCCTACGTCAAACAGGCCGATGCGGTCGCCGATTCCCTTACCTCCGAAGCCAACGCCAAGCGTCTGTCCTCCCCCCAGGTCATCGCGGATGCCATCGTCAAAGCCACAACCGTTCGCCGTCCCAAGACCCGTTACGCCACTGGCTTCGGTGCACGCCCGATGATGACCCTCCGTCGCATCCTTCCTGACCGCGCCTTCGACGCCTTCATCTCACGCGCCACCGGTCTCCCGCGCAACTGAGCCCGGTTGGCCTTCCTGGCTCGGTGGTCCCGATGTACCCGCTTCCCACGCCCAAACGGCGCCATCGCTGAACTTGTCGCCGAGCACGGTGCCTGGCCCATGGCGCCCCTTGCGGAGTGGCGACGGCACCACGCGGCGGGCGAGGCCGGCCTCGTGCCCGCGACACCATCATCGGCCGCCATGGCTGACATGTGCCGCACGGAGCGGACGACGGGGCGCGTCGCCTCAAGCACCTCCGGTGCGGCGTACGCCTTCGCGCCCGAGAACCTTGAAACGGAGATCTCCATGAGCAAGGTCTGGTTCGTCACCGGCTCGTCCCGTGGCCTCGGTACGGCAACGCCGTCCTGCCGCTGCCCCTTGACGTGACCGACAGAGGGGCTGTCACCAGCGCCGTCACAGTCGCGTACAAGCACTTCGGCCGTATCGACGTGGTCGTCAACAACGCTGATTACGGCCTGTTCGGCGTGATCGAAGAACTCACCGAACAGTAGTTGCGCGCCCAGAGCGAGTCCCTCGCCCAAGAGGTCCAGGGGGCGGGCATCAAGGTCACTGTGGTGGAGCCGGGAAGCTTCGACACCGACTGGGCGGGCAACTCCGCCGTACAGGCCGCGCCCAACCCGGCCTACAGGCAACTCCACGAGGAGATAAGGGCACGCGTAAGGCCAGGCGGCCCGCCGATCCTGCCGCTGCCGGCCGGGCTCTCCTGCAGATCGTCGAAGCGGACCGGCCACCGCTGCGGGTCCTTTTCGGCAGCCAGCCCGTCGACTACGTCAAGAACCTGTACGCCGACCGTCTGCAAACCTGGGCCGACTGGGAACACGTCGCCCGTGCGGCGCAGGGCTGACCGATGCCAATGCTTCACGGCTTAGACCGTGTCCTATGTGGAGATGGCTCGTTGGGCTGTGTATGGGGCGGGGTACGTGGAGTTGGATTGTTCCGGACGGCTTGTGGGAGATCGCTGAGCCGTTGATTCCTGCGTCGAAAGTCCGGTCGCAGGGTGGCGGGACACAGGACACGCCTGATGAGACGTTGTTCGCCGCGATCATTTATGTGCTGGTGAGTGGTTGTGCCTGGCGGGCGTTGCCGCCGTGCTTCGGGATATCGAAGTCGACGGCCCATCGGCGGTTCGTGATCTGGTCCAGGGCCGGGGTGTGGGGACGGCTGCACGAGGCCGTCATCGACCGTGTCGATGAGTGCGGGCTGATCGACCTGTCGCGTGTGGTCCTCGACTCCGCGCATGTCCGGGCCAAAAAGGGGGCGAACTCACAGGTCCGAGCCCCGTGGACCGGGGGAAACCGGGTTCGAAGATGCACGTCCTGTCGGATGCGAACGGACTGCCCCTGGTCGTCGGCGTCTCCGCGGCCAACACCCACGACAGCCTCGGGCTGAAGCCCATGGTCGCCGGCCTCCAATCGAGACACGACCCTCAAAACGGCTGGAACTACAAGCCCCGCAAACTCCACGCCGACAAGGCATACGACGTTCCTGACCTGCGTAAATGGCTCCGCGGCACACGTATCGGAGTTCGCATCGCCCGAAAAGGAATCGAGTCCAGCGAGCGATTAGGGCGCCACAGGTGGGTGATCGAGCGCACGATGTCCTGGCTGACCGGCTACCGCCGCCTCAACCACCGCTACGAGCGCCAACCCCGCAACTACCTGGCCTTCCTCGGCCTCGCCGCCACACTCTGCTGCTACAAACGACTTGTCCGCCTCACCACATAGGACACCGTCTTAGAGGTTGTCTCACGTGGCAAGTTCCGCGAGTTTCTTGAGTAGCTCAGGGCGGTGGCCATGGCCAGGCTTCGGCTCTGCCGGTCGTTGCGGTGGTCGACGTACGGGATCTTGAGGCCACGAGTAGCCCATGGCAGGCTCATGCCGCATGATCGATGAATTCGCGAAGAACAGCCTGCACGGGAGACTGCGGCGGGACCGCAAGGCGCTGCTCTGGAAACTCGACGGCCTGTCCGAGTACGACGCCCGTCGACCTTTGACAGTGACCGGGACCAACCTCCTCGGCCTGGTCAAACACGTGGCCAGCGTCGAGGCCAGGTACTTCGGCGAGGTCTTCGACCGGCCGTCCCCGCAACCGCTGCCTCGGTGGCAGGACCACGACGGCAGCGATCTGTGGGCGGCTGAGGACGAGGCGCGCGACCAGATCATCGAGTCCTACCGGCGCACGTGGGAACACTCAGACGCGGCGATCGACGAGCTTGCCCTCGATGCCCCCGGCCACGTGCCGTGGTGGCCGGAGCCTTATCGCAACACGAACCTGTTCGCCATCCTGGTCCACGTCCTCGGCGAGACCAACCGGCATGCCGGGCACGCCGACATCCTGCGCGAAGGCGTCGACGGCCGAACCGGGATGCGCCCCGAACACGAGATGCAGATCGATGAGGACGCCCGCACCGCCTACTGCGCGAAGATCGAGCAGGCCGCCAGATCGGCCGCATCAGGCAAGGCGTAGAAGGCTGTCCCACGCATCTTGATGTTCGAGCGGCATGATGCCGGCCGTGAGTGCTGATCTGCCGAAGCGTCCGGTTCCTGATGCACTCTGGGAGCTGGTCGCCCCGTTACTGCCGTCGTTCGCGGCTCGACCGCAAGGTGGCGGGACCGCTCCGCGTGACGAGCGGGCCGTGTTCACCGCAGTGGTGTACGTGCTGACCAGCGGCTGTGCGTGGCGGCAGCTGCCGCCGACGTTCGGCACGTCCTCCGCCACCGCGCATCGCCGCTTCACGGTATGGACCGAGGCCGGCCTGTGGCGTCGGCTGCACCGGGCGGTGCTGGACGAACTCGGGGTCCGGGGCGAGGTGGATTGGACCTCGGCGATCGTCGACGCGGCCTCCGTTCGCGCCAAAGGGGGGATCGCTGACGGGGCCGAATCTGGGCGACCCCGTGATCGTCACCGGCTTCAAGGCCACCGCGCCCGTAAGCTCACCGCCAGTCAGAAGGGCGCCAACCGGGTACTCGCCGCCGGACGCGCCCCGGTCGAACGAACAGGGTGGTCAGACCGTTGCGGACGTAGTCATGAGTGCGGCGCTCGGGCATGCCCGGCATCATCGGCAGCACGGGCTGGGAGCGGTCCAGAGCCTGGATCTGGGACTTCTCGTCCACCGACAGCACCACCGCGCCTTCGGGCGGATTGAAATACAGCCCCACCACGTCGTAGACCTTCTCCACGAACAACGGATCCGTCGACAGCGTGAAGGTGTCGGTCAGATGCGGCTTCAGTTGGAACTTCCGCCAGATCCTGCCCACAGTCGACTTCGACAGACCACTGCGCTCGGCCATCGACGCACGCGACCAGTGAGTGGCGTTCTTCGGGATCTCCTCCAGCGTGCTGACCACGACCGCCTCGACCAGATCAACACTGATGGTGGGCGGCCGGCCCGGTCGGGGCTCGTCCACCAGCCCGTCCAGCCGGCCGGCCAGAAACCGGCGACGCCACTTGCGGACCGTGTCCGCCGCGATCCGCAACTCCCGCGCCACCACAACAATCGGTGGAACATGAGCACCGGCACATGCCAGCACGATGCGCGCCATCGTTTGCCGGCACAGGGCCTATTTCTGGCGATGCCCGCGGGGGCTTGCAACAGCGTTCGTTCAGTCCTCGGGCCTGGGGGCGAGGGCGATGAGGGCGGTGGCAATCTGGTCGAGGCGGGCAGGGGCGAGGGCGTAGAGAACGTAGTAGCCCTCGCGCTGGGTGGTGGTGAGTCCTGCCTGGGTGAGCTGATGGAGGTGGCGGGAGGTGACGGAGGGGGACAGGCCGAGGAGAGAGGCGAGTTCTTGCGTGGTGCGGCTCTGGGCGGCGAGGTGGGTGACGATCCGCAGGCGTGGGGCGGCGGCCAGAGCCCGGAGCGCGGTGAGGGTGTCTTCCTGACTGGCGGGGCGGGCGGTCGAGGCGGGCGCGAGGGGCAGAGCGGGGTAGGTGATCCGCAGGGGCCAGGGGGCGTCGCAGGTGACGCGGACGTGGGGCCAGACGTAGTGGCTGGCGGTGAACGTCACGGGGTGTTCGCGTGTGACGGAGATGTCGTGGTCGTGCGGACGGTCGAGGCGCAGGGTCCGGCGGCCGGGGTCCACGCGGATCTGGGGAGCGAGGGTGCGGAGCATCGGGAACAGGCCGTGGTGGGCGATCCGGGCGCCTGAGCGGGTGATCGACTCGTACAAGGAGGGCTCGATGCGCTCCCACTCCTGGGCGAAGGCGGCGTCCCAGTAGTCCTCCAGCACGGTGAGCGCGTCGTCGAGGACGGGGAGGGGGTCGGTGAGGATGCCCTCCAGGCGTGCCGCCCGGCTTGGGTCGCTGTTGCGGTACTCGGTGAGTACCGCGTCGCGGGTGGCGCGGTCGTCGACGAGGTCGTCGCCGGTGTGGCGGGTGGTGTCGACGAGCGTTCGGGCGAGTTCGGCGGCCAGCAGAGCGGGCGGCAGGCCCCGTACGGCCGCGAGCTGGTCCGCGAAGTCGGCGTCGTGATCACCGGTGCGGCTCTCGAAGAAGGCGGGGATGTAATCGGCCACGACGAAGTCGTGCCCGCGCATACGCCGGCGCAGGGCGGCGGGCAGGCGGCGGCACCGCCTGACCCAGGGGACGTGCAGGGCGTGGTGGCCGGGGTCGGTGAGGACGTGCCAGGAGTGGACGGCTTCGAGCAGGGGGGAGACGGAGAAGGCGATGTCCTCCTCGGCCGTCTCGGCGAAGCGCAGGGTGATCACGATTGCAGGATTTCACAATCAGTTGATCGGAACCGGTCGTCCCGGTCAGGCTCAGGAGCGGATCGCGCGCCGTCCGGCCGCAGGTCGACTCCCCTCCGTTTCGAGCAAAGGCTGCAGGTGACTCCATGAGTACGCCCGAAGCGCCCTGGCAGGCCGTACTGGACTCTGACGGCTGCCCGTACACCGTCCACCAGCATGCCGCCGCGCACAGTGTCGCCGAGCGCCAAGCCCTGCCTTTCCCCTGGTCGCAGGCGGTGAAGACGCTCGCCTTCGCTACGTCGGACTTCCCGCTGTTGCTCGTGGTGCTGCGGGCGGAGGATCGGGTGGACTTCGCCCGTCTGGCGGCTCTTTCGGGCACTAGTCGTTCCCGGCTGCGCGCGGCGGACGCCGGCCTGCTCGCTGCGGAGGGCCTGGTGCCCGGTGGCGTGCCTCCGGTCAGCCACCGACCCGGGGTGCCGTGCCTGATCGATGCCGCGGTCGCCAACCCAGGCCGGCCCGTCTACTGCGGTGCCGGATCGGCCGACCGCACCCTCCAGATCAACTCCGCCGACCTGGCCCGCCTCCCCCGCGCCCAGGTGGGCGCCCTCTCTCGGTAGCCGTCCCACCTGCGCGCCGGGCCCTCCCCTCGTCACTGCTCACACCACCGCACCGCCCTTCGCCGGTTGCGCGGCACAGATTAGGAAGTCCCAGCTCATGGTGAAGACGGAAAGCCTTCTCGCGTTCGCCGCGATGTCCCTCGTCGTGATCGCGATCCCCGGCCCGAGCGTCCTGTTCGTCGTCGGCCGCGCCCTCGCGCACGGCCGCCGCACCGCGCTCGCCACCGTCCTGGGCAACCTCCTGGGCTGCTACGCCCTCGTCCTCGCCGTCGCACTCGGCGTCGGCGCCCTGGTCCAGAGCTCGACCACCGTGTTCACCGCCGTGAAGCTGGCCGGCGCCGTGTACCTCGTCTACCTCGGCGTCCAGGCGTACCGCCACCGTGGCCGGCTGCGCGCCGATCTGACGACAGGGGAGGGCGAACGACGCGGTGATCTGCGCACCGTCCTGGACGGCCTGCTGGTGGGCGCCACGAACCCCAAGAGCCTGGTCTTCTTCGCCGCGGTCCTGCCACAGTTCGTGAACCACGACGCGGGGAACATCCCGTTGCAGATGACGGCCCTTGGCCTGATCCCGGCCGGGATCGGCCTGGTCTGCGACACCGTCTGGGGCCTGGGTGCCTCGGCGGCCCGAACCTGGTTCGCCGGCTCCGACCGGCGCCTGTCGATGATCGGCGGCGCGAGCGGCATCGCACTGATCGGCCTCGGGCTCGCCGTCGCCACCACCCGCCACTGACCCCGCTGCAACGTCCACCCCGCGCGTCCGGCGGTGCGAGCGCCCCGGCTCCGCCCGCAGCCGCCTGCCTGTCAGTCTCCAGTGCCGTCGTCTTCGTCCAGTTCCGGCGCGTCCGGGTCGCGCAGCGGGCGCAGGGCGCCGGCGGCCGGGGTCGAAGCGGTGAAGCTGTAGCGGCCGAGGAGGTTCAGGTTGCGGTGCTTGAGCGGGGACAGGCGGGCGATGTCCTCGTCCCCGCGCGTCGTGGCCCTCGGCGCGGAGCTGGGCGACGGCGGCGTCGATGTACTTCGTGGTCCAGAGCACGATGGCGTTGAGGACCAGGCCGAGCGGCGCCGAGCTGGTCTTATCCGAACTTGGCCAGCACGGCCGCATGGATGTAGGAGCCGACGTTTCGCTCACTCCAAGTAGCCGCTGGGATGGTGTGAAGCAACGGCCCGCCGGGCGTGTCGTGCGCCAGCGTGATGCGCTGGCACACGACGAGGGTTTTGCTGGTCCGGACCGACATCACTCCTTATCCGGAACGGCGGTTGCCTGCGTACAACTTGCTCCCCACTGAGCACTCCTCGATGCCTGGCGCCGAAGCGTCTACGACTGGCCGGTCGACGGAACCCACTCTGGCCACCTCGTCGGTAACCTCGGCGAGTTTTCCGTCGATATCGATCGATGCGGCGAGAGCATCGTGAAACTCGGCGAGGCCCTCCCGCACGAACTGATCCATCTCGGCTGTGTACTCCGGCTCGGACGCGGTCATGTCACAACATCCCGTTCTTCTCGATCAGTCGAGACAGGTTTGAGCGAGCTCGGCGCAAGTTCTGCCGTACATTGTCAGCTGGTACCCCCATAGCCTCAGCGGTCTCCGCCGGGCTACATCCGTCGAACCCGAATGCCATCACAGCCTGCTGCATTGGCGGCAACTGCCGCAGCAGTTGAATGATCTGAGACCGGCCGACCACATCATTGGTGGCGTCGTCCGCAGGATCCTCCGGTAGGGAGAAGACCAGCTCGTCTATGTGGTTCTTGCGCACCAGTCGTAGCCACTTACGATAGGCCGTCGTGCGCAACCAGGCCGACCGGTGGCTCACTGCGTCCCACACACCCGCGAGCTCAACGAAAGCGGATTGGACAGAGTCCTCCGCGTCCGGCTGTCGGGCACCAGCCTTGATGAGGAAACCCACCAACCGAACGAAGTACTCGCGGAACAACGCCTCAAATTCTTCATCGAAACTGGGCCCCGGGCGCACACCGACAGAACGTTCGTACTCCAGCCGCGCGTTCTTCAGCAGCGTGGCCCACGACACCACAGTGGGGCGTCTACGGAGGAGCGCACGGCGCTCCCGCTCCGTCATCCCACCCCATACGCCGAACACAACACGGTTGTCGAGTGCATCGGCAAGGCATTCCGTGCGCACGGAACAGCCGGTGCAGACCGCCTTCTCTCGACCCTGCGCCAGTTCTTCGGTACTCAGCTCGCCAGGGTTTCTGGTCCTGCACGCGGCCTGGCTCGTCCAGTCAGTTACCCACACGCTCGTCCCCCTTTCCGGGGTAGCGCCGAGGTAAGCCCAAAAGGGGCCATGGAATGATCTTGAAGACGGGCGCGGCTTGGCACAGCGGCGGATGTGAAGTAGTTGAGGTGTAGGAACTACCGGCGAGAACGATCATCGTCGGGTGCGCACCTGGTTCCTGGCACACTCGGGCCATGACCAACCGCTCCACTTGTCGCCACGGACACGAATACGACGAGACCGCCAGTACTTGATCTTGATGGGTCCACTCAACGCCCGGTGCGAGCCGCGAGACTGTTGATGCGGTTCTCGTACTCGCGGTGGGCCTTGCGCTGTGCCGGAATCACCGAGGTGCCCGGGGTGCCGTCGAGGGGCTGGCAGAGGTCGGGGAGTCGGCGGTGGATCGTGGGGACGGCGGTGACGCGCAGGGTGTGGCCCTGGCCGCGCCGTACGGTCACGCCCTGGTCGAGCGTGGTGCGCTCGGCGGGTTCCAGGTCGGTGGCTCGGAGGAAGTCGGCGACCTTGCCCAGCATGTCGAGGGCGACCGGCAGTTCCGGGGCCGGGGTGCCCGGGTCGGCGGCCGTGTGCTCGGGCAGGAGGTCGGCGACGGCGGTGCGGATGGCGCCGCGGCTGACGTCGTGGTCGCGGGCGAGGGCGGCGATGGACCGGCCTTCCAGGTATGCGGTGCGCACGGCGTCGGTCTTCGCGCGGCCGGGGCGGCGGGGCGGCGCCCGCCCTTGTTGCCCTTGGCCTCGGCGGCCCGCAGCCCATCGTAGGTCAGTTCGCGCTGGAGGTCGCGCTGGAGTTCGCCGGCGGCGGCGAGGGTCTGCACCATGAACTTCACGGTGGACAGCAGTTCGCCGGTGCGCGGGTGGCGGGCGGTGAGGTCCATCGCGGAGAACGCGCCGTCGTGGATACGCAGCGCCACCTGGTCGCGGTGCAGGACGTCGAGCACGTCGAGGATGTGCCCGGTGCCGCGTACGAGGCGGAACATCTCGGAGATGTGCACGGTGTCGCCCGGCCGCGCGTAGGTGAGCAGTTCGCCGAACTTCGGTCGCTCAAGCGGGTGGAGGCGGCTGGAGGTACCGGCCTGCTCCTCGAAGGCGACCGGGTCCTCGATCCCGGCCTCGTCGAGGACGAGGTTCTGACGGTCGGTCGACTGCTGGTCGGTCGACACCCGCTTGTAGAGAGGTTGGCCATGCCGCTCCCCGTGATGGTGGCCGCATTCGACCCTAGCTGTCAGCAAACCCTGTCATCAGCCGTCATCGGATCTGATTGGATCCGCGCCGCCATCGGCCCCGGAAAATCAGGGTTCATTGGACGTCCGCCGCACCTGTCGTCATTCGTTCGTTTGCCGACAGGTGGTCCGCGGTCACGAGCCGGTCCCCCGCTGTCGGACCGGGCCCGGGTACCAGCTTCGTGGGTTGGTTGACGCGCTGAGCCAGGGCTGTGACGGTCGTATATGAGTGCTCAGGTGCCGTTGGCACCGAAGCCTGCGACGGCGACCCGGAAGGCGCGGTCCGCCTGCATCGCCGGGTCGGTGTAATTCTCGGTGGCCAGGGCGATTCCGACGATCAGTATGAGCAGATCGTCGATGGTGATGTCCGCCCGGACAGTCTGGTCGTCAATGGCCTTGCGTAGCAGCAAGGCGCCGGCCTCACCGATGGCCGCCGCACAGGAGTCCTGGGTGGCCTCGTCCTGGAGGGGCTGGTAGGAGAGGACGTCTGCCAGACCACGTGCGGCGAGCGAGTAGGCGAGCAGCTCGCGCAGCCATTCCACCAGCGCGGAGCGGCTGTCGTGCTCGCCGCAGAGCGTATGAGCGCGATCGCACAGGTCATGGACGCGCTGTTTGAAGACGGCTTCGAGCAGGGCTTTGCGGGTGGGGAAGTGGCGCCGCACGGTGGCTGATCCGACGCCTGCGATGCGGGCGATCTGCTCCAGGGATGCCTGGGCTCCTTGGGTCGCCACCTCGGCCTCGGCCACGGCGAGGATGTGCGTGTAGTTGCGGCGGGCGTCCGAGCGCTGGCCGGTCATGATCTCCCCAACATTGATAAGTGGCGGGCCCCGCCGTATTGTAGCGAACACGAAACGGCGGGCCCCACCGTTTGTAGTGTGCGTGACCATTGAGGAGATGTACACATGACCACTGCCGCAACACCGGTTCTCGTCGCCGGTGCCACTGGCCGCCAAGGCGGTGCCACCGCCCGCGCCCTGCTCGCGCAGGGAACACCGGTGCGCGCCCTGGTGCGCGACCCGAGCACGCCGCGTGCACGGGCCGTCGAAGAACTCGGCGCCAGCCTGTTCGTGGGCGATCTCACCGAACCTGCGACCCTTGAGGCGGCCATGGACGGCGTGCGGGCCGTCTTCTCCGTGCAGATGCCCGCATACACCGAGCAGGGGTTCGACTTCGCCGGCGAGGTCAGCCAGGCGGACAACCTCATGACGACTGCGCGGGCCGCCGGTGTGGAGCAGTTCGTCCAGTCCTCCACCAGCGGCGTGGGACAGCATGTCGAGGCCCCGGGCTGGGCCGAAGGACGGTGGGCGGTGATGGAAGCCCCGCTCGGCACGAAGGCTGCGATCCAGGACCGGCTGCGCGAACTCGACTTCCCCTACTGGACGTTGCTCAAGCCGTCGTTCTTCATGGAGAACTTCGAGCCGTCCATGCGGTTCTACTTCCCCCGCGGCGTCGAAGGTGGTCTGGTCACCGTCGTCAAACCGGGCACGCACCTGGCACTCGTAGCAGCCAAAGACGTGGGCCGAGCCGCGGCGGCTGCCATGTCCGCCCCCGCCGACTTCCACCGAGTGGAACTGGAGCTCACCAGCGATTACCTGACCATGACCGAAATCGCCGAGATCCTCTCCCGCGCCGTGGGCGTCCCGCTGACGGCCCCGGACATGACCGAGGAACAGGCCCGCGCCGCCGGAATGGGAGACATGGGTGCCACGCACGAGTTCATGGAGGTTGTCGGCCAGCCGGCCCGGCCACAGTTCGCTCGTGCGCTGGGTATCGACCTGACCAGCTTCGAAGAGTGGGCGCACGAACACCTGCGGACCGCCGCCTGAGCAGGGAGGTATGACGTCAGCGTGTCGCCGTGCGCCTGCTCGACGGCTTCGGGGTAAGCCTCGCGCTTGGCGTGCTCGGCCAGCGCCCGGTAGATGCCGGCCACCGAGGGCTTCTACCCCTTGCGCTAGGACGTCGCGCACATCGTCCATGGACATCATGATGCCGACCCGGACCCGGCCTCTCAGGCAGCGGGACCGAAGTCGGCCGCGGGCGCCCTCACGTACGGAGACGGCCACCCGCATCAGGTGGCGGAACTGCAAGTCGATCAGGTCGAAGTCGATGACGTTCTTGCCCACCTCGCCGAACAGGGCGTCGATGTGCACGTACTCCGTCTGCTTCGACGGCCGGTAGAAGGTCATGCCCTTCCAGTTCCTGATCCTGGGCATCAGGTCGAAGCCCAAGAGGTGCGCGAGCGCGAACACCGGCTGGGACTGACCCTGGGTATCCGCGTGCACGGTGGTCTGCTTCACCTCGGACGCGTTCTTGAGCAGGCCCTCGATGATGTACGGCTCGGGGGAGTCGCTGCCCGGCCGCCCGTCACGGCGTGGGCAGAGCTCTCGGCGCCGGTGTGCCCGGTGGGGGCGATGCGGCCGGGCGGCATGACTCGTGGCTGACGAGGGCCGGGGTCATTGTGACCGGTATGAACTGATGTTCGCGTGGGATCGGCGGGACAGGGCGAGTAGTTCGTCGATCGCCGGCTCTGGACCGTCATTGGTGAGGTGCGCGATGGCTGCCATGGGTGCGGTTACGTGGCTCCAGGCATACAGCCGGTCCCCGTCGAGTCCGCACGCGGCCGCCACTCGCTGGCAACGGGCCTCGACACCCTCGTGTCCGGCGCCGGCCATCACGTAGTCGACGGCGTCGAAGCACGGGTCGCCTGTGCATGCCTTGGGGTCGATCGCGATCAGACCGCGCGACGGGCCGCCGTCCAGGACGTTGCCGAGGTGCAGATCGCCGTGGAGCAACACGAGTCTGGCCTGACTGTCCAGGAGCGTCGCACAGCGTCGTATCGCCCGCTGCCACGCGGCCACGTCGATCCGTGCGCCGATGGCCGGCTCGGACAGCCGCCGGCCGATCCGGACGAAGGCCTCGTCACACCGACCGCGCAGATCCAGTGGCCAGTGCGCGGGTGGGGCCACGGCGTGCAGTGCGGCAAGCAGCTCTCCCCACTGCTGCGGCAGTGACGTCTGCGGCATGTCCTCGGCCGCGGTGCCGGGCAGGACCTCCTCCAGCACCATCGCTCCGGCGTCCGCGTCGGCAGACAGTACGGCCGGCACCCGGCCTGAGGGCGCGAACACGCGCAGCATCTCCGCCTGCTGGGTCAGCAGGGCCCGATCCGGGCTGAGTTTGAGCACCGTCGGCGTTCCGTCAGGCCATTGGCAGCGCAGGACGACAGAGGAGGCTCCGCTCTCGAACAGCTCACCGAGTACGAAACCCCGCCGCGCGGCCCGCCGCGCGGCGAGGTCCGGAACCTCAGCGGGCCAGCCCTCGGCCTCGGGGCCGAACCGGCCCGCCAACCGCGCGCCGGCCTCTTCCATGTTCACCCAGGCAGCTTGCACCCCGGACTGCCTTCATGCACACGCATATCGACAGAAGTGACGTTACGCGACGCGCCGGGCCGTGATCCGGCTCGGCCGGCCCGGTGACCGCACCGGGCGGCAACTCGGGGTCGTCCGGTGCCGTGCACCTCGCCCGGTACCGGGCCGCCGGATCATCTCCCTGTTGTCGTACGGCATACCGGCGCAAGCGCGGACCGGTCGCAGGGGTTGGGGCGCCGCGCGGTGGGCTGTCCGGCGATTTCGCCAGGGAGCGGTGGACGGCGCCGCGGCCGGTACCCCTGCCCCCTGCATCACGTGGAAAGGGGCATCACCCCACGAAGCGCCCACTCGCACCGATCGAGTTCGAACAGTGGATATGTTGTCGCTCGCCGTATAAAACTGGTGTCTGCTCCTGGGGATCAATCTCGGTGGAACTCGGAGCCCCCCGGCGCGGTAATCGGGCCTTCATGACGCCCACCCCCCGCCCAATGCGCCGAAATAGCCCATCGCTTGAGCTGGCGAGCCGTTATGCAATGTCGAAGCCAAGACTTAAACGCCTTTTTTGAGACAGCATATTGGCTTGAAATATGCAGCGGTCAATGCGGCGATCAAGGCCCTCTTGACACTCTCTGAACCGGCATCGTAACTTTGGTAACTCCCGCCCCAAGCGTTTTTCGCCGTCCTTGTTTCACGCGCGGTTGTTCGCTTTCCGTTCATGCGTCTTATCCTGCCTGTGGTCCGTCCGTGGATTTCTTTGGGGAGGGATTCTCGCCGATCGATTGACGAATGCAGCGACAACGTCGCGCCACGAATGCCTCATGCGGCTCGACCATGTCTTCGGCCGGCACCCGCTCATTTATCCTCGCAGCTCGGCGCACATTGCATCGGAGGAAAGATGGACAAGAGGAAACTGGGAATCATCGTGTGTGCGCACGACGGGATATCCAGCCTGTATGCGGGCGTTGGCACGGCAATCGACGGTTACTTCAGAGGCATTGACCGATTGCGGGACGAACTCGAGGCGGAGTACGAGATCCGGGTGTGGGCTATTACGCCCTGGTCCGCCCCGTCGAACTGCGGTTACAGTCCCGCCCAGCTGGAGAAAATTCGTCGTATCTGCCGGTCGACCGGCGGGGACGTGCTTGAATGCTTCAATGTCTCGGATGGATTTAATCAGTATGGTGACATCGAAAACTGGTCCATCACTTCGCCGACGGCGGCGCTGCTTGCTTATCAGGTACTGAAAGACTTTGCCCCTGACGATGCCATCGTTGTTGCTGCCTGTACTCCGTTCGCGATGATGCCGGCCATCCTCAAGAGGCATGTGGACTTTGACGTCGACCTTCGCGCGGTATGGATTCCGCACAACACTTCACTGATTGAGGAACGCGGCGCCTACGATACCAAGCGTATAGAATTCGAGCTGGCCGCGGTGGAGAGTATCAATGCCACGCCCGGATTTTTTGCCGGGTACCTGAACCCGTACATGAGAGAGCATCTTGGGCGTGACTACGGTGTTCAGGACGACAAACTCATTCCCCTGTTGAACGGTATATCGGAGAATGCGGTCCCCGCTTATCCGCAGGACGAGATCCGTCAGGCTGTGGAACAGAGAGGGATTCCTGCGGACAAACGGATCGTCTTCATGTTCGGCCGCGGTGTGCACATCAAGGGATTCGACATCTTCATGCGGGCCGCGGCGGAGCTGGCCGACCTGGATTGCCATTTCGTTCTTCAGGTCGCCGCCTGGTCGATGGATTACCCGATCGTGGCCGAGCTGAAGAAGCTGCAGCAGCCCAACATCACGTTGCTGTTCGGCCTTGACCTTGTCTTTCCCAAGCAGCTGATGCAATGGGACAACACCGACATTGTGGCGGTTCTGTCGCGTCATGAAGCGGCAGGACTGATCCCTATGGAGGTCCGATCGTATGGCAGCGCGCTTATTCTCGTCTCAAACGTGGGCGGACTGCCCGGTCAGGTGCGCGACGGGGTCGACGGGTTTGTTACGGAGTTGGGCGTCGACGACGTTGCCCGGACTATGCGGGAGATTCTGTCGCTTCCTGAAACGCGAAAGTCTGAAATTGCGGCTGCCGGCGTCAAGCTGATTCAAGAAGAATACATTATGTCGAAGAATTTTATGGCGACCATCATGCTGCTCCTGGAAGGAGGGCAATATTCTGGTGAAGGCTGCGAGCAAATTTCCTGAGTATGACGTATTGATCAGAAACTCGATCGAGGGGTTCTTGCTGAGGGTGTAGCGGACGTGGGGGCCGTGGAGGAAGCGGCGCATCTCGGCGGCGAGTTGGGCCTGGTTGCGGGCCCGGTGGCTTTGGGGGAGCTGTGTTTCAGGTCAGCGTTGACGGGCTCGTCGGGGTCCGGTCCGGGCGGGTACGGCGGCAGGCGGTACGGGCCGGTCTCACCGGCGTGACGGGCCAGGTGGTCCCGGGCCTTCTCCGGGCGGTACGCAACGTGCCCGCCGGCCACCGGAGGGACCTCGTGGCCGAAGTGTCCGGCCGGACGGGCCGGGAAGCGGCACAACACGGCGGAGCCGAAGCCCCCGGCGAAGACCACGAAGTGCCCCCGGCCTTCGGCGTTGACCGCGGACGTCGCGTTCACCGGGAACCGGCTGCCGCACCACCGCACGACCGGAGTCCCGCCCCTGGCACCCCCGGGCCCGTCCACGGGCCGGGCCGGAACGCATACCGGCCAGGCCCGGCCCACGAAGAAGAGCCCGCCGCCGGGGCCCGCGAAGAAGAGCCCGCCGCCGGGGCCCGCGAAGAAGAGCCCGCCGCCGGGGCCCGCGAACCGGATACCGGCGCCGCCGCCCCGGCACGGATCACCGGCCCGGCTCCGCCCGCGCCGGCAGGCCACCATGCCCCCATCTTCCATCCCGCATCCCGTCGCACGGCCCGTCCGCCGCGCCGCCGCGCCGCCGGAAGAAAACCCCCACCGCTCCAGACACACGCCCACACCCCGTCCGGCCGGCCGCACCCGGCAGAGCTCCCCGACCAGCCCACCGACCGCACGACACACCCACAACTCTCCGGCCGGCGGCCGCACCGCACGAACAATGACCGGGCACCACCTGCCGCACCACGCCACCCACCCAAAGCCCGGCCCAGAACCAGGAACACACCCACCGGACGGCCCTCCGGCCCGGCAACAAACACATCCCTCCCGCCGGCCCGCCACTCCGCCCACCAACTGCCCACCGCCTTCAACGACCCCCCGAACACCACAGCCACGCCCCACCGCCCCGCCACGCCCCGACCGCCCCGAACACCACCGCCCCGCCCCACCGCCCCGCTCCACCGCCCCGCCCCGACCGCCCCGCCCTCTCCAGCACCGCCACCGCCCGCAGCCCCAACGCCACCCGCACCCACAGCGACAAACACACCGCGCCCGCCACCAGCTCACTCACACACAACACAACAGCCCGGAATCACCGGCATTTCGGATCAACAGGTTCCGTGCCGGCCCGGGACGGATTCAACTGTGAGGCGGCGAGTCAAGGTTGACCGGTTGGGCACCGGCCGCGGCGGCCGGCACCGCGGGTGCGGCATCTGCCCACGCATCGACGACCGCGCGCCGCGCGCGGTGACCGGATCAGGCGAACCGCTCGGCCGCCGGCGCTGGAAGATCGAGAAACCCGCCGCCTTGGCCGGTCTTGAGAACGTTGCACAATCGGCCATGATCAGCCGGGGGCCGGGGAATCTGACTTAATTGCAGCGGTGAACTTGCCCCTGAAGGACCGAATAGCGAAGCGCTAAACCTCGTGGCGACCACTTGTTCACATCGTTTGCGGTATTGCCCGCAGCCACCGGAGTATGTCAGCCTGCTGACTGTAGGACTGGAGTCACCGACCACAGAGAAGGAGATGCCAGAGATGGATGATCAGATGTTTAAGAAGGAACCCGCCTTCTTCCCGTTCGTCAGCGCGGAGATATTCTTCGAGGCTGAATCCGACGTCGATGAAATCGACTTCGGAAATGCGCTCGACAACGAGCTCGACGAAATGCTGAAGATCAGCGACTCGGCATGATCATGGCGCCAGGAAGAGGACTTTCGGTCCTCTTCCTGGCGTCTCACTTCTTCTGAGATTGGAACAGCCTCTAGATGGAGTTTAAACGCAACTCATTTCACGATACCATGATCGGCCTCAGCTGCAGTCCCACTGAATACCGTGCCGACATTTTCTCCCGGGCATGCGTCGAGTCCTTCGACTCATGCGATTGGTTTCAGTTTGGCTATGCGTTCACCCAGGTGTTTGAGCCTGCGGTGCTCCACGAAATCGCTCTGCTGGAAGGTACCCGAATCGAGCCGCTTGCCAGGCTCGCAGATCGCCGGACGGAAGCGCTGGTCAGACTGGGCGCGATGCTCGACCAGGCGTCGGAGCACACGGTGGTCGAGCTGCTGAACGCAGCGTCTGCCTTGATCAGTATCTCGCGGTTTGAACTCGTGCGGAATGTACTCGCCATCCTTTCCGAACGCCAGACGACCCCCCGGGAGGATTTCGAGATCGGCTGGCTGGAGTTTGCCGTATCCAACCGCTGCGAAGGCGGCGCCGGCTCCCCGGCCGCTTTTGAGAGGATGCGCACGGCGGTTATCACGGGTGAAGTGCCGGCCAGCCGGGTGCTGGACGCATGCACCCAGGCAGTCGTGTGGTACGTGAAGCGCCGCGAGTTGCCGACCGCGGACTTCGAAAGATGGCGGGAACTCGGGACCTCACTTTCAGAAATCCCGGACCGGGTCGAGCCCGGCACCTTGTCGTCGTGGTACCGGGGTGTCGCCATGCTTCCCGCGGCGAGCGGGGATGCTGCGGCCACTCGCCACTATATGAATCAGGCCCGAGAGGCCGCGGACATGTGTACCGGCAGCGAGTCCCGGGCTGCTGATTTAAATGCGATAAAGACCTACTACGAATCTTCGGTGAAGGAGTATCTCTACGTTCAACGGGACGTGGATGCGGCCGAAGAGGCGGGTCGGGCACTCATCGCATTGGACCCGGTCTGGTCGGTCAGCTATGGAGAACTCGCAGATGTCTACGTGCAGTCGAAACGGATGGAGGATGCCGCCCGGCTGTACGAACAGGCCGCCGCAGCCGGCCCTCCCTACGTCGCGCACCATCTCCTGAAGGCGGCGACATGCCGTGAACGATGTGAGGACCTGTCCGGCGCCATGGCCCATTTCGAGACGCTGGCAGGCTTCGCCCCGTACAGCCGTCAGGTCATGACGGAGGGCCTCAATCTGGCCCGCCGCCTCGCACACCCGTCGGCGACGGCCTTTGAGCGTGGCCTCCTGGAGATCGAGTCTCATGCCGCCCACTGACGCACCCGCGTTTCGCCACGACCCGAGGAAAGCGGTGCTCGAACTGCGGAAACCCACCGACAGCACGTTCCGGTGGGACGACGAGCCCGTCGTGTGCGGTCACCGCCATTTCACGCACCCACGCAAGGACGGACAACAGGTCTCCGTGCCGGTCTGTGCCACACCTGTCGCGGTGGCCCCTCTCGGCGCCGTCTTCGCCACCTACGACGGCCGCGTCCGCCTCTTCGACAGCAGTCTGGAAAAGCTGTACTGGGAGCGTCGGCTCGACAACGCGGTGTACGCCTCCCCGGTGGTCGACCCGGCGAGGCAGGCTGTCGTCGTCGCAACGACCAGCGGCCTTGTACGGTCACTGGACCTGCGCGGCCGCACCCGTTGGTCGGCCAACGTGGACGCACCGGTGTATGCCACCCCCACCACTGTGCCCGGCACGGATGTGCTCGTGATCGCCGCGTTCGGCAGCAGGTGCGTCGGGCTGAGCCTCGACACCGGCGCGAAGGTGTTCGACCGGGAGCTGCCGCGCCCGTGGCACGCACAGTGGGGCGGCTCGGCCGCCCACCGGGACCCGTACGCGAGCCCGGCGACACTCGACACCGCAGACGTGGCCGTCGCATGTGCCGAGCACGTGGTGTGCCTGACCCCCGAGGGCACGCAGCGGTGGTGCCGGGATCTGGGTGCCAGCGTCCGGGCGTCGTTGGTGGCCGTCCACAGCGAAGGCGCACTCGTCGTGGTGACCGTGGACGGCCGCTGCACGTTCCTTGACAGCCGCACAGGCCAGGAGCGCGGCGCCGTGGTGCTCGGGGGCAAAGTGGTGGGCAGTCCCGCGCTGTCCGGCACCGTCCTCGCCGTTGGCACCCAGGACGGCGTCGGCTTCGGGATCGATGTGCGCACGCACGAGGTGTGCTGGCGCGTGCCCGGCGCCGCGCCACGAGATCACTCGTCATACACCGTCACCCCGAGCGGGGACTTCGCGGTGACGACAGCACGGGGCAACGTCGTCGGCCTCGGCCGCGACGGCCGGTTTCTGTGGGAGACCAGCCAGCTACTGGGTCTCCCCGGCCATGACCCGGCGCTCGACATCACTCCGGTCGTGGCGCCCGACGGAAACATGTACTGCGGCTCCTACTCCGGGATGGCCTACCGTTTCCGGTTCCGTCCCCGGCAGGATCCGACATGACAGCCGGCCTGTTCACCGATGACATCGATCCCGCCCGCGCGGCCCTGGCCCGCACGGCGGCCCGGTTCGGACAACTGGCCGCGCAAAGCCGGCTCGAGGACGCCGATGTGGAGGAGCTCGCGCTCCTGTCCGCGAACGCCGCGCACTTGCTCACGTATACCGAGGGCAACCAGCGCCACTTCGGGCCCGCCCACGCACTGCGCTCCAGCCGGCAGCGGCTGCTTGCCGGCCCGGAGGCCGACGCGGCCCTGCTGGTGCTGCTGGAAGGCTCGGTGTGCAAGGAGGACACAGCCGAGCGGACCCGGCGCGACCTGCTCCATTGGCTGCGCGGCCGAGCCAGGGTCCGGGAGGAGACCGCGACGGCGGAGGTGGCCGCCATGTATCGGCAGGCCCGTGACGCTCTCCAGCACATCGACCACGCCCAGGCGGCTCTGCTGCAACGCCTGGGGCTGCGCACCCACGGGGCCGCACCCGCCACCGTGTTCTACCGGGCGGTGAGCACGACGACAAAGCTGTCCACCCGCGACAAGCTCGTGCGCGCCTGGG
Source organism: Streptomyces scopuliridis (assembly GCF_042790125.1). Classification (GTDB taxonomy): domain Bacteria; phylum Actinomycetota; class Actinomycetes; order Streptomycetales; family Streptomycetaceae; genus Streptomyces; species Streptomyces scopuliridis_A. Next base: position 75,692 of record NZ_JBHTZS010000027.1, read on the forward strand.
AGGCACAGCGGGCCCGCCATGCCGGCCCGGTGCTGGAGCAGCTCGACGCCGTCGTCAGGCTCCGCCGTGAACAGGCGCGTGCTGAGGGTGCGTCAAGCGTGCTCGGCCGCACCCTGGATCGGTCAGGCCTGGACGAAGCCCGGGCCTCAGCGTTCATCGACGCGTATGTGGAACGTGCGGTGGACAGCACCGGCCGTCTCGCGACGCGCATCCGGGCAACGACCGGCGCGACGGACCATCCGCTGGCCCACTTCGGCGCCTACGCGCGCACGCTCACCGGCGGTGCCGCGCTGCCGTCCTTCCCCCTCGACGGCTGCCTGGACTACCTGGCCGCCATCACCCGCGATGTCTTCGGCATCACACTGACTCCATATGCCGGGGATCGGCCGGACGAACGCGTCGTCCTCGCAACCGCCGACGGACAGGCGATCGGCGTCGCCTCCTTCGACCTGATGGAAACGCCGCGTCGCACCACCCGCGGCCGGTCCGGGGCCGCACGTGGCGATGCCCCGGACCGGCGCGCGGAGTTGTCGGCAACGCTCCCCGAAGCGCGTGTCCTGTGCCGCTACCAGTACGACGCCCGCGGCGGCCGGACCGTCTCCTTCGAGAGCCTGCACAGCATGCTGCACGAGTTCGGGCACGTCATGAACCACTGGCTCCTTCGGCGGCACACCCCCAGCGAAACCGGACTGGACTACCTGCCACTTGAGCGCATCGAGGACCTGAGTACCTGGTTCGAGAAGTGGGCATACCATCCGCGGCTCGCCGAGCATCTGGCACTCTCCGCCGACGACGCGGCCGCACTGCGTATCTGCGCCCGCATCAAGCGGCTGGAGTTCCTCAACGCGAACCTCGACCGGGCGGTCGTCGCCGCCCTCGACTTCGACGTCCACCGTCAGCACTCCGGCGGCCTCGCCACCTCCTTCCGCCGACTCGGCACACGCTTCCGGCTCGGTGACCTGTGCCGCCTGGAGACGGTCGCCGGCTACCTGCTGTCACCACTGTGCCGGGCATACCCCGGCGCGAATTTCGCCTATCTCTGGGGAGCTGCGTTCGGTGCGCAGGCCTTCGAGCCGTGGCTGGGCACCGGCCGGGGCGACTGCGCTGCGAGACGGGCGCGGGCCGACCGGAGCCTCAGACCGTGCCTCGACCCGGACGCCCCCAGCCGGACGCCCGAGCTCGACCCCCTGTTCCTGTTCTACGACGCAGATGGTGAGCCATGCCTGTAGACCTGCCCGTCGTTCCTGACTACGAGAGCCTCGACCAGACCGATGCGGCACTGGACGCGATGATGACGCGGCTGCGTGCCTTGCTGGAGCCGGACGACCTGAGCGAGGACGCCTTCGTCGAGATCTGCGCGATCTACAACAACGTCGCATACATCTTCCTGTACCTGGAATCGAACGAGGCACACGTCAATTACGAGCGACTGCTGCCCTGGCGCAACGCGTTCCACCAGGACGCGGAGGCCGACGCGGCGCTGCACGACCGGCTCCTGGCGCTGCGCTGCGCCCACCCGGAGACCGAGGAGGCGCGCACCGCCTACATCGCCCACCTGCGCGCCAAGCTCGCGGCCGCGCCCGGACACAAGAACGACGGCGTGGATGAGCAGCTGCTCGTCGAGGCCAAGGACATTCTCGACGGGGTCCGGCACGACGGCGCCGTGCTGTTGCAGCGCATGGGCAGCACCAGCCGGGCCAACCCGAACGCCACCTTCTACAAACTCGCCAGCTCCACCAACAGCGCCGCGACCCGCACCAAACTGGGCCGGGTGTGGCGCGCGACACGCGACCGCCGGCTGGGCGAACTCACCTCGGTGGTCGACCGCATGGTCGATGCGCGCCGCGGCGAAAGCCGCGAGCAAGGTGCCCACTCGGCGCTGGCGGTCACGCTACGCCGCTGCCGGGTCTCCGAGGAGGCGGCCTGGCGTCTCGTCGAGCAGTATCTGATCGGTTCCCTGGAACACCAGGAGCGCCTCGACTCCGAGGTCCTCGCCGCAACGGGTGCCCCGGACAACGCCATGGACCACTTCGGCCACTACGTGCGCACTCTCCAGGCGGGCCGGGTCGTCCCACTGTTCCCGGTGGAGGGCTGTCTGTCATTCATCCGGCACGTGGCAAAGACACTGTTCGGTCTGACGTTCACCGAAGCGCCCGCCCGGTCGAACTCTCACGTACTCGCCTTCGACGTAGAGCTTGACGGGCGTCTCATCGGCCACGTGAACCTGGATCTGTGGCAGACCGATTCCCGGCGCCGTACCGCGAACACCACGAAGGGAATCCGAAACCGCACCCAGTGGCACGGCATCGTGCAGCGGCCCGTCGCCTATGTGTCCTGCCGGTTCCACAGGGCTGAAGACGGTTCGAACCGCATCACCTTCCAGAACGTGCACAGCCTCTTCCACGAGTTCGGGCACGCGGTCAACCACCTGCTCATTCGCAAACGGCTGCCCACACAGTCCGGATTGGAGTACTTGCCGCTGGAGCGACTGGAAGATCTGAGCATGTGGTTCGAGAAATGGGTGTACCACTCCCAGTTCGCCGATCACCTGGACCTGTCGCCGGCCGAGCTGGACGGCCTGCAGCTGTGCCAGGACGTCAAACGGCTGGAGTACCGGCGCTCACACGTGGACCGGGCCGTCACCGCGGCACTGGATTTCGAGCTGCACCGCAGGCCGGAGGGTGGAATCGAGGGCGCTTTCCGGCGACTTGACGAGCAGTACGGCATCGGTGCGCACTGCACGCTCGGCGACTTCCCCCCTTATTTCACCTGGCCCATGTTCCGGGCCAATCCGGGTGCCAACTTCGCCTACCTCTGGGGCGCCAGCACAAGCGCGCAGCTGTTCGCACCGTTCCTCGGCACCGCCGTCGAGGATGCCGGTGAACCAGCGGCTCTCTGGGAGATGTTCGCCCCATGTTTCGAGTTCGACCGGCCCAGTGTCGAGCCCGACAGCGCCGCTATTTTCGCGTTCTACGAAGGCCGGCCGCGCCCGGCGGCAAAAGGCGCGGTGACAGGAGAAGGGAAGGCTGAATAGTGCCGCCTCCAACACGTTACGTGCGGGCTGTGTTCCCTCCTCGCGAGGAACTGCTCGACCGTATCCTGCGCGAATCCCTCCTCACCAACGGCCTGCGGCCGATGCAGATCGACGACAACGCGGCGCGGGTACTTCAGCTGCTGACGACGCTGCAGCGCCCGCGGCAGGTGGTCGAGATCGGTACATACTTCGGCTACTCGGCGATCCACATCGCCCGCGGTCTGCCTCCCGGTGGCCGCCTCGTGAGCCTGGAGATCGATGCCGGCCTGGCGGCTCTGGCGCGGGACAACCTGAAGAAAGCCGGCGTGAGCGACAGCGTGGAGGTCATCGCCGGCCCCGCGGCAGACCACCTCACCGCTCTGGCTCCGGAGAGCCTGGACATGGTGTTCATCGACGCGGACAAGGTGTCCTACCCCACCTATCTCAAGCTCTGCTATCCACTACTGCGCCACGGCGGAATACTCGTGGCCGACGACGCATTCGCCGACGGCGACTTCAGCAGCGAGTCCCCGGGCGACGACGGAGCCGGCGCGGTCCGCGCCATCAACGCGTACAACCGGGCCACCGCCCGCAGTCCGCGGATGCTGTCCGCGTTCATCGGCACCGACAGCGGCCTGATGGTCAGTTACAAGCGATGAGGGATACCTACCACCGGCCAGGAGAGGCGCTGATATGCGAAAAACGATCGAAGTCGTCGACGACTTCTACCGAGATCCGTATGCGCAGCGTGAACGGGCGCTCGCCAACGCTCCAGCCATGCCCGACGGCACGCCGGCACGTGCGCGCAGCGACCGCGGCGTGGTGGTCCCCGATGCCGAGATGAGCACGCGGATCGCCGCGCTCCTCGGGTATGCCGATATTCCGTTACCGGAGCTGACCAGCCGCCTCACCTACGTCGGTGCCGACGAGAAGAGGGAGAGGGAGGGGGAGGGGGCGGATCCGCACACCTATGACAGCCAGTGGGCTGCTCTGGTGTACCTCGCGCTGCCGAAGGGCCAGTTCTCCGGCGGAGTCGAGTTCTGCCGTCCCGCAGCCGCCGCTTTGACACCTGGCGCCGGCGGCGGCCCGGCTGCCGGCGCCAACCCCCACTCCGGCCACTGGGAGGAGACCACCTACGTGCCGCTGACATTCAATCGGATGGTGCTGTTCCAAGGAGCGATGGCCCACCGGTACACGGTCCGCGGTACCGACCGCGGCCCCGTGGAAGACCGCATCGCCCAGCTGTTCCTCTTCAACGAACCGGACGGAGGGCGGTAGTCGTGTCAAGCAAGGTCATCATCGTCGACGACTTCTACGCCAACCCCGAAGCGGTACGGGCCAAGGCACTCACCTCACGCTTCGCCAATATCGAGCCGACCGACTACCCCGGCTTCGCCAGCCAGCTTGTCATCGGGTCACGCTCACTGGAGCAGGTATTCACCGCACTGATCGGCGCCAAGCTGAATGTCGACCGGGACCGGTTCACCTGGGGCGGCTTCCGCTACATCACCGAGAGCTCCGGACGCTCAGCGATCGTGCACGCCGATGTGGCCGCCGACTGGGCGGGAATGGTCTACCTCACACCGGACGCCCCCATGAGCTCGGGCACCGCGTTCTTCCGCCACCGGGCCACCGGCCGGTCGTCGCCGCCGACAGACCGCGAAGCACGCGCCATGGGCTACGCGGATTCCTCCGAGTTCGACGACCAGGTCATCCGCCCGGACAAGGCCGATCTGTCGAAGTGGGAGCAGATCGCCCGGATAGGCCCGGTGTACAACCGGCTCATCCTGTTCCGGGGCAGCGAGCACTACCACGCGCCGATGGGCGGCTGCGGTGACCGCGCGGAGACAGCGCGCCTGACGCACATCTTCTTCGTCAACGAACTGCCGCCGCTGGGTACGGTCGCGCACGAGATGACGGCGGCATGAGTACGCCATCGCCGAAGGAGGCGCCGCCGTCCGAAGCACCGCCCCGACAGCTCGTCGACCTCGCCGTGCACGCCTGTGCTCCGGGCGCCGGGACACAGGACTTCTTCCTGGTCCCCGTCGATCCGGTGGTACTGGCAGTGCACGGGACGTCAAGGGTGGTACGAGAAGCGCTGGACAGCGGTCGCACCGCCCGCACAGCGGCGGACGTGGCCCGTATCGAAGGCACGCTCCAGACGCTCGTGCTGGTCAAGCGGCCGGACACCGAGCCGCACACACGGTGGATCATCGACGGGTGGCGCCTGCTGCGGGCCGGCGCGGCAGGGGCGGATCTGCGCGGCGCACCGCTGCGGGGCGCCTCGCTCCAGGCCGCCCGGCTGGGCTCGGCCGACCTGTCCGAGGCAGACCTCGCCGGAGCCGACCTGGAGAAGGCCGATCTCTCCCACGCGAACCTGACCGGTGCCGACTTGACCGCGGCCAGCCTCTTCAGCGCGAGCCTGAAGGAGGCGGACCTCACCGAGAGCTCGCTGTGCCGCGCCGACCTCCGCCACGCGGACATGCGGGGTTCGCTCTGCGTCCGCACCGCGATGCGCGGCGCCGACCTGTGGGGCGCCTACCTCTGGAACGTCGACGTATCGATGGCATTCACCCAGGGCCTCGACGTCGACCGGGCCGACTTCCTCAACGCAAAGGTGGTGCCGGAATGATGACCCTGCCCCGAACGTTCGCAGCCGCAGCCCGGAGGCGCGCATGGCGACGATAACCACCCGCCGGCCGCACTACCGCGACAATCTGCCGGCCATCGAAGCGGACCTGGCCGAAGGGGCCGACCGTCTGCGCATGCTGGTCGCCCCGCCCGGGCAGTCCGGGCAAGGGCTGACCTCCGAGGCCCTGCGCGAGATCGTCCTGATCTACTCCAACGCCGCCTCCACGTTCGCCTACCTGGAAGGCAGCCAGCGGTTCGACGATTACCAGCACCTCCTGGGCTGGCACGAGACCTACTTCCACGACCGGGACCTGAGCGCCGCGACCGAGAAGGCCCTCGCGGCTGCCGGGCCGTTCACGGCGCACGACCTCGAGGAACTGCGCCTGACATGGCTGGCGTGGTTCGCCGACCGGCGGCACGCGCCCGAGCAGGCGCGGCGGCGCCAGGCCGAACTCGGCGCGGACATGCGGGCGATCCTGCGGCAGATGGATGCCCGCCAGCTCGAATTCCTCCAGCGAGTCCACATCACTTCACCCGGTACGAGCCCGTCGGTGGCGCTGGCCGAGGCGGCGAGCCGGCTCAAGGAGCAGGCGACACGGACCAAGCTGACGACGGCCTGGCGGCGGCACTCCGCGCCGGACATCGCCGCACTGACGAACGTGCTCGACGAGGCCGTGGAGGTACGCCGCAAAGCAGCCCGCGAGGGCGCGGGCGGGCACCCCACCGTCTTGGCACAGACCTTCGAGGGATGTTCCGTCTCCCCTGCTGAAGCCACCTCCTTTCTGCAGGAGTTCCTGACACACGCCCTGGAAAGCCAACGCGAGCTGGAGTCCGCGATCCGGACGGCGACCGGGTGCACGCAATACCCGATGGACCACTTCGGGCGCTACCTGCGGACACGCATGAGCGGGCGCAGGGCACCGACGTTCAGGCTGCAGGCGCTCCTGGATCTCCTGTGCACGCTGGCCCGGCGGGTGCTGGGGGTGACGGTCATCGCCGCCCCGGCGCAGCACGCCCATGCCCTGACGTTCCGTGTCGGCCGCGCAGGCGAGGAACTGGGGAGCATCGACTTCGATCTGCTGCGCCCCGGCGCACCAAGCCGGCGCCCGGCCTCCCCTCCCTCGACCGCCAAGAGCCGAACGCCGGCGCCGGTCAGGGCGAAGGCACACGTTCTGTGCCCGCTGCAGCCCGACGACGAGGCCGACCACGTCACGTTCGCCGCCGCGCAGGCGATCTTCCACGAGTTCGGTCACGCCCTCACCCATGTGCTGTTCTCCCGCCGGATGCCCAGCGAGTCAGGCATCGAGTACCTGCCTCTGGACCGTCTCGAATGTGCCAGCACCTGGTGGGAGCGGTGGGTGTACCACCCGGACTTCGCCGGCGCGCTGGACCTGACGGGCCAAGCACAAGAAGCCCTCGCCCTCGCCCAGCAGCTTCGAGCGCTCGAAACCTGGAGCACCACCCTGCAGTGCACCGTGGCCGCCGCGGTCGACCTCGACGTGCACGGCCGCTCCGAGGGCGGCCACCGTGAGGCGTTTGAACGTCTCAGCCAGAAGTACTCGCTCGGCGACCACTGCGCCTTCGGCGATCTGCCCGGCTACTTCACACACCTGACATGGCAGGCCGCCCCCGGAGCGGGCTTTCTCTACTTCTGGGGAGCCGCCAGCAGCGCGGAGACCTTCCAGCGGTACCGGACGGTTCGTGTCGCGGACCTCCCCGCCAAGGGCCGGCCGGACGAGCTCACCCAGCTGTGGCTCGACCCGAACCTGCCCAGCCCGCGGCCCCCGGTCAGCCCGTACTTCGAGTTTCTTCGAGACGTAGTCGACGCCGGCCCCATGGAGGTGGCCCGCCCATGAAGAAGGGCATCGTCATCGGCGCCAGCCACGGGTGGGGCGCCCATCTCGCGAGCCGGCTCGTCGAGGAAGGCTGGGACGTCACCGCCGTAGGACGGCGGCCCAAGCCCGATCTCCCCGACACCGACGCACTTCGATACGTGCAAGCCGACCTGACGACAGCGCACGGATACGAGACGGTGGAGCGCGAGCTCCAGGAGCAAGCGCCCGCGCTGGTCGTCTACAACGCGGTCTCCTACGGGCCGCGCGACGCGACGCTGCCGCCGCTCGATGAGCTGGAAGCGACGTTCCGGCTCAACACACTCGTGCCGTACCACCTCCTCCTCAACCACGTCGAGAAGCAGTCGTCGGCGGAATTCTGCACGTATGTGGTCACGAACTCGGACTCGATCTACCACGCCAACAAGTACTCAGGGATCTACGCCGCAAGCAAAGCGGCGCTGCGGGTGCTCACCACAGCTCTGGCAAGCGCCTGCCAGTCCCACAACGCCGCCGCCGCCACCCTGTTGCTCGGACCGCTCGCCGACGAGGAGAACTTCGAGAAGCTGCAAGAGATAGCCCACCGCACGGGGGCGGACATGGACGCTGTCACCCGCCGCTATCTGAACAGGTCGAACCAGGCGTACGTGATCAATTCGTTCCTGTCCTACGAGTCCTGCGTGAAGAACGTGCTGACGATCGCGAACCTGGGCCGCGACGCAAACGGAATGCTGTGCAAGCTGGACGGCGGATCATCCGGGTCGCTGATCTGATGGCCAGGGCGAGCACACGGGAGCAGGAGAACAACATGAACTCGTACGGGCCGCTGTGGCCATCGCTGACACCACTGGACCAACAAGGCCGCGACGACCTCTGCGCGAAGTCCGCGCGCGGAGTCCGCGTGACGCTGGCGAACGGCCGCGAACTGCTCTGCGCCACAAGCGGCCTGTGGAACTCCAACCTCGGGTACGGCAACCCCGCCGTGGCGCAGGCCGTCGCCGACACCCTGCGTGACGCCTCCTACCTCAGCGCCTGGAACGCCGAGAACGTACAGGTGCGCGCGGCCGCGGCCGAACTGGTCAAGCTCGCCGGAGCGGACCACTACGGCCGGGTCCTCTTCTCCACTTCCGGCGGCGCCGCGAACGACCTCGCAATCAAACTGGTACGCCAATACCAGGTACTGCGAGGCAAGTCCGACCGACGCGGGATCCTCGCACTGCGCACCGCCTTTCACGGACTGACGTTCGGGGCGGCGGCACTCACCGACGCCAACCTCGGACAGCAGATGTACGGCGTGGACCGTCGCCTGGTCGGGCACGTACCGGCGAACGACGGGCCCCAGCTCCAGGCAGCGCTGGAACGATACGACGGACGCATCGCCGCGCTCTTCGTCGAGCCCGTTCTCGGCTCCGGGGCCATCCCCCTCACCGAGGAGTTCGTCGCCGACATCCTCCGGCTACGCAGGAAATACGGGTTCGTCCTGGTCGCCGACGAGGTTTCCACCGGCTTCGGCCGCACCGGCAACACCGTCTTCGCCAGTGCCCGCTGGCCCGAGCCACCCGATGTACTCGTCACCGCGAAAGCACTGACGAACGGCACCCTCGCGGCGTCCGCGGTCATCGTCTCGCGCGAGATGGCGGAGAAGTTCCTGGCACCCAACGTGCTGCTGGGCCACGCCGAGACGCAGGCCGGCACGCCGGTCGTCGGCGCGGCCATCAGCGCCACCATGGCAGAGATGCGCCGACTGGACACCCCCGCACTCAGCGAGAAGATCGGCCAACGCCTCGGGGACGAACTCGCGGCGCTGGCCACAGAGCACCCGATGATCACCTCGGTCACCGGCAGAGGCTGCATGTGGGCACTGCACCTTTCCGCACCGAACGGCGCACCCATGGCCCAGTCGGAGGTGTCCGAGGTCATCCGGGCGATCCGTGAAGCGGGGGCGATTGTCCACCCCGGTCCCAACTGCTTCCAAATGATCCCCGCCCTCGTGTACACGGACACCGAGATCGACGAGCTGCTGACGATCATCCGCAGGGGTCTCGGCATATACGCGGCAGCCGGCGAGGAGCGATGAGCGAAACCTACGACATCGTCATCATCGGCAACGGCATCCTCGGGTACGCGACCGCACTCGACCTCGTCCGGGCCGACCCGGATCTCCGCGTCGCAGTTGTCGGGCCATCAGACCGTGAGGGCAGCGCCACCGCGGCTGCCGGAGCGATGCTGAACTGCTTCGGCGAGGTCACCCACCGGACACTGTCGAGCGAGCCGGGCCGCACCAAGCTGGACTTGTCGCTCCAGGCACTTGAGGCCTGGCCCACATGGCTCGACGAACTCAACAACGACCTGGCGCACGACCGGCAGCTCGCCATCCGCGAAGGAACCTACGTCCTCCTGAACAGCTGCGGCGGACAGCTCGACAGCCTCAACTACCGCGCAATCATCGACGCGCTGGGCAGCTACGGCCGCAAGTACGAGATTCTGCCCCTGGGCGAGGTCCCGAACCTCGACCCGGCGACGAACGCACGACCACTGGAAGCGGTATACCTTCCCCAGGAAGGCTCCATCGATGCCCGTGCCGTCCTGAACCGCGTCGTTGAGGTGGCCCGGCAGCGCGGTGTCACCGTGCTCGACGACAGCGTCGTGGGCTGGCGGCAGGCGGGCGGGCACGCTCAGAGCATCGTGCTGCGCTCGGGCGAGACTCTCAGCGCCGGCCGCTTCCTGGTAGCGGCCGGAGCCTTCACCCCCGCAATCGTCGAGGACCTGAAGGACACAGCGGCCCCGCTCATGCCCATACTCGCCGGCGTCGGAGTGGCCGTCACATGCAAGGCGACCTCATCAGGCCTGCAACACGTGGTCCGCACACCGAACCGCTCAGGCGGCTGCGGGCTGCACCTGGTGCCGGGCGACGACACGGTGTACATCGGCGCCACGAACGACGTACTGCTCGAGCCCGGTGCCTGGTCGAGCCTGGGCATGGCGCACTTCCTGGCCGGCGGAGCCATGGAACAGTTCGACCGGCGGCTGTTCGGCAGCTCGGTCACCGCGTGGCACGCCGGCAACCGGCCACTGTCCCTCGACGGCTTCCCGGTCATCGGAAAGCTGTGGCAGGACAACGTCTGGGTGCTGTCGGGCACTTACCGCGACGGCTTCCATTGCGCGCCGCTCCTCGCACGTCACGTGGCAGACCTCCTGCGCGGTGGTACCGGCGTACTCGGCCACGACCTGTTCACCCCGCTGCGGGCACCGCTGCGCACCATGAGCCGGGAGCAGGCGGTCGACGAGATGGTGCTGCACTGCGTATCGCAGTTCTACCAGTACTCCCCGCGCCTGGCTCCCTGGATGCGGATCACCGACGGAATCGAGGTACAGGTGCGCACGAGAACAGAGGCGACATACCGCGAACTGGGCAGCGATGCCGGCCTGGCGCCGGAACTGCTGGAACTGCTCAACTGGGGGGAGGGGCGGAAGCATGTCCTCGCGACGTTCCGCCAGTACCTCGATGCCGCGGCATGACGCCGGCCGGCCAGGCGGCCGGCCGGCAACCGCCGAGACCACCCGCTCATGGACCGGCCACGAACTCCTTCGCACCAACGCCCACCAAGTGGTCCTGTCCGACGACCTCGTGGCGCGGCTGCGCCGCCGGCTGCCGGACGTGTTCGAGCCACCGACACCGGCGACGCTGCCGGCCTTCCGCTCCGACATGGCGCAGTCGGTGGGCGACATCGCGCAGGCCGTCGGGCAGCGACTCGGGCCCGGCGGTCCAGGAATCGCCGTTGTGACACACGACGACCTGGAGACGCTGTCGGACGGACAGCTCACCACCCTGACGTTCGGAGTGTCGGTCCTTCTCGGCAAACCGGCACTCCAGCCGTCTCCCGAAGACTTCATCGTCCCGGTGGAGGACCAGAAACCGGCCGACGTCACCACCACCCCGGGCTACAAATCCAATGGACGCATGGGCATGCACAACGACCCGACCGACGCGGCTGTACTGGCCTGCCTCGCCGCAAGCGCGCAGGGCGGGGAAAACCTGTTCGTCAGCGCGGCAGCAGTACACGACGCACTGGCACGCGAGGCCCCCGCTGTCCTGGAAGGCTTCCGCCGGCCCTGGACATGGGACCTGCGCGGTGCGCAGCGCCCCGGAAGCGAACCCCTCGTCGACTCCCCGGTATTCAGCCACGACCCGGACGACGTCAAGTGCCGGTTCGGCTGGCTGCTCTTGCGTGAGGGAGCCCGCGCGAGGGGACGGCTCACTCCTGACGTGGACGTGGCACTCGCCCTCTTCGAGGAGGTCGCCCGCCGACCAGAACTGACGTTGCGTCACCGGCTGCGACGCGGCCAGAGCGTGTGGCTGGACAACTACCGCGTCCTGCACGCCCGGGAGGCGTTCGAGGACGGAGCGGACACCACTGCCGTGCGCCGCCTGATCCGGATCTGGCTGTGGCTGCACGAACGAGCCCCCTTGCCCCAGAGCTTTTCCGCGTTCTCCGCGGCGATCCACCGAGGTGCGCTCGGCTGACCCGCCAGGTGGTCAGGTGACAGGCCTCACCTGACCACCTGCCGGGCCACACGCCGGATCGTCACGCGGCCGAGCGAACCGCGGTCCTCACACCGCAACCCGACTCCCGAGGAAGACACCTGTGCATGGACACTCCCGCTCGGTGCTTGCTAGCCTTGATCATCAGGCTGACGGAAATCCACCAACGCCGTGGACGCGTCTACGCGACGAAGGGTGACGATGTATCAGCAGGTTGAGGTGGAGAAAGTGACCGCACTGAGCTCCGACGCCGGGCCGTCACCCACCCCGCATTCCGAACCGGTCGCGGCGACCGAACCACTGTCAGTGCTGGTGGTGGTGCCGCCGTGGTTCCCGGTCCCTCCCGTCGGCTATGGCGGGGTGGAGGCCGTGGCGGACTCACTGGTTCGCGGACTGGTCTCACGCGGACACCGGGTCGAGGTGGTCGCCGGTGGCGGGTCCACGCTCCCGGTGCCTGTGCACACCGCCTACTCGGAACCGCTGCCGCTGCGGATCAACGATTCGATCGTCGACATCCGGCACGCGATGCTGGTGGAGGACGTGCTCGCCGGATCACATTTCGACGTCGTGCACGACCACACACTGATGGGTCCGTGGCTGGCCGCGAAACGCGACGGCGTCTCGGTCACCACTGTGCACAACTGGATCGGCAGGAAAGACTACCTGGCCTACACCGAGCGTGCCAGCAGGCTCTCCCCGGTGGTCGGAGTCTCCCGTACCCACGTGCAAAGCCTGCCGACCGTGCAATGGGCGGGATTCGTGCACAACGGCATCCGCACCCAGGCCCTGCCCTTCGCCGACCGCAGCACACGCGAGGACTGGGTCCTGTACCTCGGGCGCAGCGTCGAGATCAAAGGCGTGCACCTGGCGATCGACGCGGCCAGGGCAGCAGGCCGGCGCATCCGTCTCGCGGTCAAGTGCAACGAACCCGAGGAGAAGCGCTACTTCAGCGAATGGATCGAACCCCGCCTCGGACCGGATGTGGACTGGCTGGGTGAGGTCGACTTCGCCACCAAGGGCGAACTACTGGCCCGGGCCTCCTGCCTGCTCAACCCGGTCGACTGGAACGAGCCGTTCGGACTGGTCATGGCCGAGGCTCAAGCCTGCGGAACACCCGTGGTCGCCCTGGACCGCGGAGCGTGCGCCGAGGTCGTCGAACACGGCGTCACCGGACTGATCTGCCAGAACACCGACGAACTGCCCGCGGCACTGTCCGCCGTGGAAGAACTGTCCTCACAGGCCTGCCGGGACCGGGCCGTGTCAGCGTTCGACGAATCGGTCATGGCCGCAGGCTACGAACAGCTCTACCACCGGCTGGCGGCCGCACGGTGAAGGTCCTGCACGTACTGGGACCGCACCACGAGGTACCCACCACCGGCTACGGCGGCACCGAACGGGTCGTCGAGGCACTGGTGACCCATCAGATCGCCGCCGGCCTGGACGTCGGAACATTCACCGTCGGCAGCAGCCAGGTGCCCGGCCGGCGACACTGGCACTTCCCCCGGACCCCGCAGCGCCTCGACGAACAAGGGCACAGCCACTGGGATTTCACCGACGACGTCGTCCACGTCGCGAAGGCGATGGAAGCGGCTTCCGACTACGACGTCGTCCACAACCACACCGAGTTCGCCCTGCCCCTGCTCGGCCTCTACCCGGTACCCGCACTGACCACGCTGCACTCCTACTCCGGCTCCGGCGGCAGCCTGGACCGGCTCGTCGAAGCATTTCCCGACACCCCCGCGGTGGCCATCAGCGCAGCCCAGCGCGCCCTGCTGCCCCCGGCCAACCAGGCCATGGCCACCGTGCACAATCCACTCCCGCTCGAGATGTGCAACGTACCGGCGCGGGTCGCACCCGGGGCACCCACGGTGGTCTTCCTCGGCTACGTCGCGCGCTACAAAGGACCCGACCTGGCGGTCAGGGCGGCCGCCGCGGCAGGACGCCCCGTCATCGTCGCGGGCCCCGTCTCACCCTCGAACCGCCCCTTCTTCGACCAGGACATCGCCCCCCTGCTGGACGGCGACCGCTCACGCTGGACCGGCGAGGTCGCCGGCCAGGACAAAATCGACCTCCTCCGGGACGCCGCGGTGCTGGTCTGCCCGGTCCGCTGGAACGAACCCTTCGGCCTGACCGCCATAGAGGCCATGGCTGTCGGCACCCCGGTGGTGGCGCTGCGCCGCGGCGGTCTGGCCGAGACGGTCGAGGACGACATCACCGGCGTCCTGGTCGACGACCCGGACGACCTCCCCGCCGCCATCGACCGGGCGGCGGCCCTTGACCGCGAACAGTGCGCCCTACGAGCCCAACAGCGCTTCGCACCCGAACACGCCGCCACGGCCTACCAGCGCCTCTACACCGACCTGGTGGAACGTGACTGATGTCGCGCAACCGCAGAAGGAATCGCAGGACCTGAGCCGGAGTGTGTTGTGGCGCGACCCGCGATGGTGGCGCTACATCACCACCGCGGGCCTGTCCGGAACGGCCACCGGCATGGGAGAGATCGCCCTCCCCACCTTCCTGCTGATCGAGCAGGGAACAGCCGTCATGGGCCTCTTCCTCGCCGGAGTGTCCCTGTCGAATCTGCTGGCCCTGCCCCTCGCGGGCAAACTGGCCGACCGGCTGCCGCGAGGCGCACTCATCCGGGCCGGCTACATCCTCTCGGCCATCGCCCCATTGCTGCTGCTCTGGTCCGACAGCAAAGCGGCGGTCGTCGCGGCCGCGGTGACCATGGGCGGCGGATGGGCGATGGGCACCCCGGCCTCCCGCGCCGGCCTGGCCGACCTGGTGGGTCTGCCCAACCTGGCACGGGCGCAAGGCACCGTGTCCGCACTGCAGAACGTCATCGGCATCGCCGCCCCCGGACTGGGGGGCGCCGCGATCCTCTGGTGGACGGCCGACGGATTGCTGTCGGTCCAGGCCGCCGCCTCCCTCCTCGCCGCCGTCGCCACCCCCGGCCTGCCGAAAGCCAGGAAGGCCGACCACGACGACACCGTCGACCGGAAACAGCTGCGCAGAGTGTTCCGGCCCATGTGGCTGCGCGCCGGACTCGCCCAGACCGCACTGCAGGTGCTGCTGGGCTTCGCACCAGGGCTCGTCCTCATGAGGATCGTGGCCACCGAACGCTACGGCAGCGAGGGCCTCGGTCTCGTGCTCAGCGCGGGCGCAGGCGCGGCGCTGGTCGGCTCCGTCGTGGCCGCGCTGGTGAAACCGCGGCGGCCGGGCCTGTGGGCGAACCTCGGGTTCGTGTCCTACGCCCCGGTGTTCGCCGTGCTGGCCATCGACGTGCCGCTGCCGCTGTTCATGGCCGCAGTACTCCTCGGCGGCGTCGGCATCAGCCTGCACGGCGTGTGGTGGTTCGTCGCGCTCAACGTGGCCAGCCCGCCGGAGACACGAGGACGGGTCCACGCCGTGGACGCCACCGTCACCAAAGTGCTGGAACCGGTCGGCATGGGCGCGGCGGCACCCGTGTCGGCCCTCGTCGGAGTACCGGCCCTGGCAGGCGTGGGCGCCACGGTATTCCTGCTCGCCCCGTTGCTGGCACTGCTCGTTCCCGGGTTCACCACCTACGGCAAGACCGGCTCCGTCACCCGACCCGACCCGCCCCCGCCCGCAGGAGAAACCGACCGTGACTAGCCCGGAGGAGCGAAGAGGTCTGCTGCTCCGGGCGCCCGGGAAACCCGACGCACTCCGGCAGCCGTACACGTGGGGACCCGCGAGGAGCACAACGCCCCGGCACCGAGCCACTGGCCCGCTCGCCGGTGTCCGGTCCCGGCTCCCACGACGTCAGGCGCCGCTCCGGATGGTTGCTGCTCCGCGAAGAGGCCCGCGCGACGGGACGGCTGACGGAACGGGGTCGGAGCGTGTGGCCCGACAACTGCCGCGCCCCGCACGCACGCGAGGCTTTCGAGGACGCGCCCGGCACGGACGCGGTGCGGCGGCCCGTCCGGATCTGGCTGTCGTCACACGATCGGGTGGCGCTCCCAGCGGAGTTCTCCGCTTTCGCCGCCGCCATCGACCGGAGGGTCCCTGGACTGAGCGTTCCCGGGAGTGTGCAGCTGTGTAGCCGGACAATCGCCGAGGGCTATCCTGTCCCGGGAAACTCACGCCGGTCAGCCCGGGAAATCGGGTGTTGCAGTGACGAGCAATCCGGTACACCGGCAAGAGAAGGATGAGGGACGTGACGGACCAGCTGAACCTCGGGATTGTGGCGCACGTTGACGCGGGCAAGACCAGCCTGACGGAACGATTCCTCTACGAGGTGGGCATTACTCGCCAGCTGGGCAGTGTCAACGCCGGTACCACCCAGACCGATTCCATGGACCAGGAGCGCAGGCGCGGAATCACCATCAAAGCCGCGGTCGTCTCATTCGACATCGGCGGCGTGACCGTCAACCTGATCGACACCCCAGGCCACCCGGACTTCATCGCGGAGGTCGAACGCTCACTCGCCGTTCTCGACGGCGCGGTGCTCGTCGTGTCCGCCGTGGAAGGCGTACAGGCCCAGACACACGTGCTGTACCGGGCGTTGAAACGCCTCGGCATTCCATGCCTGGTCTTCGTCAACAAGATCGACCGGCTCGGAGCGGACCCGGACCGGATACTGGCCGAACTCGAACAGAAGCTGCACATCCGGCCGCTGGCCATGGGTGACGTCGACGACCCCGGCACCCGCAGCGCCAAGTTCCGGCCGCATTCGCTCGCGGAGGACCACTTCGCGGAGTACCTCGCCGCCGGTCTCGCCGAGGGCAACGAGAACGTCCTGGACAAGCTCACGGACGCCAGCAGTGTCGATGTCGACCAGCTCTGGGAAGAACTGCGGCGCCAGACCGTCGAACTGATCGCATGCCCGGTCTTCTTCGGGTCCGCCATCACCGGCAGCGGGGTGGACCAGATCATGGCCGCCATCGTCGACCTGCTGCCCAGGACCGCCGATGACGCCGATGACGACGACGCGGAGCTTTCGGCAGCCGTCTTCAAGATCGACCGAGGACGCGCGTCCGAGAAGATCGTGTACGTCCGCGTTTTCAGCGGCGAGCTGACCGTGCGCAGCCGCGTGGACTGTGGCGAGCGCAGCGAGCGGATCAGCGCGATCCGCGTGTTCGACAAGGGATCGATCGTGGCGCGCGACGTCGCCAAGGCGGGCCAGATCGCCCAGGTGTGGGGGCTCAACCACGCGCGGATCGGGGACAACCTGGGCGCCGCCACCTCCCGCACGGCCCCCGGCTTCGCCCCGCCCACGATGGAGGCGGCCGTGGTGCCGCAGAACCCCGGTGAGAAAGGCGAGGTCCACGCCGCACTGGTCGAGCTGTCCGACGCCGATCCGCTGATCTCGGTGCGCCAGGACGACGACGGGATCACGTATGTCTCTCTCTTCGGCGAGGTGCAGAAGGAAGTCATCCGGGACACCCTCGCCCTCGAGTTCGGCCTGACCATCGACTTCGCCGAGACGACGACGCTGTACATCGAACGGCCGACCGGCGAAGGGACCTTCTTCGAGGAGGCGTACACCCCCTCGAACCCCTTCGTCGCCACGATCGGGGTGCGGATCAGCCCCGCCGAACCCGCCTCCGGTGTCACGTACCGCATCGAGGCCGAGTACGGCCTCATGCCGCCGTCGTACCACGCCGCCGCGGAGGAAGCGATCCACGAGACCCTCCGGCAGGGCCCCCACGGATGGCCCGTCACCGACTGCGTGGTGACACTCGTCCGCGCGGGCAGGCCGAGCGGCAGCACGGCTTCCGACGTCCGCCACCTGACCCCGCTCGTCGTCGCCGCCGCGTTACAGGAAGCCCGCACCGTGATGTGCGAGCCGATCTCCCGCTTTCGCCTGGAGATTCCCCTCGCGGCGCTCACACCGGTACTGGGAAAGCTGGGCCGAATGCGCGCGACTCCCGACGCACCCGAAGTCGACGGTGATGTCGCCGTGATCGCGGGCGATATTCCGGCGAGCGACGTGAATTCACTCCAGGCCGCCCTGCCGGGTCTGACAAGTGGAGAAGGAGTCCTGGAAGCCGAGTTCGGTTCCTACCGGCCGATATCGCCGCAGCCGGCACCGCGTCAGCACAAGGCAATGAACCCGTTCAACCGCCGCGAATACCTCATGCAGCTCAACAGGGTAGTCGGCTGAATGGCAAACGAGATGTTCGGACACCCCCGGCTGGCGGCAATCTACGACGTCCTCGAAGCGAACCGCACGGACCTCAACACCTACCTGGCCTTCGCGGAGCGGATCCACGCGAAACGGGTGCTGGACATCGGCTGCGGAACCGGCGTACTCGCACTGCTGCTGGCCGACCGGGGAATCGAGGTCGTGGGCCTCGACCCCGCCCGGGCCTCCCTCGATGTCGCGATGGCAAAGCCGGGCAGCGAACGCGTGCAGTGGATCTGCGGTGACGCGACCGCCCTCCCGCCGCTGCAGGTGGATCTCGTCACCATGACCGGGAACGCCGCCCAGCAGATCACCGCGCCGCAGATGTGGCGCCAGACATTGGCAGGCGCCCGCGAAGCCCTGCGACCGGGTGGGTTCCTGGTGTTCGAGACCAGAAACCCGACCGTACGCGTCTGGGAGGAGTGGAACCCCGCGGTCTCACACAAGTTCACCCCGCTCCCGAACGCGGACACAGTCGAAACCTGGGGCGACGTGGTCGACATGAGCCTGCCCCTCGTGACGTTCCGCTGGAACTACGTGTTCGCCACCGACGGCGAGCACATCACATCCGACTCGACCCTGCGCTTCCGCGAACGCCAGGAGGTCGAGGCCGACCTGGCAGCGCACGGCTACCGGCTCCACGAGATCCGGGACGCCCCCGACCGCCCGGGCAAGGAGTTCGTCTTCATCGCCCAGCGGCCCAGGACACCCTGAACCTCAGCCAGCCGTACGGGCCGGGTCCGCGGTCCAGCCGGCCGGCAGGCGCAGCTTCCCTTCCGACGCCGAGCCGGTGCCGGCGCTGTGGATGATGTGGCGGGCCGGCGGGGGTGTTTGTTGCCGGGCCGGAGGGTCGCCCGGTGGGTGTGTTCCTGGTTCTGGGCCGGTATCCGTTCCGGCCTGGCCTGCGGACGGGCCCGGGGCGCCAGGGTGAGGACCCTGGTCGTGCGGTGGTGCGGCAGCCGGTTCCCGGTGAACGCGACGTCCGCGGTCAACGCCGAAGGCCGGGGGCACTTCGTGGTCTTCGCCGGGAGCTTGGGCTCCGCCGTGATGTGCCACCGGCCGCAACCAGGCCCAACTCGCCGCCGAGACCCGCCCGATCAATAGCACCCTCTGAAAGGGGGGCATCCAAGGACACAGAATTGGAGCGGAACGTCCTCTGAATCAGACCGGAGGCGGGGAGGATCGCAAGGTGTGTTTCGCGAGGGTTCCACACCACCACCCGCCCCGGACCTCAAGACCACCTGACCCGCCCCGTACGGCCATGAGCAATGGAGGAGCGCGACCATGAGCGTTGCGAAGAACATGCCCGTCGGCCACGCGTGGTTCATCACTCCCGCGACCGCCGACCACCCGTGCAAGACAGCGAAAACCTGCGCTGCAGACGTCGTCGTCCTCGATATCGAAGACTCCGTCGCTCCCGCGCTGAAACAGATCGCGCGGGAGCGTGCGGAGCAGCTCCTCGCACAGCAGGCAGCCGGAGCATGTGCGTTGGGCATTCGCATCAACGCGCTCACGACTGTCGAGGGTGCCCAGGACCTGATCGCCCTCGCACAGTATGCCGTCAAGCCCCCGATCATCCTCGTACCGAAGGTTGAGTCGGCCCGGGACGTGGAGATCGTGGCCGGGTGCCTTGACACAGCCGAGTACACCCCGCAGATCTATGCCCTGATCGAGACTCCACGAGCAGTCGACATGCTTTCCTCCATCGTGAAGGCGGAGAGGCTCTCAGGGCTCTTCTTCGGAGCGGGGGACTACGCCAAACTCCTTGGCTGCGATGTGGATTGGGAGGAACTGCTGGATGCGCGCTCCCGCCTGGCAGCCAGTGCAGCCGTCGCCGGCCTGCCTGCCCTCGACGCTCCCTTCTTCGACACGCAGGACCTGGCCGGACTGCAGCGAGAAGCCGAGAAAGGCCGCGCACTCGGATTCTTCGGCAAAGTCGCCGTCCACCCCCGACAACTCCCGGTCATCACCTCGGTGTTCCAGCCGTGCGGCGGGCAGACCGCCCGGCCGGTTCAGGCATAGCCAAGACACCACAGCGGACCCTCGGCCAAAGAGCCTGCGGCAACCCAAGCCCGAGGACGCCCCTCCGGGAGCAGCCGTGAACCCCCAACCGTCATTTACGCCATCCGTACGCGTTTGGTACGCGAAAGGTTCGCTTCGCGCTAGGGTTGCAGGACAGGAGGTGCTGCATGTCCGAGCTGTTCGACGCGGTCGACGCACTCATCGCGTCCCGCTCCCCGTTGCCGCCCCCGGCGGAACGCAAGCGGCTGCGCCAGGCGCACGGCCTGACGCTGGACGAGGTGGCCGCCGCACTGCAGGTGCGGCGCGCCACGGTCAGCGGCTGGGAGGCCGGCAAGACCGAGCCGCGGCCGCCGGAGCGCGACGCATACGCCCGCATGCTCAAGCAACTCGCCCAGCTCTACCCCGCCAACGCTCCGGCGCCCCCTGAGGACACGGCGATCCCCGAGACGCCTGCCGTCGCGGCCGCTCCTGCGCCATCGGCAGTTGAACCGGCCCAAGCCCGCACCGCACCCACAGGCCCGGCCGCGGAGCCCGCGAACACCGCACTCCGCCCCGCTGCCCCTGCCGCTGTACCGCGCCAGGCGGTCACGACCAGGCCGACGTCGCGGCGCCCGGCCGCGAAGAAGGCCGCCCCCGCCAATACCCCGATGAGCGGCGCCGATCCGCGTTTCGAGAACGGCCCGCTCGCGGTCGTCGACGTCGCCGACGGCCAGGTGCTGGCGTACTGCGTCGGCGGCCTGGTCCTGGACGTACCGGCGAAGTCGATCCCGGCCCTGGTGGAGTGGACGCTGCGCGAAGGGCGGTTCGGCCAGCCGAAGTTGTCCGGGCCGGGCAAGGACGCCGACCCGCTGCTCGTGCTGACCGAGGCCGCGTGCGAGCACTACGGCCTGCCCGTCACGCTCACACAGCAGGAGCGCCTGGCCGGGCGGATCCCGGAGGGCCACAAGGTCATCAAGCAGCTGACGCGCGCCAACTGGCAGCTGACGAAGCGCGGGTTCGGGCCGTGGGCGAGGATCTACCGCCCCGCGCAGGGCTCGGAGCGGGCGTGCGTGCAGTTGTGCATCCCGTCCTGGGACGCGCTCGACACCCGGCACTGGGCGAATGCGGGGCACCTGCCGCCGGCCGACCTGGCCCGGCTGCTGGGCACGTATGCGTCCCGGGTGATGACGCCGCGCGGCTCCACCGCCGTCACGGGCCTGGAGCTGATGACCGCCCTGCACCCGCCGACCCGTGCCTCCGAGCCCGACGCCGATGGCAAGCGGCACTCCGAGCACAACCCCGGCTCGCTGGGCAAGAACCCGGTCGACTGCGCGCCGTGCGAGGCCCCCGACGGCCACCCGCTCCTCGCTGACCTGCCGCGTTTTCACCGCCGCACCCCGGCAGAGGTTCTGATGGAGGAGGCGTACGACTGGGCACGCCCGCTCACCGACGCCGAATGCCTGCGCCACAACCTGGTGGGCATCGACGTGAACATGGCGTTCGCCGCCGGCGCCAACGGCCTGCTCGTCGGTCTCGGTGCGCCGACGCACGTCAAGCAGCCCGTGTTCGATGCGAAGCTGCCCGGTTCGTGGCTGGTCGATCTGTCCCATGTCGACCCGTCGAGAGTGAAGGTCACCAAGGACAAGTGGGCGGACCTGGACGGCAGTCTGCTGCCGAGCCCGTTCACGCCGAAGGGCGAGCGGCCCGAGCACCCGGCCTGGTACGCCACGCCGACCGTGGCATACGCGGTGG
Organism: Streptomyces scopuliridis; assembly: GCF_042790125.1. Classification (GTDB taxonomy): domain Bacteria; phylum Actinomycetota; class Actinomycetes; order Streptomycetales; family Streptomycetaceae; genus Streptomyces; species Streptomyces scopuliridis_A. The sequence goes on from NZ_JBHTZS010000027.1 coordinate 97,612, forward strand.
AACTCGGCTACGACGTCGCGCCGACCGAGGCGTACGTCCGCTACGACAGCGGGCGTTACCTGGACGCCTGGTACAACCGGCTGCGCGATGCCTACCTGGCCACGATGGCCGACCTCGGGGTGGGCGCCGACCTGCCGCCGGCCGGCTTCCTCGCGGCGATGGACGGCTACCGCGACCGGGACCCAGAGCTGGCGATCGTCGTATCGGCGGTCAAGGCGACGGTGAAGGGCGGACTGGGCAAGCTGCGCGAGCGCCCACGCGGCGAGGGCTGGAAACCCGGGCAGCCATGGCGCGCCCTGTCCCGGCCCACCTGGCGGCCGGACATCCGCGCGGCCGTCATCTCCCGCACCCGCATCAACATGCACCGCAAGATCGTCAAACACGCCGCCTTCACCGGGCAGTACCCCGTCGCGATCCTCTCCGACTGCGCCGTGTACGCCTCCGACGGGCCCTCCCCCCTGGACTTCCTGCCCTACCGGGACGGCAAGCCGCTGCCCGGCGGCTTCAAACTCGGCATCAACCCGGGCCTGGTCAAGTGGGAGGGCACCCAGAGCGTCCTGTGGGGCGAGGAGGTCCGCGAGCGGTTCAACGCCCCCGAGCTCAACCTCGCCCGGTACATCAAGGACGGCACCGTCACCGACCAGGACAACGGAGAGTAGACCACGGTGAGCATCATCGGGGACGGCCTCGACAAGGCGGTACAGAAGTCATTCACCCGCCCCGTGCCGAAATCGGCCGGCGCCCAGATGCGCTACCTCGTCAAGCAGCTCAAGGGCACGAAGGCGGTCGCCCGGACGCTGCGGGTCTCCCAGCGCACCGTCGAACGGTACGTGAAGGACCAGATCAAAAAGCCCCGCCCAGACCTCGCCGCGCGCCTGGAACGCGAGGTGAAAGCCCGCTGGCAGCCGCAGATCCGGGCCAGGGCCCGCGAAAAGGCCGCGACCACCGGCGGCATCGTCATCGACACCCGCGCCCGCCTCGGCTACACCGCACCGATCGGATCGACGGACCAGGACCGTATCCGGCACCTGACCGTCGCCCTGCCACCGCATCACGCGGCCCGCCTCTTCGACGCCCAGGAGACCGGCGCTGGCGACGACCGCCTGCGGGAGCTCGCCGCCGAAGCCCTCAAGGAGACCTACTTCCAGGACGGCGGCCGCCGCGCCGGCTCCCTGGAAGAGGTCCGCTTCACGGACATCCAGCACCTGGAGTTCGACCTGTAGCAGCCGCGCCCCGGACAGCCCGCGATCCCCGGAAGTAACTATGCGTTTCAGTCGGCGAGGGAGCGCGAGATTCGGCGCACCGGCCGGCGGACCCCACCCGGCGCGGTACGAACCGTCGGCGTCCAGATCTCCTGGACGCCCGGGGCCAGGCTTGAGCCGTCAGTGAGCGTGGTCCTGCCGATGTCCGGCGCCGCCACCCGCCGGGGCCCGCTGTGTACCGCCAGGCGCACTCAACTGTCCACCCCGTAACCTCCGGGGCCCAGCCGGCTCCGGAGGCTTGTCCCTTGCTCCGCAGACCCGTTCAACGAACGGGGCCGCCGACGTCACGCCACGGCGGCCTGGTTCGCCGGCGCCGCGAGCGGGGAGCTTCGGCCTTTTTCCACCGCGCGCGGCTGCTCCCAGTCGGCATCGGTCCGTGCGGCGAGCGCGCCGACGGCCTGCGTCATGTGGAGCGCGACGTCGACGGCCCCGGCCCGGGAGGTGCCGAAACGGACCTCGAACGACCGAGGGGACATCCACCCGAGGCGCACCACGTGATCCCACAGGTCCTCGCGCAGCGGCAGACCTCATCAGCCTGCCCGGGGTGGTGCAGCGTCCCCTCGGGGTTCGCGCTCAGGCCGACCAGCAGGCCGCGGTCGACGAACCACCGCACCACGTCACATTCGCCCTCCCGCCGTACGTATTCGGGCTCGGAGTGCCGAGCACGCCGGCGATCCGGTCCGCCGCCGCGCCGCCGGAGATCGGCGGGGACGGCATTGCGGCCCGGATGGCGTCGGCGTCCAGCGCCTCCACGGCGGCCCGGGACCGCTAGGACCGCGCCCGCGTACGCGAAGGAGAATCACCCGCCCGAGCGGACCGCCGCGGTCGGGGCGACCATGAATCCGGCGGCCACCACACGGCAGAGGCCGGAGCCTCGCCCACCCGGGAGGCCGCCTTCACGCTCGCCGGCGCCCATGGGCCGTGGCTCCCACTGTGACGCCAACCGGGGTCCAGACGCACCGGCACGTGTGACGGCCGACGCGCGCGCCGCCACGGCAGCGGCCTCTGGCCGGTCCTGTGACCTGACGTACCTGCGCACCAAGTGCCCGCTCGGGATGTGACGTATCTCTGCCCCGTGACGCAGGCGCAAGTGAGCCGACTGGTCCCTGTACAGGCACGAGTGAAATGCCCGCCCGTGCCCAAACTCGCACGCACGACCCCAAGGAGGAGCCATGGGCAGGGAGTTCTGGCGGACAATGCGGCTGGCTATCGAGAAGGACACCTGGACGGCGCGCCTTGTCGTGTTGCTGTGCATCACCGGTGCCGCATTGTTCGGCGCCTGCACGATCGATGCGGTGAGGTAGTCAGGGCCGGGCGGAGTGCGGACAGGCTGAGCGCGAGCGCGGCCAGCAAACGCAGCACGCCTGGAACGCCACCTACGAAGCGCTCGCCGCACCCCGCCCCCGCGACACCACCGCCCTGCGCCGCCGCCTGCTGCCCCCGTCCGGACGGCCGTGGTGGCACCCCTACGAGGGCACCGTCCCCTTGACGCCGGCGGCGCGCTCTGAGCTGCGGCGTCCGCGCCCGCGGCAGCTGAGCGAGATGTACGGATGCCGCCGGCGTCCGGCCCGCACACCACAGCCGCTCGGTCAGCCGGCCCGGGTCCCGGCCGGCGGGCGCCTTCCCGCTCCATGAGGGCCGTCAGGCCGCGTCGGAAACACCTGCCACGACTTCCGCAGTTCGAAAGCCGCCCGCCATCTGTACCACCGACAGCGCCTTCGTCCATGGGATGCGGTGCAGGTCCGACCGTTGCCGCATCCCACGGACGCCTGGTCAGTCGAAGAGTCCCTCGACGACCTCTTCGGCGATCTCGCCGCCGATCTCTTCGGCCGTCTCTTCCACAGTCTCCTCGATGAGTTCCCCGAAGATGTCGTCCATACGCTGAATCCCTTCATGTCATCGTTGCTGACCCGCGGCACACGTGAGGTGTGGCCGCGGAGTCCCGGGCATCCGTTCAACGCGCTGTTCCTGGAAGCGAGTTCCCAGAAGATCTTCCTCGAAGATCTTCCTCGTACGGCGCGTCGGCTGCCGACCCGAGCGGATGAACAGCGACACCCGCTCCCCACCGGCCCTACGCCCACTCGACTCCCAGCTCAGACAGCGCGGCCCGCTGCTCCGGGGTGAGCTTGTCCCGCCTCGACCTGGTGTTGGAGACCCACACGCCCAGCTTCACGGCCACCGGCTCCGCCTCGCCGCCGACCGCGATCTGTTCGCTATGGCCGCGAGGAACCGCCCGCTGACCCTCCCGCTCTACCCACTGCGTGAGGGCTGCCAGGCCGCGCTGAAACGCATGCTGGCCCTTGCCCGGGCCCTTCGACGCGGGCGTGGCCCCCGGGGCGGGAGACGGGGCCCCACCAGGCTGCACACCCAGCGCGGACAGCCGCTCCTGCTGCTCGCTCGACAACTGCGCCCAGGTGCCCGGCTCCTGTTGCCGCCACCGCCACGTGCCCACGTCGTCGCCCTCGAAGACGACACCCGGCGCGATATAGGGCAGGACACCGTCGGCGTCGACCAGGTCGGCGAGGACGCGATAGTGGCGCTGCCAGTCCAGCGGCCACGGGCAGTCCCAGTCGCGGTCGATCTCCGTCAGCTGCGCCGCACGCACGGCGGCGCGCTCCGGATCCTTCCCCAGGCCGTTCTTCGCGCCCTTTCGCCGGAGGTTGGCCATGTGCTGCCCGACGGGCACCATCGCCCCGTCCTCGCCCCACACCGCGTCCTGACGGGGCGCGAGGTGCCCGGTGGCCCGCCGGTAGGACCGGAGCGCGGCGAGCTTGGCCTCCCACGCTTCCTCGCCGGGTTCCCACACCATCCCGGCTTCCGGGGCGTCCAGCAGGCTCTTGCGCCGCTCTTCCAGCTCCCCGGCCCGCAGGGCCTTGCGCTGCTGGTGCACCCACCGCCCGAGGGGGAAGTCCTTCGTGACGCCGACCCCGGTCTCCGTGTCATACGGGACGGCGTAGAGGCCGGCGATCTCGTTCTCCTTCCGCCACCGGAGCAGAGCCTGGTAGCCCTCCAGCCACACCAGGGACTCCGGCCGGTACACCCGGGTACGCAGGAACGCCGCGATCGTGGCGGCGTCACGCGGGCTGGAGAAATGAAGCAGGGCCGACTCGACGACGACACCAGTGCCTTCCTGCTCCCCGCCCTCGCCGCCGGCCCCGATGATCTGCCCGGTCTCGTCGCGCCGGACGTGAGCCTTTCGCCTCCCGCTGGTCAGCGCACGGGAGGCGAGCTGCTCAACCAAGCGCTCATCATGCGAGCGCAGCCCCTGGAGAACCGCTACGAGCGGGCGGAACGAGGCGGAGGCGACCATGTCCCTCGGGTCCTCTCCCGGCTCCAGGAAGACCGGCACAATGATGCGCGCGATCTTGGTGGTGCCGTCACGGTTGAGCCGCAAGCTCCGGCCGATGTTCTGCACGATCTCCACCTGAGAACCACGGGTGTCGGCAAAGCAGATCGCCTCCACCCCACGCTCGCCCGTGATGTCGACACCCTCACCGAGAACCCGCACGGAGGCGAGGAACGCCCGGTGCACCCGGTGGTTGCTCGCGTCGATGCCGTTGGCGAACTGTCGGATCACCTCACGCCGTTCGGACACAAGATGATCGCCGCACAGCCACGCCGACCACACCCGGTCCGGCGGGACGTGGCGGCCGGCCTCCAGCTCGTAGAACTCCGCGTCGATCGACGACGCGGGGAGCCGGCCCGCGGCCGCCAGGTCGTCGTCGGAGGCATCGTTCATATACAACTCGGCAGCGGCCTCCGGCAGCTTCTCCGCGAACGCAGCGGCCTCCTCCACCTTCTGGTGGAACGTCATGACCGTACGCAAGTTGTACGCCGCCGCGTGCTCCAAGAGCGCGGTCTGCAGGAGCGCCAGGCGCCGGCCCCGCCGCGCCTCCTCCGACTCCCCGAGGACCGGCGAGGGATCACGGATCTCCAGCACGTCGATCTCGAACCCGGCGAGGATCTCGCGCTCAATCGCCTCCGAGAGCCCCAGTTCGGCCAGCCACGCGCCGTACGTACCCCCCGGGTCGTCGGCCATGCTGGCGATCTCCAGCTCCTGGCCGCCCGCGCCCTCCCGCGGCCGGGCCACCGCGAGAATCCGCGGGGTCGCAGTGAGATACAGCCTGAAGGCCGCCGGAATCCGCTGGTTGTCATGGATCGCCGCCCACGGCCGCCCCAGATCACCGGCGGTGCCGTGCGCCTCATCCACGATCGCGAGGTCAAAGCCCGCCATCCGCTGCCCGTACAGCCCCTCCCCGCCCACCAGAGCGGCCTCCAGCGGCCCCCGAACCTTCCGCCGACCTTCAGGTGCGTCGATGTCCTCACGGTCCACGAGGGAGGCGTACGTGGCGAACACGACGACCGGCCCGGACCCCGCCCACAGGGCAAGCTGGATCGGGTTCGTGGTGGTGCGCACCCCAAGCGAGTTGAGAACCGCGTCGTTCTCCAGCGAGCACACCGCCACCATCGGAGCCCGGTGACCCACAAGGCGCCACGCCTGGGCGGTCTGCACGAGCAGGTCCAGGGTCGGCACGGTGACAAGGATCCGGCCGTCCGCGAACGACTCCAGCGCGCACGCAGCGGCCGTGATCGTCTTACCCGAGCCAGTCGCTGACACGATCGTGCCACGGACACCCTGCGGCGGCACAGCTGACCTTGCAGGAAATCCCACCCACCTACGAAACGCCGACCGCTGGTCTACCTGATGTTCCTTGAGCTGAATCACCGACATTTCCTCTCCTCCCCAATTCCTGAATTCAGATGATCTCTCAGATGGCTGCGTGCCGAATGCAGGCCGCACCGGAGCCGTTCCAGATCGACGCATCCGCCTCGTGCCAGCCGCCGGGCTCACCGCCCTTGAAGAGCGGCTTGTCGTCCAGGCCGTAGCGCCCGGCATCGAGCGCGCAGACGATGACGCCCCCGTCGCTGCTCACCGTCCGCGCGGCACACAGACCACCGGCCTCATCCAGCACCCTGCGCCGCTGCGTGGTCTACGGATGGCGCGCGGCAGGACTCCCGTACGAACTTCGTCAGCCGCACCAGGCCGGCCTGCTCACGCTGTCTCACGTCCGCGATATGTACGGCCAGTTCAGCGGCCCCGACCGGCCGCCGCGCCCAGTCCCAGCCCGCGATGCCCACCAGAGCCTCGCTCACGGCCGCCACGCCGTCATCCCAGCCATCCGCGAACAGCGCGCCCCGAGAGGCCGGCGCCATGCCGTCCAGCTCGACCACCGCGCCCTGCGCCCCGGCCTTCAACGCGGCCAACCAGGCCGTCCTCAGCGTGAGATCGGGTCCGGTAGATTCATGGCAACCGGCCATCTACGACCGTTCCTCTGGGAATTTCTGAGATGTTCTCCGTGTGATGAAGGGGTGTCCCGTGTTTTCGCCAACAGTACATGCTGCATCATTCTGATGCACGCGTTACACCAGAACCCACATGAACGAGCCCCCACCCTTCGTAGCCAGCCGGGCCCGCGTCAGCGGGCCCTAAGGTTCTGGAGGCGCAGCCGGAGGAACCGTCAGGCGGGGGAGCGCAGCGGACCCGCCAGGGAGTTGCGGAGCAACCTCCCAACTCCCTTACCTAAAGCCCTATTAGACATATCTGACACCCCACCAATCACGGCCGCGCATCGCGCGGCCTGCCGGGCGCGCAGCGGCCGGCGTCACCGGTGACCGGAGCGCAGCGGAGGGAACGGCCCGTGCGCAGCACGGGCGCGCCGGGCATCGCGAGGCGCTGCGCTTGCACATCGCGCAGCGATGTGGTACCC
>NZ_JBHTZS010000028.1:0-89843 GCF_042790125.1 Streptomyces scopuliridis
GGTACTGCAGGGGGGACCCTGTGGGAGAGTAGGACGCCGCCGAACAATCTTTGTGGGAATGCCCCGCACCTCTGGTGCGGGGCATTTCTGCGTTCATCTCCAAGTCCCCTTCCGTGTCCCCCGCGTTCCCCTCGGGATGGCGTTGTGCACCTCTGATCATCGTGTATGCTTTATCTCGTTGCTGCGCCCCAATAGCTCAGTCGGTAGAGCGTCTCCATGGTAAGGAGAAGGTCTACGGTTCGATTCCGTATTGGGGCTCAAGTAAAAGAAAGGCCCCCGCCACTCGGCGGGGGCCTTTCGCGTATATGCCGTCAGTGGGTGTGGGGCTCCGGGACGCGCATCGCGAGGATGGCCATGTCGTCGGAGGCCGGCTCGGCGGCGAAGCGCTCCACCGCGCGCAGTACGCGGGAGGCGACCGCGCCGGCCGTCAGGCCCGTACAGGTCGTCAGGACGTCTGTCAGGCCGTCGTCGCCCAGCATGCGTGCGCCCTCCCTGCGCTCTGTGACGCCGTCGGTGACGCACAGGAGGACGTCTCCGGGGTCCAGGGTCACCGTCTGCTCGTACAGCTCCAGGTCCTCCATGACGCCCAGCAGCGGCTGCGGTTCGGCGGCCGGCTCGACCGTGCCGTCCTGGCGCAGGCGCAAGGGGAGCGGATGGCCGGCGCACACCACTTTGAGGACCGCGCCGCCGTCCTCCTGGGGCCACAACTCGCCGTACAGCAGCGTGAGGAAGCGGCTGCGGGCACCCTCGTCGAGGATCGCCGCGTTCAGCCGCTCAAGGACCGCGGGGCCGCCGAAGCCCTCACGTGCCAGCAGGCGCAGGGCGTGCCGGGCCAGGCCGGTGACGGCCGCGGCTTCCGGGCCCGTACCGCAGACGTCACCGATGGCGAAGCCGTAGGCGCCGTCCCGGATGGGGAACAGATCGTAGAAGTCGCCGCCCACCTCGTTGCCTTCGCCTGCCGCGCGGTAGATGACCTCCACCTCGACCCCGGGGACCTGGGGCAGGCCCGGCGGCAGCAGGCTGCGCTGGAGGGCCTGGCTGATGGCCGTACGCTCCGAGTAGAGACGGGCGTTGTCGAGGGCGAGCGCCGCCCGGCGGGAGAGGTCTTCGGCGAGTTCCAGGATCTCCTGGCGGAAGTGGTCGTCCGAGGGCTTGCCGAGGGTCAGCATGCCGATGACGCGGTTACGGGCGACCAGCGGCAGCACGACGGTCTCGCCGCCGACCGCCGCCGCTGTCGCGAGTGTCGTGCCGATGCCGGACGAAACCGGGCTCGAACTCCGTCCCAACTCCCGCATGGAGGTGCGCAGGGCGGCCTGATGCGCCGCGTCCGCGGGGGCGGTCCAGATGCGGGCGCCGGGCGTGGGGACCGGATCCGGTGGGTCGATCTTGGAGAGCAGGGCCTTGAGCCCGTCGATGCGGTCCTCGTCCTCGTGCAGCACATAGGAGAGGTAAGGGTCCGACGACTGGTCGGCGATCGTGTAGACGGCGCACCAGGTGGCCAGGGTGGGGACGGTCATCTGTGCCATCAGGGCCAGTGTCTGATCGCGGTCCAGTGTGCCGGCGAGCAGATCGGACGCCTCGACGAGGAAGGAGAGCGAGCCGCGGCGCAGGCGTTCGAGTTCGCCGAGGCGGGCCGACTCGACGGCCAGGGCGATACGGTCCGCGGCGAACTGGAGGCGCAGCGCCTCCTCGTTGGAGTAGCGGGCCGCTCCTTCGGCGGCGACGCCCAGGGAGCCGGTGAGTCTGCCCTCGACCTTGAGCGGCACGGTCACGACCGAGCGCATACCGGTGTCGTTGAGCAGTGGGACGGCCCCGGGGACCGCCGTGAGGTCGTCGTGGACGGACGGCATCCTGGCGGAGCCGTAGCGGCCCGTGCCGGCCTCCACGGGGACGCGGGCGAAGCGCTGGCGGGCGGAGGGCAGGCCGGTGGAGGCCCGTACCTCCAACTCCGTCTCGTCGTCCGTGGCGAGGAGGAGGAACGCGGAGTCGCCGTCCAGCATGTCGCGGGCGCGTTCCACCGTGCGCTGGAGGAGTCCGTCGAGATCGTCGGGGGCGGGGGAGCCGATGAAGACCTCGAAGGGGTCCGTGCTCCGGCTCTCGGAGCCCGCGTCGGTCACGGGGGCGCGCAACGGGGTCTGGATGACGGCGCGTTCCTCGTCGCGTACGAGGAGGCAGACCGTGGACGGCTCGCCGTGGGTGTCGCGTACCCGCAGGTGGGACGCGTAGACGGGGATGACCCGGCCGTCGGCGCCGCGGATGCCGTAACTGCCCTCCCAGCGGGAGAGTTGGAGGGCCTCGACGATCCCCGTACCGATACCGGGGGTGTGCGGCCAGGCGGCGATGTCGGTGAGGAGTTTGCCGGTGATCTGTTCGGCGACGTACCCGAACAGGTGCTCCGCGTCCTCGTTCCAGTTGACGATCGTGCCGCCGCGGTCCATCTGGACGACGGCCACCCGTACGCGTTCGTCGGCGACGGGGAGCAGGCTGGTGGGGAGGACAGGGCCGGCCGAGCGGGTGCCCACCTGGCGCTGGGGCAGGTCGAGCTGGAACCAGACCTGCTTGTACGTCGGGGTGTACTCGACGCCCCAGCGCGAGGCGAGGGCGGCGCAGAGCAGCAGGCCCCGGCCGTTCTCGCGGTCCGGGTTGCCGAACGACTGGCCGGTGCCCTGGACGGGGACCTCGCGCTCGGGGTAACGGTCGGCGACCTCGACCCGGACGCCGTCCTCCGTACGGAGGCAGAGCACATCGGCGGCGGTGCCGGCGTGGATCACGGCATTGGTGACGAGTTCACTGGTGAGGACGACGGCGTCATCGACGACATCGGAGTACCCCCACCCCTGGAGCGTGTCGCGGACAAAGGCGCGGGCAGTCGCGACGGACCGCCCGACAGGGTCGAAGCTGGCAGCCGCCCGCGCGGTGATCACAGAACTCCTCGTACGCGTTTCGACGCCCGGCTCCGCCATGATCGGCCCCGCCCCTCCAAGTGCCCGGTGGTAGTACCTTCGCCACACCGCCCCCGCCGGGCGGACCGGGACGGTTGGACAGCCGGATGCCAGGTTACTTACCTTCGCTGTCCGAGCGGATGCCGGTCGCCGCTGTTTCCACCCTCCGGGGGCGGGGACGCTATGCGAAGCTGCCGAACTGTTATGGCCTGGTTCGGCCATGGTGAAACACTGGGCAGGCTTTCGGAGACAGCTCGGGCAGTACGGTCAACCCCTGCGGGAGGGACACGGTGGAGTCTGGCACGGCGGCGCGTGGCAACAGCACGCGCGCGAAAGGCGGACGGCCCCGGAGCAACGGGACCACCGAGGTGGACGCGGCGGAGCTGAACAGACTGCTGACGGCCTTGGTGGCGATGCGGGACGGCAATTTCCGTAAGCGTCTGACCGTCGCCGGTGACGATGTGATGGCGGAGATCGCCGCCGTCTTCAACGAGGTCGCCGACCGTAATCTCCATCTCACGGGCGAGCTGGCCCGCGTACGGCGCATGGTCGGGCGTGAGGGAAAGCTCACGGAGCGGCTGGAGACCGGGGCCTGTGAGGGCTCCTGGGCCGCCGCCATCGACGCGTCGAACGCGCTGGTGGACGATCTGGCGCGGCCCGTCTCCGAGGTGGGCCGGGTCCTCTCCGCGGTCGCGGAGGGCGATCTGGAGCAGCGTATGGAGCTGCGCTCGCATTCCTCCGACGGCGCGGAACGGCCGTTGCGCGGTGAGTTCCTGAAGGTGGCCCGTACGGTCAACAACCTGGTCGACCAGCTCTCGGCGTTCACCGACGAGGTGACGCGGGTGGCGCTGGAGGTCGGTACCGAGGGCAAGCTCGGCGGCCAGGCCAAAGTGCGAGGTATGTCCGGATCGTGGAAGGACCTCACGGATTCGGTCAACACGATGGCGTATCGATTGACCGCTCAGGTACGTGACATTGCTCTCGTCACGACGGCGGTCGCCAAGGGCGATCTGTCGCGCAAGGTCACGGTTCATGTGGCCGGCGAGATGCTCCAGCTGAAGAACACCGTCAACACGATGGTGGACCAGCTGTCGTCCTTCTCCTCCGAGGTCACGCGCGTGGCCAGGGAAGTGGGTACGGAGGGCGAGCTGGGCGGTCAGGCGACCGTGCCCGGGGTGGCCGGGGTGTGGAAGGACCTCACCGATTCGGTGAACACGATGGCCGGCAACCTGACCAGTCAGGTGCGGGGCATCGCGGAGGTCACCACGGCCGTCGCCAATGGCGATCTGTCGCAGAAGGTCACGGTGAGCGCGCGCGGCGAGGTGGCCCAGCTCGCCGAGACGATCAACCAGATGACGGAGACGCTGCGTACCTTCGCGGACGAAGTGACGCGCGTCGCGAGCGAGGTCGGCGCCGAGGGGCTGCTCGGCGGCCAGGCGCAGGTCCCCGGCGCGGCCGGGACCTGGAAGGACCTGACGGACTCGGTCAACAGCGTCTTCCGCAATCTGACCTCTCAGGTGCGGGACATCGCGCAGGTGACGACCGCGGTCGCGAACGGTGATCTGTCGCAGAAGGTCACCGTCGACGTCGCGGGCGAGATGCTGGAGCTCAAGAACACCGTCAACACGATGGTGGGTCAGCTGAAGTCGTTCGGTTCCGAGGTCACGCGGGTCGCCCGGGAGGTCGGCGTCGAGGGCCGGCTCGGCGGCCAGGCCGAGGTGCCGGGCGCGGCCGGGACGTGGAAGGACCTCACCGATTCGGTGAACACGGCCTTCCGTAACCTCACCGGCCAGGTGCGGGACATCGCGCAGGTGACCACGGCGGTCGCCAATGGTGATCTGACCCAGAAGGTCACGGTCAATGTGGCCGGCGAGATGCTGGAGCTGAAGAACACCGTCAACACGATGGTGGCGCAGCTGTCCTCGTTCGCGGACCAGGTCACGGTCATGGCGCGGGACGTGGGTACGGAGGGCCGGCTCGGCGGCCAGGCGCGGGTGGACGGCGTCAGCGGTACGTGGAAGGAACTCACCGACTCCGTCAACTTCATGGCCGGGAACCTCACCGATCAGGTGCGTCAGATCGCGCAGGTGACCACGGCCGTGGCGCGCGGTGATCTGTCGCAGAAGATCGATGTGGACGCCCGGGGCGAGATCCTGGAGCTGAAGAACACGATCAACACCATGGTCGACCAGCTCTCGGCCTTCGCGGACCAGGTGACCAGGGTCGCGCGTGAGGTCGGTACGGACGGCCGGCTGGGCGGCCAGGCGCAGGTGCCCGGTGTCGCCGGTGTCTGGCGGGATCTGACCGACTCCGTGAACGGCATGGCCGGGAACCTCACGGCGCAGGTCAGGAATATCGCGGGCGTCGCCACCGCGGTGGCGCGCGGCGACCTGTCGCAGAAGATCGACGTGGACGCGCGTGGCGAGATCCTGGAGCTGAAGAACACCCTCAACACGATGGTGGACCAGCTGTCCAACTTCGCCGAGCAGGTCACCAGGGTGGCCCGTGAGGTGGGCACCGAGGGCATTCTCGGCGGCCAGGCCGAGGTCCAGGGCGTCTCCGGCACCTGGAAGGACCTCACCCAGTCCGTCAACTTCATGGCGAACAACCTGACGTCGCAGGTCCGCAACATCGCCGAGGTCACCACGGCGGTCGCCAAGGGCGATCTGTCGAAGAAGATCACCGTCGATGCCAGGGGCGAGATCCTCGACCTCGTCACGACGGTCAACACGATGGTCGACCAGCTGCTGAACTTCGCCGACGAGGTGACGCGCGTCGCCCGTGAGGTGGGTACGGAGGGCATCCTCGGCGGTCAGGCCAGGGTCCGGGGAGTCACCGGAATCTGGAAGGACCTCAGCGACAACGTCAACACCATGGCCAACAACCTCACCAGTCAGGTGCGCAATATCTCGCGGGTCTCCGCCGCGGTCGCCCATGGTGATCTGACGAAGAAGGTGACGGTCGAGGCGCGCGGCGAGGTCGCCGAACTCGCCGACACCGTCAACACGATGGTGACGACGCTGTCCTCCTTCGCGGACGAGGTGACGCGGGTCGCCCGCGAGGTGGGCACCGAGGGCGAACTGGGCGGCCAGGCCAGGGTTCCGGGCGTGTCCGGTACATGGAAGGACCTCACCGAGTCCGTGAACTCGATGGCGTCCAATCTGACCGGTCAGGTGCGCCAGATCGCGACGGTCACCACCGCCATCGCCAAGGGAGATCTCACCAAGAAGATCGACATCGATGCCCGCGGTGAGATCCTGGAGTTGAAGAACACCATCAACACGATGGTCGACCAGCTCTCCTCGTTCGCCGACCAGGTGACCCGGGTGGCCCGCGAGGTGGGTACGGACGGGCAGCTGGGCGGCCAGGCCCGGGTGCGGGATGTCGACGGCACCTGGCGCGACCTGACCGAATCGGTGAACGAGATGGCCGGCAACCTGACCCGTCAGGTGCGGGCGATCGCCGCCGTCGCCACGGCGGTGACCCGCGGTGATCTCAACCTCAAGATCGATGTCGACGCGGCGGGCGAGATCCAGGTCCTTCAGGACAACATCAATACGATGATCGCCAATCTGCGGGACACCACCCTCGCCAATGAGGAACAGGACTGGCTGAAGGGCAACCTCGCCCGAATCTCCGGTCTGATGCAGGGCCGCCGCGATCTCGACGATGTGGCCTCGCTGATCATGAGCGAGCTGACCCCGGTGGTTTCGGCGCAGCACGGCGCGTTCTTCCTGGCGATGCAGACCGGTGCGGTGCCGCAGGTCGGTACGGACACCGGCAGGGACGCCTCGTACGAGCTGTGCATGCGCGGCAGTTACGGCTATTCGGCGGGGTCGATGCCGACGTCCTTCCGGCCGGGTGAGACGCTCATCGGGACGGCCGCCGAGGAGAAGCGCACCATCCAGGTCAATGTGCCGCCGGGCTATCTGAAGATCTCGTCCGGTCTGGGGGAGGCGGCGCCCGCGCATGTGATCGTGCTGCCGGTGCTCTTCGAGGGGAAGGTCCTCGGTGTGATCGAGCTGGCGTCGTTCCAGCCGTTCACCCATATCCAGCGGGACTTCCTCAACCAGATCGCCGAGATGATCGCGACGAGCGTCAACACCATCAGCGTCAACTCCAAGACCGAGGTGCTGCTGAAGCAGTCGCAGGAGCTGACCGAGCAGCTGCGGGAGCGCTCCGCCGAGCTGGAGAACCGGCAGAAGGCCCTCCAGGAGTCCAACGCGGAGCTGGAGGAGAAGGCCGAGCTGCTGGCGCAGCAGAACCGCGACATCGAGGTGAAGAACACCGAGATCGAAGAGGCCAGGCAGGTGCTGGAGGAGCGGGCCGAGCAGCTCGCCGTCTCGATGCGCTACAAGTCGGAGTTCCTGGCGAACATGTCGCACGAGCTGCGCACGCCGCTCAACTCGCTGCTCATCCTCGCCAAACTGCTCGCGGACAACGCCGAGTCGAACCTCTCGCCGAAGCAGGTGGAGTTCGCGGAGACGATCCATGGCGCGGGTTCGGATCTGCTTCAGCTGATCAACGACATCCTCGATCTGTCGAAGGTCGAGGCGGGCAAGATGGATGTCAGCCCGACCCGTATCGCGCTGGTCCAGCTGGTCGACTACGTGGAGGCCACCTTCCGGCCGCTCACGGCGGAGAAGGGGCTCGACTTCTCCGTAAGGGTCTCGCCGGAGCTGCCCGCGACGCTGCACACGGACGAACAGCGGCTGCTCCAGGTGCTGCGCAATCTGCTGTCCAACGCGGTGAAGTTCACCGACAGCGGGGCGGTGGAGCTGGTGATCCGGCCGGCCGGTACGGATGTGCCGGACGCCATCAGGGAGCAGCTCCTCGAAGCGGGTTCGCTGCGGGACGCGGACGGCGATCTGATCGCGTTCTCGGTCACCGACACCGGGATCGGGATCGCGGCGAGCAAGATGCGTGTCATCTTCGAGGCGTTCAAGCAGGCGGACGGTACGACCAGCCGGAAGTACGGCGGTACGGGGCTCGGACTGTCCATCAGCCGGGAGATCGCCCGGCTGCTCGGCGGTGAGATCCACGCGGCGAGCGAGCCGGGGCGTGGCTCGACCTTCACGCTCTATCTGCCGCTCCACCCCAGCGAGCTGCCTCCGCAGGGTTATCCGCAGCTGACGCCCGCGGGGATGCAGCAGCTGACCTCCGCGGGCCTCCCTCCGCACGGACGTCAGGCGGACGACAGCGCGGCCGAGGGGGCGGGACAGGCGCAGGGGCGGCCGGAGACGTCGTCCGCGCCCGCGGAACTGCCGGGTCCCGCCGCGCTGTTCCGGCGCCGCCGCAAGAGCCCGGGCGCCGGGCAGCGGGGTTCGCAGCCGCAGGGCGGGGCTCCGGGGACCGCGGACGGTCCGGCGACGGGGTCGCGCGGGCTGGAGGCCTGGGGCCCGGGTGTGGCCGGCGCGGGGAGTCAGGAGGCGCCTCGGGAGAGCCGTACGTTCTCGTTCGACAACGAGAAGGTGCTGATCGTCGATGACGACATCCGCAATGTCTTCGCCCTCACCAGCGTGCTGGAGCAGCACGGACTGTCGGTGCTGTACGCGGAGAACGGCCGTGAGGGCATCGAAGTCCTGGAGCAGCACGACGATGTGACGGTCGTTCTGATGGACATCATGATGCCGGAGATGGACGGTTACGCGACGACGACGGCGATCCGCAGGATGCCGCAGTTCGCCGGGCTGCCGATCATCGCGCTCACCGCGAAGGCGATGAAGGGCGACCGGGAGAAGGCCATCGACTCCGGCGCTTCCGACTATGTCACCAAGCCGGTCGACCCCGACCATCTGTTGTCGGTGATGGAGCAGTGGATGCGCGACAAGTGATCGGTGGGTGTACGAATCAGTGTGAAGTGCTGACGGACTATGCCCGGTGGCGTGTGAGGCGCCGTGATTCGGGGAACCTTCTGAACTCGCGCCGCGTTTCCGCTTCAAGCACAGTGACATAACAGTGACAGGGTGTGGCGACAGGCGGGGTGCGGCTACCATGACCGGCACAAGGACGGACGGCGTAAGGGAGTCGTCCCCTGGGGCGGCGCCCGGTGTTTCGCCGAGCTCCACGAGCAGGGGGCGCCCCATGCCGGGGCGAGGAGGGCGGGCGGCCATGGTGCAGAAGGCCAAGATCCTCCTGGTCGATGACCGGCCGGAGAATCTGCTGGCGCTGGAGGCGATCCTCTCCGCGCTCGATCAGACGCTGGTGCGGGCATCGTCAGGGGAGGAAGCGCTCAAAGCGCTGCTGACGGACGACTTCGCGGTCATTCTGCTGGATGTCCAGATGCCGGGGATGGACGGTTTCGAGACCGCCGCGCACATCAAGCGGCGGGAGCGTACGCGCGATATCCCGATCATCTTCCTGACGGCCATCAACCATGGCCCGCATCACACCTTCCGGGGGTACGCGGCGGGTGCGGTGGACTACATCTCGAAGCCGTTCGACCCCTGGGTGCTGCGCGCCAAGGTCTCGGTCTTCGTCGAGCTGTACATGAAGAACTGCCAGCTCAAGGAGCAGGCCGAACTGCTCAGGCTCCAGCTGGCCGGGGCGGGCGAGGTCAGGGAGCCGGCCGGGCTGCTGGCCGAACTGTCCGCGCGGCTCGCGGCAGTTGAGGAGCAGGCCGAAGCGCTCTCCAAACAGCTGGACGACGATTCGGCGGACGCCTCGGCCGTGGCCACCGCCGCCCATCTGGAGCGCAAACTCACCGGTCTGCGGCGGGCGCTCGACGCGCTGGAGCCGGGGACGGGCAGCGGTTCGCCGCCGCTTCCCTCGCCGAACTGACCGAGCGGCCACGTCAGTTTCCCGCCGGGTGCGGGCGACACGAACGGGTGAAGCGGTGGGCACACGTGTCCCCGGCCGTTCACACCGGTAACCTCACCATCATGGCCTCACGTACGTCCGGCAAGGGTTCCCAGGGCACGGCGGGCACCGCAAAGCCGCGGGCCGGCCGTACGACCGGTGCCGCGAAGGCGGCGCCCGCCAAGAAGACCGCGGCGAAGAAGTCCGCGCCCGCCAAGAAGGCACCGGTCAAGAAGGCGCCCGCGAAGAAGGCCGCCGCCAAGGCGGCACCCAAACCCGCGCCGAGCCCCACCGGCGGTGTGTACCGGCTCGTCCGCGCCGTCTGGCTCGGAGCGGCGCACGGCGTCGGCGCGATGTTCCGCGGCATAGGGCGCGGCGCGAAGGGGCTCGACCCGGCCCATCGCAAGGACGGGCTGGCCCTGTTGCTGCTCGGCCTCGCCCTCATCGTCGCGGCCGGCACCTGGTCGAACTTGCGCGGTCCGGTGGGCGATCTGGTCGAGATGCTCATCACCGGTGCCTTCGGCCGGCTCGATCTGCTGGTGCCGATACTGCTGGGCGCCATCGCCGTACGGCTGATCCTCTATCCCGAGAAGCCGGAGGCCAACGGACGCATCGTCATCGGACTGTCGGCGCTCGTGATCGGCGTGCTCGGGCTGGTCCATGTCGCCTGCGGCGCCCCGGGGCGCGACGAGGGCACCGAAGCGATACAGGACGCCGGCGGACTGATCGGCTGGGCCGCCTCCACACCGCTGATCTTCACCACGGGCGAGGTCCTCGCCGTACCGCTGCTTCTGCTGCTCACCATCTTCGGTCTGCTCGTCGTCACCGCCACCCCCGTCAACGCGATCCCGCAGCGGCTGCGGCTGCTCGGCACCAAGCTCGGGATCGTCCAGCCCGACCGTGAGCCGGAGCGATACGACGACTTCGACGACGAACGGTATGACGACGACGAGCGGTACGACGAGCAGTGGCGCCAGGCGCTGCCCTCCGGCGGACGCCGGCCGGCCACGCGCCGGCGCGAGGGCCCCGCGGAGTACGACCCCGACCGGGCCGAGGTCGAGGCGCTCTCCAAGCGGCGCCGGCCGCGCCGGGCCTCCGTGCAGCCGTCCATGGAGCGTCCCATGGACGCCGTGGATGTGGCCGCGGCCGCCGCGGCGGCGCTGGACGGTGCCGTGCTCAACGGGATGCCGCCCTCGCCGATCGTCGCGGATCTCACCCAGAGCGTCTCCGTGGAGCGCGGGCGGAAGCCGGGGCAGCGGCCAGGAGAGCGGCAGGAGCCGCCGGAGGAGCCGGCCGAGGACGCGGTGGAGGGCTCCGTACCCGGCTCCGCGCCGCCGCCGACGGCGCGCCGGGCCGAGCCGCCGCGCGCGGGCGCCGCGGGTGTCGCGGATCTGACCAAGCCGCCGCCCGAGCGGGACAAGCCGCTGCCGCCGCGCGCCGAACAGCTCCAGCTCCGCGGGGACATCACGTACTCGCTGCCCTCCCTCGACCTGCTGGAGCGCGGCGGACCCGGCAAGACGCGCAGCGCCGCCAATGACGCGGTCGTCGCCTCGCTCAGCAATGTCTTCAGGGAGTTCAAGGTCGACGCGGCCGTCACCGGCTTCACCCGGGGCCCGACGGTCACGCGGTACGAGGTGGAGCTGGGCCCGGCCGTGAAGGTCGAGCGGATCACCGCGCTCACCAAGAACATCGCGTACGCCGTGGCCAGCCCCGACGTACGGATCATCTCCCCGATCCCCGGCAAGTCCGCGGTCGGCATCGAGATCCCGAACACCGACCGCGAGATGGTCAACCTCGGTGACGTCCTGCGGCTCGCGGACGCGGCCGAGGACGACCATCCGATGCTCGTCGCGCTCGGCAAGGACGTCGAGGGCGGCTATGTGATGGCCAACCTCGCGAAGATGCCGCACGTACTGGTCGCCGGCGCGACCGGCTCCGGAAAGTCGTCCTGCATCAACTGCCTGATCACGTCGGTGATGGTCCGGGCGACCCCGGAGGACGTCCGGATGGTTCTCGTCGACCCCAAACGGGTCGAGCTGACCGCGTACGAGGGCATCCCGCATCTGATCACGCCGATCATCACCAACCCCAAGCGGGCGGCAGAAGCGCTCCAGTGGGTCGTACGGGAGATGGATCTGCGCTACGACGACCTCGCGGCGTACGGCTACCGGCACATCGACGACTTCAACAGGGCCGTGCGCGACGGCAAGGCCAGTGCGCCGGAGGGCAGCGAGCGCGAGCTGTCGCCGTATCCGTATCTGCTGGTGATCGTGGACGAGCTGGCGGACCTGATGATGGTCGCGCCGCGTGACGTCGAGGACTCGATCGTCCGGATCACCCAGTTGGCCCGTGCCGCCGGAATCCATCTCGTGCTGGCCACCCAGCGTCCCTCGGTCGATGTGGTCACCGGTCTGATCAAGGCGAACGTGCCCTCGCGGCTGGCCTTCGCCACGTCCTCCCTGGCGGACAGCCGGGTCATCCTCGACCAGCCGGGCGCGGAGAAGCTGATCGGCAAGGGCGACGGCCTCTTCCTCCCGATGGGGGCGAACAAGCCGACCCGTATGCAGGGCGCCTTCGTCACCGAGGATGAGGTCGCGGCGATCGTCCAGCACTGCAAGGATCAGATGGCGCCGGTCTTCCGGGACGATGTCGTGGTCGGGACGGCGAAGAAGAAGGAGATCGACGAGGACATCGGCGACGATCTCGACCTTCTCTGCCAGGCCGCCGAACTGGTGGTCTCCACACAGTTCGGCTCGACCTCCATGCTCCAGCGGAAACTGCGGGTCGGCTTCGCCAAGGCGGGCCGGCTGATGGACCTGATGGAGTCGAGGAACATCGTCGGCCCGAGCGAGGGCTCCAAGGCCCGCGATGTCCTGGTCAAGGCCGACGAACTCGATGGAGTGCTCGCCGTGATCCGCGGGGAGTCTCCCTCGTAGGGAGGGGAGTCCCCCGCGTAGGGGGGAGTCTCCCTCGTGAGGAAACGGGATCCCGAGACGAACCGAGGGCAACCGTTTCCCGTGCGCATACGTCAAGTTGGAGAGAGGAAGAGCGTCATGTTCCTCCACCACGCTGTCCGGCCATTCTGATGGCGTACAAACTGCATCCGCCCGGTTGCCCCACCCTTTCGTACCACCCATAGACTGAACGTCCAGCAGGTGGCTACACGCTCGAAAGGCGCCCCCGTGTCCATCGGCAAATCCCCCGACGGCAAGTCCCCAGATTCCCCAGACGGCAACGTTCCCGAGGATCACGTCGACCGCCCGGTCGAGGACCAGATCCCGGACGGCGCCGATTCCGACACCAACCCCCCTGCGGTGGAACGGCCTTCGATCGGCCAGGTGCTGCTGCGGGCCCGTATCGCCGCGGATCTGACGGTCGACGAGGTCAGCGGCTCCACGAGGGTACGCATCCCCATCGTGCACGCGATCGAGGAGGACGACTTCTCGCGCTGCGGCGGCGATGTCTACGCCCGCGGGCACATCCGTATGATCGCTCGCGCGGTCGGGCTCGATCCCGCGCCGCTGGTCGAGCAGTTCGACTCCGAGCACGGCGGGCGGCCGGTGCCCACGCCCGCGGCGCCGCTGTTCGAGGCCGAGCGGATCCGGCCGGAGCGTCCCCGTCCCAACTGGACCGCTGCCATGGTCGCCGCGATCGTGGCGGTGATCGGCTTCGTCGGCTTCACCGCGTTCGACGGCGGCGACGACGGCGCGAAGACCAAGCAGGTCGCCGACGGGACGAAGCCCTCGAAGAGCGCCAAGCCGAGCCCCAGCAAGTCGGCCGACCCCAAGCCCGAGCCGTCGGACAGCGCCATCGCCGCGGCTCCGCTCGACAAGGTCACGGTGAAGCTGTCGGCCATAGAGGACAAGAGCTGGATCTCCGCCAAATCGTCCAACGGCAAGCTGCTGTTCGACGGAACGCTGAAGAAGGGCGATTCCAAGACCTTCCAGGACGACGAGCAGATCGATCTGATCCTCGGGAACGCGGGCGCGATCGAGCTCTATGTGAACGGCAAGAAGGTCGAGGACGAGTTCGAGCCGGGCCAGGTTGAGCGACTCTCGTACACCCAGGGCGACCCCGAGGCCGGCTGAGCAACCCTGCACGGCGGGGGCGGGGCCAGGACAAAGTAGTCTTGAGCCCATGCCCGAACGCCGTACCGTCGCCCTTGTCACTCTTGGCTGCGCCCGTAACGAGGTGGACTCGGAGGAGCTCGCAGGCCGCTTGGCAGCGGACGGCTGGGAGCTCGTCGAGGACGCCTCGGGGGCCGATGTCGCCGTCGTCAACACCTGCGGATTCGTCGAGGCCGCGAAGAAGGATTCCGTCGACGCCCTGCTGGAAGCCAACGATCTCAAGGATCAGGGCAGAACCCAGGCCGTCGTCGCCGTCGGCTGCATGGCCGAGCGGTACGGCAAGGAGCTGGCGGAAGCCCTCCCCGAGGCCGACGGCGTGCTCGGATTCGACGACTACGCCGATATCTCCGACCGGCTCCAGACCATCCTCAACGGCGGCATCCACGCCTCGCACACGCCCCGTGACCGGCGCAAGCTGCTGCCGCTCAGCCCGGTCGAGCGCCAGGGCGCCGAGGTGGCGCTGCCCGGCCACGCGCAGGCCCCGGCCGAGGTGGCGCCGGCCCCCGAGGACCTGCCCGAAGGAGTCGCCCCGGCCTCCGGGCCGCGCGCGCCGCTGCGGCGGCGGCTGGACCGCAGCCCCGTCGCCTCCGTGAAGCTCGCCTCCGGCTGTGACCGGCGCTGCTCCTTCTGCGCCATTCCCTCGTTCCGCGGCTCCTTCATCTCCCGGCGCCCCTCCGATGTGCTGGGCGAGACGCGCTGGCTGGCCGAGCAGGGCGTCAAGGAGGTCATGCTCGTCTCCGAGAACAACACCTCGTACGGCAAGGACCTCGGCGACATCCGGCTGCTGGAGACGCTGCTGCCGGAGCTGGCGGCCGTCGACGGGATCGAGCGGGTACGGGTCAGCTACCTCCAGCCCGCCGAGATGCGGCCGGGGCTGATCGACGTCCTGACCTCGACGCCCAAGGTCGCGCCGTATTTCGATCTGTCCTTCCAGCACTCCGCGCCGGGCGTGCTGCGCGCGATGCGGCGCTTCGGGGACACCGACCGCTTCCTGGAGCTGCTGGAGACGATCCGGGGCAAGGCGCCGCAGGCCGGAGTGCGCTCCAACTTCATCGTCGGTTTCCCCGGCGAGAGCGAGGCGGACTTCGCGGAGCTGGAGCGCTTCCTGACCGGGGCGCGGCTCGACGCCATCGGTGTCTTCGGTTACTCGGACGAGGACGGTACGGAGGCCGCGACGTACGCGGACAAGCTGGACGGCGATGTGATCGCCGAGCGGCTGGCGCACCTCTCCCGGCTGGCGGAGGAGCTGACCTCCCAGCGGGCCGAGGAGCGGCTCGGCGAGAGCCTGGACGTGCTCGTCGAGTCGATCGACCCGGAGGGCGGGGAGGCGGCGGTCGGCCGCGCTGCGCACCAGGCGCCCGAGACGGACGGCCAGGTGATCTTCACGTCCAGGGAGGGCCTGCGCCCCGGTCTCATGGTCGAGGCCAAGGTGGTCGGTACCGAGGGCGTGGATCTGGTGGCCGAGTATCACGGCCTTCCGGGGGACGGCTCCCGGATTCCGGGCGAGGAGGCTGCCAGATGACCGGAGTCCCGGCGTCCGCGGCGGGCGGCGGCGCGACACCGGTGTCCGGTGGCAACGGCTCGAAGCAGGCACCCGGCGGCAAGCTGGGGGCCGCGGCGGTCAATCAGGCCAGTCTGTGGAACATCGCCAATATCCTCACGATGGTGCGGCTGGTGCTGGTGCCCGGCTTCGTACTGCTGCTGCTCCAGGACGGCGGGTTCGACCCTGTCTGGCGCGCCTGGGCCTGGGCCGCCTTCGCCGTCGCCATGATCACGGATGTCTTCGACGGCCATCTGGCGCGGACGTACAACCTGGTCACCGACTTCGGGAAGATCGCCGATCCGATAGCGGACAAGGCGATCATGGGTGCGGCTCTGATCTGTCTCTCCGCGCTCGGTGATCTGCCGTGGTGGGTGACGGGGGTCATCCTTTTCCGTGAACTCGGGATCACGCTGATGCGGTTCTGGGTGATCAGGCACGGGGTCATTCCGGCCAGTCGCGGCGGCAAGATGAAGACGCTGGCGCAGGGCGTGGCCGTGGGGATGTACGTACTCGCGCTGACCGGGCCGCTGGCCACGCTGCGGTTCTGGGTGATGGCCGTGGCCGTCGCGCTGACCGTGCTCACGGGACTGGACTACGTACGGCAGGCGGTCGTCCTGCGGCGTCAGGGGCTGGCCGCCGAGCGAGTGGCGGCGGAGTCCGCGCGGTGAGTGCCGTGGGTGCCGCGGCGGCGGGAGCCGGGGCGGCGTCCGGTGGTGGCGCGGAGGCGTGCTCAGCCGCCGGCCGGGCGGCCCGGGTGCTGGAGATCCTGGCCGAGCGCGGCGGGACACTGGCCGTCGCGGAATCCCTCACCGGCGGTCTGGTGGCCGCGGAGCTGACGGCGGTCCCCGGTGCCTCCCGGACCTTCCGCGGGTCCGTCACGGCCTACGCGACGGACCTCAAACGGGATGTTCTGGGCGTCGACGGGACCCTTCTGGAGGAGCGGGGCGCCGTGGACCCCGAGGTCGCGCTCCAGATGGCGGCCGGAGTGCGCCGCGCGCTCGGGGCCGGCTGGGGAGCGGCGACCACCGGGGTCGCGGGTCCCGATCCGCAGGACGGGCAGCCCGTCGGGACCGTGTACGTGGCGGTGGTGGGACCGGAAGGTGTGGGGAAAGTGGCCGCACCGCGGTTGAACGGCGGCCGGGCGGACATCCGTAAAGAGAGTGTACGGAGCGTGCTCGGACTGCTCCTCAGCGAACTCTCCGGGAACGGGCGGGCACAGGATACGGAACAGAACGGGGGGAATTGATGTTTGCAGCCCTGAGTGAACACGACATCGCTCCCCGCACGGCCGCGGCACTAGGCGGTACGGTGGGGCGTGAAGGATGCGGCTACGCGGTCCGAGGAGGGAGCCACCGATGATTCTGCTCCGTCGCCTGCTTGGTGACGTGCTGCGTCGGCAGCGCCAGCGCCAGGGCCGTACTCTGCGCGAAGTCTCCTCGTCCGCCCGGGTCTCGCTCGGTTACCTCTCCGAGGTGGAACGGGGGCAGAAGGAGGCTTCCTCCGAGCTGCTCTCGGCGATCTGCGACGCGCTTGACGTACGGATGTCAGAGCTCATGCGTGAAGTGAGCGACGAGCTGTCGTTGGCCGAGCTGGCCGCGTCGGCGGCGGCGAACGAGCCGGTGCCCGCGGCGGTACGTCCAATGCTCAATTCCGTCTCTGTGACGTCGGTGGCCGGAGTGCCGACGGACCGGGTGACGATCAAGGCGCCTGCGGAGGCGGTGGACGTCGTCGCCGCCTGACGAAGCTTTGAAGCTTTGACCTGGGCCCCGGTCGGCAGTGATGCCGACCGGGGCCTTCGTCTTTCCCAAATGCCCGTTTTGTTGCAGTTGTGCCATGGTGGAAGGTGCGTGGGTACCGAACTGTGAACGAGGAACTGTGAGCGGAATGGGAGGACATGCATGTCTGTCGTGAAGAGCGCCTTGCCCGAGGAGGATCTGAAGCTGGTCGGTGAGGCGCTGCAAGGCGCCCTCGTGGACCTGGTGGATCTTTCGCTGGTCGCCAAGCAGGTCCACTGGAACATCGTCGGGCCGCGCTTCCGCTCCGTACACCTGCAACTCGACGAGGTCGTCTCCACGGCCCGGAAGCATTCGGACACCGTGGCCGAGCGGGCCGCCGCGATCGGGGTGACACCGGACGGGCGGGCCGCGACGGTGGCGGCCACGAGCGCGATCCGTACGGTGCCCAACGGCTGGATCGCGGACGCGGACGTCATCCGGGTCCTGGTGGACGCACTCGGCGCGGTGATCGAGCGGATGCGTGAACGCGTCGAGGTGACGGACAAGCCGGACCCGGTGACGCAGGACGTACTGATCCAGGTGACCGCCGACCTGGAGAAACACGCCTGGATGTTCCAGGCGGAGAGCGCCTGACCGGGCCGGAACCGCCTGACCGGGCTGGAACGCCTGACGCCTGACCAGGCCGGAGCCCCCGGTCGAAGGGCGAGGGGCCGGCCGCGCCCCTGCCGCGTTGTCGCTGCGGCAGGGGCGCGACCGGAGGTGAGCGCGCACGCCGGGGAGTGCATCCGATGCGCTCTCGCGGCAAGTGATCGTGCGTGATTAGGCTCGGCCGGAGGAGGCAGCCATGCGGAGGCGATGGATCCTTCTGCCGGCGCTCGCTCTGGGCGGGGTGTGGTGGTGGGCCGTGCTGCGCATCGTGCTGGTGCCCGAGAACACCGGACTGGTGGAAGGGGCGGTGGCGGCGGGCGGCTGGGGGCTGAGCCTGCTGCCGGTGCATGTCGCGTCGGCGCGGCAGCGTCGTCCCCGGCTGTGACACATCGTCAGCTGACGGGCCGACGTGACCGCACGCGTCAACTCGTGCGTCAACACGCGCGTCATTCGGTCGGGTTCGGCTGGCAGAGCGGGCACCAGTAGGCGGGCCGGCCGTCCTGGTCGGCCGTACGGACCGAGGTGCCGCAGCGGGGGCAGGGGCGGCCCGCGCGGCCGTAGACGTACAGCCGCCGAGAGCCGCCCGGTCGGTTCCGGTTCGTTTCGAGCAGCTTCTTCGCCGCGGTCACCAGCCGTTCGGGCGAGGGGAGTTCGCCGATGGGGAGCCAGGGGTTCGCGCGAACGAGGAAGCAGGTCTCGGACTTGAAGATATTGCCGACTCCGGCGAGGTTGCGCTGATCGAGCAGCGCCTCCCCGATCGGTCGCGCCGGGTCCGACAGCAGGTTGCGCAGGGCCGTGGCGGCGTCCCAGTCCGGACCGAGCAGATCGGGGCCGAGATGGCCCACCACCCGCTCCTCTTCGCCGGTACGCAGCAGTTCGAGTACGGGGAGGCGATAGCCCACGGCGGTGCGCTCGGCCGTGCCGAGGATGGCCCGGATCTGGTGCGCCGCACCGCCGCTCCAGCGCTCACCCGGGGCGTAGACCTTCCAGGAGCCGTCCATGCGCAGATGCGAGTGGAGGGTGAGTCCGCCCTCGATACGGGTCAGCAGATGCTTGCCGCGCGGTGTGACATCGAGGACGGTCCGGCCGGTGAGATCGGCGGTCGCGAACCGGGGCACCCGCAGGTCCGAGCGGATCAGCCGGTGCCCCGCGAGCGCGCTGTGCAGACGCTGGGCGGTCTGCCAGACGGTGTCTCCCTCGGGCATGGTTTCAGGCTCGCACGTTCAGGCCCGCAGGCGCAGGCCCCGGGGGGTGGCGTGGAAGCCCGCGGACTCCAGCGCGCGCCCGAGGGGGGACGTCAGGGCAGGCGTGCCGTTCGTACGCTCCACCGTGACCGTACCGAGCGCTCCCGCGCGGGCCGCGCTCGCCAGGGCTTCCGCGGCGGCCCTGAGCGAGGGGTCCTCCGGGTCGGTGGGCCAGGACAGCAGCGTCTTGCCGCCGCGCTCCATGTAGAGGGTCAGCTCGCCGTCGACGAGAACGACCAGGGAGCCGGCCTTGCGGCCCGGCTTGTGGCCGGCGCCGTCCGGAGGATCCGGCCAGGCGAGCGCGGCCCCATAGGCGTTGGCGGGGTCGGCGGCGGCCAGCACCACGGCGCGGGGCGAGGGGTGCGCGTCGGCGCGGTCACGGGCCGTCGCCGCCGCGCGCAGCCGGTCGACGGCGCCGTCCATCGCGAACTGGGCGGCGCCCAGACCCTCCACGACATAGCCGCGACGGGCCTGGCCGCTGTCCTCGAAGGCGGACAGGACGCGGTACACCGCCGAGAAGCCGCCCGCGACCCCCTCGGCCGCGACCGCGCCCCGGGTCACCACGCCATGGCGGTCGAGGAGGGTACGGGCCAGCGCGTGGGCGCGGTGCGTGGGCTCCGGCTCCTGGGCGGGCAGCAGCGACCAGCGGCCACTGACGGTGGGCGGGCCCGTACGGGAGGCGGGGCGGGCCGCGGCCGTGAGCGTGCCGTACCGTCCCCGCGGCACCGGGCGCCGCGCGCGGTGGGCCGTGGAGCCCGCCGTACGGCCCGAGCCGAGCAGTGAGCGCAGTGGCGCCAGGGTGTCGTTCGTGAGCCGGCCCGACCAGGCCAGATCCCAGACCGCGTCGGCCAGTTGAGGATCCGTCACATCCGGGTGGGTGGTCGCCCGGACCTGGTCGGTGATCTGCCGGAAGAACAGGCCGTAGCCGCCCGAGAGCGTGGCCAGGACGGACTCGTGGAGGGCGGTCAGCTCCAGGGGGTGCGGGGGCGGGAGCAGCAGCGGCGCGGCGTCGGCGAGATAGAGCGAGACCCAGCCGTCCTTGCCGGGCAGGGCGCCCGCTCCGGCCCACAGGACCTCGCCCGTGGTGGTCAGTTCGTCCAGCAGCGCGGGGGTGTAGCCGGAGACGCGGGACGGCAGGATCAGCTTCTCCAGCGCCGACGCGGGAACGGGGGCGCCCTGCAACTGCTCCACGGCACGGGCGAGTCCGTCGATTCCGCGCAGGCTGTTGCCGTTCAGATGCTGCCACTGCGGGAGGAAGGCGGCGAGCGCGGCGGGCGCCACCGGCTCCAGCTCCTGGCGCAGCGCCGCCAGCGAGCGGCGGCGCAGCCGGCGCAGAACGGTGGCATCGCACCACTCCTGGCCGATGCCGGAAGGATGGAACTCGCCCTGTACGACCCGGGAGTTCGCGGCGAGCCGCTGGAGCGCGCCCTCCGTGACCGCCGGGCCGAGGCCGAACCGCTCGGCCGCCGCGTTCGAGGTGAACGGGCCGTGTGTACGGGCGTAGCGGGCGAGGAGATCGCCCAGGGGGTCCTTCACGGGCTCCGTGAACGCCTCCGGGACACCGACCGGCAGCGCCGTACCGAGGGCGTCCCGCAGCCGGCCCGCGTCCTCGATCGCCGCCCAGTGGTCGGCTCCGCCGATCCTGACCCTGATGGCGCGGCGGGCGGCGGCAAGATCCTCCGCCCAGGATTCCCGCGCGCCGCGTGCGGTCAACTCCGCGTCCGTGAGTGGGCCGAGGACCCGCAGCAGATCGGCGACTCCTTCGACGTCCTTGACGCGGCGGTCCTCGGTGAGCCACTGGAGCTCCCGTTCCAGCTCGGTGAGGACCTCGGGGTCGAGCAGCTCACGCAGCTCCGCCTGGCCCAGCAGCTCGGCCAGCAGCCGGGAGTCCAGGGAGAGCGCGGCGGCCCTCCGCTCCGCGAGGGGGGAGTCGCCCTCGTACAGGAACTGAGCGACATAGCCGAAGAGCAGCGACCGGGCGAAGGGGGAGGGCTCGGGGGTGGTGACCTCGATCAGCCGGACCCGACGGGACTCGATGTCGCCCATGAGTTCCGTGAGGCCCGGAACGTCGAAGACATCCTGGAGGCACTCCCGGACCGCCTCCAGCACGATCGGGAACGAGCCGAGCTCGCTCGCCACCTGGAGGAGTTGGGAGGCGCGCTGGCGCTGCTGCCACAGCGGAGTGCGTTTGCCCGGACTGCGGCGGGGAAGCAGCAGCGCCCGGGCGGCGCACTCGCGGAACCGGGAGGCGAACAGCGCGGAGCCGCCGACCTGGTCGGTGACGATCCCGCGGACCTCGCCGCCGTCGAAGGCGACATCCGCGGCGCCGAGGGGCGCCTGTTCGCTGTCGAAGGCGGTGCTGAGACGGTCCGGCTCGGCATCCAGGAGGTCCAGACCCATCAGATCGGCGTCGGGGAGCCGCAGCACGATGCCGTCGTCGGCGTGCATGACCTGCGCGTCCATGCCGTACCGCTCGGCGAGACGGGCGCCGAGGGCCAGCGCCCACGGCGCGTGCACCTGCGCGCCGAACGGGGAGTGGATCACCACGCGCCAGTCGCCCAGCTCGTCGCGGAACCGCTCGACGAGGATCGTCCGGTCGTCGGGGACATGACCGCAGGCGCGGCGCTGCTCGTCCAGATACGACAGCACATTGCCGGCGGCCCAGGCATCGAGGCCCGCGGTCAGCAGCCGCAGCCTGGCGTCCTCCTCGGAGAGGGCGCCCACCTCACGCAGGAACGCGCCCACCGCGCGGCCCAGCTCCAGCGGACGGCCCAGCTGGTCGCCCTTCCAGAACGGCAGCCGCCCCGGGGTGCCGGGGGCCGGGGTGACCAGGACCCGGTCACGGGTGATGTCCTCGATCCGCCAGGAGGTCGTGCCCAGGGTGAAGACATCGCCCACCCGGGACTCGTACACCATCTCCTCGTCCAGCTCCCCGACCCTGCCGCCGCCCTTCTTGGGGTCGGCTCCGGCGAGGAAGACACCGAAGAGCCCCCGGTCGGGGATCGTGCCCCCGGAGGTGACGGCGAGCCGCTGCGCGCCCGGACGGCCCGTGACCGTACCGGCCACGCGGTCCCACACCACGCGCGGACGCAGCTCCGCGAAGGCGTCGGAGGGATAGCGCCCGGCGAGCATGTCCAGCACGCCCGTGAACGCCGACTCGGGCAGCGACGCGAAGGGCGCGGCGCGGCGGGTCAGGGCGAGCAGATCGTCGGCCTGTCTGGTGTCCAGCGCGACCATGGCGACGAGCTGCTGGGCCAGCACGTCGAGGGGATTCGCGGGGATGCGCAGGGCCTCGATGGCGCCGGTGCGCATCCGCTCGGTGACCACGGCGGCCTGGACGAGATCGCCGCGGTACTTGGGAAAGACGACGCCCGTGGAGACCGCGCCCACCTGGTGGCCCGCGCGGCCGACCCGCTGGAGGCCCGAGGCGACCGAGGGCGGCGACTCGACCTGGATCACCAGATCCACCGCGCCCATGTCGATGCCCAGCTCCAGACTGGACGTGGCCACGACGGCGGGCAGCCGGCCCGCCTTCAGGTCCTCCTCGACCTGGGCGCGCTGCTCCTTGGAGACCGAGCCGTGGTGCGCGCGGGCCAGCAGGGCGGGCGCCCCCCTGGCCGCGCCCGACTGGCCCATCAGCTCGGCCGGGGAGTGATCCTCGGGCATCGCCCCGCCGGGGCCGGGCGCGTCCGGAACCGAGCCCGTGGCCCGTTCGTACGCGATCTCGTTCAGCCGGTTGCACAGCCGCTCCGCCAGCCGGCGGGAGTTGGCGAAGACGATCGTGGAGCGGTGCGCCTGGACGAGATCGGCGATCCGCTCCTCCACATGCGGCCAGATCGACGGCTTCTCCGCGCTGTCCGTCTCCGAGGCGGGGGAGCCGCCCAGCTCGCCCAGATCCTCGACCGGGACGACCACGGAGAGATCGAACTCCTTGCCGGAGCGCGGCTGGACGATCTCCACCCTGCGCTGCGGCGACAGATATCGCGCCACCTCCTCCACCGGACGCACCGTGGCCGACAGACCGATCCGGCGGGCGGGGCGCGGCAGCAGCTCGTCGAGCCGCTCCAGGGACAGGGCGAGATGGGCGCCGCGCTTCGTCCCCGCGACGGCGTGCACCTCGTCCAGGATCACCGTCTCGATCCCGGTGAGCGCGTCCCTGGCCGAGGACGTGAGCATCAGGAACAGCGACTCGGGGGTGGTGATCAGGATGTCCGGCGGCTTCGTGGCGATCGACCGGCGCTCGGCGGCCGGGGTGTCACCGGAGCGGATACCGACCCGGACCTCCGGCTCCGGCAGCCCGCGCCGCACGGACTCCTGCCGGATTCCCGTGAGCGGACTGCGCAGATTGCGCTCCACGTCGACGGCGAGCGCCTTGAGCGGTGATACGTACAGCACGCGGCAGCGCTTCCTCGCCTCGGCGGGCGGCGGCTGCGAAGCCAGCTGGTCCAGGGCGGCGAGAAAGGCGGCCAGCGTCTTGCCGGAGCCGGTCGGGGCCACGACCAGCACGTCCGAGCCCTCCTGGATGGCACGCCAGGCCCCCTCCTGCGCCGCCGTGGGCGCGGAGAAAGCCCCCGTGAACCAGCCGCGGGTCGCGGGGGAGAACGAGTCGAGCGCGGAGCGTGCCATGCCCTCCATCGTGCACCCCGCCACTGACAATCGCCCGGAGCTGGGCAAACGCCCCCGGGACCGGCGGCGCAGAATGGACCCATGGCACCGCGGGAGCAGGCACGGCACTGGCGCTATTCCGAACTGCCGGGCGTCGATCTGCTGCGTGCGCACTACATAGACAAGACGTTTCTGCGGCACACCCACGAGACCTTCGTCATCGCCGCGATCACGGACGGCGTCGAGGTCTTCCACCACGGCGGCGGCGACCAGTACGCCGGTCCCGGCTCGCTCGCGCTGATCAACCCGGAGACCCCGCACACCGGCCATGCCCAGGGCCC
This sequence comes from Streptomyces scopuliridis, assembly GCF_042790125.1. GTDB lineage: Bacteria > Actinomycetota > Actinomycetes > Streptomycetales > Streptomycetaceae > Streptomyces > Streptomyces scopuliridis_A. Next base: position 23,985 of record NZ_JBHTZS010000028.1, read on the forward strand.
CGAGGGCTGGCGGTACGGAGCCGTCTACCCGGCCGTCGACGTCGTCGCCTCGATCGCGGCGGAGACCACCACGATCCGCGGCACCCCCGGCTTCGCCGCCCCGGTGGTGGACGACCCGTACACCACGCACCTCGTGCACCAGGTGCTGCGCGCCGCCGACGAGGGCAACGCCCTCGCCGCCGACACGCTGCTGAAGGTCGCGGTGACGCGGCTCCTGCGATTGAACGGCGGGCCGCTCCGGCAGCGCCAGGTGCGGGGCGCCGGCGCACGGATCGCGGCCCGCGCGCGTGCCGTGCTGGAGGAGCGGATGGCGGACCCGCCGTCCCTGGAACGGCTCGCGGCGGACCTCGGCACCAGCCCCTTCGCGCTGCTGCGGGCCTTCAGGAACGCCTACGGGCTGCCGCCGCACACCTGGCTCACGGACGCGCGGGTGCGCCGGGCCCGGCAACTGCTGGACGGCGGTACGACTCCGGCCGAGGCGGCCGTGGCCGTCGGGTTCACCGACCAGCCCCATCTGAACCGCCAGTTCACCCGGATCGTCGGGGTGCCGCCCGGTGCGTACCGCAGGGAGCGGACGGCCGCTTCCGAGGGCTGAGCCCGCTTCTGGATGAGGCACGGACCCGCTTCCGGATGAGGCACGGAGGCGTGAAGGCGCGGGAGCGCGGGGCGCAAGAACGTACAAGACCCGGCCCGTCCACCGCGCGTAACGTCCCCGACGTGGCAGAACAGACAGCGTCCGCGTCCGCGGACATACCGGCGCCCGGTCCCGCGCGGCGCGCCCCCGAGTCCGGCTCCACCCCGGCTCCCGCCCACCGGCCCACGTCCGACGCGGCCGTCGTGCGCGACGCCCTGGGCGTCGGCATCGCCGTCGGGCTCTCCGGCTTCGCCTTCGGGGTCACCTCGGCGGGCGCGGGCCTCACCGTCCTCCAGACCTGCGCGCTCAGCCTGCTGGTCTTCACCGGCGCCTCGCAGTTCGCGCTGGTCGGCGCACTCGCGGCGGGCGGCAATCCGCTCACCGCCGCCGCGGGCGCGTTCTTCCTCGGCGTACGCAACGCCTTCTACGGGCTCAGGCTGTCCCAGCTGCTGCGGCTGCCGGGGCCCGTACGCCCGTTCGCCGCCCAGTGGGTCATCGACGAGACCACCGCCGTCGCGCTCGCCCAGCCCACCCGGCGCGGCGCCCGTATCGGCTTCACCGTCACCGGGGTCACGCTCTACGTCCTGTGGAACCTCACCACCCTGGGCGGTGCGCTGGGCGCGGACGCCCTGGGCGACACCAACGCCTGGGGGCTCGACGCCGCAGGACCCGCCGTCTTCCTCGCCCTGCTCGCGCCGATGCTCCGTACGGCCACCGAGCGGGCGGTCGCGGGCATCGCCGTCGTCCTGGGGCTCGGTTTCCTCCCCGTGCTGCCCGCCGGTGTCCCGGTGCTCGTCGCGGCGCTGGCCGCACCCGCCGTCCTCTGGCTCCAAGTCCGCAGGCTCGGCGCCCGTCGGAAGGGATCGGACCGTTGACCATCTGGATCGCTGTCGGCGCGACCGCCGTCGGCTGCTACCTCGTCAAACTTCTGGGCCTGCTCGTGCCCGCGGGCGCGCTGGAGCGCCCTCTCGTCCAGCGGCTGTCGGCCCTGCTGCCCGTGGCCCTGCTCGCCGCGCTGACCGCTCAGCAGACCTTCAGCGCGAATGGCGCACTGGTGCTGGACGCCCGGGGCGCGGGGCTCGCCGCGGCGGCTCTCGCGCTGGTGCTGCGCGCCCCGTTCCTGGTGGTCGTGGCGGCGGCGGTGGCCGTCACGGCGGGCGTGCGGGCACTTGGCGGCTGAAGCCCGGCGGAGTGCCGGCCGCACTCTCCGGCCGCACTCTCCGGGGGCGCGATACTGGTGGCATGCGGTTGACGATTTTCTGGGAGCGCATGGCGGACCACTTCGGGGCGGCCTACGCCGACTCCTTCGCCCGTGACCATGTGATGGCGGAGCTTGGCGGTCGTACGGTGCACGAGGCGCTGGAAGCCGGCTGGGAGGCGAAGGACGTCTGGCGCGGGGTCTGCGTCGCCATGGGGATTCCGCCCGAGAAGCGCTGACGCGCGGGCCGGGGGCCGTCCCAGGGAGCGTGGGGCGGCCCGGAGCGACGCGGAGACTTCGTAGGCGATGTGATTTCGTCCGGCTGCGGGGTCGGTTGTCCGAGCGGTAGGCGACACTTGCCCAGTGGCACCGACCGACAACTCCGCACCGGACCTCCCCTCGCCGATCCCTCCGCCGGATCCCGGACCGGACACGCCTCCCGGGGCGTCTTCGACGGCTCCTTCGGCGGCCCCTTCACTGACGGCTCCCGCGGGCTCTTCCACGAGCTCCCCGGGTGCGCCGGTGCCCCCTGCGGGCAGTGACGACCAGCGGCGTCAGATGCCCCGCTGGCTGCCGCGTGCCATGGTCCTCGCGCTGGCGCTCATAGCCTGCTTCCAGCTCGGCAGCTGGGCGTTCCACCAGCTCATCGGCCTGCTGATCAATATGCTGATCGCGTTCTTCCTGGCGCTGGCGGTCGAGCCCGCCGTGAGCCGGATGGCGGACCGCGGGATGCGGCGTGGACTCGCCACTTTCCTGGTCTTCTTCGCGGTCCTGATCGTCAGTGCCGGCTTCGTGGTGATGCTCGGCTCCATGCTGGCGAGCCAGATCATCGAAATGGTCGATTCCTTCCCCCAGTACCTCGACTCGGTGATCAACTGGATCAACGACACCTTCCACACGGAGCTGTCCCGGGTCGCCGTCCAGGACAGCCTGCTGCACTCCGACTGGCTCCAGCGGTATGTCCAGAACAGCGCGACGGGTGTCCTGGACATCTCCACCACCGTGCTGGGCGGGCTGTTCCGGCTGCTGACGGTCTTCCTGTTCTCGTTCTACTTCGCGGCCGACGGGCCCCGGCTGCGGCGCGCGCTCTGCTCCGTACTCCCGCCGGCCCGGCAGGCCGAAGTACTGCGCGCCTGGGAGATCGCCGTCGTCAAGACCGGTGGCTACCTCTACTCGCGCGGGCTGATGGCCCTCATCTCAGGTGCGGCGCATTACGTCCTGCTGGAGATCCTCCGGGTGCCGTACGCGCCGGCGCTGGCGATCTGGGTGGGGCTCGTCTCCCAGTTCATCCCGACGATCGGCACCTATCTGGCGGGCGCCCTGCCGATGCTGATCGCCTTCACCGTGGACCCCTGGTACGCGCTCTGGGTGCTCGGATTCGTGGTGTTCTACCAGCAGTTCGAGAACTACATGCTCCAGCCGAAGCTGACCGCCAAGACCGTCGACATCCACCCGGCCGTGGCCTTCGGGTCGGTCATCGCGGGTACGGCGCTGCTGGGCGCGGTCGGCGCCCTGATAGCGATCCCGGCGGTCGCCACGCTCCAGGCGTTCCTCGGGGCGTATGTGAAGCGGTACGACGTGATGGACGATCCGCGCGTACACGGCCGCAGAACGCGCGACAACGTGCCGCTGCTGCGCCAGATACGCCGCGTACTGCGCACGGACACTCGTACGGACACAGGCATGCGCACGGAGGCACGCACAGAGGCGCGGACAGACACGAGCACGGACACGAGCACGGACACGAGCACGGACACGAGCACGCGCACGGACACAGACAGGGACGACGGGCAGTCGTCGCAGCCGTAGGAGGACGGCGGACGACCACCGCGCCGGCGGGTCAGAGATAGGACGGCCCGGTCACCCGGTGCCGGAAGGTGCGCCACAGCCATGCCTGTGCGGCGACCAGCAGCGGGGTGATCACCAGCAGTACGGGCACGAGCAGCGCGAGCGTCGCCCTGTCCGCGGCCGACTCGTACAGCGGCAGCGGGCGCCCGGCGAGCAGGGGCAGCGCCGCCATCAGTACGGCGGTCAGCGCCAGGGACTGCGCGGGACGCGTACGCCCCATCAGCCGCCGGGCCCGTTCGTAGGGCGCCCCGGTCAGCCGTACGGCGGCGAAGCCCAGCCCGTGTACGGCGAAACACGCGGCCACCGCGAGAGCCGTGAGCACCGCCGCCGGGCCCGGCGCCGGTGTCCCGGGACTTCCGGAGAACAGCGCCATGAGCAGCCATCCCCAGGACAGCGCGACCGTCCAACTCCCGCACACCACCACGCCGTCGCACAGCGCGCGCCATACGGAAGAACCGCCGGGCGCACGCCCGCGCAGCCACAGGCCCGAGTCCCGTAGGACCCACCCGATGAGCAGCGGTACGACCACCACGAACTGGCCGCTCAGCACCACCCCCTCCAACTCGGGGAAGCAGCCGATGAGCACTCCTGCGGTGGCCACCAGCCAAACCTCGTTGCCGAGGAAGAAGGGGGCGAAGGACGCGATGACAAGGCGTCGTTCGGACTCGTCGCGACCGAGATACGGCAGCATCATGCCGGTCCCGATGTCCGCGCCGCCGAGGACGAAGTAGCCGGCGACGAAGAAGCCGAGCAGAGCGATGGCAAGGGTCTCCACAGCGGCTCCTCAGTAGCGTGTGGCGGGCAGGGGGCCGGCCGCGCCCGGCTCGTTCCCGTCCGTACGGTCATCACCCGCGGTGCGTTCGTCATGGCCGAGCCCGGACTCCACGGGACCGAGCCGGGCATGGCGCCAGAGCAGCCGCGCGTTGACGACGGCCAGCAGGACGAAGAGCGTGGTGAACGCGATCAGGGAGGTACGCATCGCGGTGGGGGACAGCTCCGAGACCGCGTCCCGCGTCCGCAGCACCCCGTACACCACCCAGGGCTGCCGGCCCGCCTCACGGAAGACCCAGCCGCTGATCATCGCGAGATAGGGCAGCGGTACGGACGCCATCAGCACCAGATGCCAGAGCCGGAAGCGCAAGACCACTTTCCGGAAGCAGCCGAGCACCGCACCGGCCACGCAGAGGTACATCATCAACGCGAAGGCGATCAGCATCACCAGCGCGCCGCCGCGCGTCCACACCTCGGAGGGTACATAGTCCCCGGGCCCGAACCGGGCGGCCAAGTCTGTCTGCAACTGCGCGATTTCGGCCGTCTTCTGTTGGAACACAGCCGATTTCATGGGTTGCAGCTCGGCGAGCGACGCCAGTTGCACACCGCCGAACCCCGCGGTCACCACCAGCGCGGGAAGGGAGACGAACACCCCGATCCGCAGGCTGCGCCCGAAGAACTCCCACTCCGGCGTGCGCCGGAAGAGGTGGTACGCGCTGACGCCCGCCATGAAGAAGCCGGCGGTCAGTAGCGACCCGGCCAGAATGTGGCCGAAGGCGAGCAGCGCGCTCGGGTTGGTGAGCAGGGCGCCCACATCGTCGAGGACCGCCTGACCGTCCTCCATCCGGTGCCCCACCGGATGGTTGAGGAAGCCGTTGGCGACCAGGATCCAGTACGCCGACAGATAGGCCGTCAGCGTGACCACCCAGATCAGCGCCAGATGGACCCATGTGCCGAACCGGTTCCAGCCGAAGATCCACAGCCCGAGGAAGGTGGACTCGACGAAGAAGGCGACGATCGTCTCGACGGCCAGCGAGGCGCCGAGGACATTCCCCACGTCATGGGTGAGCCCGCTCCAGCTCAGTCCGAACTGGAACTCCATCACGATGCCGGTGACGATCCCGACCGCGTAGTTGATGACGTACAGCTGACCCCAGAAGCGCACCATCCGCGCGTGCAGCGGACGTCCGCTGATCGCGGCCCGTGTCTGGACGCACGCGACGATCGTCGCCAGGCCCAGGGTCAGGGTGACGAACAGAAAGTGCCCACCCGCGGTGAGGGCGAACTGGAGCCGTGCGAGATCGAGGGTTTCCGTGGACACGGAACCACTCGCGCCGGTGAGGAGATCTGCCACGCCCGACAGCATGGGCGTACGGCTCGCGGCGCCGCGTCGGCCCCCGGAGGACACCTGGCATACCCCAGGAGTCGCGGGTGAACCGGGCGGCGTACGCCGGAAGTTGCGGGCCCGGCCGCTTACCGGCTCCTGGGCCGTCCTACCCCGGTAGGGGGCCCGCCATGATGGCTACGCGAGCCAGCCCGGGGTGATCATCCCCGACTCGTACGCGAGGATCACCAACTGCGCCCTGTCCCGCACCGACAGCTTGGTCATGATCCGGCTGACATGGGTCTTGGCGGTGGCCGGCGAGAGCACCAGCCGCTGCGCGATCTCCTGATTGGACAGCCCCGCCCCCACCAGGCCCATCACCTCGATCTCCCGCTCGGTCAGGGCGTTCAGCCGGGGGCTCGGGTCGGGCTTCTTGCTCCGTCCCGCGAATTCGGCGATCAGCCGGCGTGTGACGGCCGGGGCGATCAGCGCGTCGCCGCGCGCCACCACCCGTACGCCATGCAGCAGTTCCATCGGCTCGGTGTCCTTGACCAGGAAGCCGGAGGCGCCGGCGCGCAGCGCCCCATAGACGTAGTCGTCGATGTCGAAGGTGGTGAGGATGACCACCCGTACCCCGTCCAGGCGCGGGTCGCCGAGGATACGGCGCGTGGCCTCCAGACCGTCGAGTCCCGGCATCCGGATGTCCATCAGGACCACATCGGGGCGCATGTCCCGCGCGAGGGCGATGGCCTGCTCGCCGTCGGACGCCTCGCCCACCACCTCCATGTCGTCCTCGGAGTCGAGGATGGAGCGGAAGCCGGCCCGTACGAGCGTCTGGTCGTCGGCGAGCACCACGCGGATCATTGAGTCCCCCTTACTTCAGTGACAGCCTCAGCTCAGTGTCGGCTTCAGCGGCAGCCGGGCCTCCACCCGGAAGCCGTCGGCCGTGTTCCCGGCGGTCAGTTCGCCGCCGAACGCCTTCGCGCGCTCGGCCATGCCACGGATACCGCTGCCCGAGAGGCCCGGCCTGGAGCCCGCTCCCGGCAGCGCGTTCGGGCGCAGTGCGGCCCCCTCGTCCGCGCCCTGGCCGTCGTCGTCGATCCGCAGCCGTATGTCCGTGGCGCCGTACGAGATGGTCACCAGCGCGCTGCGGGCGTCCGCGTGCCGGGTCACGTTCGTGAGCGATTCCTGCACGATCCGGTACGCGGCCAGGTCGACCGGCGGCGGCAGCGGGCGGGAGTCGCCCTCCGTACGGACGCGGACGTCGACGCCCGTCGAGCGGGCCCGCTCGACCAGTTCGGCCAGCCGGTCGAGGCCGGACGCCGGCGCGGTCGGCGCCGCCTCGTCGGCCCGGCGCAGCACACCGAGCGTGTCGCGCAGTTCGCGCAGGGCCTCCTTGCTGGTGGCCTTGACCGCTTTGAGCGCCTCTTCCGCGGCGGCGAGCGCGACCGGATGCTCCGGCTTCTTGCTCAGCCGGTGGAGCGTCGCGCTCGACTGGACATTGATCAGCGAAATGCTGTGGCCCAGGATGTCGTGGAGTTCGCGGGCGATCCGCAGCCGTTCCTCGGTGGCGCTCTGCCGCGCCCGCGCCTCCTGCTCGCGTTCGGCTGCCAGGGCCCGCTGCTCGGCCTCGTGGAGATAGGCGAGCCGGGTGCGCTGGGCGCGGCCGATCGCGACGAGGCTGATCAGCCAGCCGGCGAGCATGGCGACGGAGACATCGTCGATCTGGCGGTGACCGGAGTTCATGACGACCTCGCCGAAGCCCACGGTGAGCAGGGTGACGGCCGCGAGAGCGACCGAGACGGTGAAGTGTCCTTCGGCGGACAGCGTGTACAGCGCGAGCGCGAACACAGCCAGCGCCGGGCCGTCGGTCACGCTCACCGGGTAGTAGATTCCGCAGGCCAGCAGCGTGATCACGGCAACGGTCACCGGGCTGCGCCGCCGGAAGTACAGGGCTCCGCAGCCGATGCCGATCAGCGCCCAGCTGATCGCCGCGCGGACGGGAGGCTCGCTCCCGGACGCCATCCGGACCAGCGTCGAGACGATCACGACGGCGGTGACGAGATGCGTCATCGCGACATCGGCGGCGCGCGAGGACAGCCGGCCGCCGCGGACGGACGAGGGGAGCACCATGCGAGGAAGGATAGGCGCGGCCGGGCGCCCCGGCCGGTGGTGTACCGGCCGGGACTTCGGACTTACCGTCCGGCTCCCGGAGGGGCCGGAGGCTCAGAGCAGGTCGGCGTACTGGTTCCAGCCGCCGCTGCCGATCTTCACCCGGGCCTTCAGGGGCGCGGACGCCTTGCCGGTGCCCGCGTAGAAGTACAGCTCGCCCGCCGAGTTCGAGGCCAGCAGGTCGGCGACGCCGTCGCCGTTGAGGTCGCCGGGGGCCGCGATGTTCTTGTACTGGCTCCAGCCCGCGCCGCCGATCTGCGCCTTCGCGCCGAACGGTGAACCGGCCTTGCCCGTACCCGCGTACAGATACAGGCCGCTGGAGCTGCGCGCGAGGAGATCGGCGCGGCCGTCGCCGGTGAGGTCACCCGCGCCGACGATCTTGTTGAACTGCGACCAGCCGCTGCCGCCGATCTGGACGCGGCCCTTCAGCGACATGCCCGTACCACTGCCCGCGTAGAAGTAGAGGGCGGTGGAACTGCGGGCCAGCAGATCGCTCTTGCCGTCGCCATTGAGATCCCCGGGGCCGATGACCAGGTTGTACGACTTCGAGCCGCCCGCGATCTCCGGGTCGGACGAGGCGTAGGCACCGGCGTTGTACAGATGGCCGTCGTACGTGCTGTGCTCGATCAGGTCCGAGCTTCCGTTCGCGCGCAGCGACACCGCGTGGGTCAGCCGGACCAGCGAACGGTCCCAGCCGTCGCCTATCAGGTACTTCGAGGTGAGCCGGCCGGTGCCGGTGGTGCCGTAGTAGTAGAGCGTGCCGCCGGAGGTACGGGCGAAGACGCCGGCCTTGCCGAAGTGCGGCCGGTTGCCCGCGCCCGCGAACTGGGTCGCCAGGCCCCAGCCCGTGCCGACCTGCTCCCGGGCGGCGAACGTGCCGTTGCCGTTGCCCTCGTAGAAATAGAGGGTTCCGTCGTACGCGCGGGCCACCAGGTCCGGGGTGCCGTTTCCGCTGTAGTCCGTGCCGCCGACCAGCTGGTTGTACTGGCTCCAGCCGGCGCCGCCGATCTGGATCCGGTCCTTGAACGGATAGCCGGTACTGCTGCCGTTGCCGGGGTAGACGTACAGCCCGGTGGCGTTGCGCGCGAGGAGATCGGCCAGACCGTCGCCGTTGACATCGTCCACGCCGACCAGCTGGTCGAACTGGCTCCAGCCGGCGCCGCCCACCTGGATCCCGGCCTTGAAGCCCTTGCCGGTGCCGGGGAAGAGGAACAGCCCCGAGGAGCCGCGGGCCAGCAGGTCCGGCGTGCCGTCACCGGTCAGATCGCCGGGGACGACCAGCTTGTCGTACGCCTGCCAGCCCGTGCTGAGCGTGGTGTACGAGGTCATGCCGCCGTAGAGGGTGGAGTTCGCCCCGCTGTGCAGCCGCAGCGAGCCGGTGGGCGTCACGGTGAGCAGGTCGGCCTTGCCGTCGCCGGTGAGGTCGCCGGGCAGCAGCAGGTCCTTGACCTGGGAGTCGTCCGCGGAGATCACGGCCGCGCCGTCGGAGCCCCAGTCGGCCCAGACCTCGCCGTAGTCGGTGCGGTACACCAGATCGCCATAGCCGTCGCCGTCCATGTCGCCGCGCTGCGCGGGGGTGCCCGCCGCGGTCCGCCCGGCGGCGAGACGGCGGTCCTGGCCCTTGGCGGCGTCCGCGCCGTCGCGGCCCGGGAGGCTGAAGGCCGGCCGGGTGGACGGCGGAACAGGAAGGGTGACGGCGCCGTGCGGTCCGGTGCCCGGCGCATCGGCCGCCGAGGCCGTGGTGACCATCAGCGAACCGCTCACCAGCAGCCCGGCGCAGCCGAGCACGGCCGAGCGGGCGATCCTGCGGGGCCACTCGGCCCCGGGTCTTGCGTGGACGGACATCCTGCCTCCAGTGAGGTGTGAAGGGGCCCGGGGATCAGCGGCGGCACACGCCGGGCACGGCGGTGCGCGGGTCGCGTGGCGTCAGATGGTGTCGCACCACTGGAATCGTCGTTGGAGTGCCGTCGGCCCATGGCACGACGGGAACCGCCCCCACGGTGATGGAACTGCCCCCCCACAGCGATGACGCCCTCCCCAGGTCGTGAGGTAGGTGTATCCGGCCGCGGGTTCTGTCGGCAAGTCAGTTGTGAAGTCCCGGTGGATATTTTGTTAACCAAGGCAGGGAAAGGGGTGAATTGTCGTGCGGGATCGGGTCCGTGGGCGGCGGTCTTGTGGGGCCGGTCGCCTGCTTGACGGGTGTGCCGCGTGGTGCGCTTGACAGCAAAATCGAACATCCATTCTGATGGATGACTGCCGGTGGTTCCCGGGACCGGTCGGCAGGTGCGGTGCGGTGGGCTGTCCGCAGGTGGGCTGTCCGCGGAGGCGGGCCGGTGCGGTGGACCGGCGGAGTTTTCCACAGGCCGGGAGGGCGTCGGGACGCGTTGTCAGTGGCAGGGGATAGCGTCTTTGACGTGAAGCGATCGACTCAAGCAAATCGGGTGGAACCCATGGCAGGAACCGACCGCGAGAAGGCGCTCGACGCCGCTCTCGCACAGATTGAACGGCAATTCGGGAAGGGCGCGGTGATGCGCCTCGGCGAGCGGCCGAACGAACCCATCGAGGTCATCCCCACCGGGTCGACCGCGCTCGACGTCGCGCTCGGCGTCGGCGGCCTGCCGCGCGGCCGTGTGGTGGAGGTGTACGGGCCCGAGTCCTCCGGTAAGACGACCCTGACGCTGCACGCGGTGGCGAACGCGCAGAAGGCCGGCGGCGCGGTGGCCTTCGTGGACGCCGAGCACGCCCTCGACCCCGAGTACGCGAAGAAGCTCGGCGTCGACATCGACAGTCTGATCCTGTCCCAGCCGGACAACGGCGAGCAGGCGCTCGAAATCGTGGACATGCTGGTCCGCTCCGGCGCGCTCGACCTCATCGTCATCGACTCCGTCGCCGCCCTGGTGCCGCGCGCGGAGATCGAGGGCGAGATGGGCGACTCGCACGTCGGTCTGCAGGCGCGGCTGATGAGCCAGGCCCTCCGGAAGATCACCAGTGCGCTCAACCAGTCCAAGACCACCGCGATCTTCATCAACCAGCTCCGCGAGAAGATCGGCGTGATGTTCGGCTCGCCGGAGACCACGACGGGTGGCCGCGCGCTCAAGTTCTACGCCTCGGTGCGTCTCGACATCCGTCGTATCGAGACCCTGAAGGACGGCACGGACGCCGTCGGTAACCGCACCCGCGTCAAGGTCGTCAAGAACAAGGTCGCGCCGCCCTTCAAGCAGGCGGAGTTCGACATCCTCTACGGCCAGGGCATCAGCCGCGAGGGCGGCCTGATCGACATGGGCGTGGAGCACGGCTTCGTACGGAAGGCCGGCGCCTGGTACACGTACGAGGGCGACCAGCTCGGCCAGGGCAAGGAGAACGCGCGCAACTTCCTCAAGGACAACCCCGATCTCGCCAATGAGATCGAGAAGAAGATCCTGGAGAAGCTGGGTGTCGGCGTGCGGCCGGACGCGGCGGCGGCCGAGTCCGCGGCGGCCGCGGCGGGTGCTCCGGCGTCCGCGGAGGACCCGGCGAAGTCCGTGCCCGCTCCTGCCTCCAAGGCCAAGTCGGCCAAGGCGGCCGCGGCCAAGAGTTAGCTCGTCCCGTGCCTTATGCGAAGAGGCGGCGGACGGAAAGGCCGGGCGACAGCTCCGACCCGTCGAGGGCCGGGCAGGAGCTGTCGCCCCAGGATCCGGCGGAGCGGGCGCGGGCGATCTGTCTGCGCCTGCTCACCGGGACGCCCCGTACCCGCAAACAGCTGGCGGACGCGCTGGCCAAGCGGGAGATCCCGGAGGACGTGGCGCGGGAGGTGCTCTCCCGCTTCGAGGATGTGGGGCTGATCGACGACGCGGCGTTCGCGGACGCCTGGGTGGAGTCCCGGCACCACGGCCGGGGCCTGGCCCGGCGTGCGCTCGCCCGTGAGCTGCGTACGAAAGGGGTGGACGCCACCCTGATCGACGAGGCGGTCGGGCAGCTGGACTCCGACCAGGAGGAGGCGACCGCCCGCGAGCTGGTCGCCCGCAAGCTCCGCGCCACCCGAGGTATGGAACGTGACAGAAGGCTGCGCAGGCTCGCGGGCATGCTGGCCCGCAAGGGCTATCCGGAAGGCATGGCGCTCAGGGTGGTCCGACAGGCGCTGGAGGAGGAAGGGGAGGACACCGAGGGGCTGGACGAGAACTTCCACTAGGCCGGGTCCGGCCGGCCAGACCGCAGACGCCGGGCCGTACGACGGGGGCAGGTCTGGGGGAGTGGGGCCGGGCGGGTGCTCCGGATCCGTCCGATCGATGTGACGGCGGCCAGGCGACGATCAAGCCCGGAGGCGAGGCCCGGAGTCCAGGCCCGCCCGTTTTACGCCGTGTCCCCGGCCTCCGCGCCGTCCCCGGCCGTGACAACCGGCAGGCCCGCCGCCTTCCATGCCTGGAATCCCCCGACGAGGTCGGTCGCGCGGTGCAGTCCCAACTGCCGCAGGGACACCGCCGCGAGGCTCGACGCGTACCCCTCGTTGCAGATCACCACCACCCGCAGATCGTGGCTCGTGGCCTCCCGCGCGCGATGACTGCCCTGGGGGTCGAGTCGCCACTCCAGCTCGTTGCGCTCGACGACCAGTGCCCCCGGGATCAGTCCGTCGCGCTCGCGCAGCGCCGCGTACCGGATGTCCACGAGCAGCGCGCCGTCCGCGGCGGCCCCGGCCGCTTCCCTCGGTCCTATTCGGTCCAGGTCCGCACGGACCCGTTCCAGCAGCTCATCGATCCCCACGCGCTCGATCGCCAAACGCTCGGTCATGGCCTGGTCCGTCACGGCCCGCTCCGTCACTGCCACTCCTCGGGGCGCTCGACCTGCTCAAGGCGGAGCACGGCGCCCGTGCGGCTGTAGCGCCGCATCAGCGGCAGCGGCGGATAGTAGGCGTGTACGGAGATGGCGTGCTCGGCCCCGGACTCATTGCGCACCTCGTGCACATGGTGCCTGCCGAACGCCCGGCCCTCCCCGGCCGTCAACTGCCGCTCGCGGTCGACGCCTTCGGCCAGTTCCAGGGTCTTCCACCCCTCGGTGGGCAGTCGGGCCGCGAGCGAGTCCTCCTTGAGGGTGCCCGACGCCGTGGCGAACGCGCCGTGCGAGCCGCCATGGTCGTGCCAGCCGGTTCCCGTGCCCGGCGGCCAGCCGATCAGCCATGCCTCGCTGCCCGCGGGACCGTTGAGCCGGATCCACGTACGGCCCTCGGGGTCCAGCGGGAGCGAGGAGACCAGCTCGGCGTCGGCCGCGCTCCTGCGGACGAAGTCGAGCAGCTCGGCGGGGGTCGGCCCGGCGGCCGAGGGCGTTGCGGCACCACCACCGGCGTCGGCGGTGCCGGATGCGGGGGTACGTACGGGGAGAGACATGGTGACCGTCCTGGGATGTTCGCGAAGAGGTGCCGTCGCGGCGCCGCGCGACGAGCGTGTGAAGGCAGAGGGGCGAATCAGCAGGACGGGCGACACACGCAGCCCGCATAGCGGACCAAGTCCATATGGACTCTCCGCCACAGGCGCACATCGGTGTCGGTCACGTCCCGGAGTACACCATGCGAGCCCGCGACGGTCAATCGATGTTCGCAGTGTGGGCAGGATGTGTGGTCAGGGGGCTTCCGCAGGAACCTCCGTCGGTGCGGAAGGACTGCCTCCGCGCGCCGCGTCCGCCGCCGCGTAGAGAGCGGCGGGGCGCACCCCACCGAAGGCCGCCACCAGATGCCCGTCCGGCCGCACCAGCAGCACCGTGTGCGCGGAGGCTCCCGGGTACGCCTCCGTGACCAGCAGCTCGGCCCGTACCGGCAGGGCGGTCACCGCCGCCGCCAGCCGCGGCATCACCCCCGCCGTCAGCCAGTGCCGCCGGTCCCACACCCCGGTGCCCGGCGCGACCAGTACCACCAGGTGCAGGCCACGGCCGAGCCGGTCCCCGAGCCGGGAGATCGTACCGTCGGGCGCGGTCACCCGTACGTCCTCGGCGGGGGCGCCGGGGGGCGTACCCACGGCCGTCTGCGCCTCGGCGTGCGGAGGCGCGAGGGGGGAGTGCGGATAGGCGGGCGGTGCCCCCAATGGTCCGTGCCCGAGATGCCCGTCGGCGAGCAGGGTGTCGTGCCCGCGTGTGGCGCCCGGCATATACGTACGCAGTCCGCCGCCGCCCCGCAGTATCGGCAGCGACTGGTCGGCCGCGCGCAACCGGGCGGCGACGGCCGTACGCCGCTCGGCCTGGTAGCTGTCCAGCAGGGTCTCCGACGCCCCGTGGTGCCAGTCCTCGGCGATCTTCCAGGCGAGATTGCTGACGTCCCGCAGCCCTTCGTCGAGGCCCTGCGTGCCCACCGCGCCCAGCAGATGGGCGGCGTCCCCGGCGAGGAAGGCCCGTCCGGCGCGCCAGCGCCTGGCCAGCCGGTGGTGCAGGGTGTAGACGCCCGTGTCGAGCAGTTCGTACGGCGGTGTCTCGCCGCACCAGCCGGCCAGGGTGTCCCGTAACCGCGTCACCAGCGCGTCGGGCGTCACCAACTCGCCCCGGGAGGGCAGCAGCCAGTCGAGCCGCCACACACCGTCCGCCAGCGGCCTGGCGGACACCTCCTCGCCGCTGCCGGACCAGGGCGGCTGCCGGTGCAGCAGCGCCTCGCCCGGCCAGGGCAGCTCGGCGCGGAGCGCGGCGACGGCATGCCGCTCCACCGCCGTACGCCCGGGAAACCGGATGCCGAGCAGCTTGCGGACCGTGGACCTCGCGCCGTCGCACCCCACCAGATGGCTGCCGCGCCACCAGGTCGCGTCGGGACCGCGGGTGTGCACGGTGACTCCGCGGGCGTCCTGCTCCAGCGAGTCGAGCCGGTTGCCGGTGACCACGCGCACCAGTTCCTGACCGGCGATGGCGCTCCGCAGCCCGCGCGAGAGGGCGTGCTGGGGGATGTGCAGGGGCGCGGGGGCGTCCTCGCCGAGCGGCAGCTCCCGCATGAGCTGCTTGCGCCGCATCAGACGCCAGCCGGTCCACCGCGCGCCCTCATCACCGAGGGTGGCACAGCCCAGCCGCGCCATCAGGGCGGCGGTGTCGGGCCGCAGTATGGCGGTACGGGCCGGACGCGGATCGTCCGTGCCGGTCCCCTCGTCCAGGACGACGGAGGGGACACCCTGCGCGGCGAGGGCCAGTGAGAGCGCGAGACCGACGGGGCCCGCGCCGGCGACGATCACCGGGTCCACGGCGCGACCCCTCCGGCCCGTGCGGTCATACGGTCAAGGGCGGTAGGAGCCCGGTGCGTGATCACAGAACGTATGCAACCGACTGGGGGTCCTTGCGTCAAGCGACGGTCTGGGCGGCGCGTACGCCGTCCAGACCCGCCAGTCCCGTCCGACTCAGGTGCCGCTGCCGTCCCCGGGGCCGGCCGGGGCGCTGACCTGTTGTGGCCCATCCGCGCCGAGCACCGCGCCCGTGCTCTTCTTGCCCCGGCGCAGCCGCTGCTCCAGCCAGCTGGCGAAGGTGGTGAGGATGAAGTTCAGCACGATGTAGATCAGCGCGATGACGACGAGCGTGGCGATGGTGTTGGCACCGTAGTTCGCGGTGATCGTGCGGTTCTGCGAGAGCAGCTCGGACAGACCAAGGATCGCGCCGCCCAGCGCGGTGTCCTTGACGATCACGACGAGCTGGCTGACCAGGGCCGGCAGCATCGCCGTCACGGCCTGCGGCAGCAGCACGTACGCCATGGTCTGGCCCTTGCGCATACCGATCGCCTTCGCGGCGTCGGTCTGGCCGTTGGGCAGCGTGAGAATGCCGGCGCGGACGATCTCGGCGATGACCGAGGCGTTGTAGAGCACCAGGCCCGTCACCACGGCGTACAGCGGCCGCATGTCGGACGAGACATTGGTGAACTGCGCGTACGCCGTGGCGGCGAACACCATCATCAGCAGGACGGGGATGGAGCGGAAGAACTCGACGACCGCGCCGACCGGTACCCGTACCCAGGAGTGGTCCGAGAGCCGGCCGATACCGAGCAGCGCGCCGAACGGCAGGGCTATCACGATGGCCAGCGCCGCCGCCTTGAGGGTCTCACCGAGCCCCGGCAGCAGATAGGTCGTCCACACCTCGGCGTCCGTGACGAACGGGCTCCACTTCTCGGACGCCAGCTGGTTCTTGTCGGCCATCTGCACCAGCACCCACCAGGCGGCGAGCGCGAAGACGACCAGGAACACGATTGTGTAGAGGATGTTGCGCCGCTTGGCGCGCGCACCGGGGGTGTCGTACAGAACGGACGTGGCACTCATCGCTTCACCGCCACTCGCTTGCTGACCCAGCCCAGAAGCAGACCGGTCGGGAGGGTGAGAACGACGAACCCGAAGGCGAACATCGCGAACACCGCGAAGAGCGCGCTGGTTTCGTTCTCGATCATTGTCTTCATCAGCGCCGACGCCTCCGCGACACCTATCGCCGCGGCGACCGTGGTGTTCTTGGTCAGCGCGATCAGCACGTTGGCCAGCGGCGCCACGACGGAGCGGAACGCCTGGGGGAGCACGATCAGCCACAGCACCTGGAAGAAGCTCAGCCCCAGGGCGCGGGCGGCTTCGGCCTGGCCCACGGGCACGGTGTTGATACCGGAGCGCAGGGCCTCGCAGACGAAGGTGCTCGTGTAGGCGATCAGCCCCAGTACGGCCAGCCGGAAACCGATGGACTCGAAGTCCCCGCCGCCGAGCGTGATCTGGAGAGTCTGGCCGAGCCCCAGCGAACAGGCGACGAGGACGACGGTCAGCGGGGTGTTACGGATCAGATTGACGTAGGCGGTACCGAAGGCACGCATCAGCGGCACGGGACTGACACGCATCCCGGCCAGCAGCGTTCCCCATATGAGAGAACCAACTGCGGAGTAGAGGGTGAGCTGCACCGTCACCCAGAAGGCGCCGAGCAGGTCGTACTGCCCGGAATCAAGAAAGTCGAACACGATGCCCCGCGCTCTCCCCTGGTTGGCTGGTCGGTACGCGCCGCCGGACCGGCCGGCGGCGCGTCACTGCTGTCTCAGCTGCCTTCGGTGATCTTCGGGGCAGGCTCGTTCTTGTAGTTGGCCGGACCGAAGTTGGCCTGCACGGCCTTCTCCCAGGAGCCGTCCGACTCCATCTTGGTCAGCGCGGCGTTGATCTTCTTCTGAAGGTCGGCGTCGCCCTTCTTGAGGCCGATGCCGTAGGGCTCGTCGCTGAGCTTGAGGCCCGCCAGCTTGAACTTGCCCTGGTGCTCCTGCTGCGAGGCGTAACCCGCGAGGATGGAGTCGTCCGTGGTCAGGGCGTCGACAGCCTTGTTCTCCAGGCCGGTCAGGCACTCGGAGTAGCCGCCGACGTTCTGGAGGTCGGCCTTCGGCGCGAAGTCGTTCTTGACGTTCTGCGCCGAGGTGGAGCCGGTCACCGAACAGAGCTTCTTGGAGTTCAGGTCGGCGGCCTTGGTGATGGAGCTGTCGTCCGAGCGGACCAGCAGGTCCTGGTGGGCGAGGAA
Organism: Streptomyces scopuliridis; assembly: GCF_042790125.1. GTDB lineage: Bacteria > Actinomycetota > Actinomycetes > Streptomycetales > Streptomycetaceae > Streptomyces > Streptomyces scopuliridis_A. The sequence continues at coordinate 41,382 of NZ_JBHTZS010000028.1, forward strand.
GTACGGGCCGGCGAAGTCGACCTTCTTCTTGCGCTCGTCGTTGATCGTGTAGCTGGCGGCGACGAACTTCACGTCTCCGTTGGAGATCAGGTTCTCGCGCTCGGCGCTGGGCGCCTCTTTCCAGATGATGTTCTTGGCGTCGTAGCCCAGTTCCTTGGCGACGTAGGTCGCGACATCGACGTCGAAGCCCGCGAACGTACCGTCCGGCTTCTTCAGGCCGAGGCCCGGCTGGTCGAACTTGATACCGATGGTGATCTTGTCGCCGCCACCGTTGCCGCTGTCAGCGCTGTCGCCGCCGCAGGCGGTGGCGGTCAGGGAGAGGACGACAACGGCGGCTGCCGCCGCGCTTGCCTTGCGAAGCTTCATGCGTGAACTTCCCTCGGGTGAGACGTGAACGAACCGGATCCGCCGCACTCGGCGGAGCCGTAAAGAAGAGCCGTGATGAGCCGTGTGATCGATCCGGACGAAAGGTCCCGGGCGAAAGAACCCGGTGAGAGATCCGTGTCCAGAGTGGTGATCAGTGATGCAGGATCTTCGACAGGAAGTCCTTGGCGCGGTCGCTGCGCGGGTTGCTGAAGAACTCGTCGGGCGTGGCCTGCTCGACGATCCGGCCGTCCGCCATGAAGACGACCCGGTTCGCCGCGGAGCGCGCGAAACCCATCTCATGGGTGACGACGACCATCGTCATTCCGTCGCGCGCCAACTGCTGCATGACCTCAAGTACTTCATTGATCATCTCGGGGTCCAGCGCGGAGGTCGGCTCGTCGAAGAGCATGACCTTCGGGCCCATCGCCAGCGCCCGTGCGATGGCGACACGCTGCTGCTGGCCGCCCGAGAGCTGGGCCGGGTACTTGTCGGCCTGCGAGCCGACGCCGACACGGTCCAGCAGCGCGCGCGCCTTCTCCTCGGCCGCCGCCTTGTCCGTCTTGCGGACCTTGATCTGGCCCAGCGTGACGTTCTCCAGCACCGTCTTGTGTGCGAAGAGGTTGAACGACTGGAAGACCATGCCGACATCGGCGCGCAGCCGGGCGAGCTCCCTGCCCTCCTCCGGCAGCGGCTTGCCGTCGATCGTGATCGCGCCCGAATCGATCGACTCCAGGCGGTTGATGGTGCGGCACAGTGTGGACTTGCCGGACCCGGAGGGCCCGATGACGACCACGACCTCGCCACGGGCGATGGTCAGGTCGATGTCCTGGAGCACATGCAGCGCGCCGAAGTGCTTGTTCACGTTGCTCAGTACGACCAGGTCGCCCGTCGCAGGCACGGCGTCCTCGGCGCCCTTGGTCACTGACACTCCGCTCATCGGCTTTTTGCTCCGTCCTCCTCGGTTGGGAGGACCTTAGTCACGCACTGCGATCAGCGTCATTACATCTGAGCGGAAATTGAGCATAACGATCCGGCCGCAACCGGACACTCCGCGTGAAGAGGGCGGTGGGGGGAGTACCGGGTGGGTAACGGAAACCTTGGCGTAACGGGAAGACCCTTGACTGAACCGTGCGCAATCGGCGTGGATGCCTGGTACGTACTAACAGCGCATGAACATGAAACGGCGCGACGTGTCAGCTCGACCGACGTCGCGATCCGAACCACGACCGTGAAGGGGGCCCGTGAGACTGCTGCTCGTGGAGGACGACGACCATGTGGCCGCCGCCCTGTCGGCCGTGCTCGCCAAGCACGGATTCCAGGTCGTACACGCCCGCAGCGGTGAGGAGGCGCTCCAGGCGGTGCTGCCCGCGGCCAACGTGGGCAAGGTGCCGTTCTCGGTCGTCCTGCTCGACCTCGGACTGCCCGACCAGGACGGCTACCAGGTCTGCGGCAAGATCCGGCGGATCACCTCGACGCCGGTGATCATGGTGACCGCGCGGGCCGATGTCCGCTCCCGGATCCATGGCCTCAACCTCGGCGCCGACGACTATGTGGTCAAGCCGTACGACACCGGTGAACTGCTCGCCCGTATCCATGCCGTCAGCCGGCGCACCGCGAGCGGGGACGATTCGGCCCCTGCCTCCGAGGGCGTCCAGCGGCTCGGGTGCCTCAGCCTCGAACTGCCCACCCGCCGGGTGAGCGTGGACGGTACGGCCGTCCAGCTGACCCGCAAGGAGTTCGATCTGCTGGCCCTGCTCGCCCAGCGCCCCGGCGTGGTGTTCGGCCGCGAACAGATCATCAGCGAGGTCTGGCGCACCAGTTGGGAAGGCACGGGCCGCACGCTGGAGGTCCATGTGGCCTCCCTGCGCGGCAAGCTCGGCATGCCGGCGCTGATCGAGACCGTACGGGGTGTCGGCTACCGCCTGGTCGTCCCCGGCGCACACCAGGGGCCGTAACGCCCCGTGCGCACCCGACTACTGCCGCTGCTCATCATCCTCATGGCGGGCGTACTCCTCGCCCTGGGCTTCCCGCTGGCCGTGAGTCTCGCCGCCGCCGAGCAGCAGCGCGTCGTCGTCGACCGGATCGACGACACCGCGCGGGTCGCAGCCCTCGCCCAGTTCGTCTCCGAGAGCCGCTCGGGCGTCCAGGAACGGCGCGCGATGCTGGAGGCCGAACTGACCAGGTACTACGAGGTGTACGGGGTCAGGGCCGGCGTCTTCTACCGGGACAACGGCGTCATGGCCCGCGCCCCGGAGGGCTGGAGCGTCCCCGCCGAAGGCCCGGCCCGGCAGTCCTTCGAGGAGGCCCTGCTCGGCCGGCGCAGCGGCGACCCCGAGCAGGTCTGGCCCTGGCAGAACGGCCGGCTGATCGTCGACTCGCCCGTCGTACGGGACGGGGACGTCGTCGCCGTGGTGGTGACCGACTCACCGACCGGCCAGATGCGTTCGCGCATCCTCCACGGCTGGCTGATCATCGCGGCGGGCGAGGTGGCGGCCATGCTGCTCGCCGTCGGGGCCGCGATCCGGCTGACCGGCTGGGTGCTCCGTCCGGTACGGGTACTGGACGCGGCCACCCACGACATCGCCACCGGCCGGATGAACTCCCGGGTCGCGGCGGCCGGCGGACCACCCGAGCTGCGCCGGCTGGCCAGTTCCTTCAACGAGATGGCCGACAACGTCGAGGACGTGCTGGAACAGCAGCGCGCCTTCGTCGCGGACGCCTCGCACCAGCTGCGCAATCCGCTCGCCGCCCTGCTGCTCCGTATCGAACTGCTCGGTCTCGAACTGCCCGAGGGGAACGAGGAGATCGCCTCCGTACGGACGGAGGGCAAGCGCCTCGCACAGGTCCTCGACGATCTGCTGGACCTGGCGCTGGCCGAGCACGCCGCCGCCGATCTGCGGCTCACCGACATAGGTGAGGTGGCGGCCGAGCGGGTCGCCGCCTGGCGGGCCCTCGCCGAGGAGAAGGGCGTCAGGCTCACCGAGCACCGCGCCGCGGTGACCGCCTGGGCCGACCCCATCGCGCTCTCCAGCGCCCTGGACGCGGTGATCGACAACGCCCTCAAGTTCACTCCGGCCGGCGAAGTGGTCACGGTCACGGTGGCCCGCAACGGCACGACCTCGAAGATCGTCATCAACGACGGCGGTCCCGGTCTCACGGATGACGAACTCGCCAGGATCGGGGACCGCTTCTGGCGCAGCAACCGCCACCAGAACATCAAGGGATCGGGTCTCGGCCTGTCGATCACCCGGGCCCTGCTCGCGGCCGGTGGCGGTTCTATCGCCTACGCACACGGCGAACCGCACGGACTCCGGGTGACCCTCAGCGTCCCGAGATCATCCCCGACGGCCTGAGCGGACGGCCTGAGCGGACGGGCCGGCACCGGGTGAGCTGAGCAACCCGGGCAGGACCTACGGCTTCTCCGACTGGTAGTACCGCTTGGCGCCCTCGTGCAGCGGCAGCGGGTCCGTATAGATCGCGGTCCGCAGATCCACCAGCTGCGCGGGATGCACCTCGTCGCCTATCCGGTCCCGGCTGTTGATCACCGTACGGGTGAAGCCCTCCGTCAGCCCGGCGCTCATCCGGTCCGTGGTCACCAGCAAATTCGCCACCGCGACCGTCGGTACGGCCGTGCCGCTCTGCGCCGTTCCGTAGGCGTCGGCGGGTATCACCGCGGAGCGGTAGTAGCGGGACGCTGCCTCGCCCGAGGAGTGCAGCCGGTCGACCAGCGTGGACTCCAGCGGCACCAGCCGTATGTCGAAGCGCTCCGACAGGTCCTGCACCGCGCCGGTGGGCAGCCCGCCCGACCAGAAGAAGGCGTCCAGCTCACGCCGTTCGAGCAGGCCCGGCATCGTGTCGATCCCGACTGAGAACGGGACGACGTCCTTCCGCGGGTCGAGATCCGCGGCGGCCAGCAGCCGGTCGGCCAGCAGCCGGACCCCCGAACCCTCCTGCCCCACCCCCACCTTCTTGCCGCGCAGATCAGCGGTGGAGCGGATGTCCGAGTCCTTCGCGACGACCAGCTGCACATAGTCGTCGTACAGCCGCGCGCAGCCGCGCAGCCGGTCCGCGCCCGGCTTGCCGTCCTTCTGGTACTTGGCGACGGCGTCGGCCGTGGCGATGGTGAAATCCGCCTCGCCCGTCGCCACCCGCGCGATGTTCTGCTGCGAGCCCTCGCTCGTCCTGAGCTGTATCGACACATCCGGCAGATCGCGGGCGAGATCCTGCTTCAGGAGCGTTCCGTACCGCTGGTAGACCCCGCTCGTCACGCCCGTGCTGAACGTGACCGAGCCGCTCGGCGAGGACGTCCCGATCGGGAGCAGCCACCACAGCAGCAGCCCGAGCAGCACCAGCACCGCGGCGGCGCCCTGGAAGGCGCGGCCGCGGCTGATACGGGACGTCAGGCCGAACATGTCACCGATCCTGTCAGGTCACTCCCCGTAATGGCCAGGCCTTGTCTTCTGCTCGCCACGGGCCTCGCCGGGGAATCCCCGGGCAGCCGTCCCGGGTGACCCCTTACCCTGGTGGGCGAGATGAGCGCGAAGACTTACGAGGTACGCACCTACGGGTGCCAGATGAATGTCCACGACTCCGAGCGGCTGTCGGGCCTGCTGGAGGGAGCCGGATACGTCCGCGCGCCCGAAGGGTCCGACGGGGACGCGGACGTCGTCGTCTTCAACACCTGCGCGGTGCGGGAGAACGCCGACAACAAGCTGTACGGCAACCTCGGCCGGCTCGCGCCGATGAAGACCAAGCGGCCGGGCATGCAGATCGCCGTCGGCGGCTGTCTGGCGCAGAAGGACCGCGACACCATCGTCACGCGCGCCCCCTGGGTCGACGTCGTGTTCGGCACGCACAACATCGGCAAGCTGCCGGTGCTCCTGGAGCGCGCGCGGGTCCAGGAAGAGGCCCAGGTCGAGATCGCCGAGTCGCTGGAGGCCTTCCCCTCCACGCTGCCGACCCGCCGCGAGTCCGCCTATGCCGCGTGGGTCTCCATCTCCGTCGGCTGCAACAACACCTGCACCTTCTGCATCGTCCCCGCGCTGCGCGGCAAGGAGAAGGACCGCCGTCCCGGCGACATCCTGGCCGAGATCGAGGCACTGGTCGCCGAGGGCGTCTCCGAGATCACGCTGCTGGGCCAGAACGTCAACGCGTACGGATCCGACATCGGCGACCGCGAGGCGTTCTCCAAGCTGCTGCGGGCCTGTGGCGCGATCGAGGGCCTGGAACGGGTCCGCTTCACCTCACCGCACCCACGCGACTTCACGGACGATGTGATCGCGGCGATGGCCGAGACGCCGAACGTGATGCCGCAGCTCCATATGCCGCTCCAGTCCGGCTCGGACACGATCCTCAAGGCGATGCGCCGCTCGTACCGGCAGGATCGGTATCTCGGCATCATCGACAAGGTGCGCGCCGCCATCCCGCACGCCGCCATCTCCACCGACATCATCGTGGGCTTCCCCGGCGAGACCGAGGAGGACTTCGAGCAGACCATGCGGGTCGTGCGCGAGGCGCGCTTCGCGCAGGCGTTCACCTTCCAGTACTCCAAGCGCCCCGGGACCCCGGCCGCCGAGATGGACGGCCAGATCCCCAAGGCCGTCGTCCAGGAGCGCTACATGCGGCTGTCCGCCCTCCAGGAGGAGATCTCCTGGGAGGAGAACAAGACGCAGGTCGGCAGGACGCTGGAGGTCATGGTCGCCGAGGGCGAGGGGCGCAAGGACGGCGCCACCCACCGGCTCTCCGGACGCGCCCCCGACAACCGCCTCGTCCACTTCACCAAGCCGGACGAGGAAGTGCGCCCCGGCGATGTGGTCACCGTCGAGATCACCTACGCCGCGCCGCACCATCTGCTCGCCGAGGGACCGACGCGGACGGTACGCCGTACCCGCGCCGGAGACGCCTGGGACCGCCGGAACGCGACCGAGGCGGCGAAGCCCGCGGGCGTGCTGCTGGGGCTGCCCACGGTCGGGGTGCCGGCCCCGCTGCCGGCGGTGACGGGCGGCTGCTCCGTCGAGTGACGGAGCATCACCCCGCGGGCGAACGGGACTTCGGACCCACTCGTCTAGGCTGCGGATCATGCTCGTAGCCGCCGCCGTGTGTCCCAGTCCGCCCCTGCTCGTACCCGCCGTGGCCGCCGGAGCCGCTCCGGAGCTCGATGCCGTACGCGCCGCGTGTGCCGATGCCCTCGGGGTGCTGGCCGCCGCCAGGCCGGAGCGGCTGATCGTCGTCGGACCGGCCGGGCGGGACCGCCGGGGGGAGTACCCCTCGGGGACCGCCGGGTCCTTCCGCGGCTTCGGCGTGGACCTCGATGTCGTCCTGGGCGAGAGCCCGGCCGCGGCGCGGGCCGGGGCCGGTGAAAGCCCGGAGCGGGAGCTCCCGGCGTCCCTGGCGGTCGCCGCCTGGCTCCTCGGACATGCCCACTGGGCCGCCACCCCCGTCAGCGGGGTGGGCGTGGGGGAACCTCTCGACACCGAGCGGTGCCTGCGGACGGGCCAGGAGATCGCGGCGCGGGCCGGCCGGGTGGCGCTCCTGGTGATGGGCGACGCCAGCGCCTGCCGCTCCCTGAAGGCGCCGGGATATCTGGACGAACGGGCGGCCGGGTTCGACGAGGCAGCGGCCCGAGCCCTCGGCACGGCGGACGTGGCGGCGCTGAAAGCGCTGGACGCGGAGCTGGCTCACGAACTCAAGGCGGCGGGCCGGGCGCCCTGGCAGGTGCTCGCGGGCGCCGCGGAGGGGGCCGGCCTGGCCGGCGAGCTGCTGTACGAGGGCGCGCCCTACGGCGTGGGGTATCTCGTCGCGGCCTGGTCCTGACACCGCCTCGTGGCCCGGCAGCGGCCTGTCAGGGCACACAGAGCGACGGCCGTGAAGCGCTGCGAAGCGCCCCACGGCCGTTCAGGCCGGTGTGTCCGGCCACTCTGTGCCGAGGATCAGGACAGAACAGCGGTGATCAGGAAGCGGCCGGTGGCGGCGGGGTAGTGCCGTCATCCTTGTGAGCGAGCTTGCCCAGGGCGTCCTTGGCTTTGCCCGTCCCGCTGTCGATCTTGTCGCTGTACTTGCCCTTGGTCTTCTGATCGACCGTGCGAGCGGCCTTCTCCAGCCCGTGCTCGATCTTGTCCCCGTGCTGCTGCGCGAGGTCAGCGACCTTGTTCTTGGCCGGACCGATCTTGGCCTTCAATGAATCCAGGAAGCTCATGGGCCACCTTCCCTCGGAGAGACAACAGCCTACTTGCAGCCTACTTGCGGGTGCTCTTCCCGGCCTCATTGTCCGCCGCGGCCTCCGCCGACTGCTGCTTCGGGATCTCCACGCCCTCGGCCGCCGCCGTCTCGGACCCGGCGCTCTCGGCAGGCTCGGCCGTCGCCGTTCCGGTCTCACCGGATCCGGCCTCCGCCGCCACGTCAGTGCTGTCCGCGGCGGGATCGGCCGTCGGAGTGGTGGCCGGTGCCTCGGCGGTTGACGCCTCGGACGCGGCTACCGACTTCCGGCGAAACCGTGAAAAAACACCCATAACTTCTCCATACATTACTCGTGGGGGCGAAATTCCGCGCCGCCCGGAGCGTCCCATTGCGCCGCCCAGGGCCACCGGCCTGAAAACCGGCGGCCGGAACCTCGCAACAGGAAACGAAGCCGACCGTGTGCCGTCACGTAACTCATTCGGGTAGCGGCCTGTGTGTTTGCGAGACTGGGGCAGTGAGAAGCGCAGCTACCGCACCGCGGGTCATCGCCGTCGTCGGTCCCACCGCGGCCGGCAAGTCCGATCTGGGCGTCCATCTCGCCCGGCAACTCGACGGTGAGGTCGTCAATGCCGACTCCATGCAGCTCTACCGGGGGATGGATATCGGGACCGCCAAGCTGACGACCGAGGAACGCGCCGGCGTCCCGCATCACCTCCTGGACATCTGGGACGTCACCGAGGCCGCCAGCGTCGCCGAGTACCAGCGGCTCGCCAGGGCGGAGATCGACCGGCTGCTCGCCGCGGGCCGTACCCCCGTCCTCGTCGGCGGCTCCGGACTGTACGTACGCGGCGCCATCGACGCCCTCGAATTCCCCGGCACCGACCCCGAGGTGCGCTCCCGGCTGGAGGGCGAGCTCACCCTGCGCGGGTCCGGGGCCCTGCACGCCCGGCTGTCCGCCGCCGACCCCCGGGCCGGCCGCGCGATCCTGCCCAGCAACGGCCGCCGGATCGTCCGGGCGCTGGAAGTGATCGAGATCACCGGCAAGCCCTTCACCGCCAATCTGCCGGGTCACGACTCGGTCTACGACACCGTGCAGATCGGCGTCGATGTCGCACGCCCCGAGCTGGACGAGCGGATCGCCCGGCGCGTGGACCGCATGTGGGACGCCGGGCTGGTGGACGAGGTGCGGGGCCTGGAGGCCCGGGGCCTGCGCGAGGGACGTACCGCCTCGCGCGCGCTCGGCTACCAGCAGGTGCTCGCGGCGCTCGCGGGGGAGTGCACGGACGACGAGGCGCGCGCCGAGACCGTACGCGCCACCAAACGCTTCGCGCGCCGGCAGGACTCCTGGTTCCGCCGCGACGCGCGGGTCCACTGGCTGAGCGGCGGTTCGGAGCACCGGGAGGAACTGCCGCACCGGGCGCTGGCGTTGGTCGAACGAGCGGTCACAGCCTGATCACGTGATGGCATCGGGACGCTCCGTGCGCCCTTGCGGTCCCTCCGGGCGTGCCATCATCGAGCATCGATCGACCATCGGGCATCGATCGACCAGTGAAGTCCGATTGGGGAGGGCGCGTGGCGATGGAGGCCGGCCCTCGCGACAGAGAACCCACGGCACCGGACATCCCGGACGCCTCCCCGGGGCTGAGCCCCGACGGGCCGGAGGACGAGACCACGACCCCCGAGGTCGAGGTCGAGCTGCGTCCCCAGCGCCGGATGCGGATCTGGCAGCTGGCCCCGATCGTGGGGCTCGCCGCGATCGGCTCGCTGATGTTCGCCTTCCCCCTCGCCTTCGGTACCGGGGACGGCGGCGCGGTCGTCGCCATGCTGGGGCTGCTGATCAGCTGCTGCGCCGCGGGCTGGGGCATGATGGCCGCCCGCCGGGTCGGCCACACCTGGCCGGGGCTGCCGACCCGCACCTCCGGCGAGCGCCCCGACTGGCGGGTCATCGCCCTGTACGTCTCCGTGGCCGCGGCCCTGGTCGCCCTCGCCGTCTGGCGGGTCGCCCGGCTGCGCTGACCGCGCGCTGGTGTTGTCGGACCCTGCTCGTACGATGGATGCCGTGAGCACCTCCCCGACCGCGCCGGTCGCCTTCCTCAAGGGACACGGGACCGAGAACGACTTCGTGATCGTCCCCGACCCGGACAACGCCATCGACCTGCCCGCCCGCGCCGTCGCCGCCCTGTGCGACCGCAGGGCCGGTATCGGCGGCGACGGGCTGCTGCATGTCGTACGGTCGGCCGCGCACCCCGAGGCGCGCGCCATGGCCGGCGAGGCGGAGTGGTTCATGGACTACCGCAACGCCGACGGATCCATCGCCGAGATGTGCGGCAACGGCGTGCGGGTCTTCGCCCGCTATCTCCAGCGTGCCGGCCATGTGACGGCGGGCGATCTGGTGGTGGCCACGCGCGGCGGGGTGAAGCGGGTGCACCTCGCCAAGAGCGCGGACCACGCGCCGACCGGCGCCGAGGACGGCGACATCACGGTCCGTATGGGGCGGGCCGTGCTCCCCGGCGACGGGGCGACCGTGGCCGTCGGCGGCCGGGAGTGGCCCGCACGGAACGTCAACATGGGCAATCCGCACGCGGTCGCGTTCGTGGACGATCTGGCGCACGCCGGGAATCTGTTCTCCGAGCCGCCGGTCAGCCCCGCGTCCGTCTACCCGGACGGAGTGAACGTCGAATTCGTCGTCGACCGCGGCCCTCGCCATGTCGCCATGCGCGTCCATGAGCGCGGCTCCGGCGAGACCCGCTCGTGCGGTACGGGCGCCTGCGCCGTGGCCGTCGCCACGGCCCGCAGGGACGGCACCGACCCCGCCGTGACCGGAGTCCCCGTCACCTACACCGTGGATCTGCCGGGCGGACGGCTCGTCATCACGGAGCACCCGGACGGCGAGATCGACATGACCGGACCCGCCGTCATCGTCGCGGAGGGGTACCTCGATCCGGCCTGGTTCGAAACGGCCTCCTCAACACGCCCTGAAGCTCGCTCGAATGGGTGATCCGTTTCACGCCGGGCGAGAGCGGGACTGCTCCACGTGGTGGGCTCGGTAGCATCAAGCACCGGCCCGGAGGGCGCCCTTGCTCTTCACCGCCGGTCGAAGCTGCCGGAGGTGCCCATGAGTGCAGAGGCCACCAACCCTGGTGCCCAGATCAGTCGCAGACGCGGCCTTCCCCGGATCGACCTCCGCAGAATCGGCCGGGCCGCGTTACTCGGTCCCACGTCCAGGGGCAGGCTGCCCGACGCCATGGGCCATGTCGCGGACGCCCACCGCGCGCACCATCCGGACGCGGACCTCGGCGTGCTGCACAAGGCGTATGTGCTCGCCGAGGCCTCGCACCGCGGGCAGTTCCGCAAGAGCGGCGAGCCGTACATCACCCATCCGCTGGCCGTGACCCTGATCCTTGCCGAACTGGGCGCCGAGACCACGACCTTGACGGCCTCTCTCCTCCACGACACCGTGGAGGACACCGAAGTGACCCTCGATCAGGTACGCGCGGAGTTCGGTGACGAGGTCTGCTATCTGGTCGACGGGGTCACCAAACTGGAGAAGGTCGACTACGGCGCCGCCGCCGAGCCCGAGACCTTCCGCAAGATGCTCGTCGCCACTGGCAACGATGTCCGGGTGATGTCGATCAAGCTCGCGGACCGGCTGCACAACATGCGGACCCTCGGTGTGATGCGCCCCGAGAAGCAGGCCCGTATCGCCAAAGTCACCCGGGACGTGCTCATCCCGCTCGCCGAACGCCTCGGTGTGCAGGCGCTCAAGACCGAGCTGGAGGACCTGGTCTTCGCGATCCTCCACCCCGAGGAGTACGCGCACACCCGCGCCCTGATCGCCGACAACGCCACCGCGGGGGACGCCCTCGCGGCGATCTCCGAGGACGTCAGGAGGGTGCTGCGCGAGGCGGGCATCGCCGCCGAAGTCCTCGTACGGCCGCGGCACTTCGTCTCCGTGCACCGGTCCGGGCTGAAACGCGGCGAACTGCGCGGCACGGACTTCGGCCGGCTGCTGGTGCTCGTCGGTGAGGACGCCGACTGTTACGCGGTCCTGGGCGAGCTGCACACCTGTTTCACCCCGGTCGTCTCCGAGTTCAAGGACTTCATCGCCGCGCCCAAGTTCAACCTGTACCAGTCGCTGCACACCGCGGTCGCAGGTCCCGACGGGGCGGTCGCCGAAGTACTCATCCGTACGCACCAGATGCACAAGGTCGCCGAGGCCGGGGTCGTCGCCCTCGGCAATCCGTACGCGTCCGTCGAGAACGCGGGTGCGCAGGACGGTACGGCGCAGGAGACCGCCGGGGAGCCGCAGGACGGTGAGCGCGCCGACCCGACCAGACCCGGCTGGCTCTCCCGGCTCCTGGAGTGGCAGCAGGCGGCGCCCGACCCGGACACCTTCTGGACGACGCTCCGCGCGGACCTCGCGCAGGACCGGGAGATCACCGTCTTCGGCGCCGAGGGCGGCATGCTCGGACTGCCGGCCGGGGCGACCTGCGTGGACGCCGCGTACGCGCAGTACGGCGAGGCCGCGCACGGCTGCCTCGGGGCGCGCGTCAACGGCCGGCTGGCGACGCTCAGCACGGTCCTGAGCGACGGCGACACGGTCCAGTTGCTGCTGGACGGCGACGCGGTCTCGGGACCCTCTCCGGAGTGGCTGAGCCACGCCCGTACGGCCGCCGCCAGGATCGCGATCACGGGGTGGCTCACGGCGCACCCGGAAACGGTCGGACTCCCCGCCGCCGCCCCCCGCGCGGCCGTCGCCGTCAGCGCGGGCCGGCGGGAGGCCGCCAACGCCGTGGTGGATCTGCCGGGCGCGACGGTCCGGCTGGCGGGCTGCTGTACGCCCGTACCGCCGGACGAGGTCACCGGCTTCGCGGTCCGCGGCGGCGTGGTCACCGTCCACCGGCAGGAGTGCCGGGCGGTGGAACGGATGCGGGCCCTCGACCGCGCCCCCGTCGCGGTGAGCTGGGGAGACGCCCCGGAGTGCCGGGTCACGCTGTACGCCGAGTCCTTCGGGCGTCCGCGGCTGCTCGCCGATCTCACGGAAGCGATCGCCACGGCGGGCGCCGCGATCGTCGCGGCCACCGTGGAGCCGCCCAGCGAGCAGCGCGTACGGCACACGTACACGCTGGAGCTGCCGGACGCGGCGGGCCTGCCCGCTCTGATGCGGGCGATGCGCGACGTACCGGGGGTGTACGACGTCAGCCGCGCCCAGCATCGGGCGGACCGCCTGACCGCTCCGCAGGGAGGCCGCCTGGGCGCTGTCTGACGTCCTCGTCAACCGCGTGCCGCCCGGCATCCGGCCCGTGTCCGCGCTCTGACCTGCCCCTTTCGGGTGGGTGCGGAGCGCGCCGTCGCGGTGCGCCGGGGAGCCGCTGGTAGCCGTGGATCATGCTCCTCACCAACCGCCGACTGCGCGCCGCCCTGCTGGCCGCCGCCTCGGTCACTCTCGTCGCCGCGACCCTGCCCGCCCCCGAGCCGCTCGGCATCGGCGATCCGCTCTTCCCGCAGCTCGGCAACCCCGGCTACGACGTGCTCACCTATGACCTCGACTTCACCTACGGCGGCGACAACCGCAAGCCGCTGGACGCCGTCACCAAGATCGACGCACAGGCGACCCAGCGGCTGCAACGGATCAACCTCGACTTCACCCACGGAAAGGTCCGCTCGGTCGAGGTGAACGGCGCCGCGGCACGCTTCGCGACCGCCGGCGAGGATCTGGTGATCACACCGGCCGCGGCGGTCGGGGACGGCTCGCGGATGCGGATCACCGTCAATCACACCAGCGACCCGACGGGCGACCGCGGCGGCTGGGTACGGACCACCGACGGACTGGCGATGACCAACCAGGCCGACGCCGCGCACCGTGTCTTCCCCAGCAACGACCACCCCGCCGACAAGGCCTACTTCACCATCCGGATCACCGCGCCGAAGCGGCTGACGGCCGTGGCCAACGGCGTACAGGAAGGCAAGGTACTCCGGGGCGCGACCACCACCTGGACCTACCGCACCCATCACCCCATGGCCACCGAACTCGCCCAGGTCTCCATCGGCGACTCGGCCGTGGTGCGCCGAAAGGGGCCCGGCGGGCTGCCCCTGCGGGACGTCGTGCCGGCCGCGGACCGGCAGAAGCTGGAGCCCTGGCTCAGGAAGACACCGGACCAGATCGGCTGGATGGAGCGGCAGGTCGGCCCGTACCCCTTCGAGACCTACGGTGTGCTGATCGCGGACGCCAGCACCGGCTTCGAACTGGAGACACAGACCCTCTCGCTCTTCGAGCGGGCCCTGTTCACCGGGTCCGGATACCCGGAGTGGTACGTCGACTCGGTCATGGTCCATGAGCTGGCACACCAGTGGTTCGGCGACAGCGTCTCCCCCCGCAGGTGGGCCGACCTCTGGCTGAACGAGGGGCACGCCACCTGGTACGAGATGCGCTACGCGCGGGAGCACGCCGGCAAGTCGATGGAGACCCGGATGCGGGAGGCGTACCGGCAGTCCGACGGCTGGCGGGCGGTGGGCGGCCCCCCGGCGAAGCCGAAGCCGCCGGTCGAGGGGCAGCCGATCAGCCTGTTCAGGCCGGTGGTGTACGACGGCAGCGCGCTGGTGCTCTACGCGCTGCGGCACGAGATCGGCGAGACGGCGTTCGCGCGCCTGGAGCGGGACTGGGTACGGATCCACCGGGACGGGACGGCGACCACGACGGACTTCATCGAGCTGGCGTCGTCCGTCGCGGGGCGTGACCTCTCCGCCTTCTTCACGGCGTGGCTGTACCGGCAGAAGACCCCGCCGATGCCCGGCCACCCCGACTGGCGCTCCGAAACACCGGCCGGCAACCAGAACGCCCCGCGGAACCGGTACGCCGCACCGCACCGGATGCCCCACGGCACCGGGCACACCGCCCCGGAACAGAGCGTGAAACCCGAGTGACGGCCGGACCGAACCGTGCCACCATCGACGTGTCGGCAACGTGGCCGGGAATCATTTCCCGTCGTCACACGTTGTGACTGAGGTAACGGACATCTCTTCGACGTAAGGATCCAATGACCTCCTCTTCCTCCCCTTCCCAGGACGCGCAGCGCTTCGCGGACCCCCGCACGGAAAGCCTTCGGGCCGATGCCCTGATGGAAGAGGACGTCGCCTGGAGCCTGGAGATCGACGGAGAGCGGGACGGCGATCAGTTCGACCGCTCCGAGCGCGCCGCGCTGCGGCGTGTGGTGGGTCTCTCCACCGAGCTGGAAGACGTCACCGAGGTCGAGTACCGGCAGCTGCGTCTGGAGCGCGTGGTGCTGGTCGGCGTATGGACCTCGGGCACCGTGCAGGACGCCGAGAACTCGCTCGCGGAGCTGGCGGCGCTCGCCGAGACGGCGGGCGCGCTGGTGCTCGACGGTGTGATCCAGCGCCGTGACAAGCCCGATCCGGCCACGTACATCGGCTCCGGCAAGGCCCAGGAGCTGCGGGACATCGTGCTGGAGAGCGGCGCCGACACCGTCGTCTGCGACGGTGAGCTGAGCCCCGGCCAGCTGATCCATCTCGAAGATGTCGTCAAGGTCAAGGTCGTCGACCGTACGGCCCTGATCCTGGACATCTTCGCCCAGCACGCCAAGTCCCGTGAGGGCAAGGCGCAGGTCGCGCTGGCGCAGATGCAGTACATGCTGCCGCGGCTGCGTGGCTGGGGTCAGTCGCTGTCCCGTCAGATGGGTGGCGGCGGCGGTGGCGGCATGGCCACCCGCGGTCCCGGTGAGACCAAGATCGAGACGGACCGGCGGCGTATCCGCGAGAAGATGGCGAAGATGCGCCGGGAGATCGCGGACATGAAGACCGGCCGCGAGATCAAGCGGCAGGAGCGGCGGCGCAACAAGGTGCCGTCGGTCGCGATCGCCGGATACACCAACGCGGGCAAGTCCTCGCTGCTCAACCGGCTCACCGGCGCGGGCGTGCTGGTGGAGAACGCGCTGTTCGCCACCCTCGACCCGACCGTGCGCCGGGCCGAGACCCCGAGCGGCCGGATCTACACCCTGGCCGACACGGTCGGGTTCGTCCGGCATCTGCCGCATCATCTCGTCGAGGCGTTCCGCTCCACGATGGAAGAGGTCGGTGACTCCGATCTGATCGTGCATGTGGTGGACGGTTCGCATCCCGCGCCGGAGGAGCAGCTGGCCGCCGTGCGCGAGGTGATCCGCGATGTGGGCGCGGTGGACGTGCGCGAGATCGTGGTGATCAACAAGTCCGACGCGGCCGATCCGCTGGTGCTCCAGCGGCTGCTGCGCGCGGAGCGGTACGCGATCGCCGTCTCGGCACGCACCGGCCAGGGGATCGGCGAGCTGCTCGCGCTCATCGACGAGGAGCTGCCCCGGCCCGAGGTCGAGGTCGAGGTGCTGCTGCCGTACACCGCGGGCGCGCTGGTCTCCCGGGTCCATGCCGAGGGCGAGGTGCTCTCCGAGGAACACACCCCGGAGGGCACGGTGCTCAAGGCGCGTGTCCACGAGGAGCTGGCCGCCGCGCTCGCTCCGTATGTGCCGGTGGGCCGCTGACCGTAGGACCTCCGGAGTCCGCACAGGACGAAGACCCCACAGGACGAAGAGCCCACAGGACGAAGACCGCACGACGAAGGCCCGCCCCTCCGTGAGGAGGAGGCGGGCCTTCATGCGCCACCCACGCCGTCCGCCGCTACTGACCTGCGAACGGGTCGCTCATGGCGGTGGAGATCTTCTCGTCACCGCCGGCCCCATGACGGGCCGGCGCGTCACTGACCGGCGAACTTCTTGCTGACCCCGTCATAGACACCCTTGGCGACCTCACCGAGACGCGGCCCGGCGAGCCAGCCGGCCGTGACCGGGCCGATGGAGGTGTTGGACACCAGGGCGGGCTTGCCGTCCGCGCCGTTCGCGACCCAGCCGCCCCCGGACGAACCACCGGTCATGGTGCAGCCGATCCGGTACATCGTCGGGTCGTCGGCCGTCAGCGACAGCCGGCCCGGCTTGTCCTCGCACTGGAAGAGCTTCTGGCCGTCGAACGGCGGCGCCGCCGGGTAGCCGGTCGCCGTCATGGCGTCGATCTGCGGGGTGGCCGGAGCGTTGAACTCCACGGGCAGCGCGGAACCGACCGTCTCCTCCAGGGACTTGCCGGTGCCGCCCTTCTCCGGGGTGACATGGATGACCGCGAAGTCGTACGGGGCGCCCTGGCCGCCGGTCGAGGCGCCCTGCGAGATCCACTGCTCGGAGGTCTGCGCCCAGTCGGCCCACCACACGCCCTCCGGAGCGATCTGCTCCTTGGGAGCCGTCTCCAGATCGGCCATCGACAGACCGCTGTTGTTGTACGACGGGACGAAGGCGAGGTTGCGGTACCAGCCGCCGGTCTTGCCCGCGTGCACGCAGTGGCCCGCGGTCCACACCATGTTGGACTTGCCGGGGTGGGCCGGGTCCCTGATCACGGTCGC
The DNA here is from genome assembly GCF_042790125.1 of Streptomyces scopuliridis. Classification (GTDB taxonomy): domain Bacteria; phylum Actinomycetota; class Actinomycetes; order Streptomycetales; family Streptomycetaceae; genus Streptomyces; species Streptomyces scopuliridis_A. The sequence goes on from NZ_JBHTZS010000028.1 coordinate 58,357, forward strand.
GGAGCAGACCATCGAGCCCTCGGGGCCGTCGAAGAACAACTTGCCGGCCTCCGCCGCGTTCTCGCGGTACGGCGCGTTCACCGCGCGCGCGGTCACCGGCTCCGGAGTCGGGTCGGTCACGCCCTCGTCGCCGGAGATGTCCTGGTCGTCGACCGGCGCCTCCGGGGGCTTCTCCGCGTCCCGCATCCGGTCCGGGTCCCAGAGGTCCTCGATGATCGGGTTGATGTAGTCCTTGGCCTCACGCAGCCAGGTGTCCTTGTCCCAGTTCTTCCACTCGCCGTTCTTCCACTTGTCCAGATCGAACCCGCGCTCCTTGAGCCGGTCCTTGAGCTCGTCGGGTATCTGGATCTTGCCGTCGGGCGAGGCGGTGGCGGCGTCGCTCGCCTGGCCGGTGGCGCTGTCCTCCTCCGGCCCGCAGGCCGTGGCCGTCAGCGCGAGCGCCGTGGCCATCGCGGCCGCGGCGAGGACGGGGGAGGTTCTGCGCCGTGCGCTCCTTCCACGGCGTGCGGCGAGTGTGGAGCGAATGAGTCGCATGGCGTGTATCCCCCTGGGACTTCGGACAACTCGGAACAGTGAAACGGATGGTGCGCGCCCCGGCCGCGGTGCCGGAGCCGGGACACGGCCCCCCACTATGCCGGTGCCGATGGGGACGGTGTGCGGCAGGGCCGCGGTTCCGTGTCCCAAGGATCTTTCGACTGCCCGTGATCCCGGGCACTTTCCGTCGTTTGTACGTACGGGACGGGCGTCCCGTCCCAAGTCGGCGTCCACTGTCGAACATTCGGCGAGTGAGCGCCGTACTGACAGACGACCGACTGTGACATGACGTGTGACAACGGGAGGACCGACAGCCGTGGCCGTGACCGAACCCCCTCCAGCGGCACCGACCGTCGCCCATGAGGGCATTCTCCGGCGGCAGTCCTTACGGGAGTCGGCGGCCCGCACATATGCGAGGTCCCTCCCGATCGTGCCCGTGCGCGCACGGGGGCTGACCATCGAAGGCGCCGACGGGCGGCGGTACTTGGACTGCCTGTCCGGCGCGGGCACGCTCGCCTTGGGACACAACCATCCGGTCGTCCTCGACGCGATCAGGAAGGTCCTCGACTCGGGGGCCCCGCTCCATGTCCTCGACCTCGCCACCCCCGTCAAGGACGCCTTCACCACCGAGCTGTTCGCCACGCTGCCGCCGCGGTTCGCCGAGAACGCCCGGGTGCAGTTCTGCGGCCCGGCGGGCACCGACGCCGTCGAGGCCGCGCTCAAGCTCGTCCGTACCGCCACCGGCCGCGGCGGGCTCCTCGCCTTCACCGGCGCGTATCACGGGATGACGGCCGGCGCCCTCGCCGCCTCCGGGGGAGCCGAGGACGTACGGGTGACCCGGCTGCCCTATCCGTACGAGTACCGCTGCCCGTTCGGCATCGGCGGGGAGCGCGGGGCCGAACTCGCCGCCCGCTGGGCCGAGAACCTCCTCGACGACCCCAAAGGGGGGCTGGCCGCCCCCGCCGGAATGATCCTCGAACCGGTGCAGGGCGAGGGCGGGGTGATCCCCGCCCCCGACAGCTGGCTGCGCAGGATGCGTGAGATCACCGCCGACCGTTCCATCCCGCTCATCGCCGACGAGGTGCAGACCGGGGTCGGCAGGACCGGCACCTTCTGGGCCGTGGAGCACAGCGGGATCACCCCCGATGTGATGGTGATGTCCAAGGCCATCGGCGGCTCCCTTCCCCTGGCCGTGATCGTCTACCACTCGGATCTCGACTGCTGGCCGCCCGGCGCCCACGCGGGCACCTTCCGCGGCAATCAGCTCGCGATGGCGGCGGGCGCGGCCACCCTCGCCTACGTACGGGAGAACCACCTCGCCGACCGCGCCGCGATCCTCGGCGCGCGCATGCTGGGGCAGCTCCAGGGGCTGGCCGCCAACCATCCCTGTATCGGAGACGTACGGGGCCGTGGTCTCATGATCGGTGTGGAACTCGTCGCCCCGGAAGCCGGCGACCCGGCCCCGCCGGATCCGGCGCTCGCCACGGCCGTCCAACGGGAGTGTCTGAGCCGCGGTCTCATCGTGGAACTGGGCGGACGCCGGGCCGCTGTCGTACGGCTGCTCCCGCCGCTCACACTCACCGACGAGCAGGCCGTCGCGGTCCTCGACCGTTTCGCCGACGCCCTGGCCGCCGCCGAGCGCGCCGCACTCCGCCGGAACGAAACCGGCCCCTAGACCTGCCCCGGACACCCTCACAAGGAAGCCCTTCCGTGAACTCCACCCCCACACCTGACGCCCCCGAGGCCGCCGGCCGCCCCACCGCCCACCCCGGAGGACCTGACCGGGTGCAGGACGCGTCCCATGCCGCGGGCGCCGTCGAGCCGACGACGGTGCCACGGCAGCCGACGGGCGGCTTCGACGGTCAACTCGCCCCCGGTGATGACACGTTCACGGGTGTACCGGTGGCCGACCAGCTCGATCATCCCGACCCGCTGAAGGCGGCCGACGCGGCGGCCGTCGAGAATCTGCTGCGCTGCTGGGTCAGGGAGAACGCTCTGCCCCGCCCCGAGGGCCAGGTCCTCCGGATCCCGCTCCACGCCAGTGGCACCGCGCTCCTCGTCCCCGTCCGGTACTGGTCGGAGACGGGCTGGCACCGCTTCGGGATGCCGTTCCTGGAGAGCGCCCCACGCGACGCTCCCGCAGCCGAGGCCGTCACCGTGGCCGCTCTCCTCGGCCGTGAGTCGGGCCGCTATCAGGGTGGGGAGCTGGTCGGCAGGGTCGCCAACTCCCTTCTGCACACGGCCGACTTCCTCGCCGACCGGCGACGCGCGCCCGAAGCCGCGGCCGGCGCCGATCTGTTCCTCACCGCCGAGCAGTCGCTACTCCTCGGCCATCCGCTGCATCCCACGCCCAAGAGCCGGGAAGGGCTCTCCGAGGCCGAAGCCCGGCGCTACTCACCGGAGTCGCGCGGCTCCTTCCCGCTGCACTGGATGGCCGTCGACCGGTCGGTACTCGCCACCGACTCCGCCTGGACCGAGCAGGGCCGTGTCCTGCCCGCCGACAAGCTCACGGCGCGCCTTCTCGGTGACGTCCCCCTTCCGGAGCACACCGTCGCCCTGCCTCTCCACCCCTGGCAGGCACGTGAGGTGAGGCACCGGCCCGCCGTGGCCCGCCTTCTCGACGCCGGGCTCCTCCACGATCTGGGCCCGCACGGCGCCCCCTGGCACCCCACCTCCTCGATCCGTACCGTCTACCGCCCCGGCGCCCCCGCCATGCTCAAGCTCTCCCTCGGGGTACGCATCACCAACTCCCGCCGCGAGAACCTCCGCAAGGAACTGCACCGCGGAGTCGAGGTCCAGCGGCTGCTGCGCAGCGGACTCGCCAAGGAGTGGGGGGCCGCCCACCCCGGCTTCGACATCGTCCGCGACCCCGCCTGGCTGGCCGTCGACACCGAGGACGGCGAAGCCGTGACCGGACTCGATGTCATGCTGCGCCACAACCCGTTCGCCGCCGGGGACGACGCCGTCTGCATCGCCGGACTCACCGCCGCGCGCCCCTCTCCCGGCCGTACCGGCATGCGGTCGCGGCTGGCCGAAGTCGTCTCCACGCTCGCCGCCCGCACCGGCCGCCCCGACGGGGCCGTGGCCACCGAGTGGTTCCTGCGCTATCTGGACCAGGTCGTACGGCCGGTGCTCTGGCTGGACGGTACGGCGGGCATCGCCCTGGAGGCTCACCAGCAGAACACGCTGGTACTGCTCGACACCGAGGGCTGGCCCGTCGGCGGGCGCTACCGCGACAACCAGGGCTACTACTTCCGCGAATCCCGCCGCGCCTCGCTGGAACGCCGGCTGCCCGGCATCGGCGCCGTCAGCGACACCTTCGTCTCCGACGACGTCACCGACGAGCGCTTCGCCTACTACCTCGGCATCAACAACGTCCTCGGCCTGATCGGGGCGTTCGGTGCCCAGGGCCTCGCCGACGAACGCGTTCTGATCGCCGCGTTCCGCCAGTTCCTCACCGGGGCCGTGCGGCTCGGGTCGCCGCTGCCCGAGCGGCTGCTGGCGGCCCCCACCCTCCGCTGCAAGGCCAACCTGCTCACCCGGCTGCACGGCCTCGACGAACTCGTCGGCCCCGTCGACACCCAGTCCGTCTACGTCACCATCGCCAATCCCCTTCGCCGTTGAAGGGCACGAACCGTCCGCACTGCCGAGAGGAGAGCGCCACTGTGCCTCCCACCGATGCCGGCACCGACACCGGAGCCGGCCCCACCCCGCGTACCGGCGGGGGCGCCGATGACACCCTCGATATGCGGTTCTCCGACGAGCTCGTCGCACTGTTCGGGGAGGGCGGTCCGATGGCATTGCCCCCCTCGTACGACGACCCCCCGGGCGGCGACCTGCTCGACGCCCCCGCCGGCTGGGGACCCGCCGCCACTTCCGCGGGTGTCTTCCAGCTCGTGCCGGTACGGGTCACCCGCGATCTCGCGCTGATCAGCCGCTGGATGAACGATCCCGCCGTCGCCGCCTTCTGGGAACTGTCGGGGCCGGACGAGGTCACCGCGGGCCATCTGCGCCCACAGCTCGAAGGCGACGGCCGCAGCGTGCCCTGTCTCGGCGTGCTCGACGGAGTCCCGATGAGCTACTGGGAGATCTACCGCGCGGACCTCGACCCGCTCGCGCGGCACTACCCCGCACGCCCGCACGACACCGGGATCCATCTCCTGGTGGGAGGCGTCGCCAACCGTGGCCGCGGAGTCGGCACCACCCTCCTGAGAGCCGTCTCCGATCTCGTCCTCGACCACCGTCCCCGCTGCGGGCGCGTCATCGCCGAGCCCGACCTCCGTAACACGCCCTCGGTCGCCGCTTTCCTGAGCGCCGGCTTCCGGTTCTCCGCGGAAGTCGACCTGCCCGGCAAACGAGCCGCGCTCATGATCCGCGAACGCGCCCTGCGCGACCGGCTGTGAACGATCGGCTCCGCCGGCCGCCCGCTCGATACCCGCCTCGCTCGACGCCCGTTCACCTCGCGCGACGCCCGTCCCGCTCGACGCCCATCCGCTCGATCCCGACGTTCCCATCAGTTCCCTCCCAGAGGAGTCCACGTGCCGACGTCCCCTGCGACCCATGACTCCGCCGGCCCCACCGGGCCCATCGGCTCCATATCCCCCGACGATCCCACCGGTTCCACCGAACCGGCCGGGCTGTTCTCCCCGCCCGAGCTGAACCCGCGGAGCTGGCAGCGGGCCGCCGGCCGCCTCCTCGCCAAGATGCTCGGTGAGTTCGCCTACGAGGAGATCATCGAGCCGGGGCCCGTCCCGCCGGCCGCCGAGGCCGCTCCGCACGCCCCGACGGACGGCCTTCCGCACGGCCTTCCGTACGCCCTCACGCTGGACGGCGGCGAAACGCTCACCTTCCGCGCCACGCGCGGCGCCTACGGCAGCTGGCGTGTCGATCCCGGCTCCCTCGCCTGCGACGGCCGGCGCTTCACCGACCCCCTGCGCTTTCTGCTGCGGTCCCGCCGGCTGCTCGCCCTGGACGGCGCGACCCTCGGCCATCTCGTCCGCGAACTCACCACCACCATCGCCGCCGACGCCAGGCTCGACCACACCGCCCTGAGCGCCGCGCGCCTCGCCGACCTCGGCTACGCCGAACTCGAAGGACACCAGACCGGCCACCCCTGGATCGTCCTCAACAAGGGCCGGGGCGGCTTTTCCGCGACCGACGCCGACCGCTGGGCGCCGGAGGCCCGTACGCCCACCGAGCTGCCCTGGATCGCCGCGAGCACCTCACTCGCCACCTACCGGGGAGTCGGCTCGCTGGAGACACCCGACCTGCTCTACGCGGGCGAACTCGACGACACCGTCCGCGAACGCTTCGACTCCCTGCTCCGTGGCCGGGGGCTCGACCCCGCCGGCTATCTCTATCTCCCCGTGCACCCCTGGCAGTGGGACGAGGTACTGCTCCAGCTCTACGCCCCCGCCATAGCCGAGGGAGCGATCGTCCCGCTCCCCACCGACGGTGATCTCCGGCTGCCGCAGCAGTCCATCCGTACCTTCCTCAACCTCGGGCGGCCCGACCGGCACACGGTCAAACTGCCGCTGTCCATCCTCAACACCCTTGTCTGGCGCGGCCTGCCCACGGAGCGCACGCTCGCCGCCCCCGCCGTCACCGCGTGGATGCACGGGGTGCGTGACGCGGACGCCTTCCTCCGCGACGACTGCCGGGTGATCCTGCTCGGTGAAGTCGCCTCCGTGACGGTGGAACACCCCCTCTACGACCATCTCCCCGAAGTTCCCTACCAGTACAAGGAATTGCTCGGCGCCATCTGGCGCGAGCCCCTCCAGGCCCGGCTGGCCTCCGGTGAGCGCGCCCGTACGCTCGCCTCCCTCATCCATACGGATCCGGACGGCCGGGCGTTCACCGCCGAACTCGTCGCGCGTTCGGGACTCACACCCGCCGACTGGCTCCAGCGGCTCTTCTCCGCGCTGCTTCCGCCCCTGCTGCACTTCCTCTACCGGTACGGGACGGTCTTCTCCCCGCACGGCGAGAACGCCATCGTCGTCTTCGACGGCCGGGACGTGCCGGTACGGCTCGCGATCAAGGACTTCGTCGACGATGTGAACATCAGCGCGCGCCCACTGCCCGAGCACGACTCGATGCCCGAGGACGTGAAGAGCGTCCTCCTGACGGAAGAGCCCTCCTTTCTCACCCAGTTCATCCATTCAGGGCTCTTCGTCGGCGTCTTCCGCTATCTCGCACCGCTGTGCCAGGACCAACTGGGCGTGTCCGAGGACGAGTTCTGGTCCCTCGTACGGGCGGAGATCCTGCGGTACCAGGCGCGGTTCCCGGAGCTGAAGGACCGGTTCGAGACGTTCGACCTGCTCACGCCCCGTATCCAGCGCCTCTGCCTCAACCGGAACCGGCTGCATCTCGACGGCTACCGTGACCGCTCCCACCGGCCGCACGCCGCCGTGCACGGTACGGTTCCCAACCCGCTCGCCGTCCGGCGGCCGAGCGAGTGACCTCCGTTGTCAGCGGCGCCCCGTAGGGTGGTCGGGCTATGACGAAGCCATCACTCCCCGAGCTCCTCCACGCCGCCGTCAGCTCCGTCGGCGGCGTGGAACGGCCAGGCCAGGTCACCATGGCCGAGGCCGTCGCCGAAGCCATCGACGCCCCGTCCCATCTGCTCGTCCAGGCCGGCACCGGCACCGGTAAGTCACTGGGCTATCTGGTGCCGGCCCTGGCCCACGGCGAGCGGGTCGTGGTGGCCACGGCCACCCTGGCGTTGCAGCGCCAGCTCGTGGAGCGAGACCTTCCGCGTACGGTCGAGGCGCTGCATCCCCTGCTGCGGCGGCGGCCCGAGTTCGCCATGCTCAAGGGCCGCTCGAACTATCTCTGTCTGCACCGGCTGCACGAGGGGATGCCGCAGGACGAGGAGGACGGCCTCTTCGACCAGTTCGAGGCCGCCGCGCCCACCAGCAAGCTGGGCCAGGACCTGCTGCGGATGCGGGACTGGGCGGACGAGACCGAGACCGGCGACCGCGACGATCTGACGCCCGGTGTGTCCGACCGCGCCTGGTCCCAGGTCTCCGTCTCGTCGCGGGAGTGCCTGGGGGCGACGAAGTGTGCCTATGGCGCGGAGTGTTTCGCCGAGCTGGCGCGTGAGCGTGCCAAGCTCGCCGAGGTCGTCGTCACCAACCACGCGCTTCTGGCGATCGACGCGATCGAGGGCGCCCCGGTGCTTCCGCAGCACGAGGTGCTGATCGTCGACGAGGCCCATGAGCTGGTCTCACGGGTCACCGGAGTCGCCACCGGCGAACTGACCCCGGGGCAGGTCCACCGGGCCGTGCGCCGCTCGGCGAAGCTGGTGAACGAGAAGGCCGCGGACGCCTTGCAGACGGCGGCCGAGACCTTCGAGCGGGTGATGGAGCTGGCCCTCCCGGGACGGCTCGAAAAGATCCCCGAGGACCTCGGCTACGCCCTGATGGCGCTGCGCGACGCGGCCCGTACGGTCATCTCGGCGCTCGGCTCGACCCGCGACAAGTCCGTCCAGGACGAGGACGTCGTACGGAAGCAGGCGCTCGCCTCCGTCGAGTCCGTCCACACCGTGGCCGAGCGGATCGCCAATGGTTCCGAGTGGGACGTCGTCTGGTACGAACGGCACGACCGGTTCGGCGCGTCCCTCCGCGTCGCCCCGCTCTCCGTCTCGGGGCTGCTGCGGGAGAAGCTCTTCACCGACCGCTCCGTCGTGCTCACCTCCGCGACGCTGAAGCTCGGCGGCGACTTCAACGGGGTGGGCGCCTCGCTGGGCCTGGCGCCGGAGGGCACGGAGGGCGATGACGTCCCGCAGTGGAAGGGCATCGATGTCGGCTCGCCCTTCGACTACCGCAAGCAGGGCATCCTCTATGTCGCGCGCCATCTGGCCACACCGGGCCGGGAGGGCTCGCGCGGCGACATGATGGATGAGCTGGCGGAGCTGGTGGAGGCGGCGGGCGGCCGTACGCTCGGGCTGTTCTCCTCGATGCGGGCCGCCCAGGCGGCGGCCGAGGAACTGCGGGGCAGGCTCGACGCCCCGATCCTCCTCCAGGGCGAGGAGACGCTCGGCGAGCTGATCAAGGCGTTCGCCGCCGACCCCAAGACCTGTCTGTTCGGCACGCTGTCCCTGTGGCAGGGCGTTGATGTGCCGGGCCCCAGCTCCCAGCTCGTGGTCATGGACCGGATTCCGTTCCCCCGTCCCGACGATCCGCTGATGAGCGCGCGGCAGAAGGCGGTCGAGGAGGCCGGCGGCAATGGGTTCATGGCCGTGGCGGCGACGCATGCCGCCCTGCTGATGGCCCAGGGCGCCGGACGTCTGGTGCGGGCGAGCGGGGACCGCGGCGTGGTGGCCGTACTGGACCCGAGGCTGGCCAATGCCCGGTACGGAAGTTTCCTGCGGGCGTCACTGCCCGACTTCTGGTACACCACGGACCGCGGTCAAGTACGGCGCTCCCTCGCCTCGATCGACGCGGTGGCCCAGGCCGAGGGACGCTGAGGCCTGTTGCGCCGCTGGAGACAAAGCAGGGCCCCGGAACCGGCGCAGTGGGTTCCGGGGCCCGGTCGGAGCCGGTGGAGTACTCACACCCGGCGCAGGACCGCCACCACCTTGCCGAGGATCGTCGCCTCGTCACCGGGGATCGGTTGGTACGCCGCGTTGTGCGGGAGCAGCCAGACATGGCCGTCCTCACGACGGAAGCGCTTGACCGTCGCCTCGCCGTCCAGCATCGCGGCGACGATGTCGCCGTTCTCCGCGACCGGCTGGCGGCGGACCGTGACCCAGTCCCCGTCGCAGATCGCGGCCTCGATCATCGAGTCTCCGACGACCTTCAGCACGAACAGCTCTCCGTCACCGACCAGCTGGCGGGGGAGCGGGAAGACGTCTTCGACGGACTCCTCCGCGAGGATCGGTCCGCCGGCGGCGATCCGGCCGACCAGCGGGACATACGAGGCGGCGGGCTTGCCGGTCGTGTCCGTCTGCTGGGTGCTCGGCTGGTCGGAGCCGCGTACCTCGTACGCCCTCGGCCGGTGCGGGTCACGGCGCAGGAAGCCCTTGCGCTCCAGAGCCATCAGCTGATGGGCGACCGACGAGGTGCTGGAGAGGCCCACGGCCTGGCCGATCTCCCGCATGGAGGGCGGGTAACCGCGCCGCTGCACGGAGTCACGGATGACCTCGATGACCCTCCGCTGCCGGTCCGTGAGACCGGAGCTGTCCGCCCTGATTCCTGGAGGCCGGCCGGGCAACGAGCGCGTGGGCTTGGCGCCCTCCGGGTTCGTGAGTACGTCATTCATGGCATGCACCGGCTCGAGTCGGCTCTGGGAGCGGTCCTGGGCAGTGATGGTGGCGGTGGCGCTGTCTGCGGTGGTGGTCACGTCGGCCCCTCTCGAAATGTTCTCCCTAGCTGGACAACGGTAGTAGCTTTCGAAAGGTTGCGCCAAACACACGTTCGAGTGAAAAATTGCGGAGAGTCCGCCTTGAGCCTCTGGCTGGGTGTATAGGCAGGCCCCGTGGCCGCGGTACGGTGCCGCTCGCCACCGTACCGTCCCGTTCCCGGCCGCTGCCGTCCGCGGCGGGGACCAGTGTTCCACCGGGCGGCCCGGAAGGCCGCGCGCCGCGCCCTTCCCGTACTCTCGGGGCCGGTCCGCGGGCCCCGGACGACTGTCCCGGCACCCGCCTCGACACGCGACACGCGCTGGGGCATAGGATGCAGTCAAACCCCAGATCTAGTGGTTGGATTGTCGCAGCCACCCAGAAGTTGTGGTCCCCCCGCTCTCGGGGGTGAGGTCATCGCCTATGCTGGGGGTGCTTCGAAGGGCTCGTTTCCGGGCCCTGACGAGGCTATCCAGTCGTGCTGTGAAGGAGGGGAGGGAACCATGCACTGTCCCTTCTGCAGGCACCCCGACAGCCGTGTCGTCGACAGTCGCACCACCGACGACGGGACGTCGATCCGCCGCCGCCGTCAGTGCCCCGACTGCTCCCGCCGTTTCACCACGGTGGAGACCGCCTCACTGATGGTGATCAAGCGCAGCGGCGTGACGGAACCCTTCAGCCGTACCAAGGTCATCTCCGGCGTGCGCAAGGCGTGCCAGGGGCGGCCGGTCACCGAGGACGCCCTCGCGCAGCTCGGCCAGCGGGTCGAGGAAGCGGTGCGCTCCACCGGCAGCGCCGAGCTGACCACCCATGACGTGGGGCTGGCCATACTCGGCCCATTGCAGGAGCTCGACCTCGTCGCCTACCTGCGCTTCGCATCCGTGTACCGGGCGTTCAACTCGCTCGAAGACTTCGAGGCCGCCATCGCGGAACTGCGCGAGCGGCCCCCCTCAGAGGAAACCGGCGTCGACGGGGCCGGCAAGGTCCCCGTGCCCGCCACCGCCGCGGACTGACCGGCCGGCCCGATCCTGGCCGCTCCGCGGTGGCAAAGACCTGTCACGGGTGCCCTGTGCGCACCCGAGGCATCAGACACACACGCCGTGCCACGGGAAGAACATGGCACGTCAGCGCGTTTTTGTACGTATATGGGAGGCGGCATGACAGAGACGGCGAGCGGCTCGGCACGAGGTTCCCGGGCCAAGGGGACCAAGGCCGGCAAGGGTCTGCGTATCGAGCGCATTCATACGAGCCCCGGAGTGCACCCGTACGACGAGGTGGTCTGGGAGCGCCGTGACGTCGTCATGACCAATTGGCGCGACGGCTCGGTCAATTTCGAGCAGCGTGGCGTCGAGTTCCCCGACTTCTGGTCCCTGAACGCGGTCAACATCGTCACCAGCAAGTACTTCCGCGGGGCCGTCGGCACCCCGCAGCGCGAGACCGGTCTCAAGCAGCTCATCGACCGGATCGTGAAGACGTACCGCAAGGCCGGCGAGGAGCACCAGTACTTCGCCACGCCCGCGGACGCCGAGATCTTCGAGCACGAGCTGGCGTACGCCCTCCTGCACCAGGTCTTCAGCTTCAACTCGCCGGTGTGGTTCAACGTCGGCACGCCCCAGCCGCAGCAGGTCTCCGCCTGCTTCATCCTCTCCGTCGACGACTCCATGGACTCGATCCTCGACTGGTACAAGGAAGAGGGGATGATCTTCAAGGGGGGCTCGGGCGCCGGTCTGAACCTCTCCCGGATCCGTTCCTCCAAGGAACTCCTCTCCTCCGGGGGCAATGCCTCGGGCCCGGTCTCCTTCATGCGCGGCGCCGACGCCTCCGCCGGAACGATCAAGTCCGGTGGCGCCACCCGCCGCGCGGCCAAGATGGTCATCCTCGATGTCGACCACCCCGACATCGAGGACTTCATCGAGACCAAGGTCAAGGAAGAGGAGAAGATCCGCGCCCTGCGTGACGCGGGCTTCGACATGGATCTGGGCGGCGACGACATCACGTCCGTCCAGTACCAGAACGCCAACAACTCGGTCCGGGTGAACGACGAGTTCATGAAGGCCGTCGAGGCCGGCGGCAAGTTCGGGCTGCGCGCCCGGATGACCGGTGAGGTCATCGAGGAGGTGGAGGCGAAGTCCCTCTTCCGTAAGATGGCCGAGGCGGCGTGGGCCTGTGCCGACCCGGGCATCCAGTACGACGACACGATCAACCGCTGGCACACCTGCCCCGAGTCCGGCCGGATCAACGGCTCGAACCCGTGCAGTGAGTACATGCACCTGGACAACACCTCGTGCAACCTGGCCTCGCTGAACCTGATGAAGTTCCTCAAGGACGACGGCAAGGGCAACCAGTCCTTCGACTCCGAGCGCTTCGCGAAGGTCGTCGAGCTGGTCATCACCGCGATGGACATCTCCATCTGCTTCGCGGACTTCCCCACCCAGAAGATCGGCGAGAACACCCGCGCCTTCCGCCAGCTCGGCATCGGTTACGCCAACCTCGGCGCCCTGCTGATGGCCACGGGCCACGCGTACGACTCCGACGGCGGCCGTTCGCTGGCCGGCGCCATCACCTCGCTGATGACCGGCACCTCGTACCGCCGCTCCGCCGAGCTCGCCGCGGTCGTCGGCCCGTACGACGGCTACGCCCGTAACGCCGAGCCGCACAAGCGCGTCATGAAGCAGCACTCCGACGCCAACGCCACCGCGCCCCGGATCGACGACCTGGACACCCCGATCTGGGCGGCGGCCACGGAGGCATGGCAGGACGTTCTCCGGCTCGGCGAGAAGAACGGCTTCCGCAACGCGCAGGCCTCGGTCATCGCGCCCACCGGCACGATCGGTCTCGCGATGTCCTGCGACACCACCGGCCTGGAGCCCGACCTCGCGCTGGTCAAGTTCAAGAAGCTGGTCGGCGGCGGCTCGATGCAGATCGTCAACGGCACCGTCCCGCAGGCTCTGCGCCGGCTGGGCTACCAGGAGGAGCAGATCGAGGCGATCGTCGCCCACATCGCCGAGCACGGCAATGTGATCAACGCGCCGAGCCTGAAGCCCGAGCACTACGAGGTCTTCGACTGCGCGATGGGCGAGCGCTCCATCTCCGCCATGGGTCATGTCCGCATGATGGCGGCGATCCAGCCCTGGATCAGCGGCGCGCTCTCCAAGACGGTGAACCTGCCGGAGACCGCCACCGTCGAGGACGTCGAAGAGGTCTACTTCGAGGCGTGGAAGATGGGCGTCAAGGCGCTCGCCATCTACCGCGACAACTGCAAGGTCGGCCAGCCGCTCTCGGCGAAGAAGAAGGACGAGAAGGTCGCGGAGAAGGCCGAGGAGACCATCCGCCAGGCGGTGGAGAAGGTCATTGAGTACCGCCCGGTCCGCAAGCGTCTCCCGAAGGGCCGTCCCGGTCTGACCACCTCCTTCACGGTGGGCGGTGCCGAGGGCTACATGACAGCCAACTCCTACCCCGACGACGGTCTCGGCGAGGTCTTCCTCAAGATGTCCAAGCAGGGCTCGACCCTCGCCGGCATGATGGACGCCTTCTCGATCGCGGTCTCGGTCGGTCTGCAGTACGGCGTCCCGCTGGAGACGTACGTATCGAAGTTCACCAACATGCGCTTCGAGCCGGCCGGTATGACGGACGACCCGGACGTACGGATGGCGCAGTCGATCGTCGACTACATCTTCCGCCGTCTGGCGCTGGACTTCCTTCCGTTCGAGACCCGCTCAGCTCTCGGGATCCACTCCGCCGAGGAGCGCCAGCGCCACCTGGACACCGGTTCGTACGAGCCGTCCCTGGACGATGACGGCATCGACATCGATGACCTGACCCAGTCGGCCCCGCGCCGGCAGGAGACGCTGAAGGCGGTGACCCCGACCCCCGCCGCGCCGGCGGCGGCCGTGGTCCCGGCGCCCAAGGAGGCGCACACCTCGGCGGAACTGGTCGAGATGCAGCTCGGCATCAGCGCCGACGCACCGCTCTGCTTCTCCTGCGGTACGAAGATGCAGCGGGCCGGGTCCTGCTACATCTGCGAGGGATGCGGCTCCACCAGCGGCTGCAGCTGAGCCGTGGCGCGGTAAGCCCCCGAGGGGCGGTGGCCCGAGCGGCCGCCGCCCCTCGGGGCTGTGGCCGCCCCGGGCTGTGGGCCAGGCGCTGGAGGTCAGGCGCCGCCCATCAGGGCGCCGAAGGACTGGAGATCGGTGTCGAATCCGCGGACCGTCGCGTGGAAGCGCCAGGCCCCCGAGGAGTCCCGGGTGAACTCCGCGAACGTCGCGGCCGTGGAGCCGGCCACCCCGGCGAAGTCATGGGCGGCCAGCTCCGTGTACCCCTCCAGAACGCGGGCCGAGGCATTGACTATGTCGCCGAACGTCCGCCTCCCGTCGCGCTGCTGGATGGCCACGCCCACCACCACACGGGTGTAGGAGGGCGCCAGCCGCACCAGCTCCAGCGTCATCTCCTCGTCGGAGCCGAAGCCCTGGCCCGTCCGGCTCTGCCGGTCCAGCGTGATCGTGCCGTCCGGTGAACGGCTGTCGAAGTGGACCAGATAGGCCGGGGCGTCGCTCGGGGCGCCAGAGGTGTACGTCGCGGCGACCAGGTCGAGATCGTGCGGGGACGCGCCCAGGGGCGCCGGGTCCCATTTGAGCGTGACCTCGATCTTCTCCACCCCTCTGTTGAGGCTGCTCACCAGTCTTCCCCCTCTTCGGAACCGGGCCGGATCTCCGGGCCTTGGACACAAGGCTAGTCCCGGGCACCGACAACCCGTCGCGTGATCAGTCCAGTTGACGCCACGTTGGCCGATAGTCGTCTCGTCGGCTGTCCGTACAGCGTCTCTCTCACGTCCACAACGGGCGTGACCGATGCCACGTTCCGCGCCGTACGATGGCGCGGTGCTGGTCAAGTGGATTCGCTGCACCGTGACCGACCGTCGGGGTTTCGAGCGCGGGCAGCGGAAATGGGCGGGGTTGCTCGGTGAGCCGGGGTTCCGGGGGCAGAGCGGGGGATGGAGCAGAGCGAGGCCGGGCGTCGCGCATGTCTTCTCGTTCTGGGAGAGCCGCGCGTTCTACGACTCGTTCATGGCGCGCTCGCACGACCGGCTCGCCGCCGCACAGGCGGGGACACATCGCGACATTCAGGTCAAGCTCTTCGACTACCGCTTCGATGTGAAGACCGGTTTCGAGCCGCGGTTCACCGATGCCGATGTGGTGCGGGTCGCCCACTGCAAGGTGCACGAGGACCGGGTCGAGCATTTCGCGCTGATGCAGGAGAAGGTCTGGAACCCCGCGATGGCGGGGTCGCCCGGGATGGTGCGCGGGCTGTTCGGAGAGGCGCCCGGCCATGAGTTCATAGTGCTGTCCATGTGGCAGTCGGCGGCCGAGCACGGAAAGTACCGGGTCGAACGGGTGGAGCGGCTGACGCTGCGCGCACAGACGGCCGCGGATGTGGCGGCGCTGGCGGGAGATGTCGTCGACCTCGAATCGACCTGGACCGTGTGACCCGGCCGCGTACCCGGGAGCCCGCTACGCCGGATGGTCTCCGTCCGCACGGGCGGTCGCACGGCCCGATCGCGACGGACTCACTCGTCTAGGGTCGTGGGCATGGCACGACCACGGCGCATCGTTCTCGTCCGGCACGGAGAGTCGGTGGGCAACGCCGACGACACGGTGTACGAACGCGAGCCCGACCATGCCCTGAGGCTCACCGAGAAGGGCCACCGGCAGGCCCTGGAGACCGGCGTACGGCTGCGTGAGCTGTTCGGCCGGGAGCCGGTCAGCGTCTTCGTCTCCCCGTATCGCCGCACCCATCAGACGTTCGAGGCGTTCGGCCTCGACCCGGAACTGGTGCGGATACGGGAGGAGCCCCGACTGCGCGAGCAGGACTGGGGGAACTGGCAGGACCGCGAGGACGTACGGCTCCAGAAGGCATACCGGGACGCGTACGGGCACTTCTTCTATCGCTTCGCGCAGGGCGAGTCGGGCGCCGATGTCTACGATCGCGTCGGCGCGTTCCTGGAGTCCCTCCACCGGAGCTTCGAGACGCCCGACTCGCCGGAGAACGTGCTGCTGGTGACCCATGGACTGACCATGCGGCTGTTCTGCATGCGGTGGTTCCACTGGTCGGTGGCGGAGTTCGAATCCCTGTCGAACCCGGGCAACGGGGAGACCAGGACCCTGCTGCTCGGCGCGGACGGCAGATACACCCTGGACCGGCCGTTCGAGCGCTGGCGCACGCCGGAGCCCTATGGGCGTACTGGATAGAATGACTGTGCGATGACCGCCGACTTCACACCCGCTGATTCCAGACCCGCTGATTCCTCGCCCGCCGCATCCTCGACGGCTCAATCTCCGACCGGCCGGCCGGCCGATCCACGCCACGACCGCGCCCTGGCGAGCCTGCGCGGGCTGGCCGTGGGGGACGCTCTGGGTTCCCAGTTCTTCGTCCCTTCGAACTATCCGCTGCTGAAGCGGCGCGAGCTGCCGCCGGGACTCTGGCAGTGGACCGACGACACCGAGATGGCCGCGTCGGTACTGGCCGTACTGGCCGCGCATCACCGTATCGACCAGGACGCGCTGGCCCTGTCCTTCGCCGCGCACCACGACTTCGACCGTGGCTACGGGCCCGCCGTGAACCGGATGCTCCGGCTGATCCGCGAGGGCGGCGACTGGCGTGAACTGGCCGCCGCGCTGTTCAACGGGCAGGGCTCGTGGGGCAATGGGGCCGCCATGCGGATCGCGCCGCTCGGCGCCTGGTACGCGGGCGATCCGGAGCAGGCCACGCAGCAGGCCGAGATCTCCGCGTACACCACACACCAGCACCGCGAGGCCGTGGTGGGCGCCATGGCGGTGGCGGCAGCAGCGGCTCTCGCCGCGGATCCCGCGGGGCCGCCGACGCCGGAGGGGCTGCTCGACGGCGTGGTGGCGCTCGTGCCGCGCAGCGCGGTCGGGGCGGGGCTGCGCCGCGCGCGGGACATGCTGGACTACGACGACGCGGGCACGGTGGCCGCGGTTCTCGGCTGCGGGCGGCGTACCAGCGCGCATGACACGGTGCCGTTCGCCCTCTGGTCGGCGGCGCGGGCTCTCGGCGATTTCGAGCGGGGGTTCTGGACCACGGCCCAGGCGGGCGGCGATGTCGATACGACATGCGCCATCGCGGGGGGCGTGATCTCGGCGGCGAGGACCGGGACGCCGCCGGCGCACTGGCTGGAGCGGACCGAAGAACTTCCGGCCTGGCTCTCGTCCCCGCTGTAGTGGTCGCGGTCCTGTAGTTGTCACGGTCCTGCCACACCTGTTCCCGGAAACGGGGAGGGGTGGCAGCACGTGGTTACTCTGTCGGCCACGCCGCCCCCGGTGATCTTCGTGGGGCGTGCGCCGACGAGACGCCGGGCCGTACGCGCCACTCCGCTGCCGCGAAGGGACCCGGCCGGGAGGGGGTCCCGTGACAGAACCGGGCAGAAGACCGGAATCCGACGGCGAGCAGGAGCAGGAGCAGGAGCAGGAGGGGCAGGAGCGGCAGGAGCCGGACGACAGACGAGGGCCGGGCGGCGAGCAGGGGCAGGGGGACGCCGCCCGACGGTCCTCCGCCGTACCCGTACTCACCAAGCAGCGTCAGGGCGCGCCGCCCGCGCCCGAATGGCAGCAGTGGCAGCCGCAGCGCGGCGAGCCGCCCCTCTGGCTCACCGAGATCCAGCCGGGCACCCCGGCCCCGATCCGTACCGCGACGCTCTGGTCGGTCCTGGCGACCGGCCTGCTCAGCGCCCTGTTGCTGGGTGACGGACTCGGCCTGAATCTGCTGATCGTGGCGGTGCCCGCGGCGCTCGCCGCCCACTTCGCGGCCCAGGACGCCGGGCGCCGGCCGCGCCCCTGGACGCTGGTCTGGGCTCTGGGCGGACTCGCTCTGCTCGCCGTCCCCGTTCTGCGGGACGCCGGGCTGCCGACCTTCCTCGCGGTCGTCTCCGCGCTGGCGCTCGGCTCGCTCGCCCTGCACGGCTGCCGTACCTGGCCGGGGGTCGTGTTCGGTCCGCTCGGTCTGTTCGGTTCCCTCGGACCCGGTACGGCCTGGGGGTGGAGAGGCCTGCGGGCACGCGCCGGAGGATCGCGCGGTCGTCTGATGCCGGTCCTCCGTGCCGTCGCGGTCGCGGCCGTACTGCTGATCGTGTTCGGCACCCTCTTCGCGAACGCGGACGCGGCTTTCGCCGATCTGCTCGGCCAGTTGAGCCCCGACGTATCGGTCGGCGACGGGCCCTGGCGGTTCGTGCTGTTCGCGGTCGGAGTCGCCGGCGCGCTGGCCACCGCCCACACCGCCGCCGCGCCGCGGCGCTGGGACCGGATCACCGTAGGCCCCGGGCGGGCCCGTGGCCGGATCGAGTGGGCGCTTCCGCTCATCGTCCTCAATCTTCTCTTCGCGGCCTTCATCGCCATCCAGCTCGCCGTGCTCTTCGGCGGATACGACAAGGTCCTGCGGGAAACCGGTCTGACCTACGCGGAGTACGCGCGCCAGGGCTTCTGGCAGCTGCTCTGGGCCACCCTGCTCGTGCTTCTCGTGATCGGACTGGCCCGGCGATGGGCCCCGCGCGACGGAGCCCATGACGCCACCCTGGTCCGGGCCGTCCTCGGCGTCCTGTGCGCGCTGACCCTGGTCGTGGTCGCCGCGGCGCTGCGCCGGATGGATCTGTATGTCGACGCCTACGGACTGACCCGGCTGCGCGTCTCGGTGGCGGCGATGGAGCTGTGGCTCGGCGTGGTGATCGTTCTGATCCTGGTGGCCGGGGCCGTCGGCGGACGGTGGCTGCCGCGCGCCGTCGCCGCGAGTGCCGGGGCCGCGGTGCTGGCCTTCGGTCTGATCTCGCCGGACGCGCTGGTCGCGGAGCGGAACGTGCAGCGGTACGAGCGTTCGCACAAGATCGACATCCAGTACTTCCAGGATCTCTCGGCCGATGCCGCGCCGGCGCTCGACCGGCTGCCCGAGCCGCTGCGTTCGTGCGCCCTGGCCGGCATCGAGCGGCATCTGGGGGACGCTTCCGAGCCCTGGTACGCGACGAGCTGGTCGGAGAGCAGGGCCCGCGAGATCGTGGCGGAGCGGGAGATCGGCGCGACCTCCAGCTGCTACGGGCTGGGCCTCGACCTCGACAGGCCCTGAGCGACGGTGGGTACGGGACGCCCCTTCCTGGCCTCCCGTACCCGCTGTCGGCGGCACGACGGTCCCTCATGTGTGTGACACGTCAACCGCCGCGTGATTCCGCGGGCTGATTCTCGGCGGTGTCATCGAGCCCTCCGCCCGGCTCCTCGGAGAGGCCGTGAACGGGGGGTCCCGCGCGACGAGATCCGTCCCGATGTCACGGGCGGGCACCACGGCCGGTACCCGGTCTGTCGCGTGGCGTTCGGGCGGCGTAACCTGGCTGGTGCCATGCCGTACGAAGCACCCACGCACACCGTCGAGCGCTCGCTGCGCGCCACCACCGAAGCCAGGATCATCGCGGGCGTCGATGAGGTCGGGCGCGGCGCGTGGGCCGGTCCGGTCACGGTATGCGCGGCCGTCACGGGGTTGCGCAGACCTCCGGCCGGCCTCACCGACTCCAAGCTGATCAGCCCCAAGCGCCGTACGGAGCTGGCCGATGAGCTGGAGGCATGGGTCACCTCGCACGCGCTGGGACACGCCTCTCCGGAGGAGATCGACGCCCTGGGGATGACCGCGGCGCTCAGGCTCGCCGCCGTACGCGCCCTGGAGGCGCTGCCGGTGCGGCCCGACGCGGTGATCCTCGACGGCAAGCACGACTATCTCGGAGGACCCTGGCTGGTGCGTACGGTCATCAAGGGCGACCAGTCCTGTGTCTCGGTGGCTGCCGCCTCGGTTATCGCCAAGGTGCGCAGGGACGCCATGATGGCCGAACTCGGCGCGGGGACCGCGGAGTACGTTCCCTACGCGTTCGGCGCCAACGCGGGCTACCCCTCACCGGTGCACAGAGCCGCACTGGAGGAGTGGGGACCCACACCGCAGCACCGCCTCTCGTGGGCCTATCTCGACGCGCTGCCCCGGTGGCGGCATCTCAAGAAGGTCCGGGTCTCCGTGGAGGCCGCTGCTATGGAAGGCGGGGGCCAACTCGGCTTCGACTTCTGAACCGCCGATTTCTGGAAGGTCCGATTTCCGGAACTTCCGGTGAACCTTGAATCTGTGTGGCTCGCGCCCGCAGACATGGGTACAAATATCCCCACCTGCCGATGCTTTTCGCACCGGTGTTTGATAGACATCCAGTCATGCCTCTCATCCCTCAGGAGCCTCAGATTCACGAGAGAGCCCAGGGTGCCAGCGCCACACCGGCCACCGGCCGTACGGCGCCGACCCCTCGTCCTGTACCCGGTCCGCGTCCCGTCCCCGGGCCGCGCTCCGCGACGACACCGCGGCCCGGACGTCCGGGCCCCGGTCCCGCGAGGCCCGCGCCGCCGGCGCAGCGCTCGCACAACTCCGCCGGGCAGCCCCAGGCTTCCGGCGCCACCACTCCTGCCGTTCCCCAGATCCAGCTGATTCCGGCTCCGGCCGGCGGTGCGCTCGACGCCGCCGAGGAAGCGGTCGATCTGCTGCTCGACGCGGGGCGGGCGCCCGGCGACATCCTGGTGCTCACCACCGGGGAACAGCACCCGTGGGCCACCCACGAGCTGTCCTTCGGCGAAGCCGCCTACTGGGCTCAGCACGACGCCCGCGAGGACGTGTTCTTCGCGGACGGCGGCGCGGTGGCCCGTGCGCAGTCGCGGCCTGTCGTGGTCGTCGCCGTCAACGGAGGCGGTGACGGCGCTGTCACCCGGGTGCTTCCGGCGGCCAGGGAGCGCGCCGCCGCGCTGCTCGTCGTGTGCGGTGACTCGGCGCGGATCAACGCCGTGCTGGGCGCGGGCGTCTGAGCCGTACGGCGTCGGTCCGGCCGTGACCCGGCTGCCCGTTCGGGGGGCGGCCGGGCCGCTGTGACGGTCCTGGCGAACGGCGGCCGCCCGGCTGCTCAACGCGCAGCCGTGCGGCGCAGTACCTCCACCGCTCCGCCGCCGCCGCGCACCGGCGACGGGTCGGGGTCGGCCAGTGTCTCGGCCAGAGCGGTGGGCGGGGACTCGGAGTTGGGCCGCCGGCCGCCGCGGCCCTCGCCCAGCACCTGCCAGCCGCCGCGGGTCAGGGTGATGTACGCCCCACAGCGCAGGCCATGGAGGGTGCAGGCGTCCCGCAGCCCCCACATCCAGGCCCCGTCCTCCTCCGTCCAACGCTCGTCGCCCTCACGGCAGTAGAGCAGGACCGCGGTGCGTACGGGCGTACGGCGGCGCAGGTCGTGCGGGATGACGCGGCGCAGATGCGCCAGCAGCGCGTTGCGGAACTCCCATCCGTCGACCGGCGCGGCGCGCGGTGCGAACGAGGCGCTGGCGGCGAGCCGTTCCTCATGGTCGAGTACGGCCACGACGGCGGTCGACGGGGTCGGCCCGTGCCGGCTGTGCAGACCGCTGACGACCTCGCGGGGGTTGCGCAGCAGCGGAATGCCTGCTTCCGCCCATTCGGCCGGTTCGAGCATTCTGGCGAGGCGGCTGACGGAATCGGCGGGTGTACTGACCGAAGTGGCTGCGGACGAAGCGAATCCGAAGGTCACGTTCCTCCCTTCGCATACGCGCCCACAGTGCGGGCTGGGTCGGATGGGGGCGCGCCGCGGCACGGCCTTGACGGACCTTGAAAGGCCGTGCGGGGGCGGTTCCAATTCTCGCTGGCGTATCGGCATGCGGCAACGAGCAATTGGCGCCGTCGTCCGGAATGAGCGGATATGGCAGCCATATCCCCGCCTGAACGCGCCACTGGTGCCGTTCCACGTCACGTCTGAACGGCGAGGACCAGCGGAAACACACCCTCCGCTCCGGCCCTGCGCAGCAGCCGCGCAGCCACCGCGAGCGTCCAGCCACTGTCCGAGAGATCGTCGACGAGCAGCACGGGGCCGCCCGCGGAGACCAACGCCGCGGCCAGCTCGGGCGGTACGGTCAGCGTCTCGTGCAGCGCCCGTACGCGCTGGGCGCTGTTGGTGCGGGAGATCCGGGAGTCGGCCGCCCCCGGCGCGTACGCGACCGTGCCGAGCAGCGGCATCCTGCCGACCTCCGCGATCCGGCTGCCGAGCGAACCCACGAGCTGGGGCCTGCCGTGCGAGGCCATGGTGACCACCCCGACGGGCCGGGCCGGCGCGTCGGGCACGCCGGAGGCCCAACCGCCGGGCCCCTTCGCCCAGTCGGCGAGCACACTCACCACGGCGGTCACCACATCGTCCGGAACCGGCCCGTCATGGGCCTGGGCCGCGAGCATCGGCCGCAGCCGGTTGCCCCAGCCGATGTCCGACAGCCGGCCCAGCGCGCGGCCAGGGAAGTACTGCTCGCCCTGCGGGATACGGCCCTTGAGATCGACGCCGACGGCGGTGAGCCCGGTCGGCCACATCTTCCGGGGCTCCACCTCCACGCCCGGCCTGCCCAGCTCGCCGCGGGCGGCATCGAGGGCGGCGGCGGTCACCTTGTCCTCGAACCGCGCCCCCGCGCAGTTGTCGCAGCGCCCGCAGGGAACCGCCTCCTCGTCGTCCAACTGCCGCCGCAGGAACTCCATCCGGCACGCGGTCGCCGACGCGTAGTCGCGCATCGCCTGCTGCTCGGCCTCCCGCTGGCGCGCCACCCAGGCGTACCGCTCGGTGTCGTACACCCATGGCCGGCCGGTCGAGGTCCAGCCGCCCTTCACCCGGTGCACCGCCCCGTCCACATCGAGGACCTTCAGCATCGTCTCCAGCCGCGTACGCCGCAGCTCGACGAGCGGCTCCAGGGCCGGCAGCGACAGCGGCCGGTCCGCGCGGCCCAGGACATCGAGCGTGCGCCTGACCAACTCCTCGGGCGGAAAGGCGACCGAGGCGAAGTACTTCCAGATCGCCTCGTCCTCCCGGCCGGGCAGCAGCAGCACCTCGGCATGCTCCACCCCACGGCCCGCACGCCCCACCTGCTGGTAGTAGGCGATGGGGGAGGAGGGCGAACCGAGATGCACCACGAATCCGAGATCGGGCTTGTCGAACCCCATGCCCAGCGCGGACGTGGCGACCAGCGCCTTGACCCTGTTCGCCAGCAGATCGTCCTCGGCCTGCTGCCGGTCGGCGTTCTCCGTACGGCCGGTGTACGAGGCGACCGTATGCCCGCACTGCCGCAGGTACGCCGTGACCTCCTCGGCCGCGGCGACCGTCAGTGTGTAGATGATCCCGGAGCCGGGCAGCTCGCCCAGATGATCGGCCAGCCAGGCCAGCCGGTGTGCCGCGTCCGGCAGTTTGAGGACATGGAGGCTGAGACTCTCCCGGTCCAGCGCCCCGCGCAGCACCAGCGCGTCCGTCCCCGCCCCCGTCCCCAGCTGCTCGGCGACATCGGCCGTCACCCGGGCATTCGCCGTGGCGGTCGTGGCGAGCACCGGCACGCCCACCGGCAGTTCGGCGAGCATCGTGCGCAACCGCCGGTAGTCGGGCCTGAAGTCATGGCCCCAGTCGGAGATGCAGTGCGCCTCGTCGACCACCAGCAGGCCCGTGGCCGCCGAGAGCCGGGGCAGGACCTGGTCGCGGAAGTCCGGATTGTTCAGCCGCTCCGGGCTGACCAGCAGGACATCGACATCGCCGGCGGCCACTTCGTCCTGAATCGTCTCCCATTCCTCCGCGTTGGACGAGTTGATCGTCCGGGCCCGGATCCCGGCCCGCGCCGCCGCCTCCACCTGATTGCGCATCAGCGCGAGCAGCGGCGAGACGATCACGGTCGGTCCCGCGCCGAGCCCGCGCAGCAGGGAGGTCGCGACGAAATACACCGCGGACTTGCCCCAGCCCGTGCGCTGGACGACCAGCGCCCTGCGCTTGTCGGCGACGAGCGCCTCGATGGCCCGCCACTGGTCCTCGCGCAGCCGGGCGGTGCCGGTGGTGTCACCGACGAGGCGGGCGAGGACGGAGTCGGCCGAGGCCCGGAGAGCCGAGCGGTCTGCGTTGGTCATGCACCCATGCAACCCGATGGCTCCGACAAACCGCGAATGCGCCGACCAGCCTGTGGATAACGTTATCCACAGGGGTCGCGGGATCCGGCCCGGCGCGGGACCGTCGAGCCATGAACAAGCACCACGAACCGACCGGACCCGCCGACGAGCAGCAGATCACCCTGCGCAGTCCCGCGGAACTCGCCGACGCTCTCCCGTACTTGCTCGGATTCCACCCCACCGATTCCATTGTGATGGTCGCGCTCCAGGGCGAGCGGGGCCGCTTCGGCGGGCGGCTCAGGCTCGGCATCCCGCGCTCGCCGAAGGAATGGCCGCCGGTGGCCGATCAGCTCGCCGAGTGCCTGATCGAGGGCAGCGAGCGGCGTGGCGGCCGTCCCGAGGGAATCGTCGTCTTCCTCTGCCAGGACCCGCGCGCGGGGGAGACGGGCCGGCAGGTGATGGAGCGGCTGCGCCCCCTCGCACAACGGCTGCGCACCGCCTGCGGAAGCCTCGACGTCCCCGTGCACGAGGCGCTCTGCATCTCCGACGGACGCTTCTGGTCCTACTGCTGCCCGGATGTCCGCTGCTGTCCGCCCGAGGGGACCGGGCTGGCCCTGCCCGGTACGTCGGTGATGGCCGCGGCCGCCGCGTACGCCGGTGTCCAGGTACGGGGATCGCTGCGGGAGATGGAAGCCCGCCTGGAACCCTGGCGTACGCCGGCAGCGGAGGAGCAGGAGCGGGCACTGGACGACGCGGGCGCGGCGCTCGTGCCCCGGATTCTGAGCGGCGGAAGCCGGGAACGGGTCGGTGAGGAGACACTGCGGCTGGCGCGCGCCCTGATCGGGCGGCTGAAGGAGACGCCGGGCGGAGGTCCGGCCGGCACGGACGCCGAGGACGACCGGCTCATCACCCACGAGGAGGCGGCCACCGTCATCCTCGGGCTCCAGGACAGGGAGACCCGCGACCGCGCCGCGGAGTGGATGGAGGGGCCCGAGGCCGCGCCCGCCCTGCGGCTCTGGCGCGCGCTGTCCCGGCGCTGTGTCGGTCCGTACGCCGAGCACGCGACGGCCCCGCTGACCCTGGCAGGCTGGGTCGCCTGGTCCACCGGTGACGAGCCCAGCGCGCGGGTCGCCCTGGGACTCGCCCTGCGGCTCGATCCCGAGTACGTCTTCGCGCGATTGCTCCATCAGGCGTGCAACGAAGGGCTCGACCCCGAGACGTTGCGCCGCTGTCTGCGTGAGGAGCGCGCCGCGCGGGCGCTGCCGGGCCCGCGCGGGACGAGTGGGCGGCCCAAGCTCCGTCCGGTGCGCCGGTCCGTCCCCAGGAAGGCACTTCCGCCCAAGGGGCCCGCGTCCGGTGCGCCCGCCGTGCGCGGCCGGGGTGCCAGGCGCACTGGTCGGCGCGGGACCAGGAGCGGCCGATGAGAGCCGTGACCCGGCCGCCCGGGCAGCCGTTCACCTCTGTGGCGAAGTCGTACGAGCCGCGCCGCCGTACACCGCGCGGCTCCCCGGAGCGCACAGAAGGCAGAGCAGACCACCCATGGCCCTCACCGCCCTTCCCTCACACACCCCCGGCACATCGAGCGGCGAGTGGTCGCGGGCCGCGCCGTCCCGTGCCGCACCCTCCACGGCCGTACGGAGCGGAGCCCTGCCCCATGGCGAGCTGCCCGACGTACACCGTGCGATTCTCTGCGTCGCGCTGCCGTGTCTCGCCGTCTCGGCCGAGCACGGCCAACTCACCGGCCAGGGGCTCGAAGGCTTCTACCAGTCGGGCCGCCGGCTCCTCTCCCGCTGTCTGCTGCGGATCGCCGGGCGGGCCCCTCTCCCGATGCAGGGCGGGCTGGTCGCCGCCGACCGGGCGCGGTTCAGCGCGGTGGTCCGTACGCCCGCGGACGCCGGACCCGATCCGGAGATCAGCGTCGAGCGGCTGCGGGACGCCGACGGCACCGAACGCATCACGGTGCACAGCTACGCCCGCGGAGTCCGCCGGTTCCCGGTGGAGATCACTCTGGGGACGGATCTGGCGCAGTTGGCCGCGATCGCGGTCGGCCGCGCCGGGCCCGAACTCCCGGCGAGCGTCCATGCCGCGGGACTGCGCTGGGCCGCGGCCGACGGCGGACACGCAGTCGTCGCCGCCGACCCGGCCCCGCAGGACGCGCTGGCCTCGGCAGGACTGCTCCGCTGGGAGATGGAGCTGGCGCCCGGGGCCTCCCGCACCATCGAGTTGCGGATCCGTACGGACCGGCCGGCGCGGCCGACCGGCCGGACCGCGAGCAATCCCCTGCCGGAGGCGAGCGCCGAGGGCGACGATCCCCGGGTGCGGCCGCTGTTCGCCGCGAGCCTCGGCGATCTCGGGGCACTTCTGCTGCGCGGCCCCGGCGGTTCCACGGATGTCCACCCCGCCGCGGGCGTTCCCTGGCGCTGCGGGCCGCCGGCGGCGGAAGCGCTCTGGGCGGTACGGATGGCTCTTCCGCTCGGCACGCGGCTGGCCGCAGGCACGATGCGTACGCTCGCCCGTACGCAGTTCCGCGGCCCCGGACGCGACTTCGGGCGCATTCCCGGACCGTTGCGGGACGCCGGGCCGCATCTGCCCCCGAGCTGTACGGGAGTTGAGGCGACGCTCGCCTTCCCCGTGGTCCTCGCCGAGGCGCGCCGCTGGGGGCTTCCCGAGGGCGACCTCGCCGAGTTGCTCCCCACGGCGGAGCGCTGTCTGCGATGGCTGCGCACCGCCCTCGGGGCCGACGGACTGCTGGGGGAGCCGGGCCCCACCGGGCCCCGGCGCGTCGAGACCCAGGCCCACGCACACCGCGCCGCGCTGCTCGGGGCCGATCTGCTGGAGGCCTGTGGCCGGCCGGGGGCCGACGGCTGGCGGGAGTGGGCGGGCGCGCTGCGGCAGCGGTTCCGGCGGACGTTCTGCGCCGACGAGTCCACCGACGGTCGCCCGGCCGCGGCGCGGTGTTCCGACGGCAGACTGGTTCCCCACGCGAGTGCCAGCACCGCCCATCTCCTGGACACGGGTCTGCTCGGCGGAGGGAAGCAGGCCCCGGGACTGCTGGACGCGGCGGAGACCGAGCGGCTGGTCGCCATGCTCACGGGGGCGGACCTCGACTCGGGGTGGGGGCTGCGCGGCCTCGGGTGCAAGGAGCCCGGACACAATCCGTTCGGCCACCGCGCGGGGGCGGTACGGATCCATGAGTCAGCCGTCGCGATCGGGGGCCTGATCGCGGCCGGATACGAGGAGGAGGCGGGTTCCCTGCTCCGGGGCGTGCTGGACGCGGCGCAGGCGTTCGGACACCGGCTCCCCGAGATGTTCGCGGGGCAGCGGCGCACCGCGGGCGGTGCTCCCGTACCGCACCCCGCGGCGTGCCGTCCTGCGGCTGTGGCCGCGGCGGCCGGGATCCAGTTGCTCACAGCGCTCGCCGGTATCCGGCCGGACGCGCCCGCGCGCACCGTCGCGTTGCGCCCGGTCCGCGGCGCCCCGCTCGGGGCGGTACAGCTCACCGGGTTGCGGGTGGCGGAGGAGCCCTTCTCCGTACGGGTCAGCGCGCTCGGGCTCGGCATGGTCGAGGAGGCGGCGCCCGGCCTTCAACTGGGGGTCTGAGCCGGGCGGGCGCCGGGGCCGGGGCCGGGGACGTGAAGATCATGAAGATGGCGAAGAAGTAGGTAGCGCGAAGGACGGAAGGAGTGTTTATCGTCAGGCAGACGACTATGATCGCGGCATGTCGCCCTACGACCCGTCGGCCTTCCCCGCGTTCGCTGTCACCGTCGACCTGGTCGTGCTCACCGTGCGCCGCCACGCGCTCTGCGCGCTGGTGGTGCGGCGCGGGGAGCCACCGTTCCAGGGCCGGTGGGCGCTGCCGGGCGGTTTCGTCAGGGCGGACGAGGATCTCGCCGAGGCGGCGGCGCGTGAACTCACCGAGGAGACCGGCCTGTGCGCGCACGACCCGGTCTCCCCGGCGCCCGGGAACGCGGCCCATCTCGAACAGCTCGCCACCTACGGGGATCCCGGGCGCGATCCCCGTATGCGGGTGGTCAGCGTGGCCCATCTGGCGCTCTCGCCCGACCTTCCCGCGCCCCGCGCGGGAGGCGACGCCAACAGCGCCCGCTGGGCCCCGGTGGACGCGTTGCTCAACCAGGAGGGCGGTTTCGCCCGCGAGGACGAACAGCCCGCCCAACTCGCCTTCGACCACGCCCGGATCCTCGCGGACGGGGTGGAACGGGCCCGCTCCAAGATCGAATACTCCTCGCTCGCCACCGCGTTCTGCCCGTCCGAGTTCACCGTCGGTGAGCTGCGCCGGGTGTACGAGGCGGTGTGGGGCGTGGTGCTCGATCCGCGCAACTTCCACCGCAAGGTGACCGGTACCCCGGGATTCCTCGTCCCGTCGGGCGGGACCACCACCCGGCAGGGCGGCAGGCCCGCCCAGTTGTTCCGGGCCGGCGGGGCGACCGTACTCAACCCGCCGATGCTGCGCCCGGAGGTCTGACGGGGCCGCGTGTGGACGGCCGCGTGCCGGACGTCTGACACCCGGGGACGCCACCCTGCGCCACAAGTCGGACATGTCGCGTTATCTTGCTGCGGTACCCACCCTGCCGCCGAGCGGTCTCACCTCCCCGCGAGAGAAGCGATGCTCCAGGCCATCGGACTGACCAGCAACCCCCGTCGAGACCTCCCGCCCGCCGTGGACGATCTGACCTTCGAGGCGCGGTCCGGCACCGTCACGGCGCTTCTCGGCGCCCCCGGCGCGGGCAAGACCACCGCGCTCCGGCTGATGCTCGAACTCGAACCAGGTCGCGGAGTCACCTACTTCCGCGGTCGCCCCCTCCACCGCATCGTCCATCCCGCCCGCGAGATCGGGGTGCTCTTCGGCGATGTGCCGGGCCACCCCGCGCGCTCCGTCAAGGGCCAGCTCCGGATGCTCTGCGCCGCGGCCGGAGTGCCCGCGTCGCGCGCCGACGAACTCCTCGATGTCGTCGGGCTGGGCGGTCTGCGCGACGAACGGCTCGGCTCGCTCTCGCTCGGCATGGACCGCAGACTCGGGCTCGCCTCCGCGCTGTTGGGGGATCCGCACACGCTGTTGCTCGACGCGCCGTCCGCCGATCTGTCACCCCGCGAGAGCGGCTGGCTGTTCGGGCTGCTGCGCGCGCACGCCGACCACGGCGGCACCGTTCTCTACACCACACAGGACGCCAAGGAGGCCGCGCGCACCGCCGATCACGTCGTCACGATCGACGAGGGCCGGCTCGTCGCCGACCAGGACGTGGTCTCCTTCGCCCGCACGCGGCTGCGTCCCCGCGTCGCCGTCAGGACTCCGCACGCCGCCCGTCTCGCCGACGCGCTGACCCGCGAGGCCCGGGCGGGCCGGCGCTCCGTCGAAGTGGTCTCCGATCCCGGGGTGGGCAGTGTGCTCACCGTCTATGGCAGCAGCTGCCCGGAGATCGGTGAGACCGCCTTCCGCAACGGCGTCCTCGTCCATCAGCTCGCCGACGAGTTCGGCGACACGGGTCCCGCGCCGGTCTCCGCGCCCGCGCCCGTGCCCGTACCCGCGCCCGCCTATGACCGCCCCGCCCCTGACCCCGACTACTCCTACGGCTACGAGGACGGCCCCCCTCCGGACCACGACCGCGGTCCGCTCCCGGAGCCGCTCTCGTCCGGGCCGGTACGCAGCCCTCTCCGGCCGCTGCGCTACGAACTCCGCCGTATGTTCGGGATCCGCACCACCACACTGATCGCCGTCGTCGTCCTCGTCGCGTCCGTGGCCCTCGCCGTGCTGCTCGCCCGCACCGGACGGACCCCGCTCGCCGGTCTGCTCGCCGCCTGGCCCGCGATCCTGCCCCTGCCGCCGGCGGCCCTCGGCGCGGGGGTGCTCGGGGCGTACTCGTTCGGCGACGAGTTCCGTTACCCGGCGCTCGCCGGTGCGCGGGGCACCGTCCCGCGCCGTCTCGGCCTGCTGGCCGCCAAGCTGGTCGTGACAGCGGCGGCGGCCCTCGCGCTCGCGTTCCTGACCGTCGCCGCCGACGCCGGGGCGCTGCGCCTGGTGTACGGCGCCGACGCCGTGCCGGTGCCCGGCAACTGGTTCGCGCTGAGCGCCGGTTGGGCCGGACTGACCGTCGGCTGCGCCTGGGCGGGACTGCTGGGGGCCGGGGTCTTCCGGGTCACGGCGGCGGGGGTGACCGTGGTCGTCGCCGTACCGACCCTGGTCGTACCGCTGGTCCAGCGGGCGCTGGCCGGTCCGTCCACGCGTTCGGTCGCCGGACTCCCGGGCCGGCTGCGTGAGCTGGCCTGGCTGGACTGGCCCCGTCAGGCCGACCACTGGCTGATGGCCACGGCCAGACTCGTCGCCCAACCCGTCGCCGCGGCCCTGGTGTTGTCGCTCTCGGCCCTCCTCTGCGCATATCTGCTCACCGGCCTTCGCCGTAGGGCCCGTTGGTGACCATGGAACGACCGGACCGTTCCCCGGTGTTCGCAACTCCCCTGATAACGCCCGCTTCTTTCCGATAAGGCGTCAATCGAGGGGTGAGCGCCGATCACCCTTTCGTGTGCTTTTCACCAAAGACCTCAAGGGTCGCGGAAGCAACGCCGACAAAGGATGCGTGAGTACCCTTGCGCACACCATGATGACCGCCGCCCGTTCCGTCGAGTCCGGCCTCGCCGAGCCGGGTGAACTCGACCGCTACCCCTTCGCTGAGGCGCCCGGCGCCGACCGTGTCGCCGCCCCCGTCTGGGACGGCGCCGACACCGACTTGGGCCGGGTGGGACGACGTACGACGAGCAGCCGCGGCCGCGGGCTGCACGGCCAACTCGTCCAGCAGCTCGGCCAGATGATCGTCTCCGGTGATCTGGGCGCCGACCGGCCGCTCGTACCCGAGGAGATCGGCCAGCGCTTCGAGGTCTCCCGCACGGTGGTGCGGGAGTCGCTGCGCGTGCTGGAGGCCAAGGGCCTGGTGAGCGCCCGGCCCAATGTCGGTACCCGTGTCCGTCCGGTGAGCGACTGGAATCTGCTCGACCCCGACATCATCGAATGGCGCGCTTTCGGGCCGCAGCGCGACGACCAGCGCCGCGAGCTGAGTGAGCTGCGCTGGACGATCGAGCCGCTCGCCGCACGGCTGGCGGCCGGCCATGGCCGGGCGGATGTCCAGCAGCGGCTCTCCGACATGGTGGGGATCATGAGCCACGCCCTCGCGCAGAGTGATTCGATCACTTTTTCGCGTGCGGACGCCGAATATCACTCCCTGCTGATCCAGCTCGCCGGCAACCGCATGCTGGAGCACCTCTCGGGGATCGTCTCGGCGGCCCTCCAGGTCTCCGGCGGCCCGGTCACCGGATGCGACCGGCCCACCGAGGCGTCGCTCTCCCATCACGCGCGGATCGTCGACGCCCTCGCCACCGGAGACGCCCACGCCGCCGAATCGGCCATGCGTCAACTGCTCACCGTGCAGCCTGAAGTGGAGCGTGTCGTTCCGGCGCCGCGCGAGCACTGAACGCCGCCGAAGGCCGGGCGTACGGGGATGTACGCATCGTGTGTCGGCGGGCCCCCGGGGGGCGGCGACCCCCTTTTGGGGGGGTAAAAAACCCCTAAGGTGAATTTTTTGCAAATTTATTTTTTGTAAGGGCACCGGGGAATGGCGGTAAACAACAGGAGTACAGA
>NZ_JBHTZS010000028.1:89853-92869 GCF_042790125.1 Streptomyces scopuliridis
CAGACGCTCTGACGCGTCCCGTCCGGGCCCCCGGTACCCCGTACAACGCCGCGGGGCCGGGGCCCCCCCGGGGGCCCCCCCCCCCGCGATTGTGGGGCCTTAAATCCCCCTTCTGGTCATTTTGTCGCAAATGGAGTGTGACTCGGGCCACGTGGAATGGGCGTAACACTCCTGGAGACAGCGCGATGACCTAAGAGGTGACAGCCGAGGAGGGAATACGTCCGCCACGCGTGGCGCTGTATTCGCCTCTGAGGTCCAAGCCCGCGCCGTCGGCACATCCCCAGCCGACGGTCGTCGGCTCCGGTCCGATCCTGGGCGGGGCCGGAAGCCGTTTCCATCGTTCCGAGAGGTTGTTCGTGTCGGCCAGCACATCCCGTACGCTCCCGCCGGAGATCGCCGAGTCCGAGTCTGTGATGGCGCTCATCGAGCGGGGAAAGGCTGATGGGCAGATCGCCGGCGATGACGTGCGTCGGGCCTTCGAGGCCGACCAGATTCCGCCAACCCAGTGGAAGAATGTTCTGCGCAGCCTCAACCAGATCCTCGAGGAAGAGGGTGTGACGCTGATGGTCAGTGCCGCGGAGTCGCCGAAGCGCACCCGCAAGAGCGTCGCAGCGAAGAGCCCGGTCAAGCGCACCGCCACCAAGACCGTCGCGGCCAAGACGACCACGACGAAGACCGTCGCGGCCGCCACCTCGGCTCCGGCGGCAGAGATCGTGGAAGCCGCGGCCGATGAGGCCGGCGCCCCTGCCAAGAAGGCGGCCGCGAAGAAGACCGTGGCCAAGAAGGCCACGGTCAAGAAGACCGCCGCGAAGAAGACGACGGCCAAGAAGGCCGTCGGCAAGAAGGACTCCGACGAGGCCGCCGACGGCGAAGAGCCCACCGATGAGGTGCAGGGCGGCAAGGGCGAGGAGGAGGAGACCGAGGGCGAGAACAAGGGCTTCGTACTCTCCGACGACGACGAGGACGACGCGCCGGCCCAGCAGGTCGCCGTCGCCGGTGCCACCGCCGACCCGGTCAAGGACTATCTGAAGCAGATCGGCAAGGTCCCGCTCCTCAACGCGGAGCAGGAGGTCGAGCTCGCCAAGCGTATCGAGGCCGGTCTCTTCGCCGAGGACAAGCTGGCCAACTCCGACAAACTCGCGCCGAAGCTCAAGCGCGAGCTGGAGATCATCGCCGAGGACGGCCGCCGGGCCAAGAACCACCTGCTGGAGGCCAACCTCCGTCTGGTGGTCTCGCTGGCCAAGCGCTACACCGGGCGCGGCATGCTCTTCCTGGACCTGATCCAGGAGGGCAACCTCGGTCTGATCCGCGCGGTCGAGAAGTTCGACTACACCAAGGGCTACAAGTTCTCCACGTACGCCACCTGGTGGATCCGTCAGGCGATCACCCGCGCCATGGCCGACCAGGCCCGCACCATCCGTATCCCGGTGCACATGGTCGAGGTCATCAACAAGCTCGCGCGTGTGCAGCGCCAGATGCTCCAGGACCTGGGCCGCGAGCCCACCCCGGAGGAGCTGGCCAAGGAACTCGACATGACCCCCGAAAAGGTCATCGAGGTCCAGAAGTACGGCCGTGAGCCGATCTCGCTGCACACTCCGCTGGGTGAGGACGGCGACAGTGAGTTCGGAGACCTCATCGAGGACTCCGAGGCGGTCGTCCCCGCCGACGCCGTGAGCTTCACGCTCCTCCAGGAGCAGCTGCACTCGGTACTCGACACGCTCTCCGAGCGTGAGGCGGGCGTGGTCTCCATGCGCTTCGGCCTCACGGACGGCCAGCCCAAGACGCTGGACGAGATCGGCAAGGTCTACGGCGTGACGCGTGAGCGCATCCGCCAGATCGAGTCCAAGACGATGTCGAAGCTGCGCCACCCCTCGCGTTCGCAGGTTCTGCGCGACTACCTGGACTAGGACGCGACTACCTGGACCAGGACCTCGGTCCAGGCGCTGAGCCCCAGGGGGCGCGCGAAGCACGAGTGAAGGCCCGGATGCCACCGAGGATCCGGGCCTTCGCGCTGCGCGCTGGGGTGCGAGACTCGACCGGTGGGATGACTCTGGGTAGATCGGAGTCCACCGGAGAGTCAGGAGACTGTATGCGCCGTTCCGTAGCCCGAGTGCTGACCGCCCGAGTGCTGACCGGAGGACTGGCCGTGATCACCGCGGGGGCGGTGCTGCCACTCGTCGCGCCTGTCCCCGCCGCCGCCGATCGGGTGATCGTCGGCGGTCAGGCGGTGCGGATCGCCGACAGCCCATGGGTCGTGGCCCTGTCCAGCCGTGACCGCTTCGGGGGTACGCGTGCGGGCCAGTTCTGCGGTGGCGTGGTGGTGGCGCCGACGAAAGTGCTGACCGCCGCCCACTGTGTGGGCAGGGACGTCCTGGGGGTGGACCCGAAGGACGTGCCGGACCTCCTGGTCATCGCGGGCCGCGAGCGGCTGCGCGCCTCGGGCGGGCGCGAGATCGCCGTACGGTCCGTCCAGGTGGATCCGGCGTACGAGCCGCGCACCAACGCGTCGGACCTCGCCGTACTGACGCTCTCCCGGCCGCTGCCCGAGACGTACGCGATCCGGCCTGCGGAGCCGGGTGACCCGGCCGCGGCGCCGGGTACCGACGCGGCGGTCTACGGCTGGGGCGACACCTCGGGCGAGGCCGCGTACGCGCAGGCGCTGCGCTCCGCTCCGGTGAAGGTGCTGCCGGACTCCAGCTGCGAGCGGGCGTACCCAGGAGGAGGCTCAGGGGACCGTTACGAGCCCTCCACGATGCTCTGTGCGGGCGATCCCCGGGGCGGGCATGACGCGTGCCAGGGGGACAGTGGCGGGCCGCTGGTGGCCAAGGGACGGCTTATCGGGCTGGTGTCCTGGGGGAGCGGCTGCGGGCGCGCGGACAGTCCGGGGGTCTACACCCGGGTCACCATGGGCGCGCGGTCCGTCGCCGACGCGGTCGGAGCGCGGGCCTCACGCTGATCGGAGCGCGGGCGCCACGACGACGAGAACGGGCGGCCACCCCCGCGGTGCGGGGGCGGC
>NZ_JBHTZS010000029.1:0-90776 GCF_042790125.1 Streptomyces scopuliridis
GACCACAGCTCCATGCTCTTCGTCGCCATCGGTCTCGGCGCGCTGGTGAACGCCGTGCTCATCGGCTGGTGCGCCCGCGCCCTGAGCCGGGGCCGGGTACGTCGGGTACTCCACGCCGGAGACGTGCTGGACGACGCGGATGACCTGGCAGGAGTAGCCGAACTCGTTGTCGTACCAGAGGTAGAGGATCGCGTTGTCGCCCTCGACCTTGGTGGCACCCGCGTCCACGATAGAGGCGTGGCGCGAGCCGATGAAGTCGCTGGATACCGCGTCGGGGGCGCTGATGAAGTCGATCTGACGCTTGAGCGGCGAGTTCAGCGACACGTTACGGAGGTAATCGAGGACCTCCTCGCGGCTGGTCTCACGCGCGAGTTGCAGGCTGAGGATCGCGATCGAGACATCCGGCACCGGAACGCGGATCGAGCTGCCGGTGATCCTTGCGTTGAGGTCGGGCAGCGCCTTGGCGACGGCGGAGGCGGCACCGGTCTCGGTGATGACCATGTTGAGGGGCGCCGAGCGGCCTCGGCGGTCGGACTGGTGGTAATTGTCCAGCAGGTTCTGGTCGTTGGTGAACGAGTGGACGGTTTCCACATGGCCGCGCAGAACACCGTACTCGTCCGCCATCGCCTTCAGCGGCGGGACGATCGCGTTGGTGGTGCAGGACGCGCAGGACAGGATCTGCTCGTCCGCCTTGATCATGGTGTGGTTGACGCCATGGACGACATTGGGGACGTCGCCCTTGCCGGGCGCGGTCAGGACGACCTTGTCGATGCCGGGGCGGAGGTGCTTGGACAGACCCTCGCGGTCACGCCATCTGCCGGTGTTGTCGATGAGGATGGCGTTCTTGATGCCGTAGGCCGTGTAGTCCACCGACGTCGGGTCGTCGGAGTAGATCACCTTGATCTCGTTGCCGTTGGCGATGATCTTGCTGTTCGCCTCGTCGACGGTGATCGTGCCCTGGAACTGGCCGTGGACGGAGTCACGGCGCAGCAGCGAGGCGCGCTTGACGATGTCCTGGCCGGCGCCCTTGCGTACGACGATGGCACGCAGCCGCAGGCCGTTGCCGGAACCGGTCTTCTCGATGAGCAGGCGGGCGAGGAGACGGCCGATGCGGCCGAACCCGTAGAGCACGACATCGCGCGGCTCGCGGCGCTCTATCTTGTTGTCACCCGTGGCGCCTGCGACGGCTTCGGCGGTGAACTCTTCCTCCGAGAGGCCCCGGTCGTCGGCCTTGTACGTCGCGGCGAGCATGCCGATGTCGATCTGCGAAGGGCCGAGATCGAGCGTCGTGAGGGCTCGCAGGAACGGAAGCGTCTGAGTGACCGAGAGCTCCTCGCCGGCGATCTGCCGGGCGAACCGATGCGTCTTGAGGATGCTGATCACCGACTTGTTCACCAGGGAGCGGCTGTGGAGCAGGACGGTGATGTCCCGCTCCCGGTGCAGCTTCCCGATGATCGGGATCATCGCCTCCGCGATCTCCTCACGGTTCTTCCAGTTGGTGAACGATTCCTCAGCGACAGTCACAGATTTATCTTTCGAGCTAGGCGGTGCTCATATGGTAACCCCTCGCTGTTTTGATCATTCAAACGGTCCCACCTGGGCCGGACGCCCTGCCTCAGCGCCCTGCCCGCGCCTGGACGAGCGGCCATCCTCGAACTCGACCTGAGGCGTGAGCGCGTGACCGCCGTCAGATTCCGGGGCCGTAGCCGGGGTCCGGGTGCTGGCGGGGGGTCCACCACTCGGTGAGTCCCCATACCCCGAGCGCGAGCGCGGCCAGGGCCGCGAGTGCCGCCACCCAGGGGCGATGTATCCACTTCATGGTCAGCGCCCAGGAGACAGCCGGAACGAGAGCGCCGCCGAGCACGATGAGCGGCAGATCGACAAAGAGCACGCTCAGATCGCGGGCATGGCCCTCGAATCCACCGTCAATACTGAAGGCGGCCCGCGGTGCCCACACGAGCGCCGCGGTCGTCGCGCCGAGGGCGGCGAGGAAGCATCCGGCGGCGTCCCGTATCCGCGGCTTCGTATCCGTGGTCCCGCGCGTGGTTCTGTCGCTCATGATCGCAACAGACGCGACGGCACGCCGCGTGGTTCCAACGGGGCCCACCTTCTGGTTCAGTTGTTGCAGGACGTGAAGTCCGGGCTGGTCTGTGCCAGATAGATGCTGGACCGGCCCTGGTCGTCGCTCTTCAGGGGGACGGTGACGGTGTCGTTCGCCTTCCACGGGAAGCCGTTCGCGTCGAAGGTCCACTCACCGGTCACCTTCGTCGCCAGCTCCGACAGTGCCACCCATCCGTAGTGACGGGACGGCACGGTGATCATCAGGCTGTTGCCGAGATCCTGCCGCAGGTCGTAGCTGACCTGGCCGGAGATGGTGAGGCTGACGCTGGTCTGGACAGGGCTCGCGACTCCCGTACCGAGGCCCGAGGTGAAGGACACACCGAGCTGACTCGACCAGCCGGTGGAGGTGTTGAGTGAGAACGTCCACGGCACCGGCGCCTCGGTGCCGTTGTACCAGACGGGAGAGATGCACTGCTTCGGCAGCGGCTCAGCCGGGGCCTGGGAACCCTTCGTCCACGAGCAGGTCGCCGCGTCCTTCTGGCAGCGCTTCGACGCGTAGTCCACCGCGGCCTTCAACGCGTCACCGGCCGCCGACGAGGGGATCTTCCACTGCTGCGCCTTGCTGCCGTTGCAGCCGTAGGTCTGGGTCCAGGCGTCGTCGTACTGGGCCGCCAGGACGACATCGATACACTTGTTGTCACCGGCGTTGCGGATCATGAATGTGTCGGTGGTGCCGTTCACGGGCTGGAAGTACCAGCGCTGGCCCGACGATCCGGAGCAGGACCGCTGCCGGAGCGGATAGGCGGCTTCGACACACTTGCCCGTGGTGCCGTTGACGAGCGTGAACGACCCGTCGGCCTGCGTGGTGGCGTTCCACTTCTGGTGGTAGCCCGGCGCGGAGTTGGTGACGATGAAGACTCCGTCCCCGGTGTTGCCGTTCTGCACGTCCAGGTTCCGGCCACCGTTGGCCGACGCGAACGTCAGGCCGCTCAGGCCCGTACCGGCGGCCTGAGCCGTGCTGTCCCCTTGAGCCGTGCCGTCCGCCTGAGCCGTGCCGGCCTGGGCGGCCAGGCCGAGGATGACGGCGAGCGCGGCCACGAGGACGGCGAACGTTCCGCGTAAGCCGCTGTGTCTGGGCGGTTTCATAGCAGAACAACCCCCTTATCTGATCGCTGTGTTGGTGGTGCGGTCCCACCTTGTTCGGCACACTATCGCTCGCTATGCCCCTGCGGGCGATGCCCGAAAAAGCTTGACGCCCACCGGTCTCCGGCGGTCGGATGGCACCCCATGAGCACAGGGCGGATGCATTCCGACGAACACGTCATCGACAACGACCTCGTACGGCGGCTCATCGTCGGCCAGTTCCCGCGGTGGGCAGGGCTGGCGGTGGAGCGGTTTCCGTCCGGCGGCACGATCAACGCCATGTACCGGCTGGGCGACGACATGGTCGTACGGCTGCCGCTGGTGAAGGGCGGGGCCGAGGACGTGTTGATGGAGCGGGAATGGCTGCCCCGCCTCGCGCCTCTGCTGCCCATGCCCATCCCCGAGGTGCTCGGGGCCGGGAAGCCCGCCGAGGGGTATCCATGGCCGTGGTCGGTGTACCGGTGGCTGGCCGGCGAAAACCCCGTGGCAGGTGCGCTGAGCGAGCCCGTACCGCTGGCCGAGGATCTGGCCGGATTCGTGGCGACGATGCGGAGCATCACCCTTCCGGAAGCCCCGGTGGCCTACCGCGGCGGCCCCGTCGCCTCGCTCGACGCGTCGACCCGGGCGGCGATCGGGAAACTGCGCGCGATCCCGCAGGAGGGCGTCGACTGCGATGCCGTGACCGCCGTATGGGAGGACGCGCTGCGTGCCCCGGGCTGGGATGCGCCGCCGGTGTGGCTGCACGCCGATCTGATGCCGGGCAATCTGCTGGTCGACGGTGGCAGGCTGACCTCGGTGATCGACTTCGGGTGCACGGGGGTGGGCGATCCGGCCTGCGATCTGTTCCCGGCGTGGAATCTGCTGCCTGGCGATGCCAGGGAAGTCTTCCGCACGGCACTCGGCGTGGACGACGCGACCTGGCGCCGCGGCCGGGGACGGACGCTGTCACAGGCGGTGACCGCGCTGCCGTACTACCGGAAGACGAACCCGGCGATGGCGGACAACGCGCGGCATGTGATCCGGACGGTGCTGACAGAGGGCTGACGCCACGTCGGCCCGGAGGTCCGCTCGGCTACCCGCGGGGCCAGGGCCTGCCGCCGAGCCGTTCGATGTCGGTGTTGAAGCGCTTCAGATAGGCGGCGAAGGCGGCGATGTCGTCCTCCGGCCAGTCAGCCATCACCCGGTCCAACGAGCGGACGATGCCCTCCCGTTCCTCGTCGAGTACGCGTGCGCCCTCCGGCGTGATGCGGAACTTACGGGCCATGCCTCCGTCGGGATCCGGGATGCGCTCCGCGAGTCCGGCGCGTACCGTCGCGGCCGTCTGCCGGTTCAGGGTGGAGGCGTCGAGCCCGAAGGCGTCGCTGAGTTCGCCGATCGACATCGGCCCCTGCATACGGATGCGGCTGAGCAGGATGTAGGCGCTGCGGTCCAGAAGGGCGTCCTTGCGCCGTCCGCCCCTCTGGTTCAAGAACGTGTGGCGGCTGAGCAGCATCTGCTCGTACTCGACCTCATGCGTGGCCCCGACCATGCGTATGTCGCCTCCTGCCTCTCTCGCCGGTCATTGTCGCACCCGCGTCCGGACGGCCCGCACTCCATCCTCACGCGCATGAATCCTGCACGTAAAGTGGTTGTTGCACATCATATGTATGATGCACAAGCTCTTTCCGGACACCCAGTCAGTTGCACAGTCATAGGAGTCCCCTGATGGACGCCCCACAGCACGCATCCCGCGCGGGTGGCGTGGTCGCCACGCTGGCGCTCGCCGGTACCACGGCGGCGATCATGCAGACACTGGTCACACCGCTCATCGCGGAGCTGCCGCGGATTCTGCACACCACGCCGTCGAACGCCACCTGGGTGATCACCACCACCCTCCTCGTGGCAGCCGTCTGCGTGCCAGTCGTCGGCCGGCTGGGCGACCTGGTCGGCAAGCGCCGTATGCTCCTTGCGTGCTCGGTGCCGCTGATCGCGGGCTCGGTCGTGTGCGCCCTTTCCTCGTCCGTCATCCCCATGATCATCGGGCGCGGCCTGCAGGGCATGGGGATGGGCATGGTGCCGCTGGGCATCGCCCTGCTGCGGGATGTCGTTCCGACGGAGAAGCTCAGCTCGTCCATCGCGCTGGTGAGCGCCTCCATGGGGATCGGCGGCGGACTCGGCCTGCCGATCGCCGCGGCGGTCGCCCAGTACGCGAACTGGCGGGTGCTCTTCTGGGGATCCGCCGTACTCGCCACGGTGATCGCCGCACTGATCTGGTTTCTGATCCCGGGCGTGCCGGCCGCCGCCAAGGGGCAGCGTTTCGACGCGCCCGGCGCGCTCGGCCTCGGTGCCGGCCTGGTCTGTCTGCTGCTCGCGATCTCCAAGGGGGCCGACTGGGGCTGGGGTTCGGGCACCACACTCGGCCTGTTCGCCGCCGCCGTCGTGCTGCTGCCCGCCTGGGGCGCGTGGGAACTGCGTACGGCCGACCCGCTGGTCGACCTGCGCACCACGGCCCGTCCCCGGGTGCTGCTCACCAACATCGCCTCGGTCTTCGTCGGTTTCGCGATGTACGCCGGGATGCTGGTGATGCCGCAGCTGCTGCAGTTCCCCGAGGCCACCGGTTACGGCCTGGGGCAGTCGATCCTCGCGTCCGGCCTGTGGATGGCGCCCGGTGGCGTGATGATGATGATCGTCTCCCCGCTCGGCGGCAAGCTGACCAACGCCTGCGGCCCGAAGGTCACCCTGCTCAGCGGAGTCCTGGTCATCGCCGGAGGCTACGGGCTGTCACTCGCGCTGATGGGGTCCGCGTGGGGAATCATGCTGGCCATCATGGTGATCAACAGCGGTGTGGGGCTCGCTTACGGCTCGATGCCGGCGCTCATCATGAGCTCCGTCCCGCTCTCGGAGACCGCCGCCGCGAACAGTTTCAACACACTCATGCGTTCTCTGGGCACCTCGGTCGGCGCCGCTGTGATCGGGCTGGTCCTCTCCCAGATGACGACCAGCTTCGGCGGCCAGAGCATCACATCCGAGAGCGGCTTCCGTACCGGCCTGCTGATCGGCTGCGGCATCGCGGTGGTCTCCGCGGCGATCGCGGCCGTCATCCCGGCCGTACGCCACGTCGCCACCGGTCCGGACAAGTCGCCCTCGGCCCCCGAGCCGGAGAAGTCCGCCGCCTGAGCCCTGGCGTGAACGGCGGGACGAGAGCGCCGGGAGAGAGAACGTCCGAGTGCGGGCGGCAGCTCGTTGGAGACGCATCGTCTAGACGTGTGCACGCAGTGCCAAGGACGCCCGGTCTGTGACCGAGAACCCTGGAAGGAGACAAGCCACCGCGCTTCGGCGCCCGGTCCGAAGGACTACTCGATATGAACAGTTGGAAGAAAGCCGCGGTCAGCCTCGCGGCGGCGACCGCACTCGTCGGCGCGTTCACCGGAACCGCCGTCGCGGACAACCACGCGTCCGTCGCTCCGCCCGACAACCACGCGTCCGTCACTCCCGCCGACAACCACGCCTCGGTCACTCCCGCCGACAACCACGCCTCCTGACCGTAGGGCGCGGACAGCCGCCATGGCCGGGGCACAGACCCCGGCCATGGCGCTGGAATGCCCACCCGCTTCGACGGCTCGCCGGAACGGCGACGGCGCGGGGCCCCTTTACGCCCTTGTCATGTGCCGGTAGCTTCCGTGGGGCAACTCTGCAAGAAATTACGGCAAGTTCCAGGAACTTCTTGCGAGAGGTCACCGCCGTCCAGGACGGCGACCTCGCCTTGGGAGACGCGCATGAGACGCAACCTCCGCCGCGTGACGCGGCGTTCCCTCACGGCACTTGTGGCGGCAGCCGGTCTGCTGGGGCTCCTCTCGGCGGTGCCCGGCGCACCGCCGGCATCGGAGCGGGCCGTCAATACCCCGGAACCGGTCGTCGCGCCGGTCGCCGCGGTGGCCAACACCGCCACGGTCTTCTACTACACCAAGACCAAGAACTGGCCCAGCACGTATCTGCATTACGCCCCGGACGGCGGACCGTGGACAACGGTCCCCGGGGTGCGGATGGAACCGGCGTGCACGGACTGGGTGAAGCAGACGGTCGACCTCGGCTCCGCCGAAGGGCTCCGGGCCACGTTCAACAACGGCAGCGGCACCTGGGACAACAACAACGGCGCCGACTACGCACTGGGCACCGGCGCCCTCACGGTCAAGGACGGGGTCATCGCCCACAGCGACCCGTGCGCCGGTGGCGAAACCCCCACCGGCAACAGCGCCACCGTCTACTACGCCACGTCCGCCCTCAACTGGTTCGCGTACAACCTGCATTGGGCACCCACGGGCGGATCATGGACCGCCGTGCCCGGCACCGCCATGGAGAGCGCCTGCACCGGCTGGGTCAGGAAGACCGTCGACCTGGGCACCGCGACCGGCTGGCAGGCCACCTTCAACAACGGCAACGGAACGTGGGACAACAACAACGGCGCCAACTACGCGCTGACCACCGGCCGGACCACCGTCAGCAACAGGACCGTCACCAGGGACGCCGGTGACCCGTGCGCGGCGCAACCGCCGGACACCGAGGCCCCCAGCGTGCCCGCGAAGGTGACCGCGAGCGCCACCGGCGTATCCGTCGTCGTCTCCTGGGAACCGTCCACCGACAACAACGGCGTGACCGCGTACCAGGTCACCCGCGTCGGTGGCACCAAAGGAACGGTGGTGACCGATGTCGGTTCCACCGTCCACTCCGACAGCGGTCTGGAGGAGACGACCACCTACACCTACACGGTGAAGGCCGTGGACGCGGCCGGAAACACCTCCGCGGCCTCGGCCCCCGTCCAGGCCACCACCGGTGTGAAACCGCCCGGTCCGGCGGCGGGCACACCCCTCGGTACCGATCCGCGCAAGGACCCGATCTACTTCGTGCTCACCGCCCGGTTCAACGACGGTGACAGCTCCAACAACCGCGGCGGCAGCCAGCACACCGCGTCCGGCAACGCCGCCAACAACGACCCCATGTTCCGGGGCGACTTCAAGGGTCTGGTCGACCGGCTCGACTACATCAAGGGGCTGGGCTTCTCGGCCGTCTGGATCACCCCCGTGGTGCTCAACCGCTCCGACTACGACTACCACGGCTACCACGGTTACGACTTCTACAAGGTCGACCGACGGCTGGAGTCCGACGGCGCCTCGTACCAGGACCTGATCAACGCCGCCCACGCCAAAGGCATGAAGATCTACCAGGACGTCGTCTACAACCACTCCTCGCGCTGGGGCGCCAAGGGGTTGTTCACACCGACCGTCTACGGCGTCCGCGACTCCCAGTGGAGCTGGTACTACGACGAGAAGAACGAGGGATTCGCATACGATGGGCTGACCGTCGACCCGAAGTCGGGGAAGTCGTACTACAACGGCGATCTCTGGTCCACCACGGAGCCCGCCGGCAACACCTGTCTCAACTGGGGCAAGCCCACGGGCGGTTCCAGCCCCGAGGGCTACACGCTCTACAACTGCCAGTGGCCGAACCCGACCTCCGGCATGTTCCCCAAGGCGTACTACCACAACTGCTGGATCGGCAACTGGGAGGGCGAGGACGCGCGTTCCTGCTGGCTGCACGAGGACCTCGCGGACTTCAACACCGAGTCGGCGCCCGTACAGAACTACCTGATCGGCGCCTACAACAAGTACATCGACATGGGTGTCGACGGCTTCCGGGTGGACACGGCCGTACACATCCCGCGCGTCACCTGGAACCGCCGCTTCCTGCCCGCCATTCAGGAGCGTGTCACGAGCAAGTTCGGCGCGACCGCGGCCCAGAACTTCTTCGTGTTCGGAGAGGTCGCGGCGTTCGTCAACGACAAGTGGAACCGTGGCTCGGTGAACCACTCGGCGCAGTTCTACACCTGGAAAGAGCGCAAGGAGTACGCCGCGGACGACGAGAAGGCGGCGATCGAGCAGTACGACTACGAGCAGCTGCTCGGCACCGGAAACCAGCCCACCTCGGACAACGCCTTCCTGACCGGTGCGAACGGAAACACGTACCACGCACCGGATCGCAGCCGCTTCTCCGGCATGCACATCATCGACATGCGCATGCACATGAACTTCGGCGACGCCCCCAACGCGTACCACAACGGCAAGGACTCCGACGACTCCACCAACGACGCGACCTACAACGTCGTGTACGTCGACAGCCACGACTACGGGCCGAACAAGAGCAGTCAACGGTACGCGGGCGGAACGGACGCGTGGGCGGAGAACATGTCCCTGATGTGGACGTTCCGCGGCATCCCCACCCTCTACTACGGATCGGAGATCGAGTTCCAGAAGGGAAAGCGGATCGACTGCGGCCCGTCCTGCCCGCTGGCCACCACCGGGCGCGCGTACTTCGGTGACCATCTCGCGGGAACCGTGAAGGCATCGGACTTCGGCAAGGTCGAGTCGGCGAGCGGGCAGGTCGCCACCACCCTCGACCAGCCCCTGGTCAGACATCTGCAACGGCTCAACGAGATACGCCGGGCGGTGCCCGCGCTGCAGATGGGCCAGTACTCGACGGAGGGCATCTCCGGCAGCATGGCCTTCAAGCGCCGCTATACCAACGGCTCGACGGACAGTT
Organism: Streptomyces scopuliridis; assembly: GCF_042790125.1. Classification (GTDB taxonomy): domain Bacteria; phylum Actinomycetota; class Actinomycetes; order Streptomycetales; family Streptomycetaceae; genus Streptomyces; species Streptomyces scopuliridis_A. The sequence goes on from NZ_JBHTZS010000029.1 coordinate 9,778, forward strand.
TCGCACTCGTCACGGTCACCGACGGCGCCACGTACTCCGGTATCCCCAACGGCACGTACACGGACGCCGTCACCGGTGACGTGCGAACGGTCTCCAACGGGACCCTGACCGTGGCGGCGCCGGGCAAGGGGAACGCGCGGGTGTACGTGCTCAACGGGGCGGGGAAGATCGGCGCCACCGGGCCGTACCTCAAGTAGCCCAGCCTCGCGTAGCCAGGACTCAAGCGGCGAGGACTCAAGCGGCCAGATGCGCAACGGTGTTGCGCGGGGGCGGACACGGGCCGGAGCCCGCGTCCGCCCCGGGGCGTGACCATGACGCAGCATCATGAGATGCGTCACATTTACCGGCTATTGACGGTCAGGACACCTCGCAGCAATATCTGTAAACGTTTCCAGCTGCCGGAAACGTTTACAGAAGCCGGGAAGTTGACGACGCGGGGGGCCACATCGATGCCGAGGACACAGAGCGGCGGTCAGCCGACCATCGTGTCGATCGCCGAACGCGCCGAGGTGTCCATCGCCTCGGTGTCCCGGGTGCTCAACGGACTCGGCGCCCGCCGGGACACCGTCGAGAGGGTGGAGCGGGCCGCGGCCGAACTGGGCTACGTACCCAACGCGGTGGCCCGTTCCCTCAAGGACGGCAGAACACGGCAGTTGACGTTCGCCATGCCGGACATCGGTAACCCGGTGTACGTCGCGATGGTCCGCGCCATCCAGTCCGTCACCAAGGCGGCGGGTTACCGGCTGCTGCTGCACTCCACCGACGCCGTGGTCGACGATGAACTCGCCGTACTGCACAGCCTGGGCGACCGCACCAGCGACGGCCTCATCATCTGCCCCATCCGGATCACGGACGAGCACGTCGAGGCGCTGCGCACCGCGGCCGGACCGGTGGTCGTCATCGGTTCGCTGCCCGACGACGTGCCCGTGGACAGCGTGCGCGCCGACTCCGTCGCGGGCGCCGCCCTGGCCGTACGGCATCTGCACGAGACCGGCCGGCGCCGTATCGCCTTCGTCAACGGCCCTCCCGATACGGTTCCCGGCCGCAACCGCGACAAGGGGTTCCGCACCGCCATGGCGGAGTGCGGCCTCGTATACGACGACTCGCTGGTCGTACACACCGACTTCGGCATCGACTCGGGCGCCGAGGCCGCCGAGCGGCTGCTGACCGACGATGACTCCCGGCCCGACGCCGTGTTCTGCGCCAACGACCAGCTGGCGCTCGGCGTCGCCCGCGCCCTGCACTCCAGGGGCCTGCGCATCCCCGAGGACGTCGCCGTCGCCGGGATGGACGACAGCCTCCTCGCGCAGGCCGGCTGGCCCCCGCTGACCAGCGTCGACCTGGGCTCCACCGAGCGCGGCCGGCACGCGGCCGAACTCCTTCTGGAGCGCCTCGGCACAGCTGACGGCACGCGCCCCCCGACTCCCCGCACCACCACCGCCCCTCCCCGCCTCGTCGTCCGCGCCTCCACCGCGCCGACGGCGGTCAACAGCTAGAGGACGAGGTCCCCATGAGTCTCACCGCCTCCCGGGCCAAGGCCGTCCCGGGCAGCCGAGGCACCCCACCGCCCCGCACCCACGCCCAGCGCAGACAGGCCCTCGGCCTGGACCGGGGCGCCTGGTTCCTGCTCCTACCCGCGCTCATCCCGATCCTGGTGCTCAGTGTGGGCCCGCTCCTGTACGGCGTCTCGCTCGCGTTCACCGACGCGCAGGCGGGACGCACGGCGGCCACCCAGTTCGTCGGACTCGACAACCTCCTCGACCTGCGCCATGACTCGCTGTTCTGGGAGTCCTTCCGTATCGGTCTCCTCTGGGCGGTGTGCGTCACGGCGTTGCAGTTCGCGCTGGCCATGGGCCTCGCGCTGCTGCTCAACCAGAATCTGCGTTTCCGCTGGCTGGCCCGGACGCTGGCGCTCGTACCGTGGGCCATGCCCGAGGTCGTCGTGGGCATCATGTGGCGGCTGGTGTACCACTCCGACGCGGGTGTCCTGAACAAGACGCTCACCCAGCTCGGTCTTCTCGGCGAGAACGTCGACTGGCTCGCCGACCTCTCCTACGCGCTGCCCGCGGTCATCGCCGTCGGCGTATGGGCGGGCATGCCGCAGACCACGGTCGTGCTCCTGGCCGGTCTGCAGAACGTTCCCCACGAGCTGCGTGAGGCCGCCCAGTTGGACGGCGCCGGACTGTGGCGCCGCTTCACCACGGTCACCTGGCCCGCGCTCAAGCCGGTCGTCCTCGCGATCACGTCCCTGAACTTCATCTGGAACTTCAATTCCTTCGGCCTGGTGTACGTCCTCACGCAGGGCGGTCCGGGCGGGCAGACCCGGCTTCCGATGCTCTTCGCGTACGAAGAGGCTTTCAAATACGGCCAGTTCGGCTACGCGGCCGCGATGGGCCTGCTCATGGTCGCCGTGATCGCGGTCCTCCTCACCCTGTTCCTGCGCAAGAAGCTGAAGGAGGACGCGGCATGAGCGCGACATCCGCCCTGCCCAAGGTCCGTGCCCTGCGCGCCGCGGGCCGCGCCGGCCAGTATCTGGCGCTGCTGGGCTTTCTGGTCTTCCTGGCCTTCCCGCTCCTCTGGCTGGTGTCCACGTCCTTCAAGTCGCCCCAGGAGCTGGGCTCGATCAATCCGACGTGGCTGCCGGTCGACCCCGGTCTCGGCAACTACCGCGCCGCGTTCGAGGCGCAGCCACTGCTCCACTCGGCGCTCAACAGCCTGATCGTGGCGGTCAGCGCCTCGGTGATCTCGGTGTCGATCGCCGTGCCCGCCGCGTATGTGATGGTCCGCTACAGGACGCGCGTCAGCCAGGCCGGCACCGTCTGGATCCTGGTGAGCCAGATGTTCCCGTTCGTGCTGGTGATCATCCCGCTGTTCCTGGTGCTGAAGAACCTGCGCATGATCGACAGCCTCGCCGGCCTGATCATCGTGTACGTCGTCTGGAACCTCCCCTTCTCGCTGTGGATGCTCCAGGGCTACGTCAAGTCGGTGCCGCGCTCCCTGGAGGAGGCCGCGGCGATGGACGGCGCGGGCCGGCTGCGCACGCTCGTCAGCGTGGTCCTGCCGCTGCTCGCGCCCGGCCTGGTGGCGACGCTGATGTTCTCCTTCGTCACCGCCTGGAACGAGTTCTTCTTCGCCCTCGTGCTCCTCAAGTCCCCGGAGAACCAGACCATGTCCGTGATCCTCACCCGCTTCCTCGGCGCCGAGGGCGTGGCGGACCTGGGCCCGCTCGCGGCGGCCTCGGTCCTCGCGACCATCCCCAGCCTGCTCTTCTTCGCGCTGCTCCAGCGCCGGCTCGTGGGCGGCATGCTCAGCGGGGCGGTGAAGGGCTGATGCGTATCCCCACGAGGCATACGAAGCGGCTTGCCACCTGCGCCGCCGCCCTGTCGCTGGCCCTGGTCGCCGGCTGCGGCGGCGGCCCGGAGCCGGACTCCTCCGACGGCGGGATCACCCTCGAATTCCTCAGCCTGGCCTGGCAGAAGGAGTCCGTCGACGCCAACAAGGCACTCGTGAAGCAGTGGAACGCGACCCACCCCGATGTCCAGGTGAAGTACGTGCAGGGCAGCTGGGACAATATCCACGACCAGCTTCTCACCTCCTTCGAGGGCGGTGAGGCCCCCGACATCATCCACAACGACGCCTCCGACCTCACCGACTTCGCGAACGGCGGCTACCTCGCCGACCTCGACGACTATCTGCCGGAGTCGCTGCGCGCGGACATCCCCCGGGCCTCCTGGGACACCACGACCTACGGCGAGGGAACGTACGGGGTCCCGTTCCTCCAGGAGCCACGCGTCCTCATCGCCGCCACGGCACTGCTCGAACAGGCCGACGTCCGCATCCCCACGGCCCGACAGCCCTGGACCTGGGACGAGTTCGAGGACGTCAGCAAGAAGCTGACACGCGACAGGAACAACGACGGCACGACCGACCAGTACGGCGTGGCCTGGTCCATGAAGGAACCGGTCGCCCAGTCCGTGAACCTGTCCCTGTCCACCGGCGGCCGGATCTTCTACAAGGACGCGGACGGCAAGAACGAGATCCGCTACGACAGCGCCGACTCGTCCGTCGCGCGGCTGATCGACCGACAGGTCAACGAGGACCGGACCGCGCCCAGGAACGGGCTCGGCATGTCGGGTTCCGACACCCTGCCCGGCTTCTTCGCGGGCCGCTACGCGATGCTTCCGCTCAACTTCTCCTTCCGCCAGCAGGTACAGCAGCAGGCGCCGAAGGGCTTCGACTGGACGGTCCTGCCGATGCCCACCGGCAACGGGGAACCGATACAGGGCACGATCCCCCAGACCCTCTCGGTCTCCGAGGACAGCCGGCACAAGCGGGCGGCGGTCGGCTTCATCGCCTTCCTCACCCAGGCCGAACACCAGGTTCAACTGGCTCGCGGCGACTGGCTGTTGCCCACCAGCACCACGGCCCTGAAGGACCCGTCGCTCAACACCGACACATACGGATGGAAGACCGGCGCCGCCGTCGCGGCCGGACTGCGCCCGTCCCCGGTGCTCGGGGTGCGCGGCTACGCGGAGTGGAAGGACAAGATCGCCACCCCCGCCTACCAGGAGTACTACAACGACGCGTTCGGCATCGCGGAACTGCGCGCACGCCTGGCGGGCGACGGCAACCGCATCCTCGACCGCTATCAGCGCTGAACCGAGCACTCAACCCGAGCACGACCCCAGAAAAGAGCACGAACCCACGATGAGTGTCAGGCTCGACCCCGATCCCGCTCCGCCGGCGGACGGCGCCCCGGATGCCCGCGGTCGCCGTACCGTCCCCCTCCCCCGGCCCACCACCGCGGCCGCGCTCCGGGACCGCGCCCGCGGCGCCCTGCTCGGCCTCGCGGTCGGCGACGCGCTCGGCGCACCGGCCGAGAACATGAAGCCCTCCCAGATCCGCGAACGCTGGGGACGTATCCAGGGGTTCGTCTCCGACGACCCGGCCGGAACGGACGACACCGAGTACGCGATCTTCTCGGGTCTGCTCCTCGCCGACCACGGTTCCGCTCTCACGATGGCCCATGTCGAGGCGGCCTGGCACGAGGGGATCGCCGACCGCGACGAAGGTGCTTTCAAGGGGGCCGGTTTCAGCGAGCGCGGCACCCTGGAGAACCTGCGCCGCGGCCTCGCCGCCCCCATCTCCGCTCAGCACCGGCACGCCTGGAGCGACGGCCTCGCGATGCGCGCCGCGCCCTTCGGCGTCTACGCGGCCGGGCGTCCGGCCGAGGCGGCCCGCCTGGTCGCGATCGACGGCACGGTGTCGCACGACGGCGAGGGCATTCTCGGCGGCCGGGCGGTGGCGGCGGGCGTCGCCGCGGCCATGGTCAGCCACACCCCGGACGCGGTCGTCCAGGCCGCGCTGTCCGTCGTGCCGGACGACTCGTGGACCGCCCGCTCACTGCACCGTGCGGTGTCGGCGGCGCGCCGGGCCCGCCGCGACCCCGACGGCACCCAGCTGTCGAGGGAGCGCGGGGTGCGCAAGGCCGTCGTCATCGGAGGCTATCCGTGGACGGACCTGGCGCCGGAGGCGGTGGGCCTGGCGTTCGGCGCGTTCGCGGTGGCCCGGGGCGACTTCCGCGAATCGGTCCTGATCGCCGTCAACATGGGCCGCGACGCCGACACCACCGCCGCCGTGGCGGGCGCCCTCGCCGGGGCCCTGCGCGGCGAGGCCGCGATCCCCGCCGACTGGGCGGACACGATCGGTCCCGTACGCGGCAGCTGCCTGCCGTCCATGGCCGGACGGCACATCCTCGACATCGCGGACCGGTTGACGCCCGCCGCACCGGACCGGGCGGGAACGACGGCGTGACACGACACCGGGACACCGCCGCCGTACCGCCCCGAACCACCGAAAGGCCCCTCACAGCCATGCTCCCCGCACCGGCGGACGCCACCCACCGCATCGAGGGCCTGCTCCTCGGCATCGCCGCGGGTGACGCCGCCGGGTGGCCCTCCGGCCGGCACCGCGCCGCCCGGCTGCCCGACTGGACGCGCCGCCTCACCCGCGAGCTGGACACCTTCGCCGAGCAGAACGCGACGACGACCCTGCCCGTCCCGATCGCGCTGAACCAGCCCCCGGAGCCGCTGCGCCTCGGCCCGTCCGACGACGCGGAGTGGGCGGCCTTCACCGCGCACTCTGTCCTCGACGCCTATGCCGACGGCCTCGGGGACCTCCCCGCCGACCAGCGCGTACGCTCCGCGCTCTCGCTCGCGTGGAACACCCTCGCGGACGAGATAGCGGCGGCGGCGGACCGCGCGGACGAGATCGAGTCGGCGGAGATGCCGCTGCGCGCCCGGATCTCCGTACGGGCCGGGCTGGGCAATCTCGCCGCCGGTCTGCGGCCTCCCGCGACGGGCCACGACAACCCGCACTACTTCGACGACGCGGCCTGTGTACGCGCCGCGGTCCTCGCGGTCGTGCACCCGGGCCAACCCCAACTCGCCGCCGATCTGGCCGAGTTCGACGCGCGCTACACCCAGGACGGCGATGGCGTGCACGGCGCCCGCGCCATGGCGGCGGCCGTCTCGGCGGCGCTCGGCGGCGCTCCCGTCGACATCTGTGTGGACGCGGCCCTCGCCCAGCTGCCGGAGGGCACCGAGATCCATCGCAACGCGGTACGCGCCGTCGGTCTGGCCCGCGCCGCGGTGACCGCGCACCCCGGTCTGCCCGGCAACGCGTTCGCCCTCGTGCCCGTTCTGGAACACGAGATCGTCGACCATGTCTACAGCTACGGCATCGCCGCGGCCGAAACGGTCCCCGTCGCTCTCGCCGTCGCCACGGCCGCGGCCGGAGCGGTCAGCGAGGCGGTCCCCACCGCGGCCTGTCTCTCCCGCGTCGCCGACTCGGCCCCCGCGCTGGCCGGCGCCCTCACCGGCGCGCTCGGCGGCGGCGACGCGTTCCCGGAGAGCTGGCGCGCGGCCTGCCGCACACTCGCGGGCTGCGCGCTGCCGCGCCTGGCCGGCACCGATCTGATCGCCCTGGCGGAGCGCCTGGCCACCCTGAGCAGCCCGACCAACTCCCCCTCTCCCGAAGGAATTCCGGCATGACCACGCTCAACAACCCGACGAGTCCCATCCCTTCGCTGGAGGACCGCGTCACCGGCGCCCTCATCGGAGCCGCCGTGGGCGACGCGCTCGGCGGCCCGGTCGAGGGCTGGACCCCCGAGGCCATCGCCGAACGCCACGGCGGCCGGGTGCGCGGCATCGTCGAACCGTTCCACAAGGACGAGTGGAAGACCGCGCGGCCCATCGCTCCGTACCACAAGGGGGATGGCCATGTCACCGACGACACCTTGATGACCCACGCCCTGATCCGTGTCTACGAGCGGGTCCGCGACCACCTCGACGCGTACGCGGTCGCCGACCACCTCGTCCCCGACCTGATGACCAACCCCCGCTGGATCCCGGAGCTGGAGGCCGAGGCGCTGCCGCTCCAGCGGATCTTCCTCGCGGAGAAGTGGATCGTCGCGCGTATCCACTACGGACATGTCGACCCACGCGAGGCGGGCGTCGGCAACATCGTCAACTGCGGTGCGGCGATGTACATGGCGCCGGTGGGCGCGGTCAACGCGGGCAACCCGCTGAGGGCGTACGAGGAGGCGCTGGAGGTCGCGGGCGCGCACCAGTCGTCGTACGGCCGCGAGGCGGCGGGGGTGTTCGCGGCGGCGGTGGCGTCCGCGTTCACGCCGGGCGCGACGCCCGGGTCCGTCGTCGAGGACGTCCTGAAGCTCGCGAAGGACGGCACGAAGTCGGCGATCGAGGCGGTGTGCGACGTGGCCGCACGCTACGACGACTTCGAGGACGCGCTGGGCCCGCTGCGCGAGGCGGTCGCTCCCTTCGACACGGTCGGCCCCGAGTACCGCAAGCCGTCTCTCGGCGCCCGCCGCCCCTCCCGGCTGCACTCCATCGAGGAACTTCCCGTCGCGCTGGGCATGGTGCTGGTGGGCCGCGGCGATTTCCGGCACACGGTGCTCGGCTCGGTCAACTACGGCCGTGACTGCGACTCGATCGCCACGATGAGCGGCGCGATCGTCGGTGCCCTGTACGGCGAGGAGTCGGTGCCCAAGGAATGGAGCACGGAGATCGCGCGGGCCAGCAGGCTGGATCTGCACGCCCCGGCGGCCTCCCTCGCCCGGGTCGCGCGCGAGGTGTACGCCCGCGACCTGGAGCGGCGCCGCGCCCACGAGGCCGCCTTCACCACGCTCGCGGGGCTCTGATGCTCCGTCTGACGTGGGTGCAGCCGGAGGACCTGATCGGGCACGAGCTGCGCCAGGCGGCCCAGGACGGCCGGGACGCGACGGAGACCGAACGCCGCTGGATCGCGGCGGGCGGCCATCTCGCGCCGGAGCGGGCCGGCGCGTCACCGGCACCGGCCTCGTCCGGACTCAGGTCGCTCGCCCAGGAGTTGCTGGACGGCTTGGCGCGGCTCCCGTCGCCCCTCGCGGCAGCGGAGCCGACCGTATTCCAGGCCCGAGCGGTACGTGAGGACGAGCCGGCCGGGCGGCGCCCGGAGCCGGACCCGCGAGCGGAGACGGACCGCCTGCACGCCGCGTGGCTGGGCCGGGCGATCGGCTGCGTCCTGGGCAAGCCCGTCGAGAAACTGCCCCTCGACGGTATCCGCGCCATCGCCCGCTCGACCGGCAACTGGCCCCTGAACACCTGGTTCAGCGCAGAGAACCTGGACCCGCGGATCGCCGCGGCGTACCCCTGGAACCGCCGTTCCCGCGCCACCTCCCTCGCCGAGAACATCGACGGCATGCCGGAGGACGACGACCTCAACTACCCGCTCCTGGGCCTGATGCTGCTCCAGCGCCATGGCCACGGCTTCACCACGGCCGACGTGGCGAAGCTGTGGCTGGACGAACTCCCGGCGGGCCGTACGTTCACCGCGGAGCGCATCGCCTACCGCAACCTCCTGGACGGCCTGGAGCCACCGCACACCGCGACGCACCGCAACCCGTTCCGCGAGTGGATCGGCGCACAGATCCGGGCGGACGTCTTCGGCTGGGCGTGCCCGGGGGACCCGGCGAGCGCCGCCGAACTGGCGTATCGCGACGCGGTGTTGTCGCACACGGCGAACGGCGTGTACGGCGAGATGTTCGTGGCGGCGGCGATCGCGCACGCGGCCGGCCCGGTCCCCACCACGATCCACGAGACCCTTGCCACCGCCCTCGCCCATATCCCGCCGGACTCCCGCTACGCGCGGGCGATCCGCTTCGGCGTCGATACGGCGCGGGCGGAACCCACCGGCACCCCGGCCGGCTTCGAGCGGGTCGTCGACGCTCTGCACGCGCGCTACGCCCACACCCACCACTGGGTGCACGTCCTGCCGAACGCCGCTCTGCTCGCCGCCGCGCTCAGCCACGCCGACGGTGACTTCACGGGCTCCATCTGCCGTGCGGTGTCGGGCGGTTGGGACACGGACTCCAACGGCGCGACCGCCGGTTCGATCGCGGGCCTGCTCGCGGGCGGCCCGGAGGCGCTCGGTGAGCGCTGGACGGTCCCGCTGAGGAACCGCCTCGCCACCACCGTCGGCGGCTTCGACGGCATCGGCTTCGACGAACTGGCGCGCCTCACCCTGGAGGTCCGCGCTCACCCCGGAGGTCCGCGCATGACAGGTCCGACCGCCCTCGGCCCGGCCACCACGCCCCCGGTCGTCCACGTACGGAAGGCACGATGAACGAGATCCCGCTCCCCCGCTACGACGGCCCGCTGCGCGGCCTGCGCGTCCTCGATCTGGCGACGCTCTTCGCCGGTCCCCTGTGCGCCACGATGCTCGGTGACTTCGGCGCCGAGGTGATCAAGGTCGAGCACCCCCGCAAGCCGGACCCGTCCCGTGGCCACGGCCCGTCGAAGGACGGGATCGGCCTGTGGTGGAAGCTGCTGGGACGCAACAAGAGGAACATCACGCTCGACCTGTCCACCTCCGGCGGCCGGGACGTACTCCTGCGACTGGTCGCCGAGTCCGACGTCGTGATCGAGAACTTCCGCCCCGGCACCCTGGAGAAGTGGAATCTCGGCTGGGACGAGCTGTCCGCCGCCAATCCCCGCCTCGTCCTGGCGCGTATCACCGGCTTCGGCCAGTTCGGCCCGTACGCCAAGCGGCCGGGATTCGGCACCCTCGCCGAGGCGATGAGCGGCTTCGCGGCGATCACCGGGGAGCCGGACGGTCCGCCGACGCTGCCACCGTTCGGCCTCGCCGACTCGATCGCCGCGCTCTCCACCTCGTACGCGGTGATGGCCGCCCTGCGCGGCCGTGACGAGACGGGCCGCGGCCAGGTCGTCGACATGGCGATCATCGAGCCGATGCTGACGATCCTCGGCCCTCAGCCCCTCTGGTACGACCAGCTCGGCTACGTACAGCCGCGCACCGGCAACCGCTCCACGAACAACGCGCCGCGCAACACCTACCGCACCGGCGACGACAAGTGGGTCGCCGTCTCGACCTCCGCGCAGTCGATCGCGGAGCGCGTGATGCGCCTGGTCGGCAGGGCCGAGTTCCTCGACGAGGAGTGGTTCGCCACGGGCTCCGGCCGTGCCGCGCACGCCGACGAGCTCGACGAGGCGGTGGGCTCGTGGATCGCGGCGCACACCCGTGACGCGGTCGTGGCGGCCTTCGAGAAGGCGGAGGCGGCGATCGCCCCGATCTACGACATCCGCGATGTGATGGCCGACGAGCAGTACCGGGCACTCGACTCGATCACCGAGCTCCCCGACCCGGACTTCGGCACGGTGAGGATGCAGAACGTCCTCTTCCGCCTCTCCGGGACCCCGGGTTCCATCAAGTGGACGGGGCGCGCGCACGGCGCGGACACGGACGAGATCCTCACCGGACTCGGCCTGACGGACACGGAGATCGGCACGCTGCGCACGGCGGGTGCGGTGTGACGGACCCCGCGTATCTGACCTGGCTGTACGTTCCCGGCGACCGTCCCGGAGTCGTCGCCAAGGCGCTCGGCTCCGGGGCCGATGTGGTGCTGGTCGACCTGGAGGACGCGGTCGCCCCCGACCGTAAGGGCTACGCGCTCGACGCGACCGCCGAACTCCTCGCCGACAAGCACGACGTGCCGGTCCACGTCCGCGTCAACGCGCTCGACGGGCCCCTCGCCGGGCGCGAGGTACGCCGGCTCACCCCGCTGCCGGGCCTGGACGCGCTGCGCCTGCCGAAGGTGGCGGGCCCGGACGACCTCACCCGCGTCCTGGACTGGGCGGACGAAGTGCCGCCGTTGTACGCCCTGTTGGAGTCGGCCCTCGGTATCGAGCACGCCTACACGATCGCGGGCCATCCGTGTGTGCACGGTATCGCGCTCGGCGAGGCGGACCTGCGCGCCGAGCTCGGTGTCACGGACGCGACGGGCCTCGCCTGGCCACGCGGCCGCGCGGTGGTCGCGGCGCGGGCGGCACGACTGCCGCCCCCACCGCAGTCGGTGTACCCGGACGTCCGCGACACCGACGGCCTGGCCCGCTCCTGCGCCGAGGGCCGGGCGCTGGGCTTCCTGGGCCGTACGGCGATCCATCCGAGGCAACTCCCGGTGATCGAGGAGGCGTTCCTGCCGACGGAGCGGGAGGTGGCGGTGGCCCGCGAGATCGTCCGGACGGCGGCGGCGGACGCGGGCGCCCTGGCCCTCCCCGACGGCCGCTTCGTGGACGCGGCCGTCGTCGCCGACGCACGGCGGGTGCTGACACTGACGGAACGCCGGAGCGGATGACCCCGCGCGGGGCAGACGGTCAGTCCCGCGGGGCGAGGTCGCGTGGCGGGGTGCCCCGGTACCCCGCGAGCAGCGGCCGTGGGAGCGGCCCCTTGATGCGTGCTCCGCCTTCCTGTTCCTCCCAGGCGTGCGCGAGGATGCCCACGCTGCGGGAGAGTACGAACAGGCCGCGGCCGAGCTCCGCGGGAAAGCCCAGCTCGGCGTAGATGATCGCGGTGGCACCGTCGATATTCATCGGCACCGGGCGCGTCCGGCCCTCGGCCAGCGCCGCTTCGAGCGCGAGGCCGGCCGCCAGGGCCCGTCCCGGTATCTCCCCCTCCGCGACGGCCTCCTCGACCAGCGCGAGAAGCGGATCGCGCCGTGGGTCGCGTGGGTGGAAGCGGTGTCCGAAGCCGGGTACGTAGGCGCGGCGGTCCCGGAACCCGGCGACGACGGCGGTGGCGTCCTCGCCGCCGATGACGCGCTCCAGCACTTCCATGCACTGCTGCCCGGCTCCGCCGTGGACGTCCCCGAGCAGGCCGGCGCCGGTGGCCACCGCGCTGTTCAGTCCCACGCCGCAGGTCGCCGCCATCCGGGCGGCCGCGATCGAGGGGGCCTGCGGGCCGTGGTCGACGGCCGCGACCAGCGCGGCCTCCAGCAGACGGCCCTGACCGGGGCTGGGGAGTTCGCCCCGCAGCATCAGCCAGATCTGCTCGGCGAAGGTGATGCGGCCGATCAGCTGCTCGACGGGGTAGCCACGCAGCAGGATCTCGCCGGGGCGGATACGGCTCACCGCTGTCGACCACCAGTCGGTGACGCGGTGTTCCTCGATCATCGCGGGCCCCTCCGGCGCGTTCGCGCTCGACGGCCCGGTGCCGCGCGGGGTGTCGGGGCCGCTCACACCGCACCCCGTTCCCGCAGTGCCGCGATCTGCGCCGGGGTGTAGCCGAGTTCCGCCAGGGCCGCGTCGGTGTGCTCGCCCAGCAGGGGCGGCGGTCCCGCCGGGGCGGCGGATTCGTCGTCCACGCGCAGCGGGCTGCCGAGCACCTTCAGCGGCCGTTCGCGGCCGTCGGGGAAGGGGAGCGTGTGGACGAAGCCGCGCGCGGCCAGGTGCTCCAGGCCCAGGGCGTCGGGCAGCGACAGTACGCGGGCCGCCGGTACGCCCGCGTCGGAGAGGATCTCTTCCCATTCGGCGGCCGGGCGGGCGGCGAGCGCGGACTCCACCTCGGCGCGCAGTGCGTCGCGGTGTGTCTTGCGGTCGGCGGGGTGCGCGAACCGTGGGTCGGAGGTGAGGTCTTCCCGGCCGATCAGACGGCACAGCGTGGTGAACTGCTGCTGCCGGTTGGCGGCGATGTTCAGATGCCCCGCGCCGGTGCGGAAGGTACCGGAGGGCGCGGCGGTGAAGTTCTCGTTGCCCATCGGGCGCGGTTCCCGGCCGGTGATCAGGTAGTTGGACGTCACCCAGCCCATCGCGGTCAGCGCGGACTCCAGCATCGATACGTCGACGAACGCGCCTTCGCCGGTACGGCCGCGCCGGACGAGGGCGGCGGCGACGGCGTACGCGGCCGCCATACCGCCCAGGGTGTCGGCGACGGGGAAGCCGGCGCGCAGCGGCGTCGCCTCCGGGGTGCCGGTCACGCTCATCATGCCGCTCAGGCCCTGGATGATCTGGTCATAGGCGGGACGGTCCCGCATCGGCCCGGTCTGTCCGAAGCCGGAGATGGCGCAGTAGACGAGTGCGGGGTTCTCGGTGCGCAGCGTCTTCCAGCCCAGCCCCAGCCGTTCCATCACCCCGGGGCGGAAGTTCTCCAGCAGGACGTCCGACTCCCGTACCGCGCGCAGCAGCGCCTCGCGTCCGTCCGGGTCCTTGAGATTCACGGTGAGGGAGCGCTTGCCCGCGTTCTGTGCCAGGAAGGACGCCCCGAGCAGATCCTCGCCCAGGGCGCGGTCGGCCCCCAACTGGCGTGCCAGATCGCCCGATCCCGGCATTTCCACTTTGAGTACATCGGCGCCCTGGAGGGCGAGTTGATAGCCGGCGAAGGGCCCGGCGAGGACGTTCGTGAGGTCGAGGACGCGGACGCCGTCCAGCAGGGCGGTCGTCATCAGGCCGTACCTCCGATGCAGTCGAGGGCGGTCAGGGCCCGCGCGGTGTCCACGAGGGCGGGTGTGAAGCCCGCGACGGCCTCGTCGGAGAAACGGACGGTGGGACCGCCCAGGGCAACGGCGCCGGTCAGCCGGCCGGCGGCGTCGAACACGGGCGCCGCGGCGCCGGACACGCCCGCCTCCCGCTCCCCGTGGCTGACGGACCAGCCCTGGACAGCGGCCTGCCGCGCGCGTTCCCACAGCGTCTCGTCCCAGCCCGGATGCGGCGCGCGGGCCGCGACGGCGGCGACGTCCGCGCGCTCCGCACGGGAGAGGAGCACATGGCTGGACGCGCCGGACCACAGCGGCATCTCGGCTCCCACGTGTACGACATGGCGCAGGGTCCGCGTCCCCTCGTGACGGGCGACGCACACGCGGGTGCCCTGCTGACGCACGTAGAGATGCACCGTCTCGCCGCCGCTCGCCTCGCTCAGCTCCTTCAGCCGCTGCAACGCCTCTTCGGGCAACTGCCAGGTACTGCGGGCCAGTTCCGCCCAGCGCAGCAGTCCGGTGCCGGGGACGGTCCGTCCGTCGCCGCGGCTCCAGAGCAGACCGCACTGTTCCAAGGTGTGCACCAGCCGGACCACGGTCGTCTTCGGGAGCCCCGTGGCGCTGACGAGTTCCCGTACGGAGCGGCTCGGGTGTTCCGCGTCGTAGAGGGCGAGCAGGTCCACGGCGCGCTGGACGCTGCGGACACCGCCGGCATCGGGTTCAGGCATATGAATCCTCATCCTCCGCGAAATAGTCGTCGCCGGTCTCTTGCCAGCGACTTGCCCCCTCCATAACATCACCGAACCATTCAGCGGCACAAGTGTTCCGCCTGGTGGTACAGCATGGTGATACCGGAGGCGACGAAGGAGTCCCCGATGAGTTCCGAGCACAGCCCACCGACGGTCGCGGCCGACACCACGGCAGCCGAACGGCCGGTCTTCCAGCCCAAGGTGGCCGTCGCGGCCGTCTTCGGCACGACGGTGGAGTGGTACGACTTCGCCCTTTACGGCACGGCCGCCGCCCTCGTCTTCAACAAGCTCTACTTCCCGGACGCCGACCCGCTCGTCGGCACCACCCTGGCCTTCGGCACCTTCGCCATCGGCTTCCTCGCCCGCCCGCTCGGCGGCGCCTACTTCGGCGAGAAGGGCGACACCGAGGGCCGCAAGAAGGTCCTCGTCGTCACGCTGCTGCTCATGGGTGTCGCCACCACCGCGATCGGTCTGCTGCCCACCTATGCCCAGATCGGCGTGGCCGCGCCGATCGCGCTCACCGTCCTGCGCTTCGTGCAGGGCTTCGCGGCCGGCGGCGAGAAGACCGGGGCACTGATCATCCTCTTCGAGAACGCGCCCCCGAAATGGCGTGGTCTGCTGTCCTCACTGCCCGCGATCGGCACGGGCACCGGCACCCTCCTCTCCACCGGCGCGTTCGCGCTCATGACGGGACTGCTCTCCGACGAGGCGTTCCTCAGCTGGGGCTGGCGGGTCCCGTTCCTCGCGAGCGCCTTCCTCACACTGTTCGGGCTGTGGGTACGCGCGTCCCTGGAGGAGACAGCCGAGTTCCGGAAGGCGGGCGTCCTGAAGCGGGACACGGCCGCGCGTCCCCTGCGTCAGCGGTTCCGGGAGAGCCGTTTCGTCGAGGCGTGGACCCGCTACCCGCGAGAGATGATCATCGTCATCTGCGCGGGCGCGGCGGAGAACGCCGGGTACTACATCTTCGGCACCTTCTCCGTCGCCTACGCGGAGGACCGCGGGCAGACCACCACCGCGCTGCTCACCGGCATCTCGATCGCCGCCGCCGTCAAGCTCTTCTCCGTCCCCGCCTTCGGCGCGCTCTCCGACCGGGTCGGCCGACGACCGGTGAGCATCGGCGGCGCCCTGGTACTGCTCCTGGCCGCCTGGCCGTTCTTCGAACTGATCGACGGCGGACAGCCCTGGGCGACCTGGCTGGCCCTTCTGGTCACCCTGGGCGTCGGACAGGCCGCGATCCTCGGATCACAGCCCGCGTTCTTCGCCGAACTGTTCGACACCAAAGTCCGCTTCAGCGCGGTCGGCGTCGCCAACAACGTCGGCACCGTTCTCACCGGGGGCCTCGCCCCGCTCATCGCCGCGGGGCTGCTGCTGTGGTTCGACCACAGCGTCGTCGGTGTCGTGGTCTTCATGGCCCTGATGAGCGCACTCACCGCCGGCACCGTCGCACTGGCCCCCGAGACGCGCCCGCCGGGACCACCGGCCGGTCCCCCGGTCCGGGCCTAATCCTCGGCGAGCACGACGACCGTGTCGCTGTCGGACAGCGTCAGCGGCGCGGTCTTGGAGGGGTTGAGGTGGACGCCGTAGAGCGGCGGTTCGTCGCTCTGCTGTGCCAGCCGGTAGCCGATCGCCGTCTCGCCGCGCTGCCGGGCGGCCTCGATGACCGTGGCGAAGTTGGCCTCGGTGCCCGGTACGAGATAACTCGGTGCCGGCTTCAGGTAGATCTCCGACCCCTGCGGGTCGAAGAGGTCGGCGAACACCGCGTACAGGTGCCGGTTCTCACTGAGTTGAGTCAGCAGGAGGCTGATGACCTTCGTGCTGACGATGAAGTCGTCGGCCTTGGTGACCTGCGCGACCTCGCGGTTGGCGTCGTCGTTCATCTCGGTGACGATCGAGTACGGGTCGCCGAGCAGAATCTCGATGTCGCGCAGATGCAGCAGGGTGACCAAGGTACGGTCGTCGGCCCGGCCGGGGTCGATCGCGTCGTCCGTCAGCACCACGACGTGGCGGTAGTTCTCCAGCCCCAGGGCCTCCAGCGACGGCCGGTGGATGGGGTCGCAGTGCTTGAACCCCACCGTGAGATTGTCCAGTTGCCCGTTCAAATCCTCCAGGGGTTGCCGCGGGGCCGCGATGTCCACGACGGATCCCGCTTCCACCAGCCGGTCGAGCAATGAAATGATCTTCGCGGCGCGCGGGTTCCAGCCGATCAGCAAAGTGCGGTCCGGCAGGGGCGACCGCACATGCGCCGCTGTGATCGCCGACCGCAGGACCGTGGGCCGGTCGGTCGCCCGCTTGATGAGCAGATCGTCCTCGGCGACCATCAGCAGCCGGTCGCCGCCCTCGATGACGGTGTCCATCGCCGGGTTGACGAGTATCTCCCCGTCCTCGCGGTGCAGCCCGATGGGTACGCCGAGCTCGAAGGCGTTCAGGGACTCCCCGTAGGTGGAACCGGTCAGCCCCGGTTCGGCCCAGGGATAGATCTCGTTGCCCATGAAGCTGAGCAGTTCGTTGAAGACAGTGGACAGCCCGGACTGCCGGTGGGACTGCACGATCAGCCGGACGGCGATGTCGTCGACGTCGATCACCAGCGCGGTCTCGCCCGCGGCGAGCCGGGCGGCCGCCAGGTTCGGGGAGTTCTGCACGGCCGCCACCACATTCGGGCGCGTCCCCGGCCACGTACGGTTGTTGAGGAGCAACAGCACCTTGATGACATCGATATCGCTGTCGTCCCCGACAGGCGGCAGCACCATGATCGCCTTGGCGGTGTCCGGGCTCACCAGCTCCAGATCGGCGCGTTGCAGCGGACTGCCGGAGCGGCAGATCACGCGCGTCTTCCCGGTGTCCGGTATACGCCGCCGGATCTCGTCGTCCATGTCGACCTTGTCCCGGTCGGCGAGGATGACCACGCAGGAGCGGCGCTCGCTCTGATTGGCCTCCACCAACTCCGCGATCACGGTGAAGATCTGATCCGACCAGCCGAGCACGATGGTGTGCCCGTGCTCGATCAGCCGTGACTTGCCCTTGCGCAGTTCCTGGATCCGGGTCTCCAGACCCGTCGTCAGCACACCGATGAGCGCGCTGACGATGAAGATCCCGCCGATGGTCACCGTCAGCATGAGGATCAGGAACAGCGGCTGCCCGGTGTCCCCGCCCATCGTGCCGGGATCGAGGGTGCGCAGCAGGCTCATCCAGATGACGCCGGGCCAGCCGCCGTTCTCTTCCGTGTCCTTGTGGGCCGCGACGACCACCACACTGGAGACCAGCGTGATCAGCGCTAACGAGGCGAGCCCCAGCCAGCCGATCAGCGCGGGCGTGCCACGGTCCATCGTTCCGTCGAACCAGTACCGCAGCCGCGCCCTGAGTGTTCTGTGCATACCGAATCCCTCCGTAGCTCCATCCCGCGAACATGCCCAACAGGGCTGCGAGGATGGCGTGTTACCCCTTGATCATCTCGCCTCGCCCCGGTGCGACACCAGTCAGCTCCGCGCCCGGGACGTGACGAGGTGACGACGTGACGGACGCACAGGGCGACGTGACGCCCCGGCCCGCCGGCAGGAGACGAGGGCTCGGCAGGAGGCGGCTCAAGTGGGCCGAGCGGGTCAGCCCGCTTTGCGGCGGACGCCGACGTCCTCCATATTCGAAGAGCACCTCCGCGCTCACGGCCTCGCAGCCGACGGCCGCGTCGTGCGGGAGCCACGGCAGGCCGCGTTCTCATGCGGCACGGGACGGACGTCGCCGGCAGTCCATCCGCTGAGTGTCAGGAGGAACGTCGGGATGACCGCGCAGTTCGGGGACTACCAGGACGAGATCTACGAGGACGGGCTGCGCGGCGTCGTGCCGACGTTCCCGATGTCGTACGAGGAGCTGGAGGCCAGGGCGCGAGCCGCCCTGCCCGCGTCGCTCGTGTCGTACGTCGCCGCCGGGGCCGGCAACGAGCACACCCAGCGGGCCAACGTCGACGCCTTCACCAGGTGGGGGATCGTTCCCCGGATGCTGGTGGGCGCGGTGCGGCGCGACCTCTCGGTGGAGCTCTGCGGTCTGCGGCTGCCCTCCCCACTGATGTTGGCGCCGATCGGGGTGATCGGGCTGTGTGCCCAGGACGGCCACGGTGACCTGGCCGTCGCCCGGGCGGCGGCCCGCACCGGAGTGCCGATGATCGCCTCCACCCTGACGGTCGATCCCATGGAGGAGGTGGCGGCGCGGTTGGACGGGGTTCCGGGGTTCTTCCAGCTGTACACGCCGGATGACCGGGAGCTGGCCGAAAGTCTGGTGCGGCGCGCGGAGGCGGCGGGCTTCAGAGGGATCGTGGTCACGCTGGACACCTGGCTCACCGGCTGGCGACCGCGCGACCTGTCCACCAGCAACTTCCCACAGCTGCGCGGCCACTGCCTGGCGAACTACACGTCCGACCCGGTCTTCCGCTCCCGGCTCGACCGTACGCCCGAGGCGGACCCGGCCGCCGCGGTCGCCCACTGGGCGAAGACCTTCGGCAACTCGCTGACCTGGGACGACCTGCCGTGGCTGCGCTCGATCACCCGGCTGCCCCTGCTGCTGAAGGGCATCTGCCACCCCGACGACGTGCGGCGCGCCAGGGACGCGGGCATCGACGGAATGTACTGCTCCAACCACGGCGGCCGGCAGGCCAATGGCGGGCTGCCCGCCCTGGACATGCTTCCGGCCGTGGTGGACGCCGCGGACGGGCTGCCGGTGATCTTCGATTCCGGCGTCCGGTCGGGCGCGGACATCGTCAAGGCGGTGGCGCTGGGCGCGACCGCGGTGGCCGTGGGGCGGCCGTACGCCTACGGGCTGGCGATCGGCGGTACGGAGGGCGTCGTACATGTGCTGCGCGCCCTGCTCGCCGAGGCGGACCTCCTCATGGCGATCGACGGCTACCCCACCCTCGCCGATATCACGCGCAAGGCACTTCGCCCGACCCCGGCCACGGCGGCGGCTCCACGGTGACGGCACGGGCCGCTGGAGAGCCTTCGCGTACCCTCCCCGGGGCCAAGGACCTCGACTCCGACCTGAACAGAATCGCCCACACCAACGCCGAGCGCCTCCCGCAGCTCGGCTGACAGGGCGCCCGGTGTCCGGCCGGCCTCCTCGATTCACGGCCAAAAGCCGCTCTTGCGCGACGAGTTGATGCCCCCGATACTCCCGGGCAACGCCGGCCGGGGACGCGCGGCCCGGCCGGAACGTACGGTCGCCCACGCCGCGCCGCATGGGCCCGTACTCCTCGGCGGGCCCCCGATTCCCCCGGGAGACACGCCAAGTGAGGATCACACACGCCTTCCGCCGCGCCCGCGCACCCAGACATTCCCGTCTGCTCGCCGTCGCCACGGGACTCGCCGCCGCCGTGGCGCTCGCGGTCCCCGCCGCGAACGCCGCGAACGCCGGGACCGTCACCGACGCGTCCGCCGCGAGCCGGCTCGCCGCCGTCGCCGACGCGGTCAGGGACGCCGGTGTGGCGGGCACCGCCTGGTACACCGACCCCGCCGCCGGCACGGTGGTCGTCATCGCGGACCGCACCGTCTCCGCCGCTCGGACCGCCACGATCGAGCGGGCGGCGGGCCCCGACGCCGGTGCGCTGCGCATCGAGCGCGCCGCCGGCCGGCTCACACCCCATCTCTCCGGCGGCGACGCCGTCTACTCCACGGGCTCACGCTGCTCGGCCGGCTTCAATGTCGTCAGCGGCAGTACGTACTACTTCGTGACGGCGGGACACTGCACCAGCGGCGGCTCGGCCTGGTACACCAATTCCACGCAGACCACACT
The DNA here is from genome assembly GCF_042790125.1 of Streptomyces scopuliridis. Taxonomy (GTDB): domain Bacteria; phylum Actinomycetota; class Actinomycetes; order Streptomycetales; family Streptomycetaceae; genus Streptomyces; species Streptomyces scopuliridis_A. Next base: position 30,124 of record NZ_JBHTZS010000029.1, read on the forward strand.
CATCGGCTCCACGGCGGGGTCCAGCTTCCCCGGCAACGACTACGGGCTCGTGCGCTACACCAACCCCGCGGTCCCCGCCCCGGGCACCGTCGGAAGCGTCGACATCACCGGCGCGGCCCATGCCACCGTCGGCATGGCCGTCACCTTCCGCGGCGCCGCCTCCGGCGTCGTCAGCGGTGTCGTCACCAGCCTCAACGCCACGATCAACTACGGCGGTGGCGATGTCGTCCACGGCCTGATCGGCACCAATATCTGCACACAGCCGGGCGACAGCGGCGGCGCGCTCTACTCGGGCACCCAGGCCATCGGTGTGCTCTCGGGCGGCACCGGAAACTGCTCAATCGGCGGAACGTCGTTCTTCCAGCCGATCATCCCGGCGCTGAACGCGTACGGCGTCAGCGTCTACTGACCGGATCCGCTGACCGGCCGGGGCCCCGAACGCCGACCGCCCCCTGCGCTCGGCGCAGAGGGCGGGGGCAGCAGCGACAGGGCGAGTATCAGAAGTGGAGGAAGCCGAACCAGTCCTCGACCTCGAACGCCGAGAACTCGGACTCGGTGATCCCCGCGGGGCCGCCCAGGTTCTCGAAGTGACCCGTGGCGCCTGACGCCTTGAAGCCGGCCTCTGCGGCGGTCACCTCGTGATCTTCCCACGCGAACGCCGAACTGGCGCCGCCCAGCAGAGCGGTGGCGGCGAGGGCGGTGGCGGCGAGCGCCGTACGAATACGCATGTGAGCTCCCTACATCGGGTGAAGCGAACATCGGATGCATGCCCTGGTATACCGCCTTTTCGACAGAATCTGGCGCTATGTCACTCTCTCGGCTCATCAGAACAGGACAAACCTCTTCCGTTGTGCTCCGGTCCTCCGTCAGGTGGCGTGCCAGCCGGACCAGTGAGTCACCGCGATCTCCACCACGGGCCCTTCCGGCGGGCGGTCGGCGTACTGGCGCCGGTATTTGCGCGTCAGCAGGCTGACGTACCGCGAGGACGCCGCCGAGTCCTCGGCCGGGGGCAGAACGGTGGCCGTTCCGTCCGCGCGCGCCCACCACAGGCGGTCCCAGTCCTCGTCGTAGCCGTCGACGAGGAGGCAGACCTCGGGGTGGGCGCGGATGTTGGCCAGGCGCTTCAGCCGGGTGGAGCTCTTCGGCTTGTGGTCCACCGCGAAGGCCACGGTGTCGCCGGTGAGGGCGAAGACCGCGGGGACCAGGTGCGGGCGGCCGTTGGCGTCGACGGTCGCGAGGCGGGCGATCCGGGCCCGGGAGAAGAGTTCCCGGGCCCGGCCGCTCGTCATCCTCGGCACCGCGGTGTCCGACGGCTCACCGGAAGCGTTCCGCTACGCCGGCCACCTCGTCCAGATAGGACAGCGTCCCGGCCTCCGGCATCGTGGGCAGATAGAACTGGAGCCGCTCCACATCGAGCCGGGTGAACCGCTCGATGATCTCGGGATCCTTCTCCACCGCGTAGACGGTCACCGGCACCTCCCGGCCCGCGACGGTCCGCAGCCGGTCGATCCGTGTCCTCAGCTCCTCGGGCGGCATGCTGTTGGCCAGCCAGCCGTCACCGAACGCGGCCACGCGGTTGAACGCCGCCTCGCCACCGCCCACATAGATGGGCGGGTGCGGGCGCTGGACCGGTTTCGGCCAGGAGTAGACGGGGTCGAAGTCGACGAACTCCCCGTGGAACTCGGCCTTTTCCTTCGTCCACAGCTCGCGCATGGCCCGTAGCCGCTCGTCCACGAGCCGGCCCCGGGTGCGCGGGTCCGTGCCGTGGTTCTCCATCTCCTCCCTGTTCCAGCCGACACCGATCCCGAAGACGGCCCTTCCGCCGGAGACGAGGTCCAGGGACGCCACCTCCTTCGCCGTGATGATCGGGTCCCGCTGGACCACCAGCGCGATGCCGGTGCCCAGCAGGATCCGCTCGGTCACCGCGGCGACGGCGCTGAGCGCGACGAACGGGTCGAGGGTGCGGTAGTAGATCTCCGGCAGCTCGCCGCCGCCGGGGTACGGCGTACGGCGGTCCACCGGGATATGGGTGTGCTCGGCGATGAACAAGGAGTCGAATCCTCGCTCCTCGACGGCGCGCCCCAGCGTGGTGGGCGCGATGCCCTGGTCGGTGATGAAGGTCGATACACCGAACTTCACAGCGGCTCCCTCGGATTCCGGGTTATCGGGGTCGCGGATCGATCGCGGAATGTGCGGGGCCCGCGAACTCGCGGTCGATGGGCAGGTACCCGGATCGGTCCCGGCACAACAATCCGTACGGCCGACCGGGCGATCACCGCTCGGCGGGCGGCCATGACACCGCCCGCGCCCTCGTCGCTCTCTCCCCACCGGGCGTGACGTCGGGGCTTTGCCTTTCGCCGGACGGGTCGTTATGGTTTCACACGGTCCTGTTGTCTCCGATTGAGGTGGACGTTGCGCATCTGAGGTTCGCGATCACCGCGCCGTACGGCACTCGTCGTACGTCTGTCACGTCGCAGCGGCTTGCTGTGCCGCCCGTGACGCCCGCGTGGAAGCGACCTCGGTGCAGGGAGCCGTCCTCTCCGTCTCCCGGACCACCACACCCTCCTCTTTCCCGGTCTGGTCGCCGCGTGGTGCTCGCATACGAAGCCCCCCGTCCACCGCGCCTTCGACTGCGAGGATCCCCATGGCGACACCCACCACCCCCAGCACCTCCCTGACCTGCTCCGCCCTGTCCTTCCAGTGGCCCGACGGCACCACCGTCTTCGACGGGCTCTCTCTCACCATCGGCCGGGGCCGCACCGGTCTCGTCGGTGCCAATGGCACGGGCAAGTCCACACTGCTGCGCCTGCTGGCCGGCCTGCTGCGCCCTTCCGAGGGGTCGGTGAGCGCGGGCGGCAGCCTCGCCCACCTTCCTCAGAACATCACCCTCGACACGACGGTGCGCGTCCACGAGGCCCTGGGCATCGCCGAGCGGCGTGCCGCGCTGCGCGCCATCGAGGCCGGGGATGTGCGCGAGACACACTTCGAGACGATCGGCGACGACTGGGACGTCGAGGAACGGGCCCTGGCGACACTGGGCTCCCTCGGCCTCGGCGACGTCGAACTGGACCGCACCGTGGGCCAGATGTCCGGTGGGGAGACGGTCCTGCTACGGCTGGCCGCACTGCTGCTGGAGCGTCCCGACATCCTCCTGCTGGACGAGCCGACCAACAACCTCGACCTGTCCGCGCGCCGCAGACTCTACGAGGCGGTCGACTCATGGCGCTCCGGCGTGCTCGTCGTCGTCAGCCATGACCTCGAACTGCTCGAACGCGTGGACCGTATCGCCGAACTGCGCGCCGGATCCGTGAGCTGGTACGGAGGCGGCTGGTCCGCCTATCAGGAGGCCCTGGCCACGGAGCAGGAGGCGGCCGGGCGGATGCTGCGGGCCGCCGAGGCGGACGTACGCCGGCAGAAACGCGAACTGGAGGAGACCCAGATCAAGCTGGCCCGGCGGCAGCGGCACAACAAGAAGATGGACGCCCAGCGACGGGCCCCGAGGATCGTGGCGGGCGAACGGAAGCGTTCCGCGCAGGAATCGGGGGACAAGCTGCGCGGCCTGCACGAGGACCGGCTCCATGAGGCGCGCGAGCGCCGGGAGGAGGCCGCGGACGCGATCCGTCAGGACGCGGAGATCCGCGTGAGCCTTCCTCACACGGCCGTGCCCACGGGCCGTACGGTCCTGAGCCTGCGTGAGCTGCGTCCCCGGTTCGGCAGGCTCCGCGAGGGCAACCTTCACGTACACGGTCCCGAGCGGATCGCGCTGGTCGGGCGCAACGGCGCGGGCAAGACCACCGTACTGCGCACGCTCACCGGGGAGTTGGCTCCGCTCTCCGGCGAGGCCAGGACGTTCGTACCGCTGCGGTTTCTGCCACAGCGGCTGGATGTGCTGGACGACGAGCTGAGCGTCGCGGCGAATGTGGCCCGGCTGGCTCCCGGGGTGACCGACAACCACATCCGCTCGCAGCTCGCGCGCTTCCTGTTCAAGGGAGCGCGCGCCGAGCAGCCGGCGGGCACGCTCTCGGGCGGAGAACGCTTCCGCGCCGCGCTCGCGGCGATGATGCTCGCCGCACCGGCCCCACAGCTGCTGATGCTGGACGAGCCGACGAACAATCTCGACACGGCCAGTGTGCGGCAGCTGACGAGCGCCCTCGCCTCGTACCAGGGCGCGCTGCTGATCGCCAGCCACGACCTGCCCTTCCTCGAATCGGCGGGGATCACCCGCTGGCTGCTCCTCGCGGAAGAGCTCCAGGAAACCACCGCGGAGGAGGTCCGCGGCCTGCTGGAGGCGCCGGACGCCGGCTGACACCGCCGGGACACGCTCCCGGGGAACCCCTTCGGCGCGCTGCCCGACGTGCGACGGCTCAGCCGTCGGGCAGGCTGCCGCACAGATCGTCTATGGCGAACGCGCCGGCGTCCCACTGCAGCTGCCGTTCCGCCTCCAGCTGTCGCAGCAGTCCGTCGAGCAGCCTGTCGTCGCTCGGGTTCTGGAGGAATTCCAGTACGGCCCGCTGGAAGGCTCCCCGGAGAGTCGACGGCATGGCGTCGGAGGCGTCGAAGCACAGGTCGTCCGCCTCCCGGAACAGCTCCAGGACCTTTTGCGTGCCCTTCGTCAGGGCTCCTGGGCCCGCGGAGCGGTCGGGGAAGAAGGGGCGCTCCGCCGGTTTCGCCGCGGCGGCCCAGTCATCACGGGTCTCCCGGGATGTCAGCTGCCCCATGAGCTTCCAGGCCGCGTCGCTCGGTGTGAAGACGGCCGCCATGTCGCCGGAGACCTCGAACGCCGTCTGAGGGCCCGCGGGACCGGGGACGAAATCCGAGGTGGGGGCGGGCATCACGTCGTTGCCGTAGTAACGGCGGATGAAGGAACCCTGATGCTCCAGGGTGCAGTCGCGGCTGTCCAGCAGTCCTTGGTTCCGGGCTACGAAGGGGGTGGCGAGGGCGTCCTTGCCCACGTCGTCGCCGCCCTCCTCCAGCAGCGTCTGCCAGGACCGCCACGCGTCCTTCACCCGCCAGTCGTCCCACTTCAGACGGCCGGTGGCCCAGTCCTCGTACACGGAGTGGCCGTGCCGCTGCAGGAGCAGATCCTCGATCCAGTCCGTGCCCGGCCAGCCGGACGTGGCGCCCGACGCCATACCCAGGCACCAGCCGCGGTCCTTGGCCGTGTCCGGGTCATCGGGACGGCTCCATACGATGCTCTTGAGGTCCACCCGCACCGGCACCCAGTACGAGTGCTGGCGCGGCTCGCCGTCCTTGTCCAGGAGCGTGATCCTCGGTGACCACGGTCCGATGGCCGCCCCGGCCACTTCCTCCGGCAACGGCTGCGCGTCGCCGTCGCGCGCGTACTCGGCCAGCTCGCCCTGGCCGTTGAGGATCGCCACATCGGGCGGTGTGTCCGTCCGCAGCTGGGCCACGAGCGTTTCGCGGAGGGAGCGCGTGCCCTTGTAGACGTAGGTGTCTCCCGTCCGCTCGCTGATCTTCTTGAGCGTGTCCTCGAACGGTCTCTCCTCACCGTCGGTCCACGGCCCCAGTACCACCAGCGTCCTGTCCTCCTCGGCCGAGCAGCCCGTCGACACGAGCGCGGCGACGGCGAGGAGGCAGCAGACCAGAGCGGTGCGGAGCGGGGGACGCGTGGTTCTCATGGGGACCTCCAGTGGATCGCCAGGTGCCTCCGGCCGTAATGGAAGAGTGTGAAACCGCAGGCCACGGTGGTCGCCGCGGCGAGGGCGAGAGCCAGCGCGGCGGCCGACGTCCAGGCGCCCGGGTGCGTGTCGCGCAGATTCGCGGCGAGCAGCTCTTCCTCGTCCTCGATCAGCTGGTCGGTCTTGATCTCGCTCTTCATCTCGCTCTCGATCTCTTTCCTGGTCCCGTCCCCGGGCGCCTGCGGCACCGAGATACCGCCGAGGTTCTCGGCCGTGTGCCGTACGTGCCGCTGCGCCTGATGCTGGCCGGCGGCGCCGGACGCCAGCACCACGAGCACCAGCAGGACAGGCACCGCGTACACCGTCAGCAGCGGGCTCCGTATCCGCAGCTGTCCCCGGACGAAGTTGAGCGTGCCCACGACGGTGAACGTGAAGAACAGCGCCGCCAGCAGCGCCGCCGACGCCGCCCCCACCGGCAGCGCGTCCCATGCCGAGAGGTCGTCCACATCGGCGCGCAGCGCCTTCTCCAGGCTCCTGATGCGGTCGAGAAGGGCCGGGGAAGTGGCATCGATGGGGCCCGTGCCTTCGCCCAGCAGGTCCGCCGCGTACTCCATGCCGGCCTTGCGCAGTACGTCGCTTCCATGGTGGCTGTTGGCCCAGTTGATCCAGTAGTCGTAGGCGACGACCAGCCCCGAGATCACCCGGACCTCCTGCGCCTGGGCCTTGCGCAGGGCCTTGGTCTGGGCGGCGCTGTTCAGGCTCTGCGACGCCTCGGTCAGCAGGGAGGGGTACCGCTCGCCGAGCCCGACGAGCGCGGTCTGGGGCAGTGGTGGGCGCGTGCCCGTGCCGAGCCGGTGCTCGGCCTCGTGCTGCGCCAGCATGAGCGAGGTCCTGGCGTGGGTCAGTTCGACCACGGCGGGGGCGTAACGGTCGCGGAGTTGTTCCGTACGGCCCTGGAGGTCGAAGTACGCCGTCGCCGCGAGGGCGAGCACCGCGAAGGCGACGGCGGGCAGCAGCAGCATGCGGCCGAGCAGGAACTGGGCGGTGGACCGCCGGTCGCCCGAGGGTGTGCGCCCGGACGACCAGCGCCACAGCGCCCGCCATGGCGCGCCCCAGGTCGCACGGCGCCCGAATCGCGCGAACCACCGCGGGACGCGTCCGCCGTCCTCCCGGGCGAATCCTTCCCGGAGGCGGCGCGTGAGCCGGCGGCTCATCTCCCCTCCCCGGTCACGGTGGCGCTGTCCGGACCGGAGGACCGGCCGCGCAGCCAGCCGCGGAACAGGCCGTGGCGCGGTTCGCCGCGGCGGTGGCTGAAGGCGTAGGGGCGGGTGCGGTACGCGTTGTCGACCAGCGCCTCGGCCAGCTCGCGGTCCTCGGGCCTGGCGGTGAGCGGCACTTGCTCGGAGAGCCGCAGGTAGCAGGCCGCGAGCTGTTCGCGCAGTTCCCGTGCCGTGACCGGGGAGGGGATCGTCTCGGGCAGCTCCGCCAGCTCCGCGTGGAGCGCGGCCAGCGGCCCGGACCCCGCTTCGGCCGCGTCCGGCGCTTTTCCGCCGTGGCCCCTCCCCGCGCGGTCCCGGACCGTACCGCTCGGCTCACGGTCCCGCGCGGCCGTGACCAGCCGGAGCAGCAGCTCCTGGAGATCGGCGCGGAGCCGCTCCTGCGCGTGCCGGTCGGTCAGGCCCTCCTTCAGGGTCAGCCGGTGCAGGGCCACCCACGCCTGTCTGGCGGCGGCCACGGTCGGCGGGGAGCCGTCGGCGGGCGGGTCGGCGAGGATGCGCACCATGGCCGTACGGGCGGCGGTGCGATGGCGCGAGTCGGCGGGGACGGCTTCGAGACAGTCGAGGGCGAGCCGCGGCTTCCGGTCGGCGAGATGGATACGGGCGAGACCGAAGGCGGCGCCGCCCAGGGCGTGATTGCGATGCCACACGGCCCCGTACAGCACCATGGCCTCCTTCGGTTTGCCGAGCACCTCATGGCAGTAGCCGAGGGCCAGTTTGGGCGCGTACTCGCCGGGGATCGCCGCGTAGACCCGGTCGAAGCACTGCAGCGCGGATTCCACCCGGCCACGGGCGAGATGGAGCAGCCCCTGATGCCAGTGCAGCCGCCAGTCGTACGCGGCGAGAGCGCCGACGGCGATCCGGGCCCGTGCCAGCTCCCGCTCGGCGGCGGCCCGTTCGCGGACGGCCTCCGCGGGATGGTCGCGGGCGATCTCCAGATGGAGCCTGCAGCGCAGCAGCGCCCGTTCGGGAGACTCGTCCCAGGCGCTGCTGAGCTGGAGCAGCCCGGCCGGATCGTCGTACGAAGTGCGCTGTAACTCTGTCCAGTTCTCGTCGGCGTCGTCCGGTTTGGGCACCGGCAGCCCAAGAGCGACCTCCGTGGGTCTTGGCGGCCAGGCGCTCAGCCGGCGCTTGCCGTTGCCGCCGTCTCGCCACTGCCCAAGGGGCGGCGCCTTGCCGAGCTCGCCGTCGAGGGCGGCGGGCGCCGCGGCGAAGAGCGGTGACGGCTCGAACGTCTCCTCACCGAGCCGCAGCGAGCGCAGCTCACGCAGTACACCGCGGAGCTGGACGGACATCTCCTCCGCGGTGGCGAAGCGCTGCTCGGGCAGGGGCGCCATCGCGCGGCTCAGCGCCCGTCGCAGTGAGGTCGTACCGAGACCGGAGGGATCCTCGGGGACCCGGTCGAGCAGCGCCTTGAGAACGGCGCCGACGGCATACAGATCGGCCGATACGGTCATGTTGGTGGAGGTGCGCAGCTCAGGGGCCGGATAGGTGACCGGCCCGGGGGCACCGATCTTCCGCACGCCGGCGACATCGATCAGTTTGATGCCGTCGCCGCAGTGGATCACATTGGTGAGGGAGAGGTCGCCGTAGACGAACTCCCTCTCGACGTGCAGATAGGTGAAGGCGTTCAGGATGCGCAGCCCGTAGGCGGCGATGAACTCGTGGACGCGGTAGTCGTGGAAGGGCTCGACGCGTTGCGCGATCTGCTCGGCGACCCATTCCAGCGGCGCTCCGTCGGCGAACTCCATCACGATGAACTTGGCGGTGTTCGCCGGATGACCGGGGTGCTTGGCGTAGTTGAAGACCTTGATGATCGACGGGTGGTTGAGGCTGACGAGCCGCAGACGCTCCGTCAGAGCGGTCTTCGTGGCGCTCGGATCGTCGGGGTCGCGCACCCCTTTGAGCGCCACGGCCCGCTCTTCGAGCATCTGGTCGCGGGCGAGATACACCTGCCCGTAGCTGCCCTGGCCGAGCCTGCCGACGACCCGGTACTGCTGGTGCAGCTCCTGCCCGCGTACGAGACCGGGACCGGGCGCGGCGGCGGGAGCGACGCGTGGGCGACGGGGCCGGGCCTCGGACTCGTGGCCGTACTCCGGCTCGTGGTCGTGGTCCGGCTCCGGCTCCGGCTCCGGCTCCGGCTCCGGCTCCGGCTCGACGAAATCGTCGGGGTTGCCGACGGTCACGTGGGGGAGGTCGGTGAGGCCGTCGCCCGGCGGGAGTACGACGTAGCCCCGTGGGGTGTGCGGCAGATCGAGCGACTGCACGGCGTCCTCGACAGCGGTCGCGAGCCGGAACAGTTCGTACGCGACCACCGCGCTGTTGCGCAGCACGTCCCCCTGGCGCAACTCCGCCAGCCGCGCCGCCAGTTGGCCAGACAGCGGCTCGGGGGCCCGCGCGGTCCGCCGGTCCGTCCCCGTCCCCCGGAGCTGACGGCGCCTCTTCTCCAGACCGGCGAGGACCGTCAGCTGAGCGGCGAGGGCCGCCGCGCGGCGCTCCGCCCACAGCGGGTCGAGCAGTTCACCGGCGACGCGCTCCAGCAGCGGGGAGTGCGGATCGCGGAAGACGAGCAGCAGCCTGCTGTGTCCGGGCTTCAGCAGCGCGCGGAGCAGGGGCAGCGCCGCCTCCCCCTCCGGCGCCACCCGGTCGATGGAGAGGAAGGCGGCGGAGAGCGGCGGGCACTCCTCGGCGATCCGCTCCAGCAGTACGGAGGTACCGGCGGCCGGTGACGTACGGTCACGCAGACCGGTCCGGGCCGCGGTGCGGACGACGAGCTGCTCGGCCGTCCAGCCCGTCGCGTCCAGCGCGATATCGATCGAGCCGGCCTGCGGATCCATCGGTCCGCCGGTGCGCACCGCTCGCGGGTTGCGTTCACGGTCGGCGAGGATCAGCGTCGAGTGGATGGCGAACAGAGCGTCGTGGTCGTCGTCATGGGCGAAGGCCAGCTCCACGGGCTCCGCCACGCGGTCGGTGCCCGTGGCCATGTCGACGGAGACCGCTGCCTCGTCCTCCGTGCCCGCCGCGCTCTCGTTCGCCGGTCCTGGCCGCTCCCGTACGCGGGTCGGCGCGCTCGTACGGGACGCCGCTCCCGTTTCCGTGCCCGTGCCCGCTGCCGCTGCCGTTCCCGCTCCTGTGCCCGTGGTGCCCGTGCCGGTCGCGGGGCCGCCGTCGCTGAGCCAGCGGGTCATCGTCCGGCGCAGCCCGAGGGCGCGCTCCGCGCTCCCCGGGCCGGGGGCGAGCGGTATGGTGCGCGAGACCGCGCGCGGCCCCGACACCAGCAGATCCAGCTTGTCGTTGGGCAGATGCCGCAGGATCGTCTCGGTCGGGATCACATAGGCGTGGCCCAGGGCCACAGGGAAGCGCTCCGTGCCGTGCTGATGTACGAGAATGCCGATGACCCCGCCCGTACCGCTGTGGACCACACCGCTGCCGCTGAAGCCGTGCCGGACCGCGTAGGGCGCCGACTCGGGGTCGAGCTGGACCCACTCGGGGTCGTGCCCGGGACCGCCGCGTCCCATGAGCCGGGCGTTGATGTGCTCACCGCCCGGCAGGTCCTCCGGATAGCCGACGGTGTGCACCAGCGCGTTGCGCGCCGGAATCTGCCGGTGGAGCACCGCGGGCTTCACGCGCGGCGTTTCGGCCAGGCGCAGCAGCGCGATGTCGGCGCTGAAGTGGGAGGTGGGCGGCCGAAGATATTCGGCCAGCACCTGGGCGTGCAGCGGCTCGGGCACCGCGGAGCGGGCGCCCGGCAATTCCGCGTACACCCGCTCCAGCGGCCGGGGCGTACCGGCGCTCCCCGGGCGGCGCTTGGACAGGACGACATGGGCGCAGGTGAGCACCAGCCCGCCGGACAGCAGCACTCCCGCTCCGAGCGGCGCCGCCGCGCGGTCCTCCCCCTGGAACAGCCGCACCCGCCAACAGCCGTCCCCCGACAAGTATTCGGAAGTTCCCCCGGTCTCCCTCATACTCCTCAACAATAGCCACGAGGGGTGACATCCGGCCCCGTCGTGCCGCGTCCGATCGCCGCCACGACATGGTCGGCGTACGCGCCGACGTACGGCAGAAGGTCGTCCCGGCGCTCCTCCTCGTCTCCGAGACAGATCGCTCGCGCGCGTGCCGGCGGCGGACGGTGCTCCGCCGGAAGCCGCGCGAGCGCCCGATCGGCGGCGGCGTCCTTGGCGGCGACCGATCCGGTCGCGACGGTCGACTCGACGGGGCGAGCGGGGCCGTGCCGGGCCCGCTCGCCGGAGAGTTCCAGCAGCCCGTCGACAAGTACGCGTCGCTGTCGCACTGTTGTGGGCCGCCGGACCACGGCGAACACATCGATGTCGCTGTGTGGCCGCAGACCGCCGAGCACGGCGGAACCGTGCAGACAGCTGCCGATGACATCCGCGCCGAGCACCTGGTGAAGCAGGTGAACGACGTCCTCGATACCTGGACTTGTACCTGGACTTGTACCTGGACCCGTACCTGGAGCTGTATCCGCGCCTGTCACGGGCGCCCCTTCGTACCCGCCAGCTCCGCGACAGCCGCCAGCAGGCGGTCCACGTCCGAGCGGTCGTTGTAGTGCACCAGCCCGGCCCGTACCGCGCCTCCGGTGTCCCGCAGCCCCAGCGCACCGGCCAGTTCCCAGGCGTAGCAGTGCCCGTCCCAGACATTGACCCCGCGGGCCGCCAACCATTCCGAGACCTCTCTCGGTGTATGGCCCGCCACCCGGAAGTAGGCGGTCGCGGTCCGCTGCGCGGGCTCGCCGTAGAGCGTGACCCCGGGCAGTTCGGCCAGCCCCCGCCGCATCACGGCGAACAGTTCACGCTCGGACTTCTCCACGGCGCCCATCGACCGGAGCAGCCGCTCGCGCCGGTCCCCCGGAGCGGGGCCGGTGAGGGCGGCCAGATGGTCGACGGCGGCCGTGACCCCGGCCAGGTCCGCGAAGGGCGCCGTGCCGGTCTCGAACCGGGACGGCACGGCGGCCGGCGAACAGACCAGCTTGTCCGGGCTCAGGGACTCCAGCAGCCGTGGGTCCGCCGCCACCGCGCCGATATGCGGACCCGACCACTTGTAGGCGCTCGTCGCGTAGAAGTCCGCGCCCAGCGCTGTGACATCGACGGGGCCGTGCGGGGTGGCGTGGACGCCGTCCACATACGTCAGGGCGCCGACGGCGTGCGCCTTGGCGGTGATGGCCGCGACATCGGGGCGCGTACCGAGGATGTTGCTGGCCGCCGTCACCGCGACCAGGCGGGTGCGGTCGCCGAGCAGTGTGTCGTACTGCTCCACCGGCAGTTCGCCCGTCGCCGGGTCGACCTCGGCCCACCGTACGACCGCGCCCGCGCGGGCCGCCGCCTGGAGCCACGGCCGGATGTTCGCGTCATGGTCCAGCCGGGACACCACGATCTCGTCACCCGGCCGCCAGGTCGAACCGAGAGTCCGGGAGAAGCGGTAGATGAGCGATGTGGTGTTGGGGCCCAGGACGATGCCCTCGGGGACCCCGCCGACCAGATCGGCGACCGCCCGGCGGCAGTCGGAGACGATCTCCCCCGCGCGTCGACTGGCCGCGAACGAGCCGCCCACATTGCCGATCCCGGACCGGTACGCGTCCGTGATGGCGTCGATGACGGAGGCCGGCACCTGCGTGCCGGCCGCGCCGTCGAGATAGGCCGGTCCGCCGTCGAGTGCGGGATAGGACGCGCGTATCGCTGCCACGTCGAACGTCATTGCCGTCGGTTCCTCTCGCTGATGACTCTGCCGGCTCGTGCCGGCCCCAGCCTGGCGTGGTCCGGACCGTACGGGAAGTGCCGGATCCGGTTCCGGGGGCGGGAGACGGCTACTCCGCGAGGGCGGCTGTCAGCAGCTCGTGTGTCGCGCGGTCGAACGCGATGAGCCGGATCCGCCCGACAGCGGTCGGCGAGGATCTGACGGTGGCGACGGCGATCCGCGCCGCCCGCTCCGCCGGGAACCCGTACACGCCCGTGGAGATGGCCGGAATGGCGAGGGTCCTGACGCCCAGTTCGTCGGCGACCTCAAGGCAGCGGAGGTAGCAGGAGGCGAGGGTCTCGGCCTCGCCGTGCTGTCCGTCCCTCCAGACCGGTCCGACGGTATGGATCACATGCCTGACCGGTGGGTCGAGGTCGAAGGCGGGCGTCGCCATCGCGTCGCCGGGCGGGCAGGGCCCGATCGAGGCGCCCGCCTCGGCGAGCCGCGGCCCGGCCGCCCGGTGAATCGCGCCGTCCACCCCGCCGCCGCCCCGCAGCGACTGGTTCGCCGCGGTGACGATGGCGTCCACGTCCTGGCGCGTGATGTCACCCTGTACGACCTCGATCAGTGCCATGCGCCCGATGATGCCAGCTGACCTGGGACATCCCCCGCACAGCGCGCTAGGCCCTGTCTGACAAATAGCGCCGTCCGCCCGGAGGGCGGGGCTCGCGGCGTCTGGTGCACTACGTTCGCTGCGCTCTCTCCGTCTCGGCGCCTTGACTTCTCCTTCGGATGCCGAGCGGCGATCGCAAGGCGGAGGGTCTCCCCAGTACTGGACGTACCGGGGTGATCCCGACAACGCAGCGAGCGTGCGTGCCAGGCGTCGCGAGCCAGGCGGGATTTGTCAGACAGGGCCTAGGGCCTGTCGCCGGACAGGCCCTAGCGCGACGTCGGTTCGGGGCCGGCCCAGAAGGTGTCCAAGGGGTGCGGGGTGGCGGCGGCGATCAGCCGGCGCGCGGTGATGTGGGCCTTGTCCTCGGCCTTCTCGACGCTGCCCGTCGCGTGTCCGGCGATCGCTCCCTCGTAGACCAGCAGGAGCTGGTCCACGAGCAGGCCGGGATCGGGCGCGCCCGTCGCCTCGGCGAGCTCCAGCATCCTGGCGCGCAGCGACCGCTTGTGGGCCGCGGTCACGGAGCGGGCCGGGTGCCGCGGGTCGGCCAGCTCGACCATGGCGTTGACGAGCGCGCAGCTGCGGAAGCCCGGCGATGAGGCGGCCCACGACCGCAGAGCGTCGAAGACGGCGAGGAGCCGGGCGCGTGGATCGTCGCCGGCGTTGTCGACACACTCGTCGAGCGTCAGCTGCCAGCGGACGTGGCGTCCGTCGAGGTAGGCCAGGAAGGGAGCGGTGTCCATGGTGTTCTCCTCAGCGGTGTTCCGGGGCGCTGGCGCATCGGCCCCTGCCGGTCGGCTCCGAGCCGGCGCAAGGGCTAATGGGTATAGTTGATTTATCCGGTTACCCTAGCATGGAGTAAGGCTTGAAGATTCCTTTTTCCGATTACAAGCTGGGGGCGGGCGTAGCGACCGATCTGGTCAACACCTCGCCCGTGGTCCAGACGGCCCGGGGTGAGATCCTGACCGGCCCCGCCGTGCTGGCGGGCTTCCTGGCCGAACATGACGTCCGGCCCGACGCGCTGGCCGACGGCCGGCAGCCGGACGACGCCGATCTCGACGCCGTACGCGCCCTGCGCGCGGAGATCCGCGCCATCCTTGAGGCCGACGCCGAGGAACATGTCGTCGCAGCCGCGAGCGCGCTGGTCGCACGGGCCGGCATCGGCCCGTCCCTGTACCGCGACGCCGAGGACCGCTGGCAGTGGTACGTCGCGACCTCACCGGATACGTCCGTCGCCGACGAACTGGCCGTTCTGATGGGCACCGGACTGCTCGGCGCCCTGCGGACCCTGAGCCACGACCGGTTCCGGCGCTGCGCGTCGCCGGTGTGCGCGGGGATGTTCGTCGACACCAGCAAGGCCGGGCGCCGCCGCTACTGCATGCCCGAGGTGTGCGGCAACCGGCTGAACGTCGCCAGCCACCGCGCCCGCCGACAGGAGGACGCCCGCCGGGAGGTCGCCCGTCGGGAGGACGCCCGTCGCCGTCCGGACTCACGGGGCGCGGGCGACACGGACAGCCGGTGAGCGGCGCCCACGCCGACGGCCCTGGTCGGTACTACGCCCGCCGGGCCGCCGCCCGTAGCGCCAGCGCCGCGAGGGCTTCCGGGGCGCCCTTCTGGCCGCGTATTCCCGGAAACGCGTTGATGTCCACGATCAGCGGGGTGCCGTCGCCCGCGTCGATCACATCGACGCCGTACACCTCCAGCGCGAATACGGAACCGACCGCGCGCGCCAAGTCCTGCCAGCCATGGGGCAGATCGCCGAGTTCGAGCGGGAGCGTCGGGCCCCGCCCGTCCTCGGCCAGTTCCGAGCGGCGCAGGGCGGCGAAGACCTGTCCACCGATCACCCAGAGCTTGTGGTCCCAGCCGCTGTTCGCGGTGAACTCCTGGACCACTACCGGCTCCTGGGCCCAGGCGGCACCCAGTCCGCGCAGTCGCGCGGCGCTGTCGACCCGGGTGACGAGGTCGTGGCGCCGGCTGTGCCGGCTCTTGACCACCAGGGGATACGGCAGATCCCGCCCGTCGGCGAGTCCGGCGAGTCCGGCGAGTCCGGCGAGGCTCGCCACGGTCCGGGTGGCGGCGAACGGCAGCCCCGCGCGCCGGGCCAGGCCGGCCATCTCCGTACGGTCCTGGCACAGCGCGGTCGCCGCCGCCGGGTTCAGCACCGGGGCCCCACGCTCCTCGAAGGATCTGGCCAGGGCCAGCGCACGCGGTGTCCGTGCCTTCAGCAGATAGACGTCGGCGAGCGGACCCGGAACCGACGGATCCCCCGGCGCGCCGTCGCCCTCCGATTCCGGGTCGATGGACTCCACCTGGTGGCGGGGGGTCAGCAGCGCGGTGGTGGCGGCGAGCACCGGGTGATCGGGCCGGGGCGTGATCAGACAGATCCTCATCCGGCCTCACCCGCCGTCGCGGGTATCCGGAACGGAACCCCGGCGGACGTCAGCAGCGAAACGGACTCGGACTCCGGCACCGGAGCCGGCTCGGACACCGGCACCGACTGCGGGAACGGGCCAACCGCCGCCGCGCCAGGGGCAGTACCTCCCGTACGGGCGAGTTCAAGCACCGCCCTCGCCACGCGCGCCACCGCGTCCGGCACGCACCGGAAGCTCGGGAAATCGTTCACATCGACGATGACCGGACCATCCGGGCCCAGCAGCACATCCACCCCGAACAGATCGAGCCCATGGACCTCACCGGCCTCGGCGACCGTCCTCGCGACCTCCGCCGGCAACGGAACGGACCGCTCCCGCCGGGGCCGCCCGGGATGAAGCGGTGAGGACCGCTCCGTCGCGAACAGTTCGCCGCCCACGCCGTACACCTTCAGATCGACGCCCGAGTTGGGAATGTACGGCTGGGCTATCAGCATCCCCTCCGCCGACGGTCCGGCGCTCACCGCCGCCAGCCGGTCCGGTGACCGCACCAGCCGCACGCCCCGCCCCGAACTCCCCTCGGCGGGCTTGACCACCAGCGGAAACGCCGTCGCGGGAAGCTCCGCCAGCAACTCGGGGCGGGCGACGGCGTATGTCTCGGGAACGGGCAGTCCCCGGGCGCGGCCGACCACCGCCGCCGCCACCTTGTCCCGTACGCCGCGGATCGACCGCGCGTCGTTCACCGTCGTCAGCCCGACCGCCGCGGCGGCCTCCAGCAACGCCAGCCCCGGGCCCCCGGACACCGTCTTCAGTACCCACGCGTCATGTCCGCCCGCCCGTACGACCTCGGACAACCGCAGCAGTGACGTGCCCGGCCGCACCACGTCCACCCGGTGCCCCCACACACCGAGCTGACGGATCACCTCCACGGGCATGCCGTCGAACCGGTACTGCTCCTCCACCACAAAACAGAACCTCATCGACCCTCCCCCGCAACCCCCGGACGTCAACGGACAGCTGACATCTCGGAGACCATGTCCTGCCCCACCGTAACCGGGCCGCTCACCAGCCCCACCAGCCCCACCTGTCCTCAGCGGGGCCTGCCGGCCAGGCCGAGGCGAAGATCATGAACATCGCGCGGGGCAGCACGTCTGGAGGCGTAGCGGGCGGGCGCTCGTAGACTGAATGTCTGAAGGCCGTTTCGTCCTCAGGCGATGGTGATGGCATGGCGAACCCGACGATCTTGACCGTCGATGACGATCCAGCGGTCTCCAGAGCGGTCGCCCGCGATATCCGGCGCAGATACGGCGATCAGTACCGGGTCGTACGCGCCGTCTCCGGGGCGGAGGCGCTGGAGGCGCTGCGGGAGATCAAGCTGCGCGGGGACCGGCTCGCGGTGATGCTCGCCGACTACCGGATGCCGCAGATGAACGGCATCGAGTTCCTCGAAGCGGCGATGGACCTCTTCCCGCTCGCGCGGCGGGTGCTGCTGACCGCGTACGCGGATACGGGCGCGGCCATCGACGCGATCAATGTCGTCGATCTGGATCACTACCTCCTCAAGCCGTGGAACCCGCCGGAGGAGCATCTGTACCCGGTGATCGACGAGCTGCTGGACGCCTGGGCGACCACCCCGGATCCGGGCATCAACGAGACCCGGGTGGTGGGGCACCGCTGGTCCGCCCCGTCCTTCGCGGTACGCGACTTCCTCGCCCGCAATCTGGTGCCGTACCGCTGGCTGCCCGCCGACGAGCCCGAGGGCGCCCGGCTGCTGGAGGCCGCCGGAGTGACCCCCGGCGATGTACCGCTGGTGGTCACCGCCGACGGCACGTCGCTGGTGGCACCGGCCGAGAAGGAGCTCGCCGCGCATGTCGGGCTGAGCACCGTCCCCACCTCGGATTTCTACGATCTCGTGGTGGTCGGCGGCGGTCCGGCCGGGCTCGGCGCCGCCGTGTACGGCGCGTCCGAGGGGCTGCGTACGGTGCTGGTCGAGCGCGAGGCGACCGGCGGGCAGGCGGGCCAGAGCAGCAGGATCGAGAACTATCTCGGGTTCCCCGACGGCGTCTCCGGAGCCCAGCTCACCGACCGGGCCCGCCGCCAGGCGCTGAGGTTCGGCGCCGAGATCCTCAGTGCCCGCGAGGTCGTCGGGCTGGAGGCGGCCGGATCGGGCCGGGTCGTGCGGTTCGGGCAGGGCAGCGCCATCACCGCCCATACGGTGGTGCTCGCCACCGGCGTCTCGTACCGCCGGCTGGCCACCTCCAGCCTGGACGAGTTCACGGGGGCGGGGGTCTTCTACGGGTCCACCGTCACCGAGGCGTCCACCTGCGCGGGCGACGAGGTGTACCTGGTGGGCGGCGCGAACTCGGCGGGACAGGCGGCCGTGTATCTCTCCCGCTACGCGCGGCGGGTGCATCTGCTGATCAGGGGCGCCGGTCTGACCAGATCGATGTCCAGCTATCTGATCGATCAGATCAACGACATCGACCACATCGTGGTCCACCCCTGGACCGAGGCGGTCGGCGGCAAGGGCGACGGCCACTTGCAGCAGATCACGCTGCGGGACGTCCGGTCGGGGGCGACGGACACGGTCGACTCGTCCTGGCTGTTCGTCTTCATCGGGGCCGAGCCGCGTACGGAGTGGCTGGAGGGCGTGGTCGAGCGGGACGAGCGGGGGTTTGTGATCACCGGCCCCGATCTGGTGGCCGACGGACGGCGGCCGGCCAACTGGCCGCTGCCGCGGGACCCGTACCACCTGGAGTCCAGCGTGCCGGGGGTGTTCGCGGCCGGTGATGTCCGTGCCGCGTCGCTCAAGCGTGTCGCCTCCGCCGTCGGTGACGGCGCGATGGCCATTTCCCTGGTCCACCGCTACTTGGAGTCACAGTGAGCGCTTCGAACCGTATGACACCGGCGGAACTGCGCACCCTGTTCCTGTTCGAGGCGCTCGACGAGGACCAGCTGGCCTGGCTCTCGGAGCGGGGCAGGGTGGAGCAGCGGACCGGCGGAAAGGCCGTCTATAACGAGGGGGAGCCCGCCACCTGCTTCTTCGTGCTGCTCAGCGGTGCCGTGACACTCAGCAGGCGGCTGCACGGCGATGACATCGAGGTCACCAGGACCGACCGGCGCGGTGTCTACAGCGGGGCGACGCAGGCGTATCTCGGTGACCGCGTCGACCAGGTCTATCCGAACACACTGCGGGCCGTCAGCGACGCGGAGTTCTTCGTCCTGCCGGCCGATGAGTTCGCCGGGGCCATACGCTCCTGGTTCCCGATGGCGCTCCATCTGCTGGAGGGACTCTTCTTCGGCTACCGCGCCGCGGACACGATCCTGGGCGAGCGGGAGCGGCTGGTCGCGCTGGGAGCGCTGTCCGCGGGTCTCACCCATGAACTCAACAATCCGGCCGCGGCGGCGGTGCGGGCCACCGAGGCGCTGCGCGAGCGGGTGGCCGGTATGCGGCACAAACTCGCCCTGATCGCGGACGGCCGGCTGGACGGCACCCGGCTGCGCGGACTGGTGGAGATCCAGGACGCGGCGGTCAAGCAGGCCGCGGCGGCCTCGCCCCTGTCGGCGCTGGACGCCTCGGACGCCGAGGACGAGATCACGGACTGGCTCGATGAGCACGGAGTGGCGGCCCCGTGGGACATCGCGCCCATCCTGGTCTCCGGAGGAGTCAATGTGCCCTGGCTGACGACGGCCGCCGAGACGGTGGGTGCGGACCATCTGGACTCGGCGGTCCGCTGGCTGGCGTACACCATCGACACCGAACTCCTGATGGGGGAGATCGATGACGCCGTGACCCGGGTCTCGGACCTGGTCGGGGCGGCCAAGCAGTACTCCCAGCTGGACCGGGCGCCGCATCAGGTCGTGGATGTGCACACGCTGCTCGATGCCACGCTGACGATGATGCGGGCGAAGATCCCCGCCGGGATCCGGGTGGTGAAGGAGTACGACCGTACGCTGCCTCCGGTCCCGGCGTTCGGCGCCGAGCTGAACCAGGTGTGGACGAACCTGATCGACAACGCGGTCGACGCCATGGAGGGCGAGGGCACTCTCACGCTGGGGACGAGGAGGGAGGGCGACCGGCTGTTCGTGGAGGTGACGGACACCGGGGGCGGTATTCCCCCGGAGGTCAGGCCACGGATCTTCGAGCCGTTCTTCTCCACGAAGTCGGTGGGCGAGGGGACCGGCCTCGGCCTGGACATCTCGTACCGCATCGTCGTGAACAAGCACCACGGCGACATCAGGGTGGACTCGCGGCCGGGCCATACGCGGTTCCAGGTGTGCCTGCCGATCACACCGGTCACCGACCCGGCCGACCCGTCCGATCCCACTGCCCCGTCCGATCCCGCCGGCGCGGCCGGCTCCGCCGCCAGGGGCTGACCCCCGCCGGAAAACGGTTTTCCACACGCGGCGACTGCGTGGCAGGGTCGGCCGATGGACGTATCCCGATGCGATCTGCTGGGCTGGCAGTTCGGTCTCACGTGGCAGCTCTTCGACTACCACCTGGAGCGGCTGGAGCCCGCGGACTTCCTGTGGGAGCCGGTGTCCCACTGCTGGACGGTACGGCAGGACGCCGGCGGAACATGGGTGCCGGACTGGGCGGAGACCGAGCCCGGCCTCATCCCTGTTCCCACGGTCGGCTGGCTGAGCTGGCACATCGGGTGGTGGTGGAGCGTGACCATCGATCACGCGCGGGGACGGACGCCACGGGAGCGGAAGGAGATCGGGTGGCCGGGTGACGGCGAGGCGGCCATCGCCTGGCTGCGGGGACTCCGTGAGGAGTGGCTGACGGTGCTGGACCGGCTCACCGACGCCGACCTGGACGCGACCGCCCCGTTCCCGTGGCAGGACGACCCCGAGCACACCGTCGCCCATATGGTCGGCTGGGTGAATTCCGAGCTGATGAAGAACGCCGCCGAAATAGGCCAGCTCCGGCTGCTGCGTGCGGCGTCCACGGACACGCCGCAGGGACACACCGTAGAAGGCGTCACCGAGCCGTAGCCGGGCCATGGCCGAGCCGGTTTTGCCGACTCGGCAATGAAACTTGCCCGGAGTGTGGCGCGGCGACATGGTCGTGGCGGCGGTGCACGGCACGGCGGGGTGCTGACCGACAGCGGCCCCGCCGTGGCACGCCGCCGCACGACCGACGCAGGACAGCTCAAGGAGGACTCATGTCTCAGCCCGCTCAGATGCCGGAAGCGACCCACCGGTTGGTGGATGTTCCGGGCGGCCGGATCCATCTGGTGGAGCAGGGCACCGGTCCGCTGGTCCTGCTGGTCCATGGGTTCCCGGAGTCGTGGTACTCCTGGCGCCACCAGCTGCCGGTGCTCGCCGCGGCCGGGTTCCGGGCGGTGGCCATCGACGTCCGGGGGTACGGGCGGTCCTCGAAGCCCCACGACATCGAGGCGTACCGGATGCTGGCCCATGTCGCCGACAACGTCGGTGTCGTCCGCGCGCTCGGCGAGGAGACCGCGGTCGTCGTCGGCCATGACTGGGGCTCGGCCATCGCCGCCAACACGGCGCTGCTCAGGCCCGATGTCTTCACCGCCGTGGGGCTGCTCAGCGTCCCCTACGCGCCCCGCAACGGTTTCCGGCCGACGGACGCCTTCGCCATGATGGGCGGGCCCGAAGAGTTCTATGTCAGCTACTTCCAGCGGCCCGGCCGGGCGGAGGCGGAGATCGAGCGCGACGTCCGCGGCTGGCTGGCGGGGTTCTACGGCGTGCTGTCGGGCGACGCGGCTCCCCCGGCCGACGGCGGCGACCCGCACTTCGTCCCGCCGGGCGGAAAGCTCTCCGACCGCTTCCCCGGCGGATCCCTGCCCTCGTGGCTGGACGAGGCCGATCTCGACGTCTACGCGCACGAGTTCGAGCGGACGGGGCTGACCGGAGCGCTCAACCGCTACCGCACCATGGACCGGGACTGGGAGGATCTCGCCGCGTGGGACGGCGCGCCGATCACCCAGCCGTCGCTGTTCATCGGCGGTGCGCTCGACGCGTCCACGACCTGGCTGGCCGACGCGATCAAGGCGTACCCCACCACGCTCCCCGGTCTGGTCTCCTCGCACATCCTCGACGGGTGCGGGCACTGGGTGCAGCAGGAGCGCGCGGACGAGGTCAACCGGCTGCTGACCGAGTGGCTGCGCTCCCTGCCGGGTGCGGCTCGGCGCTGACGGGGGACGGCAACGAGCGGATGGGGCGGTGCATGGCCCGCGGACCCCGATGGCGCGGGCCGGGCACGCTCACAGCGCGTCGGCGAGTTCCCCGATCTGCTCCGCGAGATGCGGGTCGGGGTGGGGAACGCTGCCGAACTCCTCGTCCTCCTCGATCGTCAGACGCTGTACGGCCGCGCGCAACGCGGGGCTGGGCGGGCGCCGGTGGTGTGTGGTGGGGTAGCAGACGCTGAGCCGCCCCGCCGGGAGCGCCACGAGCCCGGAGTCGAGATCGGCGGCCTGGTCCGCCCAGTGCGCGGCGTCGCGCCGCTCGCCTCTGCCGAGGTGAAGGAGATAGAGGCAGTAGGCGGCCGTGGGGTTGCCCGCGCCGGCCGCGAACTGCCACCAGAACTGGGCGCCCTCGTGCCAGCCGGCCAGATTCAGCAGGCAGGCGAAGTGCAGCGCGCCATCGGGGTCGATACGGCGGGAGTTGGCGAGCCCGGCCAGCTGTCCGGCCGCGTCGATGCCGTGCAGCGCCTCGGCCGACAGGGCGTGCAGATCCTTGCCCGCCTGATCGTGGACGGTCGGGAAGAAGCCGGCCGGAGCCGCCGGGTCGGGACGGGCGATACCGGCGCTACGGGCGCCGGAGCTGTCGAACATGAGGGTGTCGGCGACATCACGGGCGATCTGCGCCTTGGAGGCGGCGAGGTCGTACTCGGCGAACGCGTCGGGGATCACAGCGTCTTCCAGGACTTCGTCGATGCCGCGCGGGGGCTGCATGGGGTTCACTCCTTCTCCTTGTCGGCGTCCGCGTAGAGAGGCAGACCGAGTTTCTGGGCGATACGCCGCTTGGCAAGCCGCCGGTGGGAACGGACGGTGTCGCGCTCGACGCCCATGATGCGGGCGACCCGGTACGAGGGGTAGCCCAGTACGTACAGCAGCACGATCACGTCGTACTGCCGCTCGGGCAGGGAGGCGATCGCGGTGTAGAGGCCGAGCGAGGTCTCCATCACCTCGAACGTGCAGCGCACCGACTCCAGCACCGCGCGGGCGGTGCGCTGGAACGCGGCGGTCTCCACCAGCTGGGGGTCCAGACCGGCCAGCCGCAAGTGGGTGTCCACCCGCGCCTTCAGCAGCGCCCACGCGTACGCCTCCGGGCTCTCCGCCCGCATGACGCGCTCCCAGTTGAGGGCGAGATGGGAGAAGCAGCGGCGCACCACCGCGACGGCGGCGGCCTTGTCGCCGAGCATGGCGTGGGCGTAGTTCAGATACGCCTTCACATACAGGTCGTGGAAGGCTTCCAGGGCGGGCGGCAGGGTGTACCGCACCTCGGCCAGATATTCGCCGTGGTCGTCCGGCGACGGGAGATCGGTGTTCACGGCTGGGCCTCCTCGTCGTGGGCTGCGGGCGTGAGCACTTCGGTCCGTGGAGCACGAGGAGCACCGCGGTGGCGGTCCTCTATCAGCGCGGTAGCTCCCACCCGCACCCCGGCGCGCAGCAGACGCCGCGTCAGGTAGCGCAGGTCCGGGGCGAAGACGCGCACGGCGGTGGCGAGCACCAGCAGGGCGAAGACGTCGTTGGGCGTCACGGCATGTCCTTCTTCTACTGAGCAGCACCCTTGAACCCCCGCTGGCGCTGGAGGACTTCGATGTCCTCAAGAAGCAGCTTTTCGGACCGGGGTGGTCAAACGTGCAACGCGACACCCAAGAAAAATACGGAAAGCGATCGTCCCCTTACATGCAGACACCACCTCAACCACCCCACACACCACACCGTGTGACCGGTCGAACACCGTCGGACAGACTCCGACCTGCGCCGACGCGACAGCACGAACCGGGCCGCCGCCCGTCACCCCCGCGTCGAGTTCAATCCATAATCGATCCGAATGTGGCGCAGATCACTCAGTTGTGGCGCACTACCTGGCACGTACTCTCAGCCGATGTGGGCGAGATGTTCCCCAGGGGCCTCGGGGGCAGCCGCGACCTCGGGGGCGGCGACCAGGATCGAGTGCTGGAGCCGGCGCAGCGCGTCGGAGGGCTCCAGGCCCAACTCCTTGACGAGAGTGGCGCGCAGGCGCTGGTAGACGTCCAGCGCCTCGCCCCGGCGTCCCGAACGGTGCAGCGCCAGCATGAACTGGCCGTGCAGATTCTCATGGCTGGGGTACTGGCCGACGAGCACGGTGAGTTCGGCGAGCAGCTCCCGGTGGCGGCCGAGCCGCAGATCGGCCTCGATGCGCTGGTCGAGCGCGCAGAGGCGGCTCTCCTCCAGACGCCTGGCCTCCATGTCCAGTTGCGCCCCGCCCTGCACACCGGCGAAGGCCGGCCCGGTCCAGAGGGCGAGCGCCGCGCGTAACCGCCGTGCCGCGTCCGGGAAATCACCGGCGTCCATCGCCCGGTACCCCATCCCGGCGAGCCGGTCGAACTCACGGACATCGCTGGTGCCGTCACCGCTGTTCAGGAGATAGCCGCCCGGCAAGGTGATCAACACGTCCTTGGCGGTGCGCCGTTCGCCCTCCCCCGAAGACTCGCGAGCAGTGGGAGCCGCCGAGGTCTCCGCGTCACGTTCCAGGGCCGTCGCGATGAGCGCGCGCAGTTGCAGCACATAGGTCTGGAGGGTGGTCCGGGCGCTGCGCGGCGGCTCCCCCGCCCACAGCTCCTCGATCAGCGCGGCCACGGGCACCACCCGGTCGGCGTGCAGCGCCAGCAGAGCCAGGACCTGCCGGGGCTTGGGGGCGGTGGGCGTGATCGAGATTCCGTTCTCCCGTACGGCCAGCGCGCCCAGTACGTCGATATCCACGCCGTCTCCTCTGCGGATACGTATGAGACCAGTGCTGAGACCAGTGCGCCCGGCGCGTCCGGAAGCCCTTCAAGGGCGCGCTCGCCGACGCCCGTCGATTCAAAATCAGCACCGACCCATTGTCAATATGAAACCGTCCATGCTGTTTTTTTATGCGCCAATCCGACGCCGATCACGCGGCCTAGAAATGAAACCGGCTGGTATGTATCTTCACTCGGCGAGGGTGCACCCATCACCCCTCGCCGCCGCGCCTCTGTGGAGGACATATGTCCGCGAGCACATTGCAGGTGAAGCACGGACCCATCAGCCACCTCCCCGAAGGGGACGGAAGGGCCTCGGCCATCGGGCGGGCACTGTTCCGTTTTCCCTCCCTCACCACGACCGTTCCCAAGGAGTTCGTCCATCGCGCCGCCGTGGCCGAGGTCCTGCTCACCGGCTGGGAACGAAGAGACGACACCCACTTCAGAGTGACCGCGCAGTGGCCTCGCGGCCACAGCTTCTTCAGCCCGGTCGACGGTACGCACTACGATCCACTGCTGGCCACGGAAACAATCCGGCAGGTCGGTTCTCTTCTGGCC
The DNA here is from genome assembly GCF_042790125.1 of Streptomyces scopuliridis. Lineage (GTDB taxonomy): Bacteria > Actinomycetota > Actinomycetes > Streptomycetales > Streptomycetaceae > Streptomyces > Streptomyces scopuliridis_A. The sequence continues at coordinate 55,290 of NZ_JBHTZS010000029.1, forward strand.
CATGCCGAGTTCGATGTCCCGCTCACCCATCAGTTCCTCATGCGGGACCTCGCGTACACGGTCCGGCCCGAGCAACTACGCGTCAGCGGCGCTCCCGCCGGGCTCGACATCGACATCACCTGCACCGAGGTACGGCGGCGCGGGACGAAGCTGGCGGGACTGCGGTACGAGGCCGTGCTGAGGCGTGACGGAGAGATCGCCGCCACCGGCAGCGCCTCCTACACCTGCACCACACCCGAGGTCTACCGGCGTCTCCGCGGCGACCGCACACACTGCGACGACCGGCCCCGGCTCCCCCTCATCGCACCGGTCCCGCCGCAGAGTGTGGGACGGCTGTCGCCGACGGATGTGGTCCTCTCCCCCACCGACGCGCCGCACCGCTGGCAGCTGAGAGTGGACACCCGCCATCCCACACTCTTCGACCACCCCGTCGACCACATACCGGGCATGGTCCTCATCGAGGCCGCCCGGCAGGGCGCGGTCTCCGCCCTGGCCACCTGGCCCCTGCTGCCCACCGGCATACACAGCGAGTTCACGCGCTACGCCGAGCTGGACAGCCCCTGCCTGATCGAGGCACACCACGTCGCCTCCGCCACTGACTCCGCGTCCGCCACCGCCTCCGGCGACGCGCACACGGTCCTGGTCACCGGCCACCAGAACGGCTTACCCGTCTTCACCTCCACCGTGGTGACCACACCGCTCCCGGGTCACTGACACCGTCTCCCGAGACGCCGGCCGGCCCCTCTCCCCCCACGTCGCTCTCCGCGTCACAGGGTCCGGCCAAGGTCCGGCCGTACAGCGGCCGGCGTGTTTCCGGCCCGGCCTCCCGCACACCACGCTCTGTAGGATACGGACCCGACGGTTTGTTTCTCGCTGTCGAACAGTTCATGAATCCTGTGCGTGGGAGGTGGAGGCATGGCCAGACAGGACCGCGCCATCCGTACCCGTCAGACGATCCTGACCGCCGCGGCGAAGGTATTCGAGGAACGCGGATACCAGGCGGCCACCATCACGGAGATCCTCACCACCGCCGGCCTGACCAAGGGCGCGCTCTACTTCCACTTCCCGTCCAAGGAAGACCTCGCTCTCGGCGTACTGAGCGAACAGGACCAGCGGTTGACGGTCCCCGCGCGGGCCTGCAAGATCCAGGAAACCGTCGATGTGATCACACTCCACGCCCACCGGCTCCAGACCAACCCCATGGTCCGGGCCGGGGTACGGCTCTCCCTCGACCAGCAGGCACACGGACTCGACCGCACCGGCCCCTTCCTCAACTGGAGCCGTGTCATTGTGGGGTTGCTGGAGAAGGCGCGGGAACAGGGTGAGCTGCTCCCGCATGTGAAGCCCGCCGAGACGGCCGATGTCATCGTGGGCTCCTTCGCCGGCATCCAGGCCATGTCCCAGGCGCTCACCGGTTACCGGGATCTCAACAGCCGTGTCTCCGCGTGGCTGCGCCATCTGCTGCCCAATATCGCTCTCTCCTCCGTCCTCACCTCCGTGGATCTGACCACCCAGCGGGGCGGGGCCGTCATCGCGGAGATCGAGCACGACACGGAGGACGCTCCACGCCTGGCCACCGACCCGTAACCGGCCACTGGCCGCCGGGAGTACGGAGTACGCCCGTCCAGCGCGACCGCGCTCACCTCGGGCCGCCGAACCAGTCGCGCAGCGCCTCGCCCAGACCCGCGCCGTCCGCAGCCGCGCCGCCCTCGGCCGCGCCGCCCGGAGCACCATCGTCCGGCGACCAGGCGACATAGCCGTCGGGGCGTACCAGCAGGGCGTCGCAGGGCAGCACCGGTACGGGCTCGGCCCGCACCACCCGGAGAACATGACCCCATCCCCGGGCGTCGGCCGCGTACGGAAGGCCCCGCTCGCCGAACAGCAGAAGCAGCGGCCGGCCGCCGCGCAGCAGCCCGATCACATCCGCCGGGCCCGCCTCCGTCATCAGCGCGGTGTTCCGCGGGAACCGTCCCTCCCACCGCGAGGACCGGCCGGACCGGGGCGCGACCACGGTGTCCTGCCCGCTGATCATGTCGCTCAGATGCCGGGCCCCGTCCTCGCCTCCGTCCGAGCCGTCGCCTTGCTTCTCCTCGTCGCCCGCGAGCAGCCCGGCGAACAACGCGCGCAGCGGGTCGAGTTCGGGACCGGGACGCATCAGGGCGACCTGGACGCGGGTGTTGTCGATGACCCGGCGGGCGGCGGGCCCGCGCTCGTGGTGATACGTGTCGAGCAGACCGGCGCCCGCGGTGCCCCGCACGGTGAATGCCAGCTTCCAGCCGAGGTTGAGCGCGTCCAGCAGACCCGTGCTCAGGCCCTGCCCGCCGATCGGGAAATGTACGTGTGCCGCGTCGCCGACGAGCAGCACCCGCCCGGCACGGTAGCTGTCCGCCAGCCGCGCGAAGTCACTGAACCGGCTCAGCCGGCTCGGGGCCGCCATCTCCACGTCGTATCCGGCGATCCATGACACCCGGTCGCGCAACTCGTCCAGTGTGACAGGGGAGTTGCGGTCGCCGGGCCCGCCCGTCCAGTCGAGCGTACGGACCAGGGTGCGCCCGTCCGCCATGGTCTTGGTGACGATCCAGCCGCGGCGGGTACGGTGCCAGCCGAGCGGCGGGACCCGCTCGCCCGTGAAGCGGACCAGCCCCATCAGCGCGGACACGGTCGCGGGGCGGCTCTCCGCCGAGATGCCCGCCCACGTACGGACACCGCCGCGTGAACCGTCCGCTCCCACCAGGTACGCCGCGCGGAACACCCGTACGCCTTCCGGGCTTTCGGCCATCACCTCCACGCCCTCGCGGTACTGCCGTACTCCGGTCACCCGGTGCTGACGCAACACCCGCACCCCGACCGCTCGCGCCCGTGCCTCGAAGGACCGCTCCAGAGCCGCCTGGGTTTCCTTCAGAAGGGGCTCGGGTTCGGACGCGGGAGCCGTGATATGGAGCCCCGGCAGGCCGGCGAAATGGAACGGCCGCGAGACGGTGCCCTCCGCCGCCGCGTCGGGCGCCGGGAAGTAGCCACGCCGCGCCAGGGACTGCACCGTCCGCGCGTGCACGGTCGTGGCCCTCGGCCGGTCCGACGTGGCGGCACGGGCTTCGAGGACCACGGTGTCGATGCCGTACGCCCCCAACTCGGCGGCGAGCAGCATGCCGACCGGTCCGCCCCCGACGACCACGACCCGCGCGTCCGCTGTCCCGGACTTCTCCACCCGGCCCCCCCTGCCCCGTCCATCCCGTCCGTCCCACGGACCGGAACCTACGTCCCGGGCCCCACCAGCATCAATACCGCCTGCCGCTCGGCCGAATGGGTGAATTCACCCCCGCATCGGCCGGTGTGTCCGTCGAACCGCATCACCGCGCGGCGATCGCAGGCTATGGTTTTCTCAGTTCGCGGGTACGAATCCCGCCGCCAGCCCCGGCTGACGTGATCGAGCAGCACGACGCCCCCTCCGACGGAGGGGGCGTTCTTGTTGTGCGGCCCGGTCTGTGCGGTCCGGTCTGTGCGGTCCGGTCTGTGCGGCTCAGTCCTTCTCAGTCGGGGTGGGGAACGCTTCCACGAGACGGTCCGGCGCGGCCTGCTTCCAGGAGTCCACGAGGATGTCGCGCAGTTCGTCCAGATCCTCCAGCGCGCTCAGCCGTACCCGCACCCACGCGGAACTCGCCTCGTGCGGCGGCACCCAGAACTTCTCCGGCTCGGCCGCGATCAGCTCCGTCCGCTCGTACCGGGGGCAGCGTACGGCGAACGACGTCTGATCGTCCGGGACCGTGACGAACATCTTCCCGGCGACACGGAACGTGGGCATGCTCCACGCCTCCTTCTCCACTGTCTGTGGGAGGGACAGCGCGATACGGCGGACTTCCTCGGCATCAATCACGGTCACGGCCACCATGGTAAATGCCGTCCCGCGCTCGGCCCCATGCCGGTTCTACCGGTGCGCGAACCACTCCGCGGCGGGCAGCAGTCGGGTGTCGTACCCGAAGAGCGCCTGGTTCTCCCACGCGTTGCCGGAGGAGGGATCCTGGGGGTCCCAGCCGCTTCCGTTCACCGCGGTCCAGGCCGGCTCCCAGTAGACGACGCCGAGGCCACGGCCGCCCGGGACCGCCTCGACGACGTTCATGACATCGCGCAGATTGGCCGCCTGGCCGGCCGGGGTCGCCGGATAGCCGGCCGGCAGCTGGCCCGCGGAGGACACGTTGTTCTCCAGGAAGTCACCGTTGGCGAGCGTATGGGCGTAGGCGGTCTCGGCCACGAGCACCGGCTTCCCGTACCGCGCCGCCACATCGTCCAGATTGGCCTGGAGAGCGGAGAGCGGGCCGTGCCAGTAGCCGTAGTACGACAGCGCGATCACATCGAACGGCACCTGACGCGCCACCGCCTGGTCGAACCACCAGCGGGTGCCCGCGTTGTCACCGCCCTTGGCCAGATGCAGGGCGATCCGGGTGGTCGAGGAGACGGCCTTCGCCGCCTGGGCGCCGGAGGTGAGCAGTCCGGCGAGCTGGGTCCAGTTGTCGGTGGAGCCTTCCGGCCACAGCATGCCGCCATTGATCTCGTTGCCGATCTGGACCATGTCGGCGGTGGTGCCCTGGGCCTTGAGGGCGTTCAGCACGTCGAAGGTGTGGTCGTAGACATCGGTGCGCAACTGGCTGTACGGGTGGGAGGCCCAGGCGGCCGGCTTGTTCTGCTGCCCCGGGTCGGCCCAGCGGTCCGAGTAGTGGAAGTCAATCAGGAGCTTCATGCCCTCGGCCTTGGCCCGCTTGGCCATCGCCAGGATCCGTGCCGTGTTGTTGTAGCCGTCGGCCGGGTTCACCCAGACCTTGAGCCGTATGTAGTTCATTCCCGCGCCGCGCAGGATCCGCAGGGCGTCCGCGCTCGTGCCGTCGGCGGCGCGGTAGGTGGCGCCGAACGCCTCGTTCTTCGCGAGTGTCGACAGGTCGCCGCCCTTGACGGCCAGGCCCGTGGCGCCGGAGGTGAAGGTGAGATCGTCGAAGTTGGCCCACTCCCCCGCGTGGGCGTCGGAGTTGAGGCTGACGGTGCAGTTCCCGCCGCTCACCCGTACCGAGGTGACGATACGGATCCACTCGCCGTTCGGTGTGGGCGGCAGGTCGGTGCGCTGTTCGGCGCCGCCGCAGTTGCGCAGGGCGATGTAGGCGGCGTTCTGGCCGCCGCTGGAACGGACCCGGGCGCCGAGTGTGTACGTTCCGGCGGCCAGTCCCGTCAGGTACTGATACGTCTCGACCTTGTAGGCCGAGGCCGACCAGTGGGTGAGCCGGCGGCTGCCGCTGTAACCGCCGTTCTCACTGAAGGAGGCGGTGTTCTGGCCGGTGGCCGAGTAGGTGCTCCAGCCGGCCGGGGTGGTGGTGCCGGTGGGGTCGGCCTCGAATCCGGCGTTGCCGAGGCTTCCGGCGGCGTGTGCCCGCTGGGCGGGCAGGACGGTGAGGAGCAGGGCGCCCAGCACGCAGAGCGCGGCGGCGGCGCGTGGCGAGCGCCAGGTCCGGGTGCGGGTGCGGTGTGCGAGGTGCATCGTCGGTGTCCCTTCGGGGGTGGGTGACCAGCTCAGTCGTCGAGCTTCACGACACGTACCGCTCCGGCGGGCAGGCCGAGCCGGCCCGCCGCCCTTTCACCGGTGAGGAGTTCGGTGCCGTGCGCGGGCAGTGGCACCTTGGTGTCCGTGCCGGTGTGGTTGACGGCGAAGAGGTAGTCGCCGCCCTCGCCGGTGCGGCGTACGACCTCGACGTCGCGCGGCAGACCGGTGCGCGGTGCGATGCCCGCGTCCTCGGCGGCGGCGTCGAGGACCGTGTCGAGCGCGCCGGAGTCCAGCCGCGTGGAGACATACCAGGCCGTGCCCCGGCCCAGCCGGTGCCGGGTGACGGCGGGATGCCCCGCGGCGAGCCCGTCCGCGTATGTCCACACGGTCTCGGCGCCGCGCGGGACGACGAATTCACTCCAGACGTCGCCGGTCAGCTCCGCGCCGTCGGCCGCGGTGATCCGGACCCGTTCGCGCTCGCCGAGGGGCGAGAACTCCTCGACGGTGAGGCCGAGGACCTCGCGCAGGACACCGGGGTGGGCGCCGGGGTGGACGGCGTCATGCTGGTCGACGATGCCGGAGAAGTACGAGACGACGAGCGTGCCGCCGTTCTCCACGTACGTACGGAGGTTGCGTCCCGTGGCCTCGCCGGCGAGATAGAGGGCGGGCACCACGACGAGGGGGTAGCGCGACAGATCGGCTTCCGGGTGGGCGAAGTCGACGGTGAGATGACGGTCGTAAAGCGTCTCGTAGAAGGTGTCGGCCCGTTCGCGGGCGTCGTGGTCCTCGCTCGGGCGCCATTCGAGGCGCTGCGCCCACCAGGACTGCCAGTCCCAGACCACGGCGGCGTCGGCTGCCGTCCGCGTACCGCGTACCGTCGCCAGGCTGCCCAGCGCGGCGCCGAGTCCGACGACCTCGCGCCAGACACGGCTGTCGGTGCCCGCGTGCGGCAGCATCGAGGAGTGGAACTTCTCGGCGCCGCGCCGGGACTGGCGCCACTGGAAGAACATCGCGCCGTCGGAGCCGCGGGCCACATGGGCGAGGCTGTTCCTGGCCATCTGGCCGGGCGCCTTGGCCGGGTTGCGCGGCTGCCAGTTGACGCCGCTGGTGGAGTGTTCGAGCAGCAGCCAGGGGGCGCCGCCCGCCACGGACCGGGTGAGGTCGGCGGCCATGGCGAGGTTCACATGGGTCCGCCGGCCGTCGGTGATGAGGTAGTGGTCGTTGGTGACGAGGTCGACCTCGCGTCCCCAGGCCCAGTAGTCGACGGAGTCGCACTGGCTGAGCGCGGTCATGAAGTTGGTGGTGACGGGGATGCCCGGGGAGTGCCGGTGCAGCAGGTCGCGTTCCCGTACGAAGTTCTCCCGCATGGTGGCGTCGGCGAAGCGGGCGTAGTCGAGGCGCTGGGCGGGGTTGCAGACGGTAGGAGTCACGCGGGGCGGTTCGATCTCGTCGAACGAGCCGTAGCGCTGGCCCCAGAAGGCGGTCCCCCACGCCTCGTTGACGGCATCGACCGTGGAGTACGTGGCGCCGAGCCAGCGGCGGAAGTGGACCGCGCAGTTCTCGCAGTAGCAGGCGCTGACGGGGACGCCGTACTCGTTGTGGACGTGCCAGAGCGCCAGCGCGGGGTGGCTGCCGTAGCGGCGGGCGAGTTGTCCGGTGATGGCCGCGGCGGCGGCGCGGTACGCCGGTGAGCTGTGGCAGATCGCGCCGCGTGAGCCGAACGCGTACCGCGTGCCCTCCCGGCTCACGGGGAGCGCGTCGGGGTGGGCGCGGTAGAACCAGGCGGGCGGGGCGACGGTGGGGGTGGCCAGGTCGATCCGGATGCCGTGTTCGTGCAGGAGGCCGATGATCCGGTCGAGCCAGTCGAAGTCGTAGCGGCCGGGCTCGGGCTCCAGCAGGGCCCAGGAGAAGATGCCGAGACTCACCAGGTTGACGCCGGCCTCGCGCATGAGGCGGACGTCCTCCTGCCAGATCTCCTCCGGCCACTGTTCGGGGTTGTAGTCCCCGCCGAACGCGAGCCCTTCGAGACCCTCGGGTGCGGTGTCCGGCATGGATATGCCTCCTGTGCTGTGTGCGATGAGGATGCGAGGTGTGGGAGCGAGTGTGGGAACGTGCACACACATGGGCGGCAACGCAGATCCAACATAACCGCACAGGAACAACCATTGACAAGTGTCCGGGACGTTTCTCTACTGTGAACGCTCACAGAGCACGGCCGGTCCGCCGCAGCCAGGTCGGGGACCATCGTCAGGGGAGAGACACCATGCAATTCACCACGCGCGGACGCCTCATGGCCACATGCCTCACCATCGCGCTCGGCGCCACCACCCTCGCCGCCTGTGGCTCGGGCGACGGCGACGACGCGGAGGCCGGGTCCGACGGTCCCGTCTCGCTGACGTACTGGGCCTGGGCGCCCGGCATGGACAAGGTCGCCGACATCTGGAACACGACCGAGGGCAGGAAGACCGGTGTCACGGTCACGGTCAAGAAGCAGGCGTCCGGGGACGATCTGGTCACCAAAATCATCACCGCGGCCAAGGCGAAGAAGGCCCCCGATCTGGTGCAGGCCGAGTACCAGGCGCTCCCGACGCTCGTCAGCAATGACGTACTGGCGGACATCTCCTCGGAAGTCGGCGACGCCGAGGGCGAGTTCGCCCCGGGTGTCTGGCAGCAGACGACGCTCGGCACGGACGCCGTCTACGCGGTCCCGCAGGACTCCGGACCGATGATGTTCTACTACCGCGAGGACCTGTTCAAGGAGTACGGGCTGACGGTGCCCACCACCTGGGACGAGTTCGCCGACGCCGCGCGCGCCCTGAAGAAGAAGGACCCCTCCAAGGCGCTGACCACCTTCTCCAGCAATGACGCGGGGCTCTTCGCCGGTCTGGCGCAGCAGGCGGGCGCCCAGTGGTGGACGACTCGGGGCGAGACCTGGAAGGTCGGGATAGCCGACGCCGCGACGGCGAAGGTCGCGGACTTCTGGGGCGGTCTGGTCGAGGAAGGCGCCATCGACAACCAGCCCATGTACACGCCCTCCTGGAACAAGGCGCTCAACACGGGCAAGCAGCTCGCCTGGGTGAGCGCCGTATGGGCGCCGGGCACCCTGACCACCGCGGCGCCGGACACCAAGGGGAAGTGGGCGATGGCCCCGCTGCCGCAGTGGGACGCGGGAGAGCACAGGACCGGGAGCTGGGGCGGCTCCTCCACCGGTGTCACCAATGACTCGGGCCACAAGAAGGCCGCCGCGCGGTTCGCCGCCTGGCTGAACACGGACAGCCGGGCGCTGGCCGCGCTGGTGAAGGAGGGCGGGATCTATCCGGCCGCCACCGCGGCGCAGACGAGCGGCGCGCTGAGCGCGGCCCCCGGCTTCTTCCCCAACCAGCCGGACTTCTACGCCAGGGCGGCCGAGATCGCGAAGACCACCGCTCCCTCGGCGTGGGGGCCGAATGTCAACGTCGCGTACACCGCGTTCCGTGACGCCTTCGCTTCGGCGGCCAAGAACAAGTCGGACTTCGGTGCGGCCCTCGGCGTCATGCAGCGGGACACCGTCACCGACCTGGAGAAGCAGGGCTTCGAGGTCACCGGCTGATGTCCATGGACCTCCGTCGCGGTGGGCGGCGTCCCGGCAGAGGGCGGGTGCGGGGCGCCCCGTACGCCTTCCTCCTTCCCGCCGTCGTGCTGTTCGCGCTCTTCTTCGCCCTGCCCATCGGTTACGCCCTCTATCTGAGCCTGCGAAAGGTCGAGGTCAAGGGGCTGGGGCTGGGCTCGGGAGCGCGACAGGAGGTGTGGGCGGGGCTGTCCAACTACACCGCCGCGCTCTCCGACTCCGAACTGCTCGCCAGTGCGCTGCGCGTGCTGGGCTACGGCGCGATCGTCGTACCGTCGATGCTCGGGCTCGCGCTCGTACTGGCGCTGATGCTGGACGCCGAGCGCACCCGGCTCGGCGGATTCTCGCGGCTCGCGATCTTCCTGCCGTACGCCGTCCCCGGGGTGATCGCCGCGCTGATGTGGGGCTTCCTCTATCTGCCGGACGTCAGCCCGTTCCACTACCTGCTGGGCAGGGCGGGGCTGTCGGCGCCCGATCTGCTGGACGGCGGACCGCTCTATGTGGCCCTGGCCAATATCGCTCTGTGGGGCGGCACCGGCTTCAACATGATCGTCATCTATACGTCGCTCCGCTCGATCCCCGCGGAGATCTACGAGGCGGCCAGGCTCGACGGCGCCTCGCAGCTCCAGACGGCGCTGCGGATCAAGATCCCGATCGTCGCGCCCTCGCTGGTGCTGACCTTCTTCTTCTCGATCATCGCGACGCTCCAGGTGTTCAGCGAGCCGACGACCCTCAAGCCGCTGACCAACTCGCTGTCCACCACCTGGTCACCGCTGATGAAGGTCTATCAGGACGCCTTCGTCACGAACGACATCTATTCCGCGGCGGCCACCTCGGTGGTCATCGCCGTCATCACCCTCGTACTGTCCTTCGGCTTCCTCAGGACCGTGGGCTCCCGTTCGAGCCGGGGAGAGACCCAGTGACCGCTGCCCCAGTGACCGCTGACCCGGTGGCCGCTGCCACCAGCCGCCGTATCGCCTGGGTGCCGACCGCGGCACTGCTGGCCGGCGCTCTGTACTGCCTGCTGCCCGTGGCCTGGGTCGTGGTGGCCTCGACGAAGTCCGGCCGGGAGCTGTTCTCCACCTTCACCTTCCTGCCCGGCACCGGCTTCACCGGCAATCTCGCCGACCTGTCCGCGTACCGCGACGGGGTGTACTGGCGGTGGATGCTCAACTCCCTCTTCTACGCGGGGTTCGGCGCCCTGCTGTCGACCGCGGTGTCCGCACTCAGCGGCTACGCGCTCGCGACCTACCGCTTCCGGGGCCGCGAGACCCTCTTCAACGTACTGCTGGCGGGCGTACTGATGCCGCCGGTCATCCTGGCCGTACCGCAGTATCTGCTGATGGCGAAGGCCGACATGGCGGACAGCTATCTCTCCGTGCTGCTCCCGCTGATCCTCTCCCCGTACGGGGTCTATCTCGCCCGGATCTACGCGGCGGCGGCCGTGCCGCGCGATGTGGTGGAGGCGGGGCGGATGGACGGCGGCGGCGAGTGGCGGATCTTCCGGTCGGTGGCACTGCCGATGATGGTGCCGGGGCTGGTGACGGTGTTCCTGTTCCAGTTCGTCGCCGTGTGGAACAACTTCCTGCTCCCGTACATCATGCTCGGCGACGACCGGAAGTTCCCCGTCACCCTGGGCCTGTACACCCTGCTCCAGCAGGGCTCCAACACCCCCGCCCTCTACACTCTGGTGATCACCGGTGCTCTGCTCGCGGTGCTGCCGCTGATCGCGCTGTTCCTGGTCATCCAGCGGTTCTGGAGCCTGGATCTGCTGTCCGGGGCCGTAAAGTCCTGACGCGACAGGCACGATCATGAGAGAACGACAGGTATGAGCCGCACGGGCAGCAACGGCCGGCGCAAGCCGCCCACGATCCATGACGTGGCACGGGAGGCGGGTGTCTCACGGGGCACCGTCTCGCGCGTGCTCAACGGCGGTCACTATGTGAGCCCGGCGGCGGAGGAGGCGGTCAACGCCGCGATCCGCAAGACCGGTTACGTGGTCAACCGGCACGCGCGCAGTCTGATCACGGGCCGGTCCGACTCGGTCGCCTTTCTGCTCACGGAACCGCAGGAGCGCTTCTTCGAGGACCCCAACTTCAATGTGCTGCTGCGTGGTTGTACGCAGGCGCTGGCCGACCATGACATTCCGCTGCTGCTGATGATCGCGGGTACGAGGGACGAACGGCGCAGGATCACGCGGTACATCACCGCCGGCCATGTGGACGGTGTGCTGCTGGTGTCCAGCCACTCCGGGGACCCGGTCGCCGAGCAGCTGCGCGCGGCGCGCGTCCCGCTGGTGGCCTGCGGCAAGCCGCTGGGGCAGAGTTCACGGGTCAGCTATGTCGCGGCCGACGACCGGGACGGCGCGCGGGAGATGGTGCGCCATCTCGTACGGAGCGGACGCCGGCGGATCGCCACGGTGACCGGCCCGCTCGACACCCCGGGCGGCACCGAACGGCTCGCCGGGTACCGGGACGTCCTCGCCGAGTCCGGTATCGAGGCCGATGAACGGCTGGTCGCCACCGGGGACTACAGCAGGGCGAGCGGCGAGTCGTGCGCCGCCGAACTGCTGCGGCGGGCACCGGACTTGGACGCGGTGTTCGTGGCGTCCGACCTGATGGCGCAGGGCGTGCTGAGCACACTGCGGGACGCGGGCCGCCGGGTGCCCGACGAGGTGGCGGTGGGCGGCTTCGACGACTCGCCGGCGGCGCTGGACACCCGGCCCGCGCTCACCACGATCCGGCAGCCGTGGGACCGGATCAGCTCGGAGATGGTGCGGGTGCTGCTCGCGCAGATCGGCGGGGAGGACACGTCCACGGTGATTCTCCCCACCGAACTGGTGCGGCGCGGATCGGCCTGACGCGCCCGCGATGTCCGATCCTCGGCCCGGTACGGAGCCGCCGGACGGGGTGCGCGCACGCCCGCGCTTCAATGTTAGGGTCACCTTACTTTTTGGACGGTGACGTTCCGCCCGGCTGGACAGCCGGTCGCGGAGAGGCAGTGAGGGCGGCTCGAATGCGCGAGGGCACGACCGGTTCGAAGGCCCGCGGGGCGTGACGGCTGACTCGCTGACGGGCGTGGCGACCGAGAAGGCCGGTCGTACGGTCCGGAGCCGACCGCTGCTCGCCATGGGTCTGCTGCTGACCGCGGGTGTGCTCGCGGTGGCGACCTGGGCGAGCCTGGTGGCCGGTTCCGGCGACGCCGGCGCGGGTGAAGTGGTCCGCGCGCTGCTCGATCCCGATCTGTCCGACAAGGGGCAGCTGATCGTGCGGGAGGTACGCGTCCCGCGTACGGTCGCCGGTCTGCTGGCGGGCGCTGCGCTGGGCCTGGCCGGGGCGGTGATGCAGGGGGTGGCCCGCAATCCGCTGGCCGACCCGGGCATCCTCGGGATCAACGCGGGCGCGTCGGTGGTCGTGGTGTTCGCGATCGGTGTGCTCGGGCTGACGGAGCCGTCGCGGTACATCTGGTTCGGGTTTCTCGGTGCGCTCGGCGCCGCCCTTCTCGTCTACGGCATCGGCTCGCTCGGCCGGGAGGGGGCCACGCCCATGAAGCTCGCTCTCGCCGGGGCGGCGACCAGCGCCGCACTCGGCTCGCTGACGACCGCCATACTGCTGACGGACCGTCAGACCTTCGACCGGTTCCGGTTCTGGCAGGTCGGCTCGCTCGCCGACCGGGATCCTCAAGCGCTCTGGCAGGCGCTGCCGTTCATCGGTGTGGGCGCCGTGTTCGCGCTGGCGCTCGGTCCGCGGCTGAACGCCCTCTCGCTCGGTGACGACCTCGCGCGGGCGCTGGGGCAGCGCGTGGGGCTCGCCCGGCTGGCGTCGGCCGCGGCCGTGGTGCTGCTGTGCGGCGCGGCCACCGCGATCGCCGGGCCCATCGGCTTCGTCGGCCTGCTCGTACCGCACGCGGCGCGGCTCGTCACGGGCCCCGACTACCGCTGGATCCTGCCGTACAGCCTGCTGCTGGCGCCCGTTCTGGTGCTGGTCTCGGACATCGTGGGACGGATCATCGCCCCGCCCGGCGAGGTACAGGTGGGGATCGTGACGGCCGCCATCGGCGCGGTGCCCTTCGTGCTGCTCGTGCGCCGCCGCAATCTGGTGGAGCTGTGAGGGAGTTGGCATCGGACGTGACACGTGACACAGCCGGAGAGATACGGGCCCCGGGCGGCGCGCTCACGGAAGAGCGGCTGGCCGGTGCCGTACGGGAGGTCGTCCTGGTCCGCCGGGCGGGCCGGGCCCGCGCCACCGCCGTCTCCGCCGCCCTGCTCGCCGCGACGGTCGTCGCGCTGTGTCTGGCGCTGTCCGTGGGCGATTTCGTCGTACCGCTCCGCGACGTCGTCGCCACCCTGGCCGGCGGGGGCGACGCCGGTTCGCGGTTCGTCGTCATCGAGCTGCGGCTGCCGCGCGCGCTGACCGGTCTGCTGGTGGGGGCGGCGTTCGGCCTCTCGGGGGCGGTGTTCCAGACGCTGCTGCGCAATCCGCTGGCCAGCCCCGACATGATCGGTATCACCTGGGGCGCGAGCGCCGCCGGTGTGCTGGCCAGTGCGGTCTTCGGCGTCAGCGGTTTCCCGCTCTCGGTCTGCGCCCTGGCGGGAGCCCTGCTGACCGCGGTGGCGATCTACGCGCTGGCGTGGCGCGAGGGCGTCGCCGGATACCGGCTCGTGCTGGTCGGTGTCGGCGTCGGGGCGGGGTTGTCCAGCCTGGTCTCGTATCTGCTGACCAAATCGGCGGTGACCGAGGCGCACAAGGCCCTCGCGTGGCTGACGGGCAGCCTCAACGGCCTGTCCTGGCAGCAGATGTGGCCGCTGCTGGGGGCCATGGTGGTGCTCGTACCACTGACGTTCCTGGCGGCGCGCTCGTTGCCGGCGACGCAGCTCGGGGACGATACGGCGAAGGGGCTCGGCGCCCGGGTGGAGCGCGGCCGGCTAGCGCTGATCGGCTGCGCGGTGGCGCTCGCGGGGGTGGCGACGGCCGCGGCCGGTCCGGTGGGTTTCGTGGCCCTCCTGTCGGCGCCGATCGCGCGCCGGCTGCTGCCGCGCCAGGGCGCCGTGCTGCTGCCCGCCGCGCTGACGGGCGCGCTGATCGTGAGCGTCGCGGACTTCGCGGCACAACATCTGCTGGACTCCGTGCAGTTTCCCGTGGGTGTGGTGACGAGCCTGATCGGCGCCCCGTATCTGCTTTGGCTGCTGGCCCGGTCGAACCGTGTGGGGAAGGGCGGCTGACCAATGGAACGGAAGGATCCGCGCATGGGTGCGCGACACACACTGGCGGCGCGGGACGTGCGGCTCGGCTACGACGGCCGCGAGGTCGTCAGCGGGCTGAGTCTGGACATACCGCCCGGCGCGATCACCATGATCGTCGGCCCGAACGCCTGCGGGAAGTCCACCCTGTTGCGTTCGATGGCCCGGCTGCTCGCACCGGCCTCGGGCAGTGTGCTGCTGGACGGCAGAAGCATCCAGGAGCTGCCGACCAGGGAAGTGGCGTCGGTGCTCGGCATCCTGCCGCAGAGCCCGGTGGCACCGGACGGGATCACGGTGAGCGATCTGGTGGGTCGCGGCCGCTATCCGCACCAGGGGTGGTTCCGCCGCTGGACGGCCGAGGACGACACGGCCGTGGCGCGGGCGCTGCTGGCCACCGATGTACTGGAGCTCGCCGGGCGGCCGGTCGACGAGCTGTCCGGCGGCCAGCGGCAGCGGGTGTGGATCGCGATGGCGCTCTCCCAGCGTACGGACATCCTGCTGCTGGACGAGCCGACGACGTTCCTCGACATCAGCCACCAGCTCGATGTACTGGACCTGCTGACCGATCTGAACCGTGAGTACGGCACGACCATCACGGTCGTCCTGCACGATCTGAATCTGGCCTGCCGGTACGCCGATCATCTGGTCGCGATGAAGGACGGGCGGATCGTCGCGGAGGGCGCGCCCACCGAGATCGTGACGGCGGAGCTGGTCACGGAGGTGTTCGGGATGCGCTGTTCGATCGCCGAGGACCCCGCCTCGGGCACGCCCATGATCGTACCGATCGGGCGTCATCACATCACCCCGGCACAAGCATGATTTAGGGTAGGCTAACCTAAGTTCATGTCATCACGAAGGAACCCCTCCGCTCCCCCCGCACACCGCTCCCGGCCGGCTTCCGCCGCGCTGTGGGCCGTACTCACCGCCCTCGTGGTCGGGTTGACGGCCTGCGGTACGGCCTCGGACTCCGGCAGTGCCTCACCGGAAGCCCCGCCCGGTGCCGAGGACGGCGCCTTCCCCGCCACCGTCGCGACCAAGTTCGGCGACATCACCGTGAAGCAGCGGCCCGCGCGCGTCGTCGCGCTGGGCTGGGGCGACGCCGAGGCCGTGCTCTCGCTCGGCGGTCAGCCCGTCGGTGCCAGCGACTGGCTGGCCTTCGGCGGCGACGGGGTCGGCCCCTGGGCGAAGGGCCTCTACAAAAAGAGCCCCCGGATGATCGGCACACTGGAGCCGGAGTTCGAGAAGATCGCGGCCCTCAAGCCCGATCTGATCCTGGACACCAAGTCCAGCGGTGACCGGACCCGTTACGACACGCTCAGCAAGATCGCGCCCACCGTCGGCGTCCCGAAGGGCGGCGACCAGTACAAGATCTCATGGCGCGAACAGACGGAGATGGTCGCGACCGCCCTCGGTGTTCCCAGGAAGGGCAAGGCGCTCATCGCCGAGACCGAGAAGAAGTTCCGGGACTCGGCCGCCGCCCACCCCGAGTTCAAGAACAAGACCATCACCCTCGGCTCGCGGACCAGCGAAGGGTTCGGCGCGTATGTGCACGGCACGGGCCGCGTCGACTTCGTCGAGCGCCTCGGCTTCAGGAACAACCCGGAGGTCGACGCCAAGGCGGGCGCGTCGTTCTCCATCGGCGTCTCCCGCGAGGACCTCGATCTGCTCGACGCCGATCTGACGGTGATGACGCCCATCGGGATCCCCGCGGCGAAGATCAGCGACGACCCGCTGTACCGGGCCGTCCCCTCCGTCAAGGCGGGCCGTTCGGTGGTGTTCGACGACGAGACCCTCAGCGCGGCCTTCTCGACGGATTCGGTGTTCTCGGTGGCGTACGCGCTGGAGAAGGTCGTCCCGCTCTTCGCCGAGCCGCTGACGTAGCCGCTCGCTCCCCTCGGCACCGCGGGGCTCGGCACCGCGGGGCTCGGCACCGCGGGGCTCGGCACCGCGGGGCTCGGCACCGCGGGGCTCGGCACCGCGGGGCTCGACACCGCGGGGACAGTCACGCCGATGCGCGGCGGACGTGTGGTGTTTCTGAGTATTCCGTTAACTGCCGAGTGCGCCGCCGCATCCTGGGCACGGGCACTGAATGGACACCCCACCCACCTCCGACGCACGAGGCAGCGCGGGCACCGCTGCCGTACACCTACCCGACCGGGCCGGGCACCACGCCAACCGGCCCGGTGTAGCTCTGGCCCTCCTCCCACGACGGGTCGAGGGCCGGCTCGTGCGGGGCGGGCGCGGGTTCCCCTCCGCGCTACGGGCCGACGGACGCGTCAGGGGCGTGGACGGGCTGCGGGCGCTGGCCGTCGCGGTGGTCATCGTCTACCACCTGGAACCGGGCCTGCTGCCGGGGGGCGCCCTGGGGGTGGATGTCTTCTTCACCATCAGCGGCTTCGTCATCACGCGGCTGCTGCTGGCCGAGTTCGCCCGTACCGGCGATGTCGCCATGCGGTCCTTCTACTGGCGGCGCTGGCTGCGGCTGGTCCCCGCCCTGCTGGCGGTCTGCGCGGTGTGCGCCGTACTGGCGCTCACCACACGACTGCCGAGTTTCGACGGCGCGTGGGCGGCGATCGTGCTGGCCGCCACCTTCCTGATGAACATCGTCAGGGCCGCCCAGCCGGGCGTCTATTCGAGCGACACCTCTCTGCTGTCCCACACCTGGTCGCTGAGTGTGGAGGAGCAGTTCTACCTGTTCTGGCCGCCCGTTCTGGTGCTGCTCCTGCGGCGGGTCGGCGCGCGGACCGTGCTGTGCTGCGCCGCGGCGCTGTGTCTGCTGCCACTGGTCTGGCGCTTCGTCCTGTGGAACCCGACCGCGGCGCACCGTATCTACAACGGGGTCGACACCCGCGCGGACCAGCTGCTGGCCGGTGCGGTCCTCGCGATCCTGGTGGCCCGGCTGCATACGGACGACCCGCGGCTGGCCGCGCTGCGGCGGTGGTCGGCCCGGCTGGCCTGGCCCGCGCTGGGGATCCTGGGGCTGATCGTCTGGTACGTGCCGATGACGGGCACGAGCGCCTGGACCATGCCCTGGTACACCGTCGGCTTCCTGGTGACCGCCGTGCTGTCGGCGACGGTGGTGGCGGCGCTGGAGCTCCGGCCGCGTACCTGGCTCTCCCGGGGGCTGTCCCTGGCCCCGCTCGTCTGGGTCGGCCGCAACCTCAGCTACGGCCTCTACCTCTGGCACTACCCGCTCAGCCGGCTGGTCTCCGATCTGGGCGTGTCCGACGCGTGGCACGCGACCGCCACGGTCGCCGCCAGCCTCGCCGCCGCCACGGCGTCCCACTACCTCATCGAGAAGCCGCTCACCCGGCGCAAACGGCCGCGGCCGGCCGCCGTCCCGGCGATCGCCTGACGGGACCGCCGGCCGGAGTGGTGGTGGCCCGCGCCGTCTCAGGGGACGGAGGTCAGGGACTGAATGCCATGCAGTTCGGTCATCACATCGCGCAGCGAACGGCAGTCCTTCGGGACCGGCGGCAGCACCGGCATCGGGGCGTCCCGGCCGCCCTCCAGCGCGTCAGCCATCGCGGCCAGCGCTCCGGTCACCCACCGTGCCTCGGTGGCCGTGGGCCTGGGCACCCCCTGCTCGACGCGTACGGCGCAGACGGTGGCGGCGTCGACGATGCGCTCCGCGCGCGCCATGACGGCCAGCCAGTCGTGGCGGTGTGCGCGGTGGGGTCCCGGCAGCTCGGCCGCGGCCGTCTCCGCGGCGGCCCGCGCCTCGGAGAGCGCCCGGTACGCCGCGTACCGCAGCGCGATGCCCGTCGCGTCTCCCCCACGGGGCGCCGCCGCGCCCGCCGCGCCTGTGGGGGCGCCGGGTGCGCTCCCTGGGTCGTCCAGTACGTGCCGCAGATACCGTTCCGTACGGCGCAGCGCGACGGCGAAGCGGTGGCCGACCCGCACACGTGGGTCCGTCAGACGCGGAAGGTGGCCGACGAGCAGCACGATCCCGCAGGCGAGTGCCGTGTCCAGCAGCCGGGCGGCGGTCGCCTCGGTGTCACCCACCGCGTATACGAAGGAGAGGACGAGCAGCGTCACCACCGCGGTCTGGAAGCCGAAGTGGCGGGTGGCGACCGGGATGAGCGCGCCGCCCGCCACGACCACGGCGACCAGCCACCACAGCCCGTCGAGGCCCGCCATGGCCAGGGTGAGGACGGTGAAGACGAGCACACCGGTGGCGGTGCCGGCGACGCGGTTGACCACCCGGGAGAAGAGCGGCCCCAGATCGGGCTTCACCAGAAAGGCCGCGGTGGCCGGGAGCCAGTACCAGTGGGTCTGGTGGAGGCTGAGCGCGACGGCGGCGCTGGCCGCGACGCAGAGCGCCACGCGCAGCGCGTTCTCGCGTCTGGCGGGGGCGAACGCGCGGCCGAGCGTACGCAGTGAGCCGGGCGCGGTCAGCTCCTTCAGCGCCCGGCGGGCACTTCGCGTGCTCAGGGACGCACGCGGGGGACGCGCCGGCTCGTACGGTACGGGCGTCCGCCCCGGCGCCGTACGGTCGAAGGTCACCGCGGCGGCCAGCAGCGCCCGGTCGAACGCACCGCGCTGGACCGTGTCGGAGACGGGGCTCGCCAGTGCGCCGGGAGCGGAGTCGGCACGTACGGCGGCGGCCAGCAGGCGTGGGGCGTCCGCCACTTGCCGGGGCAGCGGCCTGCCCTCCCACAGCAGCGCGATCCCGGCCTCGCAGAGGGCGGTGGCGGCGGCGAAGCGCTCCGTTATCCGGTACGCCTGGGCGGAGCCGCGGCCCTCGCGCCGTCCGGGGAAGGCCCCGGAGGGCCCGGGAAAAGCCCCGGGGAAGGGCAGCAGTCGCATCAGGCGCAGCGACTCGTCCGCGCGGTGCTGTGCGGCGATCAGCCGGCGGCGGGCGGGCTCCGCGTCGGGTCCGCCGAGGGCGTGGAGGGCGTCGGCGAGCGCGTCGAAGACCGCGGCGACGGCTTCGCGTTCCCCCTCGCGGCGGGCACCGCGCCGCAGGATGTCCCGCGGGGCGCGCAGCGCGAACCGGAGCAGCAGAAGCCAGGCCGCGCCGGCCAGATAGCAGCCGGCCTTGAGCCACGCGGGGCCCGGTATCGGCATCCCCGCGCCGATCGCCGCGGTGACCAGACACTGCATGGCCGCCGCCGACCACACCGGGCCGGTCACACTCAGCGCGCCGGAGAGCCAGCCCACCACGAAGAGCGCGGGTACGGCGGTCCAGCGGTTCCCGGCATCGGCGAGCAGTCCCCCGCACAGCAGCCCGAAGGCGCCGCCGACGGCGGGCAGACCGATGTGGACCACACCGGTACGCCGTGTGCCCGGCCGGTCGTTGACACCGGCGAGCATCGCGCCGAGCCCGGCGAGGACCGCCTGGCTCAGATGTCCGGTCAGCAGGCCGAGCGCCAGCAGCGGTCCGGCGCTCAGGGCGCCGCGGAGCGCGGCGGTCCACGGGATGGGCGCGGATCGCCAGCCCAGGGGGTGGGTGAGCCACGCGGGCATGGACCGCCCGGCGGAGGAACGGGGGCGGAGGGAAGGCGGTGCGGACACGAGTCTCCTGTACGACCGGTCATGTCGGGCGAGGGAAGCAGACCGGCGGGCAGCGGCGACCGCGTGTCCCCGACCGTAACACCAACGCTTGCCCTTCGAGCTGCTGTTCTGTTACGCGCGGATGTCGGACGCGTTCCGGCATGGTGGCGCCCCGGCCGCCGAGGCTCCCCGTTCCGCTCGGGCGGCCGGGATCCAAGCGCGGCCACACTGCCGGGCCGCGGAACTAATTCCCACGGCTTCTTGTCGGCGCGCGGCTCGTGCCTCGGTCTCACACCACCCCTGCGCCGAGGGGGAGTTGGGCTGCCCGTGGGGCCGTTTCACACCTCGGCGCGCGGGCTCCGGGCCCCGAACCCCGGGCCGTACCACGCTCATCCGTTACCAATCACAACGCAACAGAGCCTAGTCTGCTCTCCAGCGGTCACCAACGGGGGCAACAACAGCGGTGACACGGAACGAGAGGGCTGCACCATGACATCACCGTCCAACACACCGGACAGCATCGAAGCGACGACGGCGCTCCTGCGCGACGAACTGCCGCAGCTGGAAACACAGCAGCAGTCGCTCGAACGGGAACTGGCGGGCGTCACCGAGCGCCTGGCGTCGGTACGTACCGCCCTGGGCGCGCTGCAGGCGCTCACCGCCGCCCCCCAGGCGCTGGAGACCGTGCCGGAGCAGCGGACCGAGGAACCGTCGGCCGTGGCGGCGCCCGCCGCCCAGGCTCCCGTCGTGGAGACCGCCGTGGAGACCGCTGTGGCGGAGACTCCCGCCGAGGAAGCCGCCTCCGAGGACGCGCCCGCCGAGGAAGCCTCCGCCGAGGAGAAGCCGGCGCCCGCGCCCGCCAAGGCGAGCAAGTCCCGTAAGTCCGCGTCGGCGTCGGCGCGCACCTCCAGCGGCGGTTCGGGGGCGAAGTCGCAGGCGCCCAAGGAGCGGAAGAGCCGTCCGGCCAAGAAGTCCGTGCCCGCCACGGCCACCAAGACCCGTGCGGCGAAGAAGACGGCTGCTCCCGCCACGGCGGACGAGCAGGCGAGCGGACTGACCGAGCAGATCCTCGCGGTGCTCGCGGCGTCCGCCGGCACCCCCGTCCGTGCCCGCGATGTGGCACAGGCGCTGGGCCGTGACGGCACCCCCGGCAGCATCAACGCGGTACGCAGCACCCTCGACCGGCTCGTCGGCACCTCGCGGGCCCACCGCGCCGGCCGCGGCCTCTACCAGGCGTCCGCCGGCTGAGGATCCAGCTGATCGCCCCCCACACAGTGCCTGTGTCCGCCTCTCGTATCGAGGTCTCTTCCGGACCGGCCGTGGCTCAGCCACGGCCGGTCCGGATTCGGTTGCGGCGGGGGGATTGGGAGCACGGCGTGAAGGGAAAGGCCGTCCGGCGAATCGCGGGCGTGCGACTATGCACCTGGCACTTCTCGGCCACACTTTCCAGTCGATACCGGCCGACAGTATCCGCGACCGCCGTTGCCCCGTCCGGAACCGCCGGTCGAATCGGTCAGCAAAACCACATGCGGCGGTGGCCAAAACCACACGGTAACCTTTCCCTTCGAACATCCGGCTTCGAAATGTGCCGCAGAGCACAATTACTGAGGATCGCTCACTCTCCACGGCGTGGGGCATCTCCCATTGAGACCAAGCGAAACGTTTCTCGCACGCCACCGATGCGAAATAGCACATACATGTGAACTCCACTATCGCCATGCCGCCCGGGTTCACTCGTCGTGCGGCGGCGGCGGACGCCTTCGGCACGGTCTTCGGCAATGCCCGGCAAACAGACAACCGGGACGGCACAAGCGGACCCGGCGAGCGGGATTTTACGGTCGCATGACCAACCGAACGCGCGACGGATACCGGGCGAAATAGCCGACGGAGCTGATCGGTGAGGGAAGCCGGACAAGAACGCGGAAACCCGCAGGACCGTGGCGCCCGGTCGAGGCGTCACGGTCCTGCGGGTGGATGCGCGGTGCGGCGGGTTGATGTGCGGTGTGGCGAGTCGATGTGCGGTGCGGCGGATTCCCGCGATATAGGCGGTATCAACCGCGGCGGACAGAGCCGTTGGCGGCCGGCTCCGCCGCCGTGGTCACTTGATGAAGTCCTCGACGACCTTCGGCGGCCAGGTGCCGACGTTCAGCACGCCCATCGAGTAGGCCCGGGAGACCAGCGCGGCCCGGTTGGGCACCCTGAGCTTCCGGAGCAGCCCCGTCACGTGGTACTCGACGCCCTGCCGGCTCAGATAGAGCCGGGAGGCCAGCGGGATCGTGGACAGACCAGCGGCTATGCCCTCAAGAATGCGCGCGTCGATCTCGGTGAGGATCTTCTTCTGGTTGGTCAGCACGCCCGCGTCCCCGGACCCCTCCGAGGAGCGCATGAGCACCAGGATCGCGGCCACGTCGGGTGTTTCCCCGCTGACGGCCGCCGCCGTCAGCGTCCCGGCGAAGGCGGAGTCCTCCGGCCCCACGGCCACCACATGCGAGGCGAACCGCTGACGCTTGCCTTCCACCAGGCGGGAGAACTGGCGCATCAGCGGCTGCTGGACGCTGGGATGCACCAGATCGCGGAAGCTACGGCCGCAGACGCCTGCCGAGGAGTCACCGAACCGACGGAAGAACTCCTCGTTCGCCTGCTGGATGGTCAGAGCCGGGTCGAGTGAGGCCATGCACAGCCCCGGCTGGTCGAACTGCTGGGCGCGTCCGTGCCCGTTCTGGTCGGGTTTGAGGTCGCTGGTTGTGACCTGCGTCGAATCTGCGAGTGCAGCAATCGCCACGAGACCGCCATCCTTTCGGGTCCCCCCGATTCATTGGGAATACTCAACATCGTTATGCGGGTCGGATAACACCGGCAGTCGGTCTCGGGTGACCTCATTGACGGGTTATCCATTTACTGAATTGAGAGTAGGTAGCTTTGCGGATGCCCGTCAACAAGACCCCTGTTCACACGGCTAAAGCTGTGGTCCCACCCCCGGAAGGTTCGGTCCGCAATGGCGATGTCTACGGTGGGAAAAACCCGGCATGCCGGGCGGGACGGATTGGCGAGGCATCCGCTCAATTCGGCCTTGTTTGAGGTTCCCTTGAGGTTCACGTAGCATGCCGGACCGAACCAAACCGCACAGGGGCCGCACAGGTCACAGCGGCACGTAGCATGGTGTTAACAGTTACCCGTCGGAGTCTACGCGGGAAGAGCACCCGCCAGCTCATGCCGGCCCGAGATGCCGAGCTTCCGATAGGAATTCGTTAGATGTTTCTCAACGGCGCGCGAACTCACGCCGAGTTCACCCGCAATTTCCTGGTTGGTGAGCCCGCGGCCGACGAGAGTGATCACCCTGCGCTCGCTGCGGGTGAGTACGGCCGTCTTCGGGGCGGAGGCCGTACCGAGTCCGTGCTCGGCCCGCTCGACCAGCCAGGGAGCACCGCAGGCCGCCGCGAGGGTGCCCGCCTCCCGTAGCGCCGCCTCCGCCTCGGGGCCGCTGCCCAGCTGCCGTCCCAACAACACGAGTGTCCTGGCGAGTTCCAGTTCGAAGGATGAGTCGCGCAGTACGGCGATCGCGTCGCGCAGCAGCGGGACACCCTGCGCGCCCTGGAGCCAGCCCTTCAGCCGCAGGGCGCGGCCGAGCCCGGCGGGTGCGCCCCATGCCGTGGCCCAGGCGAGTTCCTCCTCGGCGAGCCGCAGCGCGGACCGGGAGTCGCCGAGCCGCTGGTAGAGGCCGATGGCATGCGGACGCCAGGGAAAGAGCGCCGAGTTCCGCCAGCCGGAGACATCCAGTTGACGGCCGCAGGCGAGCAGTCTCTCCAGCGCTCCGGAGCGCAGTCCCCGCTGGGCGTCCACCGACGCCTGGAGTATCTGCAGTGACGCGGTCACGGCCAGTCCGGCCGTCCGGCGCCGCCGGGCCCTGGCGAGGATCCGCTCGCTGAGCGCCGGGTCACGCAGTTCGAGTGCGACCGTGGAGAGGACCATGATCGATGCCTCGCGCCAGTCCGTCTCGGCCGACCCCATGGCACGTTCGACATATTCGCGCGCCTGGGTGGGCCTGCTCTGCGAGACGAGGACGAACGCCCGTTCCGCGAGGAGGAGGACACTGTCGGCGCCGGTCGCGTGCTGCCAGCGGGTGTGCTGCTCGGTGGACAGCCATGAGCCCACGTCCTGTACCGACTCGGCGGCGAAGAGGGTGATGACGACGAGCGGCAGCGCGGTGTGCGCGCCTGCCGAGGTGGCCGGTTCGCGTTCCAGGATGCGACCGCCGGTGCGCGCCGCCTCGGCCGCGGACAGCCGGCCGGTGAGAGTGCCGGAGAAGAGGAGCACGGTGCTCAGCTCGCGTTCGGCCGCGGAGCCGAGCGGGGGGTCCTCCCCCAGCTCGCGCAGGCGTTCCATGGCCGAGGCCAGCTCTCCCGGGTTCTCATGCCCGTAGTGCCTGAGCCGGGCTTCGAGCCGCAGGGCCATCTCCCGGGCCGGACCGTCCAGTTCGGCGGGCGGGCCGAGCTCGTCGCTGACACCGCGCAGGAGCGCGGCGGTGGAAGGGGGTACGGCGCCGAGCAGCGGCGGCGGGATACGCAGCGCGGCGGCGGCCCGGTCCCTGACCGTGGTCAGCAGAGGCATCGCCTGGACGATGTGGCGCTGGCAGGCCTCGGGGTCGAATCCACGCTCCGCGGTGGCCAGTTCGACCAGCAGTCTGGCCCGGCTCTCGTCCTGGGGGCGGTGGCCGAGCAGCGCGCGGCGCAGATAGCGGGCGGCGGTCTCCGGCGCGCCCCGGCGCAGCGCGGTGTCGGCCGCGCCGCGCAGCACCATCACCGACCAGGGGCGGCCGAAGGTCGTGACGGCCATCAGATGGGCGGCGACCTGCTCGGCGGGACGGCCGCTGCGGTAGAGCAGGTCCGCGGCGGCGGCGTGCCAGCGTTCGCGTTCGGCCACGGTCATCGCGGATTCGATGGCGTCCTGGACGACGCGGTGGAAGAAGCGCGGTTCGCGCGCGTCGGCCAGCAGACCCGCCTCACGGAGCGCCCGCCGGGCGGCGCTGAAGCCGATCTCGTCCAGTCCGGCGAGTTCCGTGATGAGTTGGGGGTCGCCGTGACCGCCGAAGGCCGCGATCGCGGCGGCCGTGTCCCGTACCGCCCGGGGCCGCGTCCGCAGATAGCTCGCCAGCCGCTCCCGCAGCCCCGCGGGCCGCAGGGCGCGTACCCGGTCGGCGTGGTCGGCGGTCGGCTCGTGGCCCCGCGCCTCCATGCCCAGCAGGACGGACATCAGGAACAGCGGGTTGCCGCCGGTGACTTCATGACAGGCGCGTACGTATTCCTCGTCGCCGGGCACGCCGGACCGTTCGCGGATGACCGCACGGGTGGCCTCGCGCGACAGCGGCGCGGGACGCAGTATCCGGGTCGAGGCGGCGGCGATCTCGCGCACCAGGGCGTGTCCGGCGCCCTGGTCCCCGTCCCGGAGCGTGCAGACGAGCACGAGCCGCAGCCCCCGCAGCCGCTTGGTGAGATAGGCGAGCCAGCGCAGGGAGGGGATGTCCGCCCACTGGAGGTCGTCGACGAGAATGAGCAGCCTGGCGTGTTCGCTGATGTCGGCGAGGAGCGAGCGCGGGCCGTGCAGGGTCGCCTCGGAAGCGGCGGCGGTTGGGCCCCAGGCGCCGGCGCCGCCGGGCGCCTCCCCCATCGGCACGTCCTCGGCGAGCGGCCGGCCGGACGGAATGTCGTCGGCGCCGAGCATCAGGCCGCCGGCCCGGCCGGGCTCGCGTGCCCAGCGCTCGCGGTCGGTCTGCGAGGCACCGGAGAGCAGGCTGTCGAGCAGCTGCCGGACCACACCGAACGCGAAGTCCCGTTCCATCGGGGCGGCGTTCGCCCGCAGGACGCGGACGTCCGTACCGGAGGCGACACCGGGAAGCCGGCGCAGCAGGGCGGATCTTCCGATGCCGAGCGGTCCGCACAGCAGGATCACCGATGAGGTGCCTTCGTCCGCGGCCCTCAACGCGGTTTCCACCCAGGACAGTTCGGACTCCCGCTCAAGAAGCATCGCTCGGCCGCTCTCCCATGTTCCTCACCAGCACGCACAGTTCCTCGCGTCCGCTGATACGGAGTTTTCGGTACGTGTTGCTCAGCCGCAGCTCGACTGTGCGTCTGCTCACGGACAGCAGCTCCGCGATCTCGCGGTTGGCGTGGCCGCGTCCGGCGTAGGTCGCGGTGCGCTGTTCGGCCTCCGAGAGCGTGGTCCACTCCCGGGGCAGGGCGGGGGTCACCGGCCGGGCCGGCTTCTCCAGCCGTTCGGTGAGCCCGCGCACCACCGCCGCCAGCCGGCTCGGCGGATGAGGGGTGGTGAACGCGGAGAGCTCGGCGAGGGAGAGCGCGGCGGCCCGGCTGTCGCCCTCCTCCAGCTCGCAGGAGGCCAGTCGGGCCAGCGCCCACGCGTAGGTCAGCCGGGCGGGTGAGTCGCGCAGCTCACGGACCGCCTGGCGGGCGGCGATCACGGGCCTGCCGCCGGCGCCGGTCATCGGGGTGGTCCACAGCTCGGCGAGGCCGACCGTGCTCGCCGAGCCCCACCGGCGGGCCAGTCTCAGCTCCTCCAGGCTCAGCCGCGCCGCTTCCTCGCGGTCGCCGAGGGCGTAGCAGGCCTCGGCCGCCAGCGGGCGCCAGCACACCAGCGCCGGATTGCTCCACTGTCTGCGCAGCAGCCGCCGGCCGCTCTCCTTCGCCAGCTCCATCGCCTCGGTCCAGCGTCCGTCGACGGCGGCGACGCGCGCCCTGCTGAAGAGGAGAGCGGCCCAGGCCACGCCGTCCTCCGCCCCGGGCGGCGCGGGCGCGGCGGCGAGCGTGCGCGCGTGCTCCTGGCGGCCGGCCTCCACCGCGGTCGCGATGCGCAGGGCCGTCAGGCTCGGGGCGATGAGCGGATGTCTGCTCGACATCGGCAGGGCCCGTTCGGCGGCGTCGACATCCCGCTCGACGGCGTCGAACCGGCCGGCGCGCAGGGACAGTTCGGCGCGCGCGGTCAGGAGCCGCGCGGTGGCCGCCCTGCGGTGGTCGCGCCGTACGACCGTGAGCAGCGTGTCCAGTTCCGCGGCGGCCTCTTCGTGGTCATCGGTCAGGATCAGGGCCCGGCAGGCGGCGAGCCGGGGCAGCACCAGCGGGGTGTCGGGGCCGTCGCCCGCGAGGGCGGCGCGGGCCAGCGTCCTGGTCGTCTCCAGGTCTTCGCCGCGCACGGCGAGCTGCCAGGCGCGTACCCCGCTCTGGACGGGGGTCGAGGGGCGGGCGGGCAGTACGGGGACCTCGGGCACCATCGGTTCTGTGTCGTCCCGGGACTCGTCGGCGAGCCAGAACAGCGCGATCAGACTGTCGCGTTCGCCGGGCGGGACGTCGCACAGCGCCTCGGCCGCAGCGCGGCGTGCCCAGTCACTGTTGCCTCGGGCGAGTCCGAGGTCGACGGCGCGGGCGCGGAGTCCTTCGGGGGCGCCGCTGCCGTCCCGGACGAGTTCGCCGAGCCTTCGGTCCCCCGCCAGGGGCGCCGACACCGCTTCGGCGGCGGCCAGTTCCAGGGTGAGCCGGGCGCGCTCGCCCGGTTCCAGCGGTTCGCGCAGCGCGCGGGAGAGATACGCGGCGGCCCGGCCGTGGTCCTCCGCGTTCAGGGCGGCGGTGAAGCTCTCGCTCAGCGTGCTGACCACCCAGGGGGCTCCCAGCGGCGGCGTACGGAGCAGGATCTGCGCGACGTCCTCGTCGTTCGCCCAGGCGCGGTGGGCCAGTTCGGCCGCCCGGGAGTACAGCTGGACCCGTTCTTCGGTGGCCATGTCCTCCAGCACCCGGGCCTTCACCGCGGGGTGGCGCACCTGTGTCCTCGTTCCTCCGGAGACGGTGAGTCCCGCCGCCTCCAGCATCACCTGCAGCTCCTGGCCGCGTACGGGCCTCAGCCCGGCCAGCGCGCGGACGAGGGGGAAGCTGAGCAGTTCGCCGCAGACGGCCAGCGCCCGCAGCAGCGCGACGGCTTCGGGGGGCAGACCGTTGAGCGAGCGCGTCGCGTGGTCGCCGACGACGGCGGCGGTGATCGTACGCAGCTCGGGCAGCCGGGCGGCGACCGGTTCATGGCCCTGGTCGGTGAACCGGCACAGCACCTCGCGCAGTACGGCGGGGTTGCCCTCGGTGGCCGCCGCGACCGTCGCGGTGAACCGCTGGTCGCCGGGGGTGCCGCAGACCGTCTCCACCACCGTGGCGACGCCGTGTTCGGTCAGTCCGCGCAGCACGAGCTGCTTGCTGGGGACCGGGGAGGAGGGCAGCAGGCTGAGCCAGTCCCGGCCCGTGGCCGACACACCGCTGCCGCTCGCCAGTACCGCTACCGGTGTGTCCGGGGTCAGCCGCCGGACCAGCGCGTGCAGCCAGCGCAGGGAGGCGGGATCGAGCCATTGGGTGTCCTCGATGACCAGCAGGGTAGGCATCGTCCGTGCGAGGTGAAGCGTTCCGTCGAGTCCGGGCAGCGGATCGGGCTGCCGGTGCTCCATCAGCTCCCGCAGCGAGCAGCCGGCCGGGCCGCCATCGGCCTGGCCCTGGTTTGCCATCGATGTCATGACCTGCGCGATCACGCCGTAGCGCACCTCACGTTCGGCCGGGGCCGCCTGGGCGTGCAGCACACCCAGTCCGCCGCCCCGGGCGCGCCGGGCGGCCCATCTCAGCAGGGCGTTCTGTGCGTGGCCCGGTCTCCCGGTCAGGGTCACGACGCCCGCGCGTCTGCTGCCCAGCGCGGTGAGCAGGGAGGTCAGCGCCGCCTGCTCACGCCCGCGTTCGAGCAGGTCGATCGCGTCTCGACGGGTGTCCGGTCCGTACGTCCACTCCAGGGACCGCGTGCCCAGACAATTGTCGTTCCGGCCAGTCACACGCACCGCCTCGCCCCGTTCGCTTCAGCGTCGCCAGCGTGATTCGGATACCCAGCCCGGCGGTTGCCCATCGGGGAGGTCGGGTGTGCGCAGAACGGCGCCCAGTTCGGTGCGCCCGCTCACGCCCAGCTTCCGGTACACGCTGGTCAGATGTGTTTCGATGGTGCGTACCGTGACGAACAGGGTCTCCGCGATCGAGCGGTTGCTGGCGCCCGCCGCCGCGAGGCCGGCCACCCTGCGTTCCATTCCGGTGAGCATGTCGAGCGGTGAGGCGCTCATCTTCCGCATCCGGCCGCCGGCGGTGACCAGCAGCCTGCGGGCGACCCCGGCGAGCGCGAGGGCCCCGCAGCGCTGCGCGAGGTCGGTGGCGGTCCGCAGATGCTCTCGGGCGCCGCGCTGGTCGCCGGTCTTCAGCAGGGCGCGGCCGAGGACGAATTCGGCTTTGGCGTGCTCGGCTCTGGCGGGCGAGCCGGCCAGGGTGAGAACCGCTTCGGTGAGCGGTTCGATGCCCGTGCCACCGGGGGCGATCACACCGCGGGCCAGCGCGGCGAGCCCAAGGGCGCGGGGGGTGCCCCACCGCCGGGCCAGCTCGCCGCCGTACTCGGTCATCTCCCGGGCCTCGTCGCCGCGGTTCATGACCGCGAGCAGACACGCCGCCTCGGACCACCACGGCAGAAACGCCGGATTGCTGAACCGGGACTCCTCCAGCGATCTGCCGCATTCGAGATAGAGACCGAGCGCCGCCTCCCGGTCACCGAGCGCCCATCGGGCGCGGGCCCGCGCCATCAGCGACCAGTGGTACTCGATGACGAACCGGTCGAGGCCGCCCCGTTTGATGCCGCGGAGCACTTCCTCGGCCCGTTCGGCCTCGCCCCGTTCGACCAGCATCGTCGCGAGCGCGATCTGCGGCAGCGCGGCGCCGTCACCCCATCTCTCCTCGCCGATGATCTCGATGGACGTCTGCGCGTCGGCCAGCGCGTCGGGGAACGCGCCCGCGCCGTGCAGCACCAGAGCGCGGGTGGACAGCGCGAGCACGAACGTCCAGACCGCGGCGTTGTCCTGGCTGTGCTGGAGCATGCGGTCCAGCGCGTCCAGCGCCTCGTCCACCTCGTCGGCGAGGCTGAGCGCGAACGACGAGGCGAGCAGCGGCCAGCTCTCCAGCTCGGCGCCGGGTGAACTCGTCGCGCGGCGGGCCTGTTCGACCGTTCGCTCCGCCGAGCGGCCGTCCATCGCGGTCAGTACGGTCATCATCGCGAGCATCTGGCGCTGGGCGGGCGTATCGCCGGGAGGCGCGGTCAGCAGCGCGGCGCGGTCCAGGGTCGCGGAGACGGTCGCCTTCTCGTCCGCCCCGACGATGAGCAGGACCGATTCGACCAGCGTGTGCAGTTCACGGTCGGCAGGATCCGGGCCGGGGCCCAGCTCGGCCTCCAGCTCCGCCAGGACCTCTTCGAGGACCCGTACGCCCGCGGGCGACCGCTGAACGGCCAGGCAGACCAGTCCGTACCGCACGGCGACCATCGCCCTGGCGCGTGGGTCATCGGCCAGCGACAGCGCTTCCTCCAGCAGCCGGATGGCCTCCGCGGGATTGATCTCCGCGAGGGACGTGGCCATCTGGATCCGTACCGGCACGCTCCGCGGCTCCACCTCCAGCACACGCTGCAGATAGCGCACCGCGGCCTCGGGAGCGCCGCGCCCCTCGGCCTGGGAGGCCGCGTCGCGGAGCACCGCCGGCATCCACGGCTGAGTCAGGGCGGGCAGCAGCATGAGCCGGCCCGCGACTTCCTCGGCGGGCCGGCCCGCGTCGCTCAGCAGCAGGGCGGCTCTGGTCCGCAGCCCGGCCAGCGCCTCCGCGCCGAGGGGTTCCAGTACGGCCGAGCGCACCACGTCATGCACCAGGTCCGCCCGGTCCGCGGCCAGCACCTCGGCGCGCCGCAGGGCGACAACGCCTTCGGCGACGAGCGCGGGGGGCACATCGGCGAGCATGCCGACCAGATCGGGGGACTCCTCGCCGAGGACCGCGATCGCCCGGGCCACCTCGCGCACCCAGAGCGGCTGATTGTCCAACAACGCGCTCACGGAGGACGCGATCACCTGACCGCCCACCTCGGCGACTCTCCGTACGCCCTTCTCGTCGGGCTGCACGCCCTCGGCGCGCAGCTCGCCCAGGAGCCGGCTGAGAGTGAGGGGGTTGCCGCCGGAGACGGCGGCGGCGCGCTCGGTGAAGGACGGTTCGACGGGCGCCTGGAAGATCTGCCGGGCCATCTCGCCGACGGCCGCGTGCGTGAGCGGCGCCAGCCGCATCAGGGCCGGCCGGCGCTGCGCGGCGATGTCGGCCAGCGCCGAGTGCGCGACCGGCTCGGCCTCGCTGCGGTGGGCGAGCACCACCAGCAGCGGCAGATCGTCCGCGCGCCGCAGCAGGAAGTCCACCCAGCCCAGGGAGCGTTCATCACACCAGTGCACATCGTCCAGTACGAGCACGAGCGGACGGTCGACCATCAGATTCGCCGCGAGCCAGTACAGCCCGTGCAGCACCGGGTAGGTGGCGGAGGCGCCCAACGACTCCTGATCGAACGGTCCGGCCGTCAGGGCGGGCAGCGCGCGACGGGCGAGACCGCGCAGCAGCGGGGAGTTCCTGGCGTCCTCCCCGCTGAGCCCCAGCGAGCCGAACAGCTCCCGTACGCCGCCGTATCCCGCGCCCGCGGCGACTTCGCCGCACGAGCCGTACAGCACGGCCATGTTGCGGCACGCGTCGCTCTTGAGGAACGCCCGCAGCAGGCTCGTCTTCCCGATGCCGGCGGGGCCGGACAGCATCACCAGACCTGCCCGCCCGGCGCGCGCGGCCTCGGCATGGCGGCTCAGCACCCGCAGCTCACGGGCGCGTCCGACCAGAGTGCTGGACAAACCGGTGAGATCGGCCTGGTCCAGCATCATGGTCTCCTCGCCTCTCGGGGGACACAACAGACGCGATGACTCGTCTTCGCGCCCGCAACTTCCCGCACAACTCGCAAAATCAGCTGAACGTTCCACGATCGACGGCGCGAGGTTACATGATCACAGGATCCCGCAACCCACCAAGCCCACGAGGCCCGTTTCGGCCCTTGGGGACTACCCAGCGCGAACTGGATCAAGCACTACTGTCCGCTGGACGCCACTGCACCGTCCGGGAGTTGGTGGCGCGCCCGCCCGGTGAGCCCCCCGTACGCCGGGCAGCACACCACTCCGGAAACCCGGATGTCCGGATAAACCGGATGATCCGGATGACCGCACGAGAGGACATTCTTCCAGAGCGATAAGCGCACTCACGCCATCGCACGCGCCAGGAGTACATCAGAGGGCACACACCACCCGATGGTGTTGATCTTCCGAGAGGTGTTGACCCCTCGGAACCCCTGATCACCGGGGGTGGGCGGCACAGACGGGTCGATGGCTCAGCGAGATCGGTCGCTCAGCGGAATCGGCGGACTATGCCTGGGCGGAGAGATGTTTCCGCAGGAGCGCGATCACCGCCGGCGCCTGGGAACTGAGGAAGAAGTGCCCGCCGGGGTAGACCTCCAGGTCGAAGGCTCCCGTGGTGTGTCCACGCCAGTCCTCGGCCTCGTCCAGCGTGGTCTTCGGATCGTTGTCGCCGGTCAGCGCGGTGATCGGGACCCGGACCCGCGTCGCTGGATCGCAGCGGTAGGTCTCAATGGCCCGATAGTCACTGCGGATCGCCGGGAGGATCATCCGCAGGATCTCCTCGTCGCCGAGCAGCGCCGTATTCGTACCGGAGAGCAGCTTCAGCTCGGCGACGATGCCGTCGTCGTCGCGCCGGTGCACACTCTCGTCCCGGTGGCGCGACGGGGCGCGCCGGCCGGAGGCGAACAGATGGGAAAGCTCACCGCCATCGGCCTCGAACCGCCGCGCGACCTCGAAGGCGATCGTCGCGCCCATGCTGTGTCCGAAAAACGTGGTCGGCCGGGCGCGGAGCTGCTTGCGCAGCGCCTCGTAGATCTGATCGGCCATGATCCCGAGATCGCCGGGGCTGGTCTCCTTGCGACGGTCCTGACGGCCGGGGTACTGCACCGAGAACACCTCGGCCACGGACGCCAGTTGAGCGGAGACCGGGAAGTAGAAAGACGCCGAGCCACCCGCGTGGGGGAAACAGAAGAGTTGTTCCGAGCTGGCCGGTGCTGGATGAAAGCACCGCGCCCAAAGGCTCTCCTCGGTGGACGTCGTCATCGTGTTGCATCCTCCTAGGGGTGGGCCGAGCAATCCGGACCGCGCAACGGCGGTCCGGGCCTCCGGGCCGGTGACAACGGGACATGACGGGACGTGACACACCCTGAGCGCCGTGGTCTCACCGACGCGACCGAACGTTCCATGCGGCACTCCTACCCAACAGAGCGGGCCGGCGACTCACATCATCCGACTCGCGCTCTCTCCGTCATCGACCGTCACGTGTCGGCCCGGTGACCGACCACCCCATTCCACTAGGACGGACAGTGGGAAATTCCCTAGTCTCTGTGGGGACATCGGTGACGGAACCCACTCGTGAGTGCAGGAACCGCCTTCGAAGCGAAGGCAGTTCGGGGGTCCGGGAGACGTGGACCGTCTCCCGGACCCCGTGATTCAGGACAGACCGAGTTCGTCGTCGAGGAGCGCGAACACATCGTCGTCCGACGCCGCCTCCAGGTCGAACTCGCCGGAGCCGTTCGCCGACTCCTGCCGCAGCGCCGCCCACTTCGTCCTGAGCACCTCGATGCGTCCGGCCACGTGCTTGAACTCCTGGGCGTCGACGGTCATCTCCGTGATCGCCTTCTCCAGCTGGTCGAGAACGGCCAGCACCGATCCGGCCCCGGTGACCTCCTCGGTCACCAGCTGGGAGTGGAGATGGTCCACGACGGCGGCCGGGGTGGGGTAGTCGAACAGCAGGGTGGCCGGCAGGCGCAGCCCTGTCGCCGCGTTCAGCCGGTTCCTGAAGTCCACCGCCGTCAGGGAGTCGAAGCCCAGTTCCTGGAACTGCCGCGAGGCACCGACCGCCGCCCCGTCCGTGTGTCCGAGCACCACGGCCGCCTGCTCGCGGACCAGCGTCAGAAGAACGTCACGGCGCTCCTCGTCGGTCAGCCCGGTCAGCCGCTGTCCGAGCGATTCGGCCGACCGCGGAGCGGCCGTCGCCGACCGCCGGGACGTGGTCCTGATCAGACCGCTGAGCAGAGCCGGGATCTCGCCCTGGGCCCGGAGGGCCGCCAGATCCAGCCGTACGGGCAGCAGCAGCGCCCGCGAGCCGGGGACCGCCGCGTCAAAGAGCGCGACGCCCTGCTCGACGGAGAGGGGAGGCATTCCGGAGCGGGCCAGGCGTCGCATGTCCGCCTCGGTCACCGTCCCGGTCATCCCGCCCGCCTGATCCCACGGACCCCACGCCAGCGAGACACCCGGCAGACCCTCCGCCCGCCGACGCGCCACCAGAGCGTCCAAGAAGGTATTCGCGGCAGCGTAGTTGCCCTGCCCCGCACCACCGAAGACACCGGCCACGGACGAGAACACCACGAACGCGGCCAGACCGAGATCACGCGTCAGCTCATGCAGATACCACGCCGCGTCCACCTTCGGACGCAGCACCGTGTCCAGCCGCTCCGGCGTCAGCGAACCGACCACTCCATCGTCCAGCACACCGGCGGCGTGCACGACCGCGGTCAGCGGGTGCTCGGACGGTACGCCGGCCAGCACCTCGGCCAGCGCTCCCCTGTCGGCGACATCACAGGCCGCGGCCGTGACGTCCGCACCGAGCGCCTCCAGTTCCTCGACGAGCGCTCGCGCGCCCTCGGCGCCGGGGCCGCGCCGGCTGAGCAGCAGCAGCCGTCGTACGCCGCGTTCCGCGACCAGGTGCCGGGCCAGTACCGCGCCCAGACCGCCGGTTCCGCCGGTGATCAGTACGGTGCCGCCCCGCTCCCAGCTCTCTCCCGCGCGTTCCGTCTCACCGGCGGCCGGTGCCACCGGCTCGGGGAGGGGTACGCGGTCCAGCCTGGCGGCCCTGACCTCGCCCCCGCGGAGCGCCAACTGCGGCTCCCCGGAACCGAGAGCCCGGGACAGCGGCGCCAACGCGGCGACGTCAGCGGTCGGTTCGAGATCCAGCAACCCGAAGCAACCCGGGTTCTCCGACTGCGCGGACCGCACCAGACCCCATACGGAGGCCGCCGCCAGGTCGGCGACAGCGCCGCCGTCCACGGCCACCGCTTCCCGGGTGACGAACACCAGCCGTGAGCCGGCGAACCGGTCCTCGGCCAGCCACTGCTGGAGCTGCCCCAGCGCCCGGGAGACGACCTGGCGCACCGCGCCGGGTACCGCCGGTACTGCCTGCTCAGCCCGCTCTGCCTCGGCACGGTCCGGTTCGCCCAGGACGGGCACCAGCACGACATCCGGCACCGGGGCCTCCCCCGCCGCCAGCGAAGCGAGATCCGCGTACGTCCCGACCTCCGCACCGGACCCGGCCAAACCGTCGGCGAGTCCCAGCGCGTCCGCTCCGAGGACGACCACCGACCCCGGAACATCCGACTCGGCCACGACCGTCACCGGCGTCCACTCCACACCGTACAGCGCGTCCCTGCCCGCACCCGCGGGACCGTTCAACTGCTGGTTCGACACGGCCCGTACGAGCAGCGAGTCGACGGAAGCCACCGGCTGACCGGAGGAGTCGGCGACGGACACGGACACCGCGTCCTTACCGACCGGCGCCAACCGCACCCGCAACGCCGAAGCACCCGTCGCGTGCAGCGACACACCCTCCC
>NZ_JBHTZS010000030.1:0-37668 GCF_042790125.1 Streptomyces scopuliridis
GCCCCGCGCGGATCGCGGGGCCGGGCCCTCCGGCTTTTCCGGGCCAGCCTGCTGTCAGACGATCGGCGGCTCGAAGTCCCAGTAGGGGCGGTTACGGGACCGGGCCGCGACGGTGTGGACATGCTGCGCGCCCAGTGTGGCCGCCAGGTCGTCCAGCGCCTCCCCCTCGGCCTTCTCGGCGCGCTGCCCCTCCCGCAGGGCCCGCAGATCCGCGGCGTGCGCGATCCGGGCCGAGAGCGTCAGCGGATGGGTCCTGCCGAGCGTCTCGGTGGCGCGGGTGATGGTGTCGCCGGTCAGCGCGGCGGCGCCCTCGGGGTCACCGACCAGATTGCGCAGCGCCGAGGCGTTGACGGCGCAGCCCAGCGTCCAGGGATGCCGCTCGCCGACGGCCCGGGTCAGATCGGCGAGGGCGTCCTCGATCAGTGCGTGCGCCTGCTCCCGCTCCCCCACATTGCGCAGGATCAGGGCGTGGTTGGCACGGGCGCCCGCGACGAACGGATGCCCTTCCCCGAGCATCCCCAGATACCCGTGGACGACCTTGTCACTTATGTCCATGGCCTGGTCGATATCGCCGTGCTCACGGGCGAAGAAGCTCTGGCCGGCCGCGAACATCATGGTGAGCGGGTCGTGTTCGCCGAGGACCCGCTCGCAGTTCTCCAGGACCTGGGTGAACAGCACGGCGGCCTTGCCGCGTTCGCCCGAGCGGTACAGGCACAGCGCGAGACTGTGCTCGGCGAGCAGTGTCTGGGGGTTGTCCCGGCCCATCACCCTCCGGTGGACGCGCACGCTCTGCGACTGGAGCGATTCCGCCTCGTTGTACCGGCCGAGCAGCCGCAGGTCGGTGGCGCAGTTGATCTCGGAGACGAGGGTCCAGCTGTGCCGCAGGCGCAGCGTCTGCTTGCGGGCATCCAGCGTCCGCCGGTTGAGGTCGAGGGACTCCTCGTACCGGCCGAGCAGCCGCAGCGAAACGGCCAGGTTGTTCTGGGCGTTGAGGGTACGGGAGTCCTGTTCGCCCAGGAGCTCGCGGTAGCAGGTCAGCATCCAGGAGCAGATCTCCAGGGACTCCTCGTACCGGCCGAGGCCGCGCAGATCGGCGGCGAGCCCTCCGGAGGCGCGCAGATGCTCCAGGTCCTTCGGGCCGCGCTCGACGCGCAGGTGCTCGACGGCGGCGCGCTCGATGGCTTCGGTGCCCGCGTAGTCGCCCACCGCGCGCATCAGGTTGGCGTAGTGGTAACTCACGTCCCAGATCCTCGGGTGCGTCTCGCCGAGGAGCCGCCGCCAGGCCGCCAGCGCGCGCCGGCCGAGTTTGATGCCCGCGCGGTACTCCCCGGAGAGGTACATGTAGCGCAGGCAGTTGAGGACGAGGCCGTGCACCGCGGGGTCGGTGCTCTTCAGGACATCGGCCCACTTGAGGTGCGGGGTGATCTCCGCGTACCGGGGCCAGAGCCGGGTGTCGGTCGCCCGGCCCGGGTCGGCCGCCACCAGCGCCCGGCGCACCACCTCGATGAAGTCCTTGTGGTCCTGCTCGGGCATGTCCTGGTGGACGATCTGGTGGACCATACGGTGCATGTACAGGGTGTCGCCGGTGACACCGGCGAGTCCGGCGTCGTGCACCGAGTCATGGACCTCGCGCTCGCCGACCCCGGCGGCCCGTACGACGGCGTACTGCCGCAGCTTGTTGATCGCCCGCGCCCAGCGCACCGGATCGTCGACCAGTCCGCGCAGCTTCTCCGGGAGCGTGTCCACGGGCAGGTCGCGGACCAGCCGTACGGGGATGGCGCCCGGCGCGAAGAACGTGCACAGCCGGAGCAGATCGACGGATTCGGGTACGGTCTCGCGGAGTTTGTTGAGCAGTATCGACCAGCCGGTCTGGAAGGCGAGCGGGAAGTCGGCGGAGACCCGCACGACATCCTGGTCGATGCCGTCCTCCAGCAGCTCGATGTACTCGTCCACCGACATGTCCGAGTCATTGAGCCAGCCCGCGGTCTGGTCCAGCAGCAGCGGCAGGTCTTCGAGGGCTTCCGCGAGCTGGTCGGCCTCCGCATGGGTCAGCCGCGGGGCGCGGCGGCGGATGAACGCGACCGACTCCTCGCGCTCGTAGACCGGCACCTCCACCAGCGCGCTGTTGTGCTCGCCCCACTCCGGGTTGCGCGCCGTGATCAGCACATGGCCGGGACCGGTCGGCACCAGGTCCCAGATCTGCTCGGGTTCGTCGGCCCCGTCCAGGACCAGCAGCCAGCGGCGGTACGGATCGCCGCGGCGCAGCGCGTCCCGGGCGGCGCGCAGCCGCTCGCCGTACTCCACACCGGTGGACAGGCCGAGCGCCGGGGCGAGTTCGGCGAGTCTCTGCCGGCAGGTGACCCGCTTGTCGGCGGAGACCCACCACACCACGTCGTACTCGGCGCCGAAGCGGTACACGTACTCGGCGGCCAGCTGGGTCTTGCCCACGCCCGACATGCCGTGCAGCGTCACCACACCGGCGCCGCCGCCGGCCTCCTGGAGCGCCTGGTACGCGTTGTTGAGCAGCCTCTCGCGGCCGGTGAAGCGGGTGTTGCGGCGCGGGACCCCGCCCCACACGTCGGGGGTGTCGGCGGGATAGCGCGGGCCGTGCCGCGCCTCGCCGAGATCGGGCGGCGGGTCGGTGGGCAGTCCGAGGCGCGTCAGCACGCGCCGCTCGGCCTCCGACTCACCGACGGTGGTCAGATCGGCGGCGGCGAAGACGGTGGTGGCGCCCGGCAGCGCGGACGTGGTGACCGTGACGGCGGCGAACCGGTCGGGCTGGGCCGCGACCACGTGGCGCAGGGCGCGGTTCCACTCGTCGTGGCTGCGCGGGCCGAGCTGGAAGTACCAGTCGCTGAGGATCACGAGAACGGGGCCGGGGGCCAGCAGCAGATCCTGGAGCGACTCCTCCAGCGATGTCTCCACCGGCGGGTCCCACCGCTGCTGGACGACCGTGAGCCCGCGGCGCTGGAGCCGGTCCCCGATCCAGGCCGCCCAGGCCCGGTTGAAACCGGCGAAACTGATGGTGACAGTCTGCGTCCCGGTTGCTCCAACTGGCTTACGCGCTCCGGGCATTCGACCGTCTCCCTGCTTCGTCATACGCCCTTTTAACATACCCCCGGGCCGGCTGAATCCATCCGGGTGCGCGCCGCATTAACTTGCGTTCCTTTGGCGCCAGATCATGCGTGCGGTGCCTACGTACGCCACCGCTCGGGCGAGATGTCCGGGTGGTGGTGGTGTATCGGCAAGACGGTGGTACATGAAGATCATCTCGTTGACGAGGACGCGGCCCGCCGGGGTCAGCGCGCCGGACGCCGCCAGCACCGGCAGGACGGCGCCGACCTGCTCCTGGCAGCGGGCGTGCTCGGCCCAGGCCAGGTCGCGCGCGGAGGAGCGGTCCGTGCCGAGGGCGCAGCGCTGCCAGTAGTCGGCGAGCGCGATATGCGAGTAGGCGCCCTGGAGGAGCCCGTCGAAGGGCCTGGCGTCGGGGCGCCAGGGCGCGAAGTGCCGTGGTGTCGCGTCCTCGTGGTGCAGCGGGGTGAGATCCGCGAGCGCGGCGAGTTTGGTGTGCTGGAGTTCATGGACGAGGGTCGACGCGAAGTGGGCGGCCGTGGCGGGCTTGCTGCTCAGGATCGCGCCGAACGCCTCGCGCCGGGTCCCGCTGCACTGCGCGGCGCCCTCGCGGGGGGACGGGCAGCCGGCGGCGCTGCTCACGGTGGTGGAGCCGGGCGGCGGGGAGAGCGGGACCAGACAGCGCAGCAGGGCCACCGTCTCGGCGGTGCGGTGGGCGCCGCCGATCCGGAGCATGGGCGCCACCCCGGCCCACAGCTCCCGCCAGGCCGCGCGTTCGCCGCTGTCGAGGCCGGCGGCGGAGGAGAGCCCGAACCGCTGGAGCCCGCTGCCGGCGGTGCGGTACGGATCGAGGTCGTCCAGCGGTACGGGCGCGGCGCCGGGCAGTACGGCGGGGAGGGTGAGCACGGGCAGCCAGCGCGGGTCGCCGGAGCGCGCGCCGTGCTCCCCCAGCCGTACGGTGACCGTCCCGAGGCCATCCTGACGTAGCGTCACCACTCCTTCGGTCTGGGCGATATCGACGGCCGTACGTGTCCTCGGGCCGGTGCGGAGCGCGCCCAGCGTGGGCAGGACGAGCAGCCCGTCGGGGGCGGTGAGGCGCGCCTGGAAGGACAGCCCGGCGCGGATCGCCGCGGCCGCCGCGAGGGCGCTGAAGTGGGCCAGATCGGTGGTGAGTTCGGGGGTCGGCGCGGCGGCGGTGAGACCGCGCAGACAGCGCTGTGCCCAGGGGCCCGCCAGCGGATGGAGCAGGACGGAGCGCGCGGCGGCCCGGTCGGCGCGCTCGGCGGCCTCCAGCAGCGCCCAGTCCTGGCGCAGCCGGTCGAGCCGGCCGGGCGGGCAGACGGCGGCGGGGGCGGCGGACGCCGCGTCGAGCAGGGCCCGCAGCAGCACGAGGCGGCGCGTGTGCTGGTCGCGCACGAGCAGCCCGAGGGCTTCGGATCCGCCCTCGGTACGGCCGAGTTCACGCAGCAGCGGCTCCGGTACGACGGGGCTCACCCGGGGCCTCCCTGGCTCACCGGCCGGGGTGTCGTCGCTTCGGTGAGCCTGGCCGCCGCATGACGGATCAGCCGCTGGAGGTCCGCGCAGTAGACGGAGGGGTTGGTGAAGCCGTGTCCCGCGCGGTAGCGGTGGGCGTAGTGGCCGCCGCCGCAGACGGTGAGCAGCGGGCAGGCGCGGCAGCCGGCGGCGAGGGACGCGGCGCCCGACTGGCGCGCGGCGACCGCGGGATGACGGGTGGCGTCGTCGAGGGTGTGCCGGAAGATGTCGAGTCCGGTGGCGGCGGCCGTGTCGTAGGCGGACTTCAGGGAGTCGACCTGTTCGATGGTGCCGTCGGTCTCGATCACGATGGCGTTGACGGGGTCGAGTCCCAGGGACTCGGTGGCGCCGGGCAGGCCGAGCAGCAGGGCGAGACACTCCTCGAAGAGCCGGATCCGGGTCTCCCTGCGCCCGGCCGACCACCAGCGGTCGAAGACCACGCTCAGCCAGTCGCCGTACGGCGTGGGGCGGTTGGGGCGCCCGGGGCCGCCGGGACCACCGGGGTCGCTGGAGCCGCCGGGGCCGCCGGGGCCACTGGCATCGGTGGCCGGCAGACCGGGCGGCGGGGCGGACCAATTGCCGTGCGGGAGCAGCAGATCGAGGGCGGGCGGGCGCAGCGCCAGCAGCGAGGCGTACACCTCGGCGGGGTCCGTACGCGGGTCGACGACCGTGAGGATGCCCGCGTACGCCTCGGGGTGGTGCTCGGCGAGCAGCCGGGCGCCGTGCGAGGCCGCGCGCCAGGAGGGGCGGCCCGCGTGGTCGACGCGCAGGGTGTTGTGGGCGGCCAGACCGCCGTCGAGGCTGATGCCGACGCGTATCCCGTGCCGGGCGAGGGTGGCGATCCGGTCCTCGGTGAGCAGGGTGGCGTTGGTCTGCACGGTGGCGTGGACGGTGCAGCCGGGCGGTACCCGTTCGCGTACGAGCTCGGTGAACGCGGCCAGCCGGCCGGCGCCCGCGAGCAGCGGCTCTCCGCCGTGCAGGACGAGCGAGAGGTCCCGCAGCGCGTGCGTGGCGGCGTGCTCGGCGATCCGGGACGCCGCGCGGTCCAGGACGGCGGGCGCGGCGGCGGCCGGGCGGTCGCGCCAGGTGCGGTCGGGGCCCTCGTACAGATAGCAGTAGCGGCAGGCGAGGTTGCAGCGGCCGTGCACCTTGACGATGAACTGCCCGAAGGGAACGGGCGAGTGGGCGGGGACGGGGGCCGGGGCGGTTACGGGGGCGGCGGCGCGTACGGGCACGGGCGTCGGCACGGGCGGCAACGCCTGTCGAGACACTCCACACCCCCGATGCGGTACGGCGTCCGGGACGGCCGGGGATCGCCCTGCCGATGGGACTCCGAGCCTGGTTCCCTGGATGACCGGGCGGGCAAACGCGTGGCGCGACAGGTTGTCCTGTTCAAAAGCGCCCCGGGCCGAAAACGCCCGCGGATCCCCGGCAGGGTCCAGGATCCGTCAGAACGCGTTGGTGAATCCCCACAGCATCTCGCGCGGCTGCAGGGCCCGGCCGCGCAGATCCGCCACCACCTCGGCGAGGACCGGGTGGTCGAGGGTACGCAGCGCCTCCAGGTCCAGCTCCAGCAGGTCCGGCAGACCGCCGGGGCCGTCCGGCGTTCCCTCGTCCGTCGGCCGCATCGTGTGCGCCGTCCGCGTCAAGTCGTCCATCATGCCTCCCCGTTGCCGTGCGCGTGCCGTCGTATCGGTCTTCCCCTTCCCGTACCCCGTACGGGCCTGTTCCTCACCGCTCCAGTTCGGCCAGCCTGTCCGAGGTCGCACGCGCCCGGTCGCCGCCGCCGTCCGGCAGCTTGCCCCACTCCGTACGCGCCGCGCGGTACGCCTCGCGCGCGGCCCGGGGCCTGCCGGCCTCCTCGTAGGTCATGCCCCGCCAGTGATGGGCCTCGGCGCGCAGGGCCACGGCTTCCAGCCGCTGTTGCGGATTGTCCAGCTCCGCTTCCGCGGTCCTGGCCGCGTCCGCCGCGCCGCGGAACGCCTCGGCCGCCTCGTCGAGCCGGGCCGGCCGGTGCAGGATCCGGTGCGCGTCGAAGTGGGAGCGGCCCAGTTCCAGCCAGCAGCGGGCGGCGGTCAGCGGATCGCGCGCCTCCTGGGCCGCGAGCCCGAAGAGATGCTCGGCCTCCCGCAGATCCACCCGGTCGCCGCCCAGCCGGTGGCGCAGCATCAGGGCCTTGCCCAGCATCAGCAGCCGGTCGGCCTGCCGGATGCCGGGCACCGTTTCCGTACGGCAGTCGCGGAGCACCCGTACCGCCGCGCCGATGTACCGGCTGCCGTCCGGCAGTTCCGCGCGCCTCAGCAGGGTCCTGCCCCACTCGCCGAGCAGATCCGCGTGGGCCCGGGAGTCGCGGGGGACTCCGCGCGAGGCACGGGCGAAGTACTCCGCGGCCTCCTCCAGATCGCCCGGGTCG
The DNA here is from genome assembly GCF_042790125.1 of Streptomyces scopuliridis. Lineage (GTDB taxonomy): Bacteria > Actinomycetota > Actinomycetes > Streptomycetales > Streptomycetaceae > Streptomyces > Streptomyces scopuliridis_A. Next base: position 7,019 of record NZ_JBHTZS010000030.1, read on the forward strand.
CCGGAGCGTTCGTACCGGGCGACCCGCACCCGGCCCGCCCTGGTCCTGAGCGAGGCGAGCAGCCGCTCGTCCCGTACGGTCACCAGCGACTGGTCGACGAGCGTCCCCGCCTCGTCCAGGCCGTCGCCGGACCGCAGCAGCGCGTCCACCAGATCGAGCAGGATCCGGGCCTGCGTGCCGACGGTGTGGCCGCCGGGGGCCAGCGCCCTGCGCAGCGAGCGCGCCGCCTGGCCCGCGTACACCTGGGACTGTTCGAGGTCGCCGGTCGCGCCCGACAGCCGCAGCAGCGTCCGTCCATGGGCCAGCGGCAGCCCGGGGGGCCGGTTCTCCTGGTCGGGCCAGACGTCGGCGAACGCCTCCAGCATGCCGATCGCGCCCTGGAGCAGCGCGCTGTCGCCGCCCAGCCGCCACTGCGCCTCCAGGGCGCGCACCCGCTCCAGGGTGAGCCGCAGGGCCTCGCCGGGCTCCAGTCCGGGTGCCGCGCAGGCGACGGTGTACTCGCGGTCGGCGCGGCGCAGCAGCTCCAGGGCGCCGCGCCGGTCACCGCGCCGGCGCCGGTCGTCGGCCGCGGCGTGCAACACCTTGGCGAGCACGGCTCGTTCGCGTACCGCACGGGGGTGCGCGGCGGCCTTCTCGGCGGCGCGCTCGGCGTCGCGCAGCAGTCCGCCGCCGCCCTGGACCTCCCACAGCCGCAGCAGACAGCGGGCGAACTCGGCCCACAGCTCGGGGTCGGAGCCGGACGCCGGCTCCTCGCGCTCGGTGGCGCCGCGCAGCAGCTGTACGGCGTCGATCAGGTACTGCACCATGCTGTCCGACTCGAACTGGCGCAGCAGCCCGCGGGCGCTCTCCACCGCGTCGTTGGTGGGCGGGTCGAGGACCTGACCGCCGCCGTACGGCGCGAACTGGTCGGGCAGCGGCATGAAGCGCTCCAGCACCCGGGCCGCGACCTCGGCGAAGGGGTCCGGGGCGCGCCGGGCACCGCCACCCGGGCCGCCGTTCTCCCCGTTCTCGCCGTCCCCCTCCATCTCCGTCTCGCCCTCGCCGCGGAACGCGCCGTCGTCGCCGAATCCCCCGCGCGGAAGGAAGGGGCCGCGGCTGACGTCGCCCAGCTGGGCCAGGGCCAGGGCCGGGAAGTTGGGGCCGCCCCTGCCGAATCTCTGCTCGATGTACTCCGAGCAGTGCTTGAGCACGAGCAGCGCCTCGTCCCGTCCCAGCGGTCCGAGCAGCGCGTCCTGGACGCCCGGCGCGAACTCGTACCACTGCCCGTCGTCCGCGCCGTCGCCCTTGCTGCGCGAGAGCAGCCCGCTGAGCAGCACCTCGGCGAGTTCGGACGGACCCGAGTCGGGCAGCATCGTGCGCTGCACCAGCTGCATCACCGGCAGATAGAGCGGGGCGGCGGCGAGATAGACGGCCAGCTGCCCGGCGGCCGGCGAGGCGGCCGAGCGGAACCGGCTGACCAGCTGGAGCGAGGACATCCGGTCGCCGCGGCGCGGTACGGGCGACGCGGGATGGTCGGCGCGCACCCAGCCGACCGCGCCGGAGATCCGGCCCGCGCCGGTGCCCGACAGCAGCCGTGCCCAGGCGTCGAGCGCGCCCGCGACCGGCGGCAGTACGGGGATCGCGAGGGCTCCCGGCCGCGCGGCGGGCGCCGTGGCGGCGTCGCCGCCGACCTTCAGGACGGCCGCGCCGCCCGGCCCTTCGCCCCGGGACAGCACGCCGTAGGTGACGGGCAGCCGGGTGCGGTTCCACATGCGCTGCGGCAGCGGTTGCAGTACGGCGGTGGGCGCCTGGCGGGCGAGCTGGTGCAGCAGCCGGTGGGCGCGTCCGCTGTGCCAGAGCGGGCCCGCGCAGTCGCTGACGACGACGGTGACGCGGCGTCCGGTCGGATCGCTCAGCCGGTCGGCCGAGCTGAGCGGCGCGGCGGCCGGGTCGGGGCTTCTGCTGACGGCGGGCGCGCCGTCGGGCCCTTGGTGCAGATAGCGCACCTGCACATCGCGGAAGGCACCCAACTGGCCGAATATCTGCTGGAGTTCGGCGAAGAGCCGCTCCCAGACGCGCATCGACGACGAGGCGTCCATGACGAACTGGAGCAGCGCGTCCGCCCGCGACACCCCGCGGAAGACCGGGATGATCAGCCCGCCGGCCCGGGCGCTCAGCTCCACAGTCGCCACCTCGTCAAGGGTACGGCGCAACGGCGGGGCGGCGGGCCGGTAGCGCTGAAGCGGCCTCAACGCGCGCTGGAGTTCGAGGGGGGCGGGCAGCGCGGGGGCGGCGGGCACCCCGAGGGTGAGCGCGGTGGCGCCGCGCCCGGACCGCGTGCGCGGTACGTCATGGCCCGATACGGGATAGAGCGAGATCCGGCGGTCGTCCTCCTCGCCGGGGGCCGGGCGGGGCTCGGGCCCGTCCTCCGGTCCGGTCTCCTGGACGGGGTCGGTGTGGACCGCCGGGGCGACGGCCGTCGTACCGATCACGCCCGGCGGCTCACCGCCCTCCGCCGCCGTCCCGCCGTCCTCGCCGGGCCCCTGCCGGGACCGGCCGCGGCTGGTCTGCTCGGCCAGCCACAGGGCGTCGCAGAGCTGTTCGGTGTCGGGGTCGAGACCGGCCTCGCGCAGCCGGGCGACGAGCGCGGTCAGCAGAGCGCCGTCGTACGGCGCCCGCCCACCGGCCGGGCCGTCCGTCGTACGGTCCGCCGCACCGCCCGTCATCAGCACATCACCTCGGCCGGTCGAGTCGCTGGATGAGCAGGTCGGCGAGGCGGTCGCGGCCCGCCGGGGCGGCGGCGTCGGTGAGATAGATGGCGTTCAGCAGCTGGTCGGTGGAGATGAGTTCGCTGCGCGAGCGCTCCAGGAAGTGGCTGATCAGATCGTCGCCGGCGCGCGCGGCCTCGTCGCCGAGATGTGCCCGGACGAACGTGGCGAGGCGCTGGTGGTCGGGACGGCCCAGCTCCAGATGGATACAGCGGCGCATCAGCGGCGCCGGGAAGTCGCGTTCGCCGTTGCTGGTGAGGACGACGAACGGGAAGGCCCGGCACTGCACCCGGCCGCCCTTGATCCGTACCTTCTTGCCGTCGTCGGTGAGGACCTCGGCCTCGCCGTCGGGCAGCCTGTCGGCGATCCGCTCCAGCTCCGGAATCCCGAACTCCCCTTCCTCCAGGACATTGAGGAGATCGTTCGGCAGGTCGATGTCGCTCTTGTCCAGCTCGTCGATGAGCAGCACGCGGGGCTGCTCCGAGGGAAGCAGCGCGGTGCCCAGCGGGCCGAGCCGGATATAGCTGCCGATGTCCGCCGACGGATCCTGGCGGTCCGTACCGTCCGTACCGTTCGCGCCGTTCGGACCCGCCACGCCGTGGGCGGCCAGCTGTACGTCCTGGAGCCGGGCGATCGCGTCGTAGTGGTACAGCCCGTCCTGGAGGGCTGACCTGCTGACGATGGGCCAGCGCAGCACTCTGCCGAGCCCCAGTTCGTGCGCGACGGAGTGGGCCAGCGTGCTCTTGCCCGCGCCGGGGCTTCCCGTGACCAGCAGCGGGCGCCTCAAGTAGAGGGCCGCGTTGATCATTTCGAGCTCCTCGGCGCCCGGCCGGTGCAGCTCCGCCTCGTGCCGGTAGCCGCCGAGCCGCCGGTCGGCAGAACCGTCGCCGCCGCCCCTGCCGTCGCCCGTACCGCCCGCGCCCTCGGGGGAGTTGTCGCCGCGGCCCGCGAAGTCCCGCCAGGGAGGCGGGGGAGGCAGTTGTGTGATGCCTCCGTGCGGCTCGCCGGCCCCTCGGTAGATGAGCCACTCGCTCGGTTCACTCATTGCGTGCTCCTCGTCATCACTCGTCCGCCAGGGGCAGCAACCGCCGAACGTGCCACACGGTAGCGATCCACCGCCGACCCCGTAAGGGGCCGACGGCCGGGCGGTTCACGGCGCCTCCAGCAACTGGCCGGAACCGGGCAGCGGGTGGTGCGGATCGTCGTAGAAGAGCGCGACGCCGTCCGACCAGTACATCTCCGTACGGCCCGCGCGCACTCCCCGTCTCAGTTCCTGGATCTTCCACGGCAGCCGGTCGGCGGTGCCCGCCTCCGCGACCGTGGCCACCGCGCCGCGGTGGAAGTCCGCGCAGACCACGTCGGGACGGTCCATGCCGCGTCGCAGCAGGGCGACGTGGAAGCCGCCGCCCGCCACCCGCGCCAGGCCGGCGGCGGTCTCCCCGTCGGGCCGGTCGCCGTAGCGGCAGAGCACGGGCACGGTCTCGTACGCCAGAGAGCGCAGCTCCTCCTCCGTCGGAACGGGTACCCGCAACCCGTCCTCGCAGTCGATGATCTCGGCCTGCATCGCCGCGCTCCACGTACGGTTCCAGCGCGCCCTGCGCTCGCGGGCCTCGTCCTCCGAGAGCGGTGGTTCCTGGTCCGAACAGCGCACGACCACTGGACGCGTGACCCCGAGCGGCGGCTCGTCGGGCGACAGCTGCCAGCAGTCCACATCGAGCCCGAGCAGCGCCTGTACGACGGCGACCTGGAGCATGGCGGGGCTGTCCGGCTCGTCGCAGCGGCGGAACGCCTCGGTGAGCGCGGCGGTGAGGCGCGTGCGCAGGGAGTGGCCGGGGGTGCCGCGGCTGTCCTCGGCGACCGGCACCACCTCGCCGCTGTGCCGGGCGACCCCGACCCGCCAGTCGTAGCTGTCCCGCTCCCAGCCGCGCGGCTCCAGCTCCAGCAGGACGAAGGGGCGCTCGCCCTCCCGGGGCCGCTCGCCGTACGCCGGGGCCGCGCGCAGCTGTTCGCGGTCCGTACGGTGGCGTCCCGCCGACCACAGCCGGGTGATCTCGTTACGGAACTCCCGCGAGAGCCGCTCGTCCGCGATCAGCTTCACCCAGCCCCAGAGCGCCTCCTCGGCCGCCTCCGTGGTGTGCGTGACATAGGGGCGCTCGGCGGAGATGACGCTCATGCAGTAGCGCAGGACGAGTTCGAGCGCGGCCTCCCCTCCCCGGGTCTCGTAGAGCGCGCCGAGCCCGTCCCGCCAGCTGCGCGGTGCCGGATAGCGGTCCACGGAGTGCACATTGGGCAGCTGGAAGAGCAGATCGAGCAGGCTGTGCGTGGAGACCGGCGGCGGCAGCTCGGCGAGCCTGCCGAGCAGCATGACGCGCTGCTGCGGGGTCAGCGCGCGGTCGGCACCGGTGGCGAGGGAACTCTGCACATCGGTCCATGTACGGCCCGTGCCCACGCGGCTGATGTGCCGGTCGGCGTGGTAGCGGTCATGCGCGTGGAACACCGCCTGGTAGTCGTCGTCCGACTCGGCCCCGGCCATGGCGGCGGGCACCGGCAGCGAGCGCAGCCGGTCGATGGCGATGGAGGTCCCGCCCATGGCGCCGAGGAGCTGCGACTTCAGCACCCCGACCACCTCGCCGCGGTGCAGATCGACGGCGGGCCCGCCGGACACCCCGGGCGGCAGTACGTCCCCGCCGAGCCGCATCTGCTCGTCGGAGTCCGCCCAGCCGCCGACCGTGCCCTGTACGGCGCACTGTCCGCTGAGCCGCTTCAGCCGGCCGCCGACCTCGGTCCAGCCCGAGTAGAGCACCTGCTCGCCGCCGAAGAACTTGGCGGGGCGCTCGCTGACGTACACACAGGCGTGGTCGACGGGCCTGCTGAGCCGGACGAGCGCGAGATCGGGCGCCGGCCATCCCGCGCCGGGGCCCGTACCCCCCGGGGGCGCCTCGGGAAGCGCCGCCACGACGGCCCCCGCGACCGCCGTCTCGCCGCTTCGGGGACCGGTTTCGAAGACCACGGTCACGTCCCGCCCCTCCCCCTGCAACGCCACATGCGCACATGTGAGAACCCAGCTCGGGGCGATGAAGAAGCCGCTCCCCAGGAAGCTTCCGCTCGGCCCATCAGGGTCATACCCGCCCCCCGGGCCATGGATGCGCACGGTGGCGGCCATGACGAGGTCGCGGAGGGCGAGTCCGCCGTCGCCGAAGGCACCGGGCATCCCCCGGCCGGGCCCGTCGATCATGCTCCGCCCCCGGCCGGGGGTGTGTCCCCGTCGGGACGCGCCGGTGCGCCGGTGGATGCGCCGGGCGTGCCACCGGCGGACGGGACGGCGGGCGGGGCGGACGGTGGTGGCGGCACTGTCTGCGGCGGCACCAGCGGGCGCGGCGCCGCGAGATCGGCGGGCGGACCGCCGTCGTTCCAGGTGAGGGTGACTTTGATGCCCCCCTTGGCCTCGCCGTCCGCGAGCAGTCCGACGACCTTGCCCGACTTGGCCGTGAGTTCGATGCCGAACTCGACACTCACCTCGTCGGGACGCACCGCGCGTAGAGGCCCGGCGAGAGACCGCGCGACGCTCGTCACGACGGATTGCAGACTCTCCACCCGCGCCTGCACCTGGTCGGCGAATCCGGTGTCCGCGTACGTCAGGCCCCCGGAAGGGCGGCGCAGTTCCTCGGCCCCGGAGATCCGGGCCCATACCGGCGTGCCGTCCGGCATTTCGACGCGCGTGACATTGGCCTCGTCATCACCCATGACTTCCCCCGTTCCCCCAATTCCCCGCAGGTTAACGGCAGTAGAGAGCCGGCGCGAGGGTCATGGAAAAGGACGGCGGCCCGCACCCGGATGGTTCTCGGCGCCGGCGGGGAGCTCGCTCCCGGTCCGCCCACCCCTCTCACCAGGCATTAGGCTGATTCCATGTACTTCACCGACCGTGGGATCGAGGAACTGGAGAAACGGCGCGGCGAGGAGGAGGTCACTTTCGAGTGGCTGGCCGAACAGCTGCGTACGTTTGTCGACCTCAATCCCGATTTCGAGGTCCCGGTCGAACGCCTCGCGACCTGGCTGGCCCGGCTGGACGACGAGGAAGACGACGAATAGCCGCCGTCATTCCTCGGTGCGGAACCGGTCGTACGCGAGTCCCAGGACGCCGTGCGTGACGAGCAGCGCGCCCGCGACGGCCCAGCCCGCGCTCCGGCGGCGAGCAGCCCAGAGGACCAGCGGTACGCCCGTCGCGAGTTGGGCGGCGGCGAGCAGCCGGGCCTTGGGACCGCGCAGCCAGGGGCCGAGCGGCCCGTCCTCCACGACATCCAGCTCGGCCCGTACGGTGTCGCGCCAGCCCGCCCATTCGAGCTGCTCGACGCCCGGCAGGATGCGCGCGACCTCGCGCAGCCGGTCGGCCGGTTCGCCCGGGGTGAGACCGGTCGGAAGCATGAGGCCGGTACGGGTGAGGAACGCGGCCAGCGCGCGCAGCCTGCCTCTGGAGTCGGCCTCCGGGTCCAGGCGGGTCAGCGGCTCCAGCGCCTGGAGATCCAGTACCGGATCGAGGCCGAGGCGCGCCGCGAACGTACGCATCGCCTCGTCCTCCCCGGCGGGGGTGCCGTCCTCCAGCCAGACGTAGCCGACGGTGCGCCGGAAGCCGGCCGCCAGGGTGTAGCCGGCCCGGCCCGTGTCCCACCACAGGGCGAGAACCGGCCAGTTGGAGCCGACGGCGAGCGCGGTGGCCCAGCTCACGACGACCCGGTCGACCGGTTCGCCGCCGTGCAGCCAGGGCTTGCCCTCGGGGACCAGCACGGTCCAGCCTTCGCCCGCCGGGGCGAGCAGCAGCCGTTCGCGGAGCAGATGGGCAGCGGGCCGTACCACCGCCGGCTCGGCCCGGCAGAGCAGCAGAGCCCCCACGGAAGTCGCGTTCATAGCCTTACGCTAGGGCACTTTGCCCGTATATGGGCGCCGCGACCGCCGGGTGGCCGCCGTTGCGCCCGACCGGTTCGGCCACCCGGCCTTGACTTCCGACAACCGCGATATATCGTGTCCATCAAGAGACGCGATATGTTGCGTTACACCGGGGCCTCGGGAGGTCAGCACCATGGCAGAGTCGACGTGGGAGGTCACCGAGCCGAGAAAGCTCACCTTCGACGACCCGGTGACCTCGCTCAATGTGCGGGTGGTCAACGGGACCGTGAACGTCGTCGGCACGGACGAGGCCGTACAACAGGGCGGCGTCCATCTGGAGATCTCCGCGATCGAGGGCCCGCCGCTGATCGTGACCAGAAGCGGTTCCACGCTCACGGTCGCCTACGAGGACCTGCCCTGGAAGGGCTTCCTCAAGTGGCTGGACCCCAAGGGCTGGCACCGCAGCGCGGTCGTCTCCGTCGCCGTCCCCGCCGGGACGGAGATCGAGGTCGGGGTGGTCGGCGCGGGCGCCGTGGTCTCGGGGGTACGGGGACGCACGGACGTACGGGGCGTCAGCGGCGACACCACGCTCGTGGGGCTGTCCGGCGAGGTACGCGCCCACACGGTCTCCGGCAATGTCGAGGCCCAGGCGGTCACCGGCGGCCTCCGCTTCCAGTCCGTCTCGGGCGATCTGACGGTCGTCGAGGGCGCGGGATCGTCCGTACGGGCCGACTCGGTCAGCGGCGACATGGTCATCGACCTCGACCCGGCGGACGCGCCCACCGACATCATGCTGACCACGGTCTCGGGCGAGATCGCCATCCGGCTGCCGCACCCCACGGACGCGCGGGTCGAGGTGAACACGGCGAGCGGCGCCGTCTCCAACGCGTTCGACGATCTGCGGGTCAGCGGCCAGTGGGGCGCGCACAAGATCACCGGCACGCTGGGCGCGGGCACGGGCACGCTCAAGGCGACCACGGTGTCCGGCTCGATCGCGCTGCTCAGAAGGCCGCCGGCGGAGGACGACCCGTACGACTCCCCCGCCCCCTCCCCGGCCGGCACGGCGCCGTCCGACACGAAGGAGCTCTGACCATGCCTCCGGTCTTCGCCCACGGCCGACTCCGCCTCTACCTGCTCAAGCTCCTCGACGAGGCGCCGCGCCACGGCTACGAGGTGATCCGCCTCCTGGAGGAACGCTTCCAGGGCCTGTACGCCCCGTCCGCCGGCACGGTCTACCCGCGGCTGGCCAAGCTGGAGGCCGAGGGCCTCGTCACCCATGCCACCGAGGGCGGCCGCAAGGTCTACTCGATCACCGAAGCGGGCCGCACCGAACTGGCGGGACGCGGCGCCGAGCTGGCCGATCTGGAGCTGGAGATCCGCGAGTCCGTGGCCGAGCTGGCCGCGGAGATCCGTGACGACGTACGGGGCGCGGCGGGCCAGCTGCGCAGCGAGATGCGCGCGGCGGCGTCCGCGACCCGCAAGGGCGGTGCGCGGACGGACTGGGAGTCGGCCTTCGGGGACAACGACTCCTGGCGCGCGGCCAAGGAGGAGCTCAAGCGCGCGAAGCAGGAGTGGAAGGAGCAGGCGCGCCGGGCGAAGGACGAGTCCCGCCGGGCCCGCGAGGACGCGGAGCAGACCCGTGAGACGGTGCAGCGCATCGCGAAGCAGGTCCAGGACCACTTCGTACGGGGCGACTGGCCGACGGGCGTCCGCGAAGGCATGTCGGACCTGGCCGACCAGCTGAGCGGCCTGGCGGGCACGGCCTGGCCCACCCGCAAACCCCCGCAGGCCCCGACCCGCCAGGCGGAGCCCGACCCGGCCTGGGCGGAGGACACGGAGCGCACGGGCGACCCGGCACGCGACCTGGACCGGCTGCTGGACCGCTTCCGCGACGACATCCGGGACGCGGCGCGGGACAACGGGGTGACGGAGGCGCAACTGACGGAGGCGAGGCGACAGTTGTCCGCGGCGGCGGGCCGCATCGGCGAGGTGTTGCGCGGGCGCAACGATTGATGCGGCGTTTCGGCTGGGGCCGGTGGTCGTGTGCGGTGCGCCTCCGACGGGGGTCGTGGGCCGGTCGTCTTTGGCCCGGGGGCCGCGGGTCCGGTGCGGGTTGTCGCCGGGTGGCGCTCCGGGGCGGTGCGCCTTCCGGCGGGGGGTCGTAGTCCGGGGTGCGTTTCGGCTCGGGCCGGTGGTCGGGTGCGGGTTGTTGCCGGGTGACGCTCCGGGGCTCGCGCCCGGGACGGCATGATTTACGGCGCGCAGCAGCCCAAGGTCTAGACACTGGCGGTCGCGCGCCACAAATCACGCTTTAGTGTCCCGGACACGACCCCTGCGCGCCCCCCTTCACCGCCCGTCACCGACAGGCCCGGCCGTGCGCGAGGCGAGCGGGCCCACCGGCGGGAGGGGGCCGGGGTCGGAGGAGGTGCGTGTCCGGACGTAAAGCGTCGCAGCTCGCGCGAAGCGCGGTGACCACGCGACGGAGTCGCACATCGATCGCAGCGCAGTCCGGACACGCACCTCCGGAGGCCCCGGCCCCCGGCACCAGCGCGCACCCCGCGCAACGCCCCCGCCGGACCGCGCCCCGCACCACGGCCCCCCGCCGGGAGGCGCACCGCCGGGAGGCTCAGGGCTTCAGTACCACCTTGCCGAACAGCTCCCCCGCCGCCATCCGCTCGAACCCCTCCCTCGCCCGCTCCAGCGGCAGCACCTCGTCGATCACCGGCCGCACCCCCTTCACCGCGCAGAACGCGAGCAGGTCCTCCAGCTCGTCCCGGGACCCCATCGTCGAGCCGATGACCCTCAGTTCCAGGAAGAAGATCCGGGTCAGCTCGGCGTGCGCCGGGCGGTCGCCGCTCGTCGCGCCCGAGATCACCAGCGTGCCGCCGCGCCGGAGGCACTTGATGGAGTGCGACCACGTCGCGGCGCCCACCGTCTCGATGACGGCGTCCACCCGGTGCGGCAGCCGCGCGCCCGGCTCGTACGCCTCCAGCGCGCCCAGTTCGACCGCGCGCGCCCGCTTGGCCTCGTCGCGGCTGGTCGCGTACACCCGTAGCCCCGCGGCGCTGCCGAGGACGATGGCCGCCGTGGCGACCCCGCCGCCCGCGCCCTGGACGAGGACCGAATCCCCGGGCCGTACACCGGCGTTGGTGAACAGCATGCGGTACGCGGTCAGCCAGGCGGTCGGCAGGCAGGCGGCCTGTTCGAAGCTCAGCTCCGGCGGCTTGGGCAGGACGTTCCCGGCGGGCACGGTGACCTGCTCGGCGAACGTGCCCTGGTAGTGCTCGGTGAGGATCGACCGGGGCTCGGCGCCGTGGTCGCCCCCGCCGATCACGGAGTGCACCACGACCTCGTTGCCGTCCGGGTCGAGACCGGCGGCGTCACAGCCGAGGATCATCGGCAGCTTGCCCTCGGGCAGGCCGACCCCGCGCAGCGACCACAGATCGTGGTGGTTGAGCGAGGCGGCCTTCACCGTGACGGTGGTCCAGCCGGGGCGCGCCTCGGGCGCCGGGCGTTCGCCCAGCTCAAGGCCGTTGAGGGGGTGGTCGCGGTCAATACGGGCTGCGTAGGCGGCGAACATGACCTTGACCATAGGGCGGACGCGGGACGCGAAGGAACCGTACGCGCGTGTGACACGCGTCCCGCGCCCCGGATCAGTCCCTGCGGTACTGCGCGGGCGAGTTCCGTGTCGCCGGGTCCTCGTACGCGCCCGCCGTCCCCCGGTCCACATGGAAGGTGGTCAGCGTGGAGACGGGCGAGGCCGGATCCCGGCGGTCCTCGATCACCCGCATATGGGTGGTGAAGCGCTCCGGTGTCACCTCGTACACGTCGTAGCCGTAACGGTTCCCCTCGAAGTACTGGAGGTGCGGGTTGGCCCGGCCCATGAGCGGCCCGTTGGTCGCGTTCCACCCCGCGTCGTACGCGCTGGAGGTCACCGAGTGCGCCGTGAACTCCGTACCGATGACGGGCGATTCGGTGTTGTCGTAGTCCGGCCTGATGTCGTCGACGAACGCCGAGTGCCAGTCCCCCGTCAGGACGACGAGGTCCTCAAGACCGCTCGTACGGACGTGTTCGAGCACCTCCTTGCGCTCGGCGAGGAAGCCGTCCCACTGATCGGTGAACATGTACCGACCGCCGGGCGAGCCGCGCAGCTGGCTGAGCATGATCGAGTTGGCCCAGATGTGCCAGGAGTCGGGGGCGCGGTCGACGGTCCGCTTGAGCCACGCCTTCTGGCCGGCGCCGAGGATCGTGCCGTCCGGGAGGTTCTGCGCGGAGCGGTACTGACGCAGATCCAGCACGGCCAGCTCCAGCAGATCGCCCCAGCGGCGTACCCGGTGGATGTCCGGGTCGGGCAGGGCGGACTCCCCGGCGTCGCGGTGCGGCAGATGCTCGTACCACGCCTGGTACGCGGCGGCCCGGCGCTGGAGGAACGGCGCGCCGCCGCCCGTACCGCTGTAGTCGTTGGCGACCTCGTGGTCGTCCCAGGTCAGGAACCAGGGGTGGGCGGCGTGCGCCTCACGCAGCGAGGGATCGCCCTTGTAGAGCGCGTGGCGCTTGCGGTAGTCGGCGAGCGTGTAGATCATCGGGCCGTTGTTGTCGCGGACGACATCGCCGCCCTCGGGCCCGTACTCGTAGATGTAGTCGCCGAGATGGATGACGAAGTCCAGCCGCTCGCGGGCGATCCCGCGCAGCGCGGCGTAGTAACCCTGCGGGTAGTTCTGGCAGTTGGCCGAGGCGAAGCGGACGCTCCGCACGTGTCCCGAGGGCGCGGTCCTGGTCCTGCCGAGCCGGCTCGTACGGCCCAGCGCGGTGAACGCGTACCAGTACTCGCGGCCCGGTCGCAGGCCATGGACCGGTACGTGCACGCTGTGCCCGAGCGTCGCGGACGCGGGCGCCGTGCCCTGGGCGACGACCCGGCGCAGCGCCCGGTCCTCGGCCACGACCCAGCGCACCTCGACGACCTCCGCCAGCGGCTGTTCGCCCGGCTCGGCGAACGGCTCCGGCGCGAGGCGTGTCCACAGCACGACGCTCGTGGGCTGCGGATCGCCCGAGGCGACGCCGAGCGTGAACGGCGCGGCGTCGTACGTCGAGCCGAGCGCCTCGGCGGCCTCACGAGCCCGCGCGGGCGAGAGCCCGGCGCTCAGCGGCCAGACCACATTGAGCGCTCCGGCGGCTCCGGCCGCCTTGAGCAGATCGCGTCGGTTCAGCTTCATGCCCGTCCCTCCGAGGCGGTCAGAGTCAGTGATATCGCGTCGGCGTAACCGTCGTTGGAGACCCCGGCGCCGGCCCGGGTGAAGACGAGCAGCACCCGCGCGGAGCGCGCGCCGGGCGGTACGGCGGCCTCGGCGGTCCGCTCGACCAGCGCGGTACGGCCACCGCGCTCGGCCGCGGTGACCGGGCCGAGCACGGACAGCGCGACGGGTGTGCCCCTGCCATCGCGGAACTCGACCGACAGCCTGGCGCCGTCCTCCTGCGTGGCGTACCCGCCGAGCCACCCGGACACGGCGTACCGCACGCGCCCGGCATCCACGGCGGCACGGCCGACGGTCCCGGCGACGGGCAGCGGAACGTCCTGGACGAGCGCGGTGCGGGGGCTGTTCCCACCGGAGAAGAACCGACTGCCACGGTGCGCGGGGGCGGGGCCCGGGTCGGCGGGGGTGGGATAGCCGTTCCCGACGTCATACCCGACGAGCGCGGGCGCGCCTTCCTGTACGACCCATCCATGAACGGCCGTTACGGGCTCGACGCTCCCTCCGGGCCCGCGTTCGGCGTCACCGTTGACGAGCAGGTTCACAAGCGCCTCCTGTGTCGTTAGCTGACGCGGGAATCACACCAGATGGGCGTGAACCATGGGAGGCGAAGGACGAAACGGCACGGTGCGGTGCGCCTCCCGGCGGGGGGCCGTGGTGCGGGGCGGTGCGCCTCCCGGCGGGGGGTCGTGGTGCGGGGCGGTGCGCCGTCCGGCGGGGGGTCGTGGTGCGGGTGCGCCGTTGTGGTGCCGGGGGCCGGGGCCTCCGGAGGTACGTGTCCGGACTGCTTTCCTCACCGCGCTTCGCGCGAGCTGCGACGCTTTACGTCCGGACACGCACCTCCTCCGACCCCGGCCCCCTCCCCCCGGTGGGCCCGACACCCCATTGCCCGGCTCGGGGGTTGGGGGCGGGTGCAACCCGGTGGGACGGCGCCGCCGCCTCGCGCACGGCCGGGCCGCTTGTGCGGGCGGTGAAGGGGGGCGCGCAGGGGTCGTGTCCGGGACACTAAAGCGTGATTTGTGGCGCGCGAACGCCCGTTTCCTGACTGTGGCCAGCTGCGCGCCGTAAATCATGCCGTCCCGGGCGCGAGCCCCGGAGCGCACCCCGGCGACAACCGGGACATGACCACCGGCCCGAGCCGAAACGCACCCCGGACTACGACCCCCCGCCGGAAGGCGCACCGCCCCGGAGCGCACCCCGGCAACAACCCGCACCGGACCAGCGGCCCCGGGCCAAAGACAACCGGCCAAAGCCCCGGCCGGAGGCGCACCGCCCCGGAGCGCCACCCGGCAACAACCCGCACATGACCACCGGCCCCGGGCCAAAGACAACCGGCCCACGCCCCCCAGCCGGGAGGCTACCTCCGCGCCACGCCCTCCGACCGCGCCGCCGCCGCCACCGCCGCCGTCACCGCCGGGGCCACCCGCTCGTCGAACGGCGACGGAATCACGTAATCCGCCGCCAGCTCCTCGCCGACAACGTCGGCCAACGCGTTGGCCGCCGCGATCTTCATCCCCTCCGTGATCCGCGACGCCCGGACCTGGAGCGCCCCCGCGAAGATCCCCGGGAAGGCCAACACGTTGTTGATCTGGTTCGGGTAGTCCGAGCGCCCGGTGGCCACGACGGACGCGTACTGGTGCGCGATGTCGGGGTGGACCTCCGGGTTCGGGTTGGCCATCGCGAAGACGAACGCGCCCGGCGCCATCGACGCGACCGCCGGCTCCGGGACCGTGCCGCCGGAGACGCCGATGAAGACGTCCGCGCCGGCGAGCGCGGACTCCAGCGAGCCGGAGAGCCCGGCGCGGTTGGTGATCTCGGCCAGTTCGCGCTTGACGTCGGTGAGGTCGTCGCGGTCGCGGCTGACGACGCCCCTGCGGTCGGCGACGGCGACATCGCCGATGCCCGCCTCCAGCAGGAACTTGGCGATGGCGACGCCCGCCGCCCCCGCGCCCGAGATGACCGCGCGCAAGTCGCCGAGTTCGCGCTTCGTCAGTTTCGCCGCGTTCCGCAGGGCCGCGAGCGTCACGACGGCCGTGCCGTGCTGGTCGTCGTGGAAGACGGGAATGTCCAGCCGTTCCTGGAGCCTGCGCTCGATCTCGAAGCAGCGCGGCGCCGAGATGTCTTCCAGGTTGACGCCGCCGAAGGACGGCGCGAGCCGCACGACGGTGTCGATGATCTCGTCCGTGTCGGTGGTCGCGAGCGCCAGCGGCACCGCGTCGACCCCGCCGAACTGCTTGAACAGGATCGCCTTGCCCTCCATCACGGGGAGCGAGGCCTCCGGCCCGATGTCGCCGAGTCCGAGCACCGCCGTACCGTCCGTCACGACGGCGACCACCTGCGACTTCCAGGTGTAGTCGTGCACCAGCTCGGGCCGCTCGGCGATCGCGCTGCACACCTTCGCGACACCGGGGGTGTACGCGAGGGACAGATCGTCCTTGTCACGCACCGGGACGGTGGCCACGATGGCCATCTTGCCGCCGCGGTGCAGCGCGAAGGCGGGATCGAAGGGCTCGTCCGGAGCACTCTCCGTACCGGCCTGCTTGTCGGTGGCGCTGTCGCTGCGAGGATTGACGATCTCCGCTGCCATGTGGATGACCCCTTAAGTCTTCATCAGTTGAGGGTTGCCGCTCCTGGTTGAGGAGGGGTGGGTGGGCACCGCGTGCGCGATCCGCGCCGGCGGTTGGTCCGCTCGGCCTGGAAGGTGATACGTACGCGCGGGCGCGCCGCACACGCGCCCTGGGCCCCGGATGAGGGGTGTAATCGTCCTTCTTACCGGACGGACCGCATCGTCCACGAGTCCATATATCCGCGGTGAGATGACTCATAGCCGAATATTCGGATACTTCCGGCAAGCGGCATGAATCACATCCAGAAAAGGAGGCGGACCGGAGATTATCCGGCCGGAAGAAGGTATTCCAGCAGATGGTCCGGTCTTGATGTACCGCCATGCCAGGGTGAGGGGGTCTCCCGTTACCCGATTTTGACATGCCCGGTCCCCTGAATGGGCCAGTCCGAATGGCAAGATGCCCTAATCACACTCGGTCGCGACACTCGAAGACGCGTGCTCGGCCACTTGGCAGCTCCCTCATCCGCCGGAGGATCCTGATCATGACCGCTAGCACCACCCGCCGGACGACCGTCGCGAAGTCCAGGATCGCCGCGGCCGGCGCGCTCGCGGTCGCGGGCACCCTGCTGCTGACCGCATGTGGCGACCAGACCGAGGGCGCCAAAAAGGAGAGCGGTTCCTCCACCGCCCCGCTCTTCGACCAGCTGCCGAAGGCGATCCAGGACAAGGGCGTCATCAAGGTCGGCTCGGACATCGCGTACCCGCCGGTGGAATTCAAGGACAAGTCCGGCAAGACCGTCGGCATCGACCCGGATCTCGCCGACGCGCTCGGTAAGCAGCTCGGTGTGAAGTTCGAGTTCGAGAACGGCACCTTCGACACCCTGCTGACCGGTCTGCGGTCCAAGCGGTACGACATCGCCATGTCGGCCATGACGGACACCAAGGACCGGCAGAACGGTGTGGACGGCGACACCGGCAAGAAGGTCGGCGAGGGCGTCGACTTCGTCGACTACTTCACCGCCGGTGTCTCGATCTACACCAAGAAGGGCGACGACAAGGGCATCTCCACCTGGACCGACCTCTGCGGCAAGAAGATGGTCGTCCAGCGCGGCACCGTCTCGCACGATCTGGCCAAGTCCGAGAGCGAGAAGTGCGCGAAGGCCGGCAAGGGCAAGATCACGCTGGAGGCCTTCGACAACGACCTGGAGGCACAGACCCGGCTGCGCGGCGGTGGCGCGGACGCCGGTTCGAGTGACTTCCCGGTCGCGGCGTACGCGGTGAAGACCTCGGGCGGCGGCAATGACTTCCAGCTGGTCGGTGAGCAGGTCGAGGCCGCTCCGTACGGTATCGCCGTGGCCAAGAACAACCCGCTGACGAAGGCGCTCCAGTCCGCGCTGGAGGCGATCATCAAGAACGGCGAGTACGACAAGGTCATCGCCAAGTGGGGCGTCGAGGACGGCGCGGTCAAGGAAGCCAAGCTCAACGGCGGCTCCTGATTCCGCGCCCCTCCGAATGCTCTGAAAGGCAGAGGCAACAGCCGTGACGGTTGACATCGACAAGTCGGACGACCCCAAGGAAGGCCCACGGGACACGTCGTCCACCGCACCGGAATCCATCAAGGCGATTCCGGTGCGGCACTACGGGCGGTACGTGTCCGCGGTCGTCACGCTCGGCGTGCTGGTCGCGCTCGTGTACGCGTTCGCGCAGGGGGATGTGAACTGGGGCGCCATCCCGGACTACTTCTTCGACGGCCAGATCCTGACCGGCGTCAAGAACACCGTGATCATCACGGTGCTCGCGATGCTGCTCGGAGTGGTGCTCGGCATCGTCCTGGCGGTGATGCGGCTCTCCAAGAACCCGGTGACGTCCGCCATCGCGTGGTTCTACATCTGGTTCTTCCGCGGCACGCCCGTCTACGTACAGCTGCTGGTCTGGTTCAACCTGGGCATCGTCTTCGAGTACATCAACCTCGGGCCCGTCTACAAGGACGAGTGGTCCTCGTTCATGACCCCGTTCCTGTGCGCGCTGCTGGGCCTCGGGCTCAATGAGGCGGCGTACATGGCGGAGATCTGCCGGGCCGGCCTCCAGGCCGTCGACGAGGGCCAGACCGAGGCGGCGCACGCGCTGGGCATGAGCCACGCCAAGACGCTGCGCCGGATCGTCGTGCCCCAGGCGATGCGGGTGATCGTGCCGCCCACGGGCAACGAGGTCATCAACATGCTGAAGACCTCGTCGCTGGCGGTGGCGGTGCAGTACACCGAGCTGCTGCGGTCGACCCAGAACGTGGCGCAGACCTCGGGCGCCACGGTGGAGATGCTGTTCCTGGCGGCGGCCTGGTACATGATCCTGACGTCGGTGCTCAGCATCGGCCAGTACTACCTGGAGCGCCACTACGCGCGCGGATCGAGCCGCAGTCTGCCGATGACCCCGTTCCAGCGCGTCCGCGTCAACCTGCTGTCCCTCGGCCGGCCCAAGGGAGGCATGGCATGACCCAGATGGTGAAGGCCGAGGGCGTACACAAGTCCTTCGGCGCCGCCCATATCCTCAAGGGCATCGATCTGGAGGTCGCCCCGCGCGAGGTCTTCTGTCTGATCGGCCCGTCCGGTTCCGGCAAGTCGACCTTCCTGCGGTGCATCAACCACCTGGAGAAGATCAACGCGGGCCGGCTGTCGGTCGACGGCGAGCTGGTCGGCTACCGGCAGAAGGGCGACAAGCTGTACGAGCTGAAGGACAGCGAGGTCGCCAGGAAGCGCCGGGACATCGGCATGGTCTTCCAGCGCTTCAATCTCTTTCCGCATATGACGGCGGTCGAGAACATCATGGAGGCGCCGATCCAGGTGCGCGGCGAGACGAAGGCCGTGGCCCGCGCCCGCGCCGAGCGGCTGCTGGACCGGGTCGGGCTCTCCGACAAGGCCGGCAGCTATCCGTCGCAGCTCTCCGGCGGCCAGCAGCAGCGGGTGGCGATCGCCCGCGCGCTGGCGATGGAGCCCAAGCTGATGCTCTTCGACGAGCCGACGTCGGCTCTCGACCCGGAGCTGGTGGGCGATGTGCTCGATGTGATGCGCGATCTGGCGCAGGACGGCATGACGATGATCGTGGTCACCCATGAGATGGGCTTCGCGCGCGAGGTCGGTGACGCGCTGGTCTTCATGGACGACGGCGTGGTCGTCGAATCGGGCCATCCGCGCGATGTGCTGACGAACCCTCAGCACGACCGGACGAAGTCGTTCCTGTCGAAGGTGCTGTAGAAGGTGCGGTGAGGGGCGGTACGGGCGTCATCCGTCCGTACCGCCCCTCACGCGTATGCCGGCCCCGGTCCGCCTCGGCCCGCCTATTTGAGCGCGAGGACGAGGGAGTCGGACGGGGAGGACCAGACCGCCCGTACCTCGTCGAACCCCGCGTCACGCAGCTTCCGCGCGTGCCAGTTCACGGATGGAGTGTCGCCTTCCGCGTGTTCGCCGTAGATCCTGAAGCGCTCGGCGGTCGGTCCCGCGAGGACCGGATCCCGGCCGGCGAGCTCCCACCAGTCCGCCCAGTCGAGGGCGCCCGCGGCCTTGGCGCGGTCCATTCCGGCGTGCCGGTGGGCGCGCTCGACCGCGTTGATCCTGGGGGTGGAGTCGTCCGTCATATGGTCGGCGTTCATGAAGACGCCGCCGTCCCTGACCAGGCCCGCGAGCTGCCCGTACAGCGCCGCGAGCGGTTCGGCGCGCAGCCAGTGCAGGGCGGTCGCGGTCAGCACGGCGTCGTACGAGGCGGCCGGCAGGAGCGCCGTCCAGCCCGGGTCCTTCAGATCGGCGGTCACGAAGCTCACGCGCTCGTCCCCGGCGAAGGAGCCGCGGGCGATGGCGAGGAGCGCGGGGTCGAGGTCGACGCCGGTGCTGGTCGCTCCGGGGAACCGGCGGAGCAGCCTGTCCGTGACGCTCCCCGTACCGCAGGCCAGATCGAGCACTCTCGGTTCGGGGCCCACCGCGGCCTCGACCATGTCCAGCATGACCCGGAAGCGCTCCTCGCGGTCGGGCATGTACCACTCCTGCTGGCGGTCCCAGCTCTCCTGCCAGCCGCGCCAGTCGGTCGCCGTACTCGTGGTTCCCGTCTCCGTCATGGAAACACTCCTCTGTAATACCCTAGAAGCACAACCAGCCATTACACCGATTACCCTCAGACCTTAGACCGCTTCCGTAAGGACTACAAGTGGAACTGGCCTCTTACTCGGACTCCGCCGTACGACTGGTCAACACCGAGGAACCGGCCCGCGGTACGGACACCCTGACCTCGGTCGAGGCCGTCCGCGCCCTCTTCGGCCCCAGCTCCCAGGCGGCCCGCCGCGCCACCGACGCGGACGTCACCCGCTTCCGGTCGGTACGGGCCCGGCTGCGCGCGGTCTTCACCGCCGCCGACGAGGGCGAGGCGACCCAGGCGGTGGACCTGCTCAACTCACTGCTGCTCGAATTCCCGGTCAGCCCGCAGATCTCCGGCCATGACTTCCTGGACGACGAGGGCCATCCGCGCTGGCACATGCATCTCGCGGACCACCCCTCCAACGCGACGGCGGGGTTCGCGGCGACGGCGGCGATGGGGCTCGCGTTCCACCTCACGGAATACGGTGTCGACCGGCTCGGCCTGTGCCAGGCGGCGCCCTGCCGCAACGCCTATCTGGACACGTCGACGAACCGCTCGCGCCGCTACTGCTCGGACCGCTGCGCGACCCGCGCCAACGTCGCCGCCTACCGGGCCCGCAAACGCCTGGAGACCGAGCGCTCGGCCAGCACCGGCCGCAGCGCCGACACCAGCCAGGACACCACGGCGCGCGCCGACCGCTGATCCCCCAGCGGCCGGTACCGCGCCCGGACGCGCCCCAGCAGCAGTTCGTCGGGCACCGAGCCGAACACCCGGCTGTCCCCCTCGGCCCCCGGATTGTCCCCGAGCACCCACCACCCACCGTCGCGCCGCTCCACCAGCCGCTTCACGATGAGCAAGTCCTGTTGCAACGGATGTTTCAGCACCGCGACATCGCCCGGCTTGAGGGGAGCGCGATAGTGCACGAGGAGCCGATCGCCGTGCCTGAGCGTCGGATACATGGACGGGCCCATCACTTCTGCGATCCCCAACGACACCTTCGGCTCCCGCCCGTGCTCCGCCATTCGGCACCTCCAGGTCCCACGGTACGTTCCGCCGCCCGTCCCATACTGACCCCGGACTTTTGTCCTAAGCCCCAGGGGGCACCCGCGAAAACAGGCTTCTCACGGAGTAATGTCCCACCTGAGAAGACGATCACGAGGAAGGACAGCTCCATGCTTTCCCGCCTGTTTGCCCCCAAGGTGAAGGTCAGCGCCCACTGCGACCTCCCCTGCGGCGTGTACGACCCGGCCCAGGCCCGCATCGAGGCCGAGTCGGTCAAGGCCGTCCAGGAGAAGATGCAGGGCAACGACGACGCCCACTTCCAGGCGCGCGCGACGGTCATCAAGGAGCAGCGCGCCGAGCTCGCGAAGCACCACGTCTCGGTGCTCTGGAGCGACTACTTCAAGCCCCCGCACTTCGAGAAGTACCCGGAGCTGCACCAGCTGGTCAACGACACCCTGAAGGCGCTGTCGACCGCGAAGGGCTCGAAGGACCCGGCCACGGGCCAGAAGGCCCTGGACTACATCGCCCAGATCGACAAGATCTTCTGGGAGACGAAGAAGGCCTGATCGCCGATCATGCCGCGTGCCCTGCGGTTACGTCACACGCAGTGCTCAGCTTCCGCACCCGGTCCGCGGGACTCCATACCTGGAGCTTCCGCGGGGCCGGGTGCGGTCGTTTCTGCCCGGCCACAGGTGTGAGGGGCTTGCTCGCTTCCAACGTGAGCAGCCACTCCCTGGCCGACGCCCACGACCATGAGTCAACGGCCTACGGAACACGGCCGACGCCGATAGCGAGTCGGCTTCTAGCGACGGCAGACGAGGATTCCGCCCAGGCACGTGACCGCGAAGGCCCCGTATCGGGCGATGTGATCGACGAGGACGGTACGGGCCCGCTCGATCGTGGCCTCGAACGGCACGTCGTGCTGGTCCGCCCATGCCCGGTAGGAGGCCATGTGCGCGATGACCGGTTCAGCGTCGCGGACCGTGATGGTGCCGGGCAGTTCGATCGTCTCCACGCGGCTGAACACCTCGCCGAGGAAAGCCGGCGCCTTCTCCAGTGAGAAGCGGGCGCTGAGCGAGATGCGGGCCGGACCGCGTTCGGTGCCGAGGACATCGCCTGCGGCACGCTGCCACAGGTCGTCGAGTTCGGCCTTGTCGCGGTCGCTATTGGTGGAGGCAATCACCAGCCCGTCGCGGGTCAGGACGCGGGACATTTCCCTGAGCGCCTGGGGGATGTCGGGAACGTGGTAGAGCATGTGCAGCGCCAAGATGGCGTCGGTGTTCGCCGTTGCCAGCGGCAGACGAGTTGTGTCCGCCACAGCGACCCGGCCAGGGACACCGGCAAGGATGCCGGGGGCGATGTCCAGTCCCAGCAGAGCCAGATCGGGCCGGTCTTCGTGAAGCCTTCGGATGAACTTGCCGTTGCCGCAGCCGACATCGACCACGCGCCCGCGTACGTCGCGCAGCTGCTCCGCGACGATGCCGGGCAGGTCGTAGCGGGGCGTCTGCCACTGGTAGAGCGACTGGCGGGCGGCCAGATCCCGGTCGCTGTTATAAGCGCTTCCGGCAAGGCGGCTCCGGTCGGTGACGGCGGCATCGTGTGCGGCGGACAGTTCGGTCACGTCGGCAGCTCCGGAGGACGGGCGGCGGGTGAGGCCGCTAGGACGGCCGTGTGTTGGAGTCGTTCGCGCAGGTGTGCAGCCTGCGTGGCCCCACCGTACTGCGGCCCGCCCAGCTCCTGGCCCAGAGCGGTGAGCCGGCGCACGATGCTGGCCGACATGCGCTGCGGCGAGGAGTCGAGGACGAAGCCGAGCATCGCCTCGGTGCCGTCCAGATCGCCCAGGAGCAGATGGCCACGGGCGAGATCGACATGGGCGGCGAACAGGTCACCGACCGACTGGTCGTCGTCCTCAGCGCTGCGATATAGCCGGATCGCGGTGTCCGCGCTGGCGACGGCCTGCTGGACGTGTTCCCGCTCTCCCACGGCCAGATGAGTCGTCCCGGCATACGCGAATTGCTTGGCGGCCGGGAAGGCGAAGATGCCCGGCACCTCGTCGTGACAGGGCATCGCCTCTCGGGAGCGTTCGGCGTCCGCCAAGGCGGCGACGGCTCCTGCCCGGTCACCGACTATGGCCAGGGCCCGCGCCTCCAGGCTCGCCAGCCGGGCTCCGATGCTGCCGCGGGCCCGGTGATGACGGCCGGCCTGCGCCAGCCGCGCTGCCTGCTCGTACCGTCCGGTCCAGTAGGCGATCAGGGACTCCACGGCCCGCACCCAGGCCAGCATCCCTTCGTGCCCGGCCGCCTCGGCACACGCCCGAGCGGTACGGGCATGCGTGGCAGCCGAGTCGTAGTCGCCCAGGTCCAAGCAGACATGGGCGGACAGGCCGCATAGCCGTGAGGCCGCGACGAACAGGTCAGCAGTCTGCCGGGGATGCTGACGCCCGCGCAGCAACTCAAACGCCCCGTCCCGCAGCCGCTTGATCTCGACGTACAGCTCCAGCAGCGGATGGCTGACGTAGGCGCGGGCGAGCCTGGCGACATCGGCCTCCAACTGTTCGACGACGAACTCGTCGGCGTTGCGTTGTGCGATGAACCGAGCGAAGTCGGCTGACATCACCGCGTCGGCCGATACGGCACCCATACCGGAGCGTGCAGGCACAGCGGGCTGCAGTGGCCGCTCCCGCAAGACCCCTGCCGCGCCGGGTTCTTCTCCCACGAGGCTCTTGCTGGCCGCGACAGCCCGGTCGAGCACCGCCACATCGACGCCGAACACCTGCGCCAGGTACTTGCGGGTGTACGGAACCGGGATACGCACCTCACGCTCGTAACGCCCGATCTCCTTACCGGTCTTGGCGGCGCGCCCCTCCAGGGCGTTGTACTCGTCGGCCACCCGCTGCTGGGTCCAGCCACGCTCAGTGCGCAGCCGAATGAGCAACGCGCCGATCTCCGTGTCGCCCATCCCCTCTCCCTGGAGCATGCGAACTCTGGCCCCCATAGTGGCCCCCTGCATGGCCCCCACGCTGGCTCCCGACCCAAACGAGCGACGACGGTTGGCTGTTGGCCATGCCCAGCACACTGCCCGACGAGCCGGACACCCTGGCACCGGACCAAGCCCTCGACGGCGCCGTCGAGCACGAAACGAAGCTCTTCGACCGGCGCCGGACCACTCCAAGCGCCGCCCGCTCTTTCGTTGCCGAGACCCTTACCCAGTGGGGCCGAACGGAACGCCTCGACGACATCCGGCTGTGCATCTCCGAGCTCGCCACCAACGCCGTCCTGCACGGAGCGCCTGCAGGCAGTCAGGTCCTCGTACGCGTCGAACTGCACGCCACCGTGCTGCGCATCGAAGTGCACGACAGCGGCAACGCCAGACCTGACAAGCGGGAGGCCCGGGAGACAGCGGCCGACGGCCGCGGCCTGCTGCTCGTGTCCGCCATCGCCGATCACTGGGGCGTGGAGGAACGCCCAGGCCCCGGCAAATGCGTCTGGGCCTCCTTCCATCACGGGGTGGTGCCCGCATGCTGACGCCTGCCCGCACCGAGTCCTTCACGCCGTCCGCCGGTCTGATCGCCTCCCTGGCCACCACCACCTGGCTGGACGCCACCCCAACCGGCGCTGCGCTGTGCTGCCTCCTGCTGGTGCCCCAACCTCCCCGCAGTGTCTACGAGACGCCGGCCGTCATCGAGCAGCGCATGCGTGCAGTCGGTGAAACCCTGCGCCTGGGCCAGGGCACCGTTCCCCCGCCGGACATCGGGCCACGCCTGCGCCTACTCAGCCCGACCGAGGTAGCCCTGCGCTTCGACGGCACCCCGTATCGCAAGCGCATTCCCGCAGGCCGCGCATGGGCCCTGCTGCTCGGCCAAGGAACCCCGGTGGCCCTCGTCCTGGGCCTCGACCCGCTCTCCCGCAGCTCCACACCAGCAGAGATCGACGCCTACCTGGACCGCGCCACGCTCCGCCAGCGCCTCTTCTTCGGCCACACCCGATCCGAGTGAACCCCAACCCACCCCAGGAGGACGTCCCGTGACGCCCCACCCTGTCTCACCGAACACCGTCCTGGCCAACGCCCTCCACCACGCCGAGGACGTCCTGACCCCGCGCATCCTGGCCACCCCACCCGAACGGATCGTGCTGACTGTAGGCACCCAGATCAACGGCGCCCCGCACGTCGGCACCTCGCTCGTCCAGTCCCTCGCCTTCGCCATGGCCGTCCGCCTGCGCGACCGCTTCGGCATCCCCACCGAGGTCCTCTTCAACGCCCTCGACAACGCCCCCTACGAGCTGACCACCGACCCGGTCAGCGGCCACCGCTACCAGCGCGCCTACGCCCAAGCCCTCGGTGACCAGGCCCTGACCGACCTGGTCACCGCCCTCTACCAACCCCTGTTCACCGCGCTGTCCCGACGTCTCGGCATTCCTCACCGGGTCGAGACCTACAGCCACCAGCAAGCCGGCGAGCACTTCCGCCGGACCTGGCTCCGCTTCCTCCCCCGCCTCGACGCCGCCCGCTGGTGGCTCGCCCCCTCCAGCGGCACCCCGCACTTGCGTATCCCCTGCCCGCATCCTGACTACGGCTGGGCCGAGAAACACGCCGAACGCACCCGCGCCCACCTCACCGACCACGAGGCCGCGCAGGTCGCTGCCGTGTGCCTCCATCACGGCCCCTACCAGGCGACCATCACCCCGACCGCAGGCGCCTACCTCGACCTGGCCACCCTGTACCGCAACGCGGTCAAGGAGCTCTCCCTGTCCAACCCTCACGGCACACTCCACGTCATGGTCAAGGGCGGCGACTGGGTCTTCGGCTCCCACCTGGTCGACGAAGCCCTACAGGCCGTCGGCCTCTCCCGCGCTCAGCTCCCGGCCCGCCTTTTCTGCCCCCAAGTCGTCACTGACACCGGCGCCAAGCTGTCCAAGTCTCTGATCCGCGAGGGCCACGCTCCCTTACCCGAAGGCACAGCCGACTGGATGCTCGACACCCGACAGTGGCCCGGCACTATCGCGGAGTACGCCCAGCAACTGCTGGCCATGACCGATACCTTGCTGTCCGACCCCCGCCACTTCTTCCGCTCGTACTCCGCCGCCGAAATGGGCCGCATGATGACCGCACCAGTCCCCAGGAGCATCCCCGCACCATGACCGACACCACCGCCCGCGTCCGCGAACTCAACCTCTACCGCCAGTACTTCGACCTCGTCGCCGCGGGCACCAAGACCATCGAGGTGCGGGTCAAATACCCACACCTCGCCGACCTCGCCGCAGGCGACACCATCCGCTTCCTCAACAAAGGCACCGACGAGACCTGCGACGTGAAGGTCCTCCGCGTCACCGGGTACTCCGGCTTCGAGGCTCTTCTCGACGGCGAGGGACCAGCCAACGTCAACCCCACCGCCACGCGCGAACAGCAACTCGCCAACATCCGCACCATCTACCCGCCTGAGAAGGAAGCCCTCGGCGCCCTAGCCATCGAGATCGTGCGCACCAGCCGCTAACGCATTTTGAACGACACACCCAGGAGAAGGCAGGGCCCGGTAAGTTGCACGCCACTAAAGTGACGTTTCGCAAGATGAGGTGATCAACTCCCTGGAGTTCAGATGGACTTAGTGTTCGCCGAGCTGGCACTTGCAGCTCTGGGTGGTGCCAGCGGAAGCCTGAGCGAAGCTGTCGTGACGGATGTCTGGCGACGTCTCCGGGACCGCTTCTCCAGCGACGACCGGGCCGTTGCCGCGCTGGAGGGACGGGACACCGACGATCCGGATGCCGTAGCCGCACTCAGCGAGGCGCTGCGTCGCGAGGCCGCGGCCGACCCGGAGTTCCGGCGCGAGATGGAAGAGTTGCAGTCCCTCCTGGCGCGGCCTGCAGGCGGCACCATCAACACCGTGCGCGACTCTCACGGCCTGAGCGCCCCCGGAGCGACGTTCAACGGCACGGTGAACATGTCCTTCGGCCGGTCCGAGCAGGGGCAGTGACTACGCAGCCACCCGAGCCCGCTCCGGACACGACAGCGAACAGTGTCATGGGCTCGACGGGCCTCAATGCCCCGGGGTCGGATCTCCGCGGTGCCGTCATCAACATGGAGATGGGCCTCACCAGCCGCACTCCCTCTGCCCAGGAGTTGCTCGCACTGGGATCGGTAGAGGCGCCGTACGGCCGGCTCCCGGCGGCCGTGCTGGGCCGGGACGGAACCCTCACGGCTCTCGCGCAGGCCAATGCGGCGGACCACGCGCGTATCCACGTTCTGGCCGGAATGGGCGGGGTGGGTAAAACGACGGTCGCCCTGAGCACAGCTCAGAGGGCCAAAGAGTACGGAGTCGAGGTCTTCTGGATCCCCGCCGGATCGGCAACGGCTGTGGCCGACGGGATGCGGCACGCGGCCCTCCTCTCCGGGGCCCCAGCCGAGCACGTCGCCCATGCTTGGGAGAAGGGCGGACGGCCTGCGGCCGATC
This sequence comes from Streptomyces scopuliridis, assembly GCF_042790125.1. GTDB lineage: Bacteria > Actinomycetota > Actinomycetes > Streptomycetales > Streptomycetaceae > Streptomyces > Streptomyces scopuliridis_A. The sequence goes on from NZ_JBHTZS010000030.1 coordinate 34,028, forward strand.
TGGCGTGGCGCCATCTGGCGGCCCTGGACCGCCCGTGGCTGCTCGTCTTCGACGATGCCGATGATCTCGACGTCCTGTCCTGTCCAGGTGCTGCGGTGGCCGATGCCACGGGCTGGGTCAGGCCCCCGGTCGGCAGGTCGCAGGGCGTCCTGGTTACCACACGCGACGGCAACGAGCGGTCCTGGGGCGGCCGGATCGCGCACTTCCACCGACTTGAGGTCCTGGAACCCGAATTCGCGGGCCGACTCCTCCAGGAGCTGGCTCCGAAGGCGGGTCACACGGACTCCGCCATGGCTCTTGCCGACCGGCTGGGTTTCCTGCCGCTCGCGCTGCACCTGGCGGGCACGTACCTGGACATGGCGCACGGCGATCCGCTGGCCGAAGCACAGACCTTCACCGAGTACGTCGCCGCGCTCGGCGATTCTCCGATGCTCCTCGACGACGCGACGGAGGGTGTGCACGGGGATCTGCGCAGCGAGGAGGAGCGCGCCCGCCGGACCATTGCCGGTACATGGGAGCTGTCCCTTTCCCTCCTCGAACGCCAGGGCACGGCACACGCCCGTGGCTTGCTGCAGCTGCTGTCATGCTTCGCTCCGACCGCCTCCCTCCCGAACGCCCTGCTCGCCCCGTCCACGGTTGCTGCCCTGGGGATATGGCCTACGGGCCTGCCACCCCGGGCAATCAGAACGTCCCTGAGCGGCCTGCGCCGGTTCGGTCTCATCGGGGTCGACACGCGCTCGACGGAACCCGTGTACCAAATCCACCGGCTTGTGGCCGAGGTATCGGTGGCCCCACTCCTCGCGGAGCCTGGGGACTACCGAGAGGTGTGGGACTCAGCCGCTGATCTGCTGGTGGCAGCCACCCCGTACATGGAGAATCCGCGGGATCCGAGTTCCTGGCCGGCCTGGCAGGGACTCATTCCGCACTGGCTGGTCATGATGCGTCGGCTGCCGCGACGGGGTACCGCTGCCGATGACCGTCTCAACGGCGTGTTGATCGGTGCCGGAGTCGCCGTGTCCTATCTGCATTTCCGGGGCGAGTACGCAGAATCCTGTGGACTGGCGGACGAAGCGCTGGAGCGCGCCCGCTCCGCGGAAGCCGCCCCCTGGGTCAGGGTGAACATCCGTCGGCATCGGGCGGTCGCGGTCGAGGAGTTGGGCAATCTGAAGGAGGCCGAGTCCGAACTTGACCGCATTGTGGAGGAGTGCGTCACGCAGTTCGGGGCGGCCGATTCCACCACGCTGTCCGTGCGCTACCAACGGGCGCGGGTGACGTCGCAGCGGGGGAAGCTCAACGAGGCGGAGCGCGAGTACGACGAGGTGATCCGCCATGAGACCCGGCTGTTCGGTGCGGAGGCGGCCACGACATTGCGTTCGCGGCACGGCCGCGCAATCTGCATCAGGAGCATGGGACGCCTTGATGAAGCGGCGGACGAAGGAAGACAGGTGTTGAAAGGGCTACGGGCCCAGCTGGGAGAGAAACACCCGGATGTCCTCGAAGCCCAACACGAATTCGCGATCTCGTTGCGCGACCAAGGGCAGAACGAGCGCGCCGAGGAAGTCTTCCGCCAGGTACTCCAGTTGGAGGAGGAAGTTCTCTCACTTGAGCATCCGTCCACGTTGATCACTCGTGCGAACCTGGCCTCCACGCTCATGCTGCGCAAGGAGTTCACCGCAGCGGAAGCCGAGATCCATGCTGTGCTGGATGCACGGACTCGCATCCTCGGGCCCGACCATCCCGAGACGCTCGACGCACGCCACACCTTGGCCATACTGCAAATGCGGCAAGGGGAACTCGATGCGAAGAGCGCAGCGACGGTCTTTGCGGAGCTGACCGCCGCGCAGAGGAGGCAACTCGTCGATGACCATCCCAATGTGCTGGTAGGCCGCAAGAGTCATGCCGCGGCTCTGCGCTCCCTGGGCGAACTGACCGAGTCCGAATCGGAGTACAGGTCAATCCTGGACGCGGCAACCGCGCGCCACGGGGAACATCACCCAGTCACGCTCAACGCCCGCTTCGAGTGGGCGATGGCTTTGGGAAGCGTCGGGCGAACAGAGGACGCAGTATCCGAGATGCGCAAGGTCTTGGCTCTTCAGGAGCGCGTGCTCGGCAGCTCGCACCGCAACGTCGCCAGTGTCCGGGCGTCGCTGGGCACACTCCTGCTGCAACAAGGACGCCTCGCGGAGGCCGAAGAGCACTTGCGGCGGGCGCTGAACGCTCTGCCGGGGGACGACAGCAGCTGCCTGGATGTCCGACACGATCTGGTGGCAGTACTACACGCACGCGGAAACCTGCGGGAGGCGATTCGCCAGCTGCGGGAGATCGCCCACGAGGAACGGCAGAGGTCGGGTCCCACGCACCCGGACGCGATCAGCGCCCGCAATAGTCTCGGGGTCGCGCTCAAGGACTTCGGAAGCCTCGACGAAGCAGCTGCCGTCTACCGCGAAGCGCTCAAGGACGCGGCATGCAAGCACTCCGACAATCAGCCCTTGGTACTGACGCTACGCCGCAACCTTCTGGTCCACCTCTACGAGGCTTCCCGCGAGCGCACCTTCGAGGACGCGACCACCAAGGCGAAGGAACTCACGGAGCGCCTCGCCGCGTAACCCGCCGGGCGGCAGACGCCGTGTGGCGCCTCACCGCGGTACGTCACACGGCGCCCTCGGAGCGACAGCCGTATGCAACGAAAGCCGCCGCGGCAGGCGACCGGTGCGCGCGGGTGCGCTTACACCTCGCCGTCTGCGGGATGGGCGAACCGGGTCAGCAGATCCCTCAGCCGCTCGGGCTCGCCGGGACCCAGTTCGGCAACCAGTCGCTCAGCCAGCGGCTCCGCCGCCACATGTGCGGCATCGAAAAGCTCGACGCCCTGAGGCGTGATCTCCACTGCCCGCACCCTCCGGTCCCCCGGAACGGTCTTGCGTACAGCCAGCCCCATGCGCTCCAGATCGTCCACAACCCGCATGATTCCGGCCTTGTCCGACCCCGTCGCCGCCACCAGGTCCCGCTGCACTGTAGGTCCACGGTTGACCAGGACGACCAGTACCGCGAAATGCCGCAACTCGATACCGAGCGGCCGGAGCGCCTCCCCCATGACGTCGGCCGCGCGCCAGTGCGCCCGGCGCAGCAGCAAGCCGAGAGCGAAAGGCGATTCATCCCCGGGGCGGTCCGTCGCGCGCGAGGTGGTGGCTTGGTGAGGAAGGTCGGCGGCCATAGGGACACATTATCAGCCTTCCGCTCATTCGATACGGTATCGCTTGATACCAACCATGCCGCTCCCAGTGCCCAGGGGAATGTCCGTAATCCGCGTACTGAGCGCGGTCCGCGCGTGATGCAGCCATTTTTGGCCTCGTGTGGGTTACGGCGTTTCCGGCCGACTCCTTGCGTGGAAGGTGGGCCGCCGCGCGCGTAATCAAGGGGGTGGAACTGACCAAACAGCGATTTTTGGATGATCTCAGCAGTCAATGCGCATATCCGGTCGTTTGGTTGACCCTGTCGAGCAGCAAGTTCCCTCTGCAACGTTCGAGGCGAAGGGACACGAACATGGCTGACTGGAAGCAGGTCTCCGGTGGTCTCACGACGATCTCGGTCGGGTCCAGGACGCATGTGTGGGGGGTGAACTCCCTGGGCCAGATGTACCGCTA
>NZ_JBHTZS010000030.1:37767-89406 GCF_042790125.1 Streptomyces scopuliridis
ACACCGGCCACGACACCAACCCATGGATCGGCATCCCCGGAAAAGCCGTCGACATCGGAGTAGCCGCCGACGGCACCGTCTGGCACGTCAACTCCGCAGGCGGCATCTACCGCTACACCGGAGACCAAGGATCCACCGACTGGATCCCCGTCTCCGGCGGCCTCACCCGCATCTCCGTCGGCTCCAGAACACACGTCTGGGGCGTCAACTCCCTCGGCCAGATGTACCGCTACACCGGCCACGACACCAACCCATGGATCGGCATCCCCGGAAAAGCCGTCGACATCGGAGTAGCCGCCGACGGCACCGTCTGGCACGTCAACTCCGACGGGGGAATCTACCGGTACATCGGAGACCAGCCGAGCTGACCTCGGGCAGGACTCCGAGGGCCCCTGGAATCCGCCGGGATCGCGGGGCCCTCATCCGGTATCCGCCGGGCGCTGTCACCACGCCCGTCAGGGGGCCTCGGCCACCGCCGTGATCTCCACCAGCTGTCCCGTGTATCCGAGGCAGGTGACTCCGAGCAGGGTGGAGGTGTGCGGGGCCAGGGTGAGGTCGCTCTTGCGGACCACCTCCCAGACGCGGCTGAGATCGGCCGGTTCCGTCGCGGCCACGTACACCGTGGTCGCCACGACATCGGACAGGCCGCAGCCGATCGCGCGCAGGGCGGTTTCCAGGTTGGCGAGAACCTGCTCCGTCTGGGCCACGAGATCGCCGGGGCCGACCAGTGTTCCGTCGGCGTCGAGCGGTACGGAGCCGGCGAGGAAGGCGAGGCGACGGTCCGTATCGATGACCGCGGTGTGCGCGTAGTCGGGGGGCGGGAACAGGCCGGGCACGGTCATACGGTGAGCCATGGTCACTCCTCGGGGGCCGCCCGTCGGATACGGGCACGGACTCCTGCCTACTCAGCCGGGCCCGCACCGATCAACCGGTTTTCCGACTGTCCGGCCCTCACCGCGTACGGCGCCCCGGCCCTCTCAGGCCGCCGGGGCGTGCAGCAGTGGGCTCTTGTGGGCGGTCAGCCATCTGCGGTAGTCGACCGCGCGCAGCGCCGCCTCACGGTACGACGCCTCCAGATCCGCGAACACCAAGTCCCGGCCGGACCCCAGGCCGCCCACGCCCGCCCACGCCACGCCCGGCCCCGCCGCCTCCGGTCGCGCCCCCGCCTCCGGCCCCGCCCCCACGTCCGGCCGCGAGAACAGCAGCAGCCGCACCGCCAGCGGATCGTCCCGCAGCGGACGGATCGCCATGTCGTCGCGCGGGCCCGAGGTCGGCTGGCAGGGCGCGACCGCCTCGCCGACCGCGATCAGTGAGGCCGCCGTGAGGTAATCCCCGTGCAGCACCGGCGGGTTGAGCCCGGCCGCGCCCAATACCCGGAGCAGGCCGTCCCATTCGCCGTCCACCGTCGGATCGACCATCCAGCGGTCCTCGGCGAGATCCGCCAGTTCCACCACCGGGCTGCCGGCCGCCGGATGGTCCCGGGCCATGGAGATGAACTGCGGTTCCCGTTCCACCAGTACGCGCCGCTCCAGCCCCTCGGGAACGAGCAGGGGGCAGCCCTCCACCTCGTGTACGAAGGCCACGTCGAGCTGGCCGACGGCGAGCATCCGCAGCAACGCGTTGGCGGAGACGTCCATATGGAGCGAGATATCCGTACCGGGCAGCCGGTTTCTGAGCCGGCGCAGCCATCCCACCAGCGCCCGGCTCGCGGTGGAGCCGATCCGCAGCCTCGGCCCGTCGGCCAGGCCGGCCGCCACCCGCGCCTCGGTGACCAGGGCGGCCATTCCGGAGACGAGCGGGCGGGCCCGGCTCAGTACCGAGCGGCCCAGCGGGGTGGGCCGGCAGCCGGTACGTTCCCGGGAGAACAGCTCCGCGCCCAACGCGTTCTCGATACGCCGCAATTGTGTCGTCAGGGATGGCTGGCTCATCCCCAGCTGTCGCGCCGCCTTGTGCAGACTGCCGGCATCGGCAATGGCACACAGGGCACGCAGATGTCTCACCTCCAGCTCCATGCCCCGAGAGTAGAGCGGCCTCCGGCACCACACCAGATGTTCAAATCGCTGTAATTGGACGCGCATTCGACGAATTACGGCCAGGGTGATGCCCTGGTGTTATCGCTCTTTGACATCATCCGCACAAGGGCGGACTCCCCGAGACTCGGCGGTACCCAACCCGTTCGACGAACGAGCAGGAGCCCCCCACATGAGACACCCCAAGACCGCCATTTCCGCCATCGCCGGTATCGGTCTCGCCTTCGCGACGCTCGGTGTCGCGCCCACCGCCACCGCCGCCCCGGCCCCCGCCGGCGAGGCCACCACCTCCTCGTACGCCGCCTACGAGGGCTCCAAGGCGGAGGCCGCGGGCAACAAGGCGTTCTTCGACGCCGTACTGAAGTCGGTCGCCGAGAAGCGTGCCGCGAACCCCGGTGCCGCGGCCGTCACCGTGGTCTACAACGCGTCGAACGCGCCCACGTTCGCGAGCCAGATAGCCAGCTCCACCTCGATATGGAACAGCGCCGTCTCCAATGTGAAGCTCCAGGCGGGCAGCAACGCGGACTTCACGTACTACGAGGGCAATGACTCGCGCGGCTCGTACGCGAGCACCGACGGTCACGGCCGCGGCTACATCTTCCTGGACTACCGGCAGAACCAGCAGTACAACTCCACCCGCGTCACCGCGCACGAGACCGGGCACGTCCTCGGCCTCCCCGACAACTACTCCGGCCCGTGCAGCGAGCTGATGTCCGGCGGCGGCCCCGGCACCTCCTGCCAGAACGCCCAGCCGAACGCGGCCGAGCGCTCCCGGGTCAACGCCCTGTGGGCGAACGGCCTCGCCGCCGCGCTGGCCAAGGTCTCCTGACCTCCCCCACGGAGACCATCCGCCCGACCTCCCTCGCGTGACGGGGGCGCCCCGAACCCACCAAGGGGCGCCCCTTCACGTGTGCCCCTTGGTAACGTCCCTCGGTGGACTTCAGTACGGAGACCGGCGCGTCGCCCCACCGCGAGCCGCATCGGACCATCGAGGGCGATTTCGAGACACTCCTGACCGTACGGGCCGACCGCCCGGACCGGGTCGCGTGTCTCCACGACTGGGCCGTCGCCCATGGCCTCGCGGTCACCCACGGCGTCCTGGACCGCGGCCGCACGCCGTCCCGGCCGACGCTCACCCTGCCCGGTACGGGCACCGTCGACGAGCAGCGCCGGGCCGTCGAGCGGTGTGCGGAGCGCCTCGCGGCGGCCGGATTCCCCGTCGTACGGACCAGGCTGGTGGCGGCGCCCTGGAACGAGGGCGTGCCGCAGACCGACGCCGAGGCCGCGGCGCTGCCCGCGTACTGCCACTTCGAGCATCGCGTCACGCTGCGGCTGCCGATCCCGTACGACACCCAGCGCCTGGCGGCGGTCGCCGAACGGCACGGCGCGCATGTCTCGCGCGCCGCGCGCCGGGTGCTGTCCCGCGGGGTCCAGGAGCGCTCCGTGACACAGCGCGCCCGCGGTGTCGGCAGACCGGCGGCGCGCGCCCGGCTGGACGCGCTGCTCGACGGCCTGATAGTGGCCGGATTCCAACCGGCCGACATCGCGGAGGAGTTCGTCCTCCACGACGACGCCCCGGTCCCGGACTAGGGCCTGTCTGACACATAGCGCCGTCCGCCCGGAGGGCGGGGCTCGGGCCTGTCCGGGGGCTCAGTTCGTCAGGACGCTCCCACCAGCGGCCGGTCGCCCAGCTCCGTACCGTCCGGCAGCTGGCGCCGGATCCGGCCGAGCGCCTCCTCGAAGCCGCCCCCGGCGATCCCCGACGCGTAGGCCGCCCCGCCGCAGTGCAGCGTCAGGCTCAGTTCGGCCCGGCCGACCGGCCCTTCGGCCGCCCGCTCACCGAGCGTCAGCAGACAGCTGAGCGTGGCCTGCTGGACGGCGCCGGCCGAGCTGACCGGCAGCGGTATGTCCCATTCCATGACGCAGGACGACAGCAGCCCGCCGGCCCCCACCGCTTCCAGGACGGCGAAATCCGCCCCTTCGTACTCAACTCCCCTGATGTGAGTACGTACGTGCTGTGCACCCGCGCTCAGGGTGATCGCTTCCGCGCCCAGGCGGTCCCGGTACCAACCCGCCCATGAATCCGTCGACTCCGCTGTCATGGCGCGGACTGTAGCGGTAGCGGATCTTCCGTCGCAGCACGGGTCACGGCTTCCGGTCATACTTCCTCACGAGCACACCGTTCCCGAACGTCCTGACGGACTCCAAGGTGAACTCGCCAAGGGCGAAATCCGTCGCGAACATCGGCATCCCCGAGCCGAGGACCAGCGGATACGTCTTGATGATCAGCTCGTCGATCTCCTCGGTCAACTGCCCCGCGAGATCGGCGCCGCCGCAGAGATAGATCCCGAGCCCGCCCTCCTCGGCCTTCAGCTCCCGCACCTTCGCGGCCACGTCCCCGGAGACGATCTCGACCGCCGGATCCGGGCTCTCCTTGATGCTGCGCGACACCACGTACTGCCGCAGATGCGCGTACGGACTGGTGACCCCGGCCTCCAGGGCGAGGTCGTAACTGGCCCTGCCCTGGATGATGGTGTCGAAGTGACGGTTCTCCAGATCGTCGATACCGAGCGGGCGACGGCCATGGGTGGGCAGCGTCTCCGGGTACTCCTCCTTCAGGAACGCGAACAACTCCTCGTCCACGAAGGACAGGAAGGCCGTGGCGTCGCCCGAGGGGGCGCCGATGAAGCCGTCGATCGATACCGCGATGAAGTACGTGAGCTTGCGCAAGCCGGATCCTCCGGGCCTCTGGACGACAGGAACGGGCCGGCGTCCCCGAGAAGTCACCCCGGCCGCCTGACCACTGCACTCATAGTGCTTTGGGTGTAGTGGTGACGCAAGCGGATTTCCCCTGCCCTTCTCAGCCGCCCCGCGGTTCCCGCCACATGGGCCACATGTGCGGCCCGTCCGGCAGATCGACCGTCCTGCCCATGAGGCCGAACCCGAGCCGTTCGTACAGCCGCCGGCTCCGCTCGCTGCTCGCCTCCAGATAGGCCGGAAGCCCCTCACGGTCGCAGCGCTCCAGCACGGGTTCGATCAGCGCCCGGCCCAGCCCCCGGCCCTGGTGCTCCGGGGACACCGCGATCATCAGCAGATACGCGTGCGCGCGGTCGTGCGGATGGATCGCGCCCGTCAGCCGGCCGACCAGCTCGGTCCGCTCGTTGTCCGGATCGGCGATCGCCCGCATCCGGGCCGGGGTGTCGTCCTCCTCCTCCGGCGGGCCCGCCGGCACCGGGAGCCAGAGCGCCATGCCCGTCTCGTCCTCCAGGAGGTCCACCCACCCCTCGGCGAGCGCGACATCGGCGAACACCCCGAGGAAGAGCCCGTGCACCCGGTGGCGGTGGGCCTTGTCGGGGAAGATCCAGCAGCTCACGGGGTCGTCGTCGAATGCCTCTTCGAGCAGCCGTACCAAGGCGGGCCGGTCGCTCTCCCCCGCCCGTCTGATCCCGGCCGGCCTGATCCCCGCCCGTCCTGTCCCGGCCCGTTCCGTCCCCGCCCGTTCCGTCCCCGCGCCCATCCTCTGGCCCTCCTCCGGATGACAACCCTCGCGTCAATACGACGAGCTGATCCTAGAGTTGGGCGGAAAAATGCCCTACGGCCGCGCCGACGGGTCCTCGCGCGCCTCAGCGGGTACGGCGCGTCACGAACTCCGCCAGGGCCAGCAGATCGTCCGCCGCCGACAGATCGGGGACCGCCCGGGACAGTTCGTGCACGGCCCGGGACATCCGCTCGGCCGCCTGGAACTGCGCCCAGTCGCGCCCGCCCGCCCGTTCGACGGCCGCAGCCGCGCGCGCCACCGCCCCGGCGTCCATCGGCCCCCGGTACAGCTCGGCCAGCTCCTCTCCCGCCGGGGTGCCAGAGGCCAGGGCCGCGACCACCGGCAGGGACTTCTTATGGGCGGCCAGATCCGCCCCGGCCGGTTTGCCCGTACGGTCGGGGTCGCCCCAGATCCCGATCAGGTCGTCGATCAGCTGGAAGGCGAGCCCCGCCTCCCTCCCGAAGGCGTCCAGCGCGGCGACCTGTTCCTCCCCCGCGCCCGCGTACAGCGCGCCGAGCGCGCAGGAAGTGCCCAGCAGGGCACCGGTCTTGGCCGTCGCCATGGCGACACACTCGTCCAGCGAGACCTCGTGCGGATCGCGCTGCTCGAAGGCGCAGTCCGTCTGCTGGCCCGCGGACAGCTCGATGACGCAGGCCGCGAGCCTGGCCGAGGCCGCGGCCGACGCCGGGTGCGGGTCCTCGGCGAGCAGCCGCAGCGCGAGGGCCATCATGGCGTCGCCCGCGATGATGGCGTCGGCGGTGCCGAAGACCGTCCAGGCGGTGGCGCGATGCCGCCGGGTCGGGTCCTCGTCGATCACATCGTCGTGGAGCAGCGTGAAGTTGTGCGCCAGTTCGACGGCGACGGCGGCCCGTACGGCGTGGTGCGGATCCCCGCCGAGCGACCGCGCGGCGGCGAGGACGAGCGCGGGTCTGATGGCCTTGCCCGCCCGGCCCGAGGCCGGGGTGCCGTCGGCGTGCTCCCAGCCGAGGTGGTACATCGCGACCCGGCGCAGGGAATCGGGCAACGATTCGACGGTGGAGCGCAGTTCGGGGTGGACAGCGGTGCGGGTGCGCTCCAGGAGTGCCACGGCCTCGTGGCCCTCGGTGGCGGCATCCGTGCTGGTCATGGTCACGGTCACTTCCTCTGCGGCACGAGGCGTGCGGCCTGTCCCACGGACATGGGACGGGGGACAGGGGGTGGGGACCAGGGCCTGTCCGGACACCGGGTGCCGGTGCCCGGGTGCCCGGGTGCCCGGGGCCGGCCGTACGAAGGAGCACAGCCGGCCCGTCCGGGCCGGTCACCTCACCCCCAGCGCCCCACTTCCACGTTCTCCAGCACACCCACGGCGTCCGGCACCAGAATGGCGGCCGAGTAGTAGGCCGTGACCAGGTACGAGATGATCGCCTGCTCGTCGATGCCCATGAAGCGGACGGACAGGCTCGGCTCGATCTCGTCCGGGATCCCGCTCTGCTGGAGGCCGATGACACCCTGCTCGGCCTCGCCCGTACGCATACAGATGATCGAGGTCGTCCGGGCGTCCGAGATCGGGATCTTGTTGGACGGGAAGATCGGCACCCCGCGCCAGGCGGGCATATGGTGGCCCGCCACCTCCACAGTGGCCGGAACGAGCCCCCGCTTGTTGCACTCGCGGCCGAACGCGGCGATGGCCCGCGGATGCGCGAGGAACATCTTCGAGCCACGCCGGCGGGAGAGCAGCTCGTCCATGTCGTCCGGGGTCGGCGCGCCGTCGTGCGGCTGGAGCCGCTGCCCGTAGTCGCAGTTGTTGAGCAGACCGAACTCGCGGTTGTTGATCAGCTCGTGCTCCTGGCGCTCGCGCAGCGCCTCGACCGTGAGCCGCAACTGCTGCTCGGTCTGGTTCATGGGCTGGTTGTAGAGGTCGGCGACCCGGCTGTGCACCTTCAGCACGGTCTGCGCGACGCTCAGTTCGTACTCGCGCGGCGACGCCTCGTAGTCCACGAACGTATGCGGCACGACGCTCTCGCCGACATGCCCGGCGGAGAGATCGATCGCGGCCTCGCCGTACTTGTTGGTGCGCTGGTGCGGTACGGACACGACCGCCGCCAGATGGTCGCGCAGCGAGTCCTCGCGCTCCGCGAGGTTGCGTACGTCCCGTCGGCTCAGCACCAGCACGGTGCAGGCCGTCGCCGCCCTCGCGGTGTACTCCCAGGTCGCCTCCCCGTCCACCAGGGCCTGGTCGCCGAAGTACGCCCCGTCGGCGAGTACTTCGAGCACCGCGTCGTCCCCGTAGGGGCCCGAGCCCACCTTCTCGACCCGGCCGTGCGCCAGCAGAAAGACCTCGTCCGCCGCGTCGCCGGCGGCCACCATGACCTGGCCCGCCGCGAACTCCCGCTGCTCGCAGCGGCGCGCCAGCTCGGACAGCACACCCTCGTCGTCGTACGCGCGCAGCGCCGGCAGCTCGCCGAGCTCGGCGGGGATGACCGTGACCCGGTCCCCCGTCTGCACGAACGTCACGCGTCCGTCGCCGACCGCGTAGCTGAGCCTGCGGTTCACCCGGTACGTACCGCCCTGGACCTGCACCCAGGGCAGCATGCGCAGCAGCCACCGAGAGGTGATCTCCTGCATCTGCGGTACCGATTTGGTGGTGGTCGCCAGGTTCCTGGCCGCGGCCGTTCCAAGACTCTGCTGGGACGGCGGCTGCGCTGCGAGAACCTCGTTACCAACCGACATGAAGTCTCCCCTTCGATCATGTACTGACCTGCGAGAAGAATGGTTCCAGCACGTGGCGTACACGCGCCATTACACATATGAGTGGGACTGGATGACGCAGAACGGGGAACTACACGCGCACGTTCATTACGTCCGGACGCGGCGCACCGCGCACCGAACCCCCGCATCGAACCCCACGCCGAACCCCCCACAGCGAACCGCAAGGAGTCCCCCATGGCCTCACCCATGTCCGCGGCCCAGTTCCTCGACGCCCTGAAGAGTGAAGGGCTGACCGTCGTCGAGGTCGGCGACTGGCGCACCCACAACCGCGACCGCCAGGGCCCCTGGGGGCCCGTGCACGGCGTGGTCGTCCATCACACCGTCACCCGGGGCACGGACGCCACGGTGCGGCTGTGCAGGGACGGCCACGACGCGCTGCCGGGGCCGCTGTGCCACGGCGTGATCGCCAAGGACGGCACGGTCCATCTGGTCGGCTACGGACGCGCCAATCACGCGGGACCGGGCGACGGCGACGTGCTGAAGGCCGTGATCGCCGAGAAGCGCCTCCCGCCGGACAACGAGGCCGACACCGACGGGAACCGGCACTTCTACGGCTTCGAGTGCGAGAACCTGGGCGACGGCGAGGACCCGTGGCCCGAGGCCCAGTTGGCGGCCATCGAGAAGGCCGCGGCGGCGGTCTGCCGGCACCACGGCTGGGGCGCCGGGTCGGTGATCGGACATCTGGAGTGGCAGCCGGGCAAGGTCGACCCGCGCGGGTTCACGATGGACGCGATGCGGGACCGCGTCCGCGACCGCCTGAAGTGACGCGCTCCAGGGGCGGGCAGTGCCGGGGTCTGTCACGGGGCGGGGTCTGTCACGGGCCGGGGTCCGTCCTACGAAGCCCCGCACCGGTTGGCGCCACAGTGCCCGGCCCTCGGGTGGCGCCACAATGAAGGCGTGCCCCGCCATGAAACGCCCGACCTCGCCGCCGCTCTGCGGCCCCGGCTGCCCTCGCCGCTGGTGCCCGCCGACGACGAGCGCTTCGCGCGCCACGGCGTACGGCTGCTGCTCAAACGCGACGATCTGATCCACCCCGAACTGGCCGGCAACAAGTGGCGCAAACTGGCGCCGAATCTGCGGGCCGCCGCCGCGAGCGGCCGGCGGACGCTGCTGACCTTCGGCGGCGCGTACTCCAACCATCTGCGCGCGACCGCCGCCGCCGGCCGGCTCCTCGGCTTCGCCACCGTCGGTGTCGTACGGGGCGACGAGCTGGCGGACCGGCCGCTCAATCCGTCGCTCACCCGGTGCGCGGCCGACGGGATGCGGCTGTGTTTCGTGGACCGCGCGGCCTACCGGCGCAAGTCGGAGCCCGAGGTGCTGGCCGCCGTACTGGGCCGCGCGGGGCTGGAGCCCGGCGCCGTGTACGTCGTACCGGAAGGCGGCAGCAACGCGCTCGCGGCCCGGGGCTGCACCGAGCTGGGCCGCGAGCTGCGCGGCGTGGCCGGGACCGTCGCCGTGGCCTGTGGCACCGGCGGGACGCTCGCGGGGCTCGCCGCCGGGCTCGGCAGCGGTCAGCGGGCCGTGGGATTCCCGGTACTCAGGGGCGACTTCCTGGAGCGGGAGATACGGGAGCTCCAACAGGCCGCGTTCGGCGGCCCCGTCGGCGACTGGCGGCTCGACGGACGCTTCCACTTCGGCGGCTTCGCCCGTACCACCCCCGCGCTCGACGCGTTCGCCGAGGAGTTCGGGGAGCGGCACGGGCTGCGGGTGGAACGTCTCTATGTCGCCAAGATGCTGTACGGGCTGACCGCGCTGGCCGAGGAGGGCGCGTTCCCGCCGGGCACGACCGTCGCCGCCGTCATCACGGGCCGGCCGGAACCGTCCGGGCCGGAGCCGCCTCAGCCCTCCTCCCGGTAGGCCATCGCCTCCTCCAGGTCCAGTCTGCGCAGCAGCGTCCGCATCATCTCGTCGTCGATCCGCCGCCGGTCCCGCAGCTCCACGAACACCGCGCGCTCCGCCTCGATCATCTCCCGGGACAGCCGCCGGTAGGTGTCGTCCGCCGACTCCCCCGTCACCTCGTTGACGGCTCCGAGCCGCTCCCAGACCGCGTTGCGGCGGCGCTCCAGGACGGCACGGAGCCGTTCGGCCAGCGGCGGCGGCAGCGCGTTGCGCTCATCGGCCAGCAGGGCGTCCAGCCGCCGTTCCGCCGCCCCCGACGCCTCGCTCTGCGCCTGCGCCTCGGCCAGGGTCTCGGCCTGCCGGTCGCGGCCCGGGAGCTTCAGCAGCCGGATCAGCGGCGGCAGTGTGAGCCCCTGCACGACCAGCGTGCCGATCACGGTCGTGAAGGTCAGGAACAGGACGAGATTGCGCCCGGGGAACGGCCGGCCGTCCTCCATCGTCAGCGGGATCGAGAACGCGATCGCCAGCGACACCACACCGCGCATCCCGGCCCAGCCGACGATCAGCGGCGCGGTCCAGTTGGTGTCCGGTTCGCGCTTCCTGATCCCGGGGAACAGCGCGCGCGGCAGGAAGGTCGCCGGATAGACCCAGACGAATCTGACCGCCACGACCACCACGAATACGCCCAGCGCGTACAGCAGCGATTCCCCGACCCCGTACTCCCCGAGTCCCCTGACCACATAGGACAGCTGGAGTCCGATCAGCGCGAACACCGCCGACTCCAGCACGAACGCGACCATCTTCCACACCGCCGCTTCCTGGAGCCGCGTCGCGAAGTCCACCTGCCAGGAACGGTGTCCGAGATAGAGCGCGACCACCACGACGGCCAGCACCCCGGACGCGCCCACGTATTCGGCCAGCGCGTAGGCGAGGAACGGGATGAGCAGCGAGAGGGTGTTCTGCAGCAGCGCCTCGGTCAGATGCGTACGGAGCCAGTGCAGCGGCACCATCAGCACCAGCCCCACCCCGATGCCGCCGAGCGACGCCAGCGCGAACTCCCCGATCCCGCCGGCCCAGCTCGCGCCCGCGCCGACCGCCGCGGCCAGCGCCACCTTGAACGCGGTGATCGCCGTCGCGTCGTTCACCAGGGACTCACCCTGGAGGATGGTCGTGATCCGGTTCGGCAGCCCCAGTTTGCGCGCGATGGCCGTGGCGGCGACCGCGTCCGGCGGCGCGACGACGGCGCCGAGCACCAGCGCCGTCGTCAACGGCAGATCGGGCACCAGCAGATACACCAGCCAGCCGACCGCGACCGTCGCGAACAGGACATACCCCACCGACAGCAGCGCGACCGGCCTGATGTTCGCCCGCAGATCGAGATACGAACTGTCCACCGCCGCCGTGTACAACAGCGGCGGCAGCACCAGCGGCAGCACGACATGCGGATCCAGTGTGTAGTCCGGTACACCCGGCACGTACGAGGCGCCCAGCCCCGCGGCGACCAACAGCAACGGCGCGGCGACCGGCGTCCTGCGGGCCGCGCCGGCGATAGCCGCGCTCCCCGCCACCAGCGCGATCAGCGGCAATACGTCCATTCCACGTCCTCTGCACCCGTCGTAACCTGGTCATCATGAGCGAGTGCCCCCACGTCGCGGAACTGCCGCGCCCCGAGCCCGCGCCGCGCGCGGACACCTGCCGCGACTGCCTCGCGGCCGGCAGCCACCCCGTACAGCTGCGGATCTGCCTGGTCTGCGGAGAGATCGGCTGCTGTGACTCCTCGCCCTACCAACACGCGACACAACACTTCAAGGACACGGGTCATGCCGTGATGCGGAGTTTCGAACCCGGGGAGAGCTGGCGGTGGTGCTTCGTGGACGGTTCGATCGTCTGACGACTGGGTACGTCAACCCTCCGCCGGTTCTTCGTAATTGGACGCCACAGACCTCTAGCCACTTTCTGTGTTCATATGCTTACCATGAGTGACAGTCGCCGGGAGGGGGTCCCGGCGACACAGCACCATGGATCGCGATAGCGTCGCCACTCCAGACCGGCTACGTACCGACTACGTACCGCAAGGCTCCGGGACATCCCCTGTCCCTGAGCCCAGAAGAGCTTGTGCCACCTTGGAGGTGAGGGTGTCCCAGATCGCAGGCGAGCCCGGGACCCAGGACTTCGTGGAAGTCCGGCTGCCCGCTGCGGGTGCCTACCTGTCCGTGCTGCGTACGGCCACGGCCGGCCTCGCGGCGCGCTTGGACTTCACCCTCGACGAGATCGAGGACCTCCGCATCGCGGTGGACGAGGCCTGCGCGATCCTGCTCCAGCAGGCCGTACCGGGCTCCGTACTCAGCTGCGTCTTCCGGCTCATCGAGGACGCGCTCGAAGTGACCGTGTCGGCGCCCACCACCGACGGGCGCGCGCCGGAGCGCGACACCTTCGCCTGGACAGTGCTCTCCGCGCTGGCCGGCAAGGTCGAATCGACGGTCGCGGAGGACCGTACGGTCACGATCAGCCTGTACAAACAGCGCGGCGCGGGACCCGGGCCGGCGTGAGGAACGGGGACGGTCCGGTGCGTGACGAGGGGCGCATCCCACGGGAGCCGCGGGAAGGGCACGAAGCTCCGTCGGAGCCGGTGCCCTCCCCCGCGGGCATCCCGGAGCAGCAGGCCCGTCCCCACCCGGAGGACGGACTTGACGGCCAGACGGCCGCGGCGGAGCAGGCGCAGGCAGAGCGGGCGGCCACTATGAGCGAGCAGCACAACGACAAGCACCACGATCCACATGACCGCAGCGGTGCGCGGGCGATGTTCATCGAGCTGCGCAAGCTGCCCGACGGCTCGCCCGAGAAGGCGGACCTCCGCAATCAGCTGGTGCGGATGCATCTGCCGCTGGTCGAGCATCTGGCGAGACGGTTCCGCAATCGCGGCGAGCCGCTGGACGATCTGACGCAGGTCGCCACCATCGGTCTGATCAAGTCCGTGGACCGGTTCGATCCGGAGCGTGGTGTCGAGTTCTCGACGTATGCGACGCCGACGGTCGTCGGGGAGATCAAGCGGCATTTCCGCGACAAGGGCTGGGCGGTCCGGGTGCCGCGCCGCCTCCAGGAACTGCGGCTCGCCCTGACGACGGCCACCGCCGAACTCTCCCAGCAGCACGGCCGTTCGCCCACGGTCCATGAGCTGGCGGAGCGGCTCGGCATCTCGGAGGAAGAGGTCCTGGAGGGCCTGGAGTCCGCCAACGCGTACTCCACACTCTCGCTGGACGTCCCGGACACGGACGACGAGTCCCCGGCGGTCGCGGACACGCTGGGCGCGGAGGACGAGGCGCTGGAGGGCGTCGAGTACCGCGAGTCGCTCAAGCCGCTGCTGGAGGATCTGCCGCCACGAGAGAAGCGGATTCTGCTGCTCCGGTTCTTTGGCAATATGACGCAGTCGCAGATCGCGCAGGAGGTCGGCATCTCGCAGATGCATGTCTCGCGACTGCTGGCCCGTACGCTCGCGCAGCTGCGTGAGCGGCTGCTGGTGGAGGAGTAGAGCGGTACGGGGGCCCTGGCGGTACGGGGGCTCTCAGCTCCGGGAGCCGTCGGCCGGGCCGCGGATGCCGAGGGCTTCCGTGGTGGTCGGGTTGACCAGCAGGACCAGCCCCGCCACCGCGACCACCGCGAGCGCGATACCGGCCGGGATCATGCCGCCCGTGGAGGTCAGCAGCGTATAGGCGACGGGCAGCGCCATGATCTGGGTGATCAGTGCGGGCCCCCGGCTCCAGGCGCGCCGCAGCAGCAGCCCGCGCGCGGCGATCAGCGGGATGACACCGAGCGCGATCAGCGTGATCCCGCCCATCTCCGCCTGCTGCGGGCTGTCGGGCTTCCCGAGCAACCCCATCACCAGCAGATACACACCGCCGATGACGAGCGCCAGGGCTTCGAGCCCACAGGCGCCGGCCGCCGCGGTCAGGCGCGGGGGGCGCGGGGAGGATGCGGGGGCGGTCTGCTCGCTGCTGCTGCTCACCCCTTGAGGGTAACCACAGGGCCGCCGCGCACCCCCCGACAGGCCCCGCGCTCCCGGCCCGGCGGACCCCGCCGTCCTCGCCCGGCGGACCCCGCCGTCCCGGCCCGGCGGACCCTGGGGTCCCCGGCTCCCGGGGACGACCCTCCGGCGCCCGGCCGGTAATCTGCTCGGCATGCGCGCACTTCTCGTGGTCAATCCGGCAGCAACCACCACCAGTGCCCGCACACGTGACGTACTGATCCACGCGCTCGCCAGCGAGATGAAGCTGGAAGCGGTGACCACGGAATACCGCGGACACGCCCGTGACCTGGGCAGACGGGCCGCCGACTCGGACGATGTCGAGCTGGTCGTCGCCCTCGGCGGTGACGGCACGGTCAACGAGGTCGTCAACGGGCTGCTGCACAACGGCCCCGATCCCGAGCGGCTGCCACGCCTCGCGGTGGTCCCCGGCGGTTCGACGAATGTCTTCGCCCGCGCGCTCGGGCTCCCCAATGACGCGGTCGAGGCGACCGGCGCGATCCTGGACGCGCTCGCGCTGCGGAGCGAACGTACGGTCGGTCTGGGACTGGCGGCCGGGACACCGGGCACCGAGGACGAGTCCGTGCCGTCCCGCTGGTTCACCTTCTGCGCCGGCTTCGGTTTCGACGCGGGGGTGATCGGACGAGTCGAACAGCAGCGGGAGCGCGGGAAACGATCGACGCACGCGCTCTATGTGCGCCAGGTGGTACGCCAGTTCCTGGAAGAGCCGCACCGGCGGGGCGGGTTGATCACACTGGAACGCCCCGGTGAGGATCCGGTGAAAGATCTTGTCCTCTCCATAATCTGCAACACCGCCCCCTGGACCTACCTGGGCAATCGTCCGGTGTACGCGTCGCCCGCCGCCTCTTTCGATCTCGCTCTCGATGTCCTCGGACTGAGCAGAATGTCGACTCCCGCGGTGGCCAGATATGCGACCCAATTGCTCACTTCTACCCCTGATCGCGGCCCCCGCGGACGCCATGCGGTGTCTCTTCATGACCTGACCGACTTCACCTTGCATTCCAAGGCGCCCCTCCCGTTCCAGATGGACGGCGACCACCTCGGACTGCGTACGAGCGTGACGTTCACAGGCGTACGCCGTGCACTGCGTGTGATTGTGTGAGTGGAAGGGGTCAAAGTCCTTTCACTCGAACGTTTAGGCTGGCATCCACCCCATGGAAGTACGGCTGTGACCTAGTCGACACCGAGGAATCAAAAAAAACTTTCCAGAAGGGGTTGTATCCGCCGCCGAGGTTTGCGAATCTCTACATGGCGCTCGGGACGGCCCGCTTCACCGGCCTCCCTGAGAGCCAGAACCCCTCCTCAAACCAAGGACTCCACCAGTTTCCGCTGGCGGTCAGCCCTTCCCTTGTCGGGGGATTCGTGAAAGCGTTCACATTCACAAGCAATCTGCATGTAATACCAAGAGAGGTAGCAGCCATGGACTGGCGTCACAACGCCGTTTGCCGCGAGGAAGACCCCGAGCTGTTCTTCCCCATCGGCAACACCGGTCCTGCGCTGCTGCAGATCGAGGAAGCCAAGGCCGTCTGCCGTCGCTGCCCCGTCATGGAGCAGTGCCTGCAGTGGGCACTTGAGTCCGGTCAGGACTCGGGTGTCTGGGGTGGCCTCAGCGAGGACGAGCGCCGCGCCATGAAGCGCCGCGCGGCTCGTAACCGGGCGCGTAACGCGACCGCCTGAAGCACCCCGCCAACGAGCCCTGGCCGGCGGAGCGTACAGCGTGTACGCATAGCCCCGCCCCCGAAACGCAGCGCGCAGTACCCCCCGATGCGCATCGCAAAGTGAGCTTCGAGCCGAGCCCCGGACCGTCACCACGGTCCGGGGCTCGCTGCTGTGCTGGACGGTACGGGGGGGGTTACTTCTGGGGCTCCACCGGAATGTCCAGCATCACGCGCGTACCGCGCACCGGCGCCGGCACCATGTCGAAGCCGCCGCCCAACTCCCCTTCCACCAGGGTCCGTACGATCTGGAGCCCCAGATTCCCGGCGCGCTGCGGATCGAACCCCTCGGGCAGACCGCGCCCGTCGTCCTGGACGGTGATCATGAGGCGCGCGTCCGACCGGGCCCCCTCGCCGCGCTTGGTCCCCGGCGCGTCACCACTGCGGACCGCCGAGACATCGACCCGGCCCTCCTCTCCCGGCGCGAAGGCGTGCTCCAGCGCGTTCTGGAGAATCTCGGTGAGCACCATCGAGAGGGGCGTGGCCACTTCGGCGTCGAGCACGCCGAACTTTCCGGTACGGCGGCAGACGACCCTGCCGGGTGAGATCTCGGCGACCATCGCCAGCACCCGGTCGGCGATCTCGTCGAACTCGACGCGTTCATCCAGATTCTGAGACAGCGTCTCGTGCACGATGGCGATCGAGCCGACGCGCCGTACGGCCTCGTCCAGGGCCTCCCTGCCCCGCACGGAGTCCATCCGCCTGGACTGGAGCCTGAGAAGCGCGGCGACCGTCTGGAGGTTGTTCTTCACCCGGTGGTGGATCTCCCGGATGGTGGCGTCCTTGGTGATCAACTCACGCTCGCGGCGGCGCAGTTCCGTCACGTCGCGGAGCAGCACCAGCGAGCCGATCCTGGTGCCCTTGGGCTTGAGGGGGATGGCGCGCAGCTGGATGACCCCGCCGCTGCCCTCCACCTCGGTCTCGCGGGGCGCGTAGCCGCTGGCCAGTTTGACCATGGCCTCGTCCACCGGGCCGCGCGCGGGGGCCAGTTCGTCGGTGGTGCGGCCGAGATGGTGTCCCACTAGGTCGGACGCGAGTCCCAATCGGTGATACGCGGAAAGGGCGTTGGGGCTCGCGTACTGGACGACCCCGTCCGCGTCCAGCCGGATCAGCCCGTCACCGACGCGCGGGGAGGCGTCCATGTCGACCTGCTGGCCGGGGAAGGGGAAGGACCCGGCGGCGATCATCTGGGCGAGATCGGAGGCGGACTGGAGATAGGTGAGCTCCAGCCGGCTGGGCGTGCGGACCGTGAGCAGATTGGTGTTGCGCGCGATGACCCCGAGGACACGGCCGTCGCGCCGTACGGGGATGGACTCGACCCGTACGGGCACCTCCTCGCGCCACTCGGGGTCGCCCTCCCGGACGATGCGGCCCTCGTCGAGCGCCGCGTCCAGCAGTGGCCGGCGGCCTCGGGGGACGAGATGGCCGACCATGTCGTCCTGGTAGGAGGTGGGCCCGGTGTTGGGGCGCATCTGGGCGACGGACACATAGCGGGTGCCGTCGCGGGTGGGGACCCAGAGCACGAGGTCCGCGAAGGAGAGGTCGGAGAGCAGCTGCCACTCCGAGACCAGCAGATGCAGCCACTCGAGGTCGGACTCACTGAGGGCTGTGTGCTGGCGTACGAGGTCGTTCATGGAGGGCACACAGGCGAGCGTACCCGCGGCGTGAACCAGGGCGAACCGAAGTCTGTACTGGAGGGTACGAAGGGAAATAGGCTCGGTACACGCATGGACAGGCCAGAATGGTCTAGTCCACAATGGTGTATGAGCCTCCGCCCTCCCCGCACAGGAGGGTGGACCGAGGTGCCGGCGCTCTCTGCCCTGACTGCGACGGGACCTCTCCCCACGGCCACGCGGGACCGCACACCCTTCCCCTGCCAGGGGCGGGGAGACCCCATGGCCGTTGCAACTCCGGGCTGCGGTGCCGGACGGGTTGAGGGTCCCGTCGCGGCGCCGCGGCCCGCGGGTACGCACCCCGTCCCGGAGCCCTGTCAGTCCGTCTCCGGTGTCTTCGCCATCGTGCGCGGCGCGTCCGGATCCTGGCCCCTGGCGATGGCGACCTCGTGGGCCAGCAGCTGGAGCGGCAGGATCTGCAGGAGCGGCTGAAGCTCCTCCGGAACCCCGTCCGTCGGCAGCACGAACCCCGCCGACGCCGCTTCGACCTCCGCCCGGGATCCCACCACGAACAGATCGGCGCCCCGGGCCCGCAGCCGCGCGAGGACCGCCTGAAGGGCCTCACCGCCCTTGCCCTCGGGGACGATCGCGATCACCGGCGAGATGTTGTCGACCATCGCCAGCGGACCGTGCAGCAGATCCGCGCCGGAGTAGGAGAGCGCGGGGATGTAGCAGGTCTCCATCAGCTTGAGCGCGGCCTCCTTCGCCGTCGGATAGCCGTAGCCCCGGGAGATGATCACCATCCGCTCGGCGAAGCGGTAGCGCGAGGCGAGCGTCCGTACCTCGGCCGTGCGCGCCAGCACCCGTTCCGCGAGGTCCGGCAGATCGCCTGCCGCCGCGCCGTCACGGCCGCCGAGCGCCTCGGCGAAGAGATACAGCGACAGCAGCGAGGCGGTGTACGACTTGGTGGCGGGCAGCGCCCTCTCCGGGCCCGCCAGGACGTCGATATGGAACTCCGCCACGGCGGTCAGCGCCGAGTCCGGGTTGTTGGTCACCGCGAGCGTGGTCGCGCCGGCCTCCCGCGCGGCCCAGGTGGACGCCACCAGATCCGGCGAGCCGCCCCACTGGCTGACGCCGATGACCAGGACGTCGGTGAGGTCCGGCTTCGCGCCGTACGCCGTCGTCGTGGACATGGAGGCCAGTCCGCAGGGCAGGCCGCACCGGATCTCCAGCAGATACTTCGCGTACAGCGCGGCGTGGTCGGACGTACCGCGGGCGGTGAGCAGGACGAAGCGCGGCTTGCGCGCGGCGATGGCCGCCGCCACCTCGCGGACGCCGGGCGTACCGTCCCGGAGGATCCGCCGCAGCACGGCGGGCTGCTCCGCGACCTCCGCGGACATGATGCCGCCGGCCCGCTCGCACGACTCGCCCGGCAGCGCGGCAGACATGCTGGGTGCCTCCCAAGTCGGTCATACCCCTCGGCCCCTCCCAGTCGACCACGGGCCGCCGCACCCCCGCCACCGGGCCGGCACCGGGCAGCCGTGAGGCTCGCCGTCGGGGAGCCGCCGGGCCGCCCCCGCCCGCCAACGCCGCTCCGGCCGCTCAGAGCCGGACGATGACCAGGGCCGTGTCGTCGGTGGCCCCCTGGGGCGGCAGGAGGTCGAACAGGAGCGCGTCGGCGAGGGATTCGGGGTCGGCGCCCCGGTGGCGGGTGAGGGAGCGGGCGAGCCGGGCCAGGCCGGTGTCGATGTCCTCACGGCGGCGTTCGATCAGCCCGTCGGTGTACAGGACGAGGGTGTCCCCCTCGGTGAAAGCGGTGGCGGCCTGGGGGCGGGGGACGTGCTCCGGACGGGCGCCGAGCGGCGGGTCGGTGGCCCGGTCGAGGAATTCGACGCCGCCGTAGGTGTGCAGCAGGGCGGGCGGCGGATGGCCCGCGCTGCTGTAGGCGAGGGTGTGGCTCTCCCAGTCGATGGAGATCTCCACGGCGGTGGTGGATTCGGCGCCGTCGACGGAGCGGGCGTACAGGCCGAGGACGTCCAGGGCCTCGGCCGGGCCGTCGGCGACGCGGGAGGCGGCGCTGAGCGCGCTGCGCAGCAGGCCCATGACGCCGGCGGCGTGCAGGCCGTGGCCGACGACATCGCCGACGGAGACCCCGATGCGGTCGCCGGGCAGGTCGATGAGGTCGTACCAGTCGCCGCAGACGTTCAGGGCGCCGGCGGCGGGCCGGTACCGTACGGCGGCCCGGTGGTGGCCCACGTCCGCGGGGGCGGGCAGCATCGCCTTCTGGAGGACGAGGGCGACCTCGCGTTCGCGGGCGTGGGCGAGGCGCAGGCGTTCGTTGACCTCCTGGAGTTCCCTGGCGCGGGTGTACAGCTCGGCTTCGAGCACGGCGGTGCGGGAGCTGTCGGGGGAGCCGCGGGCCTTGATGAGCTGGGTGACCTCTTCCACCCGGTGCACCACCAGGGCGACACGGCCGTCGGGGCCGAACAGCGGGGCGTTGACCGGGCTCCAGTAGCGCTCCTCCCATTCGCCGGGCCGCTCGACGGACTGGACGTCGTAGCGCTGGAGGGCCATGGCGTCGCGCTCGCCGGTGGCCACCACGCGCAGCAGCGAGGCGCTCAGGTTGCGCATGCCGCTGGCTTCGGGGTCGTCGGGGTTGTCGGGGAACACGTCGAACAGATACCGGCCGATCACCTGCTCGCGGGTGCGCCCGGCGGAGAGGAGGTACGCCTCGTTCGCGTCCGCGTAGACCAGCTCGGGTGTCACCAGCGCCACCATGCCGGGCAGCACCTGGAACACCGCCGCGTAGTCGATCACCGCATCCGTCACCGAGTCCGTCATGCCGTGCCCGCCTTCAGCGCCCTTCACCACCGGGTGTTCCTCACGATAGGAGCACCCGGGCGGGCGTGCCGGACAACCCGGCCGGCCCTGGGCACCCCTCTGCTAGAATTGGTCTATACCACAAAAGTCTCGTTTCCAGATTGGGTGGGCCCAGCGTGGAAGTTGTCATCGTCCAGAACGCCGCGGCAGGTGGCGAGCTCATCGCGGACAGCATCGCCGGCCTGCTGCGCCGCAAGCCCGACGCTCTGCTCGGCGTGGCCACCGGCTCGACCCCCCTGCCCATCTACCGGGCGCTGACGGCCAAGGTGCGCTCCGGCGAGGTGGACGCCTCGCGCGCGCGGATAGCCCAGCTGGACGAGTACGTGGGCCTGCCCGCGGGCCACCCCGAGTCGTACCGCTCGGTGGTTCTGCGCCAGGTCGTCGAGCCGCTGGGACTGAGCGAGGGCTCCTTCATGGGCCCGGACGGCGCCGCCGAGGACGTCCAGGCGGCGTGCGAGGCGTACGACCGCGCGCTGGCCGAGGCCGGCGGGGTGGACCTCCAGCTGCTCGGCATCGGTACGGACGGGCACATCGGTTTCAACGAGCCCTGCTCCTCGCTCGCCTCGCGCACCCGTATCAAGACGCTGACCCGGCAGACCCGCGAGGACAACGCGCGCTTCTTCGACAGCCCCGAGGAGGTGCCGCACCATGTCATCACGCAGGGCATCGGCACCATCCTGGAAGCCCGCCATCTGGTGCTGCTCGCCACCGGCGAGGGCAAGGCGGAGGCGGTCGCGCAGGCCGTCGAGGGCCCGGTCGCCGCGCTCGTACCGGCCTCCGCGCTCCAGCTCCACCCGCACGCCACGGTCGTGGTGGACGAGGCGGCGGCGTCCCGGCTGAAGCTCGCGGACTACTTCCGCGCCACGTTCGCGACCAAGCGGGAGTGGCTGGCCACCTGCGCCCCCCGCGACACGCGGGGGCGGGCCCCCCCCCGCCAGGGGGCGGCCCGGCACCGTCGCTTCAGCGGCAGTCCCGGACGTTCACTCCCGGCGTCCCGTGATGACCTCCGCGGCGGCCCGTCCGCAGACCCGTGCGGCGCCGTGGGTCGCGATGTGCAGGGCACCGCGGGGCTCCGCCTCGTTCACGCCCATCTCCACCACGACCGTGCCCGGTCGGGCGGCCAGCACGGCGTCCAGGGCTTCGGACATCCAGTGGTGGCGGTGCGCGTCGCGTACGACGGCGACGATCGTGCGGTCGCCCGCCGCCGCGAGCAGTTCGCCGGCCAGCGCGGCCGGGTCCGTACCGGCCTCTCCGGCGCCGCCGTACGAGCCCGTCCGCGTACCGGGAAGCAGCCGCCCCAGCTCCGCCGCGACGCCCCACGGGGTCTCGTCCCCGACGGCGATGTTCGCGACGGGGGTGAACGCGGCGACGTACGGCGCTTCCGTGAGCGGCTCCGCACCGCCTGTCACCCGCACGGCGCGGCGGGCCGCGACGAGGCCGATCTCCGGGTCCGGCGCGATGGTCGCGGTGCCGGGCGCGGTCCCCTCCTGCGAATCCGCGCCCGGCTCCGAAGCCCCCCTGACCCGGCGCGTCCAGTCGGCGAGTCCGCGCACCCGCGCGGCCGCGTCGGCCAGTCGCTCCTCGGGCAGTTCGCCGTTCCGTACCGCCGCCACCAGCGCGTCGCGCAGCCGCAGCACGGTCTCCTCGTCCGCCAGGCCGCCGCCGACACAGATGGCGTCGGCGCCCGCGGCGATCGCGAGGACGGAGCCGCGCTCGATCCCGTACGCCGAGGCGATGGCCCGCATCTCCATGCCGTCGGTGACGATCGGGCCCTGGAAGCCCAGCTCCTCGCGGAGCAGACCGGTGAGGATCTGCGGGCTGAGGGTCGCCGGGCGGTCCGGGTCGAGCGCGGGAAGCAGGATATGCGCACTCATGACCGATTTGGAACCCGCCGCGATGGCCGCGCGGAAGGGCAGCAGGTCACGGGCGTGCACGGTGTCCAGGTCCACGTCGATACGGGGCATCGCGTGGTGCGAGTCCACGGAGGTGTCGCCGTGGCCGGGGAAGTGCTTGGTGCAGGCGGCGACCCCGGCGCTCTGCAGGCCCTCCACATACGCGGCGGTGTGCCGCGCCACGAGCGCCGGGACGGCGCCGAAGGACCGTACGCCGATGACCGGGTTGTCCTGGTTGGAGTTCACATCGGCCGAGGGGGCCCAGTTGAGGTTGACCCCGCACTCGGCGAGCCGCCGGCCCAGCTCCCGGGCGACGGCCCGGGTCAGGTCCACGTCGTCGACGGCGCCCAGGGCGTAGTTGCCGGGGAAGGAGGAGCCGTGCCTGACCTCCAGCCGGGTGACATCGCCGCCCTCCTCGTCGATCGCGACGAGGACGTCGTCCCGCTCGGCGCGCAGCCGCTCGGTGAGCGCGGCGAGCTGGTCGGGCGAGGCGATGTTGCGGCCGAAGAGCCCGACGGAGGACAGGCCCTCGCCGAGACGGCGCAGCAGCCAGTCGGGGGCGGTCGTACCGAGGAAGCCGGGCTGGAGCACGGCGAGCGCGTCACGGGTGAGGGTGTCCGTAGTGCTTACGAGGGTCGTCATCGGCGGTTCTAGCCCTTCACTGCGCCGGAGGTGAGGCCGGTTGCCATGTACTTCTGCACCAGGAGGAAGAAGGCCACGACCGGGATGGCGATCAGGGTCGAGGCGGCCATCAGGGCTCCGTAGTCGATGCCGCGCGAGGTCGTGAAGTTCATCAGCCACACGTTCAGCGTGTACTTGTCATTGTCCTGGAGGACGACATAGGCGAGGAGGTACTCGTTCCACGCCGTGATCAGGGAGAAGATCGCCGCCGCCGCGAGACCGGGAGCGAGCAGCGGGAACGTGACCCGCCAGAAGGCGCCCATCCGGCTGCAGCCGTCGACCATCGCGGACTCCTCCAGCTCCGGCGGGATGTTGACGATGAAGCCACGGATCATCCAGGTCGCGAAGGGCAGCGTCGAGACCAGATAGATGACGATGACGCCCCAGTACTCGTTCAGCCCGCCCAGGTCGTTGAGCTGGATGTAGATGGGGATCAGCATCGCGGTCGGCGGCAGCAGCTGCACGACGAGCAGCACGATCATGAAGAACTTGCGGCCGCGGAAGCGGAAGCGGCCGATCGCGAAGGCGGCGATGACGGCGAGCAGCATGCCGCCGATGACCGCGACGCCGCAGACGATCAGGCTGGACTGGATGGCCGTGCCGAAGTTCGGCTGGTCGATGGCCCGCTGGAAGTTGTCGAAGGTGAGCGAGGAGGGCCAGAGGGTCTGGTCGTAGCTGCGGATCTCGTGGTTCGGCCGCAGGGCGCTGATGATCAGCCAGTAGACCGGGAAGGCCATGAGGACGAAGACGACCAGGCCCGCGATGTTGTAGACGAGCCGGTTCTTCTTGCGGTCCTGGCGAAGGACCTGCGGGGTGCCGGGACCGGCGCCCCGCTCGGTGTCCGGGCGGAGGGCCTGGGAGGTGGAGGCGCTCATTCGACCTCTCCGATCTTGAGCAGCTGACGCAGGTAGTACACGGCGACACCGGAGAGCAGCAGGACCGTGATGAGGGAGATGGCCGCACCCTGGCTGAACGAGTTGGACTCGAAGGCCTTCTCGAACGAGTAGATCCCGAGGACCGAGTACTCCGGCTCCGGCTTGTTGCCACGGATCAGGAAGATCTGGCCGAAGATATTGAAGTCCCAGAGAACGGACAGCGTGGCCACCATCTGGAACACCGGCTTGATGACCGGCCAGGTGACGAAGCGGAAGACGCCGGCCACGCCCGCGCCGTCGAGGGCCGCGGCCTCCTCCAGCTCCCGGGGGACCTGTGTGAGCGCCGCGTAGAGCGTGACGGCGACGAAGGGGATGGCGCCCCAGACGACGACGGCCCCGATGATGAGGAAGCCCTGCTTGGGGTCGAGGAACCAGTTGTGGCCCTGGGCGTCGATCCCGAGGTACTTGGTCAGCACCATGTTCAGGACGCCGTAGTCGGAGTCGGCGAACCAGCGGAAGATGGACGTCGCCACCAGCAGCGGCATCGACCAGGCGGCCACCAGCGCGGCGGTGAGCAGCAGACGTACCCAGGTGTCCATGCGCTGCATCAGCATGGAGATACCGAGCCCGATCCCCATGGTGGCCACCACACAGGCGACCATGAAGATGATGGTGCGCCAGACGACGGCCCAGAACTCGCCGTCGCCGAGGATGTTGGTGAACTGCTCGAAGCCCACCCAGGGGGCGGCCTCCCCGGTCCACAGCTCACGGCGGCCGACGTCCTGGAAGGACATGAGGATCGTCTTGATGAGCGGCCAGACGAAGACGGCGGCGATCGCGACGAACGCGGGAGCTATCAGGAGGTACGGCAACAGCGCCCCGGCCTTGCGCCGCTTGCGCTGCCCGCCCGCGGGCGGCTGGGAGCCGGATCTCTCGGGGACGCGTGCGACGGCTACCGGAGGGTCGGCTGCTTTCATGTCGGCGGCACTCACTGTGCTGGCCTTCCGTTCGGACCTGGTACCGGAGGACGGGGGGCGGCGGAGCCCTCGCGGGCCCGCCACCCCCCTGTGACCTAAGCGATCAACAGACTCAGGACTCTTCGTTGATCAGCTGGTTGATCTCCGCGTCGGCCGCCTTCGTGGCGTCGGCCACCGACTTGCCCTTGATGATGTCGAGCAGCATCACCTCAAGGGTTTCCTTCTTCTCAATGGCCGTCCAGCCGGGGGCGATCGGGGTGAACCACGCGTCCGGGACGGCGTTGGCGATCGGCGCGGTCTCCGGCTTCGCCTTCAGCGGCTCCAGCTGCTTGGTGTTGTTCGGCAGGATGTTCTTGGAGGCGAGGACCTCCTGCGACTTGGCGCTGGTGAAGGCCGCGATCCACTCCTCGCCGAGGTCCTGGACCTTCGACTTGGAGATGGTGGCGAGGTCGGAGCCGCCGATGAAGGACGGCAGGGCCTTGCCGTCGGGGCCGGGCATACCGGCCGTGCCGATCTTGTCCTTCAGCTTCGGGTTGCCGTTCGCGGCGGAGTCGACGACGCTGCCGGCCTCCCAGCCGTTGCCGTAGAGAAGCGCGGTCTTCTCGTTGGCCATGACGTTGGCGTGGTCCGCCTCGTCCTTGGTCTTGTCGCCGTGGTTGTACTTCTTCACCAGGTCGACGAAGTGCTGGATGCCCTTCTGGGCCTCCGGGGTGGAGAGGGTGGCCTGCCACTCCTTCGCGCCCTCGTCGTACTTGGCTATCTGACCGCCGTACGCCGCTACGTAGGACATCGCGGCGTACCAGTAACGGCCCGGCAGGTAGAGCGGCGAGAACGCCTTGTCCTTGCCGTACTTGGCGCCGACCTTGTCCAGCGCCGTGGCCAGCTCGGCCTCGGTGGTGGGCAGCTGGTCCGAGCCGGTGCCGGCCTTGAACATGTCCTTGTTGTAAATGGCCACACGCGCACCGGCGTAGTAGGGCACGCAGTACTGCTTGCCCTCGAAGGCGCAGGTGTCCTTCAGGCCCTTGATCCAGGTGTCCGAGTTCTCGTACTTCTTCGGGTCGATCTCGCCGAGCGCGCCGTTGAGGATGTACGTCATGGTCTCGGTGTTGCCGAGCTCGACGACATCGGGGTACTTGTCGCCGGCCAGCGCCGCGTCGAGCTTCTTGGCCTTGTCCGCCCACTGCTGGTACTGGACCTTGACCGTCACATTCGGATACTTCGCCTTGAACTGCGCGTTGACGTCCTTGACCAGCTCCGGCCAGGTGCTCTGCGCGTCCGACATGAGCCAGACGGTCAGCGTCTCCTTACGGTCCTTGGGGTCCTTGGACGCCGTGCCCTCATCCGAACCACACGCGGCAATACCGGCCATCATGCCCGCGACGCCGACCGCCGCGATGAGCTTGCGCTTCACGCCACCCTCCTCAGGGATGCCTGCAACCCCTGCCCACCGCGAAGACCGCGAAGACGTACGACGAGTACTGCTGGGGCTGGGACCTGGTCTTTAATGGTTTAGACCAGTACGGGGAGCTTGGCCTAGACCTTTAGGGGTGTCAAGGGTGTATAAGAAGGGCAGTCGTGTCCGTTATCGGACCGACACCTGAGGCAGGGCGACGACCCGTGGCCGGACCGTGCCACCATGTGAGCCGCGACAGACGGAGGAGCCGGTGACGGCAGCAGCACAGGAGTCGGGAAGGCAGGCCATGGCCACGGACGGGGGCGGTACGGAGAGCGAGAACGGACCCGCCACCCGTACGGCACGCGTGCCCAAGTACTACCGGTTGAAGCGGCACTTGCTCGATATGACGGAGACGCTGCCGCCGGGTACACCGGTGCCTCCGGAGCGTACGCTCGCCTCCGAGTTCGACACCTCGCGCACCACCGTGCGCCAGGCGCTCCAGGAGCTGGTGGTCGAGGGCCGGCTCGAACGCATCCAGGGCAAGGGCACGTTCGTCGCCAAGCCCAAGGTCTCGCAGGCGCTCCAGCTCACCTCGTACACCGAGGACATGCGGGCCCAGGGCCTGGAGCCGACCTCGCAGCTGCTGGACATCGGCTATGTCACCGCCGATGACACCCTGGCCGGGCTGCTGGACATCACCACCGGCGGGCGCGTGCTGCGGATCGAGCGGCTGCGGCTGGCCAGCGGGGAGCCGATGGCCATCGAGACCACCCATCTTTCGGCCAAGCGCTTCCCCGCGCTGCGCCGCTCCCTCGTCAAGTACACCTCGCTCTACACGGCGTTGGCGGAGGTGTACGACGTGCATCTGGCCGAGGCCGAGGAGACCATCGAGACCTCGCTGGCCACCCCGCGCGAGGCCGGGCTGCTCGGTACGGACGTCGGGCTGCCGATGCTGATGCTGTCGCGGCACTCCCTGGACGCGGCCGGTGAGCCGGTGGAGTGGGTACGGTCCGTCTACCGCGGCGACCGCTACAAGTTCGTGGCCCGGCTGAAGCGCCCGGCCCACTGAACGGCCCGGACCATACCGTTGACGTAACGACCTGCGGTCAAGGGGTGACGCTGACCAGCGCCTTCGCTTAGATTTCCTGCGCGTTACCACAGGCGATCTTACGAGGGAACGGAGCCGCCATGTCCGAAGTCCCGGACAAGAAACCACCCCCCACGGTCACTCCCGGGCGGGTGATCATCACCCTCTGTCTCCTCGCGCCCTTTGTGACGCTGCTCTGGGTCGGGTCCTACGCGAAGATCGAGCCGACCTTCATCGGCATCCCCTTCTTCTACTGGTACCAGATGCTCTGGGTACCGGTCTCGGCGGCGCTCACGATGATCGCCTACCAGCTGTGGAAGCGTGACCAGCGCTCCCGCAAGGGAGGTGCGTCGAAATGAAGGACGGCGTGAACGGCGTGGCACTCGCCGTTTTCATCTTCTTCTTCGTGGCCGTCACGGTCATGGGGTTCCTGGCGGCCCGCTGGCGCAAGGCCGCCAACGAGAACAGCCTCGACGAATGGGGCCTGGGCGGCCGGTCGTTCGGCACCTGGGTCACCTGGTTCCTGCTCGGCGGTGACCTCTATACGGCGTACACCTTCGTGGCCGTACCGGCGGCGATCTACGCGGCGGGCGCGGCCGGCTTCTTCGCCGTGCCGTACACGATCCTGGTCTACCCGCTGATCTTCACCTTCCTGCCCCGGCTCTGGTCCGTGTCGCACAAGCACGGCTACGTGACCACCTCGGACTTCGTCCGGGGCCGGTTCGGCTCGAAGGGCCTGTCGCTGGCCGTCGCGCTCACCGGCATCCTCGCGACGATGCCGTACATCGCGCTCCAGCTCGTCGGCATCCAGGCGGTGCTGGACGTGATGGGCGTCGGCGGCGGCGAGAACACCCACTGGTTCATCAAGGACCTGCCGCTGCTGATCGCGTTCGGTGTGCTCGCGGCGTACACCTACTCGTCGGGGCTGCGGGCGCCCGCGCTGATCGCCTTCGTCAAGGACACGCTGATCTACATCGTGATCATCGTGGCGATCATCTACATCCCCATCAAACTGGGCGGGTTCGACACCATCTTCGCCAAGGCCGGCGACGCCTTCGCGCAGACCAACCCGGCGACCGGCCAGCCACGCGGCTCCCTCGCGCCGGGCGAGGCCGGGCAGTGGGGCTACGCCACGCTGGCGCTCGGTTCCGCGCTCGCGCTCTTCATGTATCCGCACTCCATCACGGCGACGCTCTCCAGCCGCAGCCGCGAGGTGATCCGGCGCAACACCACGATCCTGCCGCTGTACTCACTGATGCTGGGCCTGCTGGCGCTGCTCGGCTTCATGGCGATCGCCGCCGGGGTCAAGGTGGACAACGGACAGCTGGCGATCCCGCAGCTCTTCGAGACGATGTTCCCCGACTGGTTCGCGGGGGTGGCCTTCGCGGCCATCGGCATCGGCGCGCTGGTGCCGGCCGCGATCATGTCGATCGCCGCGGCGAATCTCTTCACCCGCAACATCTACAAGGACTTCATCAGGCCGGACGCGACACCCGCGCAGGAGACCAAGGTCTCGAAGCTGGTCTCGCTGCTGGTGAAGGTGGGCGCGCTGGTCTTCGTCCTGACCATGGACAAGACGGTGGCGATCAACTTCCAGCTGCTGGGCGGGATCTGGATCCTCCAGACGATGCCCGCCCTGGTCGGCGGCCTCTTCACCCGCTGGTTCCACCGCTGGGCGCTGCTCGCGGGCTGGGCGGTCGGCATGGTGTACGGCACGGCCGCGGCGTACGGCGTGGCCAGCCCGACCCAGGCGCACTTCGGCGGCTCCTCCAAGGAGATCCCGGGCCTGGGCGAGATCGGCTACATCGGCCTCACCGCGTTCGTGCTCAACCTGGTGGTGACGGTGGCGCTCACCTTCGTCCTGCGCGCCGTCAAGGCCCCGGAGGGTACGGACGAGACCAGCCCCTCCGACTACACGGCGGACGCGGGCGACCCGGGCGTGAAGACCGAGCTTCCCGCGGCGACCTCGGGCGGTCCCGGAGGCCACTGACCGGTCCCCGTACGGCTCGCCGGGCCGCCGGATCCCCTTGCCACAAGGGGATCCGGCGGCCCTTCCGCTGCCCGCGCGGGCCCGGACAGGATGACGCACGACACAACATCTGGGGGCTGTCACCCGAACCAGCCCCCACATGTATGCTCGACCTCGCTGTCACGCAGGGGAATCCGGTGCGAATCCGGAACTGTCCCGCAACGGTGTGATGTGGTGTGCTTCGCCATACCCACGAGTCCGAACACCTGCCGACAGTGCGCCCGGTTCGACCGAACCGGACGCCGAGACGTCCGGGCCTCGTGGATGGGCCGGTGGGCGCCGTACGCCGTACGCCGTGTTGCCCGGATCCGGGCCGTACGGACCGACGTACCGCGAGAACAAGCCCGCTCCCCTCCCGACGGCCCAGAGCCGAGCGAGGGAGAGCACCACGTGACCATCGCGCCAGCCGATCCGGCTTCAGCCATCTCCGAGGCCGCCGTGCGGGCGGCCGACGGACCCGGGACCGCACTGCTGCGGACCCTGACGGACCTGACCGCCGATCTGCCCGACGCCGACCCCGGAAGGGTCGCCGCCGCCGCGCTGCGCGGCCGTAACGCCCGGTCGGACGAGGCCGAGTTGCGCGAGCTGGCCACCGAGGCGGCGGCGGGACTCATCTCCGAGGACCCCGCCTACTCCCGGCTCGCGGCCAGGCTGCTGACCCGCACCATCGCCGACGAGGCCGCGGGCCAGGGCGCCGTGGCGTTCTCCGCGTCCGTCGCCGTCGGCCACCGCGAGGGCCTGATCGCGGACACCACGGCCGCCTTCGTCACGCTGCACGCCGATGTCCTCGACGCGCTCATCGACCCGGCCGCCGACGACCGCTTCGGCTACTTCGGGCTGCGGACCCTCTACAGCCGCTATCTGCTCCGCCACCCGATCACCCGCCAGGTCATCGAGACCCCGCAGCACTTCATGCTGCGCGTGGCCTCCGGACTGGCCGAGGACGAGAGCGCCCGCGCGCGCGACGAGGTCGCCGCGCTCTACCGGCTGATGAGCCGGCTGGACTACCTCCCGTCCTCCCCCACCCTCTTCAACTCCGGTACGCGCCACCCGCAGATGTCCTCCTGCTATCTGCTGGACTCCCCGCTGGACGAGCTGGACTCGATCTACGACCGGTACCACCAGGTGGCGCGGCTCTCGAAGCACGCGGGCGGGATCGGCCTGTCGTACTCCCGTATCCGTTCGCGCGGTTCGCTGATCCGGGGCACCAACGGCCACTCCAACGGCATCGTCCCGTTCCTGCGCACCCTCGACTCCTCGGTCGCGGCCGTCAACCAGGGCGGCCGGCGCAAGGGCGCGGCCTGTGTCTACCTGGAGACCTGGCACGCGGACCTGGAGGAATTCCTCGAACTGCGCGACAACACCGGGGAGGACGCCCGCCGTACGCACAATCTGAATCTCGCGCACTGGATCCCGGACGAGTTCATGCGCCGGGTCGAGTCGGACGGCGTCTGGTCCCTCTTCTCCCCCGTCGACGTCCCGGAACTGGTCGACCTGTGGGGCGACGCGTTCGACACCCGGTACCGCGAGGCGGAGGCGGCGGGCCTGGCGCGCAAAACCATCCCCGCGCGCGAGCTGTACGGCCGGATGATGCGCACTCTCGCCCAGACCGGCAACGGCTGGATGACCTTCAAGGACGCCTCGAACCGCACGGCGAACCAGACCGCCGAGCCCGGCAGCGTCGTCCACTCCTCCAATCTCTGCACGGAGATCCTGGAGGTGACGGACGACGGCGAGACGGCCGTCTGCAACCTCGGCTCGATCAACCTCGGCGCGTTCGTGCTGAAGTCGGGCGACCTCGACTGGGAGCGGCTGGACGAGACCGTCCGTACGGCCGTGACCTTCCTCGACCGGGTCGTGGACATCAACTTCTACCCGACCGAGCAGGCCGGCGCCTCCAACGCGAAGTGGCGCCCGGTGGGCCTGGGCGCGATGGGCCTCCAGGACGTCTTCTTCAAGAAGCGGCTGCCCTTCGACTCCGCCGAGGCCGCCGCCCTCTCCACGAAGATCGCCGAGCGCATCATGCTCGCCGCGTACGAGGCGTCCTGCGCGCTCGCCGAACGCAACGGCCCACTCCCCGCCTGGTCCCGTACGCGCGCCGCGCGCGGGGTGCTGCACCCCGACCACTACGACGTGGAGCTGAACTGGCCCGAGCGCTGGGACGCGCTGCGCGCCCGGATCGCCACGACCGGCATGCGGAACTCCCTGCTCCTCGCGATCGCTCCGACGGCGACGATCGCCTCGATCGCGGGCGTGTACGAGTGCATCGAGCCGCAGGTCTCCAACCTCTTCAAGCGCGAGACGCTCTCCGGGGAGTTCCTCCAGGTCAACTCGTACCTGGTGGACGAGCTGAAGCGGCTCGGCGTCTGGGACGCGCAGACGCGCGAGGCGCTGCGCGAGTCGAGCGGCTCGGTCGCGGGCTTCGGCTGGATCCCGGCGGAGGTGCGCGAACTGTTCCGTACGGCGTGGGAGATCCCGCAGCGCGGCCTGATCGACATGGCGGCGGCCCGTACGCCGTTCCTCGATCAGAGCCAGTCGCTGAACCTGTTCCTGGAGACGCCGACCATCGGGAAGCTCAGCTCGATGTACGCGTACGCCTGGAAGAAGGGCCTGAAGACGACGTACTACCTGCGCTCGCGCCCGGCGACCCGGATCGCGCGGGCGGCACGGGCGTCCGTACCCGTACCCGCGCGGATGACGCCCGACGAGGACGCCATCGCCTGCTCCCTGGAAAACCCCGAGTCCTGCGAGGCCTGCCAGTAATGACCACTTCCGAGAAGAACCTCCTGGACCCGGGCTTCGAGCTGACGCTGCGGCCCATGCGCTACCCGGACTTCTACGAGCGCTACCGCGACGCGATCAAGAACACCTGGACGGTGGAGGAGGTCGACCTGCACTCCGACGTCGCCGACCTCGCCAAGCTCTCCCCCGGCGAGCAGCACATGATCGGCCGGCTGGTCGCGTTCTTCGCGACGGGCGACTCGATCGTGTCGAACAACCTCGTGCTGACGCTCTACAAGCACATCAACTCCCCCGAGGCGCGCCTCTATCTCTCGCGCCAGCTCTTCGAGGAGGCCGTACACGTCCAGTTCTATCTGACGCTGCTGGACACGTATCTGCCCGATCCGGAGGACCGCGCGGCGGCCTTCGACGCGGTGGAGGAGATCCCGTCGATCCGCGAGAAGGCGCAGTTCTGCTTCAAGTGGATGGACTCGGTAGAGACGATCGACCGCCTGGAGTCGAAGGCCGACCGCCGGCGCTTCCTGCTGAATCTGATCTGCTTCGCGGCCTGTATCGAGGGGCTGTTCTTCTACGGCGCGTTCGCGTACGTCTACTGGTTCCGCTCACGCGGCCTGCTGCACGGCCTCGCCACCGGCACCAACTGGGTGTTCCGTGACGAGACGATGCATATGAACTTCGCGTTCGAGGTCGTGGACACGGTACGCAAGGAGGAGCCGGACCTCTTCGACGACGCCCTGGAGCAGCAGGTCACGGACATGCTGAAGGAAGCGGTCCAGGCGGAGCTGCAATTCGGCCGCGACCTGTGCGGCGACGGCCTGCCGGGCATGAACACCGAGTCGATGCGCGAGTACCTGGAGTGCGTCGCGGACCAGCGCCTCACGCGGCTGGGCTTCCCGGCGGTCTACGGCTCGCAGAACCCGTTCGCCTTCATGGAGCTCCAGGGCGTCCAGGAGCTGACGAACTTCTTCGAGCGCCGCCCGTCGGCGTACCAGGTCGCGGTCGAGGGCACGGTCGGCTTCGACGACGACTTCTAGGCCGTCTCTCTCAGGTCGGGCGGGGCGGTGAGCGCGGGCGGGTTGACGGGGGCCGTTTACGGCTGGAAGTACTCTGACATCAGGCGGCTGACCCATTCCGGCTGCCTGATGTTCACCGCGCGGAACTCCGCCATCGTCGGCTTCAGGTCAATGACCGGGGTGCCGGAGACCGCGTCGAGGCCCACCACCGTCAGTTCGCGGCCGTGGACGGACTCGATGGCGCAGCACGTCACCCCGATGCGGTTCGGTCTGCGGGGGCCGCGGCCGGCGAAGACACCAACGGGCGGGAGGTCGGAGCGGCCGCGGTAGGGGCGGGGTTCGCGGAAGTCGTCGTGCTCCGGGAACTGGTCGAAGATGAAGAGGATCTCCACATGGGAGAAGCCCTCCAGACCCTGGAGGCACGCCTCGCCGAAGCGCTCGTCGATGGTGATCGTGCTGCGGACGGCACCCCAGTTGTCCGTGTGCTGGACGTCCGTCCGGTTGTTCCGGACTGTACCTATCGGTGTGACCTCGAAGCTTGGCATGGCAAGGTTCTATCTCTTTGGTCAGCGTCGTGCCTAGATGACGACGGCCGCGAGGTGGAGTGCGGCCTGGAGGGCGATGGCCTCCAGGATGCGGCGATGGCCGACCCACCGCCGCCCGCGGCCGAGGCCCCAGACCCTATGCCCGCCGGTAGTCCACCTCGGCCCAGACGGTCTTGGTGGTGTACGGATCACGCACGCACCACCCCCACCGGTCGGCATACGCGGCGACGAGCAGCAGCCCGCGCCCGTTGGTCGCGTCCGGCGGGGGCGGGAGGGTGAGGCCGGGGACTCG
Source organism: Streptomyces scopuliridis (assembly GCF_042790125.1). Lineage (GTDB taxonomy): Bacteria > Actinomycetota > Actinomycetes > Streptomycetales > Streptomycetaceae > Streptomyces > Streptomyces scopuliridis_A. The sequence continues at coordinate 71,702 of NZ_JBHTZS010000030.1, forward strand.
GGGGAGCCGGTCGGGCCGCGTATCAAGGACCTCGATCCGGACGACGACGGCCGAGAGCGCGAGCCGCACCTCGAAGTCCCGCCCGGGGGTACGGCCATGGGTGACGGCGTTCGCGGCCAGCTCGGCGATGACGGCGACGACCACGGCGCCGGTGGCCGTCGTACGCGGAATCCCCCACTCCTCCAACTGCTGCGCGGCGAGCAACCGCGCGAGCCGCGCGCCGCGATGGCTGGAACTGAGCCTGATCCGCGAGGGCGGATACAGGGGCGAGAGCGGCGGAGGGGCGGCGAGTTGGGCGGGGGCGGTCGGCTCCGTCGGGGCGACGATCAGGGAGGCAGTTTCCGACTTCATAGGGTAACCGCCCCGTTACGCGTCTAGCGTGACCAGGGCGGACGAGCGTACCTGTACGTCATGTACGAGCGGGGTGCGTTTATGTACGGGTCACCGGCAGTGACGGGTGCTGCGCCGCGCGCGTTTGCATATGAACCACATTCGCACATCGGCGCATTGGGGTGTGAGGCATGGGAACCAGCCGTCAGAAGAAGCAGCGGACCAAGGACGACGACCGCCCGGGTATCTGGGTCGGCTACGGCAAACTGGTCAAGCTCCACCGAGACCGGGTCGGATTGTCACAGCAGGAACTCGCGGAGGCGGTGGGCTACTCATGCGATCAGGTCGCCTCGATCGAGCAGGGCCGGAGGCCGGCGAAGTCCGCGTTCACGGACGCGGCGGAGGTGGTGCTGAGCGCGGGCGGGACGCTGGCGGTGCTTCAGGACGACGTGGACCTGGCGAAACTTCCGGCGTTCTTCCAGGACTTCGCGCTGATCGAGACGGAGGCGGTGAGTCGGTTCTCCTCCGATCCACTGCTGATCCCGGGTTTGCTCCAGACCGAGGAGTACGCGCGGGCGCTGTTCTCGGAGCATTGCCCGCCGCTCAGCGACGAGATGATCGAGCAGCATGTGGAAGCCAGGCTCAGCCGACAGAAACTGTTAACGCGAACACCCATGGTGGAGACATGCTTCATCATCGGCGAACAGGCCTTGACCAGCATGGCAGGTAACGCTGATGTGGTGAGGGCACAGCTTGAACACCTGCTGAAGCAAGGGGCGATGCGCAATGTCGAGATCCAGATCATGCCCTCGGACGGCGGCTTCCACCTCGGGCTCAACGGCCCGGTGGTCATCATGGAGACCCTGGAACACCGCCAGGTCGGCTATATCGAGTCGCAGGGAGTGGGCTTGGTGGTAACCGATGCCGCCAAAGTCAGCGGCTTCGCCCTACGCCACGGCAGGCTACGTTCACAGGCTCTGAACGTCGAGGAGTCCACATGCCTCATCAAACACATGGCAGGAGGATCATGAGCACTGGGTTGACATGGTTCAGGAGCAGCTACAGCGGCCCGGAAGGCGGGGACTGCGTAGAAGTGGCCTGGTTCAAGAGCAGCTACAGCGGCTCGGACGGCGGCGACTGCGTAGAGGTAGCCATCGCCCCCACCACCGTCCTCGTCCGCGACTCGAAAACGGCGCAGGGCCCCATACTTCACGTCCCCGCCGCCCCCTGGAACACCTTCATCACCTTCGCGTCCCGCGAGCGTTGAGCCGGGCGGCCTGACGCGTCAGGTGGTCGCGTTCGGCGAGGTTGGGTGCCTTTTGGGCCGCCTCGGCGTACAGCCGTGCCGCCGTCGTCAGGTCGCCGTCGCGCTCGTGGAGGTACGCCGCCACGGCGGTGTGGCGGGGCAGTGATTCGTCCAGCGCCGCGAGCGCGGCCAGGCCGGCGCGCGGGCCGTCCGCCTCGCCCACGGCGACCGCGCGGTTGAGCCGGACGACCGGGCTGTCGGTCAGGCGCGCGAGCTCGTCGTACCACTCGACGATCTGCACCCAGTCGGTCTCCTCGGCGGTGGGCGCGTCGGCGTGGAGTGCCGCGATGGCGGCCTGGGCCTGGAACTCGCCCAGCCGGTCGCGGGCGAGGGCCGCTTGCAGGATCTCGACGCCCTCGGCGATCGACTCGGTGTCCCACCGGCTCCGGTCCTGCTCGGCGAGCGGGACGAGGCTGCCGTCCGGCGCGGTCCGGGCGGCTCGCCGGGCGTGGTGGAGCAGCATGAGGGCGAGCAGCCCCGCCACCTCGGGGTGGTCGATCGCGGCGGCGAGCTGCCGGGTGAGCCGGATGGCCTCGGCGGCGAGGTCGATGTCGCCGGAGTAGCCCTCGTTGAAGACCAGGTAGAGGACGCGCAGCACGGTGGCGACGTCGCCGGGCCGGTCGAACCGTATGCCGGAGACGGTGCGCTTGGCCCGGCTGATCCGCTGCGCCATGGTCGCCTCGGGCACCAGGTACGCCTGGGCGATCTGGCGGGTGGTCAGCCCGCCGACCGCGCGCAGCGTGAGCGCGACGGCGGACGACGGTGTCAGTGACGGGTGGGCGCACAGGAAGTAGAGCTGGAGCGTGTCGTCCACGCCGGGCGCGGGGCCGGGCGCGGGCTCCTCGTCGACACGGTCCTCACGCCGGCGGCGGGCGGTGTCCGCGCGGGTCGCGTCGAGGAACCGGCGCCAGGCCACGGTGACCAGCCAGCCCTTCGGATCCTTCGGCATGTCGGCCGGCCAGACCCGTACCGCCTCGACCAGCGCGTCCTGGACGGCGTCCTCGGCCGCCGCGAAGTCGGCTCCGCGGCGGACGAGGATCCCGAGCACGCTCGGCGTGAGGCCCCTGAGCAGTACCTCGTCCATCCCGGAGGTCACTCCGTGATGGTGGGTGACGCGGTCAGGAACGGGCGCAGCTCCAGCCACTCGTGGATCGGCTTCCCGCCCGCCCCGGGGGCGGCCGACAGTTCGCCGGCCAGTTCGACGGCGCGCTCGTAGCTGTCGACGTCGATCACCATCCAGCCGGCGATGAGGTCCTTGGTCTCGGCGAACGGGCCGTCGGTGACCGGGGGGCGGCCCTCGCCGTCGTACCGGACGAACGTCCCCTCGGGGGCGAGCGCTTGACCCTCGACGAACTCGCCGGTCTTCTCAAGCCGGTCCGCGAAGTCCTGCATGTACTGCATGTGGGCCGAGATCTCCTCCGGCGTCCACCGGGCCATGGGGACGTCGTTGACCGCGGCCGGGGCGCCGCGGTAGTGCTTCAGCAGCAGATACTTGGCCATGGTGTTTCTCCTCGGTGCTGGTACGACCCATTGTGGTCGCGTTCACTGCGGGGACGGAGCCGGCCACGCGTTCTCGACATCGCCGTCCGACATTTTCTGGGCCTGGTGGTCCCGCAGCCGTTCCGCGAGAACGGCACGAAATATCTGAACATTTAACTCGATCGGGGACGGTAGGCCCGATTCGCCCATGGGGCAAGTCGACGGCATGGATGATCTTGGCCCAGGTGCCTTCCGCCCGGAGTCACGTTCCAGCTCCGGGCGTCTTTTGCTGATCCTGGAGGATCCATGCGACACCCTGTTCCCCGCCTGCGCACGCGCGCGCTGGCCGTCGGGCTCGCGCTGGCGGCGTCCGTGCTTGTCCCCTCGGGCTCCGCCGGGGCGGCCGACCAGTACGAGTGGGCCGCGCTGGGCGACTCGTACACCGCCGGCGGCTTCGTCGGGGACCCGCGGCCCGCACTCGGTGACGCGTCACGGGACGGCTGCGACCGCACCACCAACGCCTACCCCGACGTCGTCGACCGGGAGCTGGCCGAGTTCCCGCCGGGCAAGCCCGTCCGCCTGACCAACGTCAGCTGCGGCAACGCCACCATCGACAACATCGCCACGGCCAAGCAGACACCGATCAGTCCCGTCCAGCCCCCCGAGGGCGGCTGGCCCGCGGTGGACCCGCAGACCCAGCGGGCCGGCCTGGGCGACCAGACCGACATCGTCACCGTCGGCGTCGGCGGAAACAGCCTGCCCTTCGGCGGCATGCTCCTGAAGTGCCTCGAACGGGGTGCGGCCGGCAAGTCCTGCCGTGACCACTACACCAATCCCCCCGAGGGGGAGGAGAGCATCCAGGACAAGCTCGCCCGGGTCCAGGACGAGTACATCGAGATGCTGGCCAAGGTGCACCAGGCCGCGCCCAACGCCAAGGTGATCACGGTCGGCTACCCGGCCGTCCTGCCGGAGCGGGGCAGTGACTGCAACCGCCTTTCCCTCACCGAGCTGGGCTCGATCACCCACGCCGACGTCGACTGGCTCCGTGACGACGTCCTCAAGCAGCTGAACGCCACGATCAAGAGGGTCACGGACTTCTTCGGCGACCGCTACGTCGATGTCTACTCCTCCAGCGTGGGCCACGACGCCTGCCAGCCCGCGGACACCAAGTGGGTCGAGGGGATCTGCGGCGACGCCGAGGACTACTGGCCCGCCAAGCTCCCCGGCACCCTGCTGAACTGCGCTCTCGTCAACAAGCGCGCCACCCTGGTCCACCCCAACGCCGCAGGCCACGCAAACACCGCCGCCCACGTCGAACGCGCCATCCGCATCGCCCTCCTGGAACGCTGACCGCCCGGCCCCAAGCCACCTGACAGGTCGCCCTGGAGATCGCGAACAGCCGGACAGGGCCTAGCCGAGGCCGTCCAGGGCCGACCTGATCAGGGCCCGCGCCGCCCTGCCATGGACCGCCGACGCTTTCAGGAGGTCGAAAGCCCTCGCGTACAAGGCGATCTCGCGCGGCTGGGTGACGGAGAACTCGGCCGAATACGTCTCCACAAGCACGAGCCTGGTATCGAACATGGAAAACGAGTTGCCGGGCCAGATACGCATCTCAGCTCGCCGCGGAACGATGCCCAGGCTCAACCGTGGCAGTGTCATCACGGCCAGGAGCCGGTCCAGCTGTCCTCGCATCACTTCTGGGCCACCGAAGTTCGTGTAGAGGGTCTGCTCGGCCAGCAGAACGTTGAAGATGCGGTCACCCCGGTAGAGGTACTGCTGACGCTCCAGTCGCTTCGCCACGGCGGACTCCGTGTCGTCCGGGATCTCGTAGTAGTCGACGACCTGCCGGAACGTCTCAGCCGCGTACTCGGCGGTCTGGAGTGTTCCCCACACCACAGTCGGGTGCCAGACGCGGAAGACCTTCGTCCTGGCGTAAACCGGAAGAGCCCTTTCCTGCCTCGGTGCGGCCCCGTTCCGCAGTTGGCGACGCCACTCCAGCCAAAGCTCCTCTATATGGCGAACTGTGGCGATGAGATCATCGATCTGGTCCTGGGCATTGGTCTTCCGGCACCAGAGGCGAATGTCCTCCTCGCTGGCGTTCTGCCGACCGTTCTCGATCCGGGAAACCTTGGATTCCTGCCACTGCGTGGCGGAGGCGAATGCCCGGCCGCTGGCGAAACCGGCGTCCTTGCGCAGACCTCGCAACCGGGCGCCCAGCGCCTCACGCAGCTTCTGTGCTTCGTTGTCCACTGATGAGTCAGGGCTTGTACGCGACGTGTGAAATGGCGACGGCCCACAGCTGATCCCTCACCCGGACACATTCCGCCACGGTCTCAGGGTCCTCGATCAGTTCGGACCCGAGGACCCGGCCCTCGGCATCGAAGTGCCCCACGGCCAAGAGACGGTCGTCAAAGAGCCACCAGTCGTTCCCCGCGACCGGGAGGGAGACGCCTTCAGGCAGTTGATGCCGAGGCAGCCACCGAATGTCCTCTCCGGCCTCCAGGTTCAGCCGGGTGAGCGAGTGCTCCCACCCGACGTACCGCGAGTGCGGTTCGGACACGACTCGCACCCTCCGTACCGTCCTCCCCTCCCCGGTGACGCGCTTCATGAGCGCCATCCACGGCCCGAGCCACGCGAAATCGTCCGGCTCTTCTCTCTGCCAGCGGGCGTACGGCGTGTCCTCGATGGGCGAGCCGTAGTCGTCCCTCAGCTCCAGATGAAAGGCGTCGTGCGTGAAGCTGTTGAAGAGTTCATCGCGCTCGGCGCTGGTGATCAGATCCACTGTTCTCCTCCAACAGGGCCGTGATCGAGGACTTGGGGACCTCGACGCAGGTCTCATAGTCGGGCATCCGCATCTGGCCCAGAGCCTCGGCGTCACACATCTGCGGACCCTGCACGATGCAGGTTCCCTGCTCGGTCACGAGCACGATCGGGTCCGAGTAATTCTTGATCTCACCGACAGGTACACCGTCGTTGATCAGATGCTCGAACAGCTCAGTGGGCACCTCTACGACAGAGTGCCCCTCCGGTACGTCGAGTTGGTCGAGGAGATCCTGCGCGTAGACCCGCCAGCCCTGGACGACGTAACTGTCCTGGTCACTGGCGTACAGCGTGGGACTGTCTCCAGGGGTGGAGTTCTTACCGAGAAACCGTAACTTCATGGCCGTTCTCCCGTCCGCCATCTTGCTTGAGATTGTGCGGTGACCCGATCGTCAAGGCACACATTCCACGTCGTCAACACGGATGCCGCAAACTCACGCAATCTCCTTGGGAGCCGGCCGAGTTGCGCCCTACGGTCCTGTCACAGGGCAGTCGCCCCCACGATCCGAGGAGAACTCCATGAGCGTTGCCGGCTCCGAGCACGTCGATACGTACGAAACACGCGCACCCGACGCCGCCGGGTGGCGCGGCGTACCGTTCCGGCACCCCGCCGACATGACGGTGGTCGATGACGGCAAGCACGACGGCGGCCCCATGCCGCCCGAGGCCCCGCGCGACCCGCAGCCCCAGCCCCAACCGCAGGGAGGGGACGGCGGCAAGTAGCCCGTGAGGGCCGGGCGCGTGCGAGCGCCATAGGGTCTCTCCCCACGGGATCTCTCGCGCGTACGCGCGCCCAGCGGCCCCCACGAAACCCATGCGCACTTCGGCAACCACAGCCCGCTCACCCGGCGTTCGGCTCCCCGTACCGGCCTACGCGAGGACCCGCCGGAGCCAGCGGATACGGGCGTCACGTGCGTCCTGGCTGAGCGCGGCCCGTGGGGCCAGGCTGTCGAAGCCGTGGTACGCGCCGGGCCATACATGCAGTTCGGCCTGGCCGCCGGCCTGCCAGATCGCGTTCGCGTAGGCCACGTCCTCGTCCCGGAACATCTCGGCCGATCCGACCTCGATATAGGCCGGGGGGAGTCCGGAAAGGTCCGTGGCACGTGAGGGGGCGACGTAAGGCGGCAGGTCCGCGGCGCCGTAGCGGTCACCCAGCAGCGCCTTCCACGCGGTCGCGTTCGAGGTGAGGTCCCACGTACCGAGGCCCGTCATCTGGTGACTGGAGAAGGTGCTGTCGCGGTCGTCGAGCATCGGGCACAGCAGCAGTTGTCCCCGTGGCACGGGACCGCCGCGGTCGCGGGTCAGCAGGGCGAGGGCCGCGGCGAGTCCGCCGCCGGCGCTCTTGCCGCCGATGAGGACGCGGTCCGCGTCGATGTCCAGTTGGCCCGCGTGCCCGGCCGCCCAGACGAGTCCGGCGTAGCAGTCCTCCAGTGGCCCCGGGTATTGGGTCCGCGGCGCCAGCCGGTATTCGACCGAGATGACGGCCAGCTCCAGCGGGAGTGCCCACTCGCGAAGGATCCGTGGCAGCACGGACCACGCGTTGCCCATGATCATCGCTCCGCCGTGCATGTAGTACAGCAGCGGCAGTGGCCCGGTGAGGCCGGCGGGCCGGGCGCTCACGAGCGTGACGTCGGGTCCGTCCGACGGTCCCGGCACGCGCAGCTCAGCCACCTCGAAACGGCCGTCGGCACGAAGGTCCTCGACGGTCGGCCTGGGCCGGGTCGCGGCATCCCGCTCCTGCCAGGACGCAAGATTCCGCGGGGTGACCGACTCCCTCGGCTCGTCGCCCATGGCCGCCAGCGCGGCGCTCAGTTCGGGGTCGAAGGGAGGCACCGCCCTTGGCGCACTTGGTTCCGTTGGCGCCCTTGGCTCCGTTGGCGCCCTTGGCGACGGGGCACGGCCCGACTCCGACGGCGCGCGACGGACGCTCATGTCGTACCTCCCGGCCGCACCGGCTCAGCGTGCACATCCCCGCACCCGGCGAACACTCGCGCGAGATCCATACGGCGCAGCCAATCACCCCGCCAGGCGGCACGGCCACTCATACCCGGACACATGCGCCCGCCACCGGCGGCATCGCCTGCGCCGCCGTGCCTGCCGTGTGTCGCCTCAGTTCGGCTGCCGACGGGCCCGCTTCACCTCGCGGTCGATGGCCCAGGCGTCGGCGACCGGCCCGATATGGCCAATCTTGTCGGGATTGATCACTCCGCGGATGGTCTGGATCTGCCCGCCGAGCACATCGACGGCCATGATGTGGAGCACCTTGCCGTCCCGATCGCGGAAGATCGCGCCGGGCTGGCCGTTGATCTCGTGCGGCTCGAACGACACGTCGATCCGGATCAGCAACGGGAAGACCGTACCCAGCACCCGGGCCACGTTCTCCGCGCCCACAACGGCGTTGGCCAGCTTCGGGGCCTTGCCTCCGCCGTCCCCGACCAACTGCACATCGGCGGCCAGCAGATCCCGCAGCCCGGCCACATCGCCGTCCTTCATCGCGTCGAAGAACCGCGTCGCCAGCTCCTGCCGCTCCTGACGGTCCGCCGCGAACCGCGGCCGCCCGGCCTCCATATGCCGTCGCGCCCGTACCAGCAGCTGCCGGCACGCCGCCTCCGAACGCCCCACCGCCTCGGCGATCTCGTCGAACCCGAAGGCGAACACCTCCCGAAGCACGAACACCGCCCGCTCCAGCGGGCTGAGCCGCTCCAGCAGCAACAGCGCCGCCATCGACACCGAGTCCGCCAGTTCCACCGAACGCGCCGGATCCTGATACGGATCGCTCAGCAGCGGCTCGGGAAGCCACGGCCCGGAATACTCCTCCCGCCGCACCCGCGCGGAACGCAGCACATCGATCGAGATCCGCGTCACCACGGCCGACAGATAGGCCCTGGCCGACGTGGGCCTGGTCGCCGAGCCGTCGAAGCGCAGCCATGTCTCCTGCACCGCGTCCTCGGCCTCGCCCACACTGCCCAGAACCCGATAGGCGATCGAGAACAGCAGCGGGCGCAGCTCCTCGAACTCCTCGACCTTGCTCACGCCCGCTTCCCTTCTTTCGGGCTCCCTCCCTTTCAGTGGAACTGTCCGGGCTCGTAGTCGCCGGCCGGCTGCCGCGTGATGATGTTCAGCCGGTTCACCGAGTTCATGAACGAGACCATGATCACCAGGGCGGTCAACTGCTCCTCGTCGTAGTGCTTGGCGGCGGACGCCCACACCTCGTCGCTGACCCCACGGTCCGCGTCCGCGACCCGCGTCCCCTCCTCCGCCAGCTCCAGCGCGGCGCGCTCGGCCTCGGTGAACACCGTGGCCTCCCGCCACACAGCGACCAGGTTCAACCGCAGCGAGGTCTCACCGGCAGCGGCGGCCTCCTTGGTGTGCATGTCGACGCAGACGGCGCACCCGTTGATCTGACTGACGCGAAGCGCCACCAGCTCCTGCGTGACGGCCGGCAGCGACGACTCCTTGAGCGCCCTGCCCGCCGACATGAAGTGCTTGAGGGCCTTGCCGGCGGTCGGGCTGTCGAAGTAGTTCAGTCGCGCGTCCATGGTGTGCTCCCTCGGTGGTCGTGAGTGCCTACACCCCCTGAGACGAGGCAGCCCGATCCCCTGTGACATGGACGCAAGTTCGCCTGCTGGCCGACCCCGCCGTCCCATGGCATCCTGGCTGATCTTTCTGTTGGCGTGCTGGAAAAGCGGGGGCTGTTGCGTCGTGGGTTACACAATTCCCGAAGGTGTCGACACGATGCTCGATGTGGTCGGCGTGGGCTGGCCGAATGTCGACGAGGACGCGTACCGGGACATGGCGGACTCGCTGCGAGAGTTCGCGGATGACGCGGACGACGACGGGCATGCCGCCCATCAGCACATCCAGCGGTTGCTCTCCAGTGGGCAGAGCGAGTCGCTAAGTGCTCTGGACACGCACTGGTCGAAAGTGCAGGGCAAGCACAAGGACTTGGCGTCTGCAGCTCGAATAGTCGCCGGAGCGCTGGACCGGGTGGCGGACATCATCGTGGCGCGGAAAATAGCGGCGGTGGCCGAACTCGCGGATCTTTGCGCGACGGTGGGCATCACCCTCGCATTCGCGCCAGTGACCGCCGGTCTGTCGACGCTACTGGCCGGGGCGAAGATCGCGGCAACGCGTATCGCCTTCAAGCGGATCCTGAAGGAGATGGCAGAGGCGGCCGTGTCGGAGATCGTCGCCACGCTCACGGAGCCTGCGGTCGCCGCGATCGAGAACATAGTGGCGGACCTGGCGATCCAGACCGCGCTGAACATTGCCGGTGTGCAGGACGGCTACAACACGGGACAGACAGCGCAGGCGGGCAAGGACGGGCTGCAACTCGCCTCGGCCGACGGGGCGGGCAGCGGCAGGGGTGGTCCGCGGATCGACCATGACGCGCACGGCCAAACCGGGTTGCACCTGGCCGGTGTGCAAGTCTCCATGCGCGACAGGACGGGCGGCAAGCTCGTCAAGGCCAAAGGCCACCATGGGCGTGCCAAGGGCAAGGACTCCCTGACCGCCGTCCTGGACAGCACCATCGACGGTGTGGTGGAGAAGCTCGGCAAAGCACTCAACGACCTCGGCGAACACCTTGGGAAGAAGCTGCCGGACGCCATAACCAGGAGCTCGAAGAACCACAAGGACACTGACGGCGACATCCGCGACCGAGTCAAGAGAATCACGTCCGGTGACCGCAAGGACGAGGGCGACCTGAGTGGACGCCGTAGTGGCCCCCGCCCTGAGCGGAGGCGGCCTGCGTCGATGAGGGAAGCCCGGGACAGGACTCGTGAGCTGGCTTTGTCGCTGTTCAAGAGGCGGTGCAAGACGGACCCCGTGGACATCGCAAGCGGGGAGATGGTGCTTGCCCAGACGGATCTGGCACTGCCCGGGATCCTGTGGCTGGTGCTGCGGCGAACACACATATCCAGTTATCGCTTTGGTCAGTGTTTCGGGACCAGTTGGGCCTCCACTCTCGACGAACGCCTGGAGCCGACCGGTTCGGGCGCGGCGTGGGCACGGGAGGATGGCTCGGTCCTGGTCTACCCCGGCCTCCCTAGCGGTGAGGGCGAGCAGGTCCTGCCTCTGGAGGGCGACCGGTTGCCGCTGCGCCTCGCCGGGCGCGGCGCTGCCGGTGATGTTACCTATGAGGTCACCGACCCGCACTCGGGCCTGACCCGGCGTTTCACCGGCAGTCCTTACAGGGCTGGTGGTCTCTACTGGCTGGGTGAGATCGAGGACCGTAACGGCAACGCCTTTCGGATAGGCCGTGATGACGACGGCGTACCGGCGACGGTGGTGCACGAGGGCGGTTACCGGGTGGTGGTGTCCTCGGACCCGGAGACTGGACGTATTACCGGGCTGGCGATGCCCGCACCGGACGGCCCCGTCCAGGTGGCGACCTTCGGCTACGACAGTGAGGGGAACCTGGAAGCTGTCGCCAACTTCTCCGGCAGGCCCTTGCGGTTCACTTATGACGACGAGCGGCGGGTGACTTCGTGGACCGACCGCAACGGCCACACCTATCGGTACGTCTACGATTCTGCGGGCCGCGTGATGCAAACCCTGGGGCCGGGCGGGGCGCTGTCCTCCCACTTCTCCTACGACACGGTCAACCGCGTCACCCGCTTCACCGACTCGACCGGTGCGGTCACCGTCACTCGGCTCAACGAACTCGGCCAGGTGATCGCGGAGACGGATCCGCTCGGAAACACCGTTCAGCGACAGTGGGACCGGTACGACAACCTGCTCTCCCGCACTGACGAGTTGGGCAACACCGCAGAATTCACCTGGGACGACTATGCCAACCTCACGTCGATCCGGCGACCGGACGGAAGCACATCCTCCACCCGCTACAACGAGTTCAACCTGCCTGTAGAGGCGACCTACCCGGACGGCGCGACATGGCGACAGAGTTACGACGACCGGGGCAACCGGGTCTCGATCACCGCCCCGGACGGTTCGGTCTCGTACTACCGCCTCGACCCGCGCGGCGCGGTGGTCGAACAGACGGACCCGACCGGTGCGACGGAGCGGCTGACGTACAACAGCGCGGGTGTCTCACTCACGCTGACCGATCCGCTCGGCCACCGCTACACCGTCGTCCGGGACGCTTTCGGTCGGCCAGTGCGAAGCACCGACCCCAACGGGGCGGTCACCGGAATGGAGTGGACTCCGGAGGGATGGCTCTCGCGCTGCGTCCGTCCCGACGGGACCGAGGAATCGTGGACCTGGGACGACGAGGGCAATTGCCTCTCCCACGTCGGCCCGAGAGGCGAGGTGACCCGGTTCGAATACACCCACTTCGACCGGCTCAAAGCCCGCATCGGTGCGGACGGGGCGCGGTACGAGTTCGCCTACGACACCGAACTGCGGCTCACCGAGGTCCGTAACCCCCAGGGTATGACCTGGACCTATGCCTACGACGCCGCAGGCAATCTGGTCGACGAAACCGACTTCGACGGCCGTACCGTCACCTATGCCTACGACGCGGCCGGGCGGCTCGTCCACCATACGACGCCGCTCGGCGACCGGATCACCACCAGTTACGACTCATGCGGACGTGTGGTGTCCAAGGAGGTGGCCGACCAGGTCACGCGCTACGCCTACGACGCTGTGGGGCAGCCCGTGAGCGCGGTCTCGGCCACCTCCACGGTGGCATGGCAACGTGACGTTCTGGGGCGGGTAGTGGCCGAGACGGTCGACGGGCGCACCCTGCGCTTCGAATACGACGCGGCCGGTCGGGCCGTCCGACGCACCACTCCCGCCGGAGTGGTGTCGGATTCCGTCTACGACGCCGCCGGCAATCGCACCGCCCTGAGCAGCGGCGGCAACGCGCTGTCGTTCACGCACGACCCCCTCGGCCGCGAACTCACCCGCACCATCGGGCTGCCTGATGCACCTCTCACACTTACCTCGGACCGGGACCGTGCCGGACGTCTAGCCTCGCGCGTACTGACGACCCGTGACCGGACCCTGCGTGCACGCTCCTACGCCTACCGAGCCGACGGCTTCCTGGAGAGCGTCACCGATGAGCTGACACACACAAGCACGCTCTTCGAACTCGATCCTGTGGGACGTCCGACGCAAGTGACGGCAGAGAACTGGTCGGAGTCCTACGCCTATGACACGGCGGGCAACCAGACCATGGCCACGTGGCCGGACAGTGCCCAGCGGACCGGGGAAATGGGCGCGCGCACCTACGAAGGCACCCGGTTGATCGCTGCCGGCGCCGTCCGGTGCGAGTATGACGCCGCTGGACGCACCCTGGTACGACGGAAGACCCGCCTGTCACGCAAGCCCGACACCTGGCAATACTCCTGGGATGCCGAGAACCGGCTGGTGGCCTGCCGCACTCCCGACGGTGTGCTGTGGCGGTACTCCTACGATCCGCTCGGTCGTCGCACAGCCAAGCATCGAATAGGCGACGACGGAGGCGTCCTGCATTCCGTCTACTTCACTTGGGACGGCACACGTCTCATCGAGCAGACCGACACCACTCATCACACCACGCTCACCTGGGAGTACGACGGTCGCACACCACTCGTCCAGTTGGAACGCCGGTCCGGTCGCGAGCCTGACACGGGCACGGACATCGACTCCCGGTTCTTCGCGATCGTCTCCGACCTGATCGGCGCGCCCAGCGAACTGGTTGACGAGCAGGGGCAGATCGCGTGGCAGGCCCGGACGACCGTGTGGGGTGCCACAATGTGGAACCGCACGGCCGTCGCGTATACGCCGTTGCGGTTCCCCGGTCAGTACGACGACGCGGAGACCGGTCTTTACTACAACTGCTTCCGGTACTACGACCCCACCACCGCCCGCTACCTGAGTCCCGACCCGCTGGGGCTGGACGCGGCGCCGAACCCGGTGGCGTACGTCACCAACCCGCATGTGTGGATGGACCCTGAGGGGCTGATCGCCAAGGGGTGCACGGAGGACGGCGGTTGGTACAGCGGCATGAAGCCGGCCAACCTCAAGAACGATGACGGCACGCGCCGCACGAGCACCGAGATGGAGATCAACCACATACCCGCCAAGAACTCCTACGCGCACCTGGACGAGCCCGGGTTCAAGACGGACTCCAACGGTGGTGGCGCGGGTATGGGACCAGCGATCAGGATGGAGTACGACGATCATCGCAGGATGACCAGCACGGGATCCAGCGACAAGTCTGTCCGATGGCGTCAGAAGCAACGCGCGCTGATCGACGCGGGCCGATGGGATCAGGCGATGATGATGGACATCAAGGAATGCCGTAAGAAGTTCGGCGATAAGTACGATGGGCACATCGAAGACATGATCGCGAGCCTGCAAAACAACAGGAAGTTTCAGAAGATGCTCGAAAAGCGCGGCTGGACAATCGACTACGACATCCTTAAGTAGCGGAGGAAAGAAGCACCATGGACATCGTTCTGGATCCACCTCACGGCGCCGGCCCCGTACGGCTGGGGGCCAGCCTCGATGAGGCGGTTGCGGCGGTTTCTGTCTGGGGGCCGCACGATGTGGACTACGACGAGGAGGACGACCCCTCGAAGACCATCTACACGTCCTGCCAGCAGATCCGGGTCAACGTCCTCCTGGAAGGCGCCGGTGAAGTGGTCACCGCGATCGAGCTGTGGTGGCCGGGCGAGGGCCGCCGGAGCGACGTTCGCGTGCTTCTCGACGGCGACGATGTCTTCACGACCCCCGCCGAGGACCTTTTCCGCAGGGCGGTGGAGCGCGGCTGGACCGTCGACCGGACCGAGGCCGAGTTTCCCTTCATTCCGGGGGTTTCGCTCGGCTTCGGCCGCCAGACCTCTCAGGAGGTCCCGCGCACTCCGGACGGGCTTCCCATTTACGTCACCTCGGTTTTGGTCGGCAACGAGCGTTACTACGACAACCGCCTCAAAAACCGTGCCTGACCGGGCGCGGGTGAGCGCATAGGGTCTCTCTCCATGGGATCTCTCGCGCGTACGCGCCTCGTGGCGGGTGGTGCGGCGCTGGTGACCGTCGGTGCGGGGCTCGGGATTCGGGTCGTCGGTGGCGGGGGCGGTGATGTCGTCAAGTACGCCGGGGACGCGCTCTACACCGTGCTCGTGTACACGCTGGTCGTGCTGGTCGCTCCCCGGGTACGGGCCCCCGTCGCCGGGGGCGTCGCGCTCGGGGTCAGTTGGGCCGTCGAGCTGTTTCAGCTCACCGGCCTGCCGGCCGAGCTGGCCGCGCGGAGTGTGGTCGCGCGGCTGGTGCTCGGGTCGACGTTCAACGCGCCTGACCTGCTGTGGTACGCGGTCGGCGCGCTGGGCGCGGGGCTCGGGCACGTAGGGGTGGCACGGTGGCGGCGGAACGCCGGACATCCTCCCGGCGCTCCCCGTGTTCCCGGCGCTCCGGGTGTTCCGCGCGGCGTAGCTGGCGGTCGATCGCCCGGTCCTTGAGGTGCCCGATCAGCGACGGCAGAACCACCAGGGCAAACAGGGCGATAAGGGCGAGAACTGTCAGGAAGGTGTTCATGCCCCTACTGTCGCCGCTTCCCGGCACAGAAAGCAGTGGCAGGACTGTCATCGACCATCGAATTACTGCCACACACCTGCCACACTGGATCCATGCTGAACAACGTGGCCGCCGTCCTCCTGGACGGAGTACATCCCTTTGAACTCGGCGTGCTCTGCGAGGTGTTCGGGCTCGACCGGAGCGACGAGGGTCTCCCCGTGCACGATTTCGCCGTGGTGTCCGCCGAAGGGCCCGTGCTGCGGACCCACGCGGGGTTCACGATCGGCTCGCTGCACGGCCTGGACCGGCTCGAAGAGGCCGACCTCATCGCCGTACCGGCCGGTGCCTCGTATGTGCACCGCGACTACCCGCCGGAGTTGCTCGAAGCGCTGCGCCGCGCCGTCGACCGGGGCTCGCGGGTGCTGAGTGTGTGCGCCGGGGTCTTCGTGCTCGGCGCCGCCGGGCTGCTGGACGGGCGCCGGTGCACGGGGCACTGGCGGCACGCGGCGGAGCTGGCCCGCGCCTATCCGCGGGCCGTCGTCGAGCCGGATGTGCTGTACGTGGACGAGGGGCCGGTGATCACCTCGGCCGGCACCGCCGCCGGGATCGACGCCTGCCTCCATCTCGTACGGATGGAGCACGGCCCGGAGGTCGCCAACGCGATCGCGCGCCGCATGGTCGTACCGCCGCACCGCGACGGCGGCCAGGCCCAGTTCATCGAGCGCCCGCTCCCCCGCAGCCGCTGCGACACGGTCGGCGACGTCCTCGGCTGGATGGAACGGCACCTGGACCGCGAGATGACCGTCGAGCAGCTGGCCGAGCGCGCCCATATGTCGCCGCGCACGTTCGCCCGCCGCTTCCAGCAGGAGACGGGGACCACCCCGTACCGCTGGCTGCTGCGCCAGCGGGTGCTACTGGCACAGGAGTTGCTGGAGGCGACGGACGAGACGGTGGACAGCGTCGCCGGCCGCGCCGGGTTCGGGAACGCGGCCGGGCTGCGCCACCACTTCCTGCGCACGCTCGGGACGACCCCGAACGCGTACCGCCGTACGTTCCGGGGCCCCTCGCACGCCGCGTGAGGCCCGTACGCTCCGGGGCCCCTCGCACGCCGCATGAGACCCCCGCCAGATTCCGGGCCCCCGCACGCCGCGTGAGGCCCGCATCCTCCGGGGCCCCCGCACGCCGCGCGCGTGAGGCCCCGGACGCAGACCGGGAAGACCCGCTCAGATGCCGCAGCTCGGCGCCGACCAGTAGCGGCTCGGCCGGTGGTCGACATGCGCGTGGTCGTCGTGACCCGGGTAGCCCGGACCGAGGATCCCGTTGAAGCCGTGGTTACGGGCCGCCTGCGCCAGCGTGCAGAGCGAGTGCGGCCCCGAGCCGATGTCGGCGGCGTCCCCGTACAGATGACGGCTGCCCGCCGCCCCGCCGACCGCGTTGTTGCACGCCGTCGAGCGGAAGCCGCTGGTGACCCGGAGCGGCTGGTCGCCCAGCGCGTGGCGCATCGCCTCCAGCTTCCACATCGTGCGCAGGGCGTTGGACTTGGCGGTGGCCGCGTCGACCGCGCCGCCCGCCCAGGTGCTGTTGCAGGTGTTCAGCTCGGCGTAGCTGAAGTGGATCGGGGTGCAGTCGTCGTCCTGGAGCGCGTAGAGCTTGGTGAAGGTCGCGGGACCCGCGACGCCGTCGGCCGCCAGCCCGTACGCGGACTGGAAGCGCTTCACCGCTGCGGTGGTCGCCGGGCCGTAATCGCCGTCGATGGCGAGTACGGCGCCGGTTCCCGGATAGCCGGCCACCCGGATCTGGAGCTGGGTGACATCGGCGCCCGTGGCGCCCTGCGAGAGGGTGCGGGACCACGTGTAGCAGCCGTCGGCCTGTGCCGTACCGGCCGTGGCGAGCACCCCGGCCCAGGCGAATGACACGGTCATGACAAGGCTGAGCAACAGTCGGGCGGATCGTCTGAGCATCGGCTCTCCCTCGAACGGTCGTGAAACGGGGCTGGGTTGTACGCAGAGATTGGCGTACGGGTCGACGCGCGTCAACCGGTCCCCACCACGGCGGAACAGATCCCCACCACGGTGGAATGGAAATGAAGGAACACCAATCCGGATGTGGAGATTCCGCGAACGAACCAACCGCGACCACTACCCCGTGATCTTCCCGGCCGAGTTGGCCATCCCCATCTATGGCGGCTCATGACCGAGGAGGTCCACCCCCCCCCCCCCCATTACCTTCTTGGTGGCCCCGCAACGGGGCGCCCGGCCTTCGGAGTTGGCATGACTTTCTCCCCCTGTCGATCGCATGTCTTGGGGGGTGG
>NZ_JBHTZS010000031.1:0-19544 GCF_042790125.1 Streptomyces scopuliridis
CCCGGCACAGAGGCCCGGGGAGTGCCGATCAAGCCCCGAGAGCCGCACAGGGCCGCTCAGGGACGCGCCGCCCTCCTCTTCCAGTTGCCGCCCGTAGGGCGTCCGCTGTTCCCATCGGTGGAGCCGGGGGGGGGGCGCTGTGGCGCCCCCGGCGGAGCCGATTGGCTGTGTTGAGTCGTCCCGGAGGGACGTCCTTTCTATGGGTTGACCTGCACGTACGCACTCAGGCCAGCCACCCACGGCGCGGGCCCGTCATCACCTCAGCCACGACGATGCCGTCACCCGGGCACCGGCGTTCACCCCAACGGGTGACGGGCCCGCGCCCCCCTCCTCTAATCCCTAACAGGCCCAGGCGCCCTAGAGCGGCGGTGCGCCGTCGCTCCGCTTGTCATGAGCCTGCGGCTTTCACCATGGTTGCGGTCCTGACCTGCGGCTTCAGCGTCGGGGGGTCCCCTCCAGCAATGGCGGTGAGGGTGCCATGAGCCCCTGTACCGAGGGAGAGAGGCACCGGGAGAGGCGGGCGCGTCGGCCTGTTAGGGGGACGAAGGGGGGAAGCCGACCGTCCCGGCGGGGATGGTGTCGAGCTGGTGGTGGCCGTCGGCCGGTCGTGTGGATCTCTTCGGGGGAGGTGGAACTGGGTCTGGCGCCGTGGCGCCAATCGGTCGCGGCGGAGCCGCCTCGCGCACGTTCGCGCGCTACTACCGGTACCTAGCCCTCCGGGCGTCCCCAGCGGCGCACGCGCCGCAAGGCGCTTTTGTGTTCTGTCTCGTCTTCTGTAACCCCAGTCTTCTATAGGGACTCCCGCCTTCCCCGGGTCCCGGGAAAACCCGTTGTCGGGGCCGACCTGCGAAAACGAATCATTTACGCAGGTCAGGCCCGACAACCGGAAAACCGGGTGTCGGGCCTGACCTGGGGAAACGCTTCAATTACGGGGTTCCGGGGCGGGTTCAGGGGGTCGGGACGTGCACAGGTAGACGCGCCGCCGCGGGCCGCGGTGAAGGTGCTGTGCAGGGGGCGGTCACCGGCTTGGTGGCGCCGGCGGACGGGGCGTGCTGGACGGCGTGCGGCAGACCCTCGACGGCCACGGAGCCGACGAGGGACTTCCGTGTGCCCGCGTCGCGCAGCGTCTCCAGCTCGTCGCGCGGCATCGAGGGCTCGCGGCCCTGGCGCCGGGTGCCCCCGCCGACGATCCGGCCGTCCGGGGCGACCAGGTGCCAGACCCCCGTGGTTGATCTGGGCGTGTGCCTCTACGCGGTGTGCTCGTCAGCCAGGGACATCACGAATCCATGCCCAATGTGAGGTCGGGCCTGGTCCTTTGCCAGGCACGCAGGTAGACGTGTTCGCCGAGGTTGCCGATGCTCCGAAGCGGCCACGGGTGGGTGTTCATGCGGTGTTGCTCTGCGGTCGGCAGTTTCCAGTACCGCCACACCAGGTCAAAGCCCACCTCACCGGTGACGAGGAGGCCGGAGTTCAGGGCCCGCAGTCCCAGGGCCGCGGCGAGCCCGGCCCGGAGTTCTTCGAGCCGATCCGGCGTGAGCGACCAGTACGTCGTGTAGTCGGTCTTCACGAGTACGTCGTCGCTGGCGGGCGGCCCGTCGCTCGGGGTGACTCCGTCCGCGCCGGTGGCCACCGGCGCACCGCGGGCCCGGCGGCGCCGGTAGGCCGCTCTGGTCAGATCCAGCGCGCCGGTCTCGGTCATGAACACTGCTCCCTTTCTGGTTTCTTCGGCACTTGTCGGCAGATCATGCTGAACCGTCTTCCTTGGGACACTCTGGGTTCGCCGGCGGCCGCGGCACGTTCCCGGCCGTCGGGACCAATCGAGCAGTCAGTATCGATGAGATTGATCTTGACCTCGGAAACTGGCCCGGCCCGGGCATCGCACCTTCGGCTCCACGGTCGTACGGCCGGACGTCCTCGGCCGATGCCACGAAGAACGTGCCGCCGGTCCCTCTGCGGACTCCGGTAGTACGAGACTCCGGGAGTGCGCTGTGCGTGGCGCCCCTGGACGCCGCGGCTGCGTGGGGCACATGTACCGGCCGAGGCTGCGTGCGCGGTACGACCGAGGTCACGGAGCGTACAGGCGCACGATCTGACACGGATGCTCCTCAACCCCCATCCCCCGCGCTGGAGACGGCGGCCGCGGCCGGGCGCCGGGCGGCCGCCCGGCGCCCGGCGGGACTACCGACTCCGGCAGTCCCGTACTCACAGAGTCCCGGACTCTGGATATGCCGAAGGGCCGCACCCCGGCGCGGGGTACGGCCGTCCGGCCGTCGTCAGGCGGTCTGCGAGTAGGCCAGCAGCTCCGGGTTCTCGCGGGCGATCTGCTCCTGGATGCGGCGCCGCTCCTCCGCGTCCCGCAGCCGCTGCTGCTCCTGCGCCTCGCGCCTCTCGCGCTCCCCAGCCGCATCCCGCTCGCGTTCGGCGTGCTCGCTGTAGGCGTCTTCCACCAGCTCGATCCACTGCTCGCGGGCCAGCTGCTCCCGGCGGGCCTCCGCCTGCACCATTCGCTCGCGCGCAGCCGCGACCGCGGCCTCCGCCTCCTGCTCCTCCTTCCGGCATGGACCACACAGGCCGTCCTCGGGAACCTCGATACCCGACTTGCCCAACGTGTGGCAGCTGCGGCACTTCCACCGCCGCGGCTCCGGGGCACCGTCGCCCTGGCCCTTGTCGGACCCGCCGCGCTGCGCGGGCACGGGGCCCCTCCGGTCTTCCTGGCGCTGCTCGCACGCCCGGCACGGCGCCCCGGTGTCCAGGACCACGCCGTCCTCGCACATGGGGTCCGGGCAGTCCGTCGACGGGCGCACCAGCGCCACCGCGACACCGATCGCCGACCCGATGCCTCTGCCGCCCGGCATCACGGCTTCCTCGTAGCCGTGCTTCCACCACCGGCGCTTCACCCGCTCGACCACGACTTCCGGCGACCGCGAGTCCAGGGCGTCCAGGATTGCGTCCCGCAGCACCGGCGGCCGGTACGACGGCAGTTGCAGCTGCTCGGGGAACGCCGCCTCCACCTGCTTCACCGCGGCCGCTTCCTGCTGCGTCAGCCGCTTGCCCGGCTCCCTCTTCTTCGGCTTCTTCGCAGCCGCCGACTTGCGGGGCGGCCTTGCTGGTGCCGCCGGCGCGGCGGCACCGCTCCCCTGGTCCTCGCCGCCATCGCGGCGGCCGCGCCCCCGGCCGGGCTCCCCCGCCGACTGCCCCGGTACGTCGAAGTCGAGCCTCCGGCGTTCCGGCTTCGACTTCCGCTTGGCCTCCACCTTGGCGGCGTGCTTCGCAGCTCGCTCCCTCGCCGTCTTCGTCGGTGGCTCCAGCTTCACGGTCCGCACGTTTGCTTCCCCCGCGATGCTGGACAGCAGCTCCCGGACCTCATCGTCCGTGGCGGGCGTGTCGTACACCACGACCTCGGTCGCCCACTGGTTGTCCCGGCCCCACTGGATCTTGACCTTGATGATGTACCGCGCGACCTGGAGCAGGCCCCAGGCACCGGCCAGGCCGTCCCGGCCGTAGCCGTACTTCTCCGCGATCTCCGGCAACGTGATCTCGTAGCCGTCCCTGTGCCGCAGGACCACCGTCAGCAGGCCCAGGGCCTCCAGATCAAGGCTGTTCGCGTCGTCGATGGTCTCGTTGGGGACGGCCGCGAACCTCGGCGGCCTCCCTGAGCGCTTCCTCAACGCGCACCCCCTCTCGGGGTGGCGGAGTCCGTCCCGGACACGGTGATCGTGCCGGGCGGTCGAACGGTGGGGCGCATCGTGCTGGGGTCTCCCCTGGTATCGGGAAGCCGTACGACGGTGGATCATCACCAGATAGGAGTGACGCGGCGCACGTGTGGCTGTTTGGTGCGGCCAGGTCTGGCTATTCTGATATCGGTACCCGGGCCCTTGTGGTCTTGGCGCCCGGCGTTACCGCCGACGTACGACTCGGAGCAGGCATAGCGAGCGAGTCGACTCAGACGGCCGGACCTGGTGGCACAGGGACGGCCGTCGCGGCGTTTACGGGGGCTGGTTGCGCTTCATGGGACTCATCCTCTTCTTCCTACATCGCTGTCCAACGGGTGGGACACACCTTTTGTTGCTGGTCGGTTCCTCCCCCACCGGGTGATGTTGGAGGGGAGAGGCCGCCGACCTACGACTTCTACTTGACCGGGGTGATCGGCCAGCGCGCAGCCCGGGACCGTTGCAGCTCGCTGACCAGCTCGACCCGATCACCCGGGATGACCCTGATGGTGACCTCAATGGGACGCTTCGTCAGCGCGGACGTGCCGATGATCGTGGTCTCCAGGATGGGCATGACCATCGCGATGGTTAGTAGCTGAGCTTCCTCACGATCAGGCATACGGACCCGGATGGTCTCCGACCAGGAGATCGGGCCGTGCCCAGCTTCCTCCAGTCGGTCCAGGTAGCCGCCAGGCCCCGTCGATGGGTCGGCCACCCGGGGAGCGTCGGCCACTGCATCCGGACTGATCCACGTGTCGACCAGTTGGAACGGCGGCTCGCCGGTGGGCGAGGTCACGCGTCGACGGCGAAGGGTCTCAGTGCCCGGCGGGATGCCGAAATGATCAGCGACTCTGTCCGGGGCTGGGACGTCCGCGCGGAAGGGGCGGCCGTGGACCTCCCAAGGTTCGTCGGGGCGGGAGGCCGCAGGGAACACGTAGCCCCGGGCCGGGTCGCGGGTGACGACCGTTCCCCGAGTCACCCGTCGGCGGCCAGGCGCCTCCAGCACCACGAACCCAGTGCGCTTGACGCTCCTCACCAGTCCTTCCGACTCCAGTGCCTTGTAGGCGGCGCGCATGGTCTCGTACGAGACTCCGGCCGCCTCGGCAGCAGGCTTGACCTGGGGCAACGCTCCACCTTGCGGGTACGTGCCGTCTTCGATTTGACGACGCACCTCGTCGGCGAGCTGTCGCCACTTGGGTGTCTTCGGACCGGTCATTGGAGTGTTTGTCTCCCCGTCGTAGAAGTCTCAGGTGAGATCACCCTAAGACAGATCTAGGTTTAACGTCGATTCGTTGCCTTGTCTAGCGTGTCGTCGGCGCCGTTTAGATCTAGGTTCTTGACAACCCTCACTGGGTAGTGTGTCATCAGATCGGCCGGAAGAAACCTAGGTTTCAACCTAAACCGGCGAAAGCCTCAACCCCCTCATTCGAGGGCACCGCCATGTCAAAAGCGGGCCCCCCGGCCGCCTGGAAGCCAAGCCGGAGAACCCGCGCAAGGGCCGAACAAGTAGAGAGGTACGACCCTATGAGGACCATCGTCGCAGGCCGCGTCGTCGGCAGCGAGAGCGAGTACATCGAGGCCGCGATGGGTTTCGGTACTGACTTCGCCGCCCTCCGCGCCGCGCCCCCCGAGCTGCGGTCCGACTTCCTGGAGTTCCTGGTGGACACCAGCGACCCGGACAGCGAGATCGACCGCGAGAACATCGTGCACCTGCGCCGTGCGCTGGGCGTCCGCCGCCCGCCGGCGAACGTGGTGCCGCTCCCACGTCGCGGCACCGCTGCCCTGAGCGCCGCGAAGGGTGGTCGGGCCGCATGAACTTCACGACCTCCAACCCCCGCCTGGCCGTCCTGTTCTCCCTGCTGCCCGTGATGCTGGGCCGGGTGCGGCTGTTCGCCGCGCTGGCCGGCGGCGCCTGGCTGTTCGGGATCGAGCTGGACGTCATGGCCCGCATCGGCCTGGTGCTGATCGCGCTCGTGGTCATCGCCCTGGACGCCGTCCTCACCCCGCAGAGCGCCCTCGCCTCCCCCGCCTTCCGCACGGTGGCGGGCGGCTACCGCGACAAGGAGGCGGCATGAAGACCACGACCCCCACGGCGACCATCCGCCCGGCCGAGGCCGCCCCGCAGACCGCTGACATGACGGACTGGACCGGCGCCGACTTCGACTCGTGGCAGGTCCTCACCTCCCTGAACATCTCCGACCCGATCACTCGCGTCACCCGGGCCCGCCAGGGCCAGGCCCAGGAAAGGACCCGCTGATGGAGACGACGACCTACGAGGGCCGCCGTCAGATGGACAAGGTCACGGCGCGCGCGGCGGCCACCCAGGCCGAGGCCACGGGACGCCGCACCAACGCCCTGGCGGACATCGAGATCTCCGAGGCCCGCGACAAGGCCGCCGAGCGCAAGGACCTGCGCAAGCAGGCGGCGAAGACGAAGAAGCTGGAGGAGAAGGGCAAGCGGCGCGAGAAGAAGGCCGCGGCCCGCAAGGCCCGCAACGAGCGGATGGCGGCCGCGGTCGGATCGCCGATGCCGTGGGTGATGACCGTGGTGATCACCTCCATCGCGTTCGCGTTCCCCGGCCAGTTCTCCGCGGTGGTCGACCTCGGTGTGGTCTGGGTCCTGGCGCTGCTGGTGCCGGTCTTCATCGAGGGCGCGACATGGGCGATGGCGTGGCTGCGCAAGTGGGCGGTCGAGAACGACAAGCCCGCGAAGCTGTACTCGGTGATGACGTGGACGTTCGCCACCATCGCGGCTGCGCTCAACGCCTGGCACCACGCGGACAAGCCCGAACTCGCGGTCGTCTTCGCCGCGTCCTCGCTGTTCGGTGTCGGGGTGTTCGAGATCTACCTCCACTCCCAGATGCACCGCGTGGGAGGCCGCAGTGCGGAGGAGATCCGGATCGCGCTGCTGCGGCGGATCAAGCACCCGCGCGTCGTGCGGCGGGCCGCGTGGCTGCGCACGGCGACGATGCCGCCCCTGTCGGAAGCGGAGGCGTGGGACCGGGCCTGGCGCCAGGTGCACGGCGCCGAGCCGGGTGTGACGAAGGGCATCCTCAAGCGCTTCGGCAAGCGCGCGGGCAAGGTCGCCGGTCTCGTCGAGAAGCACGACGAGCTGAGGCCCACGGCGTCGCTCGCGATGTTCGACGCGCCCGCCGAGCCGGTGCGCAAGGTGGCCGCCGGCGAGGGCTGGATGATCGACCCCGCAGCCATCGGGAAGATCCTCGCGGACCCCGCGAACGCGCTCCATGCGGACCGCGCGAAGGCATCCGCTGCGAAGATCAAAAAGGGCGCCGAGGTCTCCGCTGGAGAGGCCCCACAGGGCCCGCGCGCGCCCCGCGCGCGCGCAACGAACGAGCAGGTCAAGCCCAACAACCCCCCCTCCGTGCGAGGCCGCCAGAAGGGCGCTGACGAGGGCGCCTCGAAGCAGGGTCGCGCGGCCCGCGCGCTCGCCGCGGAGACCGCCCGCGCGGCCACCCCGGAGCAGGCCGAGGCCGAGAAGAAGGCGGCCCGCGACTGGGTCCTCGCGCGGCTCCGCGCGGACCAGGAGACGGGCTGGAAGGACGTCCAGCGGTACTTCGAGAAGGAGGTGCCGGAGCAGCGGCTGCGGGTGCTGCGCGGGGAGACCTGGTGCCGTGCGCGGATCAAGGAAGCTGAGCGCGAGCACAAGGGCGACCCGGTCCTGCACCTGGCCGCTACCAGCTAACACGCGCGCCGAATTCCGGAGTCTGTAAGTCTGCAACTCCCGGACTTCCGAGCTTGCGGACTCCCGGAGTGCCGGGTTCTGAAACAACCGAACAGCGCGAGACGGGGCCGGTCCCTCACCGACCAAGACGATGGCCGCCCCCGTCTCACCACCCCCAGATGAGGAGGCGAGACCAGCATGACCGAGACCGACGAGCGGACCGCGAAGACCGGCCGCGACGAGGCGATGGCGAAGGTGATCCGACTGCCCTTCGTCGACGCCGAGCCCGAGGAATCCGACACCACCACGGTTCCCGAGCCCGCCGCGCCGGCGGCCCGCGTCGATATGACCAAGCCCGCGCCCGCGCCGGTCGAGGGGACGGTGTTCACGGCCGACGAGTGGGAGCTGGGGGAGGACGCGGAGGGGGACGCGCCGTGGATTCACCCGACGCTGCGGACCCCGGAAGGCCGCACGGCCCGTCGCGCGTATGTGCAGCGCCAGGCCCGGCGCCGGGTCCGCCGGTGGGCGGCGCGGCAGTGGACGCCGCGCGGCGTCGTCCCCACCACGATCCGCGGCGGGGTGCGCGTGCAGCGCTGGGTCCGCGGGGTCGAGGGCCAGAACGCCGACGCCGCCAAGCGGCGTGCCGAGATGCTCGCGCGGGAGTCGGAGCGGGCGGCCCGCCGGGCCCAGTTCGCGCTGCTCCAGCGGGACGCGAAGAAGAAGGCGGCCGACGTCGCGCAGCAGGAGTCGTCGATGGCCCTCGTCCAGGCCGCCGCGGCGATCTCCACGGCCCGCAGCAAGCTGTTCCAGCGCGCGGCCGCCGCGTACCTGCCGATGGCCGGTATCGACGTCGCCGGGTTCGTGTTCATGGACGGCATGATCGGTCTGGGCGCGGGGGTGCTGGTCAACCTTGCGGTGCTGGCCCGTGTCGGCCGCCGTCCGGACATGTCGCCGGAGCAGCTGGAGGAGCTGGAGCGCGTCGAGGCCGGACTTCCGGACCGGTTCGAGATGGGCATGACGCCGCGGGCCTTCGAGGCGATGCTGCACGAGGCGCTGACCAAGGATCTCGGCATCGCCGTCCACTCCATGCAGGTCCACCCCCGCAACTGGGGGTTCGAGGCCCAGCTCGTGCTCAAGAACCAGACCCCGGAGAAGCTGTCGGACGGTCTGGCCCTGCTGGAGGCGTGCCTGCCGGGCGTGCGCACGAATTCGGCGCTGCTCCAGCAGTCAGCCCAGGCGCGCAACGAATGCACGCTGCGTATTCCGGGTGACGACCCCTGGAAGGCAGTCCCGGAATTGCCTTACCGGGCGCCGAAGTCCATTTCGACGCACGATCTGCACAAGGCGCAGATCGGTGCCGACATGTCCGGCCGTATCCTCGCGCTGCCGGGCAAGCGGACCACCACCAATACCGTCGGAAAGCCCCGCTCGGGGAAGTCCACGGTGCTGCGTGCCCGTCTGGACGCGCTGACCGCGACCAATGACCGCATCATCGTGGGCGTCGACCTCGGTTCGTACGGTGCGGGCTTCGGCCCGTACCGCAAGTGCATGGCGGCCGTGGCCCGCACGCCGGCAGAGGCCCGCACGGTTCTCGAATGGGCCCTGGATATCGGCATGAACCGGCCCAAGCTGTTCACGCGGTGCAAAATGGGCGGGAATTGGGAGGCCAGCCCCGAATACCCCGGTATCACGGTCGTCGTCGACGAATTCCCGGCCCTGGTCACGGAGGCCAAGCGCGAGACCTTCCCCAAGCCCGAAGAGGGCGAGGAGAAGCCGATGCGGCTGGACGAACTGGTTCGTCAGTTGTTCCTCACCTCCGCGAAGTCCGACGTGGTGCTGGATATCGCCACCCACAGCGTCACCAAGGAGAAGGTCGGCGAGAACACCTGGATCGCCGAGGTGCCGGTGCAGGCGATGGGCGCCTGCGACCGGGACGACATCGTGCAGATCGCGGGCAAGGGCGCGATGGCGGAGGGGTGGCGGCCGGACCGGCTGGTGCCCGCGATGGGCGACGCCGTCAACGACGCCTCCGTTGTGTACCCGCTGGCCGGCGCCGACTACTGCGAGCCGATCCCGTACCGGGCCTGCATCGTCAGCGACGAGGAGGCCGACCGGCGGGCCACCGAGCGCGCGGCGGCCGGGCTGTGCCAGCTGGACGCCGCCTCCGCCGCCTTCGTCCGCGGCATCGAGCTGCCCAACCCGGGCGGCAGCGAGCCGTGGGAGAACGACGAGGACCAGGAGGAGGAGACCCTGCCGGTCCTCCTCCAGGTGATCCGCAAGATCTACCGGGGTCTCGGCGACCCGAGCGGCCTGACGGA
This sequence comes from Streptomyces scopuliridis, assembly GCF_042790125.1. Lineage (GTDB taxonomy): Bacteria > Actinomycetota > Actinomycetes > Streptomycetales > Streptomycetaceae > Streptomyces > Streptomyces scopuliridis_A. The sequence goes on from NZ_JBHTZS010000031.1 coordinate 9,710, forward strand.
GGACGAGCTGTTCGACGCCCTCCACGAGATCGAGCCGGAGCTGTGGGACCTGGACCGCTTCGTCACCGAGGGCGGCGAGCGCATGACCAAGGGCGCCGTCGTGGCCCTGGTGCTCGGCAAGGTCCTGGCCCCGCGCGACCAGAAGTGGGCCAAGGAGTCCTACCGGCCCAAGGGCGCCAAGGGCACGGTCAAGGGCTACCGGCTGCGCGACCTCAAGGGGCTCGTCGGCGAGGGCGACGAGGGCTGACCCGCTTCCGGAACACCCGGAAACATGCAGGTCAGCGAGGGGGAACCGGTCCGGAACAGGACCGGAACCCCCGCCCCGGGCCGGAACATGTTCCCCTCCCCGGGCCCCGTTCCGGATCTGTTCCAAGGCCCTGACCTGCACGTTTCCCGTGGTTCAGTCCCTGTTACGTCCGGAAGATCACAAATGTTCCCTTGAGGAGATCCGATGCCGATCAGCCCGTGGCGCCCCCTCAACCCCGACGGGGGCGACCACTACCTGTTCTTCGAGCGCCGCTTCCGCTACGTCGTCGAGGATCCGGAGCACGCGTGGCGCCGGGTCTGGATTCCGACCGTGATCGCCTGCCCGGTGTGCGAGGCGGACACCGGGCTGCGACTGGCCTACAAGACCGGCACGGACGCCGTGGTGGAGGCCGCCTGCCCGGTCGGGCACACCTGGGTCGAGCCCCGCGTCGACGTCTCGCAGTGGATGGCGTACTGCCGCTTCCGGGCGGGGTGGCAGGAACTCGACTGGCTGTGGCTGACCGAGGCCGGGTTCGGCGAGGAGCCGCCCCCGCCGATCGACTACGTCAAGGAGATCCGTGAGGGTGCGGTCGAGGTCGCCAAGTACGGCCGGCGGAAGGCGAAGACGAAGCTCCGCCGGGAGGTCCGGAAGGCCAAGAAGCAGGCCGGCAAGCGGCTGCGGAACGAGGCGATGCGCCCGGTGGCCGCCCTCCTGCGCACGGCCTGGGCGATGCAGGCCGGAGGCGTCGAGCCGGTCAAGACGTCCCGCCGGCGCCCGGCGGAGCCGAAGCCCCCGAAGACGCCGCCGGTGTCCGCCTATCGCAAGGCGTACGGCGTCCAGGCCCCGAAGAAGGGCCCGAACTGTCTGGTCTGCGAGGACACCGGCCGGATCACCGCCCCCGGGATCTCGATCCCCTGCATCGAGTGCGCCGGACCGGCCGCCGTCCTGGCTGCCGCCGAGCGCCGCGCGGAGCGCGCCCGCCAGGGCAAGGGCGAGCGCCGCACCAGCACCACTACCCGCAACAAGTGAACCGTTCAACTGGCCAGCCAGAAAACAGGAGTTGTGAAGTGAGCGAGACCGAGACGTTCGAGACCATCCGCTACACCGCCGACGTGGTGACCGTCACCAGTGACGGCCGTCTGCTGCTCATCCAGCGGGACTGGGACCCCTTCGAGGGTGACTGGGCACTGCCCGGCGGCCACGTCGACGCCGGGGAGACCAGCCGCGCGGCCGCCGCCCGGGAGCTGGAGGAGGAGACCGGCGTACGCGTCGCCGCCGAGGAACTGCGCCAGATCGGCGTCTGGGACCAGCCTGGCCGCGACCCGCGCGGCCGGTACGTGACCGTCGCGTACCTCGCCGTCGTCCCCGCCGACACCAAGGCCGCCGCCGGGGACGACGCCCGCACCGCCCGCTGGTGGCGGCCCGACAGCCTGCCGCCCCTGGCGTTCGACCACGCCGACATCGTCGCCGCGACCCTCAACCTCCCCGGCAAGTAGCCCCGGCGCTCCCGCTGAATCCCGAACTCTGTAACTCCCGTACTTCGGGACTCACAGAGTTCGGGCTCCGGCGGGAACGCCCGGTCACCCCGGCCGGACCCGAACCGACAAGGAGTTCACCCGTGAAGGTCCCCACCAAACTCACCGCCCTGGCCGCCCTCCTGATGGGGAAGACCTGGGCGCACGAGAGCGCCGAGGAACTCGCGGCGGCGCTCGACACGCAGGTCGAGCAGCTGCGCGAGGAGCACATGCCCGAGCACCTGGCCGACGCCGCCAGCCTGAGCAGCGTGTCCGCCTACCAGCCCGGCCTGATCGACCTGCGCGGCGACATGTACGACGCGGCCGTCTACCTGGACGCCCTGACCACCAGTGCCGCGGCGCTCGGCGACGCCGACCTGGTCCAGGCGCTGCGAGAGGCGGGCGAGACCGCCCACGAACTCGTCGCACGCCTCGCGGTCGCGGCCCATGCCACGGTCCCGGCCCCCGCTGTCCCGGGCGCCAACGCCGCCTGACCAGCCAAAACAAAATGCGGCCTATAAAAAGTAGGCACACTCTAGACAGGCCTACAAAATGTAGGCATCATAGAAGTGCGGCACCCGAACGGGAGCCGCACACCAACGGGAAGGAACCCCGCTCATGACCGCGATCCAGCACCTCAACTCCGCCGACGGCAGCGGCCGCGCCCTCCGGGCCCTGCGCCGCACCACCCACGTCCTGCGCCTGGTGGGCGACCACGTCGGGACCGTCACCGTCGGAGCCGTCACCGTTGCCGTCGCCGCCTGGATGGTCAACGACGTCACCGAGTTCGCCCCGGTCCTGAACGTCACCGAGAACGTGGCGATCCTGCTGATCCTGGCCGCGTGGGGCACCGCCCGGCTGATCGAGAGCTTCGCGTACGACATCGCCGACCGGATCGACCCCGACACCCGCGACGGCGATGACCTGTGGGAGATCGCCCAGGACATTCAGCAGATCGCCCGCGACGTCCGTACCGGCGCCGACCACGACGACGTGAGGCTCGCCGTCCAGTGCAGCAGGGTCCTGCCCGCCGTTGAGCAACTGCTCGGTGCGATCGGCGACCTCTACGACGAGGAGGGCGAAGAGGACGAGGCGTCCGCCGCCTACAACGCCGCACTGTGCGTACGCGGAGCGGCCGGCCATGTCGGCGAGAAGTCCGGCAAGACCGCCTGACTTCACCCCGGGGCGGCCGCCATCCCGGCCAAGGAATCAGCCGGCCGCCCCGGGCCCCGAACCCGCTCCGGACCGGAGCAGGAGGAGAACCCATCCTCCCCCACCCGAAGGAGCAGCAGTCATGACCAAGTCCGACGCCGACAAGGCCGCCGAGACCGAGCGCGTACGCCAGGCCCAGAAGCGCCTGGCGGCCGCGAAGGTCACCCGCGACCGGCGCAAGGACGACGCCGACTTCGAGTTCTGGTCCGGCGTGGCCACCGCGATCGACAGCGGCGAGCTGAAGCAGGCCGAGGCGTGCGAGGCCATCGGCTACAAGCGCGAGTACGTCCGCCGCCAGCTGATCGAGGTACGGGCCCAGGCCGAGGCCAGGGCCAAGACCGGCACCCCCGCCTCCACCGACTGAACCGCCCGCGAGGAGCCCCCGATGTCCAAGCAGAACCCGGCCCCCGGCCAGATGCCCGCCCCGAAGAGTCCCGCCGAGTTCCTGAGCGAGCACCGCGCCTACGCGGGCACCACCGTGGCCGCCGGCACGCTGCTGGCTCTGGCCCGGGTCTGGAACGCCCAGGGCGCCGAGCACAGCGTCGGCGCCGCCGGGCTGATGCTTGCTTTCGGGGCCGCCTCCGGCTACTTCGCCGCCAAGAACGAGGAGGAGACGGCCAGCGCCGTCTTCTCCTCCATGGCGCTGACCTTCGGCGCCCTGTCGGTCGGCGTCTACGCCGACCCGATCGCCCCGGCCCTGATCATCTGGATCGTCGCCGTCATCGCGTCCTGCGCCCTGATCGCCCGCTCCCGCCGCGACGACCGCCGCGTGGCCACCGCGCACGCCAACGAGATGGCCGCGCTCCGGGTGGACCGCACCGCGGACATCACCATCGCGGAGATCGACGCCAACGCCCGTATCGAGGTGGCCCGCGAGCAGACCGCGGCCGCCACCGCCATCGAGGAGGCCCGCGCGCACCGCGCGGCCCTCGCCGACGGCCCGCTCGACCCGATGGCCATGCTCCGCGCCACCGGCCAGCTCCCGCCGCTGCACGTCGTCAAGGACGACATCGACACCGAGCGCCGCACTGCCTGACCTGTCGCTTCGTGAAGGAGACCCCACCAATGTTTGGAAAGAAGTACCGTCAGCGCGCGCGGCACCAGCGCCTCATGCGCGCCGCATCCATCCTGGTCAGCCCCTTTGAGCGGGCCGCCGTCCCTGCCGACCTCGTGGCGCTGGCCTTCGGTCGGTACCAGATGGAGATCACGGAGGACGAGGCCGCCCGCTACCTGGACGCTGCCCTGGTCGACCGGGGCGAGCGCCTTCCCCGCGCGGCCGACATCGGCGAGCTCCCCGAGACGGACACCGAAGGGGCGGCGGTCACGCTCGCCAAGGCCACCGACGGCGAGGACGTCGAAGCTGCGACCACCGGCTGACCGGTAGCCCAAGGCCCGCGTCCCGCACGCGGGCCTTGGAGATCCGGCCAGCACCATCCGCACTTCGCCCGCTTCGCTTCACCGATCTGGAGGACCTGCCGTGAAAGTACGACTGCCGTGGATGAGCCGGGCCGACCGGCGCGCGTGGAAGGCGACCACGAGCGTCGCTGACCTCGGCGGGCTGATGGCCCGGTGGCTGGAGGGTGAGATCTCCTCCTGGCCCGGATACATGCCGGGCTACGGACCCGACGAGGAGACCTCCGAGCTGATCCCGACGCTCGCGGCCGCCAACCGCGCCGGGTACGTCACCATCGGCTCTCAGCCCGGCATCGACCCCGGGCCCGGGTACGACGGGCTGATCTGGTCGCAGAAGGCCGCCGTCGAGGGCTTGGTCCGCGACTACGACCTGCTGCGCGCCCTGACCGACGCCGCTTACGAGGCGGGCCTGGACATCGAGATCGCCGACACGCTCGACACGGGCGAGAGGGGCATCACCGTCACCTTGCGCGACGGCCGCCCCTACACCAGCTTCGGCGGTTACATCGACGGCGCGAACCTGCGGCACATCATCTGGCCTGGCATCGGCTCCGGCGCCCTGGACGACGTCTTCCGCGCCGTACGGGTCACCCTCGCCGCCCCCGAGTACGGCGCCGCCGCCGGGGCCCGGGTGTGGGAGGTCCTGGACTCCGTCGTCGGCCGCGTGCCCGCCGGCGGCACCGCACCGGACCCGCGCTGACGGCTAAGGGTCGTCTGGCACGAGCCCTGTTGTAGATCCGCCCCGGGGCGGGCGGCACCACGACCAAGCAATGCGCCCGCCCCGGGCCACCCGAATCCCCTACAGAGGAAAGGGCACTGACCATCATGGCCCAGAAAACAGACAGTAAGCCGACTCCGGTCATCGCGATTCCGCTGGCCGACCCTTCGGTGCCGTACCCGGAGATCACCGGCACCGAACCGTGCCTACAGGACCCGGACTTCTGGTTCCCCAAGCAGGGCGTGAACGCCGGTCCTGCAAAGAGGCTCTGCTACACGTGCCCGGCCCTGGCCGACTGCCTGTCGTGGGCCCTGGCCAACCCGCACCTGGCCGGCGAGGGAGTCTGGGGCGGCACGACCCGTACCGAGCGCAACGCCGTCCGCCGCAACGCGATGAGGCGGGCGGCATGACGAACTCGGTGTACATCGTGCAGACCCTCGCCGTCCTCTTCCTGGCAGCCGGGTGGGCGCTGCACGCCAGCCGCCTCTACCGGCGTCTGGACCGCTCCCGCCGCGACCCGCTGACCGGACTGTGGACCCGCGACGGATGGACCCGCCGGGCCGAGCGGACCATCCGCCGCCGCCCCCGGGCCGCGGTCCTCCTCGCGGACCTGGACGGCTTCAAGGCCGTCAACGACGTGCACGGCCACGCGGCCGGCGACGCCGTCCTGGAGAGCGCGGGCGCGCGGCTGACCGCCTGGTGCGGCGCCCACGGCGTCGCCGGACGGCTCGGGGGAGACGAGTTCGTGGTCGTCGTCGACGACGACGCCCGCCTGGACGACCGGATCGCCGACCTCGCCGAGCTGCTGCGCCAGCCCGTCGAGCACCAGGGCGTGAAGCTGTCCGTCGGCGCCTCCGTCGGCGCCGCCAGGCTCGCCGCCCTCCCCGAGCCGACCCTGTCGGCCGCGCTCAAGGCCGCCGACCAGGCCATGTACCGGGTCAAGGGCCGTACCCGCCGCGGCCGCCGCCTGCTGCTGGCTCCGCTGTTCGCCGCCCTGCGCGGCCTCCCGCAGCGCCTGCGCTTCGCGCTCGCGGCATGACCGTCGCCGCGCTCCGCCGCCTCCTGGACGAGGTACAGCCGGACGTCGTCCGGCCGCCCGTCCCCCAGCTTCCACCCCGTCGAATCCACCCCCGCAGCAAGGAGAAAACCCAGGTGAACGCCTACGACGCGGTAGTCCGGTCCATGCACCGGGACGGCTATACCCCCGACCAGATCTCCGCCGAGCTGAACGTCTCCAAGGAGGAGGTCACCGCCATCATCACCGCCACCGAGCAGCCCGCTTCGGCCCCGGCACCCGAGCCGGTCACCGAGGCCATGCCCGAGGTCGCCGCGCTGCTCGCGTGGGCCGCCGCCCACGACGACACCAAGGTCCGCGCCGACGGCGAGCAGGCGGCCGCCGTCCTCGCCGCGCTGCGTGAGCGCCGCATCGTCGACGCCGAGCTGGAGAAGATCACCAGCGAGGAGGACCGGCTGGAGGAACGCCTCGCCGAACTGCGCGCCCGTAAGAACACGCTCCAGCCCGAGCCGGTCGGCACCAAGCGCAAGCGCCCGGAGCGGGACTACGAGCCCAACGTCGTCCGTGCGTGGGCCCGTGAGAACGGCCACGACGTGCAGGACCGGGCCCGCATCCCGAAGAAGGTCCTGGACGCCTGGCGCCGGCGCGAGAACGTCCCGCAGCTGGCCGCCGTCAGCTGACCCGCCCCGCACGACCCCCGGGGCGCGGCCGCCATCCCGGCCAAGGAACCCACCGGCCGCCCCCGGGGCCCTCCGAACCCGAGAACACAGGAGAGATCCCCGGCATGAACCCGATCCCCGAACCGTCCGTGATCGTGATGATCGGCGCGAGCGGCTCCGGCAAGTCCACCCTCACCCGCACCTGGCCCGCCGACTACCGGCTCGAACTCGACTCCTACCGGTGGGTCGTCTCTGCCGACGCGGGGGACCAGGAGGCCACCGCCGACGCGGTGTTCCTGCTGGACGCAGTCCTGGAGCGACGCCTCGCCCGCGGATTAACGTGTGTGGTAGACGCGACGAACACCCGCTTCGACGTCAGGAAGCGGCTGATCGAGGCGGCCCACGCCCGCCAGCTGCCCGCGGCCGCCGTCGTGATGACCGCGCCGTTGGAGCAGTGCCTGGCCCGCAACGCCCGCCGCCCGGGCAACCGGCGCGTGCCCGAGGCCGTGATCCGCCACCAGTACCAGCAGATCGCCGCCGCCCGCCCCGGCCTGCGCGCCGAAGGGTTCGACCACGTCGTCACCGACGACCGGCTGATGCGGCTGCGGGTTCTGCTCCAGCGCTCCGTCGACCGCGACCACGCCGACCACCAGGCCGACGGCGATCACACCGAGCGCGCCCGCCGGGTGCTGGCCCGCCGATTCTTCGGCGAGGACCTGGCAGATGCCTTCCGCTGGACGCAGCTGCGCCCCAACCACGACCCGGTCGGAGCCCTCACGGTCGGCGGCGACGAGATCACCCTCGCCTACCGCACCTGGTTCCCCGACCCGGTGGACTGGGGATTCGAGGCGCAGGTGCCCTGCCTGGGCGGCTGCTCCGGCCCGGCCTGGGTGCCGGTGCGCAGCCCGATGGACCTGCTCGCCGTCTACGACGACGACTTCCCCGAGGACGTCGTACGGTGCGACCGCTGCGGCGCCGGCGCCACCACCCGGGAGGCGGTGTGAGCATCGCGGTCAACCCCGACACCGGCGACGGGTTCGACGCCCCGACCCCGTCCGAGGCCTACGCCGACGCCCCGGGCCTGCGTCGCGAGATGCACGAGGTCATGGAGATGGGTGCCGTCCGCGACGGCCGCCGCGACGGGATGGTCACCGGGCCGCCCGCGCCCGGCGCCGCGGCCGCCGACCGCATCTTCCTTCTGCGCCGGGCCGCCCTCATGGACCGCATGGCCGTCGACGACCCCGGCACCGGGGCCCGCGGCGCCGCCGTCCGGGCCGCGTTCGCCCTCGCTCAGTTCGACCACCGGCACCCGGCGCTGATCGCCGGGCCGCACGGGCCACGGTCGACCGAGTTCGACCCCAGCCAGCGCCCGTACGTCCGCCAGGAGTACGCCGCCTGGATCGCCGCCGGCCAGCCCGGCGCCTGACCCACTCACGAAAGGACACGGCATGGCTATGAAGGTCACCGTGGTCGACGTCAACGGCGAGACCACCGAAACCACCGTCAGCGACAACGAGACCGCCCGTCACTTCGAGGACCTGCCCTTCGAGGCCGACCACATCACCAGCGTCACCGTCACCGACGGCGACTGAACAACCCCGTGCGTGGCGGGAGTAGCCGATCCCGCCACGCACTGCCCGTACGGCACGACAGCATGGAGCCCGGGGCCGACGGCCCCGGGCTCCACCACGAAGGGAAGTCCATGAGCACCGACACCAGCACCGGCACCGAGCCGAGCACCGAGGCGTACGCCGCGGTGGAGAAGGCCGCCGCCAGCGACCGCGCCCTGTACGCGCCGAGCGTCGTGAAGGAGGCCGCCTCGCTGCTGGACGACATGTGGGCCACCGGCGAACGGCGCGGAGTTCCCCGCGGCGAGTGGGGATGGGCAGTCAGCCTGCCCGACGGCGTGCTCGGCGTGACCGCCCGCACCCACACCAGGGGGCCCATCCCCAAGCGGACCGGCGAAGAGGTCACCGCTCTGTGCCAGGACCTGATCGCGGCCCTGTCCTCCGCCGAGATCGGCATGAGCGTCGAGCCCGGGCCGCGCAAGAACATGACGATCGTCAAGCGGCTTCCCCGGACGCCCCGCGGCGGCCTCCACGGGGACGCCAACCTCATCGTCGGCATCTACGCCAACGGCGGCTGGGACATCAGCATGAACGCCGACGGCGCGTCGGTCATCTCCATCGCCGCCCCCGCCACCACCGCCGGCGCCGCCGAGGTCGCCGCCGTCGTACGGGCCGTCGCCCGCGGCGAACTCGGCAACCCCTTCCGCAGCTGACCCCCAATCCACCAGGGAGAGCACCACCATGTCCGACTGGAACCCGACCACCCTCGTCCGCGTCGACCGCGAGTACGACCGTCGCAACGCCGACACCCGCAGCGGCAGCCGGTTCGGCTCGTACATCAGCGCCCGCACGGCGGAACTGGACGAGGAAGACCGCACCGACCGCGCAGAGTTCACCGCGTGGGCGTGGCGTATCGCCACCCCGCCGGTGATGTCGCCCGGCTACATCGACATCCGCCCCGACCTGCCGAAGCTGACGTTCACCCGCGACGAGGACGGCGACCCGGTCCTGGAAGTTGTCATGGCGCTGAGCCACCGGGCGCTCGCCCGCGAGCACCGGCCCGGTTACGAGGTGGGCGACTGGGAGGCCCCGTACGGCTGCGGCGAGAGGTACCGCCAGCTGTGGGTGCCCGCGTACATCAAGCGGACGGCCGTCCTGGCGTCCGCCACGATGCTCGTGCCCGCCAAGGACTGGGACCTGTTCGTCCCCTCCGGCGGCGCCGAGCAGCTGGTGGACGATGCGCAGCTGGCCGTGGAGACCGCCGCCCGGCTCATCAACGAATACGTCGGACCGCAGATCGCCGACCTGCTCGGGGAGTAGGGCCGACCCGACCGAGGCGGGGGGCGGGGGCGCGGGGGGCGGGGCGGGCCCAACCGGGGGCGGGGTTGTGGCAGCACCACGTGCGGTTCCACCTTATGCGGGTGGACCCCACCCACCGCCCCCCGCCCACGTGGTCATGGCGGGGGGGCGCCTCGGGTGGTGCGTGGGG
>NZ_JBHTZS010000031.1:19554-71109 GCF_042790125.1 Streptomyces scopuliridis
CCGCCCGCCGGCATAAACACCTCCTACTTCTGCCCGCTCTCCGCCGCCTGGCGGGGGTTTTGGGCCCCCCCCCCCGGGGGGGGGGGGGGGGGCGGGGGGCATCGGCCCCGGCGCCCGCCAGGGAGGAAAGCACATGAGCGAGGCCACCACCACCCGCCCGGCGACCGTCACCGTGGCGGCGCCCGGCGTTCTGCACGCCGCCCTCGCCGTGTGCCACCCCGGGGGGCTGCCCACCTGGCTCAGGAAGGTCTCGCCCCGCTGCGGCACCGGCTCCGGCGGCGCGCTGCGGTTGGAGCCGGCGGCCGCCGGTGAACTGGCGGACCTCGTGGCGTCGGCCCGGTGGGAGTGCCAGCAGGTCGAAGGCGAAGGGGAGCCGTTCACCACTCTGTTCGCCGAGGCCTGCGCCGCCGTTCTCGACTCCCTCGCCGCGGCCCGCCACACTCGAACCCAGACACCGGAAGGACCCGTGCGATGACTGCTCAGCCCGTCCACCAGCCCGCACCGCCGCCGTCTCCCGCGGCCGCCGCGCAGCTGCGCGAGCGCATCAGCCGGCACGCGCGCGCTGCGCACTGGCTGCCCGCCTTCGAGCGGGACTGGAACCACGCCCTGGAGACGGCCCGCCAGACCTACGACCTGACCCCGCTGCACGAGGCGATCCGGGAGTGGACCGGCCGCCTGGACACCGCCCCAGCGGTCGCCGCCTTCCTCGCGGGCGGCATGGACACCTCCGACGGCATCCCGCTGGAAGACGCCCTCGGGGCCCGCGGGTGACGGCCTGGCCCGCCCGGCTGTCCCCGAACGCCTCCGCCGTACTGGCCCAGCTCCAGCCGGAGGTACAGGAGATGGTGCGCGACGTGCTCGACATCGCCTCCCGCCAGCCGTGGGGCTGGCCGCAGTGGGACCCCACCGACTCCGAAGGGCCGGACCTGCGCCGCGCCGGCGTCGGCCCGCTCACCGTCGTCTACTTCGTCAACCGCCCCCGCGAGTACCTATACGTGCTGGACATCGTCTGGGCCGGGTGACTGCCCGTCACCTCCTGCACGAGACGCCCCCGCCGGTCCGCCGGCGGGGGTTTGTTCGTACTCTGCGGCACCAGCGGCATCACCAGTCACCCACATCGGCGTACCGTGCTGATCGCCCCTGCCCACGAGAACGAGGAGAGTGCCCGCCGTGACCACGCACGCGGTGCCCGGCGCAGAACGACGATCACCGATACCCGCCAGCCGCGCCGCAGTCGACGGCGACGTCCTGGTCCCGATCCGCGGGGGTCTACTCGCCTCCGCCGCCGTCGTCGCCGTCAACGCCACCGCCCTCGCGGTCATCGGCTTCACCGGCTCCTACCGTTCGGTGCGCGACCTCGCACTCGACTGGGGCTGGGGCTGGTTCTCCTACGTCTTCCCCGTCGGCATCGACGTCGGGATCATCGGCCTGATCGCAGCCGACCTGTTCCTGTGCGCGATCCGCACCCCGGCCCCGATCCTGCGGTGGTTCGCGTGGGTGCTGACAGTCGCCACGGTGGTCTTCAACGCATCCAGCGGCTGGCCGGCGAACGGCAATGTCGGGTGGATGGACTACGTCGAAGCCGCCGCGCACGCCACGATGCCCGGGCTGGTCGTCGTCATCACCGAGGCCCTGCGCCGGGCCATCGCCCGCCGGGCCCGGATCGCCGACGGCCACGAGTACGAGCCGCTCGGGCTGGCCCGCTGGTTCCTCGCCCCCTTCTCCACCTTCGGGGTGTGGCGGCGCATGCGGTTGTGGGAGGTCTACACCCGCTCCGCCGCGCTGGACCTGGAGCGGGACCGGCTGACCCTGCGCGACGAGCTGCGCGAGAGGTACGGCAGGAAGTGGAAGAAGGAGGCCCGGCCGTTCGAGCTGAGGGCCATGCGCGACGCGAGCCGGGGCCTGTCGATCCCCGCGCACCTGATCGCGAACGTCGACCTGCCGACCGCGAACGCCGCCCACGCGCTCACCGCGAACGGTGCGAAGGCCGACCGTGAAGCCCTCGCCCCCGGCGGCCGTCCCGCGAACGGTGCGAACGGTGCGAACGGCGGTGCGTACGCCGAGGAGGCGGGACCCGCGAACGACATGTCGATGAACCCGGCGGCCGCGAACGGTCCCCTCGTCGACATGGAGACAGCGCGAACGTCCTGGGAGCCGATGAGCGAACGCTTGCCGGTCGCGGCCGCCGATCCGGCCCCGGTGATCGGCTCTGACCTGCGCGATTCGCACCGCGAACGCGCGACGGTACCCGCAGCCGCAACCTCGCGGGCGGTCGTCAGGAGTGCCGTTCCCGCTCCGTACCACCCGGACGGGTTCGCGGCCGGGGCCGACCGCGAACTGGTGGGCGCGAACGCCGGGGCCCTCGGCGTGAACACCTCAGCGTACGGACCCGGGCCGACCGTGAACGGTGCGAACGGGTACCGCGAAGGCGCCGTCGGTGTCGCGGCGGGGGAGACCCGCGAACAGCCCGGCGGCCCGTACACCGAGGACCGCGCCGGGCGCCGGCGCCTCGCGGAGGACTTCCTCCGGGCCAAGGAGAGCGAGCAGCCGACGCCCTCCCAGGCGAAGTTCGCCGACCGGGTCGGCGTCGCACCCGCCACGCTGTCCAAGGCGATGAGGGAATGGCGCGAGGACCACGACGGCTGACGTCCTCGTTGTGTCGACCCAACAACACATCCTGCCGCACCCCCGCCCCGTTGTTTCGGCACAACAGGGTGGGGGTGCGGCGTTCCGGCCGGGTGTCTGCCGTCGGTGGTGACGCAGGGGGCTCCGCCCCCCGCACCCCCCGACCCTCCACAGAGGGGTGGGGGCGCCGTTTTTGATCTTGCGGCCGGTGGGTGGTGGCGGGTGGGTGGTGGTCGGGGGACCCCCTCCGCGACGGGGCACCCGGAGGGGACCACGGCCCGCGCCGGGCCGCAAGCCCGGGCCGCTTCGCGGCTGATCCCGGGCTTGCCCCCCGACGCGGCCCGTGGTCGGCGGGGCCTGCCCCGCCGCGGAGGGAATCCCCCGACCGGCCCGTCGTGCGGCGTGCGGACGCCGGGCGAGACGCCGAAAAAGGCCGTCTGAGCTGCTGTTTCGATTTGACCTTGAGCCCGAGACTTGATTGAATTAGCAGTGTCGGAACGGGGCGGGAATCCCGGACCGGCACCACCGAAGACCTCAACGAAAGGTGCCTCGCAATGGTCGAACGCATGGACAGCCGCGAAGGCTTCACCAAGGGCGACAAGGTGAAGCGGGCCGGAGAAGGGCCCTGGCAGCTTCCGCAGGACGGTGTGGTCCAGGGCTGGCTCACCTTCGAGTACGCGCCGACGAAGTGGTACTGCTGCGTCACCTTCGGCGGCCGGTACATCGGCCGCTACCAGGCGCACGGGATCGAACACGACGCCCGGCCGGAGTGACACGACCGGCGGGGAGCGGGGCGGGAATCCCGCTCCCCGCCGGTGCCCACCACCGAAGAACCTCAACGACTGGAAGACGTTCATGACCACCACCACCAGCAGCCACGCCCACGCCGCCCGCCGCGAGTTCGCGGCGTTCAACGCCGCCGTCCGCATGGGCGACGAGATCGACCGCCATCTGGGGCGCGGCACCCGCGGGTGGCTCGCGATCCGGATCGCCGACGGCAGCAGCGACGGGGAGCTGTACGGCGACTACGAGGACGCCTTCGCCGCCCAGGAGCGCCCCGAGGAGTGCACCTACTTCCCGATCTCCCCGCTGTGCCTGTGGACGCCACGCATGTGCGAGGAGCACCTGGAGTCCATGACCCACCTGCGGCACGGGTGCATGGTCTACGGCCGTCCGACCTGCCGCTGACCCACGGCCGCCAGACACCGCTCAACCTCAACGAAGGGCACGACATGACCACCACGACCCTGGCGTACCGACTCGGCGAACCGGACTGGGAGCAGCGCTACCCCGTCCTGATCGGCACGGATACCGTGATCGGTGCCGTCTTCCGCTGGCACCGCGACTGGCTCACCCTCACTAGCGAGGGGGAGTACAACCTTGGCCGTCCTGAGAAGGGCCGCCGCGGCGTTCCCCGGGCGGCCGCACTGTCGGCGGCCGGGCAGGTGGCCGCCGAGTACGCGGCCGGTCGCATCACGGCCATGTCCCTGGCCGACGTGACGGCCGCCGTGCCGGTGCTGGACGGCGAAGTGCCGTTGCTGCACCCGCGGATGCCGCAGAGCCCCCGCAACGTCGAGGCCGCGGAGAAGGTCATGGCCGCGGTGGCGCTGCACCGCTGGAAGCCGTACAGCGGCTTTCCGGGCAGCGACAACCCGTGGTGGCAGGAGTGCGAACTGTGCGGCTGGCAGGGCCCGCGCTACTGGTCCCACCAGCGCGGCCGTAACGGTGAGCAGCCCAGTACCCACCGGCACCCGGCGTCCTCGGAGTTCGGGGCGCCCGCCGGGTGCGTCGGTGACGCCAAGGTCCGCGAACTGATCGCCGCCTACGGCCAGTAGCTCCGCCCCGCCGCTCGCACGGCCAGCCGGACCCGGATCACCCGGGCCCGGCTGGCCACCGGTCGTGGCGGCGCCACTTCGCGACCATCGGGCCGGCGCCCCGCCGGCCGGAAACGCAAGGCGGCCGACGGGGCGCAAAAGCGTGGGAATCCCGTCGGCCGCAACGGCCCGGCCACCGAAGGCCCTCAACAGGCCACCAACCGAGCACGACAACATGGTAGACGCGTCCCGCACACACAGAGGAGCAGCACTCATGAAGACCATCGACGGACGGCCGTACGCCACTCGGGCCGAGCTGTCCGCCCGCGCCGGGTACAAGGGGGACGCCACCCTGCGCAACCTGTGGGCGGACCGCGAGAGCAACGGCCACCCGCCCGCCCGCCGGATCGACCGCGCCCTGTACTGGGACCTGGAGGTCTGGGAGCGCTGGCACGCCGAGCACCGGCGGCAGCGCAACGGCGTCGACTACAGCGGCAACGCCGACGAGGAGCTTCCCCCGGCGGACCAGGCCAAGGTCCTCGGGATCAGCGTCAGCGCGATCAGCCACTACCGCGACAATCCGCCGCCCGGGTGGCCCGCCCCCGCGCGGGAGGAGGAATTGGAGAGCGGCCGCGTGCGCGAGTACCGCACCCGGCGGCAGCTGTGGGCGTACGCCGACGCCGGGCCCCGGGCCGGAACGGCCGGCCGCACGCCGGCGAAGGGCCCGGACCCCAAGGTCGCCCTGGCGGTCGAGGCCCTGGCCGCCGCGCCCGGCCGGAAGGCGGGGGAGACCGCGGCCGCCCTCGCCGAGCAGCACGGCGGAGGCCTGAGCACCTGGAAGCGCGCCGTCACCGAGGCCCGCAGACAGGGCTGACCGGCGGCCGCGACGCGCACGGTCGGCACCCTCCCCGACCGGGCGGACGTGAGCCGTCGGAACGCACTGGGAAAAGGTCAGAGAAGCAGACCTGAGCTGCGCTTTCGCCTTGACCCACACCCTGTGACTTGATTGAATTAGCGGTGTCGGAAGGGTGGGAATCCCGGACCGGCACCACCGAGAACTTCAACGACAAGGACGGCCCGATGACCGAGACCGACTTCGGGGAGCCCACCCCCGAGACCTGCCTCCGGGTGGCCCGCCAGGCCGCCGAACTCGCCGCCGCAGCCGACGACATGGCGCTCAGCGCCGCGTGCCGCAGCACCTCCCGCACCGAGGCCCACCGGGAGGAGGTCATGCACGCGGTGCACCAGGAGGCCGTCGAGGCCGAGGGCCACGCCGCCCGGGCGGAGCAGTGGGCGGCTGACCCGAGCATGCCGGACAGCGCGCTGCGCTACTGCGCCAGCGGCGCCGTCGACTACGCCGTCCGCGCCCAGGAGGCCGCCGGGGTCGAGGCGACGGCCGCCGCGCTGCGCACCGAGCTGGAGCGCAAGCTCACGCCCGAGGAGCACGCCGAGCGGGAGAGCGCGCGGCGCCGCGCCGAGGCCGAGCAGGAGGCCGAGGAGCGGGCCGCCACCGGCATGGACGCCGACAACCGGCACCTGGCCCGGATGAACGCCTACCTCGCCGAGAGCGCCGTGCCCCTGCTCGGGTGGACCGCCGGGCACGTGCGGGTCCTGGAGGCCGCGGAGACCGGCCGCCTGTACCAGCGTGACGGGCAGGTGCGGCAGGCCGCCGAGCACGGCGTGTGGAGCGGCGGCCGCAAGGTCAGCCGGGAGCGGACGCAGGACCTGCGCGCCGCCGGATTCCTCGCCGTCGCCGACGCGGCCGACGGTGTCCGTGTCCTGGTGGCCACGCCGATGGGGCAGGTCACCCTGGAGCTTGCGCGGCTGCATCCGGCGGGCCTGTATGAGAGCGACAAGGCAGCGTACGAGGCCCGCTACGCCCGCGTCGCGAAGCGGTACAAGCGCATGGACGACAAGAAGGCCGCGGCCCGCCGTCTGCCCGCCCTGGAGCACGGGGTGGGCCGCTACCGGCGCCCGGTGACGCTCGTCGAGCAGGAGGCCCGTGCCGCGCGCGAGGCCGCCGAGCAGTGGGAGGACGAGGGCGGCTACTGCCCCGGCGTCGAGACCCCCGCGCCCGCCGTGGAGGAGGGCACCGGCCGGTGCCCCTGCTGCGGGCTGCACGAGGTCACCGTGGCCGGTGTCCTCGCTTCCCGCAAGGCCACCCGCGCGGCGGCCGACGACTGCCCCGGCAGCGGGCTGCGCCCCGGTGCCGAGACGCCCCGCCCGGCCGCCGAACCCCGGGGCGAGGACGCGCCGGCGGCGGCTACCGAGCCCGCCGCGGCGCCGGTCAAGGCCGGGCCGTCGCTGCCGACGGGGATGTACTTCCTGCCGTTGCCGTCGACCCGGTACAGCGACTGGTGGGCCATCCGGTGCGGGCGGTGCACCGGCGGCATGTACACCGAGCTGCCCGGCGAGTGGAACGACAAGAGCGACGCGGCCCGGGCGGCCCACGATCACTACGAGGAGGCGCACCGCCTGGCCGACGACCTGCTCACCACGGAGGAGATCGCCGAGCTGGACCGCTGGCCGCTCTCGGACGCGCAGCGCACCGTGCTGAGCTGGACCGAGCACGCCGAAGTGGCGGAGTACGACGACGGGTTCTGGGCCCTGGACTGCGTCCCGGACCGATGGGACGTCAACAAGCGGATCGCCCGGGCGCGCGTGACCGGGCTGTGGGCGGCCGGACTGCTTGACGTACGCCTGGACGGCAACGGCCGCCGCTGCCTCGTGATGTCGCCGACGGGTCAGCGGGTGCGCCGTCTGCTGTGGCGCGCGGAGCGCCAGGGCGTCATCGAGCCCGTCGCGAAGGACACCAAGCTCCCCCCGATCCCGAAGCGCGGCGGCGGCTACCCACTGATGTCCGAGGGGCGCTACTTCAAGGGCGAGGAGCGGCGCGCGGACGACCCGGTCCCGACGGAGACCACACCCGCCCCCGCGGCCGCTGTTCCCGCAGCGGCGCCGGTGCCGACGCCGCCGGCGGCGCGCGCCGACCAGCCCCTGCTGCGGCGCCTGTTCGCCCCGCGCTCCGTCCGCGAGCAGCGGTCCGCGGACGTCGTCCGTGCAGTCATCCGGCGTCCGCAGCGCATCCTCACTCCCGAGGAGCGCGAGCGGGTGCGGGACATGCCGCTGCTCAACCTCCAGGGAGCCCTGATCATGGGCATCACCGACCCGGTCCCCAACGCGTCGCCGATGCCGGAAGACGCCGGAGCCTGGGTGCGCGAGCACGCCTGGCCCGCGCACTGGCAGGAGATGGAGGCCCGGTACCCGTTCGGATTCCGCCGCTGGAGCACGTGCGAGCTGGGCACCTGCTGGAACTGCCTCAACGGGCGCCACGACATCTGTGTCCACCGGCAGAAGGGCGGCCCGGACGTCGACCGTAACCGGGACTGGGTGACCAACCACCGGGGGCACACCGTCGCCGAATTCATCCCCCGGCCGGGCGGCGAGCCGTGCGTGTGGTGGTGCCGGTGCGAGTGCCCCAAGGACGGCCCCGCACCGGCCCGTCCGGCGGCGAAGAAGAAGCCCGCCCCGGCCGGTTCGCCGGCGGCGCCCGAGCCCGCTCCCGCACAGGCAGCGGCGACCGCCCGGGCACCCGAGGCGGACGCGGTGCAGGCCGCCTTGTGGTGACGCGGGGGGCGCTGCCCCCCACACCCCCCGGCCCTCTCTCCAAGGGGGCGGGGGGACGGACGCCGACCTGTCGGTGAGTGGGTGGTGCGGGGGGTGGGGGCGGTCGGGGGACTCCCTCGCCGGACGGGCACCCCGAGGGGGCCACAGCCCGCGCCGGGCCGCCAGGCCAAGCCGCCTGCGGCGGTCGCCTTCGGCGAGCCCGGCACCCCGACACGGCCCGCGGCGGCTGACGCCTGCCCGACCGACGAGGGAGCCCCCCGACCGGGGCCGTCGTGCGGCGTAACGACGCCGGAGCGACACGGTATGTGACCTGCACGAATCGTCTTGATCCGACCCCCGGAACATGATTGAATTAGCAGTGTCGAAAGGGGGCGGGAATCCCCTTCCGGCACCGGCCCCCGGGCCGCACCAGAAAACCTCAACACCTGGAGATTTCCTTGTTCTTCATCTACCTCGTCATGGGCTGCGTGGTCATCGCCTCCTACGACGTCATGCCCATCGACGTTCTGCGCCAGATCCACGACAGCGACTCGCGGCCGCCGAGCGGGACAGCCGTCCTCCTTGCCGTTGCCGCGTGGTGCCTTGCGCTCGCCGTCTGGCCCGTCACGGTCTGCTGGCGGGCAGCCGCCGCTGTGCAGAAGAGGCTGACCGCCGCTCTCGTCTGTGACTGCGAGAGCCAGGAAATCTCCGCACCACGCCACCCGTCCGGCCCCATCACGTCGATCCCCTCCCCGCGCCAGCCGCAGCCATAGCGGCACCCGCCGGGGCGGCAACCGCCGCCCCGGCGCCCCCCTCAGCGCGTCGAAAGGAACCGGACGAAGTGACCACTCTGACGACAGATCACATTGCGCAACTCTCGGGCGGCGCCCATGCCGGAGGACTCCTGAACCTGCTCCGCCCCGCAGTCGCCCCCGCCGATGCGGCCCGGCAGGAAACGGAGGACGCGGCCGCCCTCGCCGCAGCGGCCGGACACCCGGCGCTCATCGAGTGTCAGACAGCGGCCACGCTGCTCACCGAGTACGCAGACATGAACCCGGACGAGCGGGCCCAGAACTGGGCATGGACGGCCGTGGAGCGTGTCACGGAGTGCGCGTACGCCGCGATCGAGGGCGACGACGAGCGGGTCGACGAGCTTGCCCGCGAGGCCCGCGGCGAGCGCGCCGCGATGACGCTGGACCGGCTGGAGTCCGAGGGCACCGCGGCGGCGCCCGCCGACCGGCTGGTGGCCCTGGACCGCGAGACCTACGAGCTGTTGCAGTGGTACGCGGGACCGTGGCCGGTGGAGTGGCTGTTCCCGCCGGCGAAGGACGACCGGGGCCGCGTCCTGCGCCCCCGCATCGTGGTCCTGTTCACCGGCCCGGGCGGCCTCACGCACGGCATCCTGCGCATCCTGCGCGCCAACGTCGACATCGTCGGCGTCGACCTGGACCGCGGCGCCGTGGCGACGTCGACGGCCGCCGGACACCGCGTCATCCTCGCCGACGTCACCGACCTGGACCCCGAGCACCCGTGCCTCCAGCACGTCACCGGGATCGCGCTCACCCCGCCGTGCCAGGCCTACAACCCGTCGGGTCTGCGCAAGGGCCACTACGCAGGCGCGATCGAGCTGATCGAGCACACCGTGCTGGAGGCCGCCGCGGCCGCCGGGTTCCACCCGGTCGTCACCCCCGACGGCGGCGACGTCGCACCAGGCTGCGAGGACGGCTACGCGCCGCGCTCCCGGATGACGTGGGAGGAGGTCCGCGAGCCGCTGGAGCAGCTGGAGGACGCCCGCGCCGGACTGATGGCGGAGGTCGTGATCTGGCCCCTGGCGATGCTCGCCCGGGGCGGCAGCGTGGAGTGGGTCGCCGTCGAGCAGTCGAGCGCCCTGCCCGCCCGGATCGAGGCCGCGCTGATGGACCGGCTGAGCGAGGCCGGGTGGCACACCACCGAGGCGTTCACGCTGGACGCGGTCGACTACGGCTCCGCCTCGCACCGCAAGCGCCGCCTGATGGCCGCCTACCGCGGCGAGCCTCCGTTCGTCGACCTGACGCCCACCGAGCCGTTCCCCGTCACGACGTTCGCCGAGGTCGTCGGGTGGCCCGCCGGTCGCAACTACCTGACGCGCGGGAACCGCCCCGTGGACCCGGTCACCGGCCGCGCCAAGGGCGGCAGCTCCCGCAGCGCTGACCTCCCGTCGACGTGTGTGACAGCGACCGCCTACGGGTGGACGTGCGCGGAGACCGGTGAGCGGATCACGCTGGAGGACATCAGCCGCCTGGTCGGACTCCCCGGCGACTACCCGGCCCACCACGTCGGCCGCGGCCGTGGGGTCCGCAACCTCACCCAGGGCCGTGCGGACATCGTCTGCCCGATGGTGGCGGCCGCGCTGTTCGGACGCATCCTTGGCGACCGCCGGTGGGAGGCCAAGGCGCGGGCGTACGTCGAGGAGCTGTACCGCCCGGCGGAGGTCGAGGAAGGAGGACAGATGCTCTTGCAGACGCTGTTCGCCCACCGCATCCCGGCGCAGAACACCGGCCGGTCGCCCGTCGCCTGACGGGCACACACGACGAAGGGGCCCCGCGGGGCCCCTTCTCTGCGTCTGGATCGGTCAGTCGGAGGCGGAACTCAGCGCCGCGCTGTCGGCCGCAGCCGCGCCGTCCTGCGCCGGGATGCCCGCCGGCGAGCCGCCCTCCGGTGCCGCCCCGGACGAGTGGCCGCCGGTCTTCTTTGCGGACGAGCGCGACCGCTTCGAGCGGACCCGTGGCCGCTTCACCGGCTCATCGGCTCCCAGCTTCTGCAACTCCTCTGTGGACCAACCTCCTCCTTCGGCGACCACGTACGCCTTGCTGTACGGCTCGTCCAGCGCGGCCAGCTGGTCCAGGAGGGAACTTCGCTCGACCAGAATGTCCATCAGGGGGACGATGGCCTCCTCGCGGCTCTTCTGGACGGCCTTCATCTTCCGCAAGATCTCATCAGCGCTTGGCATGCGGTGATCGTAGCGCCCGTCCTTCCGGTAGCCGCCCGATATCCGGGTGGAATGCCGCATGCGGTAGCGGTATTGACCGCACGTCATGAACTCGCCGCGCTTTACGGGGAGGCAGTAACCACCGGCAGCGAGTTGTAGGTTACTGGGCCCAGTAACCGGCTATCGCTGGCCGGTCTGCACTAGGTTGGCCGTCATCGATCTTGGTCCAGGGATGGACCGGGAGGGGTAGGAGAGGGGGCGCCAGCGTGGACGAGTCGCCGGCGGATGAGAAGGCGCCGCGCCCTTCGGTGCGGCGCCGCGGGCGTGAGCCGGGCGGCGCCCGGTCGCACCGTTTCAAGGTCTCCTTCAACGACGCCGAACTGGCGATCGTGCAGGAGGCCGCCGACCGAGAGAACCAGGCACTCGCATCGTGGGTCGGCCAGGCATCCCTGGCCGTCGCAACGGAGCAGGTGGTGCCCGTCTCGGCGGACGCCAAGGTGGTCCTCCAGGAACTCATCCGGTCGCGCAGTCAGTTGCGCCGGGTCGGCAACAACCTCAACCAGGTGGCCTACGTGCTGAACGCCGAGGGCGAGGTGACCAACGCTCAGATCAGGGCCGTGCTGGCACTGGTCAACGAGACCGTCCGGCACGTCGACGAGGCCACGCTGCAACTGATGAGAGAGCGGCGGCCGCGCTCGTGATCCCGAAGGAGGCGAGGCCGGGCGACGACACCGCCGGTCTGCTGTTCTACCTGTACGGGCCGGGCAAGCGCGACGAGCATGTGGACCCGCACATGGTGGCCGCGTGGGACCCCTTCGTGCCCGATCCGGTGAAGTCGGATGACTTCTCCATCCCTGATCTCGCGATGCTGCTGGACGCGCCCGTACGTGCCCTGACGGGCAAGAGGCCACCGCTGCACGTCTACCACGTGGCGGTGCGGAACCACGAGAAGGACCGGAGGCTCACCGACGAGGAATGGGCCCGGGTGGCGCGCGAGATGATGCACGCCTCGGGCATCGCCCCGCACACCGACGATCAGGGTTGCCGATGGGTGGCCGTGCGCCATGCCGACGACCACATTCACATCGTGGCGACCCGGGCCCGCGAGGACGATCGCCAACCGGACACGAGCTGGAGCAAGCTCCGGATGCAGGAGGCCGCGCGCGGGTTCGAGGTCGAGTTCGGCCTACGTCGCCTGACCCATGCCGACGGCACCGCGCGCAAGTGGTCCAAGACCGGGGAGGCCGAGAAGGCGGAGCGCAGGGGACTGTCCGAACCTGCCCGCGAGACGCTCCAGCGTGCTGTGCGCGAGGCGGCGGCCGCCGCCGTCAGCGACGCCGACTTCTTCGAACGGCTCACCGCGGCCGGGCTGCGCGTGAAGCGGCGCGTGGCACCGGACGGCAACGTGACCGGCTACTCCGTGGCGCTGCCTGGCGACCGCGACGGCGTACAGAAACCGGTGTGGTTCCCGGGCACGAGGCTCGCCCCGGATCTGTCCCTGCCGCGCGTCCGCGAACGCTGGAGCGGACCGCCGGTGAACCACGCGGCCGCGCCGGCGGATGCGTGGCGTACGGCGGCGGAGAAGGTCCGCGCCGCCGCCGGCCAGCTCGGTGCCGGGGGACTGCACCAGGGCGCCGGAGACGTGGCCGCGCTCGGGGACCTGATCGTGACGGCCGCCGTCGTCTCCCCGTACCTGGTGCGCAGCCAGATGCGGAAGGCCGCGTACGAGTACGAGCGGGCATCGCGGGCCCCGGCCGCCCGCCAAATGGAAGGCCAGGCACGCGGGCTGTACCGGGAGTCGGCGCAGGTCCTCGCCCGTTCCATGTCGTCGGTCGGCCGCAACGACACGGTCGCCGCACTCGGCTTCCTCCTTGCCCTGGTGACCGCCGTTGAAGCCTCCCGGCGTTGGCACCAGGCGCAGGAGCACCGCGTCCAGGCGGAGGCCGCCGGACGGGCCGGACGGCTGCTGCACGAGGCAGTCGAGGTGACCGTCGGCGTCAACGCGGCACGTGAGTACAAGCCTCGCAGCAAGCGCGCCGCGGCCCGGGCAGGGACCGGGCGTCGTGCGGCCACGGCGCCGGGCACCCGGCCGATGGTCGGCACCGTTCAGGAAGCCGTCCCCGAGCACGCCCGCGAGATCCTGGCCGATCCGGCATGGCCCGCCCTGAGAGCCCGGCTCGCAGAGGTCGAGAAGGCGGGCGACGATCCGGGCGACGTCCTGGCAACGGTCGCCGCCCGCAGGGAATTGAACTCAGCGGACTCGGCCGCCGAGGTGCTTGTATGGCGCCTGGACGGATGGCAGCGGCAGCGCAGTTCGGCGGCCGCCGCCTCCGGTAGCGGCACGACTGCCGCGTCCGCCGGCGGCACCGGGCGAACCACCCCGGCCCGCAAGCAGGGGGCGCCCTCGCCGACGCGACGGCCGCCCGGCGAGGAGCAGCAGCGCAAGGGCCCGAAGCGGGGCCGCTGACGAGGGGAGAGCGCGAGATGACAACACCGACACCAGAGGAGCGCGCGGGGGAGGCGTTCACGGAGTCCGCCGCCGAGGCGGTGCAGACCGCCGTCATGGCGGCCCGCTTGGTCCTGGCCATCGCGGACGCTGCGCGGCGCCACCAGCAGCGCAAGCAGAAGGGGAAGGAAGATGACCTGCCGACCGCCGAGGAGGCGGTGAACGGGGTCGGCAAGGACGTTCAGCGACTGCTTCCCTCCGACGTCTCCACGGCGCTGATGGGGGAGGCGGACTGGCCGCAGCTCGCGCAGCAGCTGCTCGCCCTGCGCACGGCGGGCGTCGACCTGGACCAGGTCCTGCCGCGCATCGGCGAGATCGCGGTGAACGTGCGCGACCAGGTGGCGGCGAAGGCCTCGGAGACGGCCACCGATCAGTGGGTCCGGGTGGTGCGCGAGTCGCTGCCGGCGGGGCCCGTGCGCGAGGCGATCCTGACCTCACCGGCCTGGCCGGAGATGGCCGCGACGATGGCCCGGCTGGAGGAGAAGGGCGTCAACGTGCGCGAGGTCCTGGCGACCGCGCACAACGAGGCCCTGGCCGTCGACCAGGTGGCGGCGAAGGGACTCGGTGCGGCTGCCGAACCGGCGATGAGCCGGGATGCCCAGCTGTCGTACGGGCCGCTGACGACCGGACTGGACCTGCCCCGAGATCTCGACCTGTCCGACCGTGAGCGGGCGTTCAACCAGCTGGCCATCTCGCCGCAGGAGAACCAGCGGTACACCCGCTGGGTGCGCGAGGCGATGCCCGGGCACGAACGGGAGGCGGACCTATTGGTGGCGTCCCGTCAGTGGCCCCTGGTGGCGTGCCGGATGGCGCAGATGGAAACCGAGGGCAAGCCGGTGCGCGAGCATCTGGCCCGATTGGGGAAGGACACGTCTTGGCAGGAAGGGTCCGGCACGCTGGGGACGCGGCTGGCCCGGGCAGTCGGTGAGGCGCTGCACCATCCGGCCGGGGATGCGTCGGCGGAGTCACGGGTGAGGGTGAACACGGCGGCGGCGAGGGCGACGTCGACGAGCCTGGACCCTACTAAGGCGGCGAAGGCCACGGCGCCCGCGGAGGCCGGGGTGGCCGCGCACCGTCAGTCCGCTCCCGCTCCGGCAAGGAGCAAGTCAAAGTAGTCGTGCCCCTTCTCGCACGCGCGTGTGCCGCAGCCCTGTCGGGTCTGCGGCACACGGTGTTTCAAGCCCGGACTCAAGAATCAGGGGCGGGTGGCTCCGTAGTAGTCCCGCTCCGGCATGGCGGAGGTGAGGGGGGCGACTTCGACGCTGCGGCCGGTTCGGGGAGCGTGCAGTACGTTGCCGTCGCCCGCGTAGATGGCGACGTGGTAGATGCTGCCGCCGCCGTTTGCCCAGAACAGCAGGTCGCCGGGCTTGAGGTCGTTCCTGGAGACGGCCCGGTCGCTGGTGGCGCCGTACTGTGCGGCGGCCGTGCGCGGCAGTTTCGTCCCCGACCAGTACGCGTACTGCACGAGGCTGGAGCAGTCGAAACCGACGGTGCTGGACGCGGAGCACTTGCCGCCGAGGTAGCCGTTGGTGCCGTCACAGAACCCGGTCGAGGGGCCTGAGGGTCCGCCGCCTCCCCAGGCGTAGGGCGTGCCCATGCGGGTGGCTGCTTTGCGCAGCGCGTCCGCGCCGGTTCCGGATCCGGAGACCTGGAGCAGGCCGGGGCCCTGGAACCGGGACATGGTGGACAGGATGATCTGTACGTAGTTGTAGGTTTCGCCGTTGGCGAAGGACCGCGGGGGCACCCCGCCGAACTCTTCGACGCGTCCCCATCCGGCGTTGTATCCGGCCAGGGCGAGTGCCCGGACGTCGCCGGGGTATCCGGAGTTCTTGGCCTGTCTGAGCAGGGAGCACATCATGCGGCCCTGCGCCATGACGGCGTCGCCGATGTCCCAGGGGGAGGTCTCTCCGTTGCCGTCATCGTCGCGGCCCCAGGTCGCCCAGGTGCCGGGCATGAACTGTGCCGGTCCCTGCGCGCCGGCGCTGCTGGTGGCCTCTTCGCGGCTGGTCTGGAACTTAGACTCCTGGTAGAGCTGGGCGGCCAGCAGGGCGGGAACCATGGCGGGCTCCGTGCATGCTTCGTCGGCCCTGAGAATCCAGGCCCGGAACTCGGCCGGGACGCCTCGCAGCCCCCCGCCGCCGTCGGACGTCTCGGTGGCTTCGGCGTCGCCGTCGGCAATCAGCACCGCCATCAGGCTGAAGACCGTCACCAGGATGAGGCCTATGACCGCAGCGGCGGCCCCCACGATTACCTTCACGCGCTATCCCCCCGTGCTTGCTTCTCTCTTCACTGTTGTGCCGGTTCAACTTCCGCCGTACTAGATCACGAGTCGATCGGCATGCGCGCCTCCATAGAGGTGGGGCCGGAGCGTGAACGGTCGCACGGCTCACGTAGGGTCACGTCGGTTCTCAGATGGGTGAGTTCGCAGCGGAATGGAGGCGCCCGTGCGGGAGCCTTATGCAACTCAGGGGTGTGGCTGATGGGGTTGGTGTTGACGTAGTGAACAGAGGAGGGGCGGCTGCTTTCGGCCGCGCCAATTCCTCAAAGAGGTCCCCGATTTGGGGGCGCTGTCCAGGGGCTCGCGCATCGTCGTCCTGCGACACCTGTGACCTGACCTCCGGCTACCGCGAAAACGCAACGCAGGTTTGACAGTGGTGCACGCTAGCCTCAGTGGTCCCACGAGTACACATCGTGACTTAAACGCACGCATGCAGGGGGGAGTTGCGGCATGATCGCCCATTCGGTGACATCAAGCCCGGTTAGTGGTGCGCCGGTTGTCCTTCGGTACGCGCTGCTGCCCGTTCACGGCTACGGCATTGCAGTGGCGACCGTTGCCCACATGCTCGACGGCGGCGCCGACGGCGCCCGGGCCCGCGTCCTGGCCCCCGGTGAGGGCATCCCGTACGGGGCTGCCCCGGTGCTGGTGGCCGACACGACCGTGTACGGCGCGACATGCGTGGAGGAGATCCTGCTGCGCTGGGGCCCGCTGCCGAGGCCCTGGCTGGTGTGGGTGGCCGACGCCCCGGCCCGTCCGGTGCAGGACGCGCGGTTCCTGGTGCGCGCTCTGGAGGGGCGCTTGGCAGGCGTGGCGAGGGTGCCGTACCTGCCGGTCCTGCGGGCCGTTAAAGGACCCGACGAGGCACTGAAGCACAAGCACGTCCAGGTCGCGGCCGAGAAGCTGCGGCGCACGATCGAAGGGAAATGACCATGGCTATGGAACGGCTCGCCGCGTTCGTGTATCTGGCGGCGGACGACGACAAGACGATCGCGGGACTGATCCCGGGGGCCAAGCCCACGAAGATCCCGGGGATGGACGGCCCTGTCGCCCAGATCTTCGGGTACGGCCTGTGGCTGCTGGTCCTGGCGGGTGTCGGCGGCACGGCCTTCGGCGTCTACAAGCTCGCCGTGGCCGACAAGAGCCGCAACGGCGGCGGGAGTGAACCCTTCAAGTGGATGGGCGGCGGGATCGCGGCCATCCTCTTGTCCAGCTCCCTGATCGCCATCCTCAACGGCATCGCGGGCTAGGGCGGCTGATATGGGACGCACCAGGGGGACGTGGAACACCAAGGGCACGTGGATCGCGGGCATCGCGCTCGCGGCCGTGCTCGCCCTGACGGGCTACGCGGCGTTCAGCGGGGACGACGGCGGCACGGACACACCGGCCAAGGGCGGGGCGAGCGCGAACGCGTCCGCCCCTGCCGACCCGTCCCCGACGTACGCGGCGCCGGACGACTGGACCGAGCCGGATCAGTGGGCGGCGCTTCCGCGGGGGAAGCGCACCGACGACCACGGCAGTGAGACCGGTTTTCCGCAGACCGCCGAGGGCGCCGTGGCGATGATGGCGGCCGCCAACACCACCACCGTCGAAGGCGACAGGACGAACGTCGACGAGCAGCTGCGCATCTACCGCTCGTACATCGGCACGGCCGACCAGTCTGCGCAGAACGCCGAGCAGATCGAGCTGAACGCCATACAGACCGACAAGGCCCTCGCCAAGCAGATGGGCGTGAGCGCGGGGCAGCCGCTGCCGGCCGGCGCCTACGTGCGCAGCAGCGTGGTGGGCTACAAGGTCATCAAGAAGTCGGGGGACGAGGTCAGCGTGTGGCTGCTGGCCCGCGTGGTGCAGAAGACCGGAGAGACGCAGAAGGAGTCGGGCTCCTACACCCGGACCCTGGCCGGCGCGCAGTGGCAGGGCGGCGACTGGAAGCTGACCGGGGCCGCAACCGAGCGCGCCCAGCAGGACATTCAGGGGCAGACGCAGCCCGAGCAGGCAGCCCCGGGTGACGAAGCGTTCAACCGGGCCGGATGGACGGCTATCCGGGAGGCGTCGTGAAGCGGCGGCTGGTGTCGCTGCTGCTGGCCCTGGTCGCGGTCCTCGGCCTGTCGGTCTCAGCGCCGCAGCCCGCGGCGGCCGACGGGATCATCGGCGGCGGTGTCGAGGTGGCGTGCCGGGTCGGCACGGGCCCCGTCCTGGGGGCGATCCTGGGCAACGGCGGCAAGCTGACCGGCGTCGGCGGCCTCACGGGGTCGGATATGTGCGATGCGGTGGGCGACGCGGCGGACCGGGCGGTCAAGGAAGCCTGGAAGAACGTCTGGGACAGCGTCCTGGGCGACATCATCAGGGCCGCCCAGGACGTCACGAAGTGGATCATCAAGAAGGTTCTGACCGTTGCGTTGCTCGGTCCGTCGGTGGATCTGGCGGGTACCGGGCTATGGGGCGGGGACGCCACGCTTGCAGGCATGTTGACCTGGCTGGGGCTGGTGATCGCCACGGCCGGGATGATGTGGCAGCTCGGCAAGATGGCGCTGACCGGTCAGAGCAAGCATGCCGGGCGGGCGATGGCCGGATGGGTGGAGAACATCGTCCTGTCGACGCTCGGGGTGTCGCTGTTCGCGCTGCTGCTGGTCCTCGGGGACGCGCTCGCCGCCGGGCTGGTGAACGCGACGTTCGCCGACGACGGCGAGGCGTACGAGCGGATCGTCAACGTGATGCTCCCGGCCTCCATCGCGAACCCCATCACCATGTTCTGTGTGATCTCCGTACTGCTGCTGATCGGGTTCATTCAGCTGATCATGATCTTCCTGCGGCAGAGCGCCATTCCCATCATCTGTCTGCTGCTGCCGGTGGCCGGCGGCGGCCGGACCGGGGGAGAGACCACCCGTAAATGGGCGCCCCAGCTCATCACATCCGGATTGGTCATCATTGCGTACAAGCCGACGCTGGCCATCATCGTCTGCACCGGTTTTGCGGAGTTCGGCCATTCAAAGACGCTGGCGGAATGGCTGCGCGGGGCCGCGACCCTGATCCTCGGGGTTATCGCTCCCGGTCCGCTGACCAAGGTCTTTGCTCCGTTCGGGGCGGCAGTCGGCAGCGGGATGTCCGCGGGCGGCGCCAGCGGTGCACTGTCCGCCGCTGCGGGCTACATGGCCGGCCAGGGTAAGGGTGACGGCAACGGTAATGGTGGGGGCGGGGGCGGCCCCTCAAGCGCCGTGGAGCACGCCAAGTTGGTCGAGCAGAGTATGGGCAGCCAGGGCGGCGGAGGCGAGGGCGGCGGCGCGGGCGGGGACGCTCAGGCGCAGGCCGCCCGGAACGAGGCCGGGGCCAAGGTGCCCGGCCAGGCCGGAGCCGAAGGCGCCGCCGGTGCCGAGGCCGTCGGCGGTGAGGCTGCGGCCGCCGGTGCCGCGGGCAGCGCAGGCACCACGGGGGCGGCGGCCTCGGCGGGATCCGCCGCGAGCGCCGCAGGTCCGGTGGGCGCTGCGGTCGCGGTCGGCATTCAGGTCCTGGACGGCGTCAACGACGCCATCCAGAGCGCAAGCGGAGAGATCGGCGGGGGGAAGAACCAGCAGTGACCACCCACGAAGTGCCCAACAACCTGATGGTCGACGGGTTCCGCGCCCGCCAGTCCTTCGGGTTCGGCGGACTGTCCAAGGGCGCGACGATGATCGCGGCCATGGTCCTGACGGCGGACGGGCTGATCGCCACCCAGGCGCCCATCAGCCTGGTGGTCACCCTCCCTGTGACCGGCGCGGCGTTCGCGCTGGCCGCCGCCCGGCGCCACGGCATGTCCGCGCTGAGCTACTACTGGGCCAAAGCGGCCTGGAAGCGGGCGGCGAGGTTTGACGCCACCTCCTACCGGCGCCTGTTCCTCCCGCACCCGTTTGCGCTGGACCTGCCGGGTGTCGGCGCTTCCTCCACCCTGATCAAGGCGCACGACCCGACCTCGGGCCGGTCCGTGGGGGTTGTCCACGACCGGGCGACCGGATACATGACCATCAGCACCCTGCTGGCCCCCGGGGGCAGCCTCATGGCCCCTACCGGCGCCGTGCAGAGCAGCATCCGCACCTGGTCGTCCGTGCTCGACGCGATGAGCACCGACGAGCAGGTCAAGGGCGCGTCGGTGACCATACAGATCACCCCCGGGGCCGGGGAGGCGCTCGGCGACGATGTGAAGACCCGCAAGGACCCGAACGCGCCACGGCTGGCCAAGCAGATCATCGACGAGCTGGTGCGCACGACCCCGCACGCCACCGCCAGCGTCGCGCCGTGGATGTCGGTGACGGTGGATCCGCACGCCACGGTGAACCCGCCGGCGGATCTCGCCGAGCAGGTCGCGGAGGCGTTGAAAGTGGTCGACTCGCTGGACCTGTCCGGCACCGGCACCGACATCGAGCGGCGGGCCACCGACATCGACCTGCGCCGCATCGTAAGGTCCGCGTACGACCCGGCCGTGTTCAACTCCCGCGACAAGGAGTTCGAGGAACTCAGCTGGAGCGAGTGCGGGCCGCAGGCCGCCGACGACGGCTGGGAGGAGTACGCGCACGACGGCGGAGTGTCCGTCAGCTGGGTACTGCGCGAGATGCCGCGCCGTCCCATCCCCTACAGCGTGTTGCTTCCCCTGCTGGCCCCGGGGAAGTACCAGCGGCGCATCACCCTCGCCTACCGGGTGCTCGACCCGTACGAGGGCGAGGCGGTGCTGGAGCGGGAGATCAGCAACGCCCACCAGCGGGCGCAGGCGACCGCCGAGGTCAAGGGCCGTGCGAAGTGGTCCCAGAAAGCCGACGCGCAGCGGGCGGAGCGGGCCGCCGCCCAGGTGGCCGGAGGCTCCCAGGTGGTCGACTGGACGCTCATGGTGACCGCCACCGCCCGCAGTACCGCCCAACTGCCCGCCGCGCGCCAGGAACTGGAGCGGGCGGTGAAGGCGACCCGGGGCATCCGCATGAGGCCTGCGTACGGTGCCCAGGCCGCCACGTTCGCGGCCGGGCTGCCGCTCGGCTACAACCCGCTGGTGAAGGACTGACGATGGCGCGCAATCCGAAACCGCCGGCGGTGACCACGCCCAAACGCATGGTCCCTGTGGCCGAGCAGGCCCCGAGCCGTGAGGAGCGGCAGGCCGAGCGGAAGCGGAAGAGCCGCTTCGCGCCCCGGCTGGGATGGGGCGGACGGTTCGGCGGCCGGGTACCGGTCGAGGACACGGGCACCGTCTACACCGGCCCGACCGGTCAGGCCGGCAGCATCTACCCCTTCCTCCTCGGCAGCGGCCTGCCGCCGCGCGGGGTGCCCGTCGGGCGGGACGTGCTCACCGGCGAGTTGGTGTGCATCGACCCGTCCGGCTGGACCGGCAAGCTGACGACCAACCCCGGTGTGTGGGTCATGAGTCAGCCCGGCGCGGGCAAGTCCGCGCTGGTCAAGCGCGTGTGCCTGGTCTACTCGGCGTACGGGCACATGGTCTGCGTCCCCGGTGACGTCAAGGGTGAGTACAGCACGCTGATCGCCGAACTCGGCGGGTCCGTGGTGCGGATCGGCGACGGTATTGGCCGCCTGAATCCGCTGGACTCCGGCCCGCTCAAGGGGCGCGTCCACTCGCTGCCCGTCGACCGCCGTGAAGCCCTGCTCGATGTCCTCAACGGCCGCAGGCTGGAGACACTTGTCGCGCTGCTGTCCACGAAGCACGGGCTGGGCAGGGCCCCGGACGAGATCGAGCGCAGCGCGCTGGACACCGCCGTCCAGGTCGCCTCCGCCGCCCAGGAGTCGGGCAGCGACCCCGTCGTCTCCGACGTCGTCCACGTGCTGCGGGCGGCTCCCGAGGCGTTGCGGACGAAGCTGGCCGCCGAGGGCGAGCGGTACCAGGACCTGACCCGCTCGGTCATCGCCGGACTGGACAACCTGATCGGCGGCCCGCTGCGGGGGCTTTTTGACGGCCCGACCACCACGCCGCTGGACATCAACGCCCCCGCGGTCAGCGTCGACATCTCCGCGCTGCGGGCGCGCGGCAACGACGTCGTCAGCGCGGGCATGATCGCGACGTGGGCCTACACCTACAGTGCGATCGACAGCGCCCGCAGCATCGGGCTGATGGACCGTTCGCTCGTGCTGCCGATGGACGAGATGTGGCGGGCCCTGCGCTCCGGACCGGGCCTCGTGGACGCAATGGATGCGATCTCCCGCCTCAACCGCACCACGAACGACGTCACGATCTACGTCACGCACTCCCTGCTCGACGTCGAGGCCCTGCCCACCGAGACCGACCGGGCCAAGGCCCGGGGCCTGATGGACCGGTGCGACACCTGGGTGATCGGCGCGTCCTCGGAGGAGGAACTGCGGCGGGTGACCGGCAAGCGGTCCCTCACGGAGCAGGAACGCATGATGATCGGCTCATGGTCGTCGGCGACGTCCACCGGGCTCGACATCGCCCCGGTCCACGACGGCGACAGCACCAGGCCCCTGGAAGAGGAAGGCGCCCGGCACCCGGGCCGCGGAAAGTACCTCATCAAGATCGGGACCAGGCCCGGCATCGCGGCCGCGCTGGACCTGACCGCGACCGAGCTGCGGCTGTACCGCACGGACACCAACCAACGCCGGACGACCACGACGACCACCGCGGGGGGTGGCAGCTGATGATGACGGAGAACGACCGGGCATGGGCGGCCGGAGGCATCCTCCTCGGAGGAGTGGCCACGCTGTCCGTTTCGACATGGGCCGGGGCAGCGGCCGGCGCGTGGGTCACCGGTGAGGATGTCGCCCCCTTCCCTCTGTCCCTGGTGGGCGCCTTCCAGATGGCCACCGAATGGTCGACGGTATGGCCGCACTCCCAGACTGCTTCCACCGTCGGCGCCGGACTGCTCGACGTGGCCGTAGTCATCCTCGTGGTGTGGGGCCTGCGGGTGTCCTTCCGCTGGTTCCGTAACCCCAGCGACCTGGCGACGCTGTACCAGGTGCGCGAGCTGACGCCGCAGCACGCCGCCCGGACCGCGACCCGTCTGCGCGCCTCGTTGAAGGACACCAAGCCCAAGGACGTCCCGGCCCGGGACAGGGGCGTGCTCCTCGGCGACCACATGCCCTCCGGCGTTGAGCTGCGCGGCTCCGACGAGGACACCTACGTCGCCATCATGGCGCCGCGCGCCGGTAAGTCCACGGCCCTGGCCATCCCGGTCGCCGAAGAGGCCCCGGGCCCCTTGCTGATGACCAGCAACAAGGCCGACGTCTACGCCGCGACGCGCGGGAGCCGCGCACAGATCGGCACGACCTTCCTGTTCGACACCCAGGGCGTGGCCCAGGCCGAGCGGGACGTGTGGATCGACCTGGTCGCCCAGGCCGAGACGCTGGAGGGCGCCGAACGCCTGGCCAGCCACTTCGTCAACCAGATCACCAGCGAGCAGGCCGATCCCTTCTGGTCCCAGGCCGCCGGAGACCTCCTCACCGGCCTCTACCGAGCCGCGTGGTGGGAAGGCGCCACCGTCCGCGAGGTCATGAAGTGGCTCTCCGACCCGAAGGAAAAGGCCCCGCTCCGCGTCCTCTACCAGCACGAACCCGTTCTCGCCGAACAGGTCGACTCCTCGATCAACATCGCCGAGGAGACGCAGTCGGGCATCTATCAGAACGCCCGTACGGCCATGTCCGCGCTGCGCGACGAGAAGGTGCTCGCGTGGGTCACCCCGGACAAGCACCGCGCCCGCTTCGACCCCGAGACCTTCGCCACAAGCAAGGACACGCTGTACCTGCTGAGCAAGAAGGGCGGCCCGTCCTCCGCGCTCGTCGCCGCAGTCGCCGACGCGGTCTTCACCGCCGGCACCGAGGCGGGGGAGCGGGCGGGCGGGCGCCTGCCCGAGCCGATGCGCGCCGTCCTGGACGAGGCCGCCAACATCTGCAAGATCGCGGACTTGCCCGACCTCTACAGCCACCTGGGATCTCGCGGGATCACGCCGTTCGTGATCCTCCAGAGCTACCGCCAGGGCGTACGGGCGTGGGGCGAGGTCGGCATGGACTCGATGTGGTCGGCGGCCACCAAGAAGGTGATCGGTGTCGGGATCGACGACGCGAAGTTCGCGCAGGACATCAGCAGCCTGACCGGCGCGCACTTCGTGGAGCGCGGCTCGTACTCCAAGAGCAAGGACGGCCACAGCCGTAGCTGGTCCGAGCAGCGCGAGCAGGTGCTCGACCCCGCCGAGATCCGCGCCATGAAGAAGGGGACGGCGCTGCTGATGGCCACCGGCATGCCCGTCGCCCAGATCGGCCTTCGCCCCTGGTACGAGGAGAAGCTGATGGCCCACATCGGCCCGCAGATGAAGGCCGAGGAGCACGCCATCACCAAGCGGGCCGTCGCCGCGTACGAGGAGCGGAAGGCGGCGCGCAGTGAGCGATGAGCCGGACGAGGCCCCGGAGTTGAACGTGCCGGTCGGCATGTTCGAGGACATCGAAGACCTCAAGGCCCAGCTCGCGCAGCTGACGACCCTGGTCAAGACCCTCACCGGTGGCGACGACGCCGGTCAGGGTGAGGCCTCCGCCGACGACGAGGCGGCGGCCGACGAGGAAGCCGAGGAGGAGGACGAGTGGCAGTACCCGCCGTTCATCCTGCTGCTCGACCCCCCAGCGTACGACGACGAGTTGAGGGCCCTGATCGAGTGGGTCGAGGGCGTGCTCGTGCCCGGCTACCTCGCGGAGCCGTCGGCCGACGCCCGCTGGTGTCACCTGTGGTTCGAGCACACCGTGGCCATCGCCCGCCTGCACGCCGTGTGGCTGGCGTGGCAAGAGCTGACGGACCCGGCTTCCTGCGGCTACACCGGCCCGTCGACGTGGCACCGAGACCACCTTGACCCCGCCCTGCGGGAACTGCGCGGCTCCACCGGCCCGTTCGCGGGCTGCACCAAGGGCGAGCATCAGATCGACCACCGCATGCCCGCTCTGGTGCCCAGCGCCTGGAGTCTCGAACAGGGCTGACCCCCGTCGAGGAGACTTCGCTCGTTGGAGTGGTCCGCCCCTTCGCCGTGTTGTCCCGCCGCCGGCGCGTCGTTGGGGAGGGCATGCGTAAGATCATTTGCCTGGGCGTGGCTCTTTCCGTGCCGCTAGTCATGACGACCGCAGGGAACGCCGCCGCAGACAGCAGCGCCTGCACTCACCATTTCTCCGGCCCGCAGGTCTGTATCCGGCTGGAGGGGACCAACGGCTGGAACTCTGTCACCGGGATCTGGACGAACCCGCCGAAGCGGGTCAAGACCAATGCGGTGACGTTGTTCTGGAACGGCGAGCGCTACAGAACTGCGACGGCCAGGCGAGTGGGCCAGAGCCTGAGCTACACCTGGAAGCACATGGAGACCGGCACCAACACCAAGCTCTGCGTCCGGTTCGCGGCGAGCAGCCGCACGGCGTGCGAGAAGACCAGGTATGCCGGGATCCAGGGCAGTCGCTGACTCCTAGGGGCGAGAAAGCATGAAGGGCGGGCATACCCAGGGGATGCCCGCCCTTCACGGCTCGGGGGTTGGACTACAGCGTCGGCTTCGTGGACCAGACCCGCACGGAGCGAGACCAGCCCGCCACCACCACCGAACCGACCCGCCGGGCCCTTGCGCTGGCTACCGCTTCTGGCACCCCCAGAAAAGATGTCATAATCCTTGTGACACCTTTTTCTGAAGGAGGCATTCGTGACCACGCCGTTCCGCGACATCCCGGCCGACGCCACCCGCATCCGCATCCGCCGGCCCGAACCGTGGGGAGACCTGCTCTACCTGAGCGCGGACGACGTCGCCGCTTACGCGCCTGATGTCGACCCCGCCCGGGGGCAGGCGATCGAATCCGCCACGGGTCCGCAGCTCCTCCACACCGACAGTCGGTTCGACGTGGGCGGGACGGACGTGTCCGCGTGGTCGGATGGACTGCTCGTAGGGGTGTCCACCCACGCCCCGCACAGCCTGCGCATGAACCAGGACTGGGAGTCCTCCGGCCGGCGGCCTCGCCGCCTCGCCGCCGTCGGGCCGCTCCTCGTCCGGATCCTGCGAGCGGAGAACCTCGCCGATCTGGATCCCGACGACTGGTGGATGACCTGGCTGGACGCCCGCGACTGGACCGAGCAGCCCGGCACGCAGGTCGCGCGGGTGGACCGGGCCCTTGCCGCGGACGTCTCCGCCTGGCGCACCCTCAGCACCATTCGGCACCGCATCACCCGCGCCGACGGCACCACGGCCGAGCTGTTCGAAGCCCGCTCGGAGACCGGCTACCGGGACGCCGACCCGTTCCGCACCAACACACAGGCCGGACACGGCATGCCACTGGTCATCCGGCACAGTTACCACGCCACCGAGACGCTCGCGCTGGAGGTGCTGGAAATGTGGCGTGCGGAGCAGGCCGGACATCCGCCCCTGGTCACCCGTGCGGAGGCCGCCGCTCTGTGCGGCACCACCCCGCAGGCGTTCGCCCAGGCCATCAGTCGGGCGACCCGCAACCGCCTTACGCCGGGCACTCTGCCTCATCCGAAGACGCTGGCGATGCTCAGTGGCGGGCACTGGCTCGACCCCCGCCGCTGCATCCTCTGGTGGGAATCCCGTCCCGGCCACGGGCCGGGACGCGGCCACAAGACCCCCCATCGGTGAGGTCCTCGTGCGCGATCTGGAGGCAGGCTCTGGCCGGGGGCGGCCGAGTTCGGGGCGAAGGACGCCGTCCTGCTCCTGACCGTGCTCCCCATCCGGGTCAGGGTTCCGAGAGTTTTGAGAGACCTCTACGCGTGCGAAGAGACGTACGAGACATGCGACACCACGACAGCGCCCCGCGTGGCCGAAGCGGAAAAAAGCCGAATAAGCGCGAGTACAGGTCAACCTGCCTACAACGAGAGTGATTTGTGACGATTTATCGGCGGTAGCAGGAGGTATAGGCAGGGCGGGTGTCCGCCCCGACTGCCACCACGACCCGTCAGGAGGAATCGTGTTCCACGACACCGGAACCGATCTCGTACAAGAGGCCGCTCACCTCGCCCGCGCCGTCGCGGCCGGCCGCGCCACCCACGAAGACGCCGAACAGCTCGTCGCCCTTGGGGCCACGCTCGCCCACCGGACGAGCGACACGTGGTCTGCCCGCCAGCAGTACCACCCTGACCGGGACGCCCCCGCAGCCATCAACCTGATGAACGGTGTGGGCAACCTGGCCGTCGTGTCCACCGCAGGCGAGATCCGCGGCGCGCTGGGAGAGCGGCTGGGGATGCCCCCGCTCGACTACCTCACCAGCCTCGGCCTCGCCACGCTCCCAGCCTGGCCGCTGCCCGACGACGACGCCGTGGAGGTCGTCGTCTACCGCCGCAGCGGCACGGGTTTCGGCCGCCTCTGGACTGCGATCGCCAACGGCGACGACACCGAAATCGACCGTGCCATCGCCAAGGCGGCCCACTTCGCTGTCCACGGTCCGAGCGAGTTCTGGGCTAGGGGCCTCGGCGACTAGCAGCCGGCCGAGAGGGCGTGCCCCCATCACGCCTCATCGGCTCGCACACCGACACGCCCGTCTCCGCAGGTCGCCACTCGCCCCGAGGGCATCGGTCGCACGCCTCGCACCCGTCGCACATGTAGCTCCTGGCCGCCGTCGCAAAGGAAGAAGCCACGCCCCTGCGGTTCGGGGCGTGGCTGTGTGGCGAGAACGAGAGTCGTTTGTCGACGACTGCGACCTTATCTGGGGGGCCAGGCCGTTTTCGCTGGTCAGCGCCCCGGGGAGCAGTAAGCCACGTAAGGTACGTCACTCGGTTGGTCCGGGACGTGTTGACTGGATTCGTGACTTACAGCGCTAGCCCCGTAAAACGTCCACGGCGGACGAAGGCACAGATGGAGGCCCTGCGTACCGAGCTGTACGCGCTCGTCCGCGACGCGCAGCCCTGCACGGTGCGGCACGTCTACTACCTCGGGCTGGGTCGGCTGTGGGAGAAGGACACCGGGAAGTCGCGTCGAAACTACTCGGTGCCGGTCCGCGAGCTTGGGCACATGCGCGAGCACGGCCAGCTGCCGTGGGAGTGGATCACCGACGGGACCCGGTTGGTCCGGCAGGACATGCAGTACGACTCGATGCTGGAGGCCCTGGAGCGCACCGCCGAGACCTACCGGCGCAACCTCTGGGCTTCCCAGTCCCGCCGTGTCGAGGTCTGGTGCGAATCGGACTCGATCTCGGGCGTGCTGCATCCGGTGACCACGAAGTGGGGCGTCGGCTTGTACTCGTGCCGGGGACAGTCGTCGAAGACGTTCGTCTACGAGGCCGTCCGGCAGAACCAGGCGCACGGGAAGCCGCTGACCGTCCTGTACGCCGGCGACTGGGACCCGAGTGGACGCTCGGTACCTCGCTCCGTCGTGGAGCGGATCGAGCGGTACGGGAACAACGGGATCAACCTGGACTTCCAGCAGATCGCAGTGACGGCCGACGACGTGCGACGCGGGCGCCTGGTCTCGCACGAGGCCAACACCGCGGACAGCAACTTCAAGCGCTTCCGGGAGGAGTGCCTGCGCGAGGGGCTGGACCCGCATGAGGCGGTCGAGGTCGAGGCCCTGACCCCTGGAACCCTGAGGAACCGCCTGGACGCCGCGATCGAGCACCAAGTGCGCGACGTACATCAGTGGAACGTCCTGGCCCGCGCTGAGCAGCACGACCGGAGCATGCTCCTCGGCGTCCAGGAAGCCCTCGCAGCCCACTTCCAGCAGCAGGACCCTGACAACCCACGTGACGAACTTGCCTGACGAACCCCCAGATATCTGTAAGGCACGTATCAATCAGGGGCCGTTGCCTTACGTGCCTTACACCTTCTGAGCACCCCAGATAATCGGGAGCGTCTCTTCTCAGCGAACCCAGCCGCTGTCTCAGCGTAGATCCCCCCGGTCACCAGTCGTCGTCGTCTTCGTCGTCGTCTCTCGCGAGCTGCTCGGCTTCCTCGTGGAGTCCGACCGAGCCCAGCATCTCCGCCAGCTCATCAACATCGCCGCCCATCAAGTCGGTCAGATCGTCCAGGGCGGCTGGGGGCAGCAGTTCGCGCTGCTTAGGGGAATCCATGGCCAAGCTGTCCCATGCCACCCACCGTGGGCAAACCTTCGGTAACCCGACTGAGTTCGTTGAGATAGCGACTGGGATCGCTGGGAACGGACAGGGAGCCACTTCGTATGCCGAGCCCGTGATCAATGTCCATGAGTTTGGGAGGCACCCAGAGATCTGTTCCAGGCCGAGAGCCGCGTGGCCGCATCCCGCCCGCATGTGCTGCGTTGGTCATGCCATGGGGAAGAAGAAGCGAGAGCAAGGGCGGCTGAGGTGCGGGCGCTGCAAGCTGAAGGCCCCGCGCGATCTGGGATCCAAGGCCGCCGAGAGCTGGAACGGCAAGTGGATCAAAGGCGAGTTGACCCTGGTCCTATGTCCGGATTGCCAGACACCGGAAGAGTTCACGGAAGCGGAGGTCAACGCCGCTGAACTGCGTGTCGGCGCCGAAGGCGGCGGCCTGTTCGTGGCTGATCCCGTGATCTGTACGACCGGCGGTTCCGTGAGCGAGGGCGACATCCTGTATGGCCACGACCACCTGAGCCGGATCGTTCTGACCGGCCGAGACGCGAGCATCCAGTTGGCCAGGAACCTGCCGGATGGGACGCGGTGCGTGGCGACCGTAGGCGGCGTGATGATCTACCTGCCCAGCCAGACCCTTAGCCCCATGCCCCGCCGTCCAATCGACGACGGGGGCGAAAACGGTCCTACTCGCACGTGAGCACGACTGTCACCTCGGTGCCGTCCCGGTGTTCTCGTCGTTTCGGACGATGCCACCTGGCACGTGCGGGTCGAACCGGCCGACGCGCATAGCCTCGATGCACTCAAGGACACGGCCGAAGGACGTCAGCCCGTACGTGATGTATCGCGTAGGCGAGTCCCCCAGCACGCTTTCACGCTCGATGGGAACGCCGCCCATGATTGCCCAGTACGTGTCACGCACCTCGTGCTCGGGGTGAGCCCCGATCCACGCCATCTCGACGTCCGACGCGAACTCGTTGGCGGACGTGCAGGTGTACTGGTCCCATGCCTCGACGGGCTTGGTCGGGTCGAGCGCGGCGATCGTGCGTACCTGCTCGATGCAGCGCTCGTAGATGCGGGACAGCTCGGCGTTCAGATCTTGGCTCATCAGGGTTCTCCCTCCCCGCGCCGGGCCATCCGGCGACTGGTGAGCCCTGCCCCAGGTCACGGTGGAACAGTCGCATCACCTCATATGCGATCCAGTGGACCGAGGGAGGCGGAAACGGTCGAAGGCGGCCTCGCCGGTGTGGGCGGGGCCGCCTTCGAGGGGCGTGGGCGTCAGGGGGTGGGCGGTTCAGCCTTTGCGTAGGCCGCGGTGACGTCCGTTCCGGTTCCGGCGAACTGGTACTTCTCCCAGGCGGACTGACGAGCGACACCGAGCGCGTCGGCGACCTTCTGCCAGGAATCGCCCTGGCGTCGGGCCCGGCCCACCGCGACCACCCGCTGCGGCTCGATTTTCCCTTCCAGGTCGCGCAGCGCGCCGAGGGCGGCGAGCGGGCGGTCCTCGGCGAGAGCGAAGAGCCGGAGAAGCAGGTCGCTGATCTCCTCTTCCACGTCGCGCGGCGGCACGGCGACGGTGGCGGCAGCGATGTGCTGCTCCCAGTCCTCCTCCACCGTGGCGGCGGTGACCGACGGGTCCGAGTCGAGCGGGCGGGTTGGTCCGTGCCAGACACACTGGCACTCGGCACGCAGCGCGGCCGGGCCGCCGGCACGCAGCGGGTGGGTGACCGAGCCGGTCTCGGTCCAGGCGTCCCACTCCTGCCACCGGTGCCCGTTCCAGATCCGTCCGTCCGGTGCCCCGGTGTCGTCCAGGGCGCGGGCCAGGCCCTCGTGCTCGCGGCGTCCGTCAAGGTCGTGGTCCCACATGGCGCTTCCTCCTGCATCGGCAAAGGTGGAGTGTCAGGTTAGCCTGACACTCCACCTTTCGTCAGGCTAACCTGACAACTCGCCCCGGAGGTGCCCGCATCCAATAAGGCCAGGGGGGCGGAATCGGTCCCCTATGCGGGATCGACCCAGACCTCGAAGTCGAGTCCACCGATCTCCAACTGAAACCCGATCTCGCCCGCAGGCGCTTGCAGTGCGGCGACATGGCTGACGAGGGAGTGCGACGCCAGGAGGTTCACGATCAGGTCGCGCACGCCTTCACAGCTCGGTCCCTTCGTCGGTGTGATCCCCAGGTCCATGGCATCCATCCTGTCTCCACTCGCTCGTCTCCTGGGCCGTTCAACGGCGGCCGGGACCGCGGGTTAGGGGGCCCGTACACCCGGTCGCCCGCGATCCATTCTGTTGGGGGAGGCGGAATCGGTCCTCCCCGAACCCGTCTCGTGGCGTCATAGGTGGTCGGTTAGGGGTACCTGCGGTCGCCCGCGAACCGGCGCGGACCCCGAAGGGCCCGCCCGGAACTTCATTCGTCCGGATCGGCCATGACCGCCAGTCGTACGGGCCGCCCCAGCTCGGTCGTCAGGAGGTTTTCGACCGTTCCCACCTCCGCATCGAGGGTGGGCCGGTCCTGGGCTGGGATTGCGACCAGGACCGTGTCGCACACGATCGCTAGGGGTGTGGCGCGCTGGGCAACCGCGCGGACTGCGTCATTCGGGATCCCCGGGACGACCCGGTTCCACAACTCGGTCAGGCCGGATTCCTGGGCGGCCTGATCTTCACTTCCGTCTACCTTCACCATGACGTCGACGCTAGCGGGCGGAGAAGTGTGCTTGGTCGTATTCCATGAACGAGAGGGTCGCCCCTGATCCAATGCGCTAATGGGGGCGTAAACGGTCGTTTAAGCCCCCTCTGGCCGATCCAATGCGCCGAGTCGCCCGCAGGGGTGAAAAACCGGACATTCCGGGGCGGATATCCAATGGAATCCATTCCATACTTGCGCCTCCCCTTTTCGCCCCCCTAGGGTGGTGAACGGACGCCGACGTCACCCCGCTCTAGGAGCCCGCGTGCCTCACCTGGACGACCACCGCACCGACCCCGCTCTCGTGGACAGCCCGCTGCGCCCGGACCAGGTGCGAGCGGGCCTGGCCCATCACGAGGCCGCTCACGCGGTCGTCGCCGCCGTGCTCGACGTCCCGTGCACCCGTATCCGCGTGATGCGGGTCGTGCGGGAGGCCGGCACCGGGTGGACCGGGGCCACCTCCTACGAGGACGCGCCCGTCTCCGCGTACGGCCTGGCCCTGATCGCCGCCGCCGGGGAGCACGGCGAGCTGCACCACCTCCAGGCCGCCGGGCTGCTGACCGAGGCCACCGCCCGCACCGCCTGCGCCGTCCACGACCGGGACACCGCGATCAGCGCCGCCGCCGCACTCGGCTTCACCATCACCGTGGATGGCCCGGCGCCCGCCGACCCCGACCGGGGGGCGACCTGGTCGGAGGTGAGCGAGGAGGCCCGCGGCCTGGTCTCCGAGCAGTGGCCAGCCATCCGTGCCGTGGCCGCCGCGCTCCTGACGGCCCCCGACTTCACCCTCACTGGCGACGACGTCGCCGCCATCATCACCGCACACCTGCACTGACCTCAGAAGGAGAACCCTGTGAGCACACCCGAGCACGAGCGATGGACCGGCCTGACCGTGCGGCGCCCCGACGACGTCCGCAGCGAGGCCGGCGGCCCCGTCCCGCTGATGTGGCAGATGGAAAAGTTCACCGAGCACAACGACCGGCTGATGAACCGGCGCCTCCCGGCGGATTTCCCGTACGAGGTCGACCGCGGCGACGTCGACGACTCGCTCGCGGCCCTCGCCCTGGGTGCGTCCATGCGCCGGGACATCGAGCGCCAGCACGCCAGCCGGGTGCGCGAAGCCGTCGAGCTGGGGGCCACCTGGGACCAAGTCGCCGCCGCCCTGGACATCACCGACGACGAGGCTCGCGACCTGCTGCGCAGGTATGCCGACGGCCAGCGCCAGCTGTGGCTCGGGTACGAGGCCGAGGGCAGGAAGCCCATCGGGATGGACGCCGACGAGTATGCCGCCGTCCGTGCCCTGGCCGCCGACGTGGAGGTGCCCGAGTGATGGACCGCCTGTACCTGCGGCACTCGACGGACTCGCAGACCGACGCCCGGCAGCGGCACGCCCTGGCGGCGCTGCTCGCCGCCGGCGCCCCGGCCTACGAGGACCCGGCGACGTCCAGCCGCGTCCTGTCGCTGTAC
The DNA here is from genome assembly GCF_042790125.1 of Streptomyces scopuliridis. GTDB lineage: Bacteria > Actinomycetota > Actinomycetes > Streptomycetales > Streptomycetaceae > Streptomyces > Streptomyces scopuliridis_A. The sequence goes on from NZ_JBHTZS010000031.1 coordinate 52,501, forward strand.
CGCACCGGCTTCAAGCAGCTGCTCGACGAGGCGGCCGTCGGCGACACGATCCGCATCGCGGACGCCGCGAGGCTGTTCCGGTCGGTGGCGGACATCATCGCCCTCCGGCCGGTGCTCATCCGGCGCGGCCTGCACCTGCGGGTGGAGTCGGGGCTGCTGTCCGGGATCGACCTCGCCTCGGACGACCCGGGCACCAAGATGATGGTCTCCGTGCTCGCGGCCGTGCTGGAGTTCCAGCGCGACATGATCTCGGAGAACACCAAGGAGGGCGTTGCCGCAGCCGAAGCCTCCGGCAAGACGCTCGGGCGTCCGGCCGCGCTCGACGAGGGCGAGGCGACCGAGCTGGTGGAGGCGCACCGCGAGGGGGTCGCTGTGAAGGCCCTCGCCCGGCAGTACGGGATCGCGCCCAAGACCGTCCGCCGGGTTCTCGACGCCGCCGGGGCCCGCGACGTGCCCGACGACCTGTCGGAGCTGCTTGACGGCGACGTCCAGACGGTGGCCGCCGACCCGGTCGCGGTAGTCGACGTGCCCGGCCTGGTTGCCGAGCGCCTGCTCGACGTCGCCGACGACGCGGTCCGCCAGGCGCTCGCCGCCGGGCAGACGATCCGCCGGGGCCAGGGCTACTCGCTCCGGGTGGCCGCACCGCTCGGTGTGCACCGGGCGGCCCTAGAGGCGTGCGCCGTACTCGCCGCCGACGGGGCGTCCCCGGCGGGGCGGAAGGCGTACCGGGTGTACGCCGAACGCGTCGAAGCAGCCCAGCAGCTCGGGGATGATCGCTGGGACGGCCTGTCAGCGTAGGCGCTGACCGGCAGCACGAGGGCCCGGCCCGCCGACTCGGCGGGCCGGGCCCTCGTTCGTGCCCTACCGCTGCGTCGGCTTGGGGTTCTGCTGCTGCGGATCGGCGGCCGCGCGGCGCAGGTGCCACGCCTGCTCCGTGGAGCCGCCCGACTTCTTCTTCGTGGAGCCGCCCGACTTCTTCGCTGCGCCCCGGGTGGTCGACTTGCCCCGCGCGGCCGCCGTGGAGACGCGCGTGCCCCGCCCGTCCTTGGCGCCGGGGAGAGGGCGGGCCAGCGCCTCACCGATCTGGCGCATCGCCGGGATGTCCACCGTGGTGGACGCGGTGTCCCGCGACGTCGGCGGCGGCCCGCTGCGGCCCCCACCGGGGGAGCTGTAGGCGGAGGCGGCATCGGCGACGTCCCGCAGCGCATCGGCGGCCGGAGCGTCGGATGTCTTCCCCTCGCCCCGCCGCCGGAGCCGGTCGGCCGCCGCCTGCGCCCACCCGGCGACCCTGTCGCAGACGTTGATCGAGACCTTGCGGAAGAACTCGCCGACGCGGTTGTCCCCCATCAGGCGCTCGAAGTGTTCCCCGGCCCGCTCCCGCATGACGCGGACCAGATGGCCGACCGCGCCGCGCACCGTCTGGATCTTCTGCCACTCCAGGGAGTCCTGGAGCGCGGCGGCGTGCGTATCGGCCTGCTGGAGAGCGGAGTTGACGGCGTCGGCCTGCTGCGCGACGGGTGCGGCCGCCGCCCCCTCCGTGGTGGTGTCCGCCGGGGCCGTGACGGTGGACGGTTCCGCCGGCGCGGCCGGGGTGACCGCCTCAGCGAACGCCCGCTGCAACGTGTCGAGGCTGGCGTTGAGTTCGGCGACCAGGTCCTGAGCCGTGCCGTTCGCCGAAGGTACGTGTTCGTCCCAGGCGCCCAGCACCGCCTGGAACTCGGCACGGACGTCCATCGGTCCGGCCGGAGGCTCCGTCGCCGGGGTGTTGGCGGGCGAGGCCTCCGGGCCAGTCCACAGCGGCAGGTCGCCGGGCTCCGGCGCGGCAGGCTCCGACTGATCGGTCCGCAAGGCGTCTTCCAGCGCCTGGCGGATGGCGTCGACGGCAATGTCCGGAGCCGGTCCGTCACCCTCGGAGGTTGTGGTGCCTTCCGGGTTCTCAGGGGCCGGTGCGTCTGCTGTCGTCCCTGCTGGGGCCGCTGGTGCGTCCTCCCGGGCCGTGCCGGTGCTCTGTGAGTCCGGAACTCCGTGACTCCGGGACTCTGTGCCGTCCTGCTGTGGCACGACGTGCGTCGTCGTCGCCGTGGCGGCCGCAGCCGTTTCGGCCGCTTCGGCCCGGGCGGTCTCCTGTTCTGCCTGCACCGCAGCGAGCGTGGCCTGCACCTGGTCCTGCATGCGCCGGGAGTCGTACAGGAGTTTGGCCAGCGGGAAGGCGAGCTGGCGGCGCTCGGGATGACCCGGGTCGGCTGGCAGCGAGCCGCCCCAGTTGTTGACGGCCCCTTGAACGGCGTCGAGGTATTGCGTCATCTGCCGCGAGCCGTACTCCTCGGACACTGCGGCCGCCAGGCTGTCGAGGCCGCCTACCAGCTCCCGGAAGTGCGTGTTCTGCTCGTGATCGGGGTAGGCGCGGGCGGCGGCGAGGGCCACCGCTTCACGGTGCTGCACGGCGACGTCGCGCAGGTTGGCGCGCAGGACGTCCACTCGATGCTGCGTCTCGTCACCGACGGCCGCGGCCGTCGGCGGACCGAACGGGGCGCCGCTGAACGCGGAGTGCATGACGGCCGCGTGGGTGGCCGCTTCCTGCGGCTCAACGGCCAGGTAGGTGACGTCCGCGGGGTCGGCGGCCAGACGCGCGAACCAACGTGCGAGCCACCCGTCTTCGTCGCCCGGATGGATGGTGGCGATGACGAGGTCGCCCCGCAGCACGTCTCCGGAGTCGATCGGCTGGCCGTCCAGCCCGGACAGGCGCAGCCGGTAGCCGGGGTCCCCGGCGAGCGTGACGGTCTCGAAGTAGCGCTGGGGTGCGGGCGGCTCCTCGGTGATCGGCTCGTCCGGCGGCGGTGCGTCGGTGGTCTCCGGGATCGGCGGGGTGGTCAAGGTCGGTTCCTCCGAAGCGTCTCGCGCCGTCTCGTCACCGGGGGCGTCCTCGCTCGCCGGGGTCGGGGCCGGGTCCGGCTCCGACGGCGCGGCCGCCGTGCCGGGCTCCGGCGTCTGCTCGTCGCCGTCCGCCGTCGGGGGGCGGTCCTGCTCAAGGAACGACGCTTCGCGCCGTGCCTCGTGAATCCCCTCATCCGGGACTGCGACTGCGGGTTCCTGGGGCTCTTGGGGGTCCGGCGCGCGATCCGGCGCCGGATCGCCGTCCGCGGCGACGTCCGCCACGGTGTCCTCCGGGGCGTCGTCGACGGCGGCCGGCGGCTCCTGCGTTTCCTGGGGGTCCGGCGCCGGACCGTCGTCCGTGACGCTGTCCGTCTCGGTGTCCGCCGTGGTCTGCGCGTCCGCAGACGGCTCCGCAGGGCCGGGGGCGGCCGGTTCGCCGGAGCCCGGCTCGGTGCTGTCGTCCTCCGGGGCCTCCGGCTCGTCGTCGACGTCTACGGGCACCTGCTCGGCGGGCTCCGTCTCGGTGGCCGCGCTCTCCAGGTTGGCGGCGCCCTGCCCTGCGGAGTTCGCGGCGAGGGCGGCCAGCTCCGCCTCGAAGGCCCCCACCGTCGCCTGCGAACGAGCGGCCAGGAGGGCGGCAGCCTCCCGTGCCTCTCCCAGCGGACCGCGCAGGTCCTCGCCGACCACGGGCATCAGGGCACCGCTCCAGACCGCCACCGTGTGGACCTGACGCACCAGGTCGTCCGGCGAGCCTGCCGGGCCGTCGCGCAGGGACTGTTCGGCGTCCTGGTATGCCGCCGCGAGTTGGGCCACGGGGTTGGTCGGCTCGCCGCTGCCGTCGGGCCGATGCTGCCGGTCGGCGTCGTAGTAGCGCTGGACCGTGGGCAGCGCGTCCCACCCCGCGAACGCCTCGCCCAGCCGGTCGATGTCCGCCCGCGCTTCCTCGTCGGTGCTGTACGGCTCGGCGGGGTCGAGCGGCGGCACGTCCACGTCCAGGAGCACCACATCCAGCTCGGGCAGTTCAGCGGCGGCCGGTGCCTCAGCGGTTTCGGTCTGCGCGGCGTCGTCCAGCGTCGGCGTCACCACGGCTGCGAGGGGCTGCGGAGCCGCATCCGCAGTCGACGTCTCCGGGTGGTGGGCCAGAGCCAGTGCCTCACCGGCGGGGGTGCGGTCGGCGTACTCGGCGACGTCGGCGCGCACGGTCCAGCTGCACACACACCACGCCTCGACCCACTCCCGGCCCGGGCCGCCGAGGGTGACGGCCGTTGCGTGCGGCACCTCGTCAGCAACCGCCGTGGCGTGGAGGCGGAGTCGGTCGAGCATCGGCGCCCATGCGGACATGTAGCTGTTGACGGCGGTGCAGGATGCGATCAAGGTCCCCGCCTGGTCCTCGATCAGGAGCGGCGCCAGGTCACCGGAGGCGGTGTGGCCTCGCCACTCCCGGCGGACTGTGTACAGGGCGCCTGTCTCGGCGGTGATCGTCCACGATCCGTCAGGGTGGTACTGGATCGCCTCCGACTCCCCGACTTCCGGCAGTAGCCACAGTCCGGCGTCATAGTGCATGCGGCGGGCGACGGTGAACCCGGCGGCCAAGTCCCCGCCAGACTTGGCCGCATGCTCAGCGACGGCCGCCAGGGCCGCGCTCTCGCCCTTGCCGGAACCGATGCTGATCACGTCCCACCGGCCCGACGGCTCTACACCGTGCCAGGCCGCCCGCCACATGATCCCCCGCGCGTCCTTGCCCTGGGAGTCGTGGGAGATCTCGTACTTGCCGACGGTCAGACCGGGGCCGGTGACGGTGAACTCATACTGGGACGGTTCTCCGTCGCGGACCCGCGGGCTGATGGTCAGCGTATTGACGTCGACGACCACGGGCGCCTCCTCAGCAGGCTCCGGCGCCGCGTTGCTGCCCTCCACCGCCGAGCCGGCGAGTCCGAGGGTTGCGACGGCCTCGCGGGTGACCTCGTTTGCCGCTTCCATGTGGGTCGCGCCATGCCGGACGACCAGCGCGGCCCGGTCCTGGCGGGCTGCGAACGCTTCCTCCGCCGCCCGCTTCTGTGCCTTCGCGTCCCCGCCCGCAGCCTTCACCTCCGCTCGCGCTTCACGCATGGCGCGGTCGTCGCCCGCTTCGCACGCCTCGGCGATGATCTGACCCGTCAGAGCCTGGGCGGGCCACGGGGCGGTCCCTCCGGCATCCAGCGCGGCCGACAGCATCTGTCCGGCAACCTCGGCGATTCGGTCGTGCCACTGCTTCCAGTGCAGGTCGCACACCTTCGGATCACCTTTGGCCAGGGCCCTAACGAGGCTCTGAACGTCGCGGTGACCGATGTGCCTGTCCTCGTCGTTCAGGAGCCGGTCAGACAGGCACCGCGCGCACACGGTGTAGCAGCCAAGCTCGCTGCCCTGGTCAGTGACGACGGCGACCGTGTACCGGGCACCCGAGCGCTTTGCGCTGCACTTGCCGACGTACGGCTGCGACGCGTCGCAGTACGCGTCCGGCGTGTCGGCCATGTCGTCCGTGAGCTGGGCCACGACGCGTAGCCGCGCGTTCGGAATGGCGTCCTGGGCTGAGCCCCAGATCTTCCACTCGGCGACGTACTGCCGGCTATCCGGGCCCCTCCGGGACCAGTCCTCACCGGTGCGGCCCTGCGCGCCGTCCGGATCGGTCAGGTGCTCCCAGCCCCACCGGCACGACGCGATAAGGCCGATGCGGCCGAACCGGCGGACCAGGTACACGCCCTCTTCGAGCTGGACGCGGTCCGTGGTCGTCTCGAACTGGGGGGCCTGCGCCGTCAGGTGCCCGTACCGGGCCCACAGGGAAGCGAACCGGGTACGGGTCGCCGAGTCCTCACGGATCCGCGCCAGCACGGCGGTAAGGGGTCGGTCGTCCACGTTCGCGGCCCACCAGTACGAGCCGTCAGCGTCGTGACCGGCCTCCCACTGGTCCTCATCCGAACGGGAGTACGTCACCGGGCGTAGCCGGAACGTGTGCCCGCCCGCCGTCGACAAGATCCAGCCCGCCGCCGGTTCGCGCCGGTCGGTGAACGACACGGGGGCGATCATCTCGCCCTCGATGAGCGCCGCCTGAAGCTGCGCCCCTCGCCCGTCCTCGGTCATCACCAACTGGGCAAGCAGTTCATCAGCAGGAACGGCCCCGCTGCCCGTGGCCGTCTCCGGCTCCGCCGGGCCCTCTGCCGGATCGCCGAACAACCCGAGCTGTTCCGTCTCGCCCGTGCCCTGGGAGGCCACGTCTTCCCCTTCCGGGATGCGTTCGACTGGCTGGTCCTGCGCGCCCTGTTCCTCGGGGGCGGGCGGGGTGGGCTCGTCGGCGGTGCTCGGGTTCGCCGCCGGCGCGGCGGCCGCCCGCTCGGTCAGGTAGGCGACATCCGCGTGCAGCCGCTGGGCCTGAACGTCCAGGTGCTGACGCAGCCGGTGCAGCGGCAACCCGACGTAGCCGGTGAGCATGTCGTCGTCGGTGGCCGCGAACAGCGCGGCCGCGGCAGCGTCGGCGGCCTCCATCGCCGCGGCGTTGACCCGGTAGGCGTCCACGCCCCTCGCGGCCGCGTCGATCGCCCCGATCGCTTCACTGAGCGTTTGGATCTCGTCCTGGGGGCCGGTGTCGCCGTCCGGCCAGACACGCGAGGTGACCTCCACGACGGCGGCGTGCAGGTCGTAGGTCCGCCGGGTCTCGGACGCGACCTGGTCGTGACTGCCGTGGCGCCCGAACACCGCGGCGATGTCCTGCGGCGCCCGCCGCTCGCGGGGCACGACCAAGACCTCGTCCGTGAGGTTCAGGGCGAAGCCGTTGCCGGTTCCGGCGGCTACGTCGCGAGTGGAGAACACCATGACGCTGCCCCGGCGATTGGGGTCCGCGAACCGTAGTTCGGTGACCGCCTCACCCCGCGTGCCGCCCTCTGCGATGAGATCGCCCAGGCGGATCTGTGCCACCGTCCGGGTCTCCGGCCGCAGATCGTCACGGTGCTCGGATGGAATCACCTGCACCCGCGTGGGCAGGTTCCGGATGAAGACGCGGTTGGGAGCGGCCAGCTCCGTCCCGTTCTGGTCGAGGATCTGGGCGTCCAGGAGCGCGGTGTTCGAGTGGTAGTCGCGGAACCCGGGAAAGACGGTGCCGGTGACGGTGGCCGTCTCCGGTGCGGGCACCCCCCAGGCCTCCCCATCCCACTCGATGCTCCCGCCGCTCACCACGGCCGTGATCCGGTTGCCGCCCTGCAACGTCTCGCGGGCGACCTGGTGCGGGTCCTGCGACACCACGGCGGCCGCCGCCTCCGGCTCGGCGGGCGCCTCCACGGGCTGCTCGGCGTCGGCCGGCGCCACCGTGTCGCCGGTTCCGGCCCCGGGGGCCGCGCGGACCGCCCAGATACGGCGGGCCCGCGCGAGCGCGGCGACGTCCTCCTCTTTCGCCCGGAAGCGAAGGAACAGGTGGGACATGCAGTCGGCGTCACCGCCGTCCACCCGGTACAGCTGCGTCACGTCGTTGTCGTCGAGGTGGAGACTGCACCGGCCACAGACCCCCTCGCCCGCCAGGGCGAAGTCGTAGTTGCGGTTCTGCGCGTACAGCGGCTTGCCGGCCATCTCCCGCGCCTCGCGGGCCACCCCTGCGCAGAAGTCCACCGCCTCCCCCCGGCTGTCCAGGGGCCCGAACTCGACGATGACCTTGCCGTCGGACTCGACGCGTGGCACGAAGGTTGAGGTCAGGGTCTCGTCGTTCTGGTCCGACTTGACCACGAAGGGGATGCCGTCCGCGACGACGTCGAAGGCCACTTCCCCCGCGTCGAAGCGGGGACCCATTTCCCCGACCGTCACCGGGATCGGCTCGCGCACCGGGGCCAGACCGTTCGTCGGCAGCCAGTCGGCGTACGAGGTGACCGGCCGGGCGGGCACCGCGTCCACCTGCGGCAGGTCCTCCAGCGGCAGCTGCTGCCCGGGCCCGTCGGCGGGCCGAAGCTCTGTGGCCGCACCGTTGAGGGAGTAGGTGTACCCGGTGGCCTTCTTCCCGCTGCGGGACAGCACGTGGTACTCGCCGGTGTGGCCGGTCCGGTCCGTGCTGACGAACCAGGTGTCACGGGCCGGTCCCGGACCCATCACCTGACCGGTCACCTGCTCGCCGCTCTGCCCGTCCCGCCAGGTCACCCACGAGCCGATGCCGTACTCCGCAGGGGTCAGCCCGGGGACGTCCGTCCGTCGGGTCAGCCGCAGGGAGGGCAGCGGCCGGAACGGCTCCAGTCCGGTGTCCCCCTCGTACGTGCGGCGCCACCGGGTCAGCTGATCGGCCTGCTCGGCTTGGGTCTGCGCCGTCTGCTCGTTCTTGGTCTCGACGACCGCCGTGAACTCGCTGAGCCGCCGCTGATACCCGTCCACCGCCTCCGGGGCCAGGCCTGCGTCGGCGGGAACTTCGAGCAGGGTGAACGTCAGCCGTCCGTCCGCGCTGGTGAGACGGACCCGACCGTCGCCCCGTGAAGCGGCGTTGCCCGGCCCCGCCGGTGCGGCTTCGGGCTGCACCTCCTCCACGGTCATCTGCCCGTCCGGGACGCCGGCGGGCTCCTCCGGCTCCGTCTCGGGCTCCGGCTCGGGAACGGGCACGCGGTCGGGCTGCGCGAGGCCGAACGTCTCGAACAGGTCGGCCGTTCCGTACCCGTCACCCTCCGGCGCCGGGGCGTCGTCCTCCTCGTCCTCCAAGACCTCGTCGACCGGCGGCGCGGGCGCCGTCTCCGCGGGTGCCTCCGGCTGCTCCACTGAGTGCTCGGTCGGCTGCTCGTCGCTCTCACCGGGAGGTTCGGGCGCCGGCCGCTGGCTGTCGCCACCCTCGTTCGCCGCCGGATTCACGAGCCCGTCCATCCACTGGTCCAGGGACTCCGCGACCAAGGACATGTGGAGTTCGGCAAGGCGGGCGGCCGCCGTGCCGTCGGGATCACCGTGGACGGCGATGTGGGCGCGCAGGATCGCCGCCTCGCTCTCCACCTGCTGAAGGGAGAGCTTGCCCGGGTCCCGGGGCCGCAGCTCGTCCAGGTCGAGCAGCGCCTCGCCCGCCTCCGTCGAAGCCTCCGCCGGGGGAGTGGCGTCGAACTGGTCCAACTGCCGCTGGAGACCGTCGCGCCGCTCGATGGCCTGCTTGCGCTTTTCCGTCGCGGCGGCCGACTCGTCCTTGGTGGGCTCGCCCGCCTTGTTCACTGCGATCTGTGCGGCGACCAGGCCATCGACCAGGCTCAGGCGTTCACGGGCCCGGCCCAGGCCGGGCACCTGCCCGCGCAACTGCTCGGAGTACACCAGGAGCTCGTCCCTGGTGGCCCGCTTGGCCGTCAGGTTGCCCTCGTCCTGAATCTGCCGCTCGGGTGCCTCCGTGATGGTCTTGGTCAGCCGCCGCAGCAGTGTCTCGCCCTTGAGGATGCTCAGCTCGACCGCGTCGAAGCGGTGGAGAGAGCCCGGCAGGCGGTCCAGGTGAACGCGGACGAAGGGCACGTCCTGGTTGTCCTCGCGGTAGGCCACGGCGACGAGGTCGCGGCCCCCGAGCCGCCCGAGGACGGTGTCCGGGCCGAAGACACGCTTCTCCGGCAAGGCCTCAAGGACACCGGCGAGCGCACCGGTGAGGGGCACGGCGGCGTCCTTGTGCTTGGTGTAGGTGACGCCGCCCAAGGTGATCTCGAAGTCGTCGCCCAGGACCGGGCGGAGGGACGGCAGGACGGTGCCACGCTGGTTGATGTCCCGGGTCAGGGCGTTGATGTCCTTGTTGAGCTGCTGGACCTTCTTGAAGACGATGGCCCGCTGGGTGGCCCGGTTGTTCTGGTCCAGGGTGAGGGTGCGCAACTTCTTGCGCAGGTCCTCCTGGGCGATCAGGTACGGGTTGCCGGAGATGATCGCCATCGCTTCCTCGAACGGAACGATCGCCTCGTCGACTTCCTGGATCTCGTCCGACCCGGCGTCCAGCCGGGCCTTGTAGAGCTGATCGAAGCCCTTGGCCTTCGTGGCGAGGATGCCGTACATCCGCGAGTCGAAGGTGTTCTCCGTGGCCGCCCAGACGATCTCGACGACCTTGTTCTGGTTGCCCTGCCGCAGGGCCCGGCCGTCCTTCTGCTTCATGTCGGCGGGCCGGAAGTCCGGGTCGACGTGGTACAGGGCGACGGCGCGGTTCTGCGCGTTCAGGCCCTTGCCCATGCGCTGGGTGGAGCCGATCAGGACGTTGCTGCCGCCGTGGTTGGCGCGTGCGGTCAGCTTGCGCCGCTGGTCGGCGCGGGACGCGTCATGGATGAAGTCGATCTTCTCGGCGGGCACGTCACGCTCCACCAGGAGGTCTTTCAGCTCCTGGTAGGCGTTGAAGTTGCCGCGGTTCTTGCCGCCCGGGGTGCCCTGGTTGAGGAAGACCATCTGGAGGGCCCCGGGGACGGGGTGGGGCCGGAGGTCCTTGGTGCTGTAGGTGTACTGGTCGTTCTTCGTCTCGTGGTACTTCGCCGCGATGCGGTCGGCGAGCATCCGGAGCTTGTTGCCGGGCTCCGCCTGCGCGTCGATCAGCCGCGGGTCGAGGGCGATGACCCGCGCGTCGGTGTTGATCGAGAGCGGGTTGTCCTCGCTCTTGTCGACCTCGCCCAGGTGGTAGGCCTCGTACCGCTCGCCCAGCTCCTCCATGAGCACCTGCTGCTCGGCGGTGGCCGGCACGAGCATCAGTTCCGGCTCGCCGCCCTTGATGCTCGGCAGCGGCAGCCCGAGGTCTTCCTCATCCTTGTAGTCGACCACCGGCAGCCACAGCTGCCGCAGCAGGGAGTTGACGCTGTGGAAGGACGCGAACCGTTCGACGGACTTGAAGCCCTTGCCGTCGACGGTCATCTCCAGCCGCTCCACCATCTTCCCGTACATGGTGGCGAAGGCGTCGAACTCCTCGATGCCGAGGTTCCGCAGCAGGTCCGGGTTGGCCAGCAGCAACAGCGTGTGCAGCTCTCCGATGGCGTTCGACAGCGGGGTGCCGGTCGCCAGGCAGCCCATCGGGCCGGTGGGCTTGTTGCGGCGGGCCCACTCCAGCACCGCGTGCAGGTGCTGTGCCTTGGCGGACCCGGCGACCCGGGCGCCGGGGATCTTGGAGCGGACGGCGAGGTTCTTGTACTCGTGCGCCTCGTCGATCGCGAAGAAGTCCAGGCCGAGGTCGTCCATGTAGACCTGTCCCGGCGTGCGGACGGCGGCCGCCTTCTCCTTGAGGCTCTCCTCGTGCTGCTGGCGCCTCTCCTGGAGCTGCTTGAGGCTGATCGACTTCCCTTCGCGCCGCCGCTCGTGGAGGATCTGCGCGTCCAGCTTGCGCAGTTCCTCGTCGTTGTAGAACTCGTAGAACTCCGGGCTCAGCGGGATCGAGTCGAACAGCGAGTGCGACATGATGATCAGGTCGAAGCTGTTCGCGCGGACGTACTGGAACATCCGGTCGCGCTTGCCGTCGGCGAGGTCGGCGCTGGTCAGCGTCAGGACGCGGGCCGCCGGGAAGAGGCGGCGCACCTCCCCCTCCCACTGCTCGACCAGGTAGTTCGGGACCGCCACCATCGGCTTGTTGATCTGGCCGGTGTTCTTCATGGCCATCATGCCGATGGCCAGCGCCCCCGTCTTGCCGGCGCCGACCACGTGGGAGAGCACGAGACAGCGTTCGTGCGCCATCCGGGCCGCGGCCGCCAGCTGGTGGTCATACGGATCGAAGTCCGGATCGAGCCCGGTCAGGGAGGGGCGGGAGCCGGTGAAGTCCCGGACCACCCGGTTGTTCATCTGCCGGTTGTAGACGTCCGCGGCCCGGGCGGCCCGTACGGAGTCGTCGAGCACCCACGCCTCGAAGGCGTCGCGCCACTCCTCCGCCTTGACCCGTACCGCGCGGGCTGCTTCCTCGTCATCGTGGGGCCGCCCGGTCATCGAGCCGCCGTTGAGGACCCGGCTGAGCAGGGCCAGCGGGGACAGGCCGCCCGCGCTGTGCTTGACCTCGTCCTCTTCTCTCAGGCCGCGGCCCTTGAGGATGTGCCAGTTGCCGTTGCCTGAGTGCTGGACGGTCAGGTGCGCGTCGCCCAGGTACTCCCGGAAGAACTCCTGCACCAGGTCGTCGGGGAGCCAGGCGGCGCCCAGGCGGACGGCGAACTGGCCGGGCAGCATCTCGCGCGGCTGGACGCGTTCCAGTTCGGCGACGTTGACCCGGAAAGCGGCATCGCGCAGCGCGGCCTGCCGGGCGATCTCCAGCTTGGTGCGGACGTCCCCGGAGAGGTAGTCGGCGCTGTAGAGGAGTTCTCCGGTGAGCGGGTCGGTGAACACCGAGCGGGCCAGCCGCCGGCGGGCCTCGTCCTCGTCGACCTGGAGCATCCAGGCGATGTGGGCGAGGTCGACGTTCCCGCGCTCGGCGACCACCGCGTCCAGCGCCTGCTGCGCGTCGTCGGTGTGCTGCCCCAGCACGCTGCGGCGGGCGGCCGGGGCGTGGTCGAGGATCTCCGAGACGTGCACCGTCTCGGAGTCCGCCTCCCACATCTCCAGCGCCAGGACCTCGTAGGCCTGCGGGTCGTTGAGGAAGTAGCCCCAGGCGGTCAGCCCGGTGACGCTCTCGCCGTCGTCCGTCTGCGTCGTGACGTTCTGCTGCTGCCGCGGCCGGGACAGCGCCCCGTGCGCGGCGACGTACCGTTCGTAGGTCTCCCTGGTCAGGCGGCGGTGGGCGTCGGCCAGAGCGAGGTCGGAGCCGGACCGGTCCAGCTCGTTCAGCCCGCGCACCAGGTCCTTGAGTTCGACCAGCGCGGCGAGCTGCGCGTGCTGGTCGGCAGGCAGCTCGACGGCCACCAGCTCCCCGCCGCCGGAGGTCTGCCACAGCTTGCCCTCCACGTCGGCGGACAGACGGCCGGTGAAGTCCTGGAGGTCGGCCGCGGGCTTCAACCGCAGGGGCGGCCGGTAGGGCCCCTCGGGGTGCGGCGCGTACCAGCGCCGCGCGAGGACCGCGCTGTCGGTGACCTGCCGCAGGGCGGTGCGCAGCGCCTCCCCGACGACCAGCTCGCCGTCGACGGCGACCTCCGGCCCGTGGGCGCCCATGCGGCTGGTCAGGGCGCCCAGCACATGCTCGGGGTGGGCGGCGAAGTAGTCGTTGACCGGCAGCTGGTGCTCGCCCACGGCCCGCTTGCTGGAGGTGAGCCAGGACCGGTCGAGGGGTTCCTCGCCGTCCATGCGGCGGCGCAGGACGAGGATGTCGGTGACCACGTCCGTGCCGGCGGAGCGGGCGAAGGCCTTGTTCGGCAGGCGTACGGCGCCCAGCAGGTCGGCCATCTCGTACAGCTCGTTGCGGGCCGCGGCGCTCTCGGCGTCCAGGGTGTGCCGGGAGGTGATCAGGGCGACCACGCCGCCCGGCCGGGTCAGCGCCACGGACTTGATCAGGAAGTGGTTGTGCAGGCGGTGGCGGCCGCGGTTGTGCTGCGGGTCGTACAGCGAGACCCGCGCGAAGGGCACATTGCCCACCACGCCGTCGAAGGAACCGTCCGGGGCGACGGTGTCGGCGAACGACTCGTTCAGGACCGTCACGCCGGGCGCCAGCAGCCGGGAGATGGCCGCGGACGTCGGGTCGATCTCGACGCCGGTCAGCCGGGCCGACTCCGGCGCGGTGCCGAAGGTGACGCCCGCGCCGCTGCCGGGCTCCAGCACCTCACCGCCGTCGAACCCGAGGTCGGCCAGCGCCTGCCACAGGGCGGAGGTGATCTCCGGCGGCGTGTAGTGGGCGCTCAGCGTCGAGGCGGCCGCCGCCCGCCACTCGTCATCGTCGAGCAGCACGCGCAGCGGGTCACGCACGTCCGCGAAGGACTCCCAGCGGGCCGCGCCAGCCGCGTAGCCGCCCTCCCGCTCGCCGCCCGGCCCGAACACCGGATCGTCGGCCAGGGGGCGGGCGGAGAAGATCTCGGGGACCGAGCCCCATCCCGACCAGCGGGCCAACACCTCCTGTTCGTCGGCGCTGGCCGGCCGCTTCTCCCCGCGCACCCGCTTGAGGACGCGGACCGCCTCCAGGTTGGCGGCGGCCTTGGCCCGCTCGCCCGCCGGGGCCAGGTCCTCCTGGGAGGCGGGCCGGAAGACTACCGGGGCAGCTCCGCGTCCCGGCTGTCCTCCTCCGGCTCCAGGAACACGATCTCCCTCAGCGCCTGCTCCCGGGCCATCTGCTGAGCCGCCTTCAGCTTGCCCGCCCGCCGCCGGTGGTCCGTCTCCCGCATCGCTTCGCCCATCTTCTCCTCGGTCAGCTCCGCGATCCGTTCCTGCACGTCCGTCGCCAGACCCTGGAAGAACGCCTCCGGGTCCTCCATCTGCGACAGCTCCCGCGGCCGGTACGTCTCCCAGTGCCGACGGGCCGTCGTCGCGTACTCGCTCACTGTCTGCCTCTCCGTCCTGCGGTGACTCGGCACTCGCATTATCCGACCCCAGCGGCTCCAGGCCGCGGGTCCCCATCAGCGCCACGACGTCGTCCAGGGCGCGCAGCACGTTCGGGCGGGCCCTCTTGGCCCGGTCCCGGGTCTTCTTGTCGTCGGAGTCCAGTTCCTCGTCGAGCCGGTCGGCCAGGCGCCGTCCCATGCGTTCCAGCACCGGCAGCGTCCGCTCCGGCACGACGAGGGCGTGCACCATGATCTTCTTGCCGGTCTCGTCCCACGACTGCGACCGCGAGGAGTCGGCCACCTGCGTGATCAGGTACTTCTCCGCCTCGCCCGACACCGTCAGGCTGCTGAAGTGGGTGGTGAGCTGGTCGACGAACGACGGGGGCAGCTCGACCGCCACATAGGCGCCCCACGCGCGGGTGTCACGGGTCTCCGGGTCCTTCTCGTACTCCCCGATCAGCCAGCGCAGCGCATCGGTGCGCCACGCCTCCTCGCGGGTGATGTCCCGGCCGCGCCACAGCCGCGCCCGCCAGCCCGAGTAGTAGTCGGTGATCTCACCGTAGTGGCGGTTGTCGATCCGGATCTTGGTGGTGTTGTTGTGGCTGTAGGTCTCCAGCCGAATCCGGCCGTCCGTCTCCAGCAGCGCCCTGAACGCCTTCTCGTCGCGCTGCTTGACCTCCTCATGCAGAACGTGGCGGCGGGCCGTGAACACCTTCTCCACGCGGTCCTTGGCCTGGATCGATCCCGCGAACTCGGTGTCGGACAGGCGTAACCCGCGCAGCGCCTCCAAGGCCTCCGTCAGCTCGACGTCGTCGAGTCCTTCCGCCGGCGGCTGCTCCCCCCAGGCGTGCAGCCTGCGGTCGGCGATCTCCGCCCCCACCGCTGCCACCCGGCCCCCGAAGGCGTCAGCGGCCTCCGCAGGCCGCTGGTGACGGTCCTTGACCAGCTGGGCGCCCTCCGTCTGGAGGTCCTCGTCCGTCAGCTGCACGACCGGCGGACGGGCCTCCAGCTCCGCCGCCGTACGCCGGGCCTGCTCGACGCGCAGCAGCTCGTCCCGCTCCCGGCGGGCCAGCGCGAGGGGAGTGCGGTTCTCGTACCCGAAGAGAGGACGCCCCAGGGCGGCCGCCAGGGCCTCCCGCTCGGCGGCGATCTCGCCGTCCTCCATCCCGGCCGGGTCAGGCCGGTCCTCCACCTGTGCTACCTGACGCTGTTCCTGCTCCTGTTTCAGCGGCGCGAGCTGCTCGTCGAGCCGCTTGTGCCGTGCACTGCCGTACGCGGCGCCGCGGCGTTCCTCCTCCAGCCGCTCCAGTTCGGCGGCGAGCTGGCCGTCCGTCAGATCCTGCGGACTCAGTACCGCCGCGGCCGCCGGCGCCGGAGCCTCCGGCGCGGCCGCCGCGGGCGTGGCCTCCGCAGCGCCCATCGGTACCAGGACGGCGGCGCGGGCCGGGGCGGGGGCAGCGGGCGCGAGGACGCCGCGCAGCCGGTCCTCGTCCGCCCGGATCTCCACCATGCGCCCCTGCGCGTACAGGGCCCGGGCCAGCCGGTCGACGCTCTGCGCCCGGGCGATGGCCCGGGTGGTGCCCGCCGTGACGTACGCCTTGGCGAAGCTGCTGTAGGTGAACCCCGCCGACCGCAGGAGGGCCTTCATGTCGGGCCAGTCGTCGGCGGACCTGTCGGTGCCGTGCACGATCGGCCGGTGGTCCAGGTAGTAGATCCACAGCCCGTCCCGGGCGCCGGGCTCCAGCTGGGCGATCCGGTGCTGCCACACCGCGTTCTGCACGAAGTCGTCCGAGCGCTGCCCGGAGATGCGCCGCCCGTCGCGCATCTCGCCGAGGAACGCGCTCTTACGCGTCTTCGGGTCGAGCTTGCGCTCTCCCCGGGCGATCAGCAGACCGTCAGGGTCGTAGACGGTGACCTTGTCCAGGGAGCTGTCGTAGGCGTACTCCTGCCCGTCGTCGGTCGGCCAGGCGGTCACGTCCGCCGGCGCCGTGCCCGCCCAGCGGGCTTCCGGGTCCCGGCCGCGGACCTGATCGAGCATGCCGTACCCGTACGGCGAGCGGAGCCGGTCGATCAGGCCCTCGCTGGTCCAGTCGAACGGCTCCCCGGTCGCCGTGTCCCGCCACTGGTCGAGTGCCTCCGCCAGGGCGCGGGCCCGCGGCCCGTTGTCCTCGGGGTTGCGGTCCTCGTACTCCAGCATGAGCACCGGCTGTGCGGTGCCCGCGTGGAAGACGCCCCACCGGTGCCGTCCGGAGTCGGCGTAGCTCATCCGGGCGATGACCAAGTACTCGCCGACCAGGTCGACTTCGCTCGCGCGTTCCTCGCGACGCCAGACGGTGGCCTTGCGGTTGGCCGCCTCGTCCTTCGTCTCCGCGATCCGGTAGGGGTCGCCTTCTTCAAGACGCCAGTGGCGTTGCACGTCTTCCGGTGTCGCGAACCGTTCCCCCATGCGCTACCTCCGCCGTGCCGTACTCCCGTGGCACGTCAGCAAGCACACGCCACGTTCTCCCCACCGGACCCTACCGACCAAGGTCAAAAACCTCGATCCGGATACGCCGGGGCCAGTTCGGTGAATGCGGGCGTTTCCGAACACCGTCTTTGGTCGCGCCTTGGCCGAATTCACCGTTCTTTGTCAGTGGGGGTGGGTATCGTTTTTCGAGCAAGGCCACGCACAGGCCCAAGCCAGCCTCAGCCCATGACTGGGAGCGATCTGAGGCGAAGGTGCCAGGACCCGAGGGGGTCCCAGCGCATCAGTGCGAAGAGAGCAACACCGGTCCGTCCGACGGACCTTCCGTATGCCCGCGCAGCTCACCACGCTCTTGCTCGCGTGCATCGGGTCATGGGTAACCGCTGCACGTCGACGAGGAGAACTCGTGGTCAAGAAGCACGGGAAGAAACAGCGCGCCAAGAAGAAGGCGCAGCGCACCGGAGCCGCGTACAGCTCTGCGGCCTCCGGCACCACTCACACGCACACCCCGCTCCCGGACCTGAGCGCCCTGCCGCTCGTGCCGCACGGCAGCTGGAGGGTCCTGGATCTCGACCTGGCCGCCCGGCTGGTCGCCGCCTGCCGGGCCGGGTGCCAGCCGTGCCAGCAGACGCTGATCCCGAAGGTCGTGAAGGAGAAGCGGGCGACGCTCGCCGCGCTCGCCGGAGCCGTCTACGGCACGGTCCCCGCCGTGGGGTTCGCCGCCTCCGACACGACCCGGCAGTGGGCCCCCCTGGCCCGTACGGCCATGCAGGCCGGGACCGGTGACGAGGCGTTCGCCGCCGTCGACGCGATGGACAAGGCCGCCGCGGCCGCGCTCCTGGACGACGCTCTCGACCACTGGGCGATGGGTGACGGCCCCGTCATGGCGGAGGCCGTCTGGAAGGTCGCCGAGGACGCGTCACGGCGCGGGACCGCCGACCCGATGGACACCTTCCGGGCGGCCGGGATCGACGTCTTCACCCTGGATGACCTGGACTTGGGCGACGTCGACGCCTACCACCTCGCGGAGAACTACGGGGTGTTCGTCGGGCAGACGACGACCCCCGACGGGCAGCCGCTGCCGATGCTCACGCTGTACCCGGAGAGCGAGGGCGCCGGGATCGAGGACCTGGAGGCCCGCACCGACTGGGACCACTGGGGACTGCACGGCATGCCGGACGTGGATCCGGCCTGGCGGCTGCGCGCCACCATCGCCGACCGCTCCCTGAGCGGGCTGGTCCACGTCGACGACGACGGCCAGGACGACATCGAGCTGTGGCGGGCGGCGCAGACCGTGAGCCTGCCCGCGGACTGGTGGGCGCTGCTCGACCGGGCCCAGCACGTCCTGGTGGTCGGCCCCGTCAAGGAAGCCGACCACCAGGCACTCCAGAGCGCGGGCGACGCGGGGGAACTGCTCGCCGTCATCGCACGAGTGAGCTTCCACTGATGGCCCGCCGTGAGCGCCGCCCCCGCCAGCACCTGCCTGGGATCGCCGACATCCGGATCGCGGCCGACGCGGCCACCGTCGCCCTGGTGGTCGAAGTCCTCGCCCGGGAGTTCAACATCACCGACCCCGAGCCGTATGACAGCGGATACAGCTACCTCCGACTCGACACCGGCAACACCGCGGCAGACCCGGACGGCGACTGACCGCGCCTCATTCCCGGTCGGAAAACAGGAACTTGCCCAGGCCAGCGGCACACAGCCCCGGTGCCGTCCGGCGCGCACGCACCCGCGCCACGGGAGCGCTGACCGCGCCGGTCGGTGCCGGGGGAGCGGGGGTCTGGGGGCCGGCGAAGGCCCCCCCCACCCCCCCCCCCCCGCGTTACACAACTTTTACCAGAGAAAAGTAAATACCATGTGCCCCCCCCCCCAGTGCAAAGTGTACCACAACCCCCAAACACAGTATGGAGG
>NZ_JBHTZS010000031.1:71119-86384 GCF_042790125.1 Streptomyces scopuliridis
CCGCCCGGGGGGGGGCGGCGCGGCCGCCCCCCGGGGGGGGGGGGGGGGGGGGGGGGGGGGGGGGGGGGGGGGGGGGGGGGGGGGGGGGGGGCGCCCCCCCCCCCCCCCCCCACCCGCCCGCCCCGGCTTACGACTCTTTGACCAGCAGATAGGACGATCCCTTGGCCCACCCCGACGAGTGCAAGGTGAACCTCTCCCAGATCGCTCGTATGGCTGGAGTCGGTCGCGCGGCCGTCGCCAATTGGCGACGCCGGCACGGCGGACTCGAAGCCACCGGCGGCACGGACGAGACCCCCCTTTTCCCCCGCGCGGCCGCCGAGCAGTGGCTGCGCGACCTGGACAAGCTCCCCGAGCCCGGCCCGGACGGGGCCCGGCCGCCCGCGACCGTGACGTTCGCGGGCGGCCCGACGATCACCGTGTACGGCCCCGAGCTGCACAGTCCGGCACTGGCATGGAGCGGCGACGCGAACGAGGAGTTCGGCGGTTACATCGAGCCCGATCGGCCCGGCATCCCCTGGCCCACCGCCTCAGCCCGGATCGAGCAGCCGGGCAGCGAGCCGTACGAGGTGACGGACGCCCACGTCGACATCAGCGGCTGGGGCGGCCGCGTGGACTACCTCAAGCTCATCTGGCCCGCCGACCGGCGCCGGGCCCTGCCCACCACGACCGAGACCACGGAGGCACAGGCATGACGGACACCACGACCGAGACCACGGCGACCAACGAAACTGAGACCACCGTGGTGGTCCCGCCCCAGCAGGAGCCGTACGTGCCGGAGGCCCTGGGGGCCACCCGGATTGCGCTGCTGCTTGCCGAGCACACCGGCGAGCCGGTCACCCCCGAGGACGTCGCCGAACTCGTCGTCCAGGAGCACCTGGAGGTCGTCGACCACTACAAGGGCTGGCCGATGTACTCCACGGCGGCCGCCCGCGAACTCGACACCGACCTGGTGCGCTCCGTCGTCGGCGAGCGGGTGGCGTGGGAGGCGGCGAGCCTGACCCGGGACGCGGCCGCCTCCCGGATCGGTTGGCACTGGAGCGACCTGGTGCGCATGAGCGAGGAGGGCCGCATCACGACCGGCCGCGGCGGCCGGTACCTGATCACCGACCTGGACAAGATGGCCGACGAGGCCGACGGCGAGCAGTACGTCACCGCGCAGGCCGCCGCCACGGACGTGCTGGAGATCCGGGCGAGCGACTGGAAGTACGTCGAGGCCGCCGGATGGATCACCCCCGCGCACACCTACGAGAAGGAGGTCGGCCGCCGCCGTACGGTCACCGTCGCCCTCTACCGGCTCGGGGACGTCCGTGACCTGCGGGACCTGCCCGGCGTCGACTGGGAAGCCACCCGCGGCCTGCCGAAGGGGGCGCCGTCCCCGCTGCGCGAGTACGCCAAGCTCGCCCCGACCCGGGCCGCCGCCGTCCGCAGCTTCGCACAGGGCCTCGCCGACCGGCACGGGATCACGGTGTGGGCCTGGAACTCGCCGTACTCCGGCCGCTGGGAGCTGGACTGGGAGCGGGTAGAGAACCTGCCCGCCGAGGCCACGGTGCGCCGGGAGCTGTTCGCTGACCCGGAGGCGGGCGCGTACGCCGCCGAGGTCGAGCTGTGCCCGGCGTGGGGCGAGATCACCCGGGAGGCCCGGGACCTGCTGGAGCCGGGCCGCGCGGTCGTGCTCGACACCGAGACCACCGACCTGTACGGCCGCACCGTCGAGATCGCCGTGATCGACGCGGCCACCGGCAAGAAGCTGATGGACACCCTGGTCGACCCGGGTGCCCCGATCAGCGACGGAGCCCGCTGGGTGCACGGCATCACGGACGAGATGGTCGCTGGGAAGAGGCCGTTCGAGAAGGCGCTCCCCCGGCTCCGCAAGGTCACTAAGGGGCGTGTCGTTCTGGCGTACAACGCCGAGTTCGACAGGTCCACCGTGCTCCGCGACATCGAGCGGGCCGGGAAGAAGCCGATGCACCTGGAGCCCTGGAACAGCTGGTACTGCCTGATGCAGGCGTACGCCGACTGGGTCGGCTCCCACCGCTGGCTCCGACTCGGTGGCAGTCACCGCGCCGCCGGCGACTGCGAGTCCGCCCGGCAGGTGCTGATCGAGATCTCGAAGGGGCGGGGCACCGAGTTCACCCCGACGCCGCCCGCCCCGGGCGACCCGGTCAGCGGCCCGCCCGCCGGGACGATCCTCACCGCCGCCGTACCGCAGGACTGACCCACGACGCGTCCGCCGGGCATGCGGACGCTCCATCCCGAGTTACAGACTGCCGGAGTCCCAGACTCCGGCAGTCTGCGTTTCAGCCCCCGTCGGCCCAACTGCCGGACGCCATAAGACGGGTTGCCGCACCCCCGGGTGGCCGCCCGGCGGGCGAACGCCAGGCCGGTCGTGAAGTCGGCGGGTTCCGCTACAGGGTGTCGTCGAATGACTGCCAGACTGCCGAAGTCACAGACTCCGAGGATGCCGAAGTCGCGGAGTCGCAGACCGGAGAGAAGAGAGGGCCCATGCCGCTGAGGAGTAGTACATGACCATGACCGTCCTGGGCCCGTTGCCCGACACCGTCGAGCGCCTGGACGTCGTACGCGAGTGGCGCGTCGACGAGCTGATCCCGTTCCTGGACAAGCCCCAGGAGGCGATCGACGAGGTCATTGCCCGGCTGCTCGACTACCGCGACGACGCGAAGGCGCAGATCTTCGTTCCGCCTCCGATCGTCCTCCCGCCGGCGCCGTTCACCGGACACCGCACGTACGTCGTGGTGAACCAGAAGGGCGGCGCGGGCAAGTCCACGACCTGCGTCGAACTGGCGGCGGCGTGGGTGGCGATGGGCTACACCGTCCGCATCATCGACGCCGACCCGCAGGACGCCTCGATCACCGGCGCCTGGCTCGCGCCGATCTACGACGGAGTTCCCGAGGCTGAGCGCTACAACCTCAAGCACGTGCTGTACGGCCGCCAGCCGCTGGACGAGGCGACGTACGAGACGGCCGTGAAGGGCCTCTACCTGGTCCCGTCGTACAAGGACTTGGACCTGGTCAACTTCGACGGCAAGGCTGCCCGGGACGGGATGCTGCGCGCGGCGATCAGCCGTTCGACGGTGCCTGTGGACATCACCATCATCGACGCCCCCCCCTCGCTGGGGAAGCTCAGCGTGAACGGGCTGGTTGCGGCGGATCAGCTGATCCTGCCGCTGAAGGTGAGCGGGCTCGACAAGAAGGCGCTGGTCGACCTCCAGGAGACCATCATGAGCGTGCAGGGCGTGGAGAACCCGGATCTGGTTGTGGCGGCCGCCGTGCTGACGGACTGGAGCAAGTCCAAGCATGCCGCGCAGATCGCCGCCACGGTGCGCCGGGACTATCCGGGCGTGATGATCGCGCCCGCTCGGCGCAACGTGAAGGCCGCGGCCGCGCCGAACTACGGCTTGCCGCTGCGGGCCCTGGACTCCCGCGCCACCACCGCTGTCGACTACGACCAGCTCGCCCACCTCCTCCTGCCCGCGAAGGAAGCTGCCTGATGGCCAAAATCGGTGGAACCGGTGACTCCGGCAAGGGGGGTGCTGTCGGGGGCAGCGCCGTCCTCGGTCAGCTGATCGGTGACGGTGATACTCAGTCCGACGACCCGAAGTGGGCGACGCTGGAGCGCAAGGAGGCCCGGCTGCGGGCCGACCAGCTCTCCGATCTCGCCGATCTGCGTCGGCACGTGAACGCTCGCCGCCAGGACCGTTCGGAGATCATCACCGACAACACCCTGATCCGCGTCGCCGTCGACGTGCTGTTGCAGGTACATGCCCACCGGCTCCGCGGCGACACGGAAGAGGATCTGCTGCACTCCGTGCTGCCCCGGCGCCGGGCCGCCGCACAGCAGGAGGAGGCCAGCTAGGAACGGGGGGAGTGGGTACAGGCTCCGGAAGTCCGGCACTCCCGGAGTCTGTGATTCAGCCAACGGGCGCGGTTCTCGCCAACCGCGCCCGTTCGTTGTCTCGACACAACGGAACCCCGCTACGCTGCCGACGTTTGTTGTTCCAGCACAACGGGAGGATTTCGGGTGGACAACGTCGACATGATGGCCGAGCAGATCACCGATCTGATCCGGCGGGCGAGGGCCGACGAGACGACTCCGACCGAGCGTGTGCAGCTGCTCGCCGAGGCGATCGGCCTCACGGTCGACCCCCTGCACCAGCTCGAACTGATGATGCTCGTCGCCGACACGGCAGGCCGGGCCGCGCACGACGCCGCCGGCCGCGCCCTGCGCGGCGAGGGCCGTTCGCGGAGCCGGGCCGCGACCTGGGCGGAGATCGGCGGCGCCGCCGGGCTGTCGAAGGACACCGCCTTCCGGCAGTTCCACGGCGGCGACGCGCTGTCGTGGTCCCCGGCGGCCCGCGGGGTCCGGCAGGCCGTACGGCGGCCCGCTACCGGGGAGGCCCGCTGATGACCGTCGATCAGAGCCTCAAGGGGGCCGACCTGTTGCGCGCGGCCGCCGCCGAAGTGTGCTCGTGGGGAGACGAGATCTCCGAGGCCCGCGCCCGTCAGGTGCGGTGGGTGGCGGGCGAGTACGGCCGGGCCCTCGCCCACGCAGACCACCCGCTTGACGGCGAGGCCGAGGCACGCACCCTGTTCGGCCGCGCCGCCGCCGACTCCTACCTGGACCTTGCCGCCCGCGGCGCGCTGCGGGTGCGCCGGTCGGCCAAGGCCGACAGCGGCGACAACTCGCGGCAGACCCGAATCGAGGTCCTGGTGCTGCTGGCGAAGGCGGCCGGGGTGTACGCCGACCTGCCGCCGCAGCCCGACCCCGCACGCAAGCAGCCCGTGCCCAAGCGGGCCCGCTCCCTGCTGCGGACCTCCCTGGAGGAGGTCACCGACCGGGCCGACGCTCTGCCCGGGCAGATCCGGATGCTCGCCATCGGTGCGACCGCCGTCGACACCGGAGCCCGCTCCGGCGAGCTGTGCGCGTGCCGGATCGAGGACCTCGCCCCGTCGCTCGAAGAGATCCGGATCGTGCGCAGGCCGCAGGGATGGAGCAGGGCGGAAGCGTACGTCGAGCTGATTGCCCTGTCCGGGCTGTCCCGGACCGCCCTGCGTCGGTGGCTCGTCGAGCGGCACGCGCTCATGGAACGGGTCCGGGGCACCAGCACGGCGCTGTGGGTCGGGCTGCGCGCCAACCATCGCGGCGACCACCCGGTCCCGCCCGGTACACCCCTGGAGCCGCGCGGCCTGTTCCGGGCCTGGACCCGGGCCGTCGACCAGACCAACCAGCAGATGGCCGGCGAACCCTCGTGGGTGCCGCTGCCCACCCGCATGGAACAGCTGCGCCGCGGAGTCAGCCCGAAGGCATCCCCGGCTCCCCGGCAGCCGGACGCCGAACGGGCCGTCGTTCTCCTGGACGACGTTGCCGAGCGCGGTCGCGCCCTCGCCCGGGTGCGGCGCTCCGGTGAACCGGACACCACCGCCGAACTCGAAGCGCGCCTGGCCTGCCGCAAGGCCGTACGGGCCGCGTGGGCCGAGGGGATCGAGCACACGATGCAGCTGTCCGCGCTCACCGGGGCGGGCCTGACCGGCTCCGCGAGCCTGGCGGCCGCCGGATGGGAGCCCGCGCTGCTCGCCGCGATCGACCGCGCGACCGGATGGGGACGCCCCTCCAAGGCCAAGGTCGTCTGACCTGCGCCCACACCAGTTGAGTCCCGGAGTCGCAGACTCCGGGACTCACGCATTCCAGCTCGGGATGCCGGGCTTGCCGCAAACGGGTAACGGCGACGTACGCAATGCTCGCGTACGTCGCCGTTACCCTTGCCGCCGCCCTCCTGGAACGACCAGGAGGGCGGCGGTGCTCCTGCGGGGCCTTACTGCTTAGCGCCGCCCTGCTTGCGTGCGGCCGCGGCGCGGTTCGCTGCCTGCCGTGCCTCCTCCGCGCGGGCCAGGGCCGCCTTCGTGGCAGCGTCGCCTTCACCGAGCTGACCGGGGTTGTCGGCGCACATGACCGCGCCGTAGATACGATCCAGCACAGGGATCGCCCTCCTATTGCTGGTAGGTGGGGTGAACTTCAGGTCCCGGTCCGGTGTCTCACCACCGGCCGGGACCGTCGGAGCCGCTCTGTACGGCTCCCCGGCCCACCCGCCTCGGTACAGGAGGCGGGTGGGCCGGGCACCGCGACAGTGCGTGCTGCTAGTTGGCCGAGTCGTCTCCGGGGGACAGGCGGTAGTGAGTCTCCATCCAGCTCGCGGTCGCCTCCTCGTTGGTGATCTGGCCGTCCTGGAAAGCGGAGTAGATCTGCTCCCCTTCGGCTTCCATCTGCTCCTGGAACGACTTCTTCTCAGTCACGGGTCTCCTCTTCCTGGGGCAGGTCACACCGGGCGGCCCTGCCCCGTGTCCGGGGTGCCTTCCGGTGATGCCGACATTACGCGATCGAACCCATGGAAACAAGTATCGATCCCAAAGAAACGAATCTCGGTTCCTTGGGGTTTATGACTTACACTGACGGCCATGTCAGAGATTCCCGAGGAACAGCAGGCCGCGGCGCTGAAGGCGGTAGTTGCGGCGGCGTCCGCACGTGACGCCGCGCAAGCCGTCCTGGACGAGCGTGTAACGGACCTCTCGCGGGCCGCCGTGGCCGCTGCCAGGACGGGCGCCCCGCGTACGCGCATCCGGCAGCTCGCCGGAGTGAGCAGCAAAACTCTGTACGCCTGGCTCACGGCCGCGGGCCTGGATGTCCGGGGCAAGAACACGGACGGGAAGGAATGAGTGACGCAAGCCGCCACCGGCTCCGGCCGCGGACAGTGGGGCACTGACCCTCTTCCCGTGGCCGTCTGACCTGCGCCCACACCAGTTGAGTCCCGGAGTCTGCGACTCCGGGACTCACGCATTCCGTTCTCGGGATGCCGAGGATGGCGGCTGATCCGCGCACCCGACCCGTTGGGCCGTTCGTTGTACTCCGCGCAGGCCGGGCGGCGAGGGCCGGGCCCCAGGCGAGAGGACACGAACATGACCACGATCGACCCGGACGCCGAGCTGAAGGCGCGGATCGCGGAGATCAAGGAGCGGTTCGCCGGCGAATCAGTGAACGGCAAGGTGACCGTCCGGTGGGACGACGGCCTCTACCGGCACCTAGAGGTCGATATGCCGAAGTCCACCGCCTACTGGTTCGAGGTGATGACCTGGCCCGGCGCCCTCGCGATCACCGGGCACACCGGCACCCACGTCTTCCGTCGGGACGACGACATGCTCGGCTTCTTCCGCACCTGCATGGGAAGCGGGACCACCTGGGAGGTGGACACCCGCTACTGGGCTGAGAAGGTCCAGCCCCACGGGGAAAGGGACGTCGAAACGTACGCCGAGAACCGCGTCCGCGCCTACATCAAACAGGCCGCCGAGGAAGGGGAGGCCGATCATCCCGGGCTCGTCGACGAGGTCGAGGAGGAGTTGTTCTCCCGCTACAGCAGCGCCGACCTGGAGACCGAGGCGGGCGCCAAGGCTGCCCTCGCCGCGTTCGAGTTCGACGGTTTCCGCTTCGACACCACCGGCTGGGAGTTCACCGAGTACGACTACTGGTTCATCTACACCTGCCAGGCCATCGCCTGGACCGTGGCCCAGTACGACGCGCGGGTCCCGGTCGCCGCCTGACGCGCCCCGGCCCGCGCAAGCGGACATGGAGAAGCCCCCGGCGATGCTCGGTGCAGGAGCAGCCGCCGGGGGCCTCGTCGTCGCCCGGGCCCACGGGGGGGAGGCGCCGGGAGACGGCTCAGGGGGTCGAGGCCGCCTCGTCGACGGGCGCGGCGGCTTCGAGCCGGTCCAGCCGCTCGTACAGCGAGCGGATCAGCCGGGCCCGGTTCTTCACCCGGTGCAGGCTCGTGCACGGCTGTGACAGGCGACCGTCGGCCTCTTGCAGGATCAGCTCGGCGAACAGCCGGCGGCCGTCGTCCTCGGGAAACCGGTCTGCGCGGGCGCGCACCTTGTCGGCGACCACGCGCGCCGCCCCGGCGAGCAGCAGGCCGACCTGGGCGACGTCGTCGGCCGGCACGTCCAGCGGGGAGGACCACGACAGTGCCGTACGCACGACCTGCTCATGCACGCTCCGGTCGGGCGGGAGTTCCTCCGTGAGGCGCCCCTCCGGGTCGTACAGGACGTGGTGAGTGCTCATGAGGGGTCCGCCTCCGGCTGGTCGGCGCGGGCGAGGAGCCGCAGGTGGTGGGTGAGCCGGTCGGGACGTACCAGCACGGGTGAGTTGTCGTGGGGCGGGCTGACCCAGTGCGCCATGGGGGTGCCGTGCGCAGTGTCCGGCAGCAGCAGCTGGTGGCCGTCGGAGAGCACGCGCACGCCGGGGAGGCCTGCGGCCGCGCCGCCGGTGCCCGGCGGCACCATCACGTACAGCTCGTCGCGGACGTAGTCGGCGAGCACCGGGTAGCCGCGGCGCGGGCCGATCCGCAGGGCGACCAGTGCGTCCAGGCCCCGCGCTATCGGGGTGATGGCCACCGCGTCCCAGGCCCGGCCGCACACCGCCCACCGGGTGAGGTCGTTGCCGCGCACCCACTGCTCGCGGAGCCGGTCGGACGGCTGTGCGAGCCGGTGCCACGTCGTCGGGATGGAGGTCTTCGCGGACTGGGCCATATCCGGACCGTACGGGCGGTATACACGACATGGCCCACACGAAGTGTGTGGGTCGTCGACTCCGTCTCGGAGCACCCCTCGGAGCACCCCATGGACCGCATCCAGTTCGGCCGCCGCGTCGCCCACTGGCGGGGCCGCCGCCGCCATTCCCAGCAGGAGTTCGCCAATCTGATGCAGCGCTCCCTGCGCTGGGTCGAGGAACTGGAGGGCGGGCGCCGCCAGGCCGACCCGAACCTGTCGGTCGTCACCGCGATCGCCTCACGCTTGAATGTGACCGTGGACCGGCTGCTGTACGACCCGGTCGTCCTGTGCCCCGCCGAGAGCGAGATCGGCGCGGTGCGCGCCGTCCTACAGCGCCACGACATCATCACCGGCCGCACCGACGACTCTGGCCACGAACCGATGCCCGTCGCCGATCTGCGCCGCGCCCTGGTCCACGCCCGCACCGGCTTCCAGGCCGGGCACTTCGCCCGGCTCGGCACGCAGATCCCGGCACTCCTCGTGGACGCCACGCGCGCCGTCGAGCGTCACCAGGGCGACGACCTCCAGGAGGCGTACCGGCTGCTGTCGCTCTCGCTGGAGCTGACCGAGGCGGCCGCCATCAAGTGGGGCGACACCGAACTCGCCGTCGTGGCCGGGCACCGCGCGGTCGCGGCCGCCGAACGGTCCGAGGACGCCGTGATCAAGGCCAGCGCCGCCCGGCACCTCACGGACGCGATGACCAGCCACGGCCAGGCCGCAGCCGCCGTCGCCTTCGCCACGGCCGCCGCCGAACGTCTGCGCCCCGAGCTGGTGCAGCGCGGATCGCTGGGGCTGAGCGTGCTCGGCATGCTGTTCCTGAAGGCCGCGCTCGCACAGGCAGCCGTCGCCGAAGCGGACGACCGCAGCCCCGACGCGGCCGCCCGGGCGGTCCCCCTCTACCTGGACCAGGCCGACGAGCACGCCGCCCGGCTCGGCACGGACGGCAACGAGCTGTGGACGTCGTTCGGCACGACGAACTGCGCGCTGTACCGGGTCGCGGCGCACGTCCAGCTCTCCGCCGGCGCGGACGCCGTGGCGGTCGCCGCGGACATCCCCGCCGCCGCGCTGGACGCCTTACCCCGCGAGCGCCGCGCCCATCTGCTCACCGACCGGGCGTTGGGCGAGACCCAGGCCGGGATGCGCGAGACAGCCGTTGACACGCTGCTGGAGGCCGAAGCGCTCGCCCCCGAGGAGGTGGTGTGCCGCCCCCGGACCAAGGAACTCGTCGAGAACCTGCGGCTGTTGGGCACGGGGAGCGCCGAGGGGCGCTTGCACGGCCTCGCTGATCGCTGTGGACTCTCCCGGTGACCATGAACCGCACCCTGTACGTCATCGCCTGCGCCGCGCCTCCCGCCCGGCGCCTGTCCGTACCGATCGAGGCCGCCCAGCAGGCCGGATGGGACGTCTGCCTGATCCTCACGCCGTCCGCCCACCGGTGGCTCACCGAGGACGCCGAGGGCGAGATCGAGGCCCTGGAACGGCTCACCGGCCATCCCGTTCGCTGGCAGTACAAGCTCCCCTCGCAGCCCGACGTCCTGCCCGCGCCGGACGCGATCCTCGTCGCCCCGCTTACCAACAACACCCTCGCGAAGTGGGCGACGGCGATCAGCGACACCCTTGCCCTGGGGCTGATCACCGAGGGCATCGCGCTCGTGCCGATCGTCGCGCTCCCCCACTTCAACGACGCCCAGGCCGCGCACCCGGCCGTCGTACGGCACGTCGACTTCCTGCGCGAGGCGGGCGTCACCGTGCTGCTCGGCGAGGGCGGGTTCACCCCGCACAAGCCCAAGCACGGCGACCTGGACGCCTTCCCGTGGCAGGCCGCGATCGACGCCCTTCCCGCCTGACCAGCAAGAAACCCGCTGAAAAGCCGGAGTCCGGCAGTCCCTGAGTAACAGACTCGGGGACTGCCGGACTCCGGCTTTCGGTCGATCAGCCCAGCGCCGCCGCCGACCGGGCAGCCGCCTGCTGCGGGGGCCAGGGCAACGGCAGGCCGTCGCCGGCGGCACGGGGGACCAGGTGGACATGGAGATGGTGCACGGTCTGCGTGGCGGCCGCGCCCACGCTGGTGATGAGGTTGAGATCGCTGTCGAGTTCGGCGCCCAGTTCGGCGGCCCGCGCCATCGTCTGGCCGGTGATGTGCGGGTCGGTGACGGCGTTGTCGACGTGGCGGCGCGGGAGGACGAGGACGTGGCCCTCGGTGACGCCGCCGAGCGGCAGGATCGCCACGGCGTTGTCCCACTCCCGTACGACGGTCGCCGGGGCGGTGCCCGCGATGATCTGGCAAAACACGCACCGCTCCCCGATGGTCGGGTCCTTGTGGATGACCGGCCGGTCGATGTGGCGGTGGTGGACGTCGGTGGCGACGCCGCGGGCGGTGAGCGCGGCCCCGACGGCGGCGGCCACTGCCACGGCCCGGTGACGTCCGTACCAGCAGTAGACGTGCAGCCGCACCGGCGCGGCGCGCCCGGGCGCGGTGAGCAGGGCCTGCGCGTCGTCGGCGGTGCGGTTGATGAGGCCAGCGGCCTCCGGGGTAGAGAGGACGAAGTCCCGTACGGCGGGGTCCAGGCCGGTCAGGCGGACCATGTCGCGGGTGACGGCCCGGGCGGCGGGGTCCCAGAGCCGGTTGGAGACGTCGAGGACGAGGGCGGGCGCCTCTTCGCGGGGCGGGTCGTTCCAGCGGGCCCCGTAGGAGGTGATGACGACCTGGGGCGCGGGTGTGGCGGCCATGCGGTGGACCTCCGGGTAGCAGCGGGCGGGCCCCGCCGTGGTGCGGGGCCCGCTGGGTTCGTCCTTCCGTCGTACGTGTTTGTACGGAGGTTCGTTGGTACCGCCGTACCAGGTTCTTTTGGCTCCGACAGGCGTTCGGCCGCCAGGTCGGCCATGGGCTGCTGCACAGGCGCAGCCAGCGAGAAGAGGCCGTCAGGACCTCGGGTGAACGGTCGTCCGCCGGTTCGAGAGTGGTACCAAAAGATCTTGACGCGGTGGTCCCCACGGAAGTGCTTACAAACACGTCGTACGGGGTGGTGGTCGGTCAGCGGTCGATGACGGGCTTGTCGAGGTCGCGGTGGACGAGGGTGACGTCCAGGCCGCGGTCGACGTACGCCTTGGCGAGGTCGTCGACCCCGAGTTCGGCGGCGGTGTCGAGGTCGCCGGAGAACACGGCGTGCAGGGCCAGGGCGACCGTCGCGGCACGATGCCTGCCGCCCGCACACCCCGGAGCGACCCGGACCGGGACGGTCTGCGTCGGTCCGGCGAGGAAGCCCTCGATCGCGTGGACGAGTCCGGCGAGCAGCTGCTTGATGCCGGGGGTGTTCATCACCGTCTCGCGGACGATGGCGTCGTGGGCGGTGAGCTGGCGCATGTCGAGCCGGATGTGCGGATCGCGGAAGTGCCGACGGAGGTCGATCACCAAGTGCGCGTCGGGCGCGGCCTGGTGGCCGAAGCCGAACGACTCGATCTCAAGGGCAGTCATGGTTCTACCTTCCGTGCCGCCCAAGGGCGGCAGTAGCGAATCGGGGTGTTTCCTGTTGCCTCTTTTGGAACGGGGTCCGGGCGCGGCGGATGTGCGCGCCCGGACGTCGTCAGTCGAGGTCGAAGTCGTCGGCGGGGTGCGGGCTGACGTGTCCGCAGTAGTGGCAGACCGCCCCGTCCCTGCGGTCGAAGGTCGTACCGCAGCAGCAGGGGCACTCGCCCCGTTCGAGCACCGGCCCCTTGCCGTGCGTGCAGGCGGGACAGGTGTGGGACGTGGCCGTGAGCCGCTGCCAGCCGAGCGCACGGGCAGCCCGTTCGAGAACGTCGGCCCCGGCGTCGACGTCGGGGAGGTAGAGCGCAAGGCAGTCCTCGCGGTCGCAGGTGATGGTGGTGCGGATCATCGGGCCCCTTCGGTTGAGTACGGCCGGACTGTCCGGCCCTGCGCACCGCTCTGTCCGGGCTCGCTGTCCCGGGCAGAGCAGCACACGGGGCCCTCAGACGGCGGCGATGATCAGCGCGGCAAGGAAGAGGAAGAAGGCGTGAAATGCCTGGTCAAGGGCATATGCGCCGGTCCCGATGTGTGCGGCGGGCTTGCCTTCGGCGGTGACGGGGTGGACCGGGTGGGCGCCGGTGCCGAGGTTGTAGAACTCGGTCTTGCCGGTGACTTTCGCGAGCCAGGCGAGGCTGGATCGGCGGTCCGCCCACCAGTGCGAGGCGGCGTCCAGGCCGAGCCCGACGGTGACTCCGACGACGGTCAGCGGCAGGTTCAGGACGACGCCGGCGAGCCCGAGGAGCAGCACCTTGGTGAGAGTCAGGCCGACGACGTGGCGGGTGCAGGCAAGGCGCCCGACGCGGCTGGACTGGCCCGGGTTGCGGTCGTGCTGGCCCTTCTTGGCGCTCTGTACCGACGTCTGGACCCAGTGGTCTCCGACGGTGTGGGCGACCCACAGGGCGGCGAACACGGCGGCGAAGACGGCGGCGGTGTCGAGCTGGTTCATGATGGGGGTTCTCCTGTCCCTGCTGGATGGGTGAGCCCCGGGGGACGGGCCGCTCTTGCTGGCCGGCGGACCGGCCCGCCCTCCCGGGTGCACGGCGGCTACTGGCCGTCGCGGTCGTCCTGCGCGGCCTCGCCGCCGCGCTGCGGGCCGCCGCTGACGGCCCACTGCTCGAAGGTGCCGGGGTTGGAGTTGCGCAGGACCTCCCGGCGGTACTGCGCCGTGCTGCGTGCCACGTCCATCGCCAGCGCCAGGTCACCGACGCTGCCGCCGTTGGCGGCGTGAGCGCGGATCAGGGCGTCGCGGATGCCCTCCAGGCGCGGCAGGAGCCGGTGGTCCACGTCGTTGATCATCGTGTGCCAGCTGTCCGCCGAGACGGTCTGCTCCGCGGGGTTCGCGGTCCGCAGCGTGGCCAAGGCCCACAGCGCGCTGTGGAACCAGTCGGCCAGCATGCCGACGTCCGTGACGAGCGTCTGCGACTGCTCGGGGGTCAGGCTGATGACGATGTCACCGCCGCCGAGCCGGGATTCGCTGGACGGGACGAAGGCGATGGGGTCTTTGGCGTTCATCGGGTGAGTGCTCCCTCGGTGTCGTGCGATGGATGAGTGATGTTGGACGGGTCAGGCGTCGGTGGACCGGCCAAGAAGCTGGCCGACCTTCGCGACATGGGCTTCCTGCTCGGCGATGCGGGCCTGAGCCTTTCCGGCGGCGGTGTTCTCGTCGTACTTGCCGAGGTAGTTGGAGCCGTAGGCGCCTGCCTCAACGACGGGCCAGTCCCAGGCATCCGGGACCCCGGCGGCGGCGTACACCTCCCTGTAGCCGAGCGACTCCTCGTACATGTTCTTGTCGTGGACCGTGGCGATGTCGTGGGCCCGCTCGTCGAAGGCGATGGCGGCCTTGAGGTAGGTGTCCTGGGTGTCGATGAGGCGGGAGACGGCGGCGGGCCACTCCTTGGCGGCCTCCGGGTCCCGGAGGTAGGAGAACGCGGCCTCCACCGCGCTCTTGGCCTGGTTGTGCTGCTTCCATAAGCCGCCGGCGAGGTTGGTGGCGGCCTTGATGTCGGCGATGTACCGGGCGTTGCGCCACTCGTCGCGGGCGGACCGGTAGACGTCGCTCAGGATGAAGCGGGCGGCCTCGCGCAGGTCGTACTCGGCTTCGTCGGCCACGGGACGATCCGCCTGCTTGTCCCAGTGCTCGTGAGAAAGCTTGGGGTCGTCGCAGATGCTCTTGTAGGACGGCTCCTGGGGCTCGCTCTCCTGGCCGGTGAACGCCGGGTTGAAGGTGTACCGGAGGTGGTAGGTCTGCGGGTCGACCTTGGCCAGGTTGGTGGGGAGGTAGGGGCGGAGTCGGTTGTTGACGATGTCGTCGATCTGGTCGCCGGTCAGCTTGTAGTCGGTGTTGATGCCCATGGAGGGCTCCTCTCGAAGGGTTCGGGCGATGCGGTCTGGTGGGTGTTAGTTGCCTGCTCGGCAGCAGCAGTGCCGGCGGCAGCAGGAGTGGTCAGGGGTCTCGATCTCCGCCTTGCGGCGCGGTTGATCAGTAGCGGGAGGCGCGAACCTCCCAGCCGCCCTGGTAGTCGGGGCCGATCTCCAGGCCGGGGGCGGTGATCGAGCCGTGCACGGCGCCGGGGTGCAGCGTGCCGAGTTCACCCAGCAGCGCGGCGATCTGCTCGGCGATCTCCTGCGTGCGGGCCGTCTCGTCGTCGCTCGGCATGGCCTGTCGCATGGCGTTCACTCCTTGCTGGCGGGCTCGACGGCCCGGCGAGGTGTACGGAACTTCGTACAGTTAGGACTGTACGGACTTCCGTACACACTCACAAGAGGACGCCTCAAGATTCTTTACGCCATTCACCGCACAGGGCGTCTGAGCTGCATATTTATGCGCAAAATTACAGAGTCCGAGAGTCCGTGAGTACGGCACTCCGTGACTTCCGGAGTCTGTGACTGACGGGCACCCGGTCCGCCGGCGGACCGGGTCGGCGGACGCCGTGGGGGGAGGGGAGGGGCGCACCGGCCGGGAGGAACCCACCGCCACGCTCGCCACAGAAGGCCTCCGAGAACAGGCCTGACGGGGGCCAGGGGCGCCTTTCCCGGCACAGAGGCCCGGGGAGTGCCGATCAAGCCCCGAGAGCCGCACAGGGCCGCTCAGGGACGCGCCGCCCTCCTCTTCCAGTTGCCGCCCGT
>NZ_JBHTZS010000032.1:0-85734 GCF_042790125.1 Streptomyces scopuliridis
TCGTCCTCGACCACGGCACGATCGTCGAATCCGGGACCCATCACGACCTGCTGTCACGCGCCGGCACCTACGCCCACCTGCACGACGCGCAGAACTCCGAGCGACGGAATCCCGAGCGACGGAATCCCGAGCGACGGAATCCGGAGCGACAGAACCCCGCACTACAGGACCCCGAGCGACGCGACGCCATGACCGGGCCCGCGACCCCTCAGCCGATGGGCGCCGGCATCCGCACCACGTCATAGGCCAGCTCGATCACGTCCCCCGTGGCCGGGTCGCCGAGCTCGACCCGCCAGTGGTCGGCGAACTGGTCCACGCCCTCCGCCATCGGGATCGTGCCGGAGATCAGCACCGTACCCGGCACCAGATCACCCCGCTCCCGCAGCACCTCGGCCCAGTAGCCCGGAGTGAGCAGTTCCGCCAGCGTGCCGTCCTGGATGAGGGTCTCTTCGCCTGAGCCGCCGTCCTTGCTGTCCCCGCTGTCGCCGCCGTCCCTGCTGTCCCCGCTGTCGCCGGTGTCCCTGGTGTCCCCGGTGTCCCCGGTGTCCCCGCTGTGCGTCACCCACGCCCGCAGGGTCAGCGCGTCCAGCCGCTCCTGTACGTCGGTCAGCCGCCAGGCGCGCCGGGCGAGCACGTCCGGGCTCGCGTTCTTGCTCCACGCCACCCCGTGCACCTCCAGCTCACGGTCGGTGTGGTCGCAGGCGGCCGTCAGCAGCAGCTCCCCGTCGCCGTCCACCACCAGCGCCCATTCCGCCTCTCCCGAGGTGCGCCCGTGCTGGACGGCGACCTGATCGGTGTGCTGGGCCAGATACGGGGAGACCGGGTAGAGCGCGGGCGTCACCGACGGCGCGGGCACCCCCAGCTCGGCGAGCTCCGCCACATGCGCGGCGACATCGTCCTGGCTGCGTCCGGCGTAGCCGGCGTTGAGCACCTGGACGACATCGACGCGCCTGGTGGTGCCGTCGGGCAGTTCGAACGTCAGCAGCGCCATGGGGTTTCTCCACATCGATCGCGATATCGGCGAGGTTAACTTTGCGCGGAAGGCTTGCGCATACGACCTGTATACAAGAAGTATGCCGGAAGGTCGATAGTGCACCTCAGCAAGGACGGACAATCGTGAAGAACACCACGAACACGGATACGAGCAGGGGCAAGGGCAGGGACAAGGGCATGCAAACGCAATCGTTCGGCGGGTCCGCGGTCCGCCGCGCCTTCTTCGCCAGCCTCACGGGCACCGCCCTGGAGTGGTACGACTTCGCCATCTACTCCGTGGCCGCCGCACTGGTCTTCGGCGATGTCTTCTTCCCCTCCGAGGACCCCGCCACCGGCACGCTCCTGGCCTTCTCCACCTACGCCGTCGGCTATGTCTCCCGGCCCCTGGGCGGTTTCGTCTTCGGCCGCCTCGGCGACAAGATCGGCCGCAAGAAGATCCTCATCGCGACCCTCGTCCTGATCGGGGCCGCGACCCTGCTGATCGGTCTGCTTCCCTCCTACGCCACGATCGGCGTGGCCGCGCCCATCGCCCTCGTCATCCTCCGCTTCGCCCAGGGGGTCGGTGTCGGCGGCGAGTGGGGCGGGGCCGTACTGCTCTCCAGCGAGTTCGGCGATCCGCGCCGGCGCGGCTTCTTCGCCTCGGCCGCCCAGATCGGCCCGCCCGCGGGCAACCTGATGGCCAATGGTGTACTCGCCGCCCTCGGCGCCATCCTGACGGAGAGTCAGTTCACCTCCTGGGGCTGGCGCGTGGCCTTCCTGCTCTCCGGGGTCCTGGTCGTCTTCGGACTGTGGATCCGCGCGAAGCTTGAGGAGACCCCGGTCTTCAAGGCGATGGAGGCGGAGCAGAAGCGCCCCGAGGCGCCGATCCGCGAGGTCTTCACCACGCACCCGCGCGCGCTGACGGCCGCGATCCTCAGCCGGGTCGCCCCGGACGTGCTGTACGCGCTGTTCACCGTCTTCGTACTGACCTACGCGACCGGCGAGCTCGGCATGTCGCGCGGCTCGGCGCTGGCCGCCGTCCTGATCGGCTCCTCCTTCCAGGTGTTCCTGATCCCGCTGGCCGGAGCGCTCTCCGACCGGGTCAACCGGCGTCTGCTGTACGGCGTCTCCGCCGTGGCCGCCGGCGTATGGCCGTTCCTGTTCTTCCCGATGACCAGTGGCGGCAACTGGCCGCTGCTCGCGCTCGGGGTCGTGGTGGCGCTGGCCATCCACTCGCTGATGTACGGGCCGCAGGCCGCCTTCATCGCCGAGCAGTTCTCCCCGCGTCTGCGCTACACCGGCTCCTCGCTCGCGTACACGCTGGCCGGGGTCATCGGCGGAGCCGTCGCGCCGCTGCTGTTCACCGCGCTGCTCGACGCGTACGACTCCTGGATCCCGCTGGCCCTCTATGTCGCGGTGACCGCGGTGGTCACGGTGACCGGCCTGTGTCTGGGCCGCGACGGGAACCCGGCCGACGACGAGGAGCTGAGCGGTACGGAACAGCCCGCCCGCGCGGAGGTCTAAGCCGCGCGCCGGTACGCACGTACACCCCCCACCTCAGCCCCGCCCCACCTCAGCCCCCCACCTCAGCCCCGCACCTCGCACTCCGCACCCCGTACCTGGCACCCCGTGCCCCGCACGCCGTACCCGAGAAGGGAACCCCCTCATGCGCATCGCGCTGAGCCAGCTCACCACCGGCCCCGACCCCGAGCGGAACCTTGAACTCCTGCGCGCCGAGGCCCACCGCGCCGCGGCCGGGGCCGCCCGCGTCATCGTCTTCCCCGAGGCCGCGATGGCCTGCTTCGGCACCCCCCTGGCGCCGCTCGCGGAACCGCTCGACGGCCCCTGGGCGACGGCGGTGCGGCGGCTCGCCGAGGAGACCGGACTCGTCGTGGTCGCGGGCATGTTCACACCGGCCCCGGACGGCAAGGTGGCCAATACCCTGCTTGCCACCGGACCCGGCGTCGAGGCGGCCTACGACAAGATCCATCTCTATGACGCCTTCGGCTTCGCCGAGTCCGACACCGTGGCGGCCGGCTCCGAGGTCGTCACCATCGAGGTGGACGGCGTCCGGATCGGCCTCGCCACCTGTTACGACGTCCGCTTCCCCGAACTGTTCCGGGCGCACGCCGACGCCGGAGCGGTGCTCTCGCTTCTCCCGGCCTCCTGGGGCGCCGGTCCCGGGAAGCGCGAGCAGTGGGAACTGCTCACCCGCGCACGGGCGTTGGACGCCACGCTGTGGCTCGCCGCCGTGGACCAGGCCGATCCGGCGGCGTCGCGCGCGCCGGGGGACGAGGCCGCGCCGTCGCCCGCCCCGACCGGGATCGGCCACAGCGCGCTCATCGGCCCCGACGGGACCGTACGCCAGAGCCTCGGAGCCGGCCCGGGGCTGCTGCTCGCGGATGTGGACGTGGACGAGGTCGCCGCGGTCCGCCGTGCCGTACCGGTACTGGCCAACCGCAGGCTGAAGCCGACCACGGGCTGAAGCCGACCACGGGCTGAAGCCGACCACGGGCTGAAACCGACCGCGCGCCGAGGCCAACCGTGCGCTGAAGCCGACCGCGCGCCGCACACACCGAGTCGACCGGCGCGGCAGCGCGCCGGCGCTCGCCTCGGACCCTGAACACTCTCAACTGGCCTGCTGAAAACGGCACTTACCCTCGTTCCGCTTCACTTCGGCGTCCTCCGCCGTCACACTTCACTCAGCGTGTCACTCCGGTTTCCTTCGTCCCCCGCTGTATTGGCCGACCCTTCACCGCTCCGACATCCGGCGATGCTCGACGCGTCAACGAGGGCGGGCGAAGCTGAGCCGGGCATGTCAACCGGACCGCGTACCCCACGTCGCGGCCGATCAGGAGGACGCAGTGAAGAAAAGCTCGCGCATCCGCAAGGTCTCGCTCATCTTCGGCAGTGCCATCGCGTTGGTCGTCGCCGTGCCGGGCAGCGCGCTCGCCGATCCCCCCAAGGCCCTGCCCGCCAACGCGGACGGACTGGAGCAGACGTTCCAGCCGGCCTATGACTACGACACGGACGGCTGCTACCCCACGCCCGCCATCGGCCCCGACGGGACCATAGCCCCCGGCCTCAACACGACCGGGGCCGTCAACGGTTCGTGCCGCGACTCATGGGACCTCGACAACACCAACGGATACGCGCGGTCCAAGTGCAACAACGGCTGGTGCGCGATCATGTACGGCCTCTACTTCGAGAAGGACCAGGCCGTGGCCGGCAGCGGGCTCGGCGGGCACCGTCACGACTGGGAGCATGTCGTGGTGTGGGTGAAGGACAACGTGGCGCAGTACGTCTCCACGTCCGCCCACGGCAACTTCAACATCCACACCCGTGACCAGATCCGCTGGGACGGGACGCACCCGAAGGTCGTCTACCACAAGGACGGCATCGGAACGCACGCCTTCCGCGCCGCCAACTCCAACGACGAGCCGCCGGAGAACCACTACGGCACCTGGCGCTTCCCCGCGCTGGTCGGCTGGAACGGCTACCCCGCGGGGCTGCGCGACAAGCTGAGCCAGGCCAACTTCGGCAGCGCCGTCTTCGGCCTCAAGGACGGCAACTTCAACGGCCATCTGCAGAAGGCCAAGCCGGTCGGCATCCCGTTCGACCCCAACGCCTGACGGAGAGGGCCGGCCGGTACGTACGCGCTCAGCCCGGACAGGCCCTAACCGGCGAGCAGGACCTTGAGCGTCGTCTCCAGGTGACCGTCGATCGCGCTGTGCGCGGCCGGCCGGTCACCGGAGGCGATCGCCGCCAGGATCGCCCGGTGCTCGGTCAGTACCGACTCCTGCCGCCCCTGCTGGTTGTAGAGCGCCACCACCCCGGCCCGGATCTGCCGGCTGCGCAGCCCGTCGTAGTGCCGGTTGAGCAGCGAGTTGCCCGCCGCGGCCACGATCGTGGCGTGGAAGAGATGGTCCACCGCGATGAACTCCCTGGCGTGCTCGGGCCCGCTGAGGGTCCGCTGCCGCTCCAGGAGCGCGGTCAGCTCGGCCACCAGCGCGTCCCGGTCTCCCGGGATGACCTGCTCCGCCGCGTACCGCTCCACGATGCCGCGCAGCTCCATCAGTTCGGTGATCTCCCGCCCCGACAGCGGTACGATCTGCGCCCCCCGCTTGGGGACCAGCCGTACGAGATCCTCGGCGGCGAGCAGCAGCAGCGCCTCACGGATGGGGGTACGGGAGACCCCGATGCGGTTCGCGAGCTCCTGCTCGGAGAGGAACTCGCCCTGTCTGTCCGGGTCGGTGAGCACGTTCTCCTTGAGGAACGCGTACGCCTTCTCCCTGCCCGACGTCATGACTGCCCCCACAGCGAAGATTGCATACAACGAGTATACAGAGCCTCGAGGGCCCGGGGACCCGCGAAAAGAGTGCGGGACGCAAAAAAACCCCGGAACCGAATTGACGGCCGGGGTATTCCTCTGTGTATATTGATTGTTTCCATGTTTTGAATTGATAATCACATGGACCAGGTCACTGGAAAGCAGCGTATCGGACAGGGGCTGAATTGTCAACCGAGGAATTGCAGAACGAGCAGCAATTCGTCTCCCTCCTCTATGAGCGTCTGGATGCCTTGAGGGAGCAGGCCGAGACCGCCGTGGAGGCGTCGATCGGCCAGGTCACCACCGGGCGACAGGCCCGCGTCGAGCGCGATATCAGCGTCGCGGAACACTCCGGTCGCGTGTCCGCGCTGAATGCGGTGGAGGCCGGTCTGTGTTTCGGCCGGATCGATCTCGGCGAGGGGACGACCCATCACATCGGACGCATCGGAATGCGCAGGGACGACCCGGAACGTACCCCGCTGCTGATCGACTGGCGGGCCCCCGTGGCACGTCCCTTTTATCTCGCCACCGGCCATTCCCCGATGGGGCTGCGCAGGCGACGCCATCTCACCACCGACGGGCGCCGTGTCACCGCGCTCCATGACGAGATCATGGACCTCAGCGACACGACCCGCACCGGCTACGAGGACCCGGACGGCGACGCCGTACTGCTCTCCGCGCTGAACACCGCGCGTACCGGGCGGATGAGCGACATCGTGCAGACCATCCAGGCCGAGCAGGACCGCATCATCCGCGCGCCGTACCGCGGTGTGCTGGTGGTCGAGGGCGGTCCGGGCACCGGCAAGACGGCCGTCGCGCTGCACCGTGCCGCGTATCTGCTCTACGCGTACCGCGAGCAGCTGGCCCGCCGCGCCGTGCTGATCGTCGGCCCGAACCCCGCGTTCCTCGGCTATATCGGCGAGGTGCTGCCCTCGCTCGGTGAGACCGGGGTGCTGCTGTCGACCGTGGGGGAGCTGTTCCCGGGCGTACGGGCCACCGGTACGGACACCCCCGAGGCGGCCGAGGTCAAGGGCCGGGCCGACATGGCGCGCGTCCTGGCGGAGGAGCTGCGCGGCCGGCAGTCGCTGCCCCGCCCCGTGCTGGAGATCGCGCACGCCGAGTACGGCACGCTCGTGCTGGACCGCGACACGGTGTACGAGGCACGGCAGCGCGCCCGGGACACCGGACTGCCGCACAACCAGGCCCGGCCGACGTTCGCCTTCCGGATCATCGACGCGCTCACCGGACAGCTCGCGGACCGGATCGGCGCCGACCCGCTCGGCGGTGCCAACCTCCTCGACCCGACGGACATCGCCCAGCTCGGCAAGGAGATCGCCACCAGCCCCGAGGTGCAGGCGGCGATCGACTCGCTGTGGCCGACGCTCACCCCGCAGCAGCTCGTCTCCGACTTCCTGGCGGATCCGGGCGCGCTGCTCGGCTCGCGCGACGCCGCCGCCGTACGCCGCTGCGGGCCCCGGACCGGCGCCGACGCCAGGATCGACTGGACCCCCGCCGACGTACCGCTGCTGGACGAGGCGGCCGAACTGCTCGGCGAGGACGACAGCGCGGCCCGCGCCGCCGCCGCGCTGGAGCGCCAGGAGCGGATCGCCTACGCACAGGGTGTGCTGGAGCTGTCGTACGGCTCCCGTACGCAGGAGTTCGAGGACAGGGACGACGACGAGTCGGAGGTCCTCGCCGCGCACGACATCATCGACGCCGAGCGGTTCGCCGACCGGCACGAGGAGGCCGACACCCGCAGTGCCGCCGAGCGGGCCGCCGCCGACCGCACCTGGGCCTTCGGCCATATCGTCGTGGACGAGGCGCAGGAACTCTCCGCGATGGCCTGGCGGTTGCTGATGCGCCGCTGCCCGAGCCGGTCCATGACCCTGGTCGGCGACCCGGCCCAGACCGGGGACGCGGCGGGCTGCGACTCCTGGCAGCAGATCCTGGAGCCGTAT
The DNA here is from genome assembly GCF_042790125.1 of Streptomyces scopuliridis. Lineage (GTDB taxonomy): Bacteria > Actinomycetota > Actinomycetes > Streptomycetales > Streptomycetaceae > Streptomyces > Streptomyces scopuliridis_A. The sequence goes on from NZ_JBHTZS010000032.1 coordinate 7,261, forward strand.
GTGCAGCAGCGCTGGGAGCTGTCCAAGCTGGGTGTCAACTACCGTACGCCCGCCGAGGTCATGGAGGTCGCGGCCGAGGTGCGGCGTATGACGGACCCGCTCTTCGAGCCGCCGAGGTCCGTGCGGGCGACGGGCGAGGGGCCGCTCGTACGCTCCGCCAGGCCCGCTGATCTGGCCCGTACGGCGGCCGGACTGGCGACCGGGCACCCGGGCGAGGGCCGGCTCGCGGTGATCGCCCCGGCCGCGCTGCTGCCGGAGCTCGCGGCAGAACTGCCCGACGCCTCCTGGGGCATCGCCCCCGATCTGACCCGGCCCGTCGTGCTGCTCAACGCGCGGCAGGCGAAGGGGCTGGAGTTCGACACGGTGATCGTCGTCGACCCGGAGGCGATCATGGACGGCTCGCCGCGCGGCACCAACGATCTGTATGTGGCGCTGACCCGGGCGACCCAGCGGCTCGCGATCGTCCGCGACGCGGAGGTCCCGTCCCGGCTGAAGACGGCCATGTCGTAGGCCCGCGCGAGCAAGCACCCCCGCCAGGCGTCCGGCCTGAGCACAGCGAGGTGGCGCCGCCCAGGACTCCGGGCGGCGCCACCTCGCCGGGCAGGCCCTGTCAGACCGGCCGCAGCCAGACCGTCGCCAGCGGCGGCAGTGTCAGCTGGAGGGACACCGGCCGGCCGTGCGCCGCCACCGGCTCGGGCTTCAGCGGGTCCGCGTTGAGCACATCGCCGCCGCCGTAGCGCGCCGCGTCCGTGTTGAGGACCTCCGTCCAGGCGGAGAACTCCTCGGGCACACCGAGCCGGTACTGATGGCGCACCACCGGCGAGAAGTGCGAGACCGCCAGCAGTGGCGAGCCGTCCGCGTCGAACCGCAGGAACGCGAAGACGTTGTCCTCACCCGCGTCGCCGTCCACCCACGCGAAGCCCTCCGGGACGGTGTCGCGCTGCCAGAGCGCGGGCGTCGCGCCGTACACGGTGTTGAGTTCGCGGACCAGATCGCGCACGCCCCGGTGGTCGGGCTCCGCCGCGTACGACGGATCGAGCAGCCACCAGTCCGGGCCATGGCCCTCCGACCACTCCGCTCCCTGGGCGAACTCCTGCCCCATGAAGAGGAGTTGCTTGCCGGGGTGGGCCCACATGAAGCCGAGATAGGCGCGTTCGTTGGCGCGCTGCTGCCACCAGTCACCGGGCATCTTGGAGACCAGCGCGCGCTTGCCGTGCACCACCTCGTCGTGCGAGATCGGCAGGACGTAGTTCTCGCTGTACGCGTACACCATGGAGAAGGTCATCTCGCCGTGGTGGTACTTGCGGTGGACGGGCTCCTTGGAGACATAGTCCAGGGAGTCATGCATCCAGCCCATGTTCCACTTCAGGCCGAAACCGAGCCCGCCGAAGCCGTCGGGGCCGACATAGTGGGTGGCGCGCGTGACCCCGTTCCAGGCGGTGGACTCCTCGGCGATGGTCACCACACCGGGACAGCGCCGGTAGACGGTGGCGTTCATCTCCTGGAGGAAGGCGACGGCGTCCGGATTCTCCCGGCCGCCGTGCTCGTTCGGGGTCCACTGGCCCTCCTCGCGCGAGTAGTCGAGGTAGAGCATCGAGGCGACCGCGTCGACCCGCAGTCCGTCGATATGGAACTCCTCGCACCAGTACACGGCGTTGGCGACCAGGAAGTTGCGGACCTCCGTGCGGCCGAAGTCGAACTCCAGCGTGCCCCAGTCGGGGTGCTCGGCCCGCTGCGGGTCCGGGTGTTCGTACAGCGGACGGCCGTCGAACCGGGCCAGCGCCCAGTCGTCCTTCGGGAAGTGGGCGGGTACCCAGTCGACGAGCACCCCGATGCCCGCGCGGTGCAGGGCGTCCACGAGATACCGGAAGTCGTCCGGGGTGCCCATCCGGGACGTCGGCGCGTAGAAGCCGGTGACCTGATAGCCCCAGGAGCCGCCGAAGGGATGCTCCGCGATCGGCATCAGCTCGACATGCGTGAAGCCGAGGTCCTTGACGTACGCGGGCAGCTGCGAGGCGAGCTGACGATACGTCAAGCCTGGTCGCCAGGACGGAAGATGGACCTCGTACACGGAGAACGGTGCCTCGTGCACGGGACGGTCGGCGCGATGGGCGAGCCACTCCTCGTCGTGCCAGACATGGTGGGACTCGGTGACGACGGACGCGGTCGCGGGTGGTACTTCCGTGCGCCGCGCCATCGGGTCGGCGCGCAGGGTGTGCGAGCCGTCGGGGCGCCTGATGTCGAACTTGTAGAGCGCGCCGTCACCGATCCCCGGCACGAACAGCTCCCACACCCCGGTGGAGCCGAGCGAGCGCATCGGGAGGCTCGTACCGTCCCAGTAGTTGAAGTCACCGGCGATCCGGACACCCTGGGCGTTGGGCGCCCAGACGGTGAAGCGGGTGCCGGTGACGCCCTGGTGCGTCATGATCCGCGCGCCGAGGGCTTTCCACAGCTCCTCGTGCCTGCCCTCGCCGATCAGATGCAGATCCAGGTTCCCGAGCGCGGGCAGGAAGCCGTACGGATCACGCATCTCCAGCTCGTCCAGTTCCTGCGTGGCGTCGCTGTAGCGGACGAGGAGCGTGTACACGGGCACCGCGCGCAGCGGCAGCACACCCGAGAAGAAGCCGTCGCCGTCGTCGTTCAGCTCCGCTCTGATCTCCAGCCCCTCGGCGACGACCGTGACCGCGCGGGCGTACGGGCGCAGCGTCCGGAAGGCGACACCGTCCGGCACGGGATGCGCCCCCAGCAGCGCGTGCGGATCGTGGTGCGCACCGGAGAGCAGCCGCTCCCGGTCGCCGCTGTCCAGCGGTCGCGCGGCCCGTACCCGACGCCCGCCGCGCGGTTCCTCGCGCTGCCGGGGCGCCGTGGGAGACGCCGGGGCCGCACGCTTCCCGGAAGCGGCGGGCGCCGCGCGCTTTCTGGAAGCGGCGGGGGCGGCGGGGGCAGTGGAGGCGGCCGGGGCGGCGGGGGCAGTGGAGGCGGCCGGGGCTTCCGGGGCTTCCGGGGCGGACGGGGCGGGCGCGGCCTGCGGTGCCTTGCGGCGCGCGGGCTTCTTCCCCTTCTTCCCAGGGGACTTACCCGCCCCCGCACCCGCCCGCGCGGTCTCGGCGGCGGGGGCCGGGACCGGGAGCGAGGCGGTGGGAAGCTCGGGCTGGGACGAGCTGTCGGACGAACGGTCGGACGGCGTGCGGGGGGTCACGGGGGCTGCCTCCTCGGCTGGGCTTCGCTGCTGGGCGGTCGATACGGGTGGGGAGAGCGGGACCGCGGGGGGCGGTGGCATCGGTGAACGGTCGGAGGGGGACAGGGCGGAACGGAGAGGGACAGGGACGGGGGAGCGGAGGATCGTTCCGAGAGGCCGCCGGGCCCGCCGCCCTGACGCGTCAGACGGCCGCGGCCAGCCGGCGGATCGCCGCCATCGGGACCGGCAGCCAGTCGGGGCGGTGCCTCGCCTCGTACAGCACCTCGTAGACCGCCTTGTCCGTCTCGTACGCGCGCAACAGCTCGGGCTCCGCGCGCGGATCGGTGCCGGCGGCCGTCGCGTACCCCTCGCAGTACGCGTCCCGGCAGCGCGTCGCCCAGTCCGGGCGCCATGGCTCGTGGGAGCGGGCCGCGTAGTCGAAGGAGCGCAGCATGCCCGCCACATCGCGGACCGGCGGCTGTGGGCGGCGGCGTTCGGCGAGCGGCCGGGCGGGCTCGCCCTCGAAGTCGATGACCGACCAGCGGCCGTCCGGCGTCCGCAGGGTCTGGCCCAGATGCAGATCGCCGTGGACGCGCTGCGCGGGCCGGCCGCGCCCGGCCTCGTCGAGCCCGGCGAGCGCGTCGAAGGCGGTCCGCAGCGCGGCGGCGTACGGCATGAGCGCGGGCACCGCGCGCGCCGCCGACTCCAGGCGCTCGGCCATTCCGTCGGCCAGTTGCGCGGTCTGCCTGCGGCCCAGCGTCACGGTCGGCAGCGCGGCGGCGAGCGCGATATGCACCTCGGCGGTGGCCCGCCCCAGGGCGCGGGCCTCCGCGAGGAACTCCCTGCCGTGGGCGAGCGAGGAGAGCGCCAGCTGCCAGCCGTCCTGCGAGCCGCGCAGATAGGGCTGGAGCACACCGAGGGTGAGGGAGTCCCCGCTGCCCGACGGGTCGGCCGCCTCGAACCAGCCGACCGGCGCGGGCACCCGCTCGCACCCCTCGGCGGCCAGCGCGAGCGGCAGCTCCAGATCGGGGTGCGGGCCGGGGAAGACCCGGCGCAGGATCTTCAGGATGTACGCGTCCCCGTAGACCAGGGAGGAGTTGGACTGCTCGGCGTCGAGCAGCCGGCCGCTCAGCCCGGCGGGGACGGTGCTCGCCCGGTCGAACCGCAGCGGCCCCAGCGCGCCGGGCGAGCGCAGCCGCTCCAGCAGCAGTTCGGCCAGGTGGGGATCGTGCAGGGCCTCGTAGACGGTACGGCCGGCCAGCGGTCCCTGCGTGGCGTGGCCGATCAGCGCGGACGCGAGGCGCGGCGGCAGCGCCTTCCGTACCCCGAGCAGCAGCTGATAGCAGTCACCGGCGTGTGACGAGACCCCGGTGGGGGTGGCGGACGGCGACGAGGGAATCGACAGCGGCGGGCCGGACGGGCCGCGCTGTTCTACCCGTACGAGCAGATGCAGCAGGCCCGGACCACGCGCGTCCGTCGGCAGCAGTTCGGTGACCGTGACCGGCGCGAAGCCGGTGACCGGACGGCCCTTGCCCGCGAACCAGCGCTGACGGGGCAGCCAGTCATGGAGCAGCGGGGCGAGCGAGCCGACCAGCGTTCTCGCGTCGGCGGGCGACAGGGCGGACGACACGGGTGGTGCGAGGGGCGGGGCGACGGGCGAAGCAGTTGCGGGGCGCGGCGTGATCCGGGTGGATGCAGCCTTCGACATGGCATCGCGTCCTTTCCCCGGGCACACCACAGGATGCGCAGAGTGTCCCGGATTGCGGCAATGGCTGTCCGGCTGTGCGGGACGTGTCGGGTGAGGATGATCCGTACGGATCGATTCCGTACGAACTCAATACGAATTTGATCGAATCGATCGAACTGGATGTGGAGGAGCGTGCCCCGTGCGGAGCGGTGGAAACCGCCCGGCACGGGACCGCGGTCAACACCGCGTGAACGAGTGGCCGGTGTTGTCACACCGTGGTGGCCTGGTCAGGCCGCGGTGTCCTTGCGCAGCCGGAACCAGTAGAAGCCGTGGCCGGCCAGGGTCAGCAGATAGGGCCACTCCCCGATCGCGGGGAACCGCACCCCACCGATCAGCTCGACCGGACAGCGCCCGCTGAACTCCTTCAGATCCAGCTCCGTGGGCTGCGCGAAGCGCGAGAAGTTGTGCACGCAGAGCACCAGATCGTCGTCCTCCCCCTGCTCGGAGGGCGCCTCACGGAGGAAGGCGAGCACGGCCGGGTTCGACGACGGCAGTTCCGTGTACGAGCCGAGACCGAAGGCCGGGTTCTGCTTGCGGATCTCGATCATCCGGCGCGTCCAGTGCAGCAGCGACGACGGCGACGCCATCGCCGCCTCCACATTGGTGACCTGGTAGCCGTAGACCGGGTCCATGATCGTCGGCAGATAGAGCCGGCCGGGGTCGCTGGACGAGAAGCCCGCGTTGCGGTCGGGTGTCCACTGCATCGGGGTCCGCACGGCGTCCCGGTCGCCCAGCCAGATGTTGTCGCCCATCCCGATCTCGTCCCCGTAGTAGAGGATCGGGGACCCCGGCAGCGACAGCAGCAGGGCGGTGAACAGCTCGATCTGGTTGCGGTCGTTGTCCAGCAGCGGGGCGAGCCGGCGCCGGATGCCGATATTGGCCCGCATCCGCGGATCCTTGGCGTACTCCGCGTACATGTAGTCGCGCTCTTCGTCCGTCACCATTTCGAGCGTCAGCTCGTCGTGGTTGCGCAGGAAGATGCCCCACTGGCAGCCCGTCGGGATCGCCGGGGTCTTCGCCAGGATTTCCGAGACCGGGTAGCGGGACTCGCGCCGTACGGCCATGAAGATCCGCGGCATCACCGGGAAGTGGAACGCCATATGGCATTCGTCGCCGCCGGCCGCGTAGTCGCCGAAGTAGTCGACGACATCCTCCGGCCACTGGTTCGCCTCGGCGAGGATGACCGTGTCCGGGTAGTTGGCGTCGATCTCCTTGCGCACCCGCTTGAGGAACTCGTGGGTGGCGGGGAGGTTCTCGCAGTTGGTGTTCTCCTGCTGGTACAGATACGGCACGGCGTCCAGCCGGAAGCCGTCGATGCCCAGGTCCAGCCAGAAGCGCAGCGCCGAGATGATCTCCTCCTGCACCGCCGGGTTCTCGTAGTTGAGATCCGGCTGGTGGGAGAAGAAGCGGTGCCAGTAGTACTGCTTGCGCACCGGGTCGAACGTCCAGTTGGACGTCTCCGTGTCGACGAAGATGATCCGGGCGTCCTGGAACTGCTTGTCGTCGTCGGCCCAGACGTAGTAGTCGCCGTACGGCCCGTCGGGGTCCTTGCGGGACTCCTGGAACCAGTCGTGCTGATCACTCGTGTGGTTCATGACGAAGTCGATGATCACGCGCATACCGCGCTGGTGCGCGGCGTCGACGAACTCCACGAAGTCGGCGAGATCCCCGAACTCGGGGAGCACCGCCGTGTAGTCCGAGACGTCGTAGCCGCCGTCGCGCAGCGGCGACTTGAAGAACGGCGGCAGCCAGAGGCAGTCCACTCCGAGCCACTGGAGATAGTCCAGCTTGGCCGTGATGCCCTTGAGGTCGCCGATGCCGTCGCCGTTGCTGTCCTGGAACGAACGCACCAGGACCTCGTAGAAGACAGCACGCTTGAACCAGTCGGGATCGCGGTCCTTGGCCGGGGTGTCCTCGAACGTGTCGTGGACGGGCTCATTGACGATCATGATGTGGGTGACCCTCCGATCGGCGGGGACGGTCGCAGAACCACGACATGCGCGGGCCTGACGCCCGGCTCTAGGCGCACGTAGGTGGCTCTGCCCCAGTGATAGGTCTCGCCGGTGAGCTCGTCGCGCACCGGCACGGTCTCGCACCCCTCCGAAGATTCGAGGCCGAGCCGCTCCATGTCCAACGAGACCGTCGCCTCCTGGGTGTGGTGCGGGTCGAGGTTGACGACCACCAGAACGGTGTTCGTGCCCGACCGTTTGCTGTACGCGACGACCGCGTCGTTGTCGACGTGGTGGAAGTGGATGTCGCGCAGCTGCCGCAGGGCGGGGTGCCGCCGTCTGATCCGGTTGAGCGCGGTGATCAGCGGGGCGATGGTGCGGCCCTCGCGTTCGGCCGCTTCCCAGTCCCGGGGCCGCAGCTGGTATTTCTCCGAGTCAAGGTACTCCTCGCTGCCGGGCTTCGCGGGGGTGTTCTCGCAGAGTTCGTATCCGGCGTAGACACCCCAGGAGGGCGCCATCGTGGCGGCCAGCACGGCCCGTACCTCGAACGCGGGCCGTCCGCCCTGCTGAAGATAGGCGTGCAGGATGTCGGGCGTGTTGACGAAGAGATTCGGCCGCATGTACGCGGCGCACTCGCCCGAAAGCTCCGTCAGATAGTCGGTGAGCTCCTGCTTCGTGTTCCGCCAGGTGAAGTACGTGTACGACTGCTGGAAGCCGATCGCGCCGAGCGTGCGCATCATCGCGGGCCGGGTGAACGCCTCGGCCAGGAAGATGACATCGGGGTCGGTGCGGTTGATGTTCGCGATGACCTTCTCCCAGAAGAGCACCGGCTTCGTGTGCGGATTGTCGACGCGGAAGATCCGTACGCCGTGGGCCATCCAGTAGCGCAGGATCCGGCTGGTCTCCCGGACCAGACCGCGCAGATCGCTGTCGAAGGCGATCGGATAGATGTCCTGGTACTTCTTCGGCGGGTTCTCCGCGTAGGCGATGGAGCCGTCCGCGCGGTGGTGGAACCACTCCGGGTGCTTCGTGACCCAGGGGTGGTCCGGGGAGCACTGGAGCGCGAAGTCGAGCGCGACCTCCATCCGCAGGGTGCGGGCCGTCTCCACGAAGTGGTCGAAGTCCTCGATCGTGCCCAGATCGGGGTGGATCGCGTCATGGCCGCCGTCGGCCGAGCCGATCGCCCAGGGCACACCGACATCCCCGGCGGCGGGGGTGAGGGTGTTGTTGGGGCCCTTGCGGTGCGTCGTGCCGATGGGGTGGACCGGCGGGAGATACACGACGTCGAAGCCCATCGCGGCGACGGCGGGCAGCCGTTCGGCCGCCGTCCTGAACGTGCCGCTCACCGGCGGCTCGTCCTTCGTGACGACCGCGCCCTCCGAGCGCGGGAACAGCTCGTACCAGGAGCCGAAGAGGGCCCGCCTGCGCTCCACCAGCAGCGGAGCCGGGCGCGAGGCGCTGACCAGATCGCGCAGCGGATGGCGGGAGAGGGCGGCGTCGACCTCGGGGGCGAGCGCGGCGTCGAGCCGGGCCCGCGCGGGCAGCGTCTCGTCGCGCAGGGTGTCCGCGGCGGCGAGCACGGCCTCCCGGCCGTCGCGTTTCGGTACGCCGTCGGCGGCCCGCTCGTACAGCGCGGCGCCCTCCGCGAGGACGAGGGCGATGTCGTGCTCGTCGGCGGCCGCCGGGATCTTGATGTTCGCGGCGTGGCGCCAGGTGGCGACCGGGTCGCTCCACGCCTCGACGGTGTAGGTCCAGCGGCCTTCCTTGGTGGGTGTGACCTCCGCGCCCCAGCGGTCGGTGCCGGGGGCGAGTTCACGCATCGGGGTCCAGGGGCCGGGGCGGCCACTGGGGTCCATGAGGACGACGTTGGCCGCGACAGCGTCATGACCCTCGCGGAAGACGGTCGCGGTGACCTGGAAGGACTCACCGCTCACCGCCTTCGCGGGGCGTCTGCCGCAGTCGACGAGCGGGCGTACGTCCAGGACGGGAATGCGACCAATCAGCGGTTTCACTGGATCACCTGTGGGCTGTGCGGGCGTGACAGGCAGGGCGGGTGGTGCGGGTTCGGTGGAGCTTCTTCCCCCGAAAGATCTGCTGTCTTTGCGAGGTTTTGATGTTCTTTGTAGCTGCTCGGTAGACGACTGGGAGGCTGCGGGCATGGCCGCTCCTGTCCGCGTTCACTCGAATAGCGCTGGAATCGTCCTCAATTGTGTGGGGACGCGCTCGTGTGCGATGCGATGAGCATGCTGACGTGCCGGGTGTACCGGGGGAGCCTTCCCACTCTTTTCGGGTGGGCAATCCGGCGGATTGTTAACTACTGCGGCGTACAGGAACCGCCGAGGTGCACGGTTACTAACAGCCAGGTTCAGGCCATGAATTGGGGGGCGGGGCGCGGACACCCCCGGGTGAGTGCGCGTGTGCGCCGTGGTAGCGGAGGGTGAGGTGGGGCTACCGTCAAAGGGACGGCGGGGCGCACAACGTGGTGCGTCCCCTGTGGCTCGTATGTCCCTGCGAAGGTGGAACACGTGAAGGCAATCCGTCGGTTCACCGTCCGCCCCGTCCTGCCCGAACCACTGCAACCGCTCAGCGACCTCGCCCGCAATCTGCGCTGGTCCTGGCATACCGAGACCCGTGAACTCTTCGAATCCGTCGACCCCGCCGGCTGGCGCGCCACCGGCCGCGACCCCGTACGGCTGCTCGGGGCGGTGTCCGCCGCGCGCCTCGCCGAGCTGGCCGGGGACCGTCCCTTCCTGGACCGGCTGACCGCCGCCGCGGCCGGTCTCGACACCTATCTGCGCGGCGAGCGCTGGTACCAGGAGCGCGCGGGCCAGGGCGCCGAGCTGCCCGCGGCCATCGGCTATTTCTCGCCGGAGTTCGGGGTCACCGCGGCCCTGCCGCAGTACTCCGGCGGGCTCGGCATCCTCGCCGGTGACCATCTCAAGGCCGCCAGCGATCTCGGCGTACCGCTGATCGGCGTCGGGCTGCTCTACCGGCACGGCTACTTCCGCCAGTCGCTCTCCCGGGACGGCTGGCAGCAGGAGCAGTATCCGCTCCTCGACCCCAACGAACTCCCGGTCACCCTGCTGCGCGAGCCGGACGGCACCCCCGCGCAGATCGTCCTCACGCTCCCCGGGCGGCGCTCGCTGCGCGCCTGCGTCTGGCAGGCCCAGGTGGGACGGGTCCCGCTGCTGATGCTCGACTCGGACGTCGAGGAGAACGGGCCCGGCGAACGCGAGGTCACCGACCGGCTGTACGGCGGCGGCAGCGAACACCGGCTGCTCCAGGAGATGCTGCTCGGCATCGGCGGGGTCCGGGCGGTCCGCACGTACTGCCGGCTCACCGGCCACCCCGCACCCGAGGTGTTCCACACCAACGAGGGCCATGCCGGATTCCTCGGCCTGGAGCGCATCCGCGAGCTGGTGGCGACCGGGCTCGGATTCGAGGCGTCCCTGGAAGCCGTCCGGGCCGGCACGGTCTTCACCACCCACACCCCGGTGCCCGCCGGGATCGACCGCTTCGACCGCGATCTGGTGGCCCGCCACTTCGGGGACGACGGCGAACTGCCCGGTGTGCCCGCCGAGCGCGTCCTCGGCCTCGGCATGGAGACCTACCCCGGCGGCGAGCCGAACCTCTTCAACATGGCCGCGATGGGCCTGCGGCTCGCCCAGCGCGCCAACGGCGTCTCCACCCTGCACGGCGCCGTCAGCCGCCAGATGTTCGCCGGGCTCTGGCCCGGCTTCGACCCGTCGGAGGTGCCCATCACCTCCGTCACCAACGGGGTGCACGCACCGACCTGGGTGGCTCCCGAGATGGCCCGTCTCGGTGACCCCGAGCATGTCCCCGACGCCGAGGTCTGGGCCGTACGGCGTGCCCTGCGCGAGCAGTTGGTGACCGAGGTACGCACACGCCTGCACGCCTCCTGGCGCCAGCGCGGCGCCGAGGACGCGGAGCTGGGCTGGATCGACGGGGTCCTCGACCCGGACGTCCTCACCATCGGTTTCGCCCGCCGGGTCCCCTCGTACAAGCGCCTCACGCTCATGCTGCGCGACCCCGAGCGGCTGACCGAGCTGCTGCTCCACCCCGAGCGGCCGGTCCAGATCGTCGTCGCGGGCAAGGCCCATCCGGCGGACGACGGCGGCAAGCGGCTGGTGCGGGAGCTGGTGCGGTTCGCCGACGATCCGCGGGTGCGGCACCGCATCGTCTTCCTGCCGGACTACGGGATGGGCATGGCCCAGAAGCTCTACCCCGGCTGCGACGTCTGGCTGAACAATCCGCTGCGGCCCCTGGAGGCGTGCGGCACCAGCGGAATGAAGGCCGCGCTCAACGGCTGTCTCAACCTGTCCGTCCTGGACGGCTGGTGGGACGAGTGGTTCGAACCGGACTTCGGCTGGGCCATCCCCACCGCCGACGGCTCGTCCGGCGACGAGAACCGCCGGGACGAACTGGAGGCGAACGCTCTCTACGAACTGATCGAGGACCGCGTCGCGCCCCGCTTCTACGACCGCGGCGGGAGCGGACTGCCGGACCGCTGGATCGAGATGGTCCGGCGCACGCTGGTGTCGCTCGGGCCGAAGGTGCTCGCGGGACGGATGGTGCGTGAGTATGTGGAGCGGCTCTACACTCCGGCCGCCGCCGCCCATCGCGCGCTGGACGCCGACACCGCCGCGGAGCTGGCGTCCTGGAAGTACCGCACACGCACGCTCTGGCCGTATGTGTCGGTCGACCATGTCGAGGCGGTCGCGGCGACCGGGGGCGGCGGTGGGGCGGGCGGCGGCGCCGAGCTGGGCTCCACGCTCTCCCTGCGGGTGAGCGTCGGCCTCGGCGAACTGCGCCCGGAGGACGTGGAAGTGCAGGCGGTCGCGGGGCGGGTGGGCTCCGACGACACGATCGTGGACGCCCGGACCTTCCCGCTCAAACCGGCCGGCGGGCCCGATCTGGAGGGCCGCTGGGTGTACGAGGGCCCGCTCGCCCTGGACCGTACGGGCCCGTACGGCTACACCGTCCGGGTGCTGCCGGCTCATCCGCTGCTCGCCACCAGCGCGGATCTGGGGCTGGTCGCGCTGCCGACGGAGACGACGGGGGAGGGCGCGGGCATGCTGATGCGGTGAGTCGTACGTACGCGGACCAGGGGCCGGACATCTTCGGGTGTCCGGCCCTTCGCGCTGCCCGTCGGGGCCGCTCTCGAACCACCTCGCACTGCCCATTGGTCCAGACCTTGACGTGTCCATGGGATGGTTCTACGTTCCTCAGTCAATAACGGGTTCACAACTCAACCCCGCGTTCATGTGGGTGAATCGAGTTGAGGGACGTCCAGCGACCGGAAGGCACCGCACATGCGCCCCGGATCCATCCCCCGAGTCCTCGGACTCGCCACCGCCCTCGCCGGCGTACTCGCCGCCGCCTTCATGACCCCCGCCTCCGCCGAGAAGGCGCCGGACGCCGCGCCGGCCAGGCCCGCCACCGCCGCGGTCGCCGCCGCGCCGGCCAACTTCACCCACCCCGGGGTGAACCTCAACACCGCCCAACTCGACTTCATCCGCGGCAAGGTGCAGGCCGGGGCGCAGCCCTGGAAGAGCGCCTACGACCAGATGATGGCCAGCAAGTACGCCAGCCTGTCGCGTACGCCCAAGCCGCGCGCGATCGTCGAGTGCGGCTCGTACTCCAACCCCAACAACGGCTGCACGGACGAGCGCGAGGACGCGATCGCCGCGTACACCGACGCCCTCGCCTGGTACATCACCCGCGACGACCGCTACGCGCAGAAGGCGATCCAGCTCATGGACGCCTGGTCCGGCTCCATCCAGGACCACACCAACAGCAATGCCCCGCTCCAGACCGGATGGGCCGGATCGTCCTGGCCCAAGGCCGCCGAGATCATCAAGCATGTGTACGGGAACTGGCCGAACGCCGGCCGGTTCAGCACGATGCTGCGGACCGTCTATCTGCCCGAGATCATCAACGGCTCCAACTCCAACGGCAATTGGGAGCTGACGATGATGGAGGCGGCGGTCAGCATCTCCGTCTTCCTGGATGACGGGGCGAGCTACGACAAGGCGATCAGTAAATACCTCGTCCGCGTGCCCGCCTACATCTACCTCGCCTCCGACGGCGCGCTGCCGAAGACCGTGCCGAGCCAGAACCTCAACACCCGCGAGAAGATCGTCAGTTACTGGCAGGGCCAGGGGACCTTCATGACCGGGCTGACCCAGGAGACCTGCCGCGACTTCGTGCACACCGGCTACGGCATCTCGTCCGTCGGCCATGTCTACGAGACCGCGCGGCTCCAGGGCCAGGACCTGTTCCCGCAGGTCGGCGAGCGGCTGCGGCAGGCGCTGGGCTTCCAGGCCAAGTACGAGCTCCAGGCCGAGCCCGTACCGTCCTCGCTCTGCGGCGGCAGTGTGACGCGCGGCCTCGGGCCGATCACCGAGGTCGGCTTCAACGCGCTCAACACGCGGCTGGGCTATGCGATGACCAACACGCAGCGGCTCACGGAGCAGCAGCGGCCGGCGGGGACGAACAACCTGTTCGTGGCCTGGGAGACACTGACGAACGCGAGCAATCCCCACTAGGGCCTGCCTTCAAAGTCCCGCCTGCCCGGCGGCGTCCGGCACGCACGCTCGCGGCGTTGTCGGGATCACCCCAGTACGTCCAGTACTGGGGAGACCCTCCGCCTTGCGATCGCACGCACCGGACGCCGCCGGGCCCGCCCTTCGGGCGGACGGCGCTACTTTGAAGACAGGCCCCAGGGCCCGTCTGACACATAGCGCCGTCCGCCCGGAGGGCGGGGCTCGCGGCGTCTGCTACGCGCGGGTGCCGGCCCCGGCGGGCTCGGGGCCGGCACCTGGAGGACACGTGTCGGCGGGCGCGCGCCGAGGGGATCGGTCATGGCGCCCAGATGAGGCGGACGGCCCGCGGATCCGGCGGGCGGCGCCGGGATACGCCGCGACGCTCCGGGATGCGGGCGGCAGGCGACCACGGATAATGGACAGGTAGGGCGAAAAAAGGCAGGGTCGCGGGCGGGGGGCAGCCGCGCGGGACCGCCGGTCCACCCTCGGGGAACCGGCGCCACCGCACTCTCTCGGACGGGAAGTGCACGCCATGACCAAGGCCGGCGGAATCTCCGGTGACAGGCGGCCCTTGTCGCCGCTGGAGCGGGCGGACAGAGGCAGGGCGGCCCGCAAACGAGCGCCGAGGTCCAGCCACGCCGCGTACACCCCCGTCGAGAAGCGGCCGGACCCGGTGGACGTGATCGAGGAACAGTCGGCCAAGCGCGTACCGGAGCTCGTACCCCTCCGCTACGGACGCATGATGGAGTCGCCGTTCCGCTTCTACCGGGGCGCTGCCGCGATCATGGCCGACGATCTGGCCTCCACCCCCACGTCCGGTATCAGGGCGCAGCTGTGCGGAGACGCGCATCTGCTGAACTTCCGGCTGCTCGGCTCGCCCGAGCGGCGCCTGGTGTTCGACATCAACGACTTCGACGAGACCCTGCCGGGCCCCTGGGAGTGGGATGTCAAACGGCTGGCCGCGAGCCTGGTGATCGCGGGGCGCGAGAACGGCTACTCGGCGAAGCAGCGGGCGGGGATCGTCCGGGCGGCCGTACGGGCGTACCGCGAGCGCATGCGGTCGTACGCCGGCATGGGCAACCTCACGGTCTGGTACGACAGCGCCGACACCGAACAGCTCCAGAGGGTGACGGCCCGGAGGCTGAGCGCGAGGGGCCGGGGACGGGTGACGAAGGCCATCGGAAAGGCACGTGCCAAGGACAGCCTCAAGGCATTCGCGAAACTCACCCGACTCCGCGACGGCGAACGCCGGTTCGTGGCCGACCCGCCGCTGGTCGTGCCGATCGACGATGTGCTGGAGGGCGCGGAACGGGACCGGATCTCCCGTGAACTCCACGCACTCGTCGAACGGTACGGACGGAGCCTGTCCACGGAACGGGCGCATCTGCTCAGGCAGTACCGGGTCGTCGACATCGCGCGCAAGGTGGTCGGGGTGGGCAGTGTGGGCACCCGCTGCTGGATTCTGCTGCTGCTGGGCAAGGACGACGAGGACCCCCTGATCCTCCAGGCCAAGGAGGCCGACCACTCGGTGCTCGCCGCGCATGTCGGCGAGAGCGAGTACGACAACCAGGGACAGCGCGTGGTCGCGGGACAGCGGCTCATGCAGGCCGTCGGCGATGTCTTCCTGGGCTGGGACCGGGTGACGGGGGCCGACGACCGTCAACGTGACTTCTACGTACGGCAGTTGTACGACTGGAAAGGCATCATGGTGCCGCAGATCATGGTGCCGAGGGGGATGCGGGTATTCGGTGAACTCTGCGGAGAAACCCTGGCCCGCGCCCACGCCCGCTCGGGCGACCGCATCGCCATCGCCGCGTATCTGGGCGCGGGGGAGGCGTTCGACGCGGCGCTGGCGGAGTTCGCGGAGAGCTACGCGGACCAGAACGAACGCGACCACCAGGCGCTGGTGGAGGCGGTGGGCACGGGCAGGGTGAAGGCGGTCAGGACTTCGGCTGCGTGAAGCGGATGCTGTTGCCGAAGGGGTCGCGGAGGCCGCAGTCGATTCCGTACGGGCGGTCGGTGGGTTCCTCGGTGAACTCGACGCCCTTGGCCACCAGCGCCTCGTACGTCTTGCGGCAGTCGTCCGTGCTGAAGATGAGCGAGCCGCCCGTCGCGCCCTTGGTCACCAGTTCGCGGACCTGCTCCGCCGTCTCCTCGGACATCGCCGGCGGGCCCGGCTTCTCCAGCAGGATCTGGCGCTCCGGGTGGCCGGGGACGCTGACGGTGAGCCATCGCATGAAGCCCAGGTCGACGTCGGCGGTGACCTCCAGGCCGAGCGTGCCGACGTAGAAGTCGAGGGCCTTGTCCTGGTCGAGTACGTAGATCTGTGAGTGTGTGATCGCGTTGAACATGTGCCTCACGCTACCGAGCGAGCCGGTCGAAAACTTATCCAAAACTGCTCAGCCTGCTCAGCCGACGGCGGGGGTGCGACCACGGTGAGCGGCGCGGACGCTCAGGCGTGCGGACGCGTCCACGCCATCGTGAAGCACGTCGGTACGTTCGTGGCCGTCGCTTCCTTCCGGTACGCCCGCGGTGACCGGCCGACGATCGCGCGGAACGTACGGCTGAAGGTTCCCGGGCTGCCGAAGCCGACCTGGAAACAGATGTCCGTCACACTGCGGTCGGTCTCCCGCAGCAGGGACATCGCGCGCTCGACACGGCGGCGCTGGAGGTAGCGGTGCGGTGTCTCGCCGAACGTGGCCCGGAACGTGCGGGCGAAGTGCGCCTCCGACACATGGGCGATCCGGGCCAGGGCCGGGACGTCCAGCGGCTGCGCGTAGCCGCGGTCCATCGCGTCCCGTGCCCGGAGCATCCGGCGGTTGGTCTCTTCTGCGGCGCGGCTCACCCCGCCATCACACCACGCCCCTCCCTCGGTCACTCACGCTCTCTCTTTCCTTCCTCACTCGCTCGCGACCGGCTCCGCCAGCGAGCCCACGTCCGTGTTCGCCCCGCACAGCACCACACAGATCCGCTCGCCCTCCTCGGGCCGGTACCCGTACCCCTCACCCTCCACGGTCAGCGCGGCGAGAGCCGTCGCCGCGGCGTGCTCGACCGCGAGGCGGTGGTCCGTCCACAGCGCCCGGCGGGCGCGGATGATCTCCCGGTCCGGGACCAGGACGGAGCGCACGCCGTCGTGCCGCGCGGCGCGCAGCGCGAGCGTCGAGGCGCGGGAGGCGCCGAGGGAGTCGGAGGCCACGGAGTCGACCGGGGCCTCGACCACCCGGCCGGCTTCGAGCGCGGCGTTCAGGGCGCGGCAGTTCTCCGGCTCGACCGCGACCGTCCGGATGCCGTGGTGCCGCGCGGCCGTGGCCACCCCGGCGAACAGCCCGCCGCCGCCCACCGCGACCACCACCGTGTCCAGATCCGGGATCCGCTGGTGGATCTCCTCCAGCAGGGTGCCCGCTCCCGCGGCGATCAGCGGGTGGTCGTACGCGTGCGAGGCGAGCGCGCCGGTCGTCGCGGCGAACTCCTGGCACGCGGCCAGCGCCTCGGCGTACGACGCGCCGGTCAGCCGGACCTCGGCGCCGTACGAGCGGAGCCGCGCGACCTTCACCGGCGGCGCGGTCTCCGGGAGGAACACCGTGGCGGTCACGTTCTGCTGCCGGGCGGCCCACGCGCAGGCGAGCCCGGCGTTGCCGCCCGAGGCGATGGTCACGCCCGCGCCGGGGAGGGTGCCCTCCTCGCGATGGGCGCGCAGGAAGTTCTGGGCGCCGCGGGCCTTGAAGCTGCCGGTGTACTGAAGGTGCTCCAGGGCCAGCCAGAGCCGGGCGGCGCCGGGGCCGGCGGGTGCCACCGCCACGGGGCGTACATGTCCCGCGATGCGGTCGGTGGCCTGCTTGATGTCGTCGTAGCTGAGTTCTCGCACCGGCTGCTCCTCGTTTCGATACGGTGTACCGTACGCTGGCTCGCATGCCCCGGCAATCCGCTTCCCTCGACTCCGCCACCCCCGGCCGTATCGCCGCGACAGCGCTCGCGCTGGTCGACGAGGAGGGTCCCGGAGCCCTGAGTTTCCGTACGCTGGCCGCCCGCCTCGGTGTCGCCCATGCCACCGTTCAGCGCCGCTGCACCGATCTCGCCGGGCTGCTCGACCTCTGCGCCGACCACCTCGCGGCCGATGTGCCGGACATCCCGCCCGGCACCGGCTGGGCCCGTGCCACCGAGATCCGCTTCCGCCGGCTCTACGAGTCGCTGACCGCCCACCCGGGGCTGCTCGCCCTGCGCGGCGGCCGGCCGTGGCTCGGGCCGCAGCTGCTGGGGCGGCTGGTGGAGCCGCAGCTCGCCGACAGCATCCGGGCGGGCATGACGCCCGAGGAGGCGATCACCGCGTACCGCCGGATGTATCTGCTCACCCTCGGCAGCGCGACCTTCGTCGATCACCGCGATCCGAAGTCCTCGCTGGCGGTGACCCGTACCGCGCTGGCGGCGCTGGATCCGGCGGAGTTCCCCGTACTGACCGGGCATCTCGCCGCCATCCTGCCCGCCGTCGTGGACCACGAGGTGTTCTACGGCGCGCTGCGCCAGCTCGTCCGCGCCGCCGACCCGGCCGGTCACGCCCGGCAGGAGGCGTAGCCACGACAGACGGAACCGCCCGGGGTGTCGTCACACCCCGGGCGGTTCCGCCGATCGTACGGACGGTCATGCGGTCATGCGGTCGTGCGGTCGTGCTGTCGTACGGCTCAGCTCGTCGGGAAGGTGAGCTTGAAGCTGTTGATACGGCCCGTGTCCTGCGCCGCGACATCCTGGACCTTCAGCTTCCACACGCCGTTGGCCACCTCGGACGAGGCGTTCACGGAGTAGGTCTCCACGACATTGTCCGCGGAGTCGCTGCCGCTGGAGTTCTTCAGCCGGTACGCGGTGCCGTCCGGGGCGACCAGGTCGATGACCAGGTCACCGCGCCAGGTGTGCGTGATGTCCACGCCGACCAGGAGGTTGGACGGGGCGTTGCCCGTGACTCCGGAGACGGTGACCGACGAGGTCACCGCGGCGCCGTTGTCCGGGATGGCGATCGCTGCGGTGTTCTCGAAGACCGTGCCGCCCCCGCCGCCGCCACCGGGGCGGGTGCCGACCGAGATACCGGCCCAGGCGTTCGCGACGGCCGTGTACTCGGGGCTGGTGGTGCCGTACAGCTCACCGGCGACCGCGAGCGTGCCGGTACGGGCCGCCGCGTAGTTGGTCGTGGTGGTGAACTTCGTGGTGAGCGCCTTGAACCAGATCTGCTCGGCCTTGGCCCGGCCGATGCCGGTCACCGGCAGCCCGTCGGAGGTCGGGGAGTCGTACGAGACACCGTTGACGACCTTCGCGCCACTGCCCTCGGAGAGCAGGTAGAACCAGTGGTTCGCCGGGCCCGAGGAGTAGTGGACATCGACATTGCCGATACCGGAGTACCAGTAGTCCTTGGACGCGCCGTCCTTGCTCGGCTTGTCCATGTAGCGCAGCGGGGTGCCGTTGCCGTTGATGTCGATCTTCTCGCCGACCAGGTAGTCACCCGGGTCCTGCGGGCTGTTGGCGTAGAACTCGACCGCCGCGGCGAAGATGTCGGAGGTGGCCTCGTTCAGACCGCCGGACTCGCCGCTGTAGATCAGACCGGCGGTGGCGGCGGTGACGCCGTGGGACATCTCGTGCGCGGCCACGTCGATGGAGGTCAGCGGCTTGGCGTTGCCCGATCCGTCGCCGTACGTCATGCAGAAGCAGCTGTCCTGCCAGAACGCGTTGACGTAGTTGTTGCCGTAGTGGACCCGGGAGTACGCGCCGACGCCGTCACCGCGGATACCGGTGCGGCCGTGCACGTTCTTGAAGTAGTCCCAGGTCTCCCCGGCGCCGTAGGCGGCGTCGGCGCCCGCGGTCTCCAGGTTGGACGGGGTGCCGTTGCCCCAGGTGTCGGTGGAGTTCGAGAAGAGCGTTCCGGTGCCGGAGGTGCCGCGGTTGAGGTTGTACGTCTTGTGGTTGCCGCGGCCACCGTCGGTCAGGTTGTACGTCGACCCCGACTGGGTGGAGCCGAGGGTGACCTGACCGCTGTACTGGGTGTTGCCCACACCGTTGTTGACGGCCTGCCACTCGTAGAGCTTCTTGCCGGTGGCGGCGTCGGTGACGACATGCAGTTCGTTGGGGGTGCCGTCGTCCTGGAGCCCGCCGACGACGGTCTCGTAGGCGAGGGTCGGGGAACCCTGCGCCATCCAGACCACCTTGCGCGGCGCGCGCTCGGCCTCGGTCTTCTTCGAACCGTCCGCGGCGGCGGCGCCCAGTGCCTGCTTCTCGGCGACGGCCGGCGCGATGTCGGCGGTGGTGGCGACGTTCTTGAGCGCCGCCGTAGAGGCCTTGCTGACGGACTCGGTCGCGCCCGCCTTCGTCGCCGCGACGACGAGGTCACCGCCGAGGACCGGAAGGCCCTGGTAGGTGCGCTCGTACCGGGTGTGTGTGGTGCCGTCGACGTCCTGGACGACATCGCGGACGACGAGCTTCTCCTGTGCCCCGAGGCCGAGCTCCTTGGCGGTGGCCGCCTTGGTCGCGTCGGCCTCGCGTATCAGCGCGGTCCGCTGGGCGGGGGAGAGGGTGCGCGGCAGCGCTCCGGGGTCCGCCTTGCCGGCGACGGGCGCTGCGGGCGCGCTGTCCGGCTGGGCGGAGGCGGTGCCGGTCTGGACACCGACGGTGAGGAGAGCTGCTGCGGCGATCAGAGCGCCGGTCGCGGTGGCGCGGCGGCTGAGCGTGGGTCTCACGCGAACTCCTTCTGCGAGGGGGGTACCGGTACCGGGCAGCTCGGTGGGCCGTCCGGACAGTGCACGCGGAGCAAGGTGGTGCGGAGAACGGGGGAAGAGTGGCAGGCGTGACGGCTCGCTGTCAGGAGCGCGTCAACAAGTTGGCCGGAATTCGTCCGCTGCCCGAAAGGTCTTGTTCGTTAAGCGGACGTTTCGTCGATCATTGCGGTGGTGTTTCCGGGGGTTCGCGGCGCCGGATCCGGACAGGTGCGGAGATCCGGCGAGCGTCGCGCGACGTTGTGGACTGTGAACGGGGTGGGGCGCGAGGTGCCGGTGTGCCGTGACGCGATCGCTTCGGATTGTGGCTCGTTTCGTACCATCGGCGGCCGGTGGCGGACACCGGTACGTGGCGGACGCGGCCCGCGGTGAGTGGCCCGGCCCCGGCTCAGCGGCCCCGGGACGTGGAGGCCCCGGGACGTGGAGGCCCCGGGACTCAGCGGTCCTGGGCGGGCCGGTACGAGTTGATCAGCCGGGCGAGATGCGTCCCCGCCGTACGCAGCGGCTCGTCGCTCCTGGACACCTGGGCCGCGAACTCGGCCCCCTCCAGCGTGCTGATCACCGTATGGCCCAGGCTCAGGGCGTCCTCGTCGGGGATGCCGGCGCGGCGGAGCGCGTCGGCCACGAGCCCGCGCCAGTGCTCGAAGGCCAGGGCGGCGGCCCGCTGGATGTCGGGTGCGCGGCCGGCCGTCCCCAGGGCGGTGGCCGTGACCGGGCAGCCGTCGATCCAGTCGGAGGCGCGCAGGCCCGTCACGAGGCTGTCGGCGCAGGCGATGACCGCCTGGGCCGGGTCGGGCTCGCCCTCCAGCACCTCACGCAGGATCGTGGCGAACTCCCGGTCGCCGTGGTCGATCGCGGCGACGGCCAACTCCTGCTTCCCGCCGGGGAAGAAGTGGTAGACGGAGCCCAGGGTGGCGTTGGCCTCCTGGGCGATCTGCTTGATCCCGGCCCCGTCGTACCCCCGCCGCTGCATCAGCCGCGAGGCCGCCCTGACGACCCGTTCGCGGGTGCCGAGGGTGGCCTCCGGGTCGCCGTCCGAGTGCTGCCGCGCGGTGGTCTTCACCAGGTCAGGGTAATCGGGCAGCGCGTTCGTTCCACCCTGCGGCCGAGGTCCCCCCGCGGCCGGGGCCTCTGCGGCCGGGTTCCTCTGCGGCAGGGTCAGGCCAGGCTGTCGCGCCAGGCCCGGTGGAGGCCCGCGAAGCGGCCCGTGCCGGCGATGAGGTCCTTCGGGGCGCCGTCCTCGACGATGCGGCCGTGTTCCATCACCAGCACCCGGTCCGCGATCTCGACCGTCGACAGCCGGTGCGCGATGACCACGGCCGTACGGCCGCGCAGGACCGTGTCCATCGCGCGCTGGACCGCGCGTTCGCCCGGGATGTCGAGGGAGCTGGTCGCCTCGTCCAGGATCAGGACCGCCGGATTCGCCAGCAGCGCGCGGGCGAAGGCGACCAGCTGGCGCTGGCCTGCGGAGATCCGGCCGCCGCGCTTGCGTACGTCCGTGTCGTAGCCGTCGGGCAGTCCGCTGATGAACTCATGGGCGCCGATGGCCCGCGCGGCGCGCTCGATGTCCTCGCGGGAGGCGTCCGGGCGGCCCAGGGCGATGTTCTCGGCGACCGTGCCGGAGAACAGGAACGCCTCCTGGGTCACCATCACCACCCCGCGCCGCAGCTCGGGGGTGTCCAGCTCCCGCAGATCCACACCGTCGAGAAGGATCCGGCCCTCCGTCGGGTCGTAGAACCGCGCCAGCAGCTTCGCCAGTGTGGATTTTCCGGCGCCGGTCGAGCCCACGACCGCGACCGTCTGGCCGGCCGGGATCGTCAGGTCGAAGCGGGGCAGGATCTCGCCGCCCGTACGGTACGCGAAGCTCACCCCGTCGAAGACGGCCTCGCGGCCGGGGAACTCGCCGGTGAGCGCGGGCAGCGTCCGGGGGTCCGACGCCTCGGGCACCGTGGGCGTCTGGGCCAGCAGACCCGCGATCTTCTCCATCGAGGCCGCCGCCGACTGGTACGAGTTGAGGAACATCCCCAGCCGGTCGATCGGGTCGTACAGCCTGCGCAGATACAGCACGGCCGCGGCCAGCACCCCCAGCGCGAGCGTGCCGTCCGCCACCCGGTAGGCGGCCCACAGGACGATCGCGGCGACGGCGGTGTTGGCGACGAGCCGGGAGCCGATCACATACCGGGCCATCTCCAGGAGCGCGTCGCCGTTGCTGCGCTCATGGCGGTGATTGAGCGTGCGGAAGGCCGCGTCATTGGCGCGCTCGCGCCGGAACGCCTGTACCGGCCTGATGCCGTTCATCGTCTCCGCGAACTTCACGATCACGGCGGCGATCGCGGTGGAGCGCCGGCCGAAGACCACCCCCGCCCGCCGCTGGTAGAGCCGTACCAGCAGATACAGAGGGACGAACGAGAACACGGCCAGCGACCCTATCCCCATGTCCAGATAGAGCAGCATCGCCGAGATGTACACAAAGGCCAGCACGACCCCGATGAGTTCCTGGAGGCCCTCACCGAGCAGTTCGCGCAGGGACTCCACATCGGTGGTCGACCGGGAGATCAGCCGCCCGGAGGTATAGCGCTCGTGGAAGTCCAGGCTCAGGGCCTGGGCATGACGGAAGATCCGGCCGCGCAGATCGAGCAGTACGTCCTGGTTGACCCGGGCGGAGACCCGGATGAAGGCGTACTGGAACGCCCCCGAGCCCACCGCGCAGATCAGATACCCCGCCCCGACGGCGTACAGCGGCCCGTTGTCGCCGTCACGGAAGGCGGGCACACCGCGGTCGATGGCGTACGCGACGATCAGCGGGCCGGCCTGGGAGGCGGCCTGCTGGAGCAGCAGGAGCAGCGCGGCCAGCGCGACCCTGCCGCGCCGGACCTTCAGCAACGACCGCAGCAGAGCGCCGGTCGCGCCCGGGGGCGCGGGCAGGGCGTCCCGGCCGAACGGGTCGTCGGCCGCGGTGGTGTGGGCCTCGGTGGCGTCGGCCTCGGTGGGTGACGCGAGGGACCCTTTGCTCTTGAGCTCGAAGGGCTCGTTCGTATCACGGCCGTTCGCGTCATGGCCGTTCGCGTCCGGGCCCGTCGCGCCCTGGCCCGTAGTGGTCGACGTCGTCATCGGATGCTCTCCTCAACAACAGCTCCGGAAGCGGCCGCTGACGTGGCATCCCGCTCCGCCCCGGACATCAGCCACGCGTACTCCTCGCTGCTCCGCAGCAGCTCCTGATGGGTGCCGACGGCGGCGATCCGGCCCCCCGAGACCAGCGCCACCCGGTCCGCGAGCAGCACCGTCGACGGCCGGTGCGCCACCACCAGCGCCGTGGTCTCCCTGAGCACCTGCCGCAGCGCGGCCTCCACCAGCGCTTCCGTATGCACGTCCAGCGCGGACAGCGGATCGTCGAGCACCAGGAAGCGCGGCCGGCCGACCACCGCCCGTGCCAGCGCGAGCCGTTGGCGCTGACCGCCGGAGAGGCTGTGCCCCTGCTCGCCGACCTCCGTCCCGGCCCCCTGCGGCAGATCCTCGACGAACCCCGCCTGGGCCACGTCGAGCGCCCGCCGCAGCGCGTCCTCGTCGGCGGCCTCCGCGCCCATCAGCACGTTCTCCCCGACGCTCGCGGAGAACAGCGTCGGCTCCTCGAACGCCACCGACACCAGCTCCCGCAGCCGCTCGCGCGGCATCAGCGCGATGTCCTCGCCGTCCAGCGTGATCCGTCCGGCGGTCACCTCGTGCAGACGCGGTACGAGCGCGGTCAGCGTGGTCTTGCCCGAGCCGGTGGCCCCGACGAGGGCCATCGTCTCGCCGGGTCTGATGTGCAGATCGATACGCTCCAGGACGGGCGTGGAGCCCGCCTCCGCGTCCGGGTACCGGAACGAGACGCCCTCGAAGCGCAGCCCGCTCCCGCCCCCGCTCTCGCCCCTGTCCCCGCCCCCGGCTTCCTGCTCCGAGGGCCCTCCGGACGCGCTCCCCGAGGTCTTCCCCGGCGCGTCCGCCTCTTCTTCCTCCCGTACGTCCATCACCTCGAAGAACCGCTCGGTCGCCGTCGCGGACTCCTGGCTCATCGCCAGCAGGAACCCGATCGATTCCACCGGCCACCGCAGCGCCAGCGCCGTGGACAGGAAGGCGACCAGCGTGCCCGTCGAGAGTCCGCCGTCCGCGACCTGGATCGCGCCCAGCACCAGCGCGGCGGCGATGGCCAGTTCGGGAATGGTCATGATCACGGCCCAGATGCCGGCCAGCAGCCGCGCCTTCTCCAGCTCCGTCTCCCGCAGCCGCCGGGTGAGCGCGCGGAAGGCGAGGGACTGGCTGCGATGGCGGCCGAACCCCTTGATGATCCGGATGCCGAGCACACCCTCCTCGACCACCGTCGTCAGATCGCCGACCTGGTCCTGCGCCCGGCGCGCGACGAGCGCGAACCGCGACTCGAAGAACGAGCAGAGGATCACCAGCGGCACCACCGGGATCATCAGCACCAACCCCAGTGACCAGTCCTGCATCAGCAGAATCAGAAAGCCCACCAGGATCGTCGTCGCGTTGACCAGCAGAAATGTCAGCGGGAACGCCAAGAACATCCGCAGCAGCATCAGATCCGTCGTGCCGCGCGACAGCAGCTGACCCGACGGCCACCGGTCGTGGAACGCCACCGGCAGCCGTTGCAGATGCCGGTAGAGATCGGCCCGCATCGCCGCCTCCACACCGGCCAGCGGCCGCGCCACCAGCCACCGGCGGAAACCGAACAGCACGGCCTCCACGATCCCCAGCACCAGCAGGAGCAGCGCCCCGAGCCAGATGCCCCCGGTGTCCCCGTCCGCGACGGGCCCGTCCACCATCCATTTCAGTACGAGGGGGAACACCAGCCCGAGACAGGAAGCGACGATCGCGACAAATGCCGCACTGAAGAGGCGTACGCGTACCGGTCGTACGTACGGCCACAGCCGCAGCAGAGAGCGAACGGAGGACCGGTCCTTGGTGGCTGCATGTGTTTCGGGCATCAAGGGCGAGCCTACGGTTCGCCACTGACATCGCTCATGTGGTTTTCCCGTCATACCCGTTATCACTGCCACCGGTGGGCGGAGCCGTCACCAGGGGTCGTATGCGCGCATCAACCGATCGGCCGATACGCGTTCGAGCGCGATGGCCGATGTCCCGGGCGCCCGCCGGGCGGGAACCTCGGCACATGGCGATTGTCGAAGTGAGCGGACTGCGCAAGGCGTACGGCGGCAGGACCGTCGTGGACGGGGTCTCTTTCGCGGTGGAGGAGGGGGAGATCTTCGGGATTCTCGGGCCCAACGGCGCGGGCAAGACGACGACCGTGGAGTGCGTCGAGGGGCTCAGGGTCCCCGACGCCGGCACGGTCCGGGTGGCCGGGCTCGATCCGGCCGCCGACCACGACCGGGTTACCCAGCTGCTCGGCGCGCAGCTCCAGGAGAGCGAGCTCCAGCCCAAACTGACCGTACGGGAGGCGCTGGAGCTGTACGCCTCGTTCTATCCGCACCCCGCCGACTGGCGGCCCCTGGCCGCACGCCTCGGCCTCACCACCCAGCTGACGAAGCGGTTCGCGAAGCTCTCCGGCGGCCAGAAGCAGCGGCTGTTCATCGCGCTCGCCCTGATCGGCGATCCGCGTGTGGTCGTACTGGACGAGCTGACCACCGGCCTCGATCCGCGGGCCCGCCGCGACACCTGGAGTCTGATCGAGGAGGTACGGGACTCCGGGGTGACCGTCCTGCTCGTCACCCACTTCATGGAGGAGGCCCACCGGCTCTGCGACCGAATCGCCGTGATCGACAAGGGGCGGGTGGCCGCGCTCGACTCCCCGGCCGGGCTGATCAGCCGGTCGGCCGCCTCCACCGTCATCTCCTTCACGCCCTCGCACCCGCTCGACGACCCGGAACTCGCCGCGCTGCCCGAGGCCGTGTCCGTCGAGACCCAGGGGGGCCGTGTCGTGATCAACGGTACGGACACGACCGTCAACGCCGTGATCACCCTGCTCGCCCGTCACCGCATCACCGCCCGTCAGCTGCGGGTCACCGAGGCGACGCTGGACGACGCGTTCCTCGACCTCACGGGGACGGCGCCCGCCACCGAGTCCGCGACAGAGCCCGCCGCGCCCGCCGCGCCCGCCGAGCCGGCCACCGACGCGGCGGACCGGAAGACCGCCCCTGCCACGGACCGAGAGAGGGTCTGACATGCCATCCGCGTCCACCGCCGTCCTCAAGACCGAGGCACGCCTCTTCACCCGCGAGCCCGGCAGCCTGTTCTGGGTCGTCCTGTTCCCCACCATCCTCACGACGATCCTCGGGCTGATCCCCTCCTTCGGTGAGGCCGACCCCGCCATCGGCGGGCGACGGGTCATCGACCTCTATGTCCCCGTCGCGGTCCTGCTCGCGCTGATCATGGGCGGAATCCAGGCCATGCCGCCCGTCCTCACCGGCTACCGCGAGCGCGGCATCCTGCGCCGGATGTCGGCCACGCCCGTACGGCCGGGCTCGCTGCTCACCGCCCAGCTCGTCCTGCACGGCCTCTCCGCGTTCTGCTCGGCCGTCCTGGTGATCGTGGTGGGCCGGCTCGCCTTCGGCGTACGGCTGCCCGGCCAGCTCGCCGGTTACGCCCTGGCGCTGGTCATCGCGACGGCGAGCGCCCTGGCCCTGGGCGCGACGGTCTGCGCGCTCTCCCGCACACAGAAGATCGCCGGGGCCATCGGCTCGGCCGTGTTCTTCCCCGCGATGTTCACCGCGGGGGTCTGGGTGCCCGTGCAGGCGATGCCCGAGATCCTTCAGCGCATAGTGGAGTTCACTCCTTTCGGCGCCGCGTCGATGGCGCTGGACGAGGCGATGCGCGGCGGCTGGCCGGGGTGGGGGCATCTCGCGGTGACGGCTCTGTGGGCCGTCCTGCTCACCGGGGCCGCCGCACGCTGGTTCCGCTGGGAGTGACGGGGGGAGTGAACGGGTGGGAGTGAACCGATGAGTGGGAACAGGTGAGCGGTGCCAGGGCGGCGGCGCGCGGGCACACTGTGGGCATGCCCGGCACCCCGGCCCCCGCGCCCGCTCCCGCGACGCCGCCCGGAACGGCTTCCGCGACGCCGCCCGGAACGGCTCCCAGCACGGTTTCCGCGAGGACGCCCGCGTCCGTCTCCGTGGAGGAGCGCTGGGAGCAGTTCCACCGCTGGGGCCCGTACGCCACGCTCGCCCTCTCCACCACCATCTCGGTCATGGTCGACAGCCGTCGCGCGCCCGTCCCGAGCGCCGCGCTGCTGCTGGCGGCCGTCGCGCTCCAACTGTGGTGGCACCGGACCCTGGGCCCTGTCGGGTCCGGGCCCGCCCGGTTCTACTTCGTGACCCGTACGGCCCTCGCGTTCGCGCTCACCTGGCTGCACCCCTTCTATTCCATCTACGCCATCCTGGGCTACTTCGACGCCGACCGGCTGCTGCCCCGGCGGTACGTCCGCGCCGGCATGTTCGTCACCGCCGTCACCATGGCGGGCTCGCAGTCCGGCGGACTGCCTCCGACGTCCCCGCTCCAGGCGTTCGTCTTCGTGGCGCTCTTCCTGCTGCACTGCTCCCTCGTGCTCATCTTCGGCCATCTCGCCGCCCGGGACGCCGAGAACGTCCGGGAGAAGGCCGCCACCATCGCCGAGCTGGAACGCACCAACGCCCGGCTGGAGCAGGCGCTCGCGGAGAACGCGGGACTCCACGCCCAGCTCCTCGTCCAGGCCAGGGAGGCGGGCGTGGCCGACGAGCGGCGCCGGCTCGCCGCCGAGATCCACGACACCATCGCGCAGGGCCTCACCGGCATCATCACCCAGCTCCAGGCGGTCACCGCCACCCCCGACCCGGCGGTCGCCCAGAAACATCTGGGGCGGGCCGCCGCCCTCGCCCGGCACAGCCTCGGCGAGGCGCGCAGATCCGTACAGAACCTCGGTCCGGCCGAGCTGGAGCACCACGCACTGCCCGAGGCGCTCGGGAAGACGGTCACGGCGTGGTCCGAACGCACGGGTCTGCGGGCGCGCTTCACGGTGACCGGCACCGAGGAACCGCTGCACGACGAGGTCGCGGCGACCCTGCTCCGTATCGCGCAGGAGGCCCTCGCCAACACCGCCCGGCACGCACGGGCCACCCGCGCGGGCGTCACCCTCTCCTACATGGGCGACGAGATCAGCCTCGACATACGGGACGACGGCCGCGGCTTCGACCCGCTCGCGCTGCCCCCGCGCTCCGGTACGGGCGGCTTCGGCCTGGACGGGATGCGCGCCCGCGCCGAGCGCATCGAGGGCACCGTCACCGTCGAGTCGGAGAAGGGGCAGGGCACGGCGGTCTCCGCTCGCGTACCGTTGGTGCGCCATGTCTGAACAGACCGTCAACCCCAGCGCCCCCGCCGGCCCCATCACGCTGATCGTCGTCGACGACCACCCCGTCGTACGGGACGGCCTGCGCGGCATGTTCGACTCCACGCCCGGCTTCGAGGTGCTCGGCGAGGCCGCGAACGGCGTCGAGGGCGTCGAACTCGCGGCCCGTCTCGATCCCGATGTCGTCCTGATGGATCTGCGGATGCCGGGCGGCGGCGGGGTCGACGCGATCGCCGAACTCACCCGGCGCGGCGCCAGGGCCAAGGTCCTCGTCCTCACCACGTACGACACGGACACCGACACCCTCCCCGCCATCGAGGCCGGCGCCACGGGCTATCTGCTCAAGGACGCGCCCCGGGAGGAGCTGTTCACGGCGGTACGGGCCGCCGCCGACGGCCGTACGGTCCTCTCGCCCGCGGTCGCCACCCGGCTGGTCTCACGGGTGCGCGGCCCGGCCGCCGCGGGCAAGGAGCCGCTGTCCGCGCGCGAGCGCGAAGTCCTCGAACTGGTCGCGAAGGGCACGTCGAACCGGGAGATCGCCGCGGAGCTGTTCATCAGCGAGGCGACGGTGAAGACCCATCTGACGCATCTCTACGCCAAGCTGGGCGTGAAGGACCGCGCGGCGGCGGTCGCGGTCGGGTACGACCGGGGCATCCTCGGCTGACCGTACGCCCCCGCGCCCCGCGCCCCGCCCTCACCCCCGCACCCGGAACAGCAGCACCGCGCGCGGCGGGACCGTGACCGTCGTCCCTCCCTCGTAGACCGTGCCCGGCGCCTCCGACTGATCCTCCCGCGTCGTGTCGACCACCAGTTCGTACGCCCGCGCCCAGGGCGGGCCCGGCAGCGCGAACTCCACCGGCCGGCCGGCCGCGTGCAGGATCGTCAGGAAGCTGTCGTCCGTGATCTTCTCGCCGCGCGCGTCGCGGCCCGGGATGTCCCGGCCGGACAGGAAGAGCCCGAGCGTCGAGGCGGGCGCGTACCAGTCCTCCTCCGTCATCTCCGAGCCCTGCGGGGTGAACCAGGCCAGGTCGCGCAGCCCGTCCGGGGCCTGCGGCCGGCCGGAGAAGAAGGCGCGGCGGCGCAGTACGGGATGGGCGTGGCGCAGGGCCAGCAGCCGGGCGGTCAGCGCGTGCAGCCCCTGCCCGCCGGGGCTCTCCAGCAGCGACCAGTCCAGCCAGCTGACCTCGCTGTCCTGGCAGTACGCGTTGTTGTTGCCGCGCTGCGTGCGGCCCATCTCGTCACCCGCGACCAGCATCGGCACACCCGTCGACACCAGCAGGGTGGTGAGCAGATTGCGCGACTGCCGCCGCCGCAGGGCGTTGACCGCGGCGTTGTCCGTCTCGCCCTCCACCCCGCAGTTCCAGGCGCGGTTGTCGTGCGTCCCGTCCCTGTTGCCCTCGCCGTTGGCCTCGTTGTGCTTCCGTTCGTACGACACCAGGTCGCGCAGTGTGAAGCCGTCGTGCGCGGTGACGAAGTTGACGGACGCGTACGGCCGCCGGCCGCCCCACGCGTACAGATCGCTCGACCCGGACAGCCGGTAGCCGAGGTCCCGCACATCGGGCAGGGCGCCGCGCCAGAAGTCCCGTACGGCGTCGCGGTAGCGGTCGTTCCACTCCGTCCACAGCGGGGGGAACGACCCGACCTGGTAGCCGCCGTTGCCCACGTCCCACGGCTCGGCGATCAGCTTCACCCGGCGCAGCACCGGGTCCTGGGCGATCACCGCGAGGAACGGCGAGAGCATGTCGACGTCATGCATCGAGCGGGCGAGGGCCGCCGCCAGATCGAAGCGGAAGCCGTCGACACCCATCTCCGTCACCCAGTAGCGCAGCGAGTCGGTGATCAGCCGCAGCACCTGGGGCTGGACCACATGGAGGGTGTTGCCGCAGCCGGTGTAGTCCGTGTATCTGCGCGCGTCGGACGGCAGCCGGTAGTAGCCGCGGTTGTCGATACCGCGCAGGGACAGTGTCGGCCCCAGCTCCCCGCCCTCCGCCGTGTGGTTGTAGACCACATCGAGGATGACCTCTATCCCCGCGGCGTGCAGCGCCCGCACCATCCCCTTGAACTCCGCGACCTGCTGCCCCCGCGTGCCGCTCGCCGCGTAGCCCGCGTGCGGCGCGAAGTAGCCGATGGAGTTGTAGCCCCAGTAGTTGCGCATCCCGCGCCGCAGCAGATGGTCCTCGTGGGCGAACTGGTGCACCGGCAGCAGCTCCACCGCCGTCACCCCGAGCCGCCGCAGATGGCCGATGGCCGCCGGGTGCGCGAGGCCCGCGTACGTACCGCGCAGCTCCTCCGGCACCCCCGGGTGGAGTCTGGTGAAGCCCCGCACATGCAGCTCGTAGATGACCGAATCGGCCCAGGGCGTCTTGGGGCGGCGGTCGTCGGCCCACTCGTCGTCGGGCGCGCCGTCATGGACGACGACCCCCTTGGGGACGTACGGAGCGGAGTCGCGGCCGTCCCGTACCGTGTCGGCCACCTCCCGCTGCGGCCAGTCCCGCACATGGCCGTAGACCTCCGGGGGCAGCCGGCCGTAATCGTGTCCCTCGGCCGCGTCGACCGCGCGGGCGTACGGGTCGAGCAGCAGCTTCGCCGGGTTCCAGCGGGCGCCCGTCCAGGGGTCCCAGCGGCCGTGGACGCGGTAGCCGTAACGCTGTCCCGGCCGGATGTCGGGCACGAAGCCGTGCCAGATCTCATGGGTCAGCTCGGTCAGCGACAGCCGGGTCTCGGCGCCGCTGTCGTCGAACAGACAGACCTCGACCGCCTCGGCGCCACCCGCCCAGAGGGCGAAGTTGGTGCCCGCGACGCCGTCGGGGCCCACGCGGTAGCGCGCCCCCAGCGGGGTCGGCGCGCCCGGCCAGACCACGGGCTTCGGGGTGCCGGGCCCGGGGCGGTGACCGTTGCCGTCCCGGATCGGCCTTCCCCGGTCCCTCCCCTTCTCGGTGCCCTGCTCCGTGATCTGCTCCCTGCCCTCCTCCTTCCGCCTCTCCTGCACTGCCTCCTGCTCGGCTGCGCTCGCCACTGACCGGCCTCCCGCGGCTCATCGGCCTCGCGGATCGGGCGCACGACGTCCCGGCCGTGGCTCCCCTCGCGTGGTCCTCCCACCTGTTCTGCCCGCAACAGGGCCCGCCCTCACGTTTCCCCCGGAGGGGCGTGGTCGTTGGGCGGGACGTGAGACACGTACTGAAGCGGACAGAGCCCAAGCGGGCAGGGACGGGCGTGGCCGCCGTCCTGACATGGGCAGGACTGATGACCGGGCTGCTGGCCGGCCTGGCGGGATGCACAGGCGCCGAATCGTTCACGGAGGGCAAGTCGCACGCCCCCGGGGACACGATCCGGATCACCCCCGAGGACGGTACGAAGGGCATCGGCCGGTCCGACCCGATCTCGGTACGGGTCCCGGACGGCCGGCTGGAGCGCGTCAAGGTCGTCCAGGTGGAGGACGCGCAACCCACCGAGCTGCGCGGACGGATCTCCGCGGACGGCCGGTCCTGGACGCCGGAGCGCGGTGCGCGGATCGCGCTGGCCGCCAAGTACAGCGTCGACGCGGTGGCCGTGGACGGCGCGGGCCGCCGCTCGGCGCGTCACACCACCTTCATGACGGCGGTCCCCACCGACCGGTTCATCGGCTACTTCTCCCCGGAGAACCGCGCCACCGTCGGCACCGGCATGATCATCTCGTTCGACTTCAACCGGAGGATCCAGGACCGCGCGGCCGTCGAGCGCGCCATCACCGTGACGGCGGATCCGCCGGTCGAGATCGCCGGGCACTGGTTCGGCCACGACCGACTCGACTTCCGGCCGCGCGAGTACTGGGAGCCGGGCACGAAGGTCACGGTCGAGCTGGCCCTGCGTGACGTCCAGGCGGCGCCGGGGGTGTTCGGCATCCAGGAGAAGAGCGTCGGCTTCACCGTCGGCCGCTCGCAGGTCTCGCTGGTCGACGCCGAGGAGCACACCATGGAGGTACGGCGCGACGGGGAGCTGGTCTCGACCGTGCCGATCACCGCGGGCGCCGCCACGACCACCACCTACAACGGGAAGATGGTGGTCACGGAGTTGTACGACGTCACCCGTATGAACGGCAGGACGGTCGGCTTCGGCGGTGAGTACGACATCAAGGACGTGCCGCACGCGGTACGGCTCACCACGTCCGGGACGTTTCTGCACGGCAACTACTGGGCGCCCGCCGACACGTTCGGCTCCCAGAACGTCAGCCATGGCTGTGTCGGACTGCGGGACGTGAAGGGCGGCGGCCCCGACACCCCGGCCGGCTGGTTCTTCGACCGGACGCTGATCGGCGATGTCGTGGAAGTGGTCAACTCCCATGACCGTACGGTCGCGCCCGACAACGGTCTGGGCGGCTGGAACCTGGACTGGCGGCGCTGGAAGGCCGGTTCGGCGCTCGTGGCGGCCCGTGCCCCGGCCGCGGACTGACGCTCCCACGCGACCCTCCGGCACCGGCCGTTCCCTCGTACGGCCCGTATGACCTGCGCCGTCCCGGCCTGTTGGGACCGAATGGTGACAGACGCGAGATCACCGCACAGCTTGCCGTGTGATTATCTGTCGCCAGCGCGTGCACTCGACGCGCGGGGAGTGCGGGCCGTGGCGGGGCCAGGCCGTGCGAGGGGAGACGACCATAGTGAATGGGCTGCCGATATCGGGGACTTCGGCCGGGTCGGGCCGGGGGGCGCGGGACGAGGGACCGCGACGGGGAACGGGACGACGACGGGCACACGGGGGAACGGGGCCGCTGGCCCTGATGGTGGGGGCGATGCTCCTGGTGGTCACGGCGTGCGGCGGGGGCGGTGGCTCCGGCGCGGGCGACGGTGACGCGGGCGACGGCAAGGGCGCGGACACGGTGGGGAACGCCGCGTCGGCGGCCGTCGTGACGATCGCCCCGAAGGACCAGGCGAAGTCGGTGGCGACCACGGGCGCCCTCAAGGTCTCGGCCGAGAAGGGCAAGCTGACCACGGTCACCGTCGAGGACGACAAGGGCGATCCGGTCGAGGGCAAGCTGACCGCGGACGGAACGGGCTGGGAGCCGCTCCGGCATCTCGCCGGCGCCACCAAGTACAAGGTGCACGCGATCGCCAAGGACGCCGAGGGCCGCGAGTCCGCCAAGGACACCACCTTCACCACGCTCGTACCGAAGAACACCTTCATCGGCCACTACACGCCCGAGGACGGTTCCACGGTCGGTGTCGGAATGCCGGTCTCGATCAACTTCACCCGGGGCATCACCGAGCCCGAGGCGGTGGAGAAGGCCATCACGGTCACGGCGGAGCCGTCCGTACCGATCGAGGGCCACTGGTTCGGCAACGACCGTCTCGACTTCCGCCCCGAGACGTACTGGGCGGCGGGTACGAAGGTGACCGTGAAGCTCAACCTGGACGGTGTCGAGGGCCGCCCCGGGGTGTACGGCGAGCAGGCGAAGTCCGTCACGTTCACGATCGGCCGCAGCCAGGTCTCCACCGTGGACGCGAGCGCCAAGACGATGAAGGTCGTCCGGGACGGCAAGCAGATCAGGAACATCCCGATCACCGCGGGCGCCCCGTCGACCACCACGTACAACGGCCAGATGGTCATCAGCGAGAAGTACGCGGTGACCAGGATGAACGGCGCGACGGTGGGCTTCGGCGGTGAGTACGACATCAAGGACGTGCCGCACGCGATGCGGCTGTCCACCTCGGGCACCTTCATCCACGGCAACTACTGGGCGTCCCCGGGCACGTTCGGCTCCGCGAACGTCAGCCATGGCTGTGTGGGGCTGCGGGACATCCGCGGCGGCGGGAACAACGGCACTCCGTCGGCGTGGTTCTACAACGCCTCGCTCATCGGCGACGTGGTGATCGTGAAGAACTCGAAGGACAAGCAGATCGCCCCGGACAACGGCCTGAACGGCTGGAACATGTCCTGGTCGGAGTGGACCAAGTAGGGTCTCCGCCTCCTCCCCGCACGGGGATACGGGCCCGGTGCGCCGTGACCAGGCGCACCGGGCCCGTCCGCGTCTCCGCCCCGGCGCTCCGGATCCGCGCGGGAGTTCCGGATCCGTGACCCGTACCCGTGCCGCCGCCGGTTAGCGCCGGTTAACCTGCACGCATGGCATTCGTGAATCTTGAGGTCTCCGGCGGCGTCGGTACGATCCGGCTCGACCGCCCCCCGATGAACGCGCTCGACTCCTCCATCCAGGACCGGCTGCGCGAGCTGGCCGAGGAGGCGGGCCGGCGCGACGACGTACGGTCCGTGATCCTGTACGGCGGCGAGAAGGTCTTCGCGGCCGGCGCCGACATCAAGGAGATGCGGGGGTGGGACCACGAGGCGATGGTCGTACGCTCCCGGGCGCTCCAGGAGTCGTTCACCGCTGTCGCCCGTATCCCCAAGCCCGTCGTCGCGGCGGTCACCGGCTACGCGCTGGGCGGCGGGTGCGAGCTGGCCCTGTGCGCGGACTTCCGGATCGCCGGCGCCAACGCCAAGCTCGGCCAGCCCGAGATCCTGCTCGGGCTGATCCCGGGCGCCGGCGGCACGCAGCGGCTCGCGCGGCTGGTCGGCCCTTCCCGGGCCAAGGACCTCATCTTCACGGGCCGTCAGGTGAAGGCCGACGAGGCGCTGGCGATGGGTCTGGTCGACCGGGTGGTCCCGCCGGAGGAGGTGTACGAGCAGGCGCACGCCTGGGCCGCGAAGCTCGCCCAGGGGCCCGCGCTCGCGCTGCGCGCCGCCAAGGAGTCGGTCGACGCGGGTCTGGAGACGGATCTGGACACCGGGCTCACGATCGAACGCAATTGGTTCGCGGGCCTGTTCGCCACGGAGGACCGCGAGCGCGGCATGCGGTCGTTTGTGGAGGAGGGCCCGGGGAAGGCCAAGTTCCGCTGAACGTAACCCCGTTGGCGGCGGGGGAAGGCGGCGCGTCAACCCGGCGCCCGGCTTAGCGCAACCTTAAGAGAACCTTAAGGTATTTACCGTGATCGCTCTTGGTGATCACCCCGTTGCGGGTCGTCATCGCTGGTCAGGGAGTTGTGCAAGCACAAGTTCTGCCCTTGGCATATGCCATGCGCGCCCCCTGGAATAGCTCATTCCGGGTGGTCGATTCACCCGGAACGGCCCCCGGGAGTGCTCTGGACGGCCATGATGGGGGGCATGGCGGGCCTGGAGGGTGTGGAGCAACCGCGGCAGCGCGGCGACGCTGCCGCAGCGCGGTGGATACCGTCCGCCGGTGACGAACAGGCGCACAAGGCGCTGGAATTGTTCGGTAATCCGACGGAGGCGGAAGTCCGTCTGCCCTCCCGCCCGGAATCCGCCCTCGCCGCCCGCCGGCTCACCCACTGCGTCGTGCTGGAGCAGTGGGCGCTCTCCCCGCAGACCGCCGAGTACGCCGTCCTGCTCGTCTCGGAACTCGTCGGCAACGCCGTACGGCACACCGGCGCCCGGGTCTTCGGGTTACGGATGCTGCGCCGCCGCGGCTGGATCAGGATCGAGGTGCGGGACCCCTCGCGCGGACTGCCGTGTCTGATGCCGGTGCACGAGATGGACACCAGCGGGCGGGGCCTCTTCCTGGTGGACCGGCTCTCCGACCGGTGGGGGGTGGATCTGCTGCCGCGCGGCAAGACCACCTGGTTCGAGATGCGGGTCTCCGACCGTCAGCTGCCCTGAGGGCGACGGCTCGTGCGACGGCCCGTGTCGCGACCGCGTGACGACCCGTAAGTCCCCTTAAACGGGTCAATCGTCGGCTTTCGCCCTCCTTCCCCCTTAAATGGGGGCGTGATCCCGATCGACCGTCGCAGTGCACTGCGCGCAGGAGCCGGTGCGGCCGTGGCGGGCGCCCTCGCCACCGGCTGTACGGACAGCGCCCCCGCCACGCCCGCCGGTTCCGCGTCCGGTGCGCCGCGCGGATCCGCCCCCGGATCGCCGGCCGGACCGTCCACGGAAGCCAGCCCGGGGAGCGGGCGGCCCGCGGCCCGTACCGCACCCGCGCCGCGCCGGTTCCCCGGACAGCCCGCCGAGATCGCGCACGGCCCCCGCGACCGCGCGCGCGTCGCCCTCACCTTCCACGGCCAGGGCGACCCCGCCACCACCAACGCGGTGCTGGCGGAGGCGGAACGCGCCGGGGCCCGGATCACCGTCCTCGCCGTGGGCGACTGGCTCGACGAGCATCCCGCCGTCGCCCGCCGGATCCTGGACGGCGGCCACGATCTCGGCAACCACACGCTGCGCCACATCGACATCTCCGATCTGGACGAGGCCGCTGCGTACGCGGAGATCACCGGCTGCGCCCAGCGGCTGCGCAGGCTCACCGGCTCCATCGGCAGCTGGTTCCGCCCCTCCCGCACCCAGCACGCCACCCCGCTCGTCCAGCGGCTGGCGCGCAGGGCGGGCTATCCGCATGTCCTCTCGTACGACGTCGACTCCCTCGACTACACCTCGCCCGGCGCCACGGCCGTCACCCGCACCGTCACCGGACAGATCCGCAACGGCTCTGTGGTGAGCCTGCACTTCGGCTACGCGGACACGGTCGCCGCCCTGCCCGCCCTTCTCGACGCACTGGAACGCCGCGGCCTGCGCGCGGTGACGACCACGGAGCTGCTGACCTGATGCTTCCCCCCACTCCACGGACCACCGAGCGGTTCACCAGGCGGACGATCGCCCTGCTGGGGGCCGCCGCCCTCGCCCTGCTCGCGAGCTGCGCGAGCCAGGACACCGAGCGGGCCGAGCCGAAGACGACCAAGGCCGCTGCCCGGCCCGTCGTGCCCGAGCGGAGCGTGCCGGCCGGACTGCCGGGCATGCCGCCGGTACTGGACCCCAAGGACATCTACGCCGCCGACCGGCCCGGCATGCTCTCGCCCATCGTGAAGGGCTTCCCGTCCCGGGTGTACGTGCCCAACACCCACTCCGACACGGTCTCGGTGATCGACCCCGCGACGTACAAGGTCATCGAGACCATCGACGTCGGCCGACAGCCGCAGCATGTCGTGCCCTCCTGGGATCTGAAGACCCTCTGGGTCAACAACAACCGCGGCCATACGCTCACCCCGATCGATCCCGCCACCGGCAAGGCGGGCGAGCCGGTCGACGTACACGATCCGTACAACCTCTACTTCACGCCCAACGGCAAGTACGCGATCGTCATGGCCTCGCTCGACCGTCAGCTGGTGTTCCGCGATCCGCACACCATGAAGGTGAAGAAGACCGAGCCGGTCACCTGCGCGGGCGTCAACCACGCCGACTTCTCCGCGGACGGCCGGTACTTCATCGTCTCGTGCGAGTTCTCCGGTGAACTCCTCAAGGTCGACACGGAGCAGATGAAGGTCATCGCCCAGCAGAAGCTGCCCTTCCAGGGCGCCATGCCCCAGGACGTGAAGATCTCGCCGGACGGCAAGACGTTCTACGTCGCCGACATGATGGCCCACGGCATGTGGGTGCTGAACGGCGAGAAGTTCACGACCCCGAAGCTCCTGCCGACGGGCGAGGGATGCCACGGCCTGTATGTCAGCCGGGATTCCAGGGAGATGTACATCTCCAACCGCGGCGAGGGCACCATCTCCGTCTTCGACTTCACGAAGAACAAGCTGGCGAAGAAGTGGCATCTGCCGGACGGCGGCAGCCCCGACATGGGCGGTGTCTCGTCGGACGGCAAGGTGCTGTGGCTGGCCGGGCGTTACGACTCCGAGGTGTACGCGATCGACACGCGCAGCGGCAAGCAGATCGCCCGCATCCCGGTCGGCGGCGGCCCGCACGGACTCGCGGTCTATCCGCAGCCCGGCCGCTACTCGCTGGGACACACGGGAGTGTTCCGCTGACGCGGAGTTGACGTCAGCCTGACGTCAACTCGTCCTCGTGCAGGCAAGGTTGTGGACCGACACGCCCCCGGACGGGTGACGGTCCACGGCCCGCCGCCGTACAGCGTGGAGGGTGCACCCCATGATCACTCCTCGCTCGCGGCGGCGGGCCGCCGCCGTCGCCCTGTCCGTCACCGCCGTCCTGATTCCGGCCTCCGCCACCGAGGCCGCCTCCACGCACTCCCCGGCCGGGTCCGCCCCGGTCGCGTCCGCCCCCGCGCAGGGCACCGCCTTCAAGGCCGCCGAAAGCTGCCCCCGCGTCAAGGACCCGATGTTCGCCGCCGCCGACCACACGGTCGAGGTCAGCCGGATCACCCCGACGCCCGCCTGGCGCACCGACTGCCGACAGCTCTACCGCGCCGACAGCCGGAAGCCGGAGGTCATCTTCGAGCAGGGCTTCCACCCGAAGGCGCCGCTGGACGGGCAGTACGACGTGGAGAAGTACGTCCTGGTCAACCAGCCCTCGCCGTACGTCTCCACCAGCTATGACCACGACCTGTACAAGCAGTGGTACAAGAGCGGCTTCAACTACTACATCGACGCCCCCGGCGGCATCGACGTCAACAAGACGATCGGTGACACGCACAGGTGGGCCGAGCAGGTGGAGGTCGCCTTCCCCGGTGGGATCTCCCGGGAGCGGATCGTCGGTGTCTGCCCGGTCGACAAGGTGAAGAAGACCGAGATCATGTCGGAGTGCCTGGACAATCCGCACTACCAGCCGTGGCGCGGCTGACGTATCCGTCCGGCTGATCCGCCGTCACCGGAACGCCCGCACACCGCGGGCGTTCCCCGGCGGCGGCCCACGACCGCTGGAGCCGTGATCCGGTGCCGCCCTGGGCTGCCGCCGTTCGGGTGAGGGTGTGCGGATAATCTGACCCCGTTGGTACGGCACGACGAAGGGGCGGAACAGTGGCGGACATTGACGAGGCGCGCACGGCGTTCGAGCGGTTCGACGCGAACGGCGACGGGCTCATCACGGCGGCGGAGTACAAGAGCGTGATGGCGCAGCTCGGCGACTTCCATGTGACCGAGACGGTGGCACAGGCCGTGATCAACGCGCATGACGCCAACGGTGACGGGCTGCTGACGTTCGACGAGTTCCTGGCCTCGCGCAAGGCCTGATCCGGGAGCGTGGTGGGCGGGGCGGGGGGCAGGGGCATCCGGGACGGCCCGGACCGTCAGCCGCACGCCCCGTTCGCGTTGCCGGAGGCCGTGGCGGGCAGAGAAGATCAAGCGGTGATATATCCGGGTCCGTCCGCTGACGAAGCCACCGGCACGGCCGGCCGCAGGGCCGTACTGATAGCCGGTGGTGTCCTGTTCGCCGCGCTGGTCGTACTGCTCGGCGCGGCCATAGCCTCGCGCGGGACCGGTGAGCTGCGCATACCCGGCGCGGGAGCCATCACCGCGCTGCGGGTCGCCGTCTTCGCCGGGCTCGCGATCCATCTCGGCGAGCTGGCCGGTGCCAGGCTCGCCCGTACCGGCCCCGTGCCACGCCGCTGGGCACTCGCCGCCGCGCTGACCGGGGCGGCTGCCTCGGCGGGACAGATCATCCTGCTCGCGTCCGTGAGCGGCCTCGACATCACCACGGTGTACGGCACCGTCGAGGGCCGCCTGCTGCTCTTCATGGCCAACGGCTTTCTGCTGGCGGCCGGCTGTGTCGCCGTGAACCGCCCCCTGGCGGCCCTCGCGCCCCTGGCCGTGGTCGTCGGCGCGGAAGCCCTGCGGGCGCATCCGGAGCCGTACACCCCGATGCTGGGCACCGCGCTCACCGTCGTCCATCTGACCGCGGCCTCGCTGTGGACCGGCGGGCTGCTGTACGTACTGCGGACGATGTGGCTGCGCCGGGACGACCCGGCCGGGGCCCGCCAGGTGCTCGCCCGCTACGCCCGGCTCGCCGGCTGGCTGTTCGCCGCGCTCGCCGCCACCGGAACGCTCTCCACCCTCCGCAGGCTCCCGGCCGATGTCGTGTTCAGCTCGGCGTACGGCCGGGTGCTCATCGCCAAACTGCTGCTGGTCGCGGTCGTGAGCGGCCTCGCCCTGACGGCCAGACACCGGCTGCGCCGCGGCGCGGACGCCGGGTCCCCGGCACGTGCGGAGCTGGCCGTACTTGCGGTGATCGTCCTGCTGTCGGCGATCCTGACGGTGGTCCCCGACCCGCACTGGCTCAGCACCCGGTGACGAGCGCGACGACCGGGCGCGATCATCGGTCTATATGCTGCCGGGCATGATGAGGCTGGAGCGGCTCCGGGCCGACCACGCGGATGCCCTGCTGGAGTTCGAGCGGGAGAACCGGGCGTACTTCGCGCGGTCCGTGCCGGATCGCGGAGACGCGTACTTCGCCGGCTTCGCCTCCCGTCACCGTGCCCTCCTCGCGGAGCAGGACGCCGGTCTGTGTCATTTCCATGTCCTCGTGGACGAGCGGGGGGACCTGGCCGGCCGCGTCAATCTCGTGGACGTCGAGGAAGGGGCCGCCGAACTCGGCTACCGGATCGGCGAGCGCGCCGCCGGCCGGGGCGTGGCGACGGCCGCGGTCGAGGACATGTGCCGCCTGGCCGCCACGGAGTACGGGCTCTCCGTGCTCATCGCGGTCACCACGCTCGACAATCCGGCGTCCAGGACCGTGCTCGCGCGCAACGGGTTCACCGTGGTGGAGAACATCGGCATCGACGGGCGCCCCGGTGTGCGGTTGCGGCGCCGGCTAGGTCCTCTCCGACCGGACAGGACCTAGCCGCCACGGGGTGGTCGTCAGGCGTCGAAGCGGTGGCGGGAGGCCTCGATATGACCGAGGTGGCGGCGGGTCCAGCCGCACATTCCGTCGACCGTCTCGCGCAGCCCCTGGCCCGGCTCGGTGAGGGTGTACTCGACCCGCGGCGGCACGGTGGGGTACACGGTCCGCTTCACCAGGCCGTTGCGCTCCAGCATGCGCAGGTTCTGGGTGAGCATCTTGTGGCTGATGCCCTCGACCTCGTCGCGCAACTCGCTGAAGCGCAGGGTGCGTTCACCGAGGGACTCGATGATCAACAGCGCCCACTTGTTGGCGACGTCCGAGAAGATCTCCCGCGCCAGGGAGTCCGCGCGCGTCAGGTCGGCTTCGTCGGGCGAGCCCGGGTACCGCTTGGTCACCATGAGGTTCCCCAGTCACTGAAAAGTGCGTTCTTCCATGTCAGCGGCCACTCTCTTACGGTTTTCCAGTAACCGCAAGAGACCACGAGCGGCTCGAAGCGAGCCCGCGAAGGAGGCAGGCAGCATGGCCATCACCCTGGTGAACCCCGATGGACTGCCGGAAATCGACGCCTACCGGCAGGTGTCGGTCGCGGCCGGCTCGAAGCTGGTCTTCATCGCCGGGCAGGTCGCCTGGGACGCCGAGGGGGCCACGGTCGGCGCGGGCGACCTCGCCGCACAGGTCGAGCGGTGCTACCTCAATATCGGCACCGCCCTGGCCGGGGTCGGTGGCTCCTTCGCGGACGTGGCGAAACTGACCGTCTACGTCGTCGACTGGACCCCCGACAAGATGCCCCAGTTCCTGGCGGGGGTCGCCCGTGCGGCCGCGAAGCTGGGGGTCACCCCGGTACCGCCGGGCACACTGCTGGG
The DNA here is from genome assembly GCF_042790125.1 of Streptomyces scopuliridis. Lineage (GTDB taxonomy): Bacteria > Actinomycetota > Actinomycetes > Streptomycetales > Streptomycetaceae > Streptomyces > Streptomyces scopuliridis_A. The sequence continues at coordinate 49,197 of NZ_JBHTZS010000032.1, forward strand.
CGTCGCGGCTCTGGACGTACCGGAGCACCTGGTCGAGGTCGAAGCCACCGCGGTCCTCGACTGAACGGGCGATCCGTACGCGCCGCGGGCGGCGGTCAGCACCCGGTGATCAGGGTGTCCACGATCAAGGGGTAGCGCCCCGCCACGAGTCACCCCCGCCACGAGTCACCCCCGCCGCGAGGCACCGGCGAACGCGGAGATCAGTGCGACCGCGTCGTCGGTCGTCACCGCCTCCGCGATGGTGTCGGCCTCGTCCTCCGAGCTCTCCTCACGGGACACTTCCCAGGCCGATCCGATCAGCCTCTTGGCCCCGGCCAGGGCATGGCCCGGAGCCCGCGCCAACTGTGCGGCGAGCGCGGAGCCGCGTTCCCGGTGCTCTCCGTCATCGGTCACCTCGGCCACCAGGCCCCACCGCGATGCCTCGTCGGACGACAGCACCCGTCCCGTCAGGGCGAGGTCGAGTGCGCGCTGCTGTCCGACCGCGCGTGGCAGCAGGTACGACACGCCGCAGTCGGGGGTCAGGCCCACTCCGGCGTAGGCCCAGAGGAACGTGGTGGAGCGAGCGGCTATCACGATGTCGGAGCTGAGTACGAGGCCCAGTCCGGCGCCGGCGACCGCCCCATGCACGGCGCTGATCACCGGTTTGCGAAGCGCCGACAGGTCCCGAAACGCCCGGTCGAGTTCGGTCGCCAGTGCATGCACGTACGTTGCCGGGTCGTCCGCCCCCGCCATGGAAGCGAGGTCCCCGCCCGAGCAGAACCGTTTGCCGTCACCGGATATCAGGACGGCGCGGATCTCGTCGGACGCGGCCCTGCGGACGGCTCCGGCGAACTCCACGGCGGTCGTGAGGTCGATCGCGTTCGAGACCGACGGACGCGCCAAAGTGATACGGACGACCGCGCCGTCCTGCTCGTACCGGACTGCTTCGTCTGTCATGGGTACCCCTTTCGTTCGCGCGGCGCCGGCTCACCGGTTCGCCTCTCCCGGCCCTGTGCCGGGTGATGCCGCGGGTACGCCGCGGTGCTCGGGTGCGGTGGTGGCGATGTCGAGTGTTTCCAGCACGGCTCTTCTGCCCACTCCCAGCCGAAGGGCGTTCGTCAGATGCAGGCGCATCCCGGGCAGGTAGCGGTGCGTGGGGGTCGCGTCGGCGGCCATGGAGATGAGCTCCTTGACCCGGCCCCGGACGTGCCCGGTCCGCCAGGGCACCGCGCAGTAGGCGAAGAACGCCTCGTACGCCTCGGGGGACAGGCGCAGCAGGGTGTCGAGGAAGCCGGGGACCTCGCGTTCGAAGGCGTCCCAGTACGGATCGTCTCCCCGCAGAAGGGTGCGCAGGGCCGCACGGGGTTCGTCGAGCGGTCCGTCCAGGGTGCCCGTGCTCAGTTCCGTGCCCCGGGCCCGCAGCACCGCCGCCACGCGGCGGGAGCCCTCCATGAGGGAGTGCACCCCGAGCCCGGAGACCACCGTGACGGTTTCGTGGACCTGTTCGGGAGTGGCGCCGGCGTCGAGCGCGCGCCGGGTGTACTCCTCGATGCCGTCCGGGTCGAGCGTCGGCACCGCCGCGCGCACGGCCAGCCCGATCAGCGCCGCGTCGCACGGGTCGAGCCCGTCTCCGTCGGGTACGCCGTCGAGCAGGCCGAGCGCCTCGTGGCGTACCGCTTCGAGCGTGATGCCGGAACGTGCCGTGCTCGTGGTCACGTCCGCCGGGCCGTCGTTCACCGGTGTGTCAGCTCCGATTCCGTCTCGTTCAGCATGCGGCGCAGGGCCCGCTTGTTGATCTTGGTGGTGGACATGGGCCACTCGCCGGGTTCGATGAAGCGGACCGCGCGGGGAATCTTGAAACTGGCGATACGGCCGCGGCAGAACCCCATCAGTTCCTCCGCGGTGACCGTGCACCCGTCGCGGACCTCGACGAAGGCCACCGGCACCTCGTCGAGCCGGGAATCGGGAGCGCCGACCACTTCGACGCACCGCACCGCCGGGTGCCGGGCGAGGAAGGACTCGATTTCGAGGGCGGCGACATTCTCGCCGCCGACTTTCAGCATGTCTTTGAGCCGGCCGTGGAATGCCACCTGGCCCTGGGGAGTCCAGCTGTAGAGGTCACCGGTGTGCATCCAGTGGTCCTCGTCGAAAGCGGCCGCGGTTGCCTCCGGATCGTGGTAATACCCTTCCGTGACGCAGAAGCCACGGACCAGCAGCTCGCCGATCACGCCGGCTCCTGCGTCTTCTCCGGTTTCGAGGTCGAGAATGCGGATCTCCATTCCGGAGTGGGGTTTGCCCTGTGCTGTGGCGCGCGTTTCCATCGAGTCGGTGCGGTCGCTGAGCGCATAGATGCCGGCCGTCTCGGTCATGCCGCACGCCGCGATGAGTTCGGCCCCGGGAAGCGCGGACTGCACACGTTCCAGAAGGACGCTGGGGCCGATCAGGAAGATCGATCGCAATTCCCGGAGCTGCCCCGCCTCGAAGGCGGGGTGGTCGAGCAGCGGCTGAATGATCGCCGGAAACCAGGGAAAGGCGACAGTGGCACCCTCGCGGACCAGTAGATCCCGGGCCCTGTCGGGTTCGTAGTGGACATCGGTGAGGAATGTTCCGCCACTGCCGACCGAACCGAGGAAAGGTGACAACGCCGCGATATGGAAAAGGGGTCCGGCGGCCCAGGTGACATCGTGCTCGCCGGAGCCGAGCCGGAAACGGGCCCGTTCCACGGGGCCGCGGGTCATGGCCTCGTGCGACAGCAGACAGCCCTTCGGGTTCGCTGTCGTGCCGGAGGTGTAGAGAAGCGCCGCGATATCGCGGACGCGGACGCGGCGCCGCAGTTCGAGAATCCTTCGCGGATCGACCTCCGCGGCGAGCCGGTCGAACGCCGAACGGTCGAGGAATCCCGTCCGGTCCGCACCGCACAGCAGCACCGCCGCGCGCAGCCCGCGGGCCTCGGGCAGGCTCAGCCGGACCGGGACCTTCGCGGTGGCCAGTGAGGGAAGAGCTTCCTTGAGTACGGTGGTGAAGTCGACGTACCGGTCGGTGCCGGCGGTGGTCAGCACGGCGGCGAGGTCGCTGTTGTCGATGATGTAACCGAGCTCGGTGGCTTTGTGGCGGGCGTTGAGCGGAACGACCACCCCACCGATCAATGAGATCGCGAACAGCCCCTCGACGTACTCGACGCCGTTGGCCGCGAGGAGCCCCACATGCTCTCCGGGGCGGATACCGAGCGCGACCAGTCCGCGCGCGGTCCACTCGGCACGCGCGTACAACTCGGCGTATGTGTACCGCGCGTCGGGTAGCACCAGTGCGTCCACGTCAGGGTGCTGGTGCGCGGCCCGCACCAGAAGGTCGCCGACGCACAACACCTCGGTCCACCGAACATTCTCCGTCATGTCGATCTCCACCCGTCGATGTCACCCAAACTCTGCCTTGTGCTCGGGCTGTTCTGGTTCATTCAGTGAAGACCCCCGATGAAGGCTCTCCCGGCGGTGGTACGCTCCGTGTTATGAGTCCGCCCGCCAAACGCACCCCAAAAACATCGCACAGCGGTCTGAGCAAGCGTCGGCAAAGCGCTCAGGTAGAGGGCGGAGCCGCATACTTGGCGAAACGCGGAGAATTGCTGCAAATCGCCGGTGATGTGTTCAAGGAAAAGGGATACGAGGCCGCGACGCTCAGCGATATCGCCGCCCGCTTCGGCACCGATCGTGCGGCCATCTACTACTACTTCTCGGGCAAGGAAGAGCTGTTCCAGGAGGTCTTTCACGCCACCGCGAAGAAGGTGCTGGACGAGAATCTCGCCGAGGCCGTTCGTATCGCGGGCTTGGATGTGGACGCTCATCGGAAACTGCGCCTCCTCATCGAGTTGCAGATCACTTCGTATGTGGCGAACTACCCCTATGTGTATGTCTACATCCAGGAAGACATGGGGAAGGTCGCATTCCAGTCGACGCCGTGGGCGCGGGAAATGGCGCGGAAGACCCGCCGTTTTGAATCCATCGTCACCGACATCATCACCTCGGGGGTTCGGGAGGGGACTTTCCGGGAGGATCTGGCCGTGCCCCTGGTGGTGAAGGCGCTCTTCGGAATGGTGAACTGGACGCACCGCTGGTTCAAGCCCGGTGACCGTAAATACTCCGTGGAGCAGACCGTCGAGACCTTCTCGGCCGTGTTCTTCGACGGCCTGCGGCGCGAAGGGGCGTGACCTTCCGGCCGGCTACCGGGGGAGGTCGGCCGCCGTCGGCTTCTGGCCCGGCCAGCGGGAACGCAGGTCCGTGGTGAGCGAGTTGGCGACGTCCTCCCAGGGTCCGACATGGACGACGGCCAGCTCGCGCCGCTTGATCTGCCACCCCTCCTCCGCCCGCACGTACTCGTCCAGGTAGCGCACCGCGCCGTAGACCGTGGTTCCGCCGCGCGCCAGTTCCAGATGGGCGCCGACGACACCGGCGGCATGGTCGTCGTCGTGGAAGGTGAGGAGGGTGAAGTTCTGGGTGTGGACCGTGACGCCCATGGTGGCCCGGTCCTCCCTGATGAAGTTCACGATCGACGCGCGGTCCGAACCGCCTGAGAAGCCGCCGCCCATGAGGAATTCGGCATCCGGCGCGAACGTCGATCCGAGGGCCGCCAGGTCGTTGTCGTCGGCAGCGAGGAAGTAGCGGATCACCAGGTCCTCGATGGCGGCGCGGTCCTCCAGTCTGCGGACGCGCGATTCCAGATCGGTCATCTGCGTACCTTTCCGTGAGTGGTTCCGTGGGCGGTTTCCTGGGCGGTTCCATGACGGTCAGCGGCCCTGCCACCGGGGGGTGCGCCGCTCGGCGAAGGCGGCGCGGCCTTCGAGGCGGTCCTTGGTGGCGGCGTACGCCTCGATCGGCTCGTAGCGGGTTGCCAGGGCGACGTCGAGCGGCCAGCCCGCCCGGGAGAGGACCGCGTCCTTGGCCGCCTGTACGGCCAGCGGCGAGGCGGCCGTGATCCTCTCGGCCCAGCGGTCGGCGGCCGCCGCGAGGTCCGGATAGCCGACCACCTCGTTGACCAGGCCGTACCGCTCGGCGTCGGCGGCCGGGATGCGCGAGCCGGTGAGGATCATCGCCAGGGCGATGTGGTGGGGGAGCTGGCGGATGGCCCGGTGCATGATGCCGGCTTCACCGATGATGCCCACCTTGGTCTCCGGCATCCCGAACTGGGCCGTGTCGGCCGCGACGATGATGTCGGCGCACATGGCGAGTTCGAATCCGCCGCCGATCGCATAGCCCTGGACGGCCGCGATCAGCGGTTTGCGCAGCGTCAGCAGCGGGCCCCCGACGCCGGTGAGGCCGCCGCCCAGCGCCATCCGCCGGCTCGCGCCCTCGTCCTCGCCGCTGATGTCCCCGCCGGCACAGAACGCCTTCTCCCCGCTGGAGGAGAGGATCGCGACCCAGATGTCGGGGTTGTCGTTGATCTCCGTCCAGGCGTCGAACAGCGCGCCGTCCATCCGCGAGGTGATGGCGTTGAGCGCCTTGGGACGGTCCAGGACGACTCGTGCCACATGGCCGTCCTTCGTGAACTCGATTCCGGAACTCACCGTGTTTCCCTTCCTGTAGGAGCCGGCGCGGTCTCGGGGGCGCGGCCGTAGGAGGCGATGGCCTCCTTGATCCCGACCTCGCCGATCCACGCGCGGATCTCGGCCACCGAGGGCGACAGGTGCAGCAGGGCGTCCATCTCGGGGACGCCCGCGGCGGCGGTGCGTACGCCCATGGCCTCCATGGCCCGGTTGACCGAGAGCTTCTTGACGCGCAGCACATCCGGGGGAATGCGTGCGATGCGGGCGGCCATGGCCTCCACGACCGTGATCAGCTCCGCCTCGGGCACCGCGTGGTTGGCCCACCCCCAGGTGACCGCCGTCCGTCCGTCGATGGAGTTGCCGGGGATAAAGGCCAGCTCCTTCGCCCGCTTGGGCCCGACGAGCGGCGCCCACAACGGGGCGATGTAACCGCCGCCCAGCGGGAGCGCGGGCTCGCCGATACGGGCGTCCTCGCTGACGACCGTGATGTCGGTGAACACGCACATCTGCGTCGCACCGGCCACGCAGTAGCCGTGCACCGCGGCGATCACCGGCTTGGGATGGTCCCAGATCGCCAGATAGCGGTTGACGTTGCGCGCCAGCCGTTCGCGGTCGGCGACCGGGTCCGGTGCGGCCACGGCCCTGCCGACCTCGCCGATGTCGTATCCGGCGCAGAACCCGCTGCCCTCGCCGCGGATGGCGACGACCGGGCCGCCGGTACGGGCCAGCCGGTCCAGGGCGTCGGAGAACTCGTCCAGCATCTCGTTCGACAGCGCGTTGGCCTTCTCGGGCCGGTCGAGCACGATCCAGCTCACCGGGCCGCGGTGCTCGACCCGGATGTTCCGGTACTCCGCCGGGTCGTCCCCGCCGCAGCCGGCGCGCTCGGGGCCGTCCGCCGTCGAGGGGGCCGTCACGAGACCGCTCGGCCGATCGGGATCTGCTTCTTGACGTGGAAGTCCACCACGCCGGCCGCGCGCAGCTCGCGCCTGGCGAAGCGCCAGCCCTCGTCCGTACGGACCAGCTCGTCGTGGTACTGGCCGAAGAAGTGCCCGTCCGGCCGCTCCCTGGTGTACTTGTGCCAGGCGTGGAGAACGGAGCGTACGGTCGCGCTCGTCCGGTCCCCGCCGAAGTCGACCACGATGTTCGACACATGGTGACTGGTCGCGGTGAAGAAGGTGCCGATCCCGTCCAGGGTCTCGCGGTACGCGACCCGTCCCTCCGCCCCGAAGTCCGGTCCGTAGGCGACGTAGCAGTCCTCGGTGAACAGGGCGGCGATCTCGTCCGGGTGGTTCATGTCCAGGTGGTACGCGTAGTCGAACAGCAGGCGGTGGATCTTCCCGGTCTCGACCAGATCGGCCGTCGCGGCGGCCATCTCGTCCCATGTCTCGTCCTGGTGCGCCATCTGCGTCGTCATCCTCCAGATCGCCCGGTGCGGCTCTCGCACGGGCGGGTCGGGTCGGAGCGGGGGGAGTCGTCGCGGAGTCGTCGGCGAGGAACCCGCGATGGCCTGACGGCCCCGGCGTGTCCTCGGTTGCTCTGCCGCCCCGCCCTCAGGAGCAGTGTGCCGTGGATGCTATCTACGGTGGTGTAAACGGTCAATACATTCGACTCGGCTCGCGAAAAAGCCTGTGAGCTGCGCTTATGTGCCTTCAAGATCAATTTACACGAGCGTTGACAGTTTACGTGGGCGTAGATAGCTTGAGGAATGTCGCGCGCAGTTGCCGTTGCCTGTCGCCGCCGACCTCCTCGCACGAACCCGCGGAACGCCCGGACCTCACCCGGGCCGGCGGGCGGCGCAGGGCCGCGGAGCACCACCTCATACGAGAGGGGCACATGGTGGATCTGGAACCCAACACCGGAGACCCGGAGCTGTTGAAGCGCGCCTACGGGTGCTTCCCCAGCGGAGTCACCGCCATCTGCGGGATGGAGGGGGACAAGCCGATCGGCATCGCGGCCAGTACGTTCACCTCGGTCTCCCTGGAGCCGAGCCTGGCGTCGGTGTGCGTACAGAACACCTCGACGACCTGGCCCCGGCTGCGCGGGCTGCGCCGACTGGGCGTCAGCATGCTCGCCCAGGACCAGAACGAGGCCTGCCGCGCCCTCGCGCAGAAGACCGGGGACCGGTTCGCGCGGGTCGAGTGGAGCAGCAGCGCCGACGGCGCGGTGTTCGTCCATGGAGCGGTGGCCTGGTTCGACTGCACCATCCATCAGGAGTTTCTGGCCGGGGACCACGCGATCGTCCTGCTCGCCATCCACGCCCTGCGCGCCGAGCCCGAGCGTGCGCCGCTGGTCTTCCACGGCAGCCGCTTCCGGCGGCTCGTCGCCGTGTGAGTGCGGGCGAAGCCCGTCGCCGCCACCGCGCCACGACTGACACAAGGAGACGAACCGGTGAAATTCCACCTCATGCAGACCGGTGTGATCGGCCGGCGCCACGAGCTCGAACAGGGCATGGCGGGACAGCGCCCCGACCTGTACCAGCGGTACCTCGAAGAAGTGAGGGACTACGTTCGGCTCGCCGACGAGCTGGGGTACGCCAGCTACTGCTCGCCCGAGCACCACCTCCAGATCGAGGGCTTCGAGATCACCAACCACCCCGGTATGTGGGGGCTGTTCGTCGGATCGCACGCCAAGCGCATGAGCGCCGGGATCCTGGGATACGTCCTGCCCACGCACAACCCGGTCCGGGTGGCCGAGGAGATCGCCACGCTCGACCACATTCTCCAGGGACGGCTCATCGTCGGCTTCACCCGCGGCTACCACGCGCGCTGGGTGGACGCGTACGCGGCGATCCGCGGCATCGGTGCCACCAACGTCCGGCACGCCAAGGCCCGCGACGAGCAGGACGCCGCCAACCGGGAGATCTTCGAGGAATCCGTCCAGGTGCTCAAGAAGGCGTGGGAGAACGAACTCTTCAGCCACAAGGGCAAGTACTGGCAGTTTCCCCCGGAGGGGGGTTCGGCCGGCCACCCCGGGTACAAGGAATTCGGTGGAGGCATGGACGAGAACGGCATCGTCCGGAAAATCGGAATCGCGCCGCGCCCCTTCCAGAATCCGTACCCGAAGGTCTACGGTGCTTTCGCCTACAGCATGCGAACCGTTGACATGTGGGCCCGAGAAGGCGGAAAGCAAGTTGTTTTCGCCACGGATCTCGACTTCTGCGAAGCGCTGTGGAAGCGTTACTCCGAGACGGCGAAGAAGGCCGGGCGTGACGTGCCGCGCGAGGAGATCGGGGCCTGGGGCGGTTTTCTCATCCTGACGGACGACAAGGAGCAGGCCGCCCAACTGGAGGCCGAGCACCGGTGGTTCTGGGACAAGTGGTTCATCCCCCACGGTCAGCAGTTCCCGAACGTACTCATCGGCACCGCGGACGACATCTCCCGGCAGATCGAACAGGCCCACGACCGCCTCGGATTCAACGAATGCTTCCTCATGTTCGGCCAGGGACACCTGGAACCCGGCCGTAACAACGACGAACTCATCCGGTTCGCCGAGGAAGTCGCTCCCCGATTCTCGAACAAAGACAGCGAAGGAACACTGGTCTAGCGGAAAGAGCATCCGCTCATAAGGGCGGAGAAAACAGACTCTTCCGCGTGCAGGACAACCGTGGTCAAGCGCAGAACCATGCCTTGGACGAGGCGGGGTTCGCGGGTTCAAAGGAGAGCAGCAGACCATGAAGAGCGGCATATTCAACGTTCCGTACATGCGCCCCGAGCGCACGCCCCGCGAGGTATTCGACTACTCGGTTCTCATGGCGAGGGAAGCCGACCGAGCAGGCTTCACCGACTTCATGATCGGTGAGCACGCCACCCAGGGCTGGGAGAGCGTGCCGAACCCGGAAATCGTCATCGGCGCCTGTGCCCGGGAGACCGAGCGGATCCGCTTCGCCCCGATGGCGCATCTGCTGGGGCTGCATCAGCCCGGCTCCCTGGCCATCCAGGTCGGCTGGCTCTCACAGGTCCTGAAGGGCCGTTACTTCCTCGGGATCGGCCCCGGAGCCTATCCACGGGACGCCGTCATCCGGGGGCAGGCGGCCGACCTGTCCGAGGCACGGCCCCGCCGGGACGAGGCGCTGGAGATCATGCGCAAGGTCTGGCGGCGCGAGCCGTTCCACTACGAGGGCCGGTTCTTCAGCGGCGGCTTCCCCGAGGAGGAGCCCCCGTCCGAGGACGGCCACCAGGAGCATGTTCTGCCGGACTTCTCGCCTTGGGGCGGGCCGGAGGCCCTGGAGATCGCGGTGACGGCGCTCTCGTACAACTCGTCGTCGATGCGCTACGCCGGGCAGAACGGCTTCTCGCCCATCTCGTTCTTCGGCGGCGTCGACGTGGCCCGCTCGCACTGGGACGCATACTCCGCGGGCGCGGCGGAGCAGGGCCGTCCGCTGGACCGCGAGCGGTTCCGTATCTGCCGGGACATCTTCGTCGCGGACACCGACAAGGAGGCCCGGCAGCGGGCCATCAACAGCGGCCTCGGCCACTGCTGGGAGAAGTACCTCGTGCCGATCTACCAGCGGTTCGGGATTCTCCAGGGGTACATCGACGACTCGGGCACGGGCATTGACGTGGCGGACGTCGACATGGAGTTCATCGCCGAGCACGTGTGGCTGTGCGGGTCGCCCGAGACGGTCACCCGGAAGATCGAGGAGATGAACGAGCGGATCGGCGGCTTCGGCGAGATCGTCCTGAACACCCAGGACTACATCGACGATCCGACGCCGTGGATCGAGTCCATGCACCGGATCGCCAAGGAGGTCGTGCCCGGCGTCCGCCCCGTCGGGACGGCAGCCACGGCCTGAGTCATCGCCGGCCGGCGCATCGCCGTCGACGGCGGCATCACCCAGGTCGCGCAACCAGCGCGAGGAGACGGAAGAGTACATGCAGCTCGCAGGCAAACGCATCATCGTCACCGGCGGTGCACAGGGCATCGGGGAGGCCGCGGTCCGCGCCTACGCGGCGGAGGGCGCCACCGTGACGTCCCTCGACCTCAACGAGGAAACCGGTCTCAAGGTGGCCGAAGAAGCCGCCGAGGCCGGTCCCGGATCCGTCACCTTCTCCCGTGCCGACGTCGGCGACAGCGACGAGGTGAACTCCGTCTTCGCTCAGGCGGCCGCCCGCATGGGCGGGCTCGACGTCCTCGTCCATGTCGCGGGCATCCAGCGCCACGCCCCCGCCCACGACGTTCCGCGGGACCTCCTGGAGACCATCTTCCGCGTCAACTTCTTCGGCACCGTGCATACCAACGCGGCGGCCTTCTCCCTGATGAAGGAGACCGGATCGGGCGCGATCATCAACTTCGGCTCGGAATCGGGCCTGACCGCGGAGCGGAACAACGCGGTCTACGGCGCCACCAAGGCCGCGGTCCACACCTGGACCCGCAGCGTCGCCCGCGACTGGGGCCCCGCCGGGATCCGGGTCAACGCGGTCCTTCCGTATGTGGTCACCCCCATGTACGAGAAGTTCCGCGAAGCGCTCTCGCCCGAGGCCCTTGCCGCGCATGACAAGGAGACGGCGGAGCAGATCCCGCTCGGAGGCAGGTTCGGCGACCCGGCGAAGGACCTGGCGCCTGTCCTGGTCTTCCTCGCCGGCGACGCGTCCCATTTCATCACCGGCCAGCTCATCCCGGTGGACGGCGGTCTGATCTCGGTCCGCTGAGCCTGTGGCCGCGGCTGCGTGATGGCTCACCGACGCGGTCCCTGCCGGTCGAGCCCCCCTGGCGCCGCAGCCGGGCCGGAAGTTTTCACCGTCAAGGAGGTACACGGGAATGGCACAGGAACTCAGCGGTAAGGTCGCCGTCGTCACCGGAGGGGTGAGCGGCATCGGCCGTGGCATCGTGGACGTCTTCCTGGAGGAGGGAGCGCGGATCGTCGTCGGCGACATCGACGACGAGGCCGGCCACGCCCTGCACAGGGAACTCGGCGGCGACGTCACCTTTCAGCACACCGACGTCACGGTGGCGGCCGACGTGGAGGCGCTCACCGCCCGCGCGGTGAGCGAATACGGCGGGCTGAATGTCATGGTGAACAACGCCGGAGCCCTGGGTGAGCAGAGCGGGCTCCTCGACCTCGACCCCGACGGCTTCACCCGGACCACCGACCTTCTGCTCCGTTCGGTGGTCCTGGGCCACACATACGCCGGCCGCCGGATGAAGGAGCAGGGCACCGGAGGCAGCATCGTCTCCATGTCGAGCATCGCCGGTATCCAGGCCGGCCTGTCCTCGGTGTCCTATGACGCGGCCAAGGCCGGAGTGCTCCAGGTCGCCCGGACCGCCACCTATGAACTGGCCCCCTACAAGATCCGCTCCAATGTCATCATGCCGGGCCTCATCCTCACTCCGATCATGGCGAAGGGGACCGACCTCGATCCCTCGCAGTACCCGGCGTTCGTCGAAGCACTTGAGGAGCCGCTCGGGGAACTCCACCCGATCGGCCGCGGTGGTCTGCCCCGCGACCTGGCCGACGCCGCCCTGTTCTTCGCCAGTGACCGCTCCGCGTTCGTCACCGGCCAGCACATCGCCGTCGACGGCGGCATCACCTCCGTCTCCCACCGCGACATGGGCGCCGTCGTCGGAAAGGCGTTCACCGCCATGGGTATTACGGGCGTCGACCCCAACTTCTCCGCCGCCGCCAAGCACGACTCCGCGTAACCGGAACGAGCGGCCGGACCAGCACATGCGGGCGTCGTCGCTTCCACCGGTCCCGGTGCCCGTCGCTTCTCCGTCGGCGACAAAGTCGCCGTGCCCGCCGCGATCGAAGGCCCGGGCACCTCGTCGAACGGCGGCTTCCAGCCCAGGGTCGCGGTACGCGAGGACCTGGTGATCCCGCTGTCCGACGGCATCGCGTGGGATCAGGCGGCCGCGGCGACCGACGCGGGGCTCACCTCCTACCACGCCATGATCGTGCAGGGAGCTGTGACGGCCGGCACCAAGGTGGGCCTCATCGGATTCGGCGGGCTGGGCTCGCTGGGTGCTCAGGTCGCCCTCGCCGCCGGTGCCGAGGTCTTCGTGGCCGAGAAGAACGAGACGGTGCACGGGTTCGCCCGCGAACTCGGTGTCACGGACGTCGCGGCGGACATCGCCGCGTTCGCCGACGAGAAGCTCGACGTCGTCGTGGACTTCGCCGGATTCGGCACCACGACCAACGCGGCGGTGGAAGCCGTACGACGCGACGGACGCGTCGTACAGGTGGGTCTGGGCGTCGGCGAAGGCACCATCAACCTCCAGGCACTCACCCTCAACCAGGTCATGCTCATCGGCTCCCAGGCGGGTACCCCCGAGGACTGCCAGGCGGTCCTCCGACTCATCGCCGACGGCAAGGTCACGTCCCGCATCACTCACATCGGCTTCGACCAGATAGGCGATGGCATCGGCAAGCTCGAACGCGGAGAGGTCATCGGCCGGCTTGTCGTCCTGTACGACTGAGCGCCATACGCTCCGTCCAGATGCTCAGCACTCGATGATGTTGACCGCCAGCCCGCCGCGCGCCGTCTCCTTGTACTTGACCGACATGTCGGCGCCCGTCTCCTTCATGGTCTTGATGACCTTGTCCAGGGAGACCTTGTGGCTGCCGTCGCCGCGCATCGCCATCTTCGCCGCCGTGACCGCCTTCACCGCCGCCATGCCGTTCCGCTCGATGCACGGGATCTGGACCAGCCCGCCGACCGGGTCGCAGGTCAGGCCGAGGTTGTGTTCCATGCCGATCTCGGCCGCGTTCTCGACCTGTTCGGCGCTGCCGCCCAGGACCTCCGCGAGGGCGCCCGCGGCCATGGAGCAGGCCGAGCCGACCTCGCCCTGGCAGCCGACCTCGGCGCCCGAGATGGAGGCGTTCTCCTTGAAGAGCATGCCGATGGCGCCCGCGGCGAGCAGGAAGCGGACGACGTTCTCGTCCTTCTCCTCCGCCGTGGCGCCGCCGGCCGCGAAGTTCATGTAGTAGTGCAGCACGGCCGGGATGATGCCCGCGGCGCCGTTGGTGGGGGCGGTGACGACCCGGCCGCCCGCGGCGTTCTCCTCGTTCACGGCCATCGCGTAGAGGGTGATCCACTCCATGGCGTGGGCCTGCGGGTCGCCCTCGGCGCGCAGCTGGCGTGCCGAATGGGCCGCGCGGCGGCGGACCTTGAGGCCGCCCGGGAGGATGCCCTCGCGGGCCATTCCGCGTGAGACGCACGCCTGCATCACCCGCCAGATCTCCAGCAGCCCGGTGCGGATCTCGTCCTCCGTGCGCCAGGCCTTCTCGTTCTCCAGCATCAGCGCGGAGATCGAGAGACCGGTCTCGGCCGACAGCCGCAGCAGCTCGTCGCCGGTGCGGAAGGGGTACTTCAGGACGGTGTCGTCCAGCTTGATCCGGTCCTCGCCGACCGCGTCCTCGTCCACGACGAAGCCGCCGCCCACCGAGTAGTACGTCTTCTCCAGGAGCACGGCGCCGGCCTCGTCGTACGCGAAGACGGTCATGCCGTTGGCGTGGTACGGCAGGGTCTTGCGGCGGTGCAGGACCAGGTCCTTGCCGGCGTCGAAGGCGATCTCGTGCATGCCGAGCACCTGGAGCCGGCCACTGGCGCGGATACGTTCCGCCTGGTCGTCGGCGCTCTCCACGTCGACGGTGCGCGGCGAGTTGCCCTCCAGGCCGAGGAGCACGGCCTTGGGGGTGCCGTGGCCGTGGCCGGTCGCGCCGAGCGATCCGTACAGCTCGACCCGGATCGAGACGGTGTGGGCGATCAGGCCCTCGTTCTTGAGCCGGCGCGCGAACATCCGTGCCGCGCGCATCGGACCGACCGTATGGGAGCTGGACGGGCCGATTCCGATCGAGAAGAGGTCGAAGACCGAGATGGCCACGGGGGACTCCTTGCTGGTTGGTAGACGCCGTTGTCTGCCGGGGTGGTGCGGAGAACGGTGACACAGGGGGGAACGTGGTGCGGGGCACCGCGCCGCACGGTCCAGTGTGCGCGGTGCCCCGTAACTCAGGCCGTACGGATGACTACAGGCCCGGGTACAGCGGGTGCTTCTGGGCCAGTGCGGCGACCCGGCCGGCCAGCGCCTCGCGGTCGAACGAGGGCTTCAGGGCCGCCGCGATGATCTCGGCGACCTCGGTGAAGTCCTCGGTGGTGAAGCCGCGGGTGGCCAGCGCGGGTGTGCCGATCCGCAGGCCCGAGGTGACCATCGGGGGGCGCGGGTCGTTCGGGACGGCGTTCCGGTTGACCGTGATGCCGATCTCGTGGAGCCGGTCCTCGGCCTGCTGGCCGTCCAGCTCCGAGTCGCGCAGATCGACGAGAACGAGATGTACGTCCGTACCGCCGGACAGTACGGAGACGCCCACCTCGGTGACGTCCGGCCGGACCAGCCGCTCGGCGAGGATCCGGGCGCCGTCCAGGGTGCGCCGCTGGCGCTCCTTGAACTCGTCCGTGGCCGCCACCTTGAAGGAGACCGCCTTGCCCGCGATGACATGCTCCAGCGGGCCGCCCTGCTGGCCGGGGAAGACCGCGGAGTTGATCTTCTTCGCCAGTTCCTTGGTGGAGAGGATCACGCCGCCGCGCGGGCCGCCGAGGGTCTTGTGCGTGGTGGTCGTGACGACATGGGCGTGCGGCACCGGGTTGGGGTGCAGGCCCGCGGCGACCAGACCGGCGAAGTGCGCCATGTCGACCATCAGATACGCGCCGACCTCGTCCGCGATCCGGCGGAAGGCCGCGAAGTCCAGCTGGCGGGGGTACGCCGACCAGCCGGCCACGATCAGCTTGGGACGGGACTCCTTGGCCAGCCGCTCGACCTCGGCCATGTCGACCTGGCCGGTCTTGTCGTCGACGTGGTACGCGACGACGTTGTAGAGCTTGCCGGAGAAGTTGATCTTCATGCCGTGGGTCAGATGCCCGCCGTGGGCGAGGTTCAGACCCATGATCGTGTCGCCGGGGGAGAGCAGCGCGAACATCGCCGCGGCGTTCGCCTGAGCGCCGGAGTGCGGCTGTACGTTGGCGTGCTCGGCGCCGAAGAGCGCCTTCACCCGGTCGATGGCGATCTGCTCGATCACATCGACGTGCTCACAGCCGCCGTAGTAGCGGCGGCCGGGGTAGCCCTCGGCGTACTTGTTGGTCAGCACGGAGCCCTGCGCCTCCATGACCGCGACCGGAGCGAAGTTCTCCGAGGCGATCATTTCGAGCGTGGACTGCTGACGGTGGAGCTCGGCGTCGACGGCGGCGGCGACGTCGGGGTCGAGCTCATGGAGCGAGGCGTTCAGAAGCGACTTCGAAGACATCACGGTCCCTGGGGTCTCAGTTGCCGGAAAACTCTGTGTACTCATCGGCGGTGAGCAGGTCATCGGGCTCCTGCGCGACACGTACCTTGAACAGCCAGCCGCCCTCGAACGGGGCGGAGTTCACCAGTGAGGGGTCGTCCACGACGTCCTGGTTCGTCTCGGTGACCTCACCGGTCACCGGGGCGTACAGATCGCTGACCGACTTGGTGGACTCCAGCTCCCCGCAGGTCTCGCCCGCGGTCACCGTGTCACCGACCTCAGGAAGCTGGGCGAACACGACGTCGCCGAGGGCGTTCGCCGCGAACTCCGTGATGCCGACCGTCGACACACCGTCCTCGGCGGCCGTCAGCCACTCGTGCTCCTTGCTGTAGCGCAGCTGCTGGGGGTTGCTCATGACCTGAATTCTCCTGTACGCGGGGGTGTGGTGCGGAACAGCTGTCTTACGGACCGAGACGGCCCCGGGGGGCGTGCCGGCGTCCGTATCACTTCTGGCGCTTGTAGAACGGCAGCGCCACGACCTCGTACGGCTCGTGGGAGCCGCGGATGTCGACCCCGACGCCCGCTGTGCCGGGCGCGGCGTGCGCGGCGTCGACGTACGCCATGGCGATCGGCCTGCCCAGGGTCGGGGAGGGGGCGCCCGAGGTGACCTCGCCCACCACGGCGCCGTCCGCGACCACCTGGTACCCGGCGCGCGGGACCCGGCGGCCCTCGGCGATCAGGCCGACGAGCTTGCGGGGCGGGGCGGACGCGGCGCGCTCGGCGGCGGCCCGCAGCGCCTCGCGGCCGACGAAGGCGCCGCCGTTCGAGGTCTTCTCGAACTTCACGACCCGGCCGAGGCCGGCGTCGAACGGGGTCAGGGCGGTGGACAGCTCGTTCCCGTACAGCGGCATGCCCGCCTCAAGACGGAGGGTGTCCCGGCAGGACAGCCCGCAGGGCACCAGCCCGACGCCCTCGCCGGCCTCGGTCAGCGCCTGCCACAGCCGCTCCGCGTACCGGGGCTCGACGAACAGCTCGAAGCCGTCCTCGCCGGTGTAGCCGGTGCGCGCGATCAGCGCGGGGACACCGGCGACGGTGCCCGGCAGGCCCGCGTAGTACTTGAGTCCGTCCAGATCGGCGTCGGTCAGCGACTTCAGGATGCCCGGGGACTCGGGGCCCTGGACCGCCAGCAGCGCGTACGCGTCGCGGTCGTCGCGTACCGCCGCGTCGAAGCCCTCGGCGCGGGCGGTCAGCGCGTCCAGCACGGTCTGGGCGTTGGAGGCGTTGGCGACGACCATGAAGGTGTCCTCGCCGAGGCGGTAGACGATCAGATCGTCCAGGATCCCGCCGTCCTCCCGGCAGATCATGGTGTAGCGGGCGCGGCCCACGGCGACGGCGCCGATATTGCCGACCAGCGCGTAGTCGAGGAGGTCGCCGGCCGCCGGTCCCGAGACGGTGATCTCACCCATGTGCGAGAGATCGAACAGACCGGCACGGGTGCGGACGGCCTGGTGCTCGTCGCGCTCGCTTCCGTACCGCAGCGGCATGTCCCAGCCCGCGAAGTCGGTCATGGTCGCGCCCAGCGCGCGGTGCGTGGCGTCGAGGGCGGTGAGGCGCGGGGCAGCGGGGGCAGCGGTGCCGGGCGTGCTGGTGCTGCTCGGGGGGACATGGCTCATCGGTGTGACTCCCAGGGCATGACGGCGAGGACGATCCTCCCCATCTGTCATCGGAACCTGAGAGGTTCATCACGGCCACACGTAAGAGCGGTCATGACTTGCACCTTGGGTGGAGCCGCAGAGCTGCGGCCCGCTTTTCAGATCTGCCTCATCCACGCGGTACGGGGCCTGAGAGATTCAAGGGAGGAACTTGCTCCTTCGGCGCCCGGCGCACACGGTGACCGGGACTCTCCCGCGCGGATTCAAACGGCCGGTATGCAGTTGGCGGGCACATCATCGCACGCGTCGCCGCCGAGCGGGGAGCCCGGTCCACAACTCGCCGACCTCGGTAAAGAGCTTGTGACGCATTACCATTTCTTTACACTTCTTGGGCAAGGGTCATGGACCAGGTCGACTGAGCTGACAGGGGGACGGCGATGATGTCGCAGGGGTCCGGTACGTACACGACGACGGCGGGGGTGCCGACACAGACCGGCGCGTCTGCCAGGGACGGCGCGGCTCGCCTCGCGCGGGTCGTCCGGGATCTGCGGGGCCGGGGGCCCGCCACCGGCGGCGGCCGGGCGCGCGGGCGCGGCACGAAGAGCCTGGTCTTCGCCGAAGGCGATCTGGTGGTCGTCTCCGGGCTGCCGGGCAGCGGCAAGTCGACCTTGATCCGGCGGGCCGCCGAGGCCACCGGTATCGACTCCCAGGACACCCGGGACCGCTGGGCGCGCCGGCTGCCGGGCGCCCTGCCGTACGCCGTCTACCGCCCGCTCGTCCGGCTGGCGCACTACGCGGGGCTGTGGCGCGCGCTCGGCTCCGGCGAGAGCGTGGTCGTCCATGACTGCGGTACGCAGGCCTGGGTACGGAGCTGGCTGGCCCGCGAGGCCCGCAGGCGCGGCCGGCGGCTCCATCTCGTCCTGCTGGACGTCTCGCCCGAGATGGCGCGCGAGGGCCAGCGGGAGCGCGGCCGGGGGGTGTCCGGCTACGCGTTCGCCCGGCACCGCCGCGCGGTCCGCCGGCTGCTCGCCGACGCCGAGACCGGCCGTCTCCCCCGGGGCTGCGCCTCGGCGGTCCTCCTGGACCGGGACGCGGCGGCGGCGCTGGAGAGGATCGCGTTCCCGGTCACCCGGTCGGATTGAGCCATGGGTGAGCCAACCGGCGGGCCGGACGGAGCCGTTCGGGGGCGGCGCGGGGGCCGGGCCTCGGTTTAAGGTGCTGCCGCGGGGGCGAGGGTGGCGAAGGAGAGCACGGTGAACACAGCATGGCCGGGCAACGAGCTGGAAGAGGTGCTCATGGCCTCGCTCGGCGCCGACGCGGCGGGCGGACGGCTGGTCGAGGTCCTGGGACGCAGTGAGGTCTGGGTGCCGCTGCCCCAGGGCGGCGGACCCGACAGCCCCGACCTCGATCTGCCGACGATGGAGATAGAGGGCATGCCGTATGTCCCGGTCTTCAGCTCCGAGCAGCAGTTTCTCCAGTGCGTCGGCCCGCATATGGCCTTCACCGTCGCCCCGGCCCGTGATTTCGCCCGCGGGCTGCCCCCGCAGCTCGGCATCGCGGTGAACCCGGGCGGCGTCGTCGGGATGCCGCTGCCGCCGCCGGCCGTCGCCGAGCTGTGCCGGGTGGGACGTACGCCGCTCGACGGCCCGGCGAGCGGGGGCCGGGTGCGGCTCTTCGAGCCGGACTGGCAGGAGGATCCGGTCGAGTTCCTCTCCGCCGCGGGGGCCGAGTTCGAGGCGTCCGGCGTGGTGCTCTCCGCGCGCCGCGCGCTCGCCAGCGTCGAGGGGGAGCCCCCGGCGCTCTTCATCGGCGTCCAGCTCTCCTCCTGGGAGGCCGCGGACCGCAACGCCCCCATGGACGCGCTCGGCCGGGCGCTGGGGCGGGTGGCGGTGGGCTGGCCCGTCAATCTCGTCCTGCTGGACGTGGCCCAGGACCCGGTCGGTGACTGGCTGCTGGAGAAGGTGCGGCCGTTCTATCAGCGCGCCCAGTAGGCGGCGGGGCACAGTCCGGGACGGATCGGGCAGCCGCGGGTACGAGCCGTCGGCCACGGGCAGGACAGGGGAGGAGACCGGCCACGCCCGCGCCGTCACGACGGGCGCGCCGGTCGTCAAGTCTGTGTCAGGACGCCCCTCTAAGCTGGTTTGATGGCTGGACCGCCGCACCGTGTGCCCGGGGGGACGCGCGGACTTCGGGGGCTGGACGAGTGGTGGATCGAAGAGGGGCGGGACCCAGAGTGAGCGCGTCAGGCACCGCGGCGGCCGGGCAGGTCGAGCACATGCTGCGCCAGGTGACGCCAGGACGTTACGACGCGTACGAGGCGCTGCTCCAGGCGCTCGCCGACGACAGCGTCTGGATGCTGCTCTGGCACGGCCGTGCCGGATCGCCCGACGCCCAGTACGGCAACATGGAGATCGACGGCCTGGGGTACGCCCCCTGCGTCACCTCCGCACAGGAGCTGGCGGTCAGCGGCTGGACCCGGGCCCACGAGGCGGTCCAGGGGCGCGATATCGCCCGCGCCCTCTACCCCGACCGCTGGGGGATCTGGCTCAATCCGCACGCTCCCGGCGGCGGTGTCGGTATCCCCTGGCTCGATCTGCGCCGGATCGCCACCGGTCTCGACCGGATGCCCGCCGGACCGCTCAGGCTCTCCGAGCCCGCCATCGAACTCCCGCAGTTCTACGCCCAGCTCACCCAGAACGCGCACCGCACGCCCGCCGTGCGCTCACTGCGCCGCGCCTGGGTGCAGCCGGCCCTCGGCGCCCCGTATCTCGCGATCGGTCTCGACCTGTACGACACCGGCCCGGCGTCCGTCGACTCCGTACACGCGATGATGCGGCAGTCGATCGCCGCGGTCCCGGACGGACTGCCGGTCTCGACGGTCGCGATGTCCGACGAGTACGACCCGGTCACGATGTGGCTGCGCGCCAACACCCGGCCGTTCTACGACCGCGAGGCGCATGCCGCGCCCGCGCAGGCTTCGGGATACGGCTACCCGCCGCCCGCCACCCGCGCATACTGAGCAGCACCGCGCGGATACGGCGGTGCGTCGCGGGGGACGCATACGCCAGTTCCCCCCTGCATGGGCGCAGTTGGGCGTCATGCCCGATCTGGGGGAATAGTGACCGACATGGTCCGCTGAGAAGATCACGACGTCCGGATAACGGTAACCCTCGGATCGCATCACGGTTGAGCAAACATTCCCTGAGGGGACTGGCGGGTGATCGCGAAAGGACTGAAGACTCCCTGCAGCAGGTGGACTCGGCCTAGTGTGCGAAGCCCGGACATTTGCGGCTCCCCCCACTTTTTCCGGGGGACCACCATGCGACATGTGAAGTGAAAGAGCCGCTACAGCGGCGGTCATGGGCCGGCCACCGTCGGCCGAGAGGGGTCTCCAGCGCAATGACGGCACCTATCGAGACCACCGGGTCGGCGGCGCAGACGCCGCCGGAAGCGGTGCTGGAAGGCGCCGGGGGCAAGCAGATCGAGGGCCGTTCGCTCGGCCGGATCGCGTGGACGCGTTTCAAACGGGACAAGGTCGCCATGGCCGGCGGCGTCATCGTGATCCTGCTGGTCCTTGTCGCCGCACTCTCCAAACCGATCCAGTCGGTCTTCGGTCTTGACCCCAACGCCTTCAACCAGGACCTCGTCGACCCCGTGCTGCTGGCGCCCAAGGGCAGCTTCGGCGGCATGAGCTGGGACCACCCCCTGGGTGTCGAACCGCAGACCGGCCGGGACATCCTGGCCCGCATCATCGAGGGCTCCTGGGTCTCCCTGGTCGTCGCGGCCGGGGCCACACTGCTCTCCGTCGTCATCGGCGTCGTGATGGGCGTCGTGGCCGGTTTCTACGGCGGCTGGGTCGACAGCGCCATCAGCCGCATGATGGACACCTTCCTCGCCTTCCCGCTGCTCCTGTTCGCGATCTCCATCTCCGCGTCGCTCCAGGACAACGTTTTCGGGCTCGACGGGCTCTCGCTGCGTATCGCCGTACTGATCTTCGTCATCGGCTTCTTCAGCTGGCCGTACATCGGCCGGATCGTGCGCGCGCAGACACTCAGCCTGCGGGAGCGGGAGTTCGTGGAGGCGGCCCGGTCGCTCGGCGCGCGCGGCCCGTTCATCCTCTTCCGGGAGCTGCTGCCCAACCTGATCGCGCCGATCCTCGTCTACTCGACGCTGCTGATCCCCACCAACATCCTCTTCGAGGCTTCCCTGAGCTTCCTCGGCGTCGGTATCGCCCCGCCGCAGTCCTCGTGGGGCGGCATGCTGTCCTCCGCGGTCGACCTGTACCAGGTCGACCCGATGTTCATGGTCATTCCTGGCATGGCGATCTTCGTCACCGTGCTGGCCTTCAATCTGCTGGGGGATGGTCTGCGTGACGCACTCGACCCCCGTGGCAAGTAATCGCGGCCCGGCCGCACCATCGATCGAGGGGGCTTTCCTCAGGTGAACAGCAGAAAGACAGCATCGGCGATAGCCGTCACGCTGGCGTTGGCGCTCGGTGCGACCGCCTGCGGCAGTGGCGACAGCAAGGACAAGGACGGCAATGGGGGCGGCAGCGCGAAGGCCGATGCCGGACTGAGCAGCATCGTCAACGCCAGCACCAAGAAGGGGGGAACGGTCACGTACGAGCACTCCAGTGGCCCGGACTCCCTGGACCCGGGCAACACGTACTACGGCTGGGTGCAGAACTTCTCCCGCCTGTACGGCCGTTCCCTGGTGACGTTCAAGCCGGCCGCCGGCAAGGAGGGCCTCACGGTCGTTCCCGACCTGGCGACCTCCCTGGGCAAGGGCAGCCCCGACGCCAAGACCTGGACGTACACGCTGCGCAAGGGCGTCAAGTTCCAGGACGGCACCGAAGTCACCTCGGCTGACGTCAAGTACGCCATCGAGCGCTCCAACTTCGCGCCCGAGGCCCTCTCCAACGGCCCGACGTACTTCAAGTCGTACTTGGAGGGTGGCGAGAAGTACAAGGGTCCGTACAAGGACAAGTCCCCCGGCGGTCTCAAGTCCATCGAGACGCCGGACAAGTACACGATCACCTTCAAGCTGAACAAGCCGTTCGCGGACATGGACTACCTGGCCGCGTTCTCGCAGACCGCTCCGGTCCCGCAGAAGGCCGACAAGGGCGCCGAGTACGTCCAGAACATCGTGTCCTCGGGCCCGTACAAGTTCGACTCGTACAGCGAGAGCCGCGGCGCGACGCTCTCCCGCAACCCCGAGTGGGACCCGGCGAGCGACCCGATCCGCAAGGCGCTGCCCGACAAGATCGAGCTGAAGTTCAACGTCAACGCCTCGACGATCGACGAGCACCTGCTCAGCGACTCGATCACCGCGGACATCGGCGGCACCGGGCTCCAGTCCAAGACGCAGCCGAAGGTGCTCGTCAAGCCGGCTGAGAAGGCCAAGACGGACAACCCCTACGCGGGCGCGCTCCAGTACCTGGCGATGAACGTCAAGGTGAAGCCGTTCGACAACGTCGAGTGCCGCAAGGCCGTGCAGTACGCGGTCAACAAGGCCGGAGTGGTCGACGCCATCGGTGGCGCGGTCAAGGGTGAGCCCGCCTCCACGATGATCCCGCCGTCGGTCGCCGGGTACAAGAAGTTCGACCTGTACCCGACGCCGGGCAACAAGGGCGACGCCGCCAAGGCCAAGGAACACCTCACCAAGTGCGGTCAGCCCAACGGCTTCAAGACCTCGCTGACGGCGCGTTCCGACCGTCCCGACGAGGTGCTGGCCGCGACGCAGATCCAGCAGAGCCTGAAGGCGATCGGTATCACCGCCGACATCAAGCAGTTCCCGGCGGACAAGTACTTCACGGACTTCGCGGGCTCGCCCAAGTGGGTCCACGACAACAACGCCGGTCTGATGATGATGGCCTGGGGTGCCGACTGGCCCACCGGGTACGGCTTCCTCGACCAGATCGTGAACGGATCGGCCATCAAGCCGTCCGGTGGCACGAACCTGATGGAGCTGAACGACCCGAAGATCAACAAGGCGCTGACCGACGGTATCGGCACCCTTGACACCGCCGCCCGCGGTGAGAAGTGGGCCGAGGTCGACAAGCTGGTCCTGGAGAACGCCTCGGCGGTTCCGCTCTTCTACCGCAAGAACCTGCTCTACCGCCCGGACTCGGCGACCAACGTCACCGTGGCCGAGTCGTACCTCGGTATGTACGACTACGTGCTGATGAGCTCGTCCAAGTAAGTCCGCAAGGCACTCGGTAACACACTCAGTAACACCTGTTACATCAAACAGCACCCCCCGAAAGGCAGGTGAAGGTGCCGGGTCGTCAGGGCGCACCCCGCCCGGACGACCCGGCACCGCACGGCTGTGGCTGCGTACATCATCCGACGCGTATTCGCCGCGGTGTTGCTGCTGCTGGTGGTCAGCGCAGTCACGTTCGCGATCTTCTTCCTGGTGCCCCGGCTGGGCGGCCAGACGACCGATTCACTCGCCGCCCAGTACGTCGGCAAGGGTGCCGATCCCGCCGCCATCGCCGCCATCAAGGCGAACCTGGGGCTGGACGACCCGCTCTACCTTCAGTACTGGCACTTCATCAAGGCCATCGTGGTCGGCGCCGAGTACAACTTCGGCCCCAACCCCTCGGTGTGCAACGCGCCGTGCTTCGGCTACTCCTTCAAGACCCATGTCGAGGTCTGGCCCGAGATCGTCCAGCGCATCCCGGTCACCTTCTCGCTGGCCATCGGCGCGGCCGTCATCTGGGTCATATCCGGTATCGCCATCGGTGTCCTCTCCGCGCTCAAGCGGGGCTCGATCTTCGACCGGCTGACCATGGGCGTCGCCCTGGCCGGTGTCTCGCTGCCGATGTTCTTCACCGGTCTGGTCTCCCTCGCGCTGTTCAGCTTCCACTGGACGATCTGGGAGAACCTGGAGTTCGTGCCCTTCTCCGAGAACCCCGGTGAATGGGCGTGGAACCTCATCCTTCCCTGGTGCACGCTCGCCTTCCTCTACTCCGCCCTCTACGCGCGGCTCACCCGCGCCGGAATGCTGGAGACCATGGGCGAGGACTACATCAGAACCGCGCGTGCCAAGGGCCTGAAGGAACGCAAGGTCGTCGTCAAGCACGGTCTGCGCGCCGCGCTGACCCCGCTCGTCACGATCTTCGGCATGGACTTCGCCCTGCTCCTGGGCGGCGCGGTCATCACCGAGCGCGTCTTCTCCTTCCAGGGGATGGGCGCGTACGCCATCCAGGGCGTGACCAAGAGCGACCTGCCCATCGTGATGGGTGTGACGCTGGTCGCCGCCTTCTTCATCGTCTTCTGCAATCTGCTGGTGGACCTCGTGTACGCCGCGATCGACCCCCGGGTGAGGCTCTCATGAGCGACGTGAGCAAGACGGACACGGACGCGGGCCCCGCCGGCGGCGAGAGCTCCGAGGGCGCCGCCCGGAAGTTCCTCTCCGTACGGGACCTCCGTATCCACTTCGACACCGACGACGGCCTCGTGAAGTCCGTCGACGGCGTCAGCTTCGACCTCGAAGCCGGCAAGACCCTCGGCATCGTCGGGGAGTCCGGCTCCGGGAAGTCCGTGACGTCCCTGGGCATCATGGGTCTGCACAACTCCGAGCGCGCCCGTATCTCCGGCGAGATCTGGCTGGACGGCGAGGAGCTGATCGGCGCGGGCCCCGAGCGGGTGCGCGAGCTGCGCGGCCAGAAGATGTCGATGATCTTCCAGGACCCGCTGTCCGCGCTGCACCCGTACTACAGCATCGGCGCGCAGATCGTGGAGGCGTACCGCGTCCACAACAAGGTCGACAAGAAGACCGCCAAGCAGCGGGCCGTCGAGATGCTCGACCGGGTCGGGATCCCCGAGCCGGCCCGGCGCTTCAACGACTATCCGCACCAGTTCTCCGGCGGTATGCGCCAGCGCGCGATGATCGCGATGTCGCTGGTGAACAACCCCGAGCTGCTGATCGCCGACGAGCCGACGACCGCCCTGGACGTGACCGTCCAGGCGCAGATCCTCGACCTCATCCGGGACCTCCAGAAGGAGTTCCGCTCGGCGGTCGTCATCATCACCCACGACCTCGGCGTCGTCGCCGAGATCGCGGACGACCTGCTCGTGATGTACGCCGGGCGCTGCATCGAGCGCGGCTCCTCGGAGAAGGTCTTCTACCAGCCGCAGCACCCCTACACCTGGGGCCTGCTGGGCTCGATGCCCCGTATCGACCGCGAGCAGACCGACCGGCTCGTGCCGGTCAAGGGAACCCCGCCCAGCCTGATCAACGTCCCGTCCGGCTGCGCCTTCCACCCGCGCTGCCCGTACGCGGACATCCCCAAGGACAACCTCACCCGCACCGAGCGTCCTGACCTGCGGGAGATTACCGACGGGCACTTCTCCGCCTGCCATATGTCGCGTGCGGAGCGGGAAAAGATCTGGACCGAAGAGATTGCGCCGAAGCTGTGACTGAGCTGACGAAGAAGATTCCGGAGCAGGAGTCGGGGGCCGGGTCCGCGTCCGGGTCCGACAGTTCAGGACCCGAGCCGATCCTCAAGGTCACCGGCCTGGTCAAGCACTTCCCGATCACCAAGGGCGTGCTGAAGCGCAAGGTCGGGGCGGTCCAGGCGGTCGACGGGCTCTCCTTCGACGTGCGTCCCGGCGAGACCCTGGGCGTGGTCGGCGAGTCGGGCTGCGGCAAGTCGACCATGGGCCGGCTGATCACGCGACTGCTCGAACCGACCGGCGGAAAGGTCGAGTTCGAGGGCCGGGACATCACGCATCTGTCCGCCGGCGCGCTGCGGCCGATGCGCCGCGACGTGCAGATGATCTTCCAGGACCCGTACGGTTCGCTGAACCCGCGCCACACCATCGGCGGGATCGTCGGCACCCCCTTCAAGCTCCAGGGCATCGAGCCCGAGGGCGGCGTGAAGAAGGAGGTGCAGCGGCTGCTCGAACTGGTGGGCCTCAGCCCCGAGCACTACAACCGCTACCCGCACGAGTTCTCCGGCGGCCAGCGCCAGCGCATCGGCATCGCCCGTGCCCTGGCGCTCAACCCGAAGCTGGTCGTGGCGGACGAGCCGGTCTCGGCGCTGGACGTGTCGATCCAGGCGCAGGTGGTGAACCTGCTGGACGACCTCCAGGACGAGCTGGGTCTGACGTACGTGATCATCGCGCATGACCTCTCGGTCATCCGCCATGTCTCGGACCGGATCGCGGTGATGTACCTCGGCAAGATCGTCGAGCTGGCGGACCGTACGTCGCTGTACACGTCGCCGAAGCACCCGTACACGAAGGCGCTGCTGTCGGCCGTACCGGTGCCCGACCCGAGCAGGCGCGGCGGGAAGAGCGACCGGATCCTGCTCAGGGGCGATGTGCCGTCGCCGATCTCGCCGCCGAGCGGCTGCCGGTTCCACACCCGGTGCTGGAAGGCGACGGAGATCTGCGGGACGACCGAGCCGCCGCTGATCCAGTTGGCGCCCGGCCACCAGGCGGCCTGTCACCACCCGGAGAACGCGGCCGACCAGCGTCCGGAGGACACGGTGTCGGTGGCGGCGCGGGAGACGGTGGAGCTGGCGGCCGAGACGCCGGCCGAGTCCGCGAAGACGCCGGCCGAGTCCGCGGCGGAAGAGCCGGCTCCCGGTGACGTGGCTTCCGATGACGTGGCTTCCGGTGACGTGGTCTCCGGTGACGCGGCTTCCGACGCGCCTTCCACCAAGGACGCCGGGGGCCAGGCCAAGGAGTAGCGGGTCCCGGTCCTCAGCGCTCAGGACCGGGGCCGCCAGGACCGCCGGGGCCGCCCTTCGGGGCGCGTCCCGGCGATCCCGCACAATGTTCGAGTGCTCCACGACCTCTTCACACCCTCCGTCCAGCATGCGCTCGACCTCGCCGGGATCTTCGTCTTCGCGATATCCGGCGCCCTGCTCGCCGTACGCAAGAACTTCGACGTCTTCGGTATGGCGGTCCTGGCCGAGATCACCGCGCTGGGCGGGGGGCTGCTCCGTGACCTGATCATCGGGGCCGTCCCGCCGGCCGCCTTCACCGACCTCGGCTATTTCTCCATGCCGCTGGTGGCCACCGCGCTGGTGTTCTTCCTCCATCCCCAGGTGGAACGCATCCAGGGCGCGGTCAATGTCTTCGACGCGGCGGGGCTCGGCCTCTTCTGCGTCACCGGCACCACGAAGGCGTACGAGTACGGTCTCGGCCTCACCGCCTCGGCGGCGCTCGGGCTGGCCACGGCGGTCGGCGGCGGTGTGCTCCGTGACGTGCTCGCCAACGAGGTGCCCTCGCTGCTGCGCTGGGACCGCGATCTGTACGCCGTCCCGGCCATCGTCGGGGCCGCGATGGTGGCGCTCTGCATACGCTTCGACGCGCTCAACGGGCTGACCAGCGGGCTCGCGGTGCTGACCGCCTTCGTACTGCGGTTGCTCGCGATGCGCTTCCACTGGCGGGCGCCGCGGGCCTGGAACAGGCGCTCGGCCGCGGCCGAGGAGCCCTCATCTGTGTAAGCTACCGCTTAGTACAAACTTGTAGTACGTTGCTCGTCATGGCACAGGCATCCATCGGTGACAGCGAGTTCGACCGCGGCACCGCCGTCACCCTTCGCGAACCGGGCGTCTACGACGCACAGCTCTCCCCGGGCTGGACGATCATGAACGTCGCCAACGGCGGCTATCTGCTGGCGCTGATGGGCCGCGCCCTCGGCGACGCGCTGCCGCACTCCGACCCCTTCGCCGTCTCGGCCCACTACCTCACGCCGTCGACGCCCGGCCCCGCCGTGGTCCGCACCGTCACCGTACGGACCGGCCGCACGCTCTCCACCGGACAGGCGTCCCTCTTCCAGACCACCGAGGACGGCCGCGAGGTCGAGCGGCTCCGGGTCATCGCCTCGTACGGGGAGCTGGACGCGCTGCCCGACGACGTACGGACGGCCGCGAAGCCGCCCGCCATCCCGCCGCTGGAGCGGTGCGTCGGCACGGACGCCGGCCCGCCGCCGCCCGGCGACTTCTCGATGCTGGACCGCCTCGCCATGCGGATCGACCCGGCCACGGTCGGCTGGGCGCTGGGCGCGCCGTCCGGACAGGGTGACATGCGCGCGTGGTTCGAGTTCGCGGACGGCCGCGACCCCGATCCGTACTCCCTGCTCCTCACCGTGGACGCCCTGCCGCCGACCTCCTTCGACCTGGGGCTGAAGGGCTGGACCCCGACCATCGAACTGACCACGCACATCCGCTCGCGTCCCGCGCCGGGCCCCCTGCGGGTGGCGATCACCACCCGCAATCTGGCCGGCGGCTTCCTGGAGGAGGACGCGGAGGTCTGGGACAGCGACGACCGGCTGGTGGCCCAGGCACGCCAACTGGCCCGCGCGCCCCGGGAGTGACGCGCCCCGCGACGGACGGCGCGCGGAGCCGCGCGCCGGGCGTTCCGGCGGACCGGCTGCGTGCCCGGCGGGTCCCGGCTCGTAGAATCGGGACCACCATGGCTTACCTCGACCACGCCGCGACCACTCCGATGCTGCCGGAGGCGATCGAGGCGATGACCGCCCAGTTCGGCCTCGCCGGCAACGCGTCCTCGCTCCATGCCGCCGGGCGCCGGGCCCGCCGTACCGTCGAGGAGGCCCGCGAGGCGCTCGCGGAGGCCCTTGGCGCACGGCCCAGCGAGGTGGTGTTCACCTCGGGCGGCACGGAGGCCGACAACCTCGCCGTGAAGGGCCTGTACTGGTCCCGGCGCGACGCCGACCCGGCCAGGACCAGGGTGCTCGCCAGCCCCGTGGAGCACCACGCCGTCCTCGACGCGGTGGAGTGGCTCGGGGAGCACGAGGGCGCGACCGTCGAGTATCTGCCGGTCGACGCCTACGGCCGGGTGCTTCCCGAGGCGCTGCGCGAGGCCATCGCGCGCAACCCGCTGGATGTCGCCCTCGCCACCGTCATGTGGGCGAACAACGAGATCGGCACCATCCTGCCGGTCCGTGAACTGGCCGAAGTGGCAGCCGAGTTCGGCGTTCCGCTGCACTCGGACGCCGTCCAGGCCTTCGGCCAGACAGAGCTGGACTTCGGCGACTCGGGGCTCGCCGCGATGACCGTCTCGGGCCACAAGGTCGGCGGCCCGTACGGTATCGGCGCGCTGCTGCTCGGCCGTCAGTACACCCCCGTACCCGTGCTGCACGGCGGCGGCCAGGAGCGGCATGTGCGCTCCGGGACCCTCGATGTCCCGGCGATCGCCTCCTTCGCCGTCGCGGGGAGGCTCGCCGCCGAGCGGCGCGAGGACTTCGCCCGCGACATCGGCGCACTGCGGGACGAACTGGTCGAGGCGGTACGTACGGCCGTCCCCGACGCCGTCCTCGGCGGCGACCCGGACCACCGCCTGCCCGCCAACGCGCACTTCAGCTTCCCCGGCTGCGAGGGCGATTCGCTGCTCCTGCTGCTGGACGCCCAGGGCATCGAGTGCTCAACGGGCTCCGCCTGTACGGCGGGTGTGGCCCAGCCGAGCCATGTCCTGCTGGCCACCGGCAGCGATCCCGACCTCGCCAGGGGCACCCTGCGCTTCTCCCTCGGCCACACCTCCACGGCGGCGGACGTGGAGGCGGTGGCGAAGGCCATCGGCCCGGCCGTGGACCGCGCCAGGAGCGCGGGTCTCAGCTGACGCGGGCCCCGGCCGGCGCGGGCGTCGGCTGATCCGGGCCGGGCTCCG
This sequence comes from Streptomyces scopuliridis, assembly GCF_042790125.1. Taxonomy (GTDB): domain Bacteria; phylum Actinomycetota; class Actinomycetes; order Streptomycetales; family Streptomycetaceae; genus Streptomyces; species Streptomyces scopuliridis_A. The sequence goes on from NZ_JBHTZS010000032.1 coordinate 79,215, forward strand.
CCGGGGGTCAGGCGTCCTGGACGAACTTCATGTAGCGGTCCCAGTCCCACTTCGTCCCCGGGTCCGTGTGGTCCGTGCCCGGGACCTCGACGTGCCCGATGATGTGCTCGCGGTCGACCGGTATCGCGTACCGCCTGCATATGTCGGCCGTCAGCCGCGCCGAGGAGCGGTACATCGCGTCCGTGAAGGACGCGGCGTTGTCCACCCAGCCCTCGTGCTCGATGCCGATGGAGCGCTCGTTGTACGCGCGGTTCCCCGCGTGGTACGCCACGTCCAGCTCGCGGATCATCTGGGCCACATGGCCGTCCTTGCGGACCACATAGTGCGAGGCGGCGCCGTGGCCGGGGTCGCGGAAGACCTTCAGCGCGACCTGATAGCTGCCCTGGACGACATGGATCACCACCCGGTCGATCGTGTAGTCGTCCGGCCGGTCCGCCCGTCGCCAGTTCGCCGAGGAGGCCGCCACCCACTCGGAGCCCGCGTAGTCCAGCTCGCCCTCCTTGCGCGGCTTCGCGACGCCGGGGACGCGGTACCACAGCTGCCCCAGCTCCTCCCGCGCCAGCACGCCCCCGCCGAGCACGGCCGCCGCGCCGCCGATCAGCACCGCCCGGCGGCGGACCTTCGTACCGTCCGCCGGCGCGCGACGGCTCCCGCCCGTACGACGGCCCCCGCCCGCGCCGCCGCCCGTCGTGCCCTGTGTGTTCTCGCCCATGTGATCATCAACGCATACCCGCGCGACTGTGGTTCCCCCGGGCCGTACCCTGGTTGAGCTATGACTCAGAATTCCCGGCACCCCCGCCCTCTCCGCGTACTCGCCGCCATGTCGGGCGGCGTGGACTCCGCCGTCGCCGCCGCCCGTGCCGCCGAGGCGGGCCACGACGTGACCGGAGTGCATCTCGCGCTCTCCGCGAATCCGCAGTCCTTCCGTACCGGCGCGCGCGGCTGCTGCACCATCGAGGACTCCCGCGACGCGCGGCGCGCCGCCGATGTCATCGGCATCCCGTTCTATGTCTGGGATCTCGCCGAGCGGTTCCGCGAGGACGTCGTCGAGGACTTCGTCGCGGAGTACGAGGCGGGCCGCACCCCCAACCCGTGTCTGCGCTGCAACGAGAAGATCAAGTTCGCGGCGCTGCTCGACAAGGCGCTCGCCCTCGGCTTCGACGCCGTGTGCACCGGCCACTACGCGACGGTCGTCATGGGCCCCGACGGCGCCCGCGAGCTGCACCGCGCGAGCGACATGGCCAAGGACCAGTCGTACGTACTGGGAGTCCTCGACGAGCGCCAGCTCGCCCACGCGATGTTCCCGCTCGGCGACACCCTCACCACCAAGGACGAGATCCGCGCGGAGGCCGAGCGCCGGGGCCTGGCGGTGGCGAAGAAGCCCGACAGCCATGACATCTGCTTCATCGCGGACGGCGACACCCAGGGCTTCCTGGCGGACCGGCTCGGCCGGGCGGAGGGCGACATCGTCGACGAGTCCGGTACGAAGGTGGGCAGCCACGACGGCGCGTTCGGCTTCACCATCGGCCAGCGCAAGGGCCTGCGCATCGGCCACCCGGCCCCCGACGGCAAGCCGCGCTATGTGCTGGACATCTCCCCGGTCGACAACACCGTGACGGTCGGCCCGGCCGCCGCGCTGGACGTGACGGCCCTGACCGCCCGCAAGCCCCGCTGGTGCGGCACCGCCCCCACCGGCCCCGGCGACTACACCGCCCAGCTGCGCGCCCACGGCGGCGAGACGGCGGTCACGGCGGAGCTGGCCGACGGCACGCTCCACGTCCGCTTCGAAGAGCCCGTACGCGGCGTGGCGCCCGGCCAGGCGATCGTGCTGTACGACGGCACGCGCGTGGTCGGCTCGGCGACGATCGCGACGACGGAGCGCCGTACGGGAGCCCTGGCCGGCTGACCGGTACGGAACAGCCGGCCGGGGCCGCCGCCGGTCAGCCGGCCGGCTCCTCGGGTGTGAGGTCGAACACCCCGTACGCGAAGCCCTGGGCCGTGATCGTGGTGCCGTCCACCGTCACGCCGGAGACTTCGAGCGCGTCCGCGCGCGTGGTGTCGAGGGCGATGGCTGTGCGGGTCGCCGGGGTCGCGCGCGGGTTGACGACGACGAGATAGCGCCCGCCCCGGACGTAGACGAACGGGTAGCCGGAGTGGAGCACGTCGACGCTGCCCGCAGGGCCGAGTCGCGGCGTCCCCCGGCGCAGGGCGATCAGGCGGCGTACGAGATGGAGCAGCGAGCCCTCGTCGGCCCGCTGGGCGGCGACCGTGGGGCGGTCGGGGCTGGGGTCGAGGGGGAGGTAGAGGCTGTCCGGGGTGGAGGCGGCAGAGAAGCCCGCGTTCGGACCGTCGTCCCACTGCATGGGGGTGCGGGAGCCCGCCCGGTTGTAGCGCGGGCCGAGCACACTGCCCTCGGTGTCGGGCAGGCCGGGGATGAAGCGCATGCCGATCTCGTCGCCGTAGTAGATCGCGGGCAGCGTCGGCCAGGTGAGCTGGAAGACGAAGGCCGCCGGAAGCTGTTCGGCGGTGCGCGGGCCGCAGTTGAGGCGCGCGAAGTCGTGGTTCGCGGTGGGCAGGGCGACATGCCCGCCGCCGTCACCGATCACGGAGACGGCCTCCCGCCAGGCGTCCACGAACGTGCTCGGTGAGCCCTGGCCGGCGGGGTCGAAGAAGCAGTCGACCGGGTCCCAGCCGTCGTTGTCGGTGCCCTGACGGTTGTTCCACAGGGAACGCAGGGGGCGCCCTTCGGTCGGGCCGCCGAACTGGAGGAAGAAGTCCGTGTGGAACCCGGCGGGGACCGATACGGCCGGGTCGCCCCACTCGGCGAGCAGGACCGCCTCGGGGTGGGTGGCGTCGAGCCAGTGGCGCAGCTCCGTCCAGAGCGCGCGGGTCTCGGTGTTGCCGGCGTCGTCCTTGACGAGCGAGGCGGCCATGTCGACACGGAAGCCGGCCAGGCCGAGAGCGAGCCAGTGGTCCATGATCTCGCGCAGGGCGGCACGGTTGGCCAGGGGCCCCGGGGCGTCGGGGGCCTGACGCCAGGGTTCGGCCGGATCGCTGCGCGCGTAGCCGAAGTTGAGCGCGGGCTGGGAGTCGAAGAAGTTCGGCAGATACGCGCCGGGGCGGGCACCGGGAGAGGCCACGAACCCGGCGGGGAAGGCGGCGTCCGGCCCGGATCCGGTGCGCGTATCGGTCCAGATGTAGCGGTGGTCCCCGGGGTCGTCGGCGGCGGCCGTGAACCAGGGGTGCTGGTCGGAGGTGTGTCCGGCGACGAGGTCGAGCAGGACGCGTATGCCGCGCCGCCGGGCCTCGTCCACCAGCCGGGCGAGGTCGTCGTCGGTGCCGTAGCGGGGCGCGACGGTGAGGTAGTCGCTGACGTCGTATCCGGCGTCGCGGAAGGGCGAGGCGAAACAGGGGTTGAGCCAGACCGTGTTCACGCCCAGCCAGGCGAGATGGTCGAGGCGTCCGGTGATGCCGGCGAAGTCGCCGATGCCGTCGCCGTCGGAGTCGGCGAACGACTGCGGGTAGATCTGGTAGAAGACGGCGTCGGCCAGCCAGGCGGGGGCGGGACGGAACGAAGTCATGGGGTCGGTACGGCCTTTCACTGCGGTGGAGGGCGCTTCCCGTTACGGAAGCGTAACCAGGCGGACTCTTGTGGGTGTCGAGAAGCCTGCCCCAGGGTTCTGTATGCGCATACAGGCAGCGCATACATGCTGCCATCCGCTCCAAGGAGCCGCCACCCGTTCCCCCTCCGGAGAGCCCCTTCCGGAGGGCCCCATACAGAGAGCACCTTCCGGAGAGCACCTTCCGAAGAGCCGCCACCCGTTCTCTTCCACTGAGGAAGTACGACGCCATGACGCATGTCCCCGCACCACGCCGCCGCACCGTCCTGGGCGGCGCCGCCCTCGGCACACTCGCCACCGCGGGCCTGTCCGCCCAGGCCGCCCCGGCCGCCCACGCGGCACAGGCCGCGCAAGGAGAGCCCGCCGACCGGGCCCCGGCCGGCTCCGTCTCGTACCGGAACAAGCAGATCCTCATCGACGGCGAGCCCGCGCTCGTCCTCGCCGGCGAGATCCATTACTTCCGGCTGAAGCGGGCGGACTGGCAGTCGCGGCTCGACCGGGCGAAGGCCGCCGGCCTCAACACCATCGCCTCGTACATCCCCTGGATGTGGCATGAACTCCCGGACGGCACCATCGATGTCACCGGCCGCACCCGCCCCGAGCGCGACCTCGGCGCCTTCATCGATCTCTGCCACCGCAACGGCTTCCTCTTCATCGCCCGCCCCGGCCCCTTCACCATGGCCGAACTCAAGGGCGAGGGCGTCCCCGACCGGGTGCGCGAGGACCACCCGGAGATCGTCTCCACCGGCTGGTACGACGCCCCCGCCACCACCCCCACCGTCGACTACCTCGCCCCCGCCTTCCTCCAGGAGGCGCGCCGCTGGTACGCCGCGGTGATGCCGGTGCTCGCGGAACGGCTGCACGGCAGGGGCGGCCCCGTCGTCTCCGTACAGCTCGACAACGAGATCGGCATGCTGGCCTGGGTCAGCAACTCACCCGATCTGACGGACCATCTGACGGCCGACTTCGACGGCTGGCTGCGTGCGGAGTACGGGGACGCTCTGGCCGGCCGCTATCCGTTCGCCGGCAAGGACCTGGCCGGACGGCGCAAGGCGATCCGTCACCCGGAGGACGCGTACGGCGCGGCCCTGATGCACGATCTGGGCCGGTTCATGCGGGGCCGCTTCGCGCGGTACGTCACCGAGCTGCGCCGGGCCGCCGAGGAACACGGCGTCACGGGCGTCCCGTTCGTCATCAACATCCACGGCACCTCCGACAGCCGCGCCGAGCCCTTCCCCATCGGAATCAGCCAGCTGATGGAGACCTACGCGGGCGTCGAGGGCACGATCTCCGGCGCGGACTTCTATCTGGGCGATCTGACCCTGCGCAATGTCACCGATCTCTATCTGGTCAACGCGTTCATGGACGCGGTCAATGACAAGGACCAGCCCGTCACGGCCCTGGAGTTCGACGCGGGGCACGCCGACTACGGGCAGAACATGGACAGTCAGACCAGCCCGTCCGGCGTCGATCTGAAGACCCGTCTCTGTGTCGCACAGGGCGCGAAAATGATCAATTACTACCTGTTCGCGGGCGGGTTCAACCCGAAACTCGACAAGCCGGCGGGCGACGGGAACGACCGCATCGGCATCACGGGCGAGCGGCATGGCTTCGCGGCACCGGTCGATCCGGAGGGCCGGCCGGGGGTCAGCTACGCGTCGACGCGCCGGACGGTACGCGCCATGGACGGGCTGGCCGGGGTCCTGGCGCCGATGCGGGCGACCTACGACGAGGTGGCGCTCGGCTTCGTACCCGATCACTATCTGACCGAATACCGCCCCCCGAAGCTCGCATCGGTCCAGCGCGTGCTGGACGAAGCGGTGAACACGCGCGGCGCCGGGCCCCGGGGCTCGCTGGCCCGCGCGATGCTGCTCGGCGGCTTCCGCTACCGAAGCGTGAACCTTCAGGCGGGCGACCTCGACCCGGCGCGCGTACCGGTGCTCGCGCTGGCCACGGGCGAGCATCTGGGGGCGGAGCTCCAGCGCCGGCTGGTCCGTTATCTCGAAGCGGGCGGAAAGCTGCTGCTGTCCGGCAGGCTCCCGGTCAAGGACATGGCCGACCAGCGGTGCACGGTGCTCGCGGACGCGCTGGGGCTCACGGCCGGCGACACGCTGACCGATGCGAACCGCTTCTGGCTCTCGGTCACCGCCCACGGCTGGGCGGCGCCCCTGCCGGAAGTACGCCTGTCCCGCACCCAGTTGTGCACGCCGGCGCGCGGTACGACGGTGCTGCGCGAGCTCTCCACGGGCAAGGGCTGCGGCTTCGACATCCCGGTGGGCCGGGGCCGCGCCGTGGTGATCACCACGGACTACCAGTGCGATCTGACCTTCTGGGGCCGTGCCTTCCGCGCGCTGGACGCCGCACCCGCCCTCGGGCACAGCGCGACCGACCCGGGTGTCTTCCTGCTGACGACGGCGGACGACGCGCGCGGACGGCTGCTGCACGCCTTCAACGTCTCCTCCGGCTACGACCAGGACTTCACGGTCACCGAGCACGGCAAACCCCTCTTCGGCGGCGAGAAGCTGCACCTGCCGGGACGTACGGCGGCGATGCTGCCGCTCGGACTGGCGGCGGGCGGGCTCCGGATCGCGTACGCGACGGCGGAACTGACCGGCGTGGCCGACGGCAAGGCGACCTTCCGCGCGCTCGGCGGCGAAGGCGGGGACGGCGGGAGCGGCGCGGAATCGGTGGTCGCGGTGGAGGGCAAGGCGGTCTGCGACGGCGCCCGTGTCTCGACCGAGGGCGGCCGGACCATCCTGCGCGTACGGCGCGCCGAGTTCACCGTCCGTCGCGCCTGAAACGCCACGCGGGCGAGACGCGACACGGGCCGGGGGGCCCCCCCCCCGGCACACCCCCCCCACCCCCCCCCCCCCCCCCCCCGGCCGGGGGGGGGGCCGGGG
>NZ_JBHTZS010000033.1:0-84121 GCF_042790125.1 Streptomyces scopuliridis
CTCAACCCACCGGTCATCCGGCAGGTCGGGGTATCAACATATCTGGCGTTGACTTTTGGCACGCTGTTGAGTTCTCAAGGAACGGACGCTTCCTTTGTACTCACCCTCTCGGGCTTTCCTCTGGGCTTTTCCCTTCGGTCTTGCGTTTCCGACTCTATCAGACTCTTTCGTGTCCGATTCCCCGTCGGAGCGGGGCCGCCTTCCAGTTTTCCGCTTTCGCGTTTCCCTTTCCAGCGATTCCGACTCTATCAGAGTGATCCGAGTCGGATTCCCACCCGATGATTCGGAAGGCTCCAGGCATATGATTTACCCGGGTTCCCGTCGAGGTGGAGCCGTAAACGTACTGGAGCGGGGGGCCTCGAAGCAAAAAGAGGCCCCCCGCTCCGGGTGACGCATCGGACGATGCGTCAGATGCGTCAGACCTCGACCACCACGGGCAGGATCATCGGGCGCCTGCGGTACGTGTCCGAGACCCACTTGCCCACCGTGCGGCGTACGAGCTGCTGGAGTTGGTGCGGTTCGGCGACGCCGTCCGCGGCCGCCTTGCCGATGGCCTCCTCGACCTTGGGCAGTACGGCGGAGAACGCGGCGTCCTCGATACCGGAGCCACGGGCCTGGAAGTGCGGGCCGCCGACGACCTTGCCGGTGGTGGAGTCGACCACCACGAAGACCGAGATGATGCCCTCGTCGCCGAGGATGCGGCGGTCCTTGAGGGAGGTCTCGGTGACATCGCCGACCGACAGACCGTCCACATAGACGTAGCCGGCCTGGACCTTGCCGACGATCCTCGCCCTGCCGTCGACCAGGTCGACCACCACGCCGTCCTCCGCGATGACGATGTGGTCCTTGCGGACCCCGGTCAGCGCGCCCAGTTCGGCGTTGGCGCGCAGATGGCGCCATTCGCCGTGGACCGGCATCAGGTTCTTCGGCTTGCAGATGTTGTAGAAGTACAGGAGCTCGCCGGCCGAGGCATGGCCCGAGACATGGACCTTGGCGTTGCCCTTGTGGACGACGTTCGCGCCCCACCGGGTCAGGCCGTTGATAACGCGGTAGACCGCGTTCTCGTTGCCCGGGATGAGGGACGACGCCAGGATGACCGTGTCGCCCTGGACGATCCGGATCTGGTGATCGCGGTTGGCCATGCGCGAGAGCGCGGCCATCGGCTCGCCCTGGGAGCCGGTGCAGACGAGGACGACCTCGTGGTCGGGAAGGTCGTCGAGTGTCTTGACGTCGACGACCAGACCGGCCGGGACCCGGAGATAGCCCAGGTCGCGGGCGATGCCCATGTTGCGGACCATCGAGCGGCCGACGAAGGCGACCCTGCGCCCGTACTCGTGGGCGGCGTCCAGGATTTGCTGGATGCGGTGGACGTGGCTCGCGAAGCTCGCCACGATGATCCGCTTCTGCGCGTTGGCGAAGACCTGTCGCAGGACGTTCGAGATATCGCGCTCGGGCGGGACGAAGCCCGGGACCTCCGCGTTGGTGGAGTCCGAGAGCAGCAGATCGATGCCCTCCTCGCCGAGCTTGGCGAAGGTGGGCAGGTCGGTCAGTCTGCGGTCCAGCGGAAGCTGGTCCATCTTGAAGTCGCCGGTGTGCACCGCCATTCCCGCGGGGGTGCGGATGGCGACGGCCAGGGCGTCCGGGATGGAGTGGTTGACCGCGACGAACTCGCAGTCGAACGGGCCGATGCGCTCGCGGTGGCCCTCGGTGACCTCAAGGGTGTACGGACGGATGCGATGCTCCTGGAGCTTCGCCTCGATCAGCGCGAGGGTCAGCTTGGAGCCGATCAGCGGGATGTCGGGCTTCAGCCGGAGCAGGAACGGGACGCCGCCGATGTGGTCTTCGTGGCCGTGGGTGAGCACGACCCCGTCGATGTCGTCGAGGCGGTCCCGGATGGTGGTGAAGTCCGGCAGGATCAGGTCGATGCCGGGCTGTTCCTCCTCGGGGAAGAGAACGCCGCAGTCGACGATGAGCAGACGGCCGTTGTACTCGAAGACCGTCATGTTGCGGCCGATCTCGCCCAGACCTCCGAGCGGGGTGACACGCAGGCCGTTCTTGGGCAGCTTCGGCGGCGCGCCGAGTTCGGGATGCGGATGACTCAAAAGACTCTCCTCACCACACACGCCACGTGCCCGCAGGGGCACGTGGCGCGCATGACATTCGTGCACTTGCTGTTGTCTGTGTGGACCGATGTCCGGTGAACCGCTGTGCCGGTTCGTCTCGATTCGATGGACTATGTCTTCGCGTATTCAGTTGTGAAGTCTGTGATTAGAGCTGTACCCCGCCGGCCGCGAGATCGATCTTGAGCTGAGCGGTTTCATGGTCCGACAGCTCGACGAGCGGGAGGCGCAGCGGTCCGGCCGGCAGCTTCTGCAGGGTGAGCGCGGCCTTGGTGGTGATGACGCCCTGGGTGCGGAACATGCCCGTGAAGACCGGGAGCAGCTTCTGGTGGATCTCGGTGGCCTTCTGGACGTCACCGGTGAGGTGGGCGTCGAGGAGTTCGCGCAGCTCCGGGGTGACCACATGGCCGACGACGGAGACGAAGCCGATCGCGCCGACCGAGAGCAGCGGGAGGTTGAGCATGTCGTCGCCGGAGTACCAGGCGAGGCCGGACTGGGCGATGGCCCAGCTGGCGCGGCCGAGGTCGCCCTTGGCGTCCTTGTTGGCGACGATGCGCGGGTGCTGGGCGAGCCGGACGATCGTCTCGGTGTCGATGGGGACACCGCTGCGGCCCGGGATGTCGTAGAGCATGACCGGCAGCCCTGTCGCGTCCGCGATGGCGGTGAAGTGCCGGAAAAGGCCTTCTTGCGGTGGCTTGTTGTAGTACGGGGTGACCGCGAGCAGCCCGTGCGCTCCGGCGCGTTCGGCCGTGCGGGCCAGCTCCAGGCTGTGCCTGGTGTCGTTGGTGCCGACGCCGGCGACGATATGGGCCCGGTCTCCGACGGCTTCCAGGACGGCCCGTACCAGCTGCTCTTTCTCCGCGTCACTGGTGGTCGGCGACTCACCGGTGGTGCCGTTGAGGACCAGGCCGTCGTTGCCCGCGTCCACGAGATGGACGGCGAGCCGCTGGGCACCGTCGAGGTCGATTGCGCCGTCCGCCGTGAAGGGCGTGACCATGGCGGTGAGGACCCGCCCGAAGGGGGTCTGCGGAGTGGAGATCGGAGCCATGGGTAACACGCTACTCGCTGCTCAGCTCACCGTGTCCCTTTGGGGGACGGGACAGGAGGAGCCCGGCACTGCCTGCTCGGGGGTTCAAGCAGTGCCGGGTCCGTTTGATCAGCCTAGATGAACTTCTCGAAACGCCGCAATCCGGACACTTCACTCGGCCGACCGTACATCTGTGCCCTGGACAGGCCCGGAGCACCCCCTAGGGAGCGACTCTGCCGTTGGCGTTGAAGGCCGCATGGGTGAGCGGCATGAGCTGCGCCCAGTGCTGCTCCATCCGCTCCGCGACCATCTCGATCTCGCGCTGCGGGAAGGACGGGGTCCTCGCCTGTTCGTGCTGGGTGCGCAGGCCGAGGAAGTGCATCAGCGAGCGCGCGTTGCAGGTGGCGTACATCGACGAGAAGAGCCCGACGGGCAGCACGGCACGGGCCACCTCACGGGCCACCCCCGCCGCCAGCATCTCCTGGTACGCCTCGTACGCCCGTACGTAGGAGTCCTCCATGACGCGGCCGGTCAGCTCCTGCTGCTCGCGGGTGCCGTCGACGAACACGTACTTCCCCGGACGGCCCTCCTGGACGAGCTTGCGCGACGCATCGGGGACGTAGAAGACCGGCTGGAGCTCGCGGTAGCGGCCCGATTCCTCGTTGTACGACCAGCCCACGCGGTGCCGCATGAACTCGCGGAAGACGAAGATCGGGGCGCTGATGAAGAAGGTCATCGAGTTGTGCTCGAAGGGGCTGCCGTGGCGGTCCCGCATCAGGAAATTGATGAGGCCCTTCGACCGCTCGGGGTCCTTCGAGAGCTCTTCCAGGGACTGCTCGCCGGCGGTGGAGACGCGCGCCGCCCACAGCACATCGGAGTCACCGGCGGCGTGCTTGACCAGCTCGACGGTGACATCGCTGCGGAAGCTCGGTTCGGTCTCGGTGGGGGTGTCGCTCACCGGCGGGTTCCTTCCAGTCGCATCGCACGGGCGGCGCCCACTCTACGGCTCGGCACTGACAGCGACGGACGGGGCGGCGGACGCACGGCCCCGCTCGGAGTTCATTGGTCAATTCGGGGAAATAGGGCACCGAATGACGCTGTTGTTCGTCTCATTGAGTAGCAGCTGACACACCAGCGGCGTTCCACCACGAGACCGCAAGGAGAGTCCCTCCATGTTCCGCCGGCGAGAGGCCGTCCCGTTCGCATTCGTCGCCGAGGCCGACAGCTTCCGCAGTAATGTCGCGCCCCCGCCCAAACACCGGGCCAGTACGTCCGAGCTCGTCAGCCGTACGCTGATCGGGCTGACCGTCGCCGCCGGATTCACCGGCGCGCTGCTTTTCGGGCTGCCGTCCCTGGAGACGAATCAGTCCTACGGGCACACACAGCAGTCCGAGGCGTCGCAGGGCCGCTGACTCGTCCGGCCCCCCTGGGGTGGTCCGGACGGGCCACTGATCGATAGCCTCACCGGGCACAGCAATCGAGCGTGCTTGTGAGTGAGGATCAGTCGTGCCCCTGCCCTTCCTGACGGCCGACCGGGCTTTTGACGCGACCGATGATGTCGCGCTGCCCTTCGACGATCATGATCATTGGCGGCGTCCGTACCGCCCAGGCCCCTGGCGCGTGGTGGCGGCGGCGCTGCTTCTGCTGCTCGCCTCGTTCGTTCTGCTCGCGGCGATGATCATCGCCTTCGCGGGCGCGCCGTCCGGCGCGACCGTGTGCCTGATTGTGGCGGCGGTGGTGATCGCCGCCGCGCTGCGCCTGCTCCGGATGGGTGCGTGGGTCAGCCGGCACGGCGTACGCCGGGTGGGCCTGCTGCTGACGAAGACCGTGCCCTGGGACCAGGCCACGGCCGTACGCACCGTCCAGCAGCCGGTGCGCTGGCTCGGGCTGCCGCGCACCGTTCAGGGGCAGGCGCTCGTCGTCGCACGCCGGCAGGGTGAGCCGATTCAGCTGCTCACCGACCACAACGCGGACTTCCTGTCGCGTGGAGAGGCGTTCGACCGCGCCGCCGACACCGTGGAGGTCTGGGGCGACGAGTACCGGGGCGTCTGACGTCGTCGTACGGGCGGGAGAGCGGCAGAGCGGGGTCCGGCCATGCTGGCCGGGCCCCGCTCTGCCGTACGCGGTCCCTGTGGGCGTCAGACCCGTACGGGCTTGCCGTCACGGAGCGCGATGGCCCGCTGCATCGCCTTGCGGGCCCGCGGGGTGTCCCGGGCGTCGTGGTAGGCGATCGCGAGCCGGAACCAGCAGCGCCAGTCGTCGGGGGAGTCCTCGGTCTCGGCGCGGCGCTCGGCGAAGACGGCGTCCGCCGAGGCCCGGTCGATCCGGCCGCCGACCGTACGGACCAGCGTGTCCACCGGCAGGCCGCCCTCCGCGTCCAGCTCCGCCGCCAGCCGGTTGGCGCGGGCGACGAACTGGGTGCTCTTCCAGAGGAACCAGATACCGATGAGCGGCAGGATCAGCACGGCGACACCGAAAGTGATGGTGAGCGCCGTGCCATGCTCGATCAGCAGCACTCCCCGGCTGCCGACCAGGACGAAGTAGACGACCAGAACGGCGGCCGTGACGCAGTAAGTGATCTTTGCACGCATGGGGTCAGCTCAGGTCGAGGAAGTGTTCCAGGCCGAAGGTGAGGCCGGGGGCGGAGACCACGCGCCGCACACCGAGCAGGATGCCCGGCATGAAGCTGCTGTGGTGCAGGGAGTCGTGCCGGACGGTGAGGGTCTCGCCCTCGCCGCCGAGGATGACCTCCTGGTGGGCCAGGAGGCCGCGGAGCCGTACGGAGTGCACCGGCACCCCGTCGACATCGGCGCCGCGCGCGCCGTCCAGCGCCGTGACCGTGGCGTCGGGCTGCGGGGCGCTGCCCGCCGCCGCGCGGGCAGCCGCGATCAGCTGGGCCGTACGGACGGCGGTGCCGGAGGGCGCGTCGACCTTGTTCGGGTGGTGCAGCTCGACGATCTCGACCGACTCGAAGTAGCGGGCCGCCGTCTCGGAGAATTTCATGGTGAGGACCGCGCCGATGGAGAAGTTCGGCGCGATCAGCACGCCCGTCTCCGGGGAGGCGGCCAGCGTGGTGTTCAGCTGCGCGAGCCGCTCGTCGGTCCAGCCCGTGGTGCCGACGACCGCGTGGATTCCATGGCGTACACAGAAGTCGAGGTTGCCCATCACCGACGCCGGGGTGGTGAGTTCCACCACGACCTGGGCGCCGGTCTCCACCAGGGTCTCCAGCTTGTCGCCCCGGCCGAGGGCCGCGACCAGTTCCAGGTCGTCGGCGGCCTCGACGGCCCGTACCGCCTCGGCGCCGATACGGCCCCTGGCTCCGAGAACGGCCACGCGCAGCTTGCTCATTGCTCTGCTTCCTTCAGCGTCGGGGGTGCGGCCCGGTCAGGAGACCACGTCGTCGAGGCGGTCCGCCTGCTTGTCCTTGAGGGGTCCTATGACGGACAGCGAGGGACGGTGTCCCAGTACGTCGCGGGCGACCGCGCGCACGTCGTCCGGGGTGACGGCGGATATCCGTCCCAGCATGTCGTCCACGGACATCTGGGAGCCCCAGCACAGCTCGCTCTTGCCGATCCGGTTCATCAGCGCTCCGGTGTCCTCCAGACCGAGGACGGTGGAGCCGGAGAGCTGGCCGATGGCGCGCCCGATCTCCTCGTCGCTGAGCCCTTCCGCGGCGGCCCGGTCGAGCTCGTCACGGCAGATCTTCAGGACGTCGTGGACCTGGCTGGGGCGGCAGCCCGCGTACACCCCGAAGAGCCCGCAGTCGGCGAAGCCCGAGGTGTACGAGTAGACGCTGTAGGCGAGCCCGCGCTTCTCCCGTACCTCCTGGAAGAGCCGTGAGCTCATGCCGCCGCCGAGGGCGGTGTTCAGCACGCCGAGCGCCCAGCGGCGCTCGTCGGTGCGCGCCAGGCCGGGCATGCCGAGCACGACATGGGCCTGCTCGGTCTTGCGGTTCAGCAGATCGATCCGGCCCGCGGTGCGTACGGTGCGGCTGCCGTCCCGGGGCGCCAGGGGCGTGACGTCCGTCCGGGACAGGGCGCCGGCCTTCTCGAACGCCTTGCGGACCTGTCGTACCACCGTGGCGTGGTCGATGTTGCCCGCGGCGGCGACGATGAGACGCGTCGGGTCGTAGTGCTTCTTGTAGAAGCGCGCGATCCGGTCGCGGTCGAGGGCGTTGATGGTGTCGACGGTGCCGAGGACCGGCCGGCCGAGAGGGGAGTCGCCGAACATGGTCTTCGCGAACAGGTCGTGTACGCAGTCGCCCGGGTCGTCCTCGGTCATGGCGATCTCTTCGAGGATCACCCCGCGCTCGGCGTCGACGTCGGCGGCCTCGATGAGCGAACCGGTGAGCATGTCGCAGACGACGTCGATGGCCAGCGGCAGATCGGTGTCGAGCACCCGCGCGTAGTAGCAGGTGTACTCCTTCGCCGTGAAGGCGTTCATCTCACCGCCGACCGCGTCGATGGCGGAGGAGATGTCCAGGGCGCTGCGCCGGCTCGTGCCCTTGAAGAGGAGGTGCTCCAGATAGTGCGTGGCGCCGTTGAGCGCCGGGGTCTCGTCGCGGGAGCCGACCTGTGCCCAGATCCCGAAGGTCGCGGAACGTACCGACGGGAGGGTTTCGGTGACGACGCGGAGGCCGCCGGGGAGGGTCGTACGGCGGACCGTACCGATGCCGTTCTCGCCCTTGAGCAGGGTTTGGGTACGGGCGACGGCCCGCGCCTCCGAGGAGGTGCGGGCCGTCGCCCTGGAGCTGTCTGTCACTTGGCGCCCGTGGCGGAGCCGCTATCGGAGGCAGTGTCCTTCGCCTCTTCGGACTCCCCGGCCTCTTCACCCTCGATGACGGGGATCAGGGAGAGCTTGCCGCGCTGGTCGATCTCGGCGATCTCGACCTGGACCTTCTGGCCCACACCGAGCACGTCCTCGACGTTCTCCACGCGCTTGCCGCCGGCGAGCTTGCGGATCTGCGAGATGTGCAGCAGACCGTCCTTGCCCGGGAGCAGCGACACGAACGCACCGAAGGTGGTGGTCTTGACGACCGTGCCCAGGTAGCGCTCGCCGACCTCCGGCATGGTCGGGTTGGCGATGCCGTTGATCGTGGCGCGGGCGGCCTCGGCGGCCGGTCCGTCGGCGGCACCGATGTAGATGGTGCCGTCGTCCTCGATCGTGATGTCGGCGCCGGTGTCCTCCTGGATCTGGTTGATCATCTTGCCCTTGGGGCCGATGACCTCACCGATCTTGTCCACCGGGATCTTGACGGTGATGATCCGCGGGGCGTTCGGGGACATCTCGTCCGGGACGTCGATGGCCTCGTTCATCACATCGAGGATGTGGAGGCGGGCGTCGCGGGCCTGCTTCAGCGCGGCGGCCAGGACCGAGGCGGGGATGCCGTCGAGCTTGGTGTCGAGCTGGAGGGCGGTGACGAAGGTCTTCGTACCGGCGACCTTGAAGTCCATGTCGCCGTAGGCGTCCTCCGCACCGAGGATGTCGGTGAGGGCCACGTAGTGCGTCTTGCCGTCGATCTCCTGGGAGATCAGGCCCATGGCGATACCGGCGACGGGGGCCTTGAGCGGCACACCGGCGTTCAGCAGCGACATGGTGGAGGCGCAGACCGAGCCCATGGACGTCGAGCCGTTGGAGCCCAGCGCCTCGGAGACCTGGCGGATCGCGTACGGGAACTCCTCGCGCGTCGGCAGCACCGGCACGATCGCGCGCTCGGCGAGCGCGCCATGGCCGATCTCGCGGCGCTTCGGGGAGCCGACGCGGCCGGTCTCACCGACGGAGTAGGGCGGGAAGTTGTAGTTGTGCATGTAGCGCTTGCGGGTCACCGGCGAGAGGGTGTCCAGCTGCTGCTCCATGCGGAGCATGTTGAGGGTGGTGACGCCCAGGATCTGGGTCTCGCCACGCTCGAAGAGCGCCGAGCCGTGCACGCGCGGGATGGCCTCGACCTCGGCAGCGAGCGTACGGATGTCCGTGACGCCGCGGCCGTCGATCCGGACCTTGTCCTTGATGACGCGCTCGCGCACCAGCGACTTGGTCAGCGCGCGGTAGGCGCCGGAGATCTCCTTCTCGCGGCCCTCGAACTGCGGGAGCAGCTTCTCGGCGGCGAGCTCCTTGACGCGGTCCAGCTCGGTCTCGCGGTCCTGCTTGCCGGCGATCGTGAGCGCCTGGGAGAGCTCGCTCTTGACGGCGGCGGTCAGCGCCTCCAGGACGTCGTCCTGGTAGTCGAGGAAGACCGGGAACTCGCCGGTGGGCTTGGCGGCCTTGGCGGCGAGGTCGGACTGGGCCTTGCAGAGCGCCTTGATGAAGGGCTTCGCGGCTTCCAGACCGGCGGCGACGATCTCCTCGGTGGGAGCCTCGGCGCCGTCCTTGACGAGCTGGACGGTCTTCTCGGTGGCCTCGGCCTCGACCATCATGATCGCGACGTCGCCGTCGTCCAGGACACGGCCGGCGACGACCATGTCGAAGACGGCGTCCTCCAGCTCGGTGTGGGTCGGGAAGGCGACCCACTGGCCCTTGATCAGGGCGACACGGGTGCCGCCGATCGGGCCGGAGAAGGGCAGGCCGGCCAGCTGCGTGGAGCAGGAGGCGGCGTTGATGGCGACCACGTCGTACAGGTGGTCGGGGTTGAGCGCCATGATCGTCTCGACGATCTGGATCTCGTTGCGCAAGCCCTTCCTGAAGGAGGGGCGCAGCGGGCGGTCGATCAGGCGGCAGGTGAGGATCGCGTCCTCGGACGGCCGGCCTTCCCGGCGGAAGAAGGAGCCGGGGATCTTGCCGGCCGCGTACATCCGCTCCTCGACGTCCACCGTCAGGGGGAAGAAGTCGAGCTGGTCCTTGGGCTTCTTGGAAGCGGTGGTGGCCGACAGCACCATGGTGTCGTCGTCCAGGTAGGCCACGGCGGAACCGGCGGCCTGCTTGGCGAGCCGTCCCGTCTCGAAGCGGATGGTGCGGGTGCCGAAGGTTCCGTTGTCGATAACGGCCTCGGCGTAGTGGGTCTCGTTCTCCACTAGTGTTTTCTCCTCGTGTTCGTCCGGTGCCCGTGTGGCAGGGGACGTGACGGAGAAGCGCTCCTTGGTGCGGGCCGGTCTTCGATCGAAGCACCCGGGGCCGCGGCATGGGCCGCGCGCCATCCGGGAGCCACTACCGAGGACCGGCGGCGGCGGAGTTCGCTCCTCCTCTTCAGTTGTGCTCGTGCGACCAGATTACTGAGCTTCGCCGCGGGATGACATTCCGGTTGTCCCGGGCGGGGCGCTCGGGGGCCCGGTACGGGGGTGGTCGGCCCGCCCGCACCCGTACCCGCGTACGGAACAGAGCGTGCGCGCGTACGCGAAAGGAGCGGCCCCCTGGAAGTGGGAACCGCTCCCTTCACGGTGTCTTACTTGGCACCGCCGGCCGCACCGCGGCGGATGCCCAGGCGGTCGACCAGCGTACGGAAGCGCTGGATGTCCTTCTTGGCCAGGTACTGCAGCAGCCGACGGCGCTGACCGACCAGGATGAGCAGACCACGACGGGAGTGGTGGTCGTGCTTGTGGGTCTTGAGGTGCTCGGTCAGGTCCGAGATCCGGCGCGACAGCATGGCGACCTGGACCTCGGGGGAGCCGGTGTCACCTTCCTTGGTGCCGAACTCGGTCATGATCTGCTTCTTCGTAGCGGCGTCGAGCGACACGCGTACTCCTCGTGGGTCTTCGTGGCCACCGAGTGCCCCAGGTCGAATACTCTGGGGAGCTTCCGTTACTCGGGAGGCGGGGATCCGTTGGGCGCTGTTCCGGACGGTCCCGGAACGCGTACACAAACGGCCGCTACGTAGCGTACCAGCCCCGTCAGGACGTCAGCGCCCGGATGGAGTGGTAGACGTCGAAGACCGCCAGACAGAGCGGTACGAGCGTCAGCAGGACGAAGGCCTCCGCGATCTCCAGGAAGCGGCCCCAGAAGGGGGTCACCCCCTTGCTCGGCACGATCAGGCCGATGGCGGTGATCAGGGCGGCGACGGCCGCGACCGCGGTGGTGAGCCAGATCGTACGGATGTCGAGCCCCGTGGCGTCACCCCGCAGGGCCTCACGGATCAGATCCGAGGGCGGGTTGAGGCAGAGACCGAGCACCAGCAGCGCCAGGGCGCCGAGACCGGCGGCCAGGGCGCAGCCGACCTGGGCGGTGTAGCGGAAGAGGTGGGCGCGCATCAGCATGGCGACGCCGGTGGCGAGCGCGAGCAGCTGCCCCCACACGTTGTCGGAGAAGCCGAGCACCGCCGCGGCGCCCACGGCCACCAGCGCGCAGCCGCCGACCAGTCCGACCAGCAGTTCATGACCGCGCCGGGCCTGGGCCGCGATGCGCTCGGCGTCGACCGGGCCCTGCGGGACGGGATCGGCGCCGTAGTCGCCGACGGACGTACGGGGCGGCTCGAAGCCGATGGGGAGCCGGGCGAAGCGGGTGGAGAGGCCGGGCAGGAACGCCAGGGCCCCCACGGCGAGCGGGGCGCAGACCGCGGCGGTCTCGGCGGGCGTCATGTCGGTCATGATCGCGGCGAAGGTCACCAGCAGGCCGACGGCGGCGGCGAACACGAACGCGACGAAGGCACCGTCCCCGCTCGGGGTGACGATCACCAGGATCACGGCGGCGACGAGCACGGCCGCGCAGGCGAGCAGGAACTGGAGCCTGCCGGTGCCCTGGCCCTGTGCGAGTGACAGCAGCCCGGAACCGGCGACGCCGGCGTTCGCCAGTGATCCGATGCCCAGGGCGATGGACGAGCCGCGGTCGTCGTAGATCCGTGCGCGTACACCGGCGAGCGCGAGCAGCAGGACGGCCGTGACGGCGGCGAGGATGCCGGGCAGGCCGTGCATGTCGTGCCGCGGGTCGGCGCTCCACAGCACGAAGGAGAGCAGGACCAGCAGGACCGAGCCGCCGAAGAGCCCGGCGCCGCGCATCAGGCCGTCGGTCCAGAGCGTGCTGTCGCGGGCCACGGCGGAGGCGACGGCGTCGGAGACATCGTCGAAGACCGCCGGCGGCAGGGACTCGGCGAAGGGCCGCATCGAGAGCAGTTCGCCGTCGAGGATGCGCTGGGCCGCCAGGGAGCGCGCGCTGTCGAGAACGGTGCCGTCCCTGCGCACCAGGTGGTACCCGACGGGGGCGCCCTCCGCGGGGCTCTGTCCCGACAGTCTGAGGATCTCCGGGTAGAGATCGGCGACGGGGATGTCCTCGGGCAGTGCCACATCGACGCGGCCGTCCGGCGCGACGACCGTGATCCGGCAGAAGCCGGTCCCGCCGCCGGCCGGGGCCGCGGGACCGGGGTGACCGGTTCCGGCGGCCACTCCTTGGGCCGTCTGGGCCGTCATACTCACCTGCTGCTCCCCCTTGTGGTTCTGATGGATCGTGCGCATGGACCGCGCGCGTGGATCCGATGCGCGGATCTTGTGCGCGGATCGTGTGGACCGTGGGCCGCGCTGATGCCGGGTCTTCCACTACGACCCGAATCACCCGGTTTTTTGCAGTAGTTCACGGGTGCGCAAACGCGTCGCGCCACCCTACCGCCAAGCCCTCATCCGCGACGCAAGTAGGATCCCTCCCCGCGGATGGAACCCGTCGCCACGGGGGCGCCGATAGGAAACATTCCGTCCGGCAAGGGAATTGGTGAGCTGTGAGCCAGATCGTCGTCAAGCGCCCACCACGGGTCCTGCCTGCCGAAGTGCCCGCCGAGCAGGTGCAAGTGCAACCTCCGCCCGAGCTGCCGCGAGGACAGCAGGAGGGCGCGCTGATGCAGCTGCTGCCGATGCTGGGCATGGGCGGTTCGGTCGTCTTCTTCTTCATGACCCCGAACCCGATCATGCGGATCATGGGCATGGTGATGATCGCGTCGACGGTCGCCATGGCCATCGCGATGCTGGTCCGTTACCGGCGGGGCACCCAGGGGGAGCTCGCCGACATGCGGCGCGACTATCTCAAGTACCTGACGCAGACCCGGCGTACGGTCCTGCGCACCGCGCGCCTCCAGCGTGACGCGCAGTACTACCTCCATCCGTCGCCGGAGCAGCTGTGGGCGCTGGTCGCCGAGGGCAGCCGGGTGTGGGAACGCCGGGTGGGCGATGTCGACTTCGGGCAGGTGCGCATCGGTCTGGGCAACCAGCAGCTCGCGACCCCGCTCATCGCGCCCGAGACGGCACCGGTGGACGATCTGGAGCCGCTCACCGCAGGGGCGATGCAGCAGTTCCTGACGGCGCACAGCACGCTGGGCGGGCTGCCGATGGCCGTCTCACTGCGCGCTTTCTACCATCTGACGGTCAGCGGGGAGCCGGAGTGCGTGCGCTCCACGGCCCGCGCGGTGGTCTGCTCGCTCGCCTCGCTGCACTCCCCCGACGACCTGGTCATCGCGGTCGCCGCCGGGCGCGAGGCGGCCCCGCGGTGGGAGTGGGCGAAGTGGCTTCCGCATGTGCAGGTCAAGGGCAGCACCGACGGCGCGGGCAGCCGGCGGCTGATCACCACCGACGCGCGGGATCTGGAAGAGCTGCTGGCGGGCCGGCTGGAGGGCCGTCCGCGCTTCCAGCCCGGCGGTCAGCCGCTGCTCGACCAGCCGCACATCGTCGTCGTCCTGGACGGCCAGTCGGTACCCGCCATGTCCGCGCTCGCGGCGGCTGAGGGCCTCCAGGGGGTGACGGTCATCGAGGTCGTCCCCGGCGAGGTCACCGGCGCGCGCGGCGGACTGTCCGTGGTCGTCCACCCCGATTCGCTGCAACTGGAGTCGGGGCACGGCCTGGTGTACGACG
The DNA here is from genome assembly GCF_042790125.1 of Streptomyces scopuliridis. Classification (GTDB taxonomy): domain Bacteria; phylum Actinomycetota; class Actinomycetes; order Streptomycetales; family Streptomycetaceae; genus Streptomyces; species Streptomyces scopuliridis_A. The sequence continues at coordinate 13,902 of NZ_JBHTZS010000033.1, forward strand.
GCGCGCCCGACCAGCTGAGCGCCGAGGCGGCCGAGGCGCTCGCCCGCCAGCTCGCGCCGCTGACCGTGGCCTCGGGCGGCGACGACGACGAACCGCTGCTCGCCAACCTGGACTTCACCGATCTGCTGAATCTGGGCGACGCGGCCTCCGTCGACGTCACCCGCACCTGGCGGCCGCGCTCGCAGGCGGAGCGGCTGCGGGTCCCGATCGGTGTCGGCGAGGACGGCGCACCCGTGATGCTGGACCTGAAGGAGGCCGCGCAGGAGGGCATGGGTCCGCACGGTCTGTGCGTGGGCGCGACCGGCTCCGGAAAGTCCGAGCTGCTGCGTACGCTCGTACTGGGCCTGGCCGTCACCCACTCCTCGGAGACCCTCAACTTCGTCCTCGCGGACTTCAAGGGCGGCGCGACCTTCGCCGGGATGTCGCAGATGCCGCATGTCGCCGCGGTGATCACCAACCTCGCGGACGATCTGACGCTGGTGGACCGCATGGGCGACTCCATCCGCGGTGAGCTCAACCGCCGGCAGGAGATGCTGCGCGACGCGGGCAACTACGCCAACATCCATGACTACGAGAAGGCACGGGCCGCGGGCGCGCCGCTCCAGCCCATCCCCTCGCTCGTGCTGGTCATCGACGAGTTCAGCGAACTCCTCACCGCCATGCCGGACTTCATCGAGATGTTCGTGCAGATCGGCCGCATCGGACGGTCACTGGGCGTCCATCTGCTGCTGGCCTCGCAGCGGTTGGAGGAGGGGCGGCTGCGCGGGCTGGAGACGTATCTGTCGTACCGGATCGGTCTGCGGACGTTCTCCGCGGCCGAGTCCCGCGCGGCGATCGGTGTGCCCGACGCGTACCAGCTGCCCAATGTGCCCGGCTCCGGGTATCTGAAGTTCGGTACGGACGAGATGGTGCGGTTCAAGGCCGCCTATGTCTCCGGGGTGTACCGCACGAACCAGCAGCAGGCGGCGGCCCCCGGCGCGCCGCTCCCGGTGGACCGCAGGCCCGTACCGTTCACGGCGGCTCCGGTGCCCGTACGGTATGTCGAGCCGAGCATCACCCGGCCCGACGTGCCCGAGGCGCGCTCCGGCGAGGACGACGCGCTGGCCGACTCCGTACTCGATGTGATCGTGCGGCGGCTGGAGGGCCGGGGCGCGGAGGCCCACCAGGTGTGGCTGCCCCCGCTGGACAACCCGCCGGCGCTGGACGAACTGCTCCCGGGACTCGCGGGGGTGGAGGGACGCGGGCTGACGCAGCCCGGGTTCGAGGGCGCCGGCCGTCTCGTCGTACCGCTCGGCGTGGTCGACAAGCCCTACGAGCAGCGCCGCGACACGCTCTACCGGGACTTCTCCGGGGCCGCGGGCCATATGCAGATCGTCGGTGGCCCCCAGTCGGGCAAGTCGACGCTGCTGCGGACGATCATCTCGGCGTTCGCGCTGACCCATACGCCGCAGGAGGTCCAGTTCTACGGACTCGACTTCGGTGGTGGCGGTCTGTCGTCGGTCGCGGGCCTGCCGCACGTCGGCGGCGTCGCGTCGCGCCTCGACCCCGAGCGGGTACGGCGTGCGGTTGCCGAGGTCTACGGGATCCTGGCGCGGCGCGAGGAGTACTTCCGCGGCGCGGGCATCGACTCCATCGCGACGTACCGCAGGCTGCGGGCGCGCGGCGACATCTCGCTGACGGACCAGCCGTGGGGTGACGTGTTCCTGGTCATCGACGGCTGGGGCAACTTCCGTTCCGACTACGAGGGCCTGGAGCAGGCCGTCCTGGACATCGCGGCGCGCGGACTCGGCTACGGCATCCATGTGATCCTCACGGCCTCGCGCTCGATGGAGGTCCGGGCCAATCTCAAGGACCATCTGATGAACCGCCTGGAGCTGCGGCTCGGCGACACGATGGACTCCGAACTGGACCGCAAGTCCGCGGTCAATGTCCCCTCGGGGGTGCCGGGGCGCGGGCTGACGCCGGAGAAGCTGCACTTCATGGCGGCGGTCCCGAGGATCGACGGGATCAACAGCGACAGCGATCTGTCGGAGGCCACGGCCGCGATGACCCAGGAGGTCTCCCGGCACTGGACCGCACCGGGCGCCCCCGCCGTACGGCTGCTGCCGCGCGAACTGCCGATGTCGGACCTCCCGGCGGGCTTCGCCCACCCGGAGCGCGGGGTCGCCTTCGCCATCGACGAGAACAACCTGGAACCGGTCTTCGTCAACTTCGAACAGGACCCGTTCTTCCTGGTGTTCGGCGAGAGCGAGGCCGGCAAGACCAACATCCTGCGGCTGCTCATCAAGCAGCTGACCGAGCGGTACGACGGCGACTCGTGCAAGCTCTTCGTGATCGACAACCGGCGCGCACTGCTGGACGCCACCCCGCCCACGCACCTGGCGGAGTACGTCCCCATGTCCAACAACATGGAGCACCATGTGGACGCCCTCGTCGACCTGATGCGCCGCCGTACACCGTCGGCGGACGTCACGGCGCAGCAGCTGCGGGACCGCAGCTGGTGGCAGGGCCCGGACGTGTACGTGGTCGTGGACGACTACGACCTGGTCTCCACGTCGAGCGGCAACCCCCTGGCGAAGCTGACGGAACTGCTCCCCTTCGCGCGCGACGTGGGCGTCCGCTTCATCATCGCCCGCAACGCGGCGGGCGCGAGCAGGGCCGCGTACGAGCCGTTCATGCAGCGGATGACGGAACTCGGCGCACAGGGCGTGCTGCTCTCCGGCGACCCGCAGGAAGGCGATGTCCTCGGCAACATCAGGATGCGCCCGATGCCGGCGGGACGGGGAATCTTCGTCTCGCGCCGGCGCGGGAACCCGCTGGTGCAGACGGGCCTGATGCCCTCGCCGGACGAGCGGTGACCGGGGCCGGTGACCGGGGCCGGCGGCAGGGGCCGGCGGCAGGGGGTCGTCGTGCCCGGCGGTCCGACCGGAGATCTCTCGGTCAAGCGGGAGGACTTGGCGGCGACCCCATTGAAGCGCGGCGGAGAGCGAGGCCGGTTCATGTCCTGGCCGGTCGCCGCGGGCACCGGCGCCGCGCGCTGGTGCTGATGGCGGGGTGCGGCGGAGGCGGCGGAGGCGAGGCCACTGCGCTCAGCGAACAGCGGATAGAGCTGGCCGTCCCCGACGCGAAGGCGGTGCCGGGCTGGGAGACCCTCAGCGCTCGGGCCTCGGGCTCCATGAAGGAGGAGACCCTCCGGGGGTCCCTCTGCCCCAAGAAGGGGCAGGAGGCCTGTAAGGGCGCACGTTTCATGGGCATCGCCCGGTTCAAGGGCGCGGAGCAGACGCAGGTCGGCTTCTGGGCCATTGCCTATCAGGACGAGAAGTCCGCCGAGTCCGCCTACGGCCTCCACTGGGACTGGTGCAGAAAGGGCCTGGCCGAGCCCGAGAGTGTCGATCTCGGCGGCCTCGGCAAACAGCGCGACGCCGGGCTCGTCAAGGACCTCGCGTCACTGTTCGCGGTACGCGCGCAGGAGGCCCAGGACTGCGAGACGCCGACGGCGAAGCTCGGCGCCTGACCGTCGGCGTCGGATCGCCGCACGCAGACAGGCCAGGGTGGGCACCTCCCGTGCGTGCCCACCCTGGCCTGTGATGACTAGCTGCTACTGGAAGTTGGCCGCGGACTTCTTGTCGCCGGCCTGGTAGGCAGGGGCCGCGTCCTGGACCGCACGGGAGATCTGCATGAGCGCGGTGTGGATCTCCTTGGCCTTCCGGTCCCAGTCGGCCTGGGCGATGTTGTACGCCTCCCGGGCCTCACCGGCCCAGAGGTCGGAGACCGAGCGGATCTTCGCCTGGATGGCTTCCAGGCTCCGGTCGAGCTTGTCCGCCTGCTTCCTGATGTCCCCGGCCGCGGCATCGAGCGAAGCGTAAGTGACGATCATCGTGCCGTCGTCATGTGCCATGGTGTCCTCCAACTACGTGCTTGGGTGTGCTGCGATGGCCGAGTTCGCGCTACGGCCGAGAGGTGTCAGAACTTGCTGAGGTTCGACGTCTGAGCCGTGGCGGAGGCGTCGCCCGAGTAGCCCTCGGCCACGTCGATGCCCTTCAGGGCCGCCTCGACCTCGTCTTCGGTGTTGCCGGAAATCGTACGAGCTGCCTCGATCGCTTCCTGGAACTTGAGCAGCAGCTTGCCGATGCCCACCATGTTGTTGTTGATCTGCGTCTGCTTCGCGTTGAACGCGCCGGCGCCAATGCCCTGCCAAGCGCCTTCGAGGCTGTCGATCGTCGCCTGCAGCGCGTGCAGCTGCCCCTTGACGTCGTCAAAGCTGTTGGTCAGCTCGCCTTGCAGCGACTTGAGGGCAACGCCATTGACCTTCTGGACTGCCATTGGTCTTCCTTTCTCGAAGATCCCGGGTGGGTGTGTCTCCCCGGGCCGTGCGTGAGCCTCGACGGCGGGTGGATGCCGGGGCGGTGTGAGGTACGTGCGGGTCGTACGGCTGTACGGCTTGTACGGTCAGGCGGCGCGGCGCTTACGGAGGAAGAAGAAGGCTCCGCCCGCGAGGACCACCACGACCGCGGCCCCGCCGAGGATCAGGCCCAACTGGCTGTCGTCTCCGGTGCTCTTGCTGGTGCCGGCGGCGACGGCCTCGTCCCCGTCCGGCGCCCCTGAAGCCTCCGAGCCCGGTGCCGAGGCCGATCCGGAAGGCGCGGAGGACGACGAGGAGTCGGCCGATGACGCGGAGCCGGGAACGCCGGGCGTCCGTTCGTTGGTCAGAGGGCTGAGGTTCGGGTCGCCGGGCTTGCCCACTCCACGGTTGATGTGCGCGCCGGGACGCACGATGCCGTGACCGATGTAGTTGCTGACGGTTCCCGGCTTCGAGTCCTCGCTCCGGCCGGCGGACTCGAACATGACGCGGAGGACCTGGTTCGCGGTCCAGTCAGGATTGGCGGACCAGATCAGGGCGGCAGAGGCGGAGGCGATCGCGGTGGCAGCGCTGGTTCCGCCGTCGCCGTCACAGTAGCTAGTGAAATTCTCGTCGCACCAATGCGGAATGCTGTCGCCTGGGGCAGCGATATCGACGAAGTCCCCATGCTGGGAGTATTCCGCTACACGGCCCTCGGGGCTGGTGGCCGCAACGCCGACGACTTGCGGATAGCTGGCGGGAAACTGCTTCTTGTTGCCGTCCTCGGCTTTGTTTCCAACAGCCGCGAAGAACAGCTTTCCCTTGCTTTCGGCGTACTTCACCGCGTCACGCTCGGCCATATTGGAGAAGTCGCTACCGAACGACATGCTGATGATCTGCGCATCGCTGTCAGCTGCAGCCCGGATTGCGTCCTGCGCATCCTGCGCGTTCACCTTGTGCTCGTTCTGATACTCGGTGTTAGAGACGCGCATCGGAATAATCTTGGCATCGGGTGCAAGGCCACGGAGTCCACCTCCCTTGCCTGTACCGGCGATCAACTCGGCCATCGTTGTCCCGTGACCGTCGTAGTCGTCTGTGGCTTCGCCTTCGGCTTCCATCGCATCCACCCCCTCCAGGACCTGCCCCTTCAGTGAGGGGGTGGACGGGTTGACGCCAGTGTCGATAACAGCGACTTTGATGCCTTCGCCAGTGGCAGACTTCCAGATCTCCTCAGCGTTCATCGCATCCAGATACCACTGCTTCGACTGCACACCGTCCGCGGCAACGGCGGCCGGAGCCATACCCGCGATGCTCAGGGTGCACGCGCCGGCCACAGCCAGCGCGCGGAGCAGCGCACGCCGCATTACGTGAGGCGCTCCGCGCCTCCGGGCCCGGCTCATTCCTGCCGTCATCCTGACTTCCGCACCTTCCCTGTGCCTATTCGATGACCGGCGGCACGGCACCACGCCGTCGAGCCGCCCACGTCTCTTCGTCTTCCGTCAGATAGTCAGGACGCTCTGATCCGGTGCGCTCCTGCTCCTCGTCCTTGGGCTGATTCCGGCCGGAACCACGCACAAGGCCGGCGCCGCCCTGCGTGAAACCGCCAGCGCCGGACCGTGAACCGCCAGCGCCTCCACGCGGGGTGCCCACGACACCGTTCGAGCTGGCTGTACCTCGGCCTCCGGGCCGGGGCGTGCTGTTCGGGTTCGCGCCGATGACCCCCGGCTGGCCGGCTCGCCCGGCGGGAGGGCGCCCCGTCGGAGTCCCACCGCTACCGATGACGGTCCCCCGCGGAATGCGTGAGCCCGAGGAACCTGAAGTGGAGCGCTGAGGGGTACCACCCACGATGCCGCTCGTACGGCCTGCGCGGGGACCCGTGCCCCCACCCGTACCCGCGCGGCCCGCAGCGGGCTGGCCGGTCGTGCCCGGTCTACCGACGGGTGTCTGGCCAGGGCCACCGGCGCGCCCCGCCGGGGGACCACCGCCCGTGACTCCTTGACGCCCAGTCGCTGCTGAGCGTCCGGCAGCCGAAGAGCGGTCTCCTGTGACACCTGGCTGTCCCGCCCTCCCCGCAGGTGGCCCGCCAGCTCTGGGCGTTCCAGTGGGGCCCGATGCTCGCGAGGTACCGCCTCGCACGGGGTTGACCAATCCGGGCGCAATCGCGGGTGGAGGGCCACCGCTAGGGCCTGGCGTCCCAGTGGGAGGGGAAACAGGCGGGGCGCTGGGGCTCGTAGTGGGAGCCGGGGGGGCCGCGACGGTGTCAATCTGCATGGACGTATCCAGTCCCGGAACGGGTGTGACCGCGCCAAGGGCTTCAGTCCGGGGCGGGCCCTCCGCGAATCCGGAGTCCCTGCGTGTCGAAATCGACTGCTGCCCGGTAGTGGCTGAGGGCCCGCCATCCGCTCGGGTGACGTCCCCGCTTGACTCGCGGATGTATGCATTACTCGGCCGCGGCACAGCCGCGTTCAGCATCCCGGGGAACTTCGGCGGTTCCTGCGAGGCCAACGACTCCTCGGAGACCGCGTAGAACGAGGCCAGGCGGTTCATCTGGTTGATGGCCTCCTGGCGATCCTTCTCCACCTTCACGGCCTTGGCGTACTCCGGGTTGTCGTCCGTACGCTCGGGCAGAGGGAAGTCCTCGACCTTCTTCTGGACCGCCCGGTCGTCACGCGGAGGCGCGGAGTTGCGCACCGAGGTCAGGCCCGTGCTCGCGACCTTCATCTGCGTGCCGGCCGCGTTGGCGAAGGTGCCCAGGGCCCAGGCGTGCTTCGCGAGCTCTCCTCCGAACCTGCGGAACTCAGTGCCGGACTCGCCCTTCCACTCAACGGAGGTGACGTAGTCGTTCAGTTCCTCGGCAGCCTTGTTGAGGGCGTTCTTGGCGGCGATGAGGGCCTCGCCCGCCTCCTCCAGATCCGATGGCTTCGAGCTGTCCACGAGATCCAGCATCGCGTTGAGCTGGGCGCCCTCGAAGCTCGTCTTGCCGAAGACCCCACCGGGGCTCCTGCTGCCGAACCCGATGCCATCCATGATCGCCGTGACGCGCTCGAAGGCGTCGGTCGCGGTGAACTGGCCCTGGATCAGAGCCGAGTCCTGCGCCTGCTGCTGCTCGGGGGTCAGTTCTGGTTGCGTCTCGCCACTCATCAGCTATTCACCCCAGGTCCTTCGTGCCGGTCTTCTCGTCGTCACGCGGCTGCGCAGGCTCAGCGTTCTTGTCGCCGTGCGGCCTGTCCCGGTTCCCCTGCGCCTCGCGCTCCTCGTCAAGACGACTCTGGATCGTGTGGAAGCGCTGCCGGAGATCCTCTTCCACGTTGTTGAAGCCGACCTCCGCCGCATGCACCCCGATGCTCAGCATCTCTATCTGATCGCCGAGGGACTTGGAGAGCTTGACGATCTCCTCATGGACACGGTTGTACTGAGTGAAAAACCCGTCCGCCTCCGCGAACGGCAGGTTGCCACCGCTGAAGGAACTCCTCGAAACCCGGTGCTCGGCCACCCTCTTGTTGCCGGCCGCCCCGCTCTCAAGCTCCGTCAGCAGCGCGTTCACCCTCGTCTGGAAACGCTTCAGGGCGCCGACGCCCTTCTCCAGGTCGCTCCTCGCGCCGGTTCCGCCCATGCCACCACCACCTGCATCGAGCACGATGCCGTACCTCCCCGTTTGCTCACTCCCCGCACATCGCGATCGCGGTGACATGAACATCACTGATCACATGAAAGCCACTCTATCTACTGGCTCTGACAGCCCCAAGTGTCTTATCCATCATGTGACTTCCTCCTACGACGATCCCATGACCCAATGCGGTTGCAACCCGCTCGCGACTCTTTTCAGTCGGGATTCGCTGCCATCGGTTGCCATCGGTTGCCATGAGTTGATCCGCTAGCCGCGCGCCTCACTCGTTGCCCCGCTCACCCGGCGCGTACGCCGCCGCGCGTCCCGTAGGGCCACCGCGCCGCCCGCGATCGCCGCGACCAGGACTCCGCCGCCCACGACCACATAGGTCGCGAGACGGGCGTTGCGCTCCTCCGCCGTCTCCCCCAGGGGGAGTTCGGCCGGAGTGGGTGCTTCCCCCTTGTCGACGCCCTCGTGGGCGACCGGCTTCTCGATGGGCTTGTCGTCCTCCGTCAGGGCCCGGACCGGGTCGACGACTCCCCAGCCCACCAGCCTGTCATGGCCGGCCACCGACCGTTCCGCGGTCTGCTGGATCTGCGCGACGATCTGCTTCTGCGTCCAGTCCTTGTGCTTGCTCTTGATGAGAGCGGCGACGCCCGCGACGTAGGGGGCGGAGAAGCTGGTGCCGTTGTCGGCGCAGTGGCCGCCGCCCGGGACCGTGGAGATCATGTCGACGCCGGGGGCCGCCACGCCGACGAACTCGCCGGACTGGGAGAAGGCCGCGCGTTCGTTGTTGCGGTCGGAGGCGGCCACGGCCAGGACGCCGTCGTACGACGCCGGGTAGGTCTCCTTGACGTTGCCGCCCAGACCGTCGTTGCCTGCCGAGGCGACGATGACGGTCTCCTTGGCGAGGGCATTGTTCACCGCCTGCTTCAGCAGGGGTGTGGGCTCGACTGCGTTGGCCGTGTCCTGGGAGATGTTGATGACATCGGCTTCCTCGGCGACGGCGTGGTTGATCGCGTCGGCGAGGGTCAGGGCGGTGCCGTTCCCGTCGGCGTCGTTCTGCTGGAGGGGAATGATCGTGGCGTCAGGAGCGAGGCCGACGAAGCCGGTGCCCGTGGCGGGGCGGGCCGCGATGATCCCGGCGACCTTGGTGCCGTGGCCCACCACGTCCGTGGTGCCGTCCTCCTTGCCGCGCTCAAGCTTGGTGCCGTTGTCGTCCTTGAGGTCCTTGTCCATGAAGTTCTTGCCGCTGCCGACGTCCACCGCGGCCTTCAGCTGCGGATTCTTGATGTCGACACCCGTGTCGATGACCGCGACCCGCACCCCCTTGCCCCGGGACTGGGCCCACAACTCGTCGAGTTGGACGCGCTGGAGCGACCAGGGCCTGCCCTCGTACTTCTTCCCGGGGTATGTGCACTGGTCGGAATCCGCGGCGGCCGGGGACACCGGCAGGCCGATCAGCGCGATTGTGGTGGCGGCCGAGATCGCGAAGAGGCGCCGACAAGCCTGAGTCTGTGTGTGCGTGTGCCTGTGCCTGTGCCTGTGCGTGTGCGGCATGGTCACCCTCACGAGCCCTGCGGCTGGCGGGCGTCCGCCGTCGACAGTCGCGGTCCGGTCGGCAGGAACTCCGACCACGCGGCGGGGATCGGCGCCGGATCGACGTCCTTGTACCCGAGCCGGTTCTGGGCCTGCTGTGCTTCCTCCTGCTGCGACTGCTTCTGCTCCTCCGAACCGGACGAGCCGATACCGGAGTCGTCCGTCGCGCTGTCGCCGTTCGACTGCATCGCGTACCGCAGTCCGGTGTCCGTGACCAGGAACACGAAGCCCGAGTCCGTCCTTGAGCCCTTGAACTGGCGGAAGAGCTGTCCGGATCCCGGGGTGACATAGCCGCTGCTCGACCCGGTCGGCAGGGTCGCGGGGAAGTCGGTGCCCGCCCAGGTGCTGAGCGTGGTGGCGCCACTGTCCTCGTCCACCTCGCGCAGCACGTTGCACACGGTGTTGCGGCTGTCCTCGGCGGTGCTCGCGGAGTTGACGGACTTCGGCGCGTTGTCCGGCCAGTCCAGGTCCTGCCCGAACGCCTCGCCCGGCTCGATGGCACCCGGGCTGACCGGCCTCGCCTTGCCCGCCTGGCCGACGCTGATCAGATCCTTGCTGCTGAGCAGCAGCTTCGCGGTGAAGTCCGAGACGGGGGCGACCCGGCCCTGCAGGACCAGGTAGTGCTGGTTCCTGGTGCCGTCGGTGGCGGTGAGGACCATGCCCACCTTGTTGGCCTCGGGCTCCAGCGCACCGGGGGCGCCGGCGTCGACGCCAGGGGGGCCGTCGATCTCGGGGAACGTGATCCTGTCCCCCTTGTGCAGCGTGTCCAGCCAGCCCGCTGACACCCGCTGGGGCTTGGTGCCCAGACCCACCAGCTGGCGCAGCAGCAGTTCGTCCTTCTCCACCTCGTACGCCTTGCCCTCGGCGTCCACGACGTAGCGCGTCCGGTCGGGCGCCTCCACGTACAGCAGCTCACCGCCGCGCAGTTGGCCGCTGCCCTCGGTCTTCTTCTGCTCGCGTTCGGCGAGGACGAAGGACGCCTTCTGGATGGCCCTGCCGCCCTCGCCGGGCCGCTCGCAGACCGCCCATCGCTTGGTGGACCCGGCCTCCTTGGCATCGGGCAGCCGGTCGGGGGCGTAGGGAATGCCGAGGGTGGCGCCGTGCGGGATCTTGCCGTTGTCGAGCACCGACTCGTCGACGTTGATGACCTTGACCTTGTCCGGGTCGAGGAGGAGTTTGGCGGAGGACATGTTCAGGACGGGATGGAGCTGACTCTTGCCGCCGGTCTCCAGCACCACATAGCGAGTGGTGGACTTGCTGGCGATGATGACGTTCTCCCTGGGCTTGTCCCAGCCCTTCGGCGCCACGGGTTTGAACATTCCCCAGGCGCCGAACACCGCGAGAACCACCACACCGACGATCGCGCCGGGCACCACCGCGCGAAGCGGTCGGGGCGCGCCCTCCTCCGAGCCGGTCGGGCTCGGCTGTACGAACTGCGCGATCAGCCTTCGCTTCGCGAAGGTGTAGGCGTTGAGTTCGTCCCGTCGTGATGCCATCTGTCCGCTGTCCCTCTCCCCCACCGGGCGACCAGGCTCCCACACTCGCCGAGCGGGCCTGCTGTCGTACCAGCCCCCTACTATGCATGCTGGCGCTCCCGTCGCACTGCTCAGGTAGGGTGATCGGCCGGTCAACGCCCGTGGGAAAATTGGTAATTACGGACACGAGGGGGCAACGCGGCGATGGGTACGGCGACGCGCGAGCGCAATGGGCGGACCACCGGACAACCCCCTGACCAGTCCGGTAACAATTCCCGACGGCAACGCAGCAACGCACGGCCGGTGGCGTCCGCGTCGGCCGTCCCCTCGGCCACGAGTCCGCGCGCCCTGTCGCGCACCAGCCGCGTCGGTCCCTTCCAACTGCGTCAACTGGTGCTGATCGAGGCGGCGGCCGCGCTGGCCCTGATCGGCGGGGCGCTCGGCGGGCTCTGGCTGGTGCCCACGCTCGTCGCCGCCGCCGCGCTGGTGCTGTTCGCCGTGATACGCCGCCGCGGTCACGCCATACAGGACTGGGTGTCCACGGCCCTCGCCCTGCGCTCCCGCAGACGGGCGGCGGAGCCCTGTGCCTGGGAGGTCGACCCGTCGCTGGTCCCGGTCGTGGAGAACGTGCCGGGATTCCGCCCGTTCACCTACGTCGACCGGACCCGCCGTACGGTCGGCATGCTCGGTGACGGCACGTTCCTCACGGCGGTGGTACGGGTCGAGGCGAGCAGCGACGCGCTGCGCCCGGTGTTCGGCGCGCGGGCGCTCCCGCTCTCGCTCCTGGGCGACGCCCTTGAGGTCGACGACATCATGCTGGAGTCGGTGCAGTTGGTGCAGCAGGTACGGGCCGCGCCCGCGCCGCATCTTCCCGAGCAGTCGGTGGCCCGGCTCTCGTACGCCCCGCTCCAGGACAAGACCGGAGCGCCCGCGCTGCGGCTCACCTGGGTGGCCGTGAAGCTGGATCCGGAGCTGTGCCGGGAGGCCGTCGAGGCCCGTGGCGGCGGGATCGAGGGCGCCCAGCGCTGTCTGGTGCGGGTGGCGGACCATGTGGCGAGCCGTATCACCGGCGCGGGTTTCCGGGCGGTGGTGCTGGACCAGGACGAGCTGAACTCCACCATGGCGACATCGGCGTGCGCGAGTCCGGCGCTGTCCGCCCGCACGGGCCGGCCGGAGGCCGCGCCCCGTCGGCGTACGGCCGAGACGCCGCGTGTGTGGCGGTGCGACAACCGCTGGCACACGACGTACGCGGTGGCCCGCTGGCCCGAGTTGGGGCGCGCCGCGACCCCGCTGCCCAAGCTGGCGGCGCTGCTCACGGCGGCGCCGGCGTACGCGACGACCTTCAGCCTCACCCTGCGGCGCGGTCCGCACCGGGGCTCGATGACCATGTCCGGTCATGTACGGATCACCGGCGGCACCGACACCGGACTGGTGCGGGTACGGCGGTCGTTGGAGCAGGCGGCGCGGTCGGCGAAGGTCGGTCTCGTACGGCTGGACCGCGAACAGCTGCCCGGCGTGCTCGCGACGCTGCCCCTGGGAGGTGCGCGATGACCGCCGCGAGCGGAACGGCGCGTGGACTGCGGGGGCTGCGCGGCCCCCGTCACGCGGGACACACGCTGGCCATCGAGGATCTGCGCGCGCTGTCGCTGCCCGTCGGGGACGACGGAGTGGTGATCGGTGATGACGCGGAGGGGCGCCCCCAGTTGGTGGGGTTCCACCGTTCGACGCCGTACGACGTGCTGCTGATCGGCGGGCTGTGGACGGCCCAGGTGCTGGCGCTGCGCGCGGCGGGCACGGGCGCGCGGGTGGCGGTCGAGACCGGGCGCGCCCAGGCGTGGACCCGGCTGGCGCAGGCGGCGGGCGCGGGGCTGGACTGCATCACGCTGCACGAGGTCGGCCGCGTCCCGCCGATGGGTGCGACGGTGGGCAGCCCCGTCGTGGTGATCCGGGACTGCGGCATGCGGCCGCCGCGGGGGCGCGTGGTGTCGTCGCCATGGCAGTCGGTGCTGACCCTTCTGCCGTATCTGAGCCCGGTCGCGCCCCGGTTGATGCGGGCGGCCACCCTGGTGGGTGTCCAGCGGGTGTCGCCGCAGGAGGCCGAGCAGATCGGCAGGATCCTGGGGCTGTCGCGGGTCGAGTGCGAGGCACTGCCCACGCTCGCGGACGGTGTAACGCTCTGGTGCGCCGGGCGTGAGCGCCACTGGGTGATGACGGGCGCCACGGACGCCGAGACCGGACTGCTGGGTGTCGCGCGCCGGATGGACTGACTCCGCCGGCGGATGCGGCACTGGATTCGGGACGGGATTCGGCACCGGATCTCCACGTTGTGTGCGCACCGCGCGAACAGGCGTCGAACTTACCTGAGCCCGCTGCCGGATTGAGGGGGCTGTCCTAAGATGTCCGAAGTGACGTCGGCCGTTACCGAAGGGAAGCTTGACTGATGGGGAGCGCACAGGAGAAGGAAGAGCTGTACGCCCTCGACATCTCGGGTGTCGAGTGGATCGGCGCCCCCGGCACGAGCGCGGACGAGGAGCGGGTCGAGATCGCCTATCTGCCCGAGGGGGCTGTCGCGATGCGGTCGTCCATCGATCCGGAGACCGTGCTGCGCTACACCGAGGCGGAGTGGCGGGCGTTCGTACTCGGCGCGCGTGACGGCGAGTTCGATCTGCGCTGAGGCGGTCAGGGCTCAGGACCTCTCTGTAGGGGGCGCGCTTCTCACGGAGCGCGCCCCCTACGAGTACCCGGGGCATTCGACACCGAGACCGGATTGTTGGGCAGCGCACACCCGAGGGGCACAGACCCGGCCACGAGCCGTCGCTGCGCCCGGCCGGTGTGGGTTTCGCCAGGATCTCGTACAGAGATGTACGGATTTGACCACTCGTCCCGTTCACTCTCCGCCCTGGAATGTTCACTTGAGGGCAGCTGGAGTGCGGTACGTGTTGTACCGGACGGCCGTTGACGGACCGGTCCGGCCTGACGTGTCGGCGCCGTTGACGATTAGGGTGGGTGTGGGCGCGGCAGCGTTGAACCTGTGGAAAGGCCGACCGCGTCGTAAGGGGAAGAGCCGGGCGGACCGGACGTACAGATTCGGTCGCCCCCACCCACCACGGCACAAGGGTGCTCGACCACACCAGGAGGCAAAGTGAAGGGCGATCGGGACGAGATCCGCGGAGGCTGGAACCGGCCTGCCGCGGACGATCAGTCCGACGCGGAGCCCGAGATGACGGGTGAGTTCACCATCGACTACACCCCGCCGGCCTGGTATACGCAGAACGCGCCGGGGGACACGTCCGGTGGTGGCGCGGCGAGCACGCCGCCACCCGCGTCGTTCACGACTCCTCCCCCACCGCCCGACGGCGCGCCCGTCGCCGTACCGGGGCTGCCCGCGGGCAGCGGCTTCGAACCCAACTGGGCCCCGGCGCCGCCGGGGCCCCCGACACCGGCTCCGGACCCGACCCCGGCTTCGGACCCGGCTCCTGTCGCGGAGCCCGGTCACGCCGCGCCTGAGCCGTTCGGCGGCGGGGATGTCGAGAGCGGGTCGACCATGCGGTTCTCCCCGGCGTCTCTCCAGCGGGAGATCGCCGAGCAGGAGGCGGCGAAGAACAGGGCCGCGGAGAGCGCCGAGTCCGGCGCCCCCGAGGGACCGGACGCCGCGGAGGCCGTACGCGCGAGCGAGCCCGAACCCGAGACCACGTCCGAGGCTGAGTCCACACCCGCACCCGCACCCGCACCCGCGGTGGTTGCCGACCGTACGGAGACGGAGGGAGCCGAGGCTCCCGACGTACCGAAGGCGGCGGCCGATCCGGTCGCGGAGGCCGGGGCTCCGCCGGAGCCCGAGGTTCCGGACGAGGCCGAGGGCTCCCGCGAGCGTGCGGACGACGAGGACGACGACGAACGCGACGGCGACAAGACCGCCCACTCCGGCGAACCGGCCGCCCTCGCGCCGGTGGACGCGATCGCGGACGCCGTTCCCTCGGCGGACGCCGCACCCGCGCACGGGCCCCAGGACGCTCCCCCGGCCCCCGCGCCGGCCCAACCCTGGGCCCCTCAGCCGGCCGCCGCCCAGAGCCCCGGACTGCCCCCGCTGCCGCCCGCGTACCAGCCCGCAGCGCCGACGGCCGCGCCGCAGTGGCCCGTACAGGCCCCTGCGCAGGCACAGCCGCAGCCCGAGCCCCAGCCGCAGAGCGCCGCGCCGGCTCCGAACGCCTGGCCAGGACAGCCGCCGCAGAGCGGGTACGGCTTCCCCCACCAGGTCCAGCCCGGCCAGCCGCCGCAGCCCGCACAGCAGCAGGGCCACCCCGCCCCCGCCGCGTTGCCGCCCGCCGTACCCGGTCCGGACGCCCAGGGCGCACCGGCCGGTTACGGGTTCCCGCACCAGCAGGGGCAGCCGGGCCCGTACCAGCCCGCCCCGCAAGGCGGTTACGGCTTCCCGCAGCAGGGCCAGCAGGGAGCGCCGGGCGGCTACGGATTCCCTCAGCAGAGCCAGCCGGGACAACCGGGCCAGCCGGGACTCCCCGGTCAGCAGGCGGGCGCCGGTCAGCCGGGCGCCGGCGCTCCCGCGCCGCTGCCTCCGCAGGCGTCCCATCCGCCCGTGCCCGCCGCCCCCAACCTCCCTGCCCAGCAAGCCCAGCAGCCCCCGCACGGCGCTCAGCCGCACCAGGCCCAGCCGCAGCCCCACCAGCAGCCGGCGCCCGGGGCCCCGCCGGTGGACCCCCGTACCGGCGCCGCCTGGCCGTCCGCCGTCTCGCACGACCACCGTGAGCGGTCCGTGCCCGGCGCTCCGCTCGGCTACACGGCCGCCGTGGAGCTCTCCTCCGACCGGCTGCTGCGCAACAACAAGCCGAAGCCCAAGAGCAGCCGCAACCCGTCCGGCGGTTCGCGCTTCAAGCTCGGCGGAAAGGCCGCGGAGGCGGAGCGGCTGCGCAAGCTCGAACTGATCCGTACGCCGGTGCTCTCCTGCTACCGGATCGCGGTCATCAGTCTCAAGGGCGGTGTCGGCAAGACCACGACGACCACGGCACTGGGCTCCACCCTCGCCACCGAGCGGCAGGACAAGATCCTGGCGATCGACGCCAACCCGGACGCCGGCACGCTCGGCCGCCGCGTACGGCGTGAGACGGGCGCGACCATCCGTGACCTGGTCCAGGCGATCCCGCATCTGCACAGCTATATGGACATCCGCAGGTTCACCTCGCAGGCGCCCTCCGGTCTGGAGATCATCGCCAACGATGTGGACCCGGCCGTCTCCACATCGTTCAACGACGAGGACTACCGGCGCGCGATCGAGGTCCTGGGCAAGCAGTACCCGATCATCCTCACGGACTCGGGCACCGGTCTGCTCTACAGCGCGATGCGCGGGGTGCTGGATCTGGCCGACCAGCTGATCATCATCTCGACCCCGTCCGTCGACGGCGCGAGCAGCGCGTCGACCACGCTCGACTGGCTGTCCGCGCACGGCTACGCCGAACTGGTGCAGCGCTCCCTCACGGTGATCTCGGGGGTGCGCGAGACCGGCAAGATGATCAAGGTCGATGACATCGTGCAGCACTTCGAGACCCGCTGCCGCGGGGTGATCGTGGTGCCGTTCGACGAGCATCTGGCGGCCGGTGCCGAGGTGGACCTCGACATGATGCGGCCCAAGACGCGTGAGGCGTACTTCAATCTCTCCGCGATGGTCGCGGAGGACTTCGTACGGGCCCAGCAGGCGCAGGGGCTGTGGACCGCGGACGGCCAGCCGCCGCCGCATCTCGCGCCGCCGATGCCGGGTCCCGGCCAGCAGCCGATGCCGGGTCAGCCCCCGTACGGCCAGCCCGCGCAGGGTCAGCCGTACGCGCCCCAGCAGCATCCCCAGCACTACCCGCAGCAGCCGCACCATCCGCAACAGCAGCCGCCGTACCCCTACCCGCCCCAGCAGCAGGCGGGACCGTACCCGGGGCCCGGAGACCAGCAGGGCTGGCAGCAACAGCCGCCCCCACAGGCACCGCCAGCGCCTCAGCAGTAAGGCATCAGAGGTAGAGACCAATGAGGGGCCGCACCGTCTTCACGGTGCGGCCCCTCGCCCTATTCCCGCAGACCACACGGGGTATGGGCGGCCGTTGACTCAGCCGGACGGGCGCTGATAAACCTTCGCTTCACCAGTTGGCGAATCAGCAGTAACCCGGCTTCTCCGTGCGAGTGATAACACGAGGTCAGCGTCCATGGTCGAAAGAGTCTTCCCGCGCACGCCCCGGCAGCCCGCCCGGCAGCCCGTCCGGCAACGCCCCCGTCTCCGTCTGCTCCTGGCCTCCGGTGCCGCCTCCGCCGCGCTCGTGGCCGGGACCGTGATCCCCCTCAACCCGCTGCTTCCGGCGCCCCAGCAGGCCCAGGCCGCCGACGGCAAGAAGGTCCTCACCGTCGCGGTCAGCCAGAGCGTCGACTCCCTCAGCCCGTTCCTGGCCCAGAAATTGGTCAGTACCAGCGTCCACCGGCTGACCTACGAGTATCTGACCAACTACGACCCCAAGGACGCGCACACGGTCCCCGGCTTCGCCACCGCCTGGAAGCCCTCCGCGGACAAGCTGACGTGGACCTTCACCATCCGCAAGGACTCGAAGTGGTCCGACGGCGTCCAGGCGACCGCCGAGGACGCCGCCTGGACGTTCAACAAGATGATGACGGACGAGAACGCGGCCACCGCCAACGGCAGCTTCACCTCCAACTTCAAGAAGGTCACCGCGCCCGACCCGGAGACGCTCGTCATCGAGCTGGACAAGCCCCAGGCCACGATGACCGCGCTCGATGTCCCGATCGTGCCCAAGCACATCTGGGAGAAGGTCGGCGACTTCTCCAAGTTCAACAACGACAAGCAGTTCCCGATCGTCGGCAACGGACCGTTCGTCATCACGGACTACAAGGTCGACCAGTACATCAAGCTCAAGCCGAACAAGGACTTCTGGCGCGGTGCGCCCAAGTTCGACGAGCTGGTGCTCAAGTACTACAAGGACGGGGACGCGGCCGTCGCGGCGCTCCAGAAGGGTGAGGTGTCCTTCGCCGCCAACCTCACCCCGGCCCAGGCCGCGGCGCTGAAGAGCGCCGACAATATCAAGGTCAATGACGCCCCGGGGCGCCGCTTCTACGCGCTCGCCACCAACCCCGGCGCCCGCTCGAAGAACGGCGAGAAGTTCGGCAACGGGCATGCCGCGCTGCTGGATCCGGCGGTCCGCAAGGCGCTGTTCCAGGCCGTCGACCGCAAGACCGTCATCGACAAGGTCTTCCAGGGCCACGCCGTCGAGGGCAAGGGCTATATTCCGCCGCGCTTCGACGCGTACTTCTGGGAGCCCTCGGCCGAACAGACCATCGCGTACGACCCCGCCGAGGCGGCCAAGACCCTTGACGCGGCCGGATATCAGAAGAACGCCGCGGGCAAGCGCGTCGGCAAGGACGGCAAGCCGCTCGACTTCCGGATCCTCTGCCATGCCACGGACCCGAACGACAAGGCCATCGGGAAGTATCTCCAGGAGTGGTGGGGAGAGCTCGGCATCGGGCTGAAGGTCGAGTGTCTCGACAATGTCTCCGACCCCTGGCTCGCGGGCGACTACGACCTGGCGTTCGACGGCTGGTCGGTCAACCCCGATCCCGACTATGTACTCTCCATTCACACGTGCGACGCGCTCCCCGCCACCCCCAAGGACAGCGGCGCCACGGACAACTTCATCTGCGACAAGCGGTTCGACGACCTCTACGCGCAGCAGTCGGCGGAGTACGACCCGGCCAAACGCGCGGAACTGGTCAAGCAGATGGAATCGCGGCTGTACGACACCGGGTACATGAATGTCATGGCCTACCCGAACGCGGTCGAGGCGTACCGTACCGACCAGATCAAGTCGATCACGACGATGCCGGAGGCCGCCGGCAACCTCTGGGGCCAGGACGGCTACTGGAGCTGGTGGTCCGCAGTGCCGGCCGATGACGGCGGCGGTTCCGGCAGCTCTTCCTCGACCGGTGTGGTGATCGGGATCGGGGCCGCTGTCGTGGTCGTCGCCGCCCTCGGTCTCTTCGTCGCGATGCGTCGCCGTTCCACCGCGGAAGACCGTGAATAACCGATGAGCACCGCAAGCACCCCCGGTGTGGTGTGGGACGCCGTCGACGGCCCGGTGAAGACCGGGCCGTCCGGCCCCGCCCCCGCCACCTCGGGCACCAGGACCGCGTATCCGCTCTATGTGGCGGGCAAGCTGGGCGGCGCCGCCGTCTCGCTGCTCGCCGTCCTCGTCACCAGCTTCTTCCTCTTCCGGATCATCCCCGGCGACCCGGTCAAGGCCATGACCCGTGGCGTACCGACCTCCGCCGAGCAACTGGCCACGCTGCGCAAGCAGTTCGGGCTCGATCTGCCGCTGTGGCAGCAGTTCACCGACTACGTCGGCCGGGCGCTGACCGGCGATCTCGGCACCTCGTACCAGTTCCACGCGCCGGTCGGTGAGCTGATCGCCGAGAAGCTGCCCGCGACACTGCTCCTCACGGGTGTCGCCGTGGTGATCTACTCGGCGCTGGGCCTCTGGCTCGGCACCCGCTCCGCCTGGCGCAACGGCAGCCTCGGCGACCGCCTCAACACCGGTGTGGCGCTGACGCTCTGGTCCGTCCCGTCCTTCTGGCTCGGGCTGCTGCTGATCATCGTCTTCTCGGTGGGCCTCGGCCCGATCCCCGGTCTGTTCCCCACCGGCGGTATGGAGTCGGGCGACTCGTCCGGCTTCGGTTACGTCCTCGATGTGGCGCACCACATGGTGCTGCCGGTGGCCACGCTGGTCGCGGTCGGATACGCGCAGACGCTGCTCGTCATGCGGTCCTCGCTGCTGGACGAGATGGGCGGCGACTATCTGACGACCGCGCGGGCGAAGGGGCTGCGGGACGATCTCGTACGGCGCCGGCACGCGGTGCCGAACGCCCTGCTGCCCACCGTCACCATGGTCTTCATCAACCTGGGCCATGTGGCGGCCGGTTCGATCCTCGTCGAGACGGTCTTCTCCTGGCCCGGTCTCGGCGGACTGTTCTACCAGGCGCTGAGCGTGCCCGATCTGCCCCTCGTCCAGGGGCTGTTCGTCGTGTTCGCCGGGGCGATGATCCTGATGAACCTCCTCGCCGACCTGTTCTATCCGCTCCTCGATCCCCGGGTGGGCCGATGACCCTGGAGAAGACCCCGGCCTCCGCGGACCCCTCGTCGCCGTCGGCCTCCTCGCTCGCCTGGGCCCGCCGGCGCGGCTCGGCGGCCCGCTTCTGGAAGGAGTACCGGACGCACCGCGCCGGACTCCTCGGCCTCGCCGGGCTCGCGTTCATCGCGCTGATCGCCCTCTTCGCGCCGCTGCTCGTCGGCGGCGACGTGCGGAGCGTGACCAACGCGCCCGGTACGGCCCTGGAGAAGCCGAGCGGTGAATTCCCGCTCGGTACGGACCAGTTCGGGCGCTCGCTGCTCGGCCTGCTGATCTGGGGCGCCCGGATCTCGCTGACCGTGGGGCTGCTGGCCGCCGCGCTGTCGGTGGCCATCGGCACCCTCGTCGGGGTCATCGCCGGGCACTACGGCGGCTGGTTCGCGACCGTGGTCATGCGGATCACCGACTGGTTCCTGGTGATGCCGACGCTCGTGCTGGCGATCGTCCTCGCGACGGTCATGTCACGGTCCATCTGGACGGTGATCCTGGCGATCGGTGTCACCAGCTGGCCGACCACGGCACGGCTGGTACGGGCCCAGACCATCGCCGTCGAGTCCCGTCCGTACATCGAGCGCGCCCGTGCGCTCGGCGGCGGCCACGGGCACATCATGACGCGCCATGTGCTGCCCAACGTGATGCCGCTGGTGCTCGCGCAGACCACCCTCGGCATCTCCAGCGCCATCCTGACGGAGGCGACGCTCGCCTTCCTCGGACTCGGCGATCCCCTGATCATCTCCTGGGGCGGCATGCTCCAGGACGCGCGCGAGGCGGGCGCGGTCTCCTCGGGGCACTGGTGGTATCTGGCACCGCCCGGTATCGCGATCGCGTTCGTCGCCCTCGCCTTCACACTCTGCGGCCGTGCGATCGAGGCCGTGCTCAACCCGAAGCTGGGGGTGGCCCGTTGACCGATACGACCCTGCTGGAGATCAAGGACCTCCATGTCACGTACGGCTCCGGTCCCTCGGCCGTGCCCGCCGTACGGGGTGTCGATCTCACCGTCGAGTCCGGCCGCAAGCTGGGCATCGCCGGTGAGTCGGGGTGCGGCAAGTCCACTCTCGCGCTCGCGCTGCTCAGGCTGCTGCCCGCCTCCGCGCGGCTGTCCGGGGAGATCCTGCTCGACGGCGAGGACGTCCTCACGATGAAGTGGGGGCGGCTGCGCGCCGTTCGGTGGGCCGGGGCGTCGATCGTCTTCCAGGGCGCGATGCACTCGCTCAACGCGGTGCACCGGATCGGGGACCAGATCGCCGAACCGGTACTGCTGCACCGGCGCGCCACCCCCGCCGCGGCCCGCTCGCGCGCCGGCGAACTGCTGGAACAGGTCGGGCTGCCGGCCGCCCGCGCGGACGCCTATCCACACGAACTCTCCGGCGGCCAGCGCCAGCGCGTGATGATCGCGATGGCGCTCGCCTGCGATCCGCGGCTGATCGTCGCGGACGAGCCGACCACCGCGCTCGATGTGATGATCCAGGCGCAGATCCTGCGGCTGATCGAACAGCTCGTCGCGGACCAGGGCATCAGCCTGCTGATGATCAGCCACGACCTGGCGGTCCTCTCGGACACCTGCGACCGGCTCGCCGTGATGTACGCGGGCCGGATCGTCGAGGAGGGCCCGGCGCGCACGGTGTACGACGCCGCCGAGCACCCGTACGGCCGGGCGCTCTCCGCCGCCTTCCCCCGCATCGGGGACCCCGCGTCACGGCGCGCCCCCCGCGGGCTGCCCGGCGACCCGCCCGACCCGTCGGCGCTGCCGTCCGGCTGTACGTTCCATCCGCGCTGCCCGGTCGCGCTGGACTCCTGCGCGACCGACGACCAGGAGCTGCGGGACGCGGGCCAGGACCGCCGGGCGGCATGCGTACGGGTGGGCTCGACGGCACCCGCTGAGGTACGTCCATGACGGCGTCCGCGACCACCCCTCAGGAGCCACCCATGCCCGCTGCCCCCCTGCTCTCGGCCGCCGGACTGAACGTCACCTTCCCCGGCCGGCGCGGCGCGCCTCCGGCCCGCGCCGTCGACGGTGTCGACCTCGACATCGGCCCCGGCGAGATCGTCGCGCTGGTCGGCGAGTCCGGCTGCGGCAAGACCACGCTGGCACGCACCCTGCTCGGTCTGGTGCCGCCCACCGACGGCGGGGTCAGCTTCGCCGGCGAACCGCTGGGGTACGGCTCCCGCACCCTCAAGGCCTACCGCAAGCGGGTCCAGCTGGTACTCCAGGATCCGAGCGGCTCCCTCAACCCGCGCCATACGGTGTACGACGCGGTGGCCGAGGGCCTGCGGATCCATGGCTACGGGGGCGACGAACGCGAGGCCGTCGCCGAGGCGCTCTCCCGCGCCGGCCTGCGCCCGCCCGAGCGCTTCTTCCTGCGCTACCCGCACGAGCTGTCCGGCGGCCAGCGCCAGCGCGTCGTCATCGCCGGCGCGCTGGTCCTGAAGCCCGAACTGATCGTCGCGGACGAGCCGGTGGCGTCCCTGGACGCGTCGGTACGGGGCGAGATCCTGGCGCTCCTGCTCTCCCTGCGCGACGAACTAGGCCTCTCCGCGCTGGTCGTGACGCACGACCTGGGCCTCGCGTGGAACATCGCGGACCGGGTGGCGGTGATGTATCTGGGCCGGATCGTGGAGACGGGTCCGGTCGAGGACGTACTGACGAACCCTCAGCACCCCTACACGCAGGCGCTGTTGTCCGTCCTCCCGGAGTCGGACGGCCCCCCGGTCATCCTCACGGGCGAACCCCCGGACCCGTCCCGCATCCCGACGGGCTGCCGCTTCCACGCGCGGTGCCAGGTGCTGGCGTCGGGGGAGGCGGAGAGGGCGGGGGTGGCGGAGAGATGCCGGACGTCGGCGCTGCCGGTGCTGATGGGTGGGGCGGCGACGCAGGTGGCGTGCCACTGGGTGGGAGCGGGTCGGTAGGCGGCGGTTTCGCCTCCGGCGGGGGGCCGTGGTGCGGGGCCGTCGTCGTGGTGCCCGGGGCCGGCTCGCCTCGCGCACGGCCGGGTTGCCCCGGAGCGCACCCCGGCGACAACCCGCACCGCACCACCGGCCCCAGCCGAAACGAACCGCCGGCCGCTACGCGTCATACGCCTCAGTGAGCGCCCGCGACCTCTTCACGTCGTCCCTGATCGCTTCCAGCAGCGCGTCGATCGACTCGAACTTCCGCTGCCCCCGCACATACGACAAGAAGTCCACCGTCACATGCAGCCCGTACAGATCCAGCCCCACCCGGTCGATCGCATACGCCTCGACCGTCCGCTCCGTCCCCTCGAACTGCGGATTCGTGCCCACCGAGATCGCCGCCGGCATCCGTTCCCCGTCCGCCGTCAGCCACCCCGCGTACACCCCGTCCGCCGGGATCGCGGTGTGCGGCAAGGTCTCCACGTTGGCCGTCGGGAAGCCGAGTTCGCGGCCGCGCTGCGCTCCGCGTACGACCACGCCCTCCACCCGGTGCGGCCGGCCCAGGATCTCCGCCGCGCCCGCGACGTCGCCCTCGGCGACCAGTCTGCGGGTGAGGGTGGACGAGAAGGGCTCGCCGCCGCCCGCCTCGCCGGTGACGTAGAGGTCGACGACCTCGACCTCGTAGTCGTAGGTCACGCCGAGATCGGCGAGGACGGCGACATTGCCGGCCGCCTTGTGGCCGAAGCGGAAGTTCGGGCCCTCGATGACCGCGCGGGCGTGCAACTTGTCGACCAGGACCTTCACGATGAAGTCGGCGGGCGACAGCTTGGAGAACTCCAGGGTGAAGGGGAGGATCAGCAGCGCGTCCACCCCCAGGTCCGCCATCAGCTCGGCGCGCCGGTGGTGGGGCGCGAGCAGGGGCGGGTGGCTGCCGGGGCGCACGACCTCGCTGGGGTGCGGGTCGAAGGTCACGACGACCGACTGGACCCCCAGCTCGCGCGCCCGCTCCACCGCTCGTCCGATGATCAGCTGGTGACCGCGGTGCACCCCGTCGTAGGAGCCGATGGTGACGACGCTGCGCCCCCAGTCCTGGGGGATGTCCTCCAAGCCACGCCAGCGCTGCACTCTGACCGCTCCTCGCCGAAACTCTGTACGTCATTGCCGATTACGCAGCTCTAAGACTGCCATGCCCGGCGCCCACGGCCCTCACCGGCACCGGAGAACCCCGCGCGGTGGACGGGTCCCTCTCCGTGCGGGGGACCGTGGGGCGGGCAGGCTGCCCGGCCGCCCCACGGTGGGGTGGTTCAGCCGAAGACCGCGAGGCTCTTGGCCTTGCCGTTCTGCTCCTCGACCAGCGCCACGAAGCGCCCCTCGGGGTCGAACGCGGCGACCGGTCCGGTCGCGTACGAGGGCATGTCCAGCCGTACGCCGTTGATCAGCAGCTTGGCGCGCCGCTCGTCCACGTCCCAGCGCGCGAAGGCCGCCGCGGCGGCCTCGGCGACCGGCATCACGGTCAGCTCCTCCTGGAGCTGCTCAAGCGTCCTCGCGGCGTCCAGCGCGTAGGGGCCCACCCGGGTCCTGCGCAGCGCGGTGAGATGGCCGCCCACCCCGAGGCCGGCGCCCAGGTCGCGGGCGAGGGCGCGGATGTACGTACCGGAGGAGCAGACGACGGAGACGACCAGGTCGAGGACCGGAGTGCCGTCCTCCGCGACCGCCTCACGGACGTCGTAGAGCCGGAACGAGGAGACGGTCACCGGACGGGCCGGGATCTCGAACTCCTCGCCGCCGCGCACGCGCGCGTACGACCGCTTGCCGTCGATCTTGATGGCACTGACCTTGGACGGCACCTGCATGAGGGCGCCGGTCAGCGCCGCGATCCCGGCGTCGATGGCCTCGCGCTTCACCGCGGAGGCGTCGGCGGAGGAGGTGATCTCCCCTTCCGCGTCATCGGTGACGGTGTTCTGCCCCAGCCGGATCGTGCCGAGGTACTCCTTCTCGGTCAGCGCGAGATGGCCGAGAAGCTTCGTGGCCCGCTCCACGCCGAGGACGAGGACGCCCGTCGCCATGGGGTCGAGGGTGCCGGCGTGGCCGACGCGCCGGGTTCTGGCGATCCCGCGCATCTTGGCGACGACGTCGTGCGAAGTGAAGCCCGACGGCTTGTCCACGATGACAAGCCCGTCGGGCGTCGTGTTCTGCTGAGTCATTCCGCGGCGGCGCCGTCCGTGTTGTCGGTGTCGTCGTCCTTGCGGTAGGGGTCGGCCCCGGCCGCGTAGGTCTTGCCGGTCGACACCTCCCGTACCTCCGCGTCCTTGGCGCGCGCCTTGTCGAGGAGGTCCTCGATGGTGCGGGCGTTGTCGGGCAGGGCGTCGGGCACGAACGCCAGTGTCGGGGTGAAGCGGACGCCCGTCTGACGGCCCACCTCGGAGCGGAGGACGCCCTTGGCGCTCTCCAGGGCCGCCGCGGAGGCCGCGCGCTCCTCGTCGTCGCCGTAGACCGTGTAGAAGACCGTGGCCTCCCGCAGGTCGCCGGTGACACGGGCGTCCGTGATGGTCACGAAGCCCAGTCGCGGGTCCTTGATACGGCGGTCCAGGGTCTCCGCGACCACGACCTGGATGCGATCGGCCAGCTTGCGGGCCCGCGCGTTGTCGGTCACCGGTCCGTCACTCTTCCTTCTGGGGTTCTCTTGTGTACTGGTCAGTCTTCATCGCCGTGCAGCCGCCGTCGTACCGACAGCAGCTCCACCTCGGGGTGGCCGGCGACCATGCGCTCGCACCGGTCCAGCACATCCGTGAGGTGCGCCCAGTCCCCGGACACCACCGCGAGACCGATCTCGGCCCTGCGATGAAGGTCCTGGTCGCCGGTCTCCGCCACGCTCACCGCGAATTTCCGCTGGAGCTCGGCGACGATGGGCCGGACGACCGAGCGTTTCTCCTTCAACGACCGTACGTCGCCGAGGAGCAGATCGAAGGACAGCGTCCCCACATACATGCGTTTCCGGATCCCCGCCGGTACGGGTTCAGATGCCCTGCCAGCGCTTGGCAGGGGCACGAGAACCGTACACGGAACGGCCGGGGCCGATCGACGGAATATGCGTCCCGTCGACCGGCCCCGGACCGGTTGCCGTGCGTCAGCCGCGCGGCTTCTCGCGCATCTCGTACGTCGCGATGACGTCGTCGATCTTGATGTCGTTGAAGTTTCCGAGGTTGATACCGCCCTCGAAGCCTTCGCGGATCTCGGTGACGTCGTCCTTGAAGCGGCGCAGACCCTGGATGTTGAGGTCCTCCGCGATGACCTTGCCATCGCGGACGAGCCGGGCCTTGGTGTTCCGCTTGACCTCGCCGGAGCGGATGAGAACACCCGCGATGTTGCCCAGCTTGGACGAGCGGAAGACCTCGCGGATCTCCGCCGTACCGAGCTCGACCTCTTCGTACTCCGGCTTGAGCATGCCCTTGAGGGCGGACTCGATCTCCTCGATCGCCTGGTAGATGACCGAGTAGTAGCGGACGTCCACGCCTTCGCGCTCGGCCATCTGCGCGGCACGCCCCGCGGCGCGCACGTTGAAGCCGATCACGATGGCGTCGGAGCCCATGGCCAGGTCGATGTCCGACTCGGTGACCGCACCCACACCGCGGTGCAGGACCCGGATGTCGACCTCGTCGCCGACGTCGAGCTGGAGCAGCGAGGACTCGAGGGCCTCCACCGAACCGGACGCGTCGCCCTTGATGATGAGGTTGAGTTCCTGCACCAGACCGGCCTTGAGGGCCTCGTCCAGGTTCTCCAGGGAGAACCGGACGCCCCTGCGGGCGAAGGCCGCGTTCCGCTCACGGGCGGCACGCTTCTCGGCGATCTGCCGGGCGGTGCGGTCCTCGTCGACCACGAGGAAGTTGTCGCCGGCGCCGGGGACGTTGGTGAGACCCAGGACCAGGACCGGCGTCGACGGCGCCGCTTCCTCGACGTTGTTGCCGTTGTCGTCGAGCATCGCCCGGACACGGCCGTACGCGTCACCGGCGACCATCGTGTCACCGACGCGCAGCGTACCGCGCTGGACGAGCACGGTGGCGACGGCGCCGCGACCGCGGTCGAGGTGGGCCTCGATGGCGATACCCTGCGCGTCCTGCTCCGGGTTGGCCCGGAGGTCGAGCGAGGCGTCCGCGGTGAGGACCACGGCCTCCAGCAGGCTGTCGATGTGCAGGCCCTGCTTGGCGGAGATGTCGACGAACATGGTGTCGCCGCCGTACTCCTCGGCCACCAGACCGAACTCGGTGAGCTGACCGCGCACCTTGGTCGGGTCGGCGCCCTCGACGTCGATCTTGTTGACCGCCACCACGATCGGCACGTCGGCCGCCTTGGCGTGGTTCAGCGCCTCGATCGTCTGGGGCATCACACCGTCGTTGGCCGCGACCACCAGGATCGCGATGTCGGTGGACTTGGCACCACGGGCACGCATGGCGGTGAACGCCTCGTGACCCGGGGTGTCGATGAAGGTGATCTTGCGCTCTTCACCGTTGACGTCCGTGGCGACCTGGTACGCACCGATGTGCTGCGTGATACCGCCGGCCTCGCCCGCGACGACGTTCGTCTTGCGGATCGCGTCCAGCAGCCTGGTCTTACCGTGGTCGACGTGACCCATGACGGTCACGACCGGCGGACGGGACACGAGGGCTTCCTCGCCGCCCTCGTCCTCGCCGAACTCGATGTCGAAGGACTCGAGCAGCTCGCGGTCCTCCTCCTCGGGGCTGACGATCTCGACGACGTAGTTCATCTCGCTGGCGAGGAGCTGAAGCGTCTCGTCGGAGACGGACTGCGTGGCCGTGACCATCTCGCCGAGGTTCATCATCACGGCGACGAGCGACGCCGGGTTGGCGTTGATCTTCTCCGCGAAGTCGGTGAGCGACGCACCGCGCGACAGCCGGACCGTCTGGCCCTGGCCGCGCGGCAGCATCACGCCGCCTACCGACGGGGCCTGCATGGCCTCGTACTCCTGGCGCCTCTGCCGCTTCGACTTACGGCCACGACGGGCGGGCCCGCCGGGACGGCCGAACGCGCCCTGTGTGCCACCACGGCCGCCGGGACCACCCGGACGTCCGCCGAAGCCGGGACGGCCACCGCCGCCACCGAAGCCGCCGCCACCGGGACGGCCCGGAGCGCCGCCTCCGCCGCCGCCACCCGGGCGACCGGCGAAACCGCCACCGCCGCCGCCACCGGGACGGCCCGCGAAGCCGCCGCCACCGGGACGACCGCCGCCGCCACCGGCACCGCCGGGACGACCGCCGCCACCGGGACCACGGCCACCGCCGGGGCCACCACCGGGACGCGGACCGGCAGCGGGACGCTGCGGCATCATGCCCGGGTTCGGACGGTTACCACCGGGGCCACCGCCGGGACCCGCGGCGCGGGGCGCCTGCGGACGCGGCATACCGCCGGGGGTGGGACGTCCGCCCTGACCACCGGGACCGGCCTGCGGACGGGGACCGCCCTGACCGGAGCCCTGCGGGCGCGGAGCACCGGGGGCACCGGGGCCGCCCGGACGCGGGGCGCCGCCGGGACGGGGCGCCTGCGGGCGCGCCATTCCGGTGGAGCCACCCGAGGTGAAGGGGTTGTTGCCAGGACGCGGGCCCGCGGGGCGGGCACCGGGACGCGGGGCCTGGCCGGGGCGCGCACCGCCGGAGCGGCCGCCCTGGCGCTGGTCTCCCTGGCGCTGGTCGCTCTGCCGCTCACCCTGGCGCTGGTCGCCCTGGCCGCCCGCGGGGCGGTTGGACGGACGCGGGCCGGGGGTGGCACCGGGCCGGGGACCGGCGGCCGGGGCCGACGGGGGCGCGGTGAACTCCGGGGCCGCCGGTGCGGCGGGCGCGGGCTTCGGCGCGGCGGCCGCGGGCCGCGGGGCCGGACGCGGACCGGGCGTCGGCGCGACGGAGGGGGTGCTCCTGGGGGCCTCGGCGGCGGCCGGCTTGGGGGCCGGGACACCGGGCTTGGGGGCAGCGGGACGTGCCGCCTGCGCCGGAGAGGGCGCGGCGGGCCTGGCGGGGGTCGCCTTGCGGGGCGCCCCGGGCTTGGCAGCGGGCTTGCCGGCGTTGCCGCCGGGCCCCTGCAAAGCGTCAGTCAGTTTGCGTACGACCGGCGCCTCGATCGTCGACGACGCCGAACGGACGAATTCACCGAGTTCTTGGAGCTTGGCCATGACGACCTTGCTCTCCACGCCGAACTCCTTGGCGAGTTCGTATACCCGGACCTTAGCCACTTCGCTCCTTTTAGGTCCGGGTTACCGCCGGACCGTCGCTACTTCATGGGCGTACTCATCGCGTACTCATCGAGTGCTCATCGCAATCTCGACCTACTTCCAACTCGCGAGGTACCTGAACCGCACGGGGTTCCGTGCCGTACTTCTTCCTACAGTGCTGCCTGCACTGCGATCGCCTCGACAAACCGGCGCAGCTCCGCGCTGTCGAGCGGTCCCTGGACCCGGAAGGCCCGGGGGAACGCCCGGCGGCGGACCGCCAGATCGAGACAGATCAAGGCGGGGTGCATATACGCACCCCGGCCGGGCAGCGTACCGCGTTGATCGGGAACACATTGTTCTCCGGCCACCACGATGCGCAACAGATCGTTCTTGGCCGCTCGCTTCCGGCAGCCCACGCAGGTTCGCTCAGGGCATGCACGGTCGACCGTCCGGCCAGACACGCTCAAGTCTACCTCCCCGCGCCGACCCCACCCCTTTGGGGCAAGGTTCGAACGCCTGCCGCCCGAAAGATCACGTCGATGTCCGGCGGGGCCTGGTCGCGGCGTACCGCGACGGGCCCCCACCGCCGGCCACTCCCTGATCGGTCGAGCCGGATATTCAGCCGCGGTCGCGACCGCGGTCCCGGTCGTCCCGCCCGCGGTCCCGGTCGTCGCCGCGGTCGCGCTCGTCGTCCGTGGGCTCCGTGTCCGGCCGGATATCGATGCGCCAGCCGGTCAGCCGGGCGGCGAGCCGGGCGTTCTGCCCTTCCTTGCCGATCGCCAGCGACAGCTGGTAGTCCGGCACGGTCACCCGCGCGGAGCGGGCACCCAGATCGACCACCTCGACCTTGCTGACCCGGGCCGGCGACAGCGCGTTCGCCACCATCTCGGCCGGGTCGTCCGACCAGTCGACGATGTCGATCTTCTCGCCCAGCAGCTCGGCCATGACATTGCGTACCCGCGCGCCCATCGGGCCGATGCAGGCGCCCTTGGCGTTGAGGCCGGAACGTGTCGACCGTACGGCGATCTTGGTGCGGTGGCCCGCCTCGCGGGCGATCGCCGTGATCTCGACGGAGCCGTCCGCGATCTCCGGGACCTCCAGCGCGAAGAGCTTCTTCACCAGATTGGGATGGGTACGGGAGAGCGTCACCGACGGCCCGCGCACCCCCCTGGCGACCCGGACCACATACGTACGCAGCCGGAGACCGTGGGTGTACTCCTCACCCGGCACCTGTTCCTGCACCGGAAGGATGGCCTCAAGCTTGTCGTCCAGCTTGACCAGGACGTTCTTCGGGTCCTTGCCCTGCTGGACCAGCCCGGCGACGATGTCGCCCTCCCGGCGCGCGTACTCACCGAAGGTCACATCGTTCTCGGCGTCCCGCAGCCGCTGCTGGATGACCTGGCGCGCGGTGGTCGCGGCGATCCGGCCGAAGTCCGACGGGGTGTCGTCGAACTCCTTGGGCTCCTGCCCCTCTTCCAGATCGGCCGGGTCCTCCTTGGCCCAGACCGTGACATGACCGGTGTCCCGGCTCAGCACGACCCGGGCACGCCGGTGGCTGCCCTCGGTGCGGTGGTAGGCGATGAGGAGTGCCGATTCGATCGCCTCGACCAGCAGGTCGAAGGGAATCTCCTTCTCTTGTGCCAAGCCCTTCAGGAGCTTCACATCGATATCCACGGCTACGCCTCCTCTTCCTTCTTGTCCTTGCGGCTGAACTCGATCTCCACGCGCGCCTTGTCGATCCCCGCGAACTCGATCCGGCGGGCGGTGGGCTTGCGCCCCTTCACACCCGGCACTTCGAGGTCGAGCCCCTCGTCGTCGACGGTCAGGATGCGGGCCACCAGCTCGCCGTCCTCGTGCAGTTGGAACCGGGCCAGCCGGCCCACGGCGCGCACGTAGTGGCGGTGTTCGGTCAGTGGGCGCTCCGCCCCGGGGGAGGTCACTTCGAGCTGGTACTCGTCCTCGCCCATCGCGTCCGTCTCGTCGAGTCTGTCGGAGATGGAGCGGCTCAGCTCGGCGCACTCGTCGAGGTCCACGCCCTCGTCGGAGTCGACCACGACCCTCAGCACACGACGCCTGCCCGCCCGGGACACCTCGATCTCTTCCAGATCCAGGTCCTTCGCGCTGACGAGCGGTTCCAGCAGTCCGCGCAGCCTTTCGCTCTGGGTGGTGCTCATCCGGGTGACTCCTCGGCCGCGTGTGCTGTTGTGGGATCGTCGCGTGTCAGATCAAAGGGTATCCGGTCCCCAGGGGTGTTGCCGTCCACCTGGGGGTGACCCGCGGGTACGCTCGCCTGCGGTGATCATCGCGAAGCCCGAGGAGAGACGCGTGGGGCGCACGGGGACGACACGGAGGCATGCGCTGAGGGCCGCGGGCGCCGCGACGGCCGGTCTGCTGACCGGCTGTTCCCCGGATTCCCCGGCCGTGGACAGCCCGGCGGGAATCGCGCGGGCGGCCAAGCGGGAGCGTGTGCTGCGGATGCGCGCGGCGGGCGGCCACCGGGAGTTGCTGGGCCAGTACGACGCCGTGCTGAAGCGGCACCCCGGGCAGCGTGAGCGGCTGGCTCCGCTACGGGCGGCGGTCGTACGGCAGTTGGCGGCGCTGGCGCCGGAACCGGCCGAGTCCGCGAGCCCCGCCGCGTCGCCGTCCGTATCCGTCACGGCCGCGGCCCCCGCGCCCGGCTCGCCGGCCGTCCCGGCGGAACCGGCCGCGGCCCTCAGGGCGCTGGCCGCGACCGAGCGCCGTACCGGCGACGCGCACACCGCGTCGCTCATGGAAGCGCCCCCTGAGCTGGCCCGGCTGCTGGCCTCTCTCGCGGCGGCGAGCGCCGCCCACGCCTATCTGCTGACGGAAGGATCCCGCTCATGAGTACGGCGCGGACGGCGGCGACAGCGGGCACGGCGACCGGAACGAGCGGTGGTGCGCTGGACGCCGCGCAGGCCGCGCTCGCCGCCGAGCACGCGGCGGTGTACGGGTACGGGGTCGTCGGCGGGCGTGTCGACCGCGCACGCCGGAGCGAGGCCACCAGCGCGCACGCGGCGCACCGGGCCCGGCGTGACGCGCTGGCGCGCACCGTACGGGACCTGGGCGGCACGCCCGCCGCCGCGCAGCCCGCGTACGCCCTGCCCTTCCCCGTACCGGACTCCGCCGCGGCCGTACGGCTCGCCGCCCATCTGGAGGACCGGGTCGCGGGCGTCTACTCCGATCTCGTACGGGCCGCGGAGGGCCCCCTGCGGCGGGAGGCGGCGGGCGCGCTGCGCGAGGCCGCCGTGCGCGCGGTGCGCTGGCGCGGGACCGGCGTAGCCTTTCCTGGGCTCGCCGAGCGCGCGTGAGCCCGTGAGCTCGGAAAGGGAACAACGCACGTATGGGTTTCGAACCGCCGCAGCGTCTGGTGCGCACGCTCGGCGAGAGGTACGGGGAGACCACCGCCGCCGAATGGCTCGGCCGACTGCCCGGCATCGCCGGTGAGGCGGTCGCCCGGCGGCAGCTGGAGGTCGAGCGGGTGATCGCGCCGGGCGGCCGGAGCGGTCTGGTGCTGCTCGTACGGCGGTCCGACGGCTCCCCCGCGACGCTCAAGATCGTCCCGCCGTTCGCGGCTCCCTCGCCGGAGCGGGCGGCGCTGGCGCACTGGAAGGGCTGGGGGGCGGTGGAGCTGCTGGACGCCGGCGCGGACAGCCCGGACACCGCCGACGGCGCGCTGCTCCTGGAGCGGCTGCATCCCGAGGTGTCGCTGCGCTCCCTGCCGGAGGCGAAG
The DNA here is from genome assembly GCF_042790125.1 of Streptomyces scopuliridis. Classification (GTDB taxonomy): domain Bacteria; phylum Actinomycetota; class Actinomycetes; order Streptomycetales; family Streptomycetaceae; genus Streptomyces; species Streptomyces scopuliridis_A. The sequence goes on from NZ_JBHTZS010000033.1 coordinate 46,958, forward strand.
TCGCTGCTCGAAGCAGCGGGTACGGTGCGCCGGCTGTGGGTCGACCCGCCCGGGGACCACGGCTTCGAGACGGTGGCCGAGCGGACCGCGCGGGAAGCGGCGGCACTGCGGACGAACGCCGACGACACGCTCGCGCCGCTGGTGTCGGCGGCGCTGGCGGCGCGCGACGAACTCTGCGCCTCCGCCACCGAGATACGGCTGCTGCACGGCGCCTTCGGCCAGGGCAAGGTGCTCGCCGGCGACCGCGCGCCCTGGCTCGCGGTCGGCCCGGAACCGCTGGTCGGTGAGCGCGCCTACGATCTGGCGCGGCTGGTGCGCGACCGGGTGGAGGATCTGGTGGCGGCCTCGTCGGGGGCGTCCTCGGCCCGCCGGCGGGTCAACAGACTGGCCGACTCGCTGGATCTGGACCGGGAGCGGGTGCGGGGGTGGACGCTGTTCCGGGCGGTGGAGTCGGGGGTTCGCACGCTGCGGGCGGGGCGGCGGCAGAGCGGTGAGCTGCTGCTGGAGTTCGCGGGCTGGCTGTAGCCGCGGACTCTGGGTGATTTCCGCGCCGGACCGGCGTGGTACTCCTCGCCGGACCGGTACTCCTCGTGGGACGGGCCCCGCACACGAGCCCGCCCCACGGTGGAGCCAGGGTCAGGCCGTCAGGCGGGCGATCGCCTCCGCGACGGTCAGTTCCTCGCGCTCGCCCGTACGGCGGTCCTTCAGCTCCAGGACGCCGTCGGCCGAGCGGCGGCCCGCCACCAGGATCTTGGGGACACCGATCAGTTCGGCGTCGGTGAACTTCACGCCCGGCGAGACGCCGGGGCGCTCGTCCACCAGCACCCGCAGACCGGCCGCCGACAGCTGCTCGGAGACGTCCAGCGCCAGTTCCGTCTGGAGCGCCTTGCCCGCCGCGACGACATGGACGTCCGCCGGGGCGATCTCCCGGGGCCAGCACAGCCCCTGCTTGTCGGCGCTCTGCTCGGCGAGGGCCGCCACCGCGCGCGAGACGCCGATGCCGTACGAGCCCATGGTCACGCGGACCGGCTTGCCCTGCTGGCCCAGCACATCGAGCTGGAAGGTGTCGGCGTACTTGCGGCCGAGCTGGAAGATATGGCCGATCTCGATCGCGCGGTCGAGCTTGAGGCCGGTGCCGCAGACGGGGCAGGGGTCGCCCTCCTCGACCACGACGACGTCCAGGTAGTCGTCGACCTCGAAGTCCCGTCCGCACACCACATTGCGCGCGTGGGTGTCGGGCTTGTTGGCACCGGTGATCCAGGCGGTGCCGAGCGCGACGCGCGGGTCGGCGATGTAACGGATCTTGAGACCCTGCGGGCCGACATAACCGCGTACGAGCTCGGGGCGGTCCTCGAAGTCCTCGGCCGTCACCAGCTCCACCACGGCGGGCGCGAGGTGCTCGCCGAGCTTGCCGAGGTCCACCTCGCGGTCGCCGGGGACACCGACCGCGGTGATCTCGCCGTCGACCTTGACGAGCAGGTTCTTCAGGGTCGCCGAGGCGGGCACGCCGAGGTGCGCGGCGAGCGTCTCGATGGTCGGGGTGTCGGGGGTGTCCAGTTCCTCGACCGGGCCGGGCCCGGCCGCCGCGGGTACGGTCGCGGTGAAGCGGACGGCCTCCGTGTTGGCCGCGTACTCGCACGCGGGGCAGTCCACGAAGGTGTCCTCACCGGCCGCGGCGGGCGCCAGGAACTCCTCGGAGGCGGAGCCGCCCATCGCGCCGGAGACCGCGGAAACGATCCGGAAGTCGAGGCCGAGCCTGGCGAAGATCTTCTGGTACGCGGCGCGGTGCAGCGCGTACGACTCGGCGAGGCCCTCGTCCGTGGTGTCGAAGGAGTACGAGTCCTTCATCTGGAACTCGCGCCCGCGCAGCACACCGGAGCGCGGCCGGGCCTCGTCGCGGTACTTCGTCTGGATCTGGTAGAGCATCACCGGCAGGTCCTTGTAGGACGTGCACTGGTCCTTGACGACCTGGGTGAAGATCTCCTCGTGCGTGGGGCCGAGCAGATAGTCGGCGCCCTTGCGGTCCTTGAGGCGGAACAGCAGATCGCCGTACTCCTCCCACCGGCCGCTCGCCTCGTACGGCTCCCTGGGCAGCAGCGCGGGGAGCAGCACCTCCTGGGCGCCGATCGCGTCCATCTCCTCGCGGACGACGCGCGAGATGTTGTCGAGGACCTTCTTGCCCAGGGGCAGCCAGCTCCAGATGCCGGCGGACGTACGGCGGACATACCCCGCGCGGACGAGCAGCTTGTGGCTGAGCGTCTCGGCGTCCGCCGGGTCGTCGCGCAATGTCTTGACCATCAAACGGGACATGCGCTGGACCTGGGACATGGGGAGTACTCCTGCGTTCTCTCGGGTGATGCCAGGAGGTTAGCCGGGGCACGCCCGCGGGCGGAAATCAGTTCTCCGCGCCCGCCCTGCGCAGCGGCAGCGGGGCGCCCATCACGGCGTACGGCTTGGGGGCGCTGGGGAAGTGGACCTGGCGGGCCAGGTCCCGGTAACCGAGCGCGCGGTAGAGGCGGCGGGCCGGGCTCTCGATGTCGATGGCGGACAGGATCGACTTGGGTTCGCCTGCGCTGTCGGTGATCGTGGTGATCAGGGCGCGGCCGATGCCCCGGGCCTGGAATTCCGGGTGGACATGCAGCTCGGTGATCACGAAGGAGTCGACGAGCCAGTCCTCGGAGCCGGTGGTGCGCAGATATGGCTCGACGACGGTGGACCACCAGTGGGCGCGGTCGTTCGGGAGGCCGTATACGAAGCCGACGAGCCGGCCGGCCGCGGTGGTCGCGCCGAGGGCGCGGGAGCCGCGCAGCAGCAGATGCCGGAGCACGATATGGCGGCGTACCTCGATCTCGTCGTCGCTGAGCCCGAAGGCGAGGGCCTGTACGGCGAGCGCCTCGTCGACGCGCGCGGCGAGATCGACCGGCCCTACCTGTACGTCGGGGGTGCGGGGGCTGCCCCCGGGGATGCTCAGCATGGGCCGAACCCTACTTTCAGAACAGCACGCTCATGAAGGCACCCACTTCACGGAAACCCACCCGGCGGTACGCGGCTCTGGCAGGGGTGTTGTAGTCGTTCACGTAGAGACTCACGACCGGCGCGACATCGGCGAGCGCGTACCGTACGACCGCCGCCATGCCCGCCTCCGACAGGCCCCGGCCGCGGAATTCGGGGTCGACCCAGACGCCCTGGATCTGGCAGGCCCGGGGGGTGGCGGCGCCGATCTCGGCCTTGAAGATGACCCTGCCGTCGTCGATACGGGCGAACGACCTTCCGGCGCCGACGAGTTCGGCCACGCGCGCCTGGTAGAGCAGTCCGCCGTCACCAGCGAGCGGCGAGACACCGACCTCCTCGGTGAACATCGCCACGCATGCGGGCATGATCACGTCTACTTCGGCCTTGCGGATACGGCGTACGAGCGGATCGGGCGCGACCGCGGCGGAGACCTGCTCGGTGACCATCAGCGGCTGGTGGGCGCGGATCTCGCGGGCCGGGCCCCAGCTCGGCTCAAGCAGCCGCCACAGCTGGCTGGTGGGCTCGGCGGGGCCGACGATCGAGGAGCAGCGGCGGCCGGTCCTGCGGGCCCGGTCGGCGAAGGCGCGCACGGCCTCGGGGGTGGCGCAGATGGGTACGAGATTGGCGCCGGAGTAGCAGAGGGAGCGCAGCCGCCCGTCCGCGTACCAGCCCCACATCTCGCCACCGAGGCGCCAGGGGTCGAGCCCCGCGACCTGTACGCGCGACGTCACGAAGGCGTTTTCGACGGGCTCGCTCTCCAGGATGGCGAGCGCGGCGTCGAGTTCGCTGGGTTCGAGGACCCGGGTGGTGGTCTGCGTCAACACGAGGGGGCCTCACCATACGTCTGCCGATCTCCGCACTGTACCCGGACCCTTCCCGGTATGCCGCTCATCGGAGCGGAGCCCGGTATCGCCGCAGGTCAGAGCGCGAAGGGTCCCGCAGCCACGGCCGGGTGGGCGGTGGCTGCGGGACCCTTCGCGAACGTATGTCCATGGCCGGACAGGCGCCTGGACGAGGTCAGCTGACGGAGACCTCGGGCTCGCCCGAGGCGATGCCGTCCTTCTCCATCTGCTCCGCGATCTTCATGGCCTCCTCGATGAGGGTCTCCACGATCTTCGATTCCGGGACGGTCTTGATGACCTCGCCCTTGACGAAGATCTGGCCCTTGCCGTTGCCGGACGCGACACCGAGGTCGGCCTCACGGGCCTCGCCGGGACCGTTCACGACACAGCCCATGACGGCCACGCGCAGCGGGACCTCCATGCCCTCAAGGCCGGCCGTCACCTGGTCCGCCAGCTTGTAGACATCGACCTGGGCCCGGCCGCAGGAGGGGCAGGAGACGATCTCCAGCCGGCGCTGCCGCAGGTTCAGCGACTCCAGGATCTGGATGCCGACCTTGACCTCCTCCGCCGGCGGGGCGGAGAGCGAGACGCGGATCGTGTCGCCGATGCCTTCGCTGAGGAGGGCGCCGAAGGCCACCGCGGACTTGATGGTGCCCTGGAAGGCGGGGCCCGCCTCGGTGACGCCGAGGTGCAGCGGGTAGTCGCACTGCGCCGCCAGCTGCCGGTACGCGTTGACCATGATCACCGGGTCGTTGTGCTTCACCGAGATCTTGATGTCGCGGAAGCCGTGCTCCTCGAACAGCGACGCTTCCCACAGCGCCGACTCGACAAGCGCCTCCGGCGTGGCCTTGCCGTACTTCGCCAGCAGACGCGCGTCCAGCGATCCGGCGTTCACGCCGATCCGGATCGGGGTACCGGCCTCGCCGGCCGCCTTCGCGATCTCCTTGACCTTGTCGTCGAACTGCTTGATGTTGCCCGGGTTCACCCGCACCGCCGCACAGCCCGCGTCGATCGCCGCGAACACGTACTTCGGCTGGAAATGGATATCCGCGATCACCGGGATCTGCGACTTCCGCGCGATGGTCGCCAGCGCGTCCGCGTCGTCCTGGGTCGGGCACGCGACCCGCACGATCTGGCAGCCGGACGCTGTCAGCTCCGCGATCTGCTGCAACGTCGCGCCGATGTCCGACGTACGCGTCGTCGTCATCGACTGCACCGACACCGGCGCGTCCCCGCCGACCGCCACCGACCCCACCTGGATCTGACGGCTGACCCGTCGGTCGGCGAGCTTCGTCGGAACGGACGGCATTCCGAGAGAAATTGCAGTCATCTGCTGTGCAACCCCAAGGTGTGGATCGAGGTCCCGAGATCGGCGGGCTCCAGCCCCCGAGATTACGCCACCGCGTGCGGACCGAGCACATCCACGCGAAAACTCCACCCAAAGGTAAGCGGCCGGACACAAATGGTGTCCGGCCGCTGTGAAACGGCTTCTATCAGCTGATCTTGACGGGGTTGAAGACGTCCGCGACCAGGACGAGCAGGGTGAAGCAGATGAAGATCCCCGCCACGACATAGGCGACGGGCATCAGCTTCGCCACATCGAACGGGCCCGGGTCGGGCCGCTTGAACAGCCGTGCGAGCCTGCGCCGCAGCGATTCCCAGAGCGCGCCCGCGATATGCCCGCCGTCGAGGGGCAGCAGGGGCAGCATGTTGAAGAGGAAGAGCGAGAGATTGAAGCCCGCGAGCAGGAACAGCATCATCGCGATCTGGTTCTGCGCCGGGATGTCCAGCGTCATCACCTCGCCGCCGATGCGCGCCGCGCCGATCACACCGACCGGGGAGTCGTCCTTGCGGGGGCCGTCGCCGAAGGCCGCGCTCCAGAGGTCGGGGATCTTGGAGGGCAGGGCCAGGATCGACTCGGCACCGTCCCCGATCATGGTGCCCATCCGGTCCACGGACTGGGGGAAGGAGAGCGGGACGATCTCGGTGGAGGCGGCGAAGCCGAGGTAGCCGGCCGGTACGTACTTGTCCGGGACGACCTCTCCGTTGGAGTCCTTCTCGGCCACCATGTTCTTGCGGAGCGTGGCGTGCAGGACCTGCTCGGTGCCGTCGCGGTCGACGGTGATGGTGGCGGGGCCGATCGTCTTACGGATGAGGCCGGAGAGGGTCGCCCAGTCCTCGACGCGCTGCCCGTTGAAGGCGACGATCTTGTCGCCCTTCTGGAGACCGGCCGCGCGCGCGGGCGAGACCGGATCCTTCTTCTCGCAGGTGTCGCGCTTCTCGCTCTGCGAGATCACACACTGCTGGACACCGGCGACCTCGGTGGTCTGGGTCTGGAAGCCGAAGCTCATCGCCACGCCGATGAAGATCACGGCGGCCAGGACGAGGTTCATGAACGGACCCGCGAACATCACGATCACGCGCTTCCACGGCTTGCGCGTGTAGAAGAGACGCTTCTCGTCGCCCGGTTCCAGCTCCTCGAAGGCGGCGGAGCGCGCGTCCTCTATCATCCCGCGCCACGGCGAGGTGGAGCGTGCCTCGATCTTGCCGTCGGGTCCCGGCGGGAACATTCCGATCATCCGGATATAGCCGCCCATCGGGATCGCCTTGATCCCGTACTCCGTCTCGCCCTTCTTGCGCGACCAGATGGTCGGCCCGAAGCCGACCATGTACTGGGGCACGCGGATGCCGAAGAGTTTGGCCGTGGAGAGATGGCCGAGTTCGTGCCAGGCGATGGAGAAGAGCAGCCCCACGACAAAGACGAGAATGCCGAGGACCGTCAACAGGATCGTCATGCGCGAGCCTCCGCTGGCTGTTCTTCGCTGAATTTCGCTGCCGTCTCACGGGCCCGGGCGCGGGCCCAGGTCTCCGCTTCGAGGACGTCCGCCACGGTGAGCGAGGTTCCCGTACGGGGGGTGCCGTGCTCCGCGACGACCTCTGTGACCGTATCCATGATTCCGTTGAACGGCAGCCGTCCCGCCAGAAACGCGTCCACGCACTCCTCGTTCGCGGCATTGAACACCGCGGGGGCCGTGCCACCCAGGGCCCCGACGTGCCGGGCGAGTCCCACGGAGGGGAACGCCTCGGTGTCGAGCGGGAAGAACTGCCAGGTCGAGGCCGTGGTCCAGTCGAAGGCGGGCGCGGCGTCCGGGACCCGGTGCGGCCAGCCGAGACCGATGGCGATCGGCCCGCGCATGTCGGGCGGGGTCGCCTGGGCCAGGGTCGAGCCGTCGTTGAATTCCACCATCGAGTGGACATACGACTGAGGGTGTACGACGACCTCGATGCGGTCGAAGGGAATGTCGTACAGCAGATGTGCCTCGATCACTTCGAGGCCCTTGTTGACGAGGGTCGCGGAGTTGACCGTGATCACGGGGCCCATGGCCCAGGTGGGGTGCGCGAGGGCGTCCTTGGGGGTGACGTGCGCCAGCTCGGCCTTCGTACGGCCCCGGAAGGGCCCGCCGGAGGCCGTCACCACGAGCTTGCGCACCTCGGCACGGGTGCCGGCGGCCAGCGACTGGAAGAGCGCGGCGTGCTCGGAGTCGACGGGGATGATCTGGCCGGGCCTGGCCACGGCCTTCACCAGCGGGCCGCCGACGATCAGCGATTCCTTGTTGGCGAGCGCGAGCGTACGGCCCGCCGTGAGGGCGGCGAGGGTGGGCGCGAGTCCGATGGAGCCGGTGATGCCGTTGAGCACGGTGTGACAGTCGGACGCGGCCAGTTCGGTGGCGGCGTCGGGTCCCGCGAGGATCTCGGGGAGCGGTTCAGCCGTCCCGTACCGCTCGGCGAGCGCCTCCCGGAGCGCGGGCACGGCCTCCTCGCGCGCGACCGCGACGGTACGGACCCGCAGCCGCCGGGCCTGCTCGGCGAGCAGCTCCACACGACCGCCGGCGGCGGAGAGCGCGGTGACACGGAAGCGGTCGGGGTTGCGCAGAACCAGGTCGATGGCCTGCGTGCCAATGGATCCGGTGGAGCCGAGGACGACGATGTCCCGGCGGCCTTCGGTCGGATCGAAGGCGATGTGCGGATCGGCGAGAGGGGCTGGGCAGTCGCTCATGCCCCCATTCTCACCTCATTGCCGCGCCGGGAGGACAGCGCGCCCCCACAGGTGTCCCCGTGCGCCGTTCTTCACTGCTTTTCCACGGTTTCCCCGGCCGCCGACCGGAACTTCTGCCACTGCGCCCGGATGATCTCGTCGGGCACTCCCCCGACATCCTTCGTGCCGGTGATCTCGGCGCGGAAGGAGAGCGTGGTGGTGCCGGACCGTATGACGGTCAGATACTCGTACAGCTTCAGCGTGCCCTTCACATCGAGGAGGGTGAAGCGGTACGCCTTCGCCTCGTCCCCCATGTCCGGCGCTTTGACGGGCTCCGCCTTCAGATACCTCGCCCGCGCCAGCACCCTGTCCTCGGTGAACCCGCCCGCGCACTGCCGCCCGGCGGTGGCGAGGGCCTTCATCACCCCGGCCGCGTCCGGCGCGGTGTACGAACGCAGCTGTACGGAGACGGTGAGACCGAGCAGCTCGTCGGGGATGTCGGCCTTGCGCTGGACCTCGGCGACGGGGTCGAACGCGGTGGCGCCCTTGGCGAGGCTGACGAACGGCTGGCAGACGGCGGGCTCGGCGGTGTAGTCGTCGCCGAGGGGCGCGCCGAGGGCGTATGCGGAGGCGGTGTACGCGCCGATCCTCTCGCCGTCGGTGAGGGACGCGGCGGTGAGCCGGTCCTCGGTGAGCGGGACAGGCCCGGTGGCGGAGGATATGCCGGCCGGCTTCCCGCTCGCCTTCGCGTCCTTGCCGTCGTCGGCGCTCTGCCCGTCACCGCCGCACGCGGCGACCCCGGCCAGTACGAGCCCGGCGGCCACCGCCCCGAGTCCCCGCCGCGCCCGCCGTTTTCCTGCCTCGAACATGCTTGCCCCCGTTGTCGGTTGTTCGCGCCGGTTGACGCGCGACTCCCGATTGTGGGGCATGCGGACCTGGCCCGGGCCCGGCACTCAGAAGTGCGTCGTGATGCCGAACTTCTCGCGGAGCCTGGCCATGTCGTGGCGGTCCCGGTCGGCCGGCTCGTACCCCTGGTGGAAGAGGACCTGTTGCGCGGCCGAGATGCACCGGACCGTCGTACCCCCGATGGTGCCCGTCGTGAAGCACTCCGCCGGGTACACGTAGGGCTGCTCCGGGTCCAGCGACGACTGGAGCGCCGAGCCGTCCGGGGCGAAGCCGAGGGGGTGGAAGTCGATCTCCTCGCCCGTCGGGCGTGCGAGGACGAAACGGACCGGGCGCCAGTCCAGGGTCTCGGCGAAGCCCGCGCCGGACATCGCCTCGATGACACGGGGTTCCTGGTCGGCGCGGTGCAGGAGGTCCAGATCGCGATGGGGGCGGGTCTGGGCGCCGAGCAGGGCGTCGATGCCCCAGCCCCCGGCGATCCAGACGTCCGCGCCGGCCTTCCCCAGCAGGGTCAGCACGGACAGTACGTCGTCGGAGGTCATCACGCGGCGGGACGATACGGCGTCAACTCCGCTCGCCGCCAGTCGATTTCGTGGCCATGGAGCGTACCGGTCCCGAGGAGTGAGTTGAGCCGGGCGCATTGACACACCTCACCCGCGGCCCGATTCTGAGAGCGCTCTCAACCCCACACAGCAGGAGGTAGAGCGTGCTTGGTACCAGAAAGTTGCTCGCGGCACTGGCCGCCGCGGTGATCTTCGGCACGGGGTTCACGGCCGCCGGGCCCGCGGCCCCCGCCGAGGCCGCGGTTCCCACGACCATTCCGCTCACCATCACGAACAGCTCGGGCCGCTCGGACCCGGTCTACATCTACAATCTCGGCACCCTGCTCACGACGGGCCAGCAGGGCTGGGCCGACGCGAACGGTACGTTCCACGCCTGGCCCGCCGGCGGCAATCCCCCCACCCCGGCGCCCGACGCGTCGATCGCCGGACCCGCCAACGGGCAGTCCGTGACGATCCGGATGCCGAAGTTCTCCGGCAGGGTCTACTTCTCGTACGGCCAGAAGCTCGACTTCAGGCTGACGACCGGCGGGCTGGTGCAGCCCGCGGTGCAGAACCCGTCCGACCCGAACCGGAACATCCTGTTCAACTGGACCGAATACACACTCAATGACGCCGGGCTGTGGATCAACAGCACACAGGTCGATATGTTCTCGGCGCCCTACGCCGTCGGCGTCAAGGCCCCCAACGGCACCACCAAGACCACCGGCCACCTCAAGGCGGGCGGCTACAACGGTTTCTTCGACTCGCTCAGGAGCCAGCCGGGCGGCTGGGCCAATCTGATCCAGACCCGGCCCGACGGCACGGTCCTGCGCGCCCTCTCGCCCGGCCATGGCATCGGGGCCGGCGTCCTGCCCGCCTCCGTGATGGATGACTACATCAACCGGGTGTGGTCCAGATACACCACATCCACACTGACGGTGACACCGTTCACGGACCAGCCAAACACCAAGTACTTTGGCCGGGTGTCGGGCAACACCATGAACTTCACCAACAGCGCGGGGGCGGTCGTCACCTCGTTCCAGAAGCCCGACGCCGACTCGATCTTCGGCTGCTACAAGCTGCTGGACGCCCCGAACGACCTCGTGCGCGGCCCGATCTCGCGCACGCTCTGCGCGGGGTTCAACCGCTCCACGCTGCTGGTCAACCCCAACCAGCCGGACACGAGCCCGGCCAACTTCTACCAGGACGGGGTGACCAACCACTACGCCAAGAAGATCCACGAGCGGATGGCCGATGGCAAGGCGTACGCCTTCGCCTTCGACGATGTCGGCAACTACGAGTCACTGGTCCACGACGGCGACCCGCAGCAGGCGTACATCACGCTCGATCCGTTCAACTGACGTAACTGACACGGAAAGCCGCGCACGGACAGCCGCGCACGGACAGCCGCGGACGGACAGCCGCGGACGGACAGCCGCGGACGCGTGACCGTCCCATGACCGGTCGGTTGAAGCCGGTCATGGGACGGGGCGATGGGTGGGCCGGGTGGCCTCACGGGAACAGGAAGATCCCCACCACGATCAGCACCATGATCGCGATGGCGATCGCCATGACCTTCCAGGCCGTGCTGTGCACCGGCGGCGGCCCCTTCGGCCCGCCTCCGCGCGGCCTGTCCTCCGGGAGCTGTGGGTTCTCCGGCCGGCCATGTGCGTAGAAGTCGGCGTCGCTGGCCATGGCAACCCCCTCACAGAGGTCGGCGAGCCCCGTCCGCTCGGACGGGAGCCTCGGTAGATGCCCTACCATTCCTCTACATTTTACCCGCAAATCGGGCAAAAACAGAGAAAAGTTTTCGACGTCGTTCGGCCGGGCTCGCACAGGACCGGCCGGGTCATGTCCGCCTGCGGACACGGCCCGGCCGGGACCCCGTGATCTCGGCGGCTCAGTGGATCGGGCGGTGCACGTTCTCGCGCTGGGACGGTCCCGGAGTCGCGTCCGCGATCCAGGGTCCCTCGCCGCTCGGGTCGATGACGCCGGCCTCCAGCCAGGTGTACGTACCGGCCAGGACGCCGTTCACGACCTTGCGGTCCAGGTCGTCCGTGTTGGACCAGAGCCGGGTGAACAGCTCCTCGACCCGGATACGGGCCTGCCGGCAGAACACGTCCGCCAGCTGGTACGCCTCACGGCCGTGGTCGCCGCCCGCCCGCATCAGCTCGGCCCGTACACAGGCCGCGCTCATCGCGAACAGCTCGGCGCCGATGTCCACGATCCGGCCGAGGAAGCCCTGCTTGGTCTCCATCCGGCCCTGCCAGCGCGACATGGCGTAGAAGGTGGAGCGGGCCAGCCTGCGCGCGCTGCGCTCGACATAGCGCAGATGCGTCGACAGGTCCGGGTGGCCCGCCGGGTGGAACTCCGCGTACGAGCCGGGCAGCTGGCCCGGACCCGCCACCAGCTTCGGCAGCCAGCGGGCGTAGAACCGGCCCGCCTGCGCACCGGCCCGCGCCTTGTCCGAGAGGGACTTGTCCGGATCGATGATGTCGCCCGCGACCGCCAGATGGGCGTCGACCGCCTCGCGCGCGATCAGCAGATGCATGATCTCCGTGGAGCCCTCGAAGATCCTGTTGATGCGCAGATCGCGGAGCATCTGCTCGGCCGGTACGGCACGCTCGCCGCGCGCGGCCAGGGAGTCCGCGGTCTCGAAGCCCCGGCCACCCCGGATCTGGACCAGTTCGTCGGCCATCAGCCAGCTCATCTCGGAGCCGTACAGCTTGGCCAGGGCCGCCTCGATCCTGATGTCGTTGCGGTCCTCGTCCGCCATCTGTGAGGCCAGGTCCACGACCGCCTCCAGCGCGAACGTGGTGGCGGCGATGAACGAGATCTTCGCGCCCACGGCCTCATGGCGGCCGACCGGCCTGCCCCACTGCTCACGGGCCGCCGACCATTCGCGGGCGATCTTCAGACACCACTTGCCCGCGCCCACGCACATCGCGGGCAGCGAGAGCCGGCCGGTGTTGAGGGTGGTGAGGGCGATCTTCAGGCCCGCACCCTCGGGGCCGATGCGGTTCGCGGCGGGGACCCTGACCTGGTGGAAGCGGGTCACCCCGTTCTCCAGACCGCGCAGGCCCATGAACGCGTTGCGGTTCTCGACCGTGATGCCCGGGGAGCCGGCCTCGACGACGAACGCCGTGATGCCGCCCTTGTGGCCGTCCGTTTTCGGTACGCGCGCCATCACGACGAGCAGATCGGCGACGACCCCGTTCGTCGTCCACAGCTTCACGCCGTCGAGGACGTACGAGTCGCCGTCGGGCACGGCGGTCGTGGCGAGCCGGGCGGGGTCGGAGCCCACATCCGGCTCGGTGAGGAGGAAGGCCGAGATGTCGGTGCGGGCCAGGCGCGGCAGGAAGGTGTCCTTCTGCTCCTGCGTGCCGAAAAGCTTCAGCGGCTGCGGTACGCCGATCGACTGATGGGCGGAGAGCAGCGCGCCGATCGCCGGGCTGGCGGAGCCGACCAGGGCCAGGGCCTTGTTGTAGTACACCTGGGTGAGGCCGAGCCCGCCGTATCTGGTCTCGATCTTCATACCGAGCGCGCCCAGCTCCTTGAGGCCGTTGATCACCTCGTCGGGGATCCGGGCCTCGCGCTCGATGAGCGCGCCGTCGATCCTCGTCTCGCTGAACTCGCGGAGCTTCGTCAGGAACTGCTCACCGCGCTTGACGTCCTCGGACGCCGGCATCGGGTGGGGATGGATGAGATCGAGACGGAAGCGGCCGAGGAACATCTCCTTGGCGAAGCTCGGCTTGCGCCAGCCCTGTTCCCGGGCCGCCTCGGCGACCTGGCGCGCTTCCCGCTCGGTGACTTTGGGCTTGCCCTGGGGTTCCTGCGGTGCGGATGCTGCTGAGGGTGCGGATGGGGCGGACATGAGGAACTCACCTCGCCGCGGAGTCGGGTCCAGTGACGGTTCAACCGGCCTGGTACTACTCGTCCGTATCTACCCGATTCCCGCGACCCGCACCAGTCGTGGCGCGGGCCGCGGGGCCCCTCCGCGCTGTGTATCTCTAGAGCGCGAGGCCGGTGAGCACCATGACGCGCTCGTACGTGTAGTCGTCCATCGCGAACCGCACGCCCTCGCGGCCGACGCCGGACTGCTTGGCACCGCCGTACGGCATCTGGTCGGCGCGGTACGAGGGGACGTCGCCGATGATCACGCCGCCGACCTCCAGCGCGCGGTGGGCGCGGAAGGCGGCCTGCAGGTCATGGGTGAACACCCCTGCCTGGAGACCGTACTTCGAGTCGTTGACCTTCTCGAACGCCTCGGTCTCGCTCTCGGCCCGGCGCAGGGTGAGGACCGGCCCGAAGACCTCCTCACAGGAGATCGTGACGTCCGCGGGGACCTCGGAGAGGACGGTCGGCGCATATGTCGCGCCGTCCCGCTTGCCGCCCGTGAGCAGCTGGGCGCCGGCCCGTACCGCCTCGTCGACCCAGGACTCGACGCGCTTGGCGGCGTCCTCGCTGACGAGCGGTCCCACATCGGTGGCGTCGTCGCCGGGGTCGCCGGTGACCTGGGCCTCGACCGCGGCGATGACCTTGGGGACGAGACGTTCGTACACCGAGGCGTCCGCGATCACGCGCTGGACGGAGATACAGGACTGGCCGCCCTGGTAGTTCGAGAAGGTGGCGATCCGGGTCGCCGCCCAGTCCAGGTCCTGCTCGCTCGCGTAGTCGGCGAGGACGACGGCCGCGCCGTTGCCGCCGAGTTCGAGCGTGCAGTGCTTGCGCGGGACGGAGTCCATGATCGCGAAGCCGACCTTGTCCGAGCCGGTGAAGGAGATCACCGGCAGCCGCTCGTCCTGGACGAGGGCGGGCATCCGGTCGTTCGGCACGGGCAGTACGGACCAGGCGCCGGCCGGCAGGTCGGTCTCGGCCAGCAGCTCGCCGAGGAGAAGACCGGAGAGCGGGGTCGCCGGGGCGGGCTTGAGGATGATCGGGGCGCCGACCGCGATGGCCGGGGCGATCTTGTGGGCGCAGAGGTTGAGCGGGAAGTTGAACGGCGCGATACCGAGGACGACGCCACGGGGGAAGCGGCGGGTCAGGGCGAGGCGGCCGGCGCCGCCCGCGTCGGTGTCGAGACGCTGGGCGTCCCCGCCGTTGAAGCGGCGGGCCTCTTCGGCGGCGAAGCGGAACACGGAGACGGCGCGGCCGACTTCGCCCCGGGCCCACTTGAGGGGCTTGCCGTTCTCGGCGGAGATCAGCCGGGCGATCTCCTCGGTACGCTCGACCAGCCTGCGGGAGACATGGTCGAGGGCGGCGGCCCGTACATGGGCGGGCGTCGCGGCGAACTCGTCCAGGACCGCGTGCGCGGCGGCCACGGCCTCCTCGACCTGGTCCTCGGTCGGCACGGCAACGGTGCCGACGAGCCGGCCGTCCCAGGGGGAGGTGACGTCGAAGGTGTCCTCGCCGGTGGCCTGGCGGCCGGCGAGCCAGAAAGCGTGGGTGGAAGTCATTGCGAGTCCGGGCCCTTCCGAAGAGACGGGGGTGTCTGCTTCCACGGTAGGGGTGCGGGCGCGGGTGGTCGTTTATCCGTGGTGGAGTAGTGCGATGGGGGGTGTGCTACGCATTGTCGTACGTCATGGGCGTGGGCGGTGCCGCCGCGGACGGTGTGGCCCGCTACTCCGTCGCGGGCACGGGCGACGCCGTCGTCTTCAGGGCCAGCCACAGCTCCATCCGTACGTCCGGGTCGTCCAGGGAGCGGCCGAGGATCTCCTCCACCCGGCGCATGCGATAGCGCAGCGTATGGCGGTGGACCCCGAGGTCGGCCGCCGCCGCGTCCCACTGGCCGTGGCGCGAGAGCCAGGCCCGCAGCGAGGCCACCAGATCCCCGCGGCCCTTGGCGTCGTGTTCGTACAGGGCGCGCAGCATGCCGTCCGCGAAGGCGCGTACCGCGTCGTCCGCGAGCAGCGGAAGGATCGAACCCGCCGCCAGCTCCTCGTGCTCGACCAGCGCCCGGCCGCGCCGGCGCGCCACCGAGAGGGCCTGTTCGGCCTGTTTGTACGCGCCGGCCGCCGCGATCGGGCCCGTCGGCGCGGAGAGCCCGATGACGACCCCGGCCTCCTCGGCCTCGCGTCGCGCGTATCCCTCGCAGGCTGTGACCACGGCCCCGCCGTCCACCGCGAGCACCATGAGCCGTTCCTCGCCGTCCGGGACGGCGAGCATCGCCTCGCCCGCCCGTGCCGCCGCGGCCTCCAGCGCCTCCGCGAGCAGCTGGAGCGGATGGCCGGCCTCCGGGCCGGGCACGGGGTTCGCCGCCTTCGCGGGCTTCCCCGATTCGCCCGATTCGGCGACCAGCAGCCGGAACGGGGCGTCGAGCAGGGCCCCGTACAGATCACCGGCCACGGCTCGCGCGTGGTCGGGCTGGCCGGAGAGCAGCATCCGCAGTACGGCCGAGCCGAGCCGCTGTTCGGCGGCCTGAAGGGCGCGGGACCGTTCCGTCGTCAGCGTCAGCAGGGCGATCGCCGAGTGGACCGCGTACCGCTCCGCGGTGCCGAGCGCGGCGCCCGTGCCGACGGCGAGCGCGCCGCGCACCCGCCGGCCCGTGCCGAGGGACTGGAGCTCGACCCGGTCCTCGGCGCGGCCGGACGCCTCGTCCAGCGCGTCGCCCGAGGCCCCGACCACCGCGCTCGCGGGCGCGGGCCGCTCCCGCAGCCGCTCCACCTCGACGGTCAGCCGGGCGGCCCGGCGCGCGGCCCACTCGGGCGCGGCGGCGACCACGGCGCCCGACGCGTCGTACAGCGCCGCCCAGCCGTCCACATACGCGGCGAGCCGGGCCAGCAGCACCGCGGGCCCCTCGGCGAGGGCGGCGCGGGTCAGCTCCCGCTGCGCCTCGAACCCGGCGGTGACCGCGCGGTACTGGTCGGCCGCGAGCGCCGCCGACACGGCCTTGCTGATGGCGAGGAAGGGGGTGCGCCGGGGGACGGCCAGAAGCGGCAGCCCGGCCTCCCGCGCGGCCTCGACGAGCGCCTCGGGTACGTCCTCGTAGTTCACGCCGACGGCGAAGCCGAGCCCGGCGACCCCGGCGCCGGCCAGCCTGCGCACGTAGCGCCGCATGGCCTCCGGATCGTCGGCGTCCAGCGTCGTCGCCGTGATGAGGAGCAGTTCGCCGCCCTCCATGTACGGCACGGGGTCGGCCAGCTCGCTCGCGTGGACCCAGCGCACCGGCGTCTGGAGACGGTCCTCCCCCGCACGCACAGTGAGGTTGAGCGCCGAGTGCTGGACGAGCGAGGCGAGGGTGGGCGGCATGGTGGAACCGTAGGGCCTTCGGCGGTGGAGGGGCAGGGCGGCGGCCGGATGACGCCGCCTCGGACGATTACGCCGTCCCGTATGAACGGCGTCCCCCAATTCTGCCAGCTTGTACGAGCCGAGGGCCGGGGCCGAGGGCCGGGGCCGGGCGATGCCGACGCCGCGGTCGGCCCCCGGGTGGGATCAGCTCCGCAGATCCACCAGCAGGGGCGGCGCGTGATCGCCCCCCACCGTCCGCAGCGACAGCACCGCGTGCCCGGCGGGCACCGAGTGCGCCAGCTCGGAGGCCGACCAGCGCTCGCGCTCGACCTGCCGCACGGTCACCGCGTCCGTCGTCACGGCCTTGCCGGTGACCAGCTTCCGGAACGCGTGCACGGCCCGGGTCAGCGGCCGGTCGGCGAAGACCGTGCGCTGGGTGACGTCCCGGGTCTCCACCCACTCCGTACCCCAGGCCTCCGCGAAGCGCTTGCCGTCCCACGTGGTGATCCCGGAGAAGGCCATCCGGCAGCCGACGGCCCCGAGGAGCGCGGAGTGCAGCGCCTCCGGCACATCGTCGAGCGTGCGCAGAGTGAGCAGCGCGCCCGCGTTCACCGACCGCAGCCGCTGTACCCCGCGCAGGGTCTGGCCGGTGAGGGTGCGGGTCGCGTCGTCCAGGACGAGACAGGCGAAGAGCGAGCGGTCGGCGCGTACGGCGGCGTTCGCCGTGAACTGCGCGAGGACGAGCCTGGCCAGCATCCGCGAGGCCTCGGCGTGTCCGCGCTCGGGCAGCTCGATACGGACCCGGAGCGGATGCTCCAGGGTGCGCAGCGAGAACGGCCGGGTCCTGCCGCTGGTGTCGAAGAAGCCCGCGAACGCCGGGCGGTCGAGCAGCGCGACCCGGTCGGCGAGCGCGCTCCCCGCGTCCCCTGGGGCCCCGGACTGCCGTTCCCTGGTGTCGAGTTCACGCCGCATGGCGTGGTGGCCCTCGGCGTCGAGCGCCTCGCGCAGGGCGGCCAGCGCGACGGGCGTGCCGTCCAGCAGCTCACGCAGCTCCGGTACGGCGGGCAGCCGGCCGTGCGCGGCGCGGAACGGGCCGAGCAGCTGCGCGAGCGCGGTGGTGGCCCGCCTGCTGTCGGTGTCGGTGAGATCGCCGACCAGGCCCTCGGCGAGTACGGCGGCGGCCTCGTCCGGGTCGTTCGTCCCCCCGTACAGATCGAGGTCGTACACCGATTCCGGGTCCCCCAGCCGGACCACGACGTCATAGGCGCTGTCGGGGCCGAGCTGGGTTCCGGCGGCGCAGACGGCGATGACGACGGCCTGTCCGGCGAGTGCCTGGAGGGAGAGCGACTCGACGACCGGGCGGACGAGGGCGTGCGTCTTGCCCGCGCCCGGCGGCCCCACGGCCAGCAGCGAGGTCCCCAGCAGGGCCGGATCCAGCGCGAGCCCCGTCCCGCGCCGGGGATACGGGTTGCGCTCCCCGTCGTGGACCGTGCCGAGCCGGACCTGTCGTGCGAGCAGATCGTGCCGGGCCGCGCGGACGGGCAGATCGCGCGCGCCGGAGGGGTGGACACAGGCCGCGGCACCCTGGCCCCGCACGGCCCCGGCGAACGCCGTGAGCCGGGAGGGATCGGCCCGTACGGAGTGCCAGGCGCGCCGGATCCGGGCGTAGTCGACATCGTTCATCCGCCCGTCCCGCGCCTCGGCGGCGAGCCGCGCGGCGGTCTCGCCCTGGCCGGCGGCCCGGAGCTGGGGCCACTCGGCGAGATCGTCCTCGGGCTCGGGGGGCGGCGGCGCGGTCTCTTTCGGCGCGGCTCCGCGCACCCGGTCGAGGACACGGCGGGCCAGCTCGGGCCAGCGGCCGAGCCGTCCGAAGAGGACCAGGAGTCCGCCGATGACCAGCGCGTAGTAGATGTACGAGGCGACGACCGAGGCCATCGTGCCGCGCCAGGAATCGGGGGTGAACATATACAGCGGCCAGAGCCAGAAACTGCCCAGATAGCCGTTCCACAGCAGCGACCACAGCAGCAGGCCCGCCAGGAGCGAGATCAGCGCTCCGCTGATCAACTGGCGCACCGGCGTGCGCTCCGGCTCCTCCGGGGGGCGCGGCTTATGTCCGTACGCCCAGGTCCCGGGCGCGTCCGCGACCCGGGGGACCCGCAGCCACTCGACCAGCGTCGGGCCGCTGTGCGGGGCGCGTTCCGGCGCGGGTGGTGGAGCCGCTTCGAAGGCGCCGGAGAACGGACCTGCCGGGGCCGGCGCGGACGGCGGCATCGGCGGTGGCGTGGGCGGCGGGCCCGCCGGCCGCGGCACAGGGGTGGCGCGTGTGCCCTGCGAGTCGTGCGTGCCGTCGGTGTCCATGAACCCCTCGCCCCCTGACCAGTCGGGCCCGCGCTGTGCAGTCCGCCGTGTGCAAGCGTCGACCTCGTGTGCAAACGTCAATCTAGTGCCCGTGCACGGGTAGTTCACCGTTCCGCGCCCAGGGGGTGTGTTACCCGCCCCGTCCGCCTCCCGGCCCCGCCGGGTACGCCACCTGTCCGTCACGGACAACGACACGCCCCCGTTACTACCGAACGGCGCATGCCCGCACCCCTCCCCCACCCCTAGCCTGCGAAGAAAGCCGAAGACAGACCACGGAAACACCCCCAGGAGCCCCTCATGACCGCCATTCCGCAGGAGCGCCGCCTCGTCACCGCCGTCCCCGGTCCGAAGTCACAGGAGTTGCAGGCCCGCCGTACCGCCGCGGTCGCCAGTGGCGTCGGGTCCGTGCTGCCCGTGTTCGCCGCCCGCGCCGGCGGCGGGATTCTGGAGGACGTGGACGGCAACCGGCTGATCGACTTCGGTTCCGGAATCGCCGTGACCTCGGTCGGTGCCAGCGCCGAGGCCGTCGTACGCCGCGCCTCCGCCCAGCTCGCGGACTTCACCCACACCTGTTTCATGGTCACGCCGTACGAGGGGTACGTCGAGGTCTGTGAGCGGCTCGCCGAGCTGACGCCGGGTGACCACGCGAAGAAGTCGGCGCTCTTCAACTCCGGCGCCGAGGCCGTCGAGAACGCCGTGAAGATCGCCCGCTCGTACACCAAGCGCCAGGCGGTGGTCGTGTTCGACCACGGCTATCACGGCCGTACGAACCTCACCATGGCGCTGACCTCGAAGAACATGCCGTACAAGAACGGCTTCGGGCCGTTCGCCCCGGAGATCTACCGGGTGCCGGTCGCCTATGGCTACCGCTGGCCGACCGGTCCCGAGAACTGCGGCCCCGAGGCGTCCGCCCAGGCCATCGACCAGATCAGCAAGCAGATCGGCGCCGACAACGTCGCCGCGATCGTCATCGAGCCGCTGCTCGGCGAGGGCGGCTTCATCGAGCCGGCCAAGGGCTTCCTGCCCGCGCTCGCGAAGTTCGCCAAGGACAACGGGATCGTGTTCGTGGCGGACGAGATCCAGTCCGGCTTCTGCCGTACCGGCCAGTGGTTCGCGTGTGAGGACGAGGGCGTCGTCCCCGATCTGATCACCACCGCGAAGGGCATCGCGGGCGGTCTGCCGCTCGCCGCCGTCACCGGCCGCGCCGAGATCATGGACGCCGCGCACGCGGGCGGCCTCGGCGGTACGTACGGCGGCAACCCGGTGGCCTGCGCCGCCGCGCTCGGCGCCATCGAGACGATGCGGGAGCTGGACCTCGTCGCGAAGGCCCGCCGTATCGAGACGGTCATGAAGGGCCGGCTCTCCGCGCTGCGCGAGAAGTACGACCTGATCGGTGACGTCCGCGGCCGGGGCGCGATGATCGCGATCGAGCTGGTGAAGGACCGGGAGACCAAGGAGCCGGCCCCGGAGGCGACCGCCGCACTCGCCAAGGCGTGCCACGCGGCCGGGCTACTGGTCCTGACCTGTGGCACGTACGGCAATGTGCTGCGCTTCCTGCCGCCGCTGGTGATCGGCGAGGACCTGCTGAACGAGGGCCTGGACATCATCGAGCAGGCGCTCGCCACCGTCTGAGCTGCCGGAACGGCGGACCGCGGCCGGAGCGCCGACCCCGGTCCGCCACACCTGTCAGGGCCTGTGAAGAACGTGTGCGAGGCCGATGGCGGGATGCGTTTCGGGCTGTCGGTGCCCGCGTGCCTCCCGTACGGTTTCCGCAGATGAGAGAAACACCCCGCTCGCAGGGGACTGCGGGCGACACCAGGGCGGGGCATCCCCAGCGCCGCTTTGGTCGTGCCTTCGCGCACACCACTGGAGCCTCCGGCTCTGGAACACCTCACCGATCGGATGGCCGCTCGCCCCAAACCCCCCGGGGCGTGCGGCACACCGGTCCGTACGGCCGCCCTGGAACTACCCCCCCTGTTCCAGGGCGGCCGGCTTTTTTCTCCCGCCCCAGGTGGCGGTTCTGGATTCCCTTCGCGCTGTGGCGCGGCCGTCTTCGCGCTCGTGACCTGGCAGGTTTCCGCCGGTGGCCCGCTGCGCTCGGCCGATGAGCGGCTGAGTCACGCGCTCGCGGGCCAGGGGCCCAGACCACTGACGGAACTCCTCGCCGATCTCGGCAGCATGCTCGTCGCCGTGCCCGTGCTGGCCGTGGCGATCGGATACGCGCTGTGGCGCGGGCAGCGCGCCCGGCCGCTGCTGGCCGGGGTCGCGATGGCCGCCGTCCCCCTCCTGGTCGTGCCGCTCAAGATCTGGACCGACCGGCCGGGCCCGCTCACCGACGCCACCGGGTACTACCCGTCCGGGCACACGGCGACGGCGATGGTCGCGTACGGCGGCGCCGCCCTCCTCCTCGCGCCCCACGTGCCACGGAGACGGGCGGTGCCCGCCGCCGTCCTGCTCACCCTGGCGACGGGCACCGGTCTCATCCTGCGCGGCTACCACTGGCCGCTGGACGTCCTCGGCAGCCTGGCCCTCTGCGGGATGCCGCTGCTGGCTCTGGAGCGGGCACTCCGCGCGGCCGGGGCGCGCGATCTCAGCCGAAGTACGCGTCGAAGTTCTTCGAGAACTCCCACTGGTTGAAGCGGTCCCAGTTGATCGACCAGGTCATCAGTCCGCGCAGGGCGGGCCAGGTGCCATGGGTCTGGTACGCACCGCAGTCGGTCTTCTTGGTCAGGCAGTTGAGCGCCTTGTTCACCTCGGCCGGCGGCGTGTGGCCGTTGCCCGCCTGGGTCGAGGCCGGCAGGCCGATGGCGACCTGGTCGGGGCGGAGCGCCGGGAAGACCTTCGTGGTGTCACCGGCGACCGGGAAGCCGGTGAGCAGCATGTCGGTCATGGCGATATGGAAATCGGCGCCGCCCATCGAGTGGTACTGGTTGTCCAGGCCCATGATCGGGCCGGAGTTGTAGTCCTGGACGTGCAGCAGGGTGAGATCGTCGCGCAGGGCGTGGATCACCGGGAGATACGATCCGGCGCGCGGGTCCTGGCCGCCCCAGGGGCCGGATCCGTAGTACTGGTAGCCGAGCTGTACGAAGAAGGTCTCGGGGGCCATGGTGAGGACGAAGTCCGCGCCGTACCTGGCCTTGAGGGTCTTGATCGCGGAGATCAGATTGACGACGACCGGGGTCGTGGGGTTACGGAAGTCGGTGTCCCCGGTGTTCAGCGAGAGCGAGTGGCCCTCGAAGTCGATGTCCAGGCCGTCCAGACCGTACTCGTCGATGATTTTGGACACCGAGGAGACGAAGGTGTCGCGGGCGGCGGTGGTGGAGAGCTGGACCTGGCCGTTCGCGCCGCCGATGGAGATCAGGACCTTCTTGCCCGCGGCCTGTTTGGCCTTGATCGCCGCCTTGAACTCGGCGGCGGATTCGACGTTCGGGCATTCGGCGGCCGGGCAGAGGCTGAAGCGGATGTCGCCGGAGGTGACCGAGGTGGGTTCGCCGAAGGCGAGGTTGATGACGTCCCACGAGGCGGGCACATCGGCCATCCGCGTATAGCCGGAGCCGTTGGCGAAGCTGGAGTGCAGATAGCCGACCAGCGCGTGGGCGGGCAGGTCCGCGCCTCCTCCGCCGCTGCCCGGGGCCGAGGTGGTCGCGGTGACGGCGGGCGAGAGCGCGGACGCGCCGGCGGCGTTGGTCGCCGCGACCTGGAAGCTGTACGCCGTGGCCGGGCTGAGCCCGGAGACGGTCGCCGAGGTGCCGCCGGTGTCCAGGACCTTGGCGCCGCCCCGGTAGACGGTGTAGCCGGTGGCTCCCGTGACGGGCGCCCAGGAGAGCGCCACGGATGTCGAGGTGACGCTGTCCGCCTTCAGGCCGGTGGGGACGGCCGGGGGCTGCGCGGGGGCGCCGCCGGGACCGACGAGGGTGAGGTCGTCGGCGTAGTAGGCGGGCGTGCCGTACCACCCGTGGGTGTAGACGGTCACGGAGGTGGTGCCCGGACCGGTGCGGAAGCTCGTGGTCAGCTTCTGCCAGTCGGACGCGGACTGCGTCCAGGTCGACACATCGGTGGTGCCGGTGCCGGAGGCGCCGAGATAGACGTAGCCGCCGCGGACCCAGGAGCTGAGTGTGTACGCGGAGTCCGGCTGGACGGTGACGGTCTGCGAGCACTTGGCGTTGTCGTTGCCCGCGGGGGTCCCCTTGAGCGCGCCGCTGCCACTGTGCACCGGGGTGGTGACGACGGAGCCGCTGCCCGCCGTACAACTCCAGCCGGTCAGGCCGGACTCGAAGCCGCCGTTGCGGGCGATGTCCGCGTCGGCGGCCCGTGCCGTCTGGGCGGCGGCGACGAGTCCGCCCGCGGTGAGCACGGCGGCCGCGAGGGCGGCCACCAGTCTTGGGTACGGAGCAGGACGTCTGGTGCGTTCCACAACTGCCTCCGGGCATGGGGGAAATGAGGTGGTGGAGCGCGCACAGCATGGTCCAGACCAATTGCCTGGTCAAGACCTCTGACAGCGCCGGCCCGGAACGATCCCCACACCCCCTCGGATCAACCGGCGCCGTCCATCCCGCCGCCCCCGTCCCCGTCTCCCGCCGCGAGGTTCGCCGCCGCCTCGTGCATCGCCAGTTCCAGCAGCGAGGCGTCGGTGAGCGTGCCCGAGCCGTCCGGCGGGATCAGCCAGCGCATGGCGCCGCTCGCCCGCCCCGGGTACGGCACGACGATCCAGGTGCCGGAGCCCACGCCGCGTACGCCCGTGCCGAGCCAGCGCGCGACCGTGCCCGGCGGCACGAAGAACCCCATCCGGGAGTCGCCGAAGCCGGCGAGCACGGGCCCCGGCCGGTCGACGAGCCCGGTCAGCACATCGAGGGTCGGATAGCCCAGCTCGCCGGGGAGGATCAGTACGTCCCAGCGCCGGCCGGCGGGCAGGAGCGCCACCCCGAGCGGGTCGCGCTCCCACTCCCATCGGCAGGCTTCGGGATCCGGTGCCACCGAAGTCAGCCACCGCACCGCGTTGTTCGCCCCTGAGCCGGTCATCTGCCCGGCCTCCCCTCCGTGTTGCCGGACGATCTGTCCACACGGGGGAGACACGAGGGGTGCCGGTCGATGACGCGGGTTCGGCCGGCGATCTTGTGGTGATGTGGATCACAGGACCCGGCGGCGGCTCAGCTGTCGAAGCCGAGGCCCAGCCGGTCCATGGTCCGCAGCCACAGATTGCGCCGTCCGCCCCGGGCGTCGGCGCGGGCCAGCGACCATTTGGTGAGCCCGATCCCGGCCCACGCCGCCGGTTCCGGCGGGAACGGCAGCGGCTTGCTCCTGACCATCTCCAGCGCGGTGCGCTCGGTCCGTTCACCCGCCAGGAGATCGAGCATCACCTCCCCGCCGAAGCGGGTCGCCCCCACGCCGAGCCCGGTGTACCCGGCGGCGTACGCGACCCGGCCGTCGTACGCCGTACCGAAGAAGGCCGAGAAGCGCGAGCAGGTGTCGATGGCGCCGCCCCAGGCGTGGCTGAAGCGCACCCCCTCCAGCTGGGGGAAGCAGCGGAAGAAGTGGGTGGCGAGCTTGAGATAGGTCTCCGGACGGTGGTCGAGCGCCGTGTCCAGCCGGCCGCCGTACGGGTAGATCGCGTCGTAACCGCCCCACAGGATGCGGTGGTCGTCGGTGATCCGGAAGTAGTGGAACTGGTTGGCGCTGTCGCCGAGCCCCTGACGGTTCTTCCAGCCGATCGCGGCGCGCTGCGCCTCGGTCAGCGGCTCGGTCATCAGCGCGTAGTCGTAGACCGGGACGGTGTACGGACGTACCCGCCGGACCAGCGAGGGGAACACATTGGTGCCGAGCGCGACCGTGCGCGCGAAGACCCGGCCGTACGGCGTACGGACGGCCATCCCGGCCCCCGGTCCGGGCCCGGACGTGGATCGGGCACGCGCCAGCTCCAGCCCGGGGGTGTTCTCGTAGAGGCGTACCCCGAGCTCCGCGCAGGCGCGCTTGAGGCCCCAGGCGAGTCTGGCGGGGTGCAGCATGGCGACGCCACGCCGGTCCCACAGCCCGCCCAGGAACGTCGGCGAGTCGACCTCGGCGCGTACGGCGTCCCGGTCGAGCGGCTCCAGACCGGTGTGACCGAGGCGCCTCGCCTCCTCGTACAGCTCATGGAGATCGTCCAGTTGGTACGGCTCGGTGGCGACATCGATCTCGCCGGTGCGCTCGAAGGAGCAGTCGATGGCGTAGCGGGCGACCGTCGCCTCGATGGCGTCGAGGTTGCGCTCGCCCAGCTCCTCCAGTTTCCGCAGCTCACCCGGCCAGCGCGCGAGCCCGTTGCCGAAACCGTGGGTGAGGGAGGCGGCGCAGAAGCCGCCGTTGCGGCCGGAGGCGGCCCAGCCCACCTCGCGGCCCTCGATCAGTACGACGTCCCGTTCCGGGTCGCGTTCCTTGGCGAGCAGCGCGGTCCACAGCCCGCTGTAACCGCCGCCGATGACCAGCAGATCGCAGTGTTCGTCGCCGGCGAGAGCGGGCAGGGCTCCCGGCCTGCCGGGGTCGTCCAGCCAGTACGGGACCGGCCGCGCGTCGGAGAGCGATGCGGCGGAGAGCGCCGCGGTGGCGGTACGCATGGCGCTTGGGGCCATGTCTTCCAACTCCTTCAGGGGGATGCCGGGATCCGCTCAGGTGGTGGCGGTCTTCTTCCGCCGGCCGCTGACCAGCTGACCGCCGACCACCAGCAGTACGGCGATGATGAACATCGCCGTCCCGATGACATTGATCTGCACCGGCGTGCCGCGCTGCGCGGAGCCCCAGACGAACATGGGGAAGGTGACGGTCGAGCCGGCGTTGAAGTTGGTGATGATGAAGTCGTCGAAGGAGAGGGCGAAGGCGAGCAGCGCGCCCGCCGCGATCCCGGGGGCCGCGATCGGCAGCGTGACCCGTACGAAGGTCTGCACGGGTCCCGCGTAGAGATCCCGCGCCGCCTCCTCCAGCCTCGGGTCCATCGACATGACGCGCGCCTTGACGGCGGTCACCACAAAGCTGAGGCAGAACATGATGTGTGCGATCAGCACGGTCCAGAAGCCGAGCTGCGCGCCCAGGTTGAGGAAGAGCGTCAGCAGCGAGGCGGCCATCACGACCTCGGGCATCGCCATCGGCAGGAAGATCAGTGAGTTGATCGCGCCGCGTGCCCGGAAGCGGTAGCGGACCAGCGCGAACGCGATCATCGTCCCGAGGGCGGTGGCGCCGAGCGTCGCCCAGGCGGCGATCTGGAGCGAGAGCGTCAGTGAGCCGCACAGATCGGCGACCCCGCAGGGGTCCTTCCAGGCGTCCAGCGAGAAGCGCTGCCAGGAGTAGTTGAAGCGCCCGTTCGGCTTGTTGAAGGAGAAGACCATCACGACGAGGTTGGGCACGATCAGATAGCCGAGCGTCAGCACGCCCGCGATGACGACGATGTTGCGTCGGAGCCAGCGCATCAGACCAGGTCCTCCGTCCCTGCTCGGCGGATGTAGAAGGTGACCATCAGCAGGACGATCGCCATGAGGATGAACGAGAGCGCGGCGGCCGTCGGATAGTCCAGGACCCGCAGGAACTGCGTCTGGATGACGCTGCCGACCATCTTCGTGTCGGTGGAGCCGAGCAGTTCGGCGTTGACGTAGTCGCCGCTCGCCGGGATGAAGGTGAGCAGCGTGCCGGAGACGACGCCCGGCATGGAGAGCGGGAAGGTCACCTTCCGGAACGTGGTCAGCGGCCTGGCGTACAGATCGCCCGCGGCCTCGTGAAGGCGCCCGTCGATGCGCTCCAGCGAGGTGTAGAGCGGCAGGATCATGAAGGGCAGGAAGTTGTAGGTGAGCCCGCAGACCACCGCCATGGGCGTGGCGAGGACGCGGTTGCCCTCGGTCCAGCCGAGCCAGCTGGTCACGTCCAGGACATGGAGGGAGTCCAGGATGCCGACGACCGTGCCGCCGTCCGCGAGGATCGTCTTCCAGGCGAGCGTGCGGATCAGGAAGCTGGTGAAGAACGGCGCGATGACCAGGACCAGCAGCAGATTGCGCCAGCGTCCGGCCTTGAAGGCGATGAGATACGCGAGCGGATAGCCGAGCAGCAGACACAGGATCGTGGCGGTGCCCGCGTACAGCAGGGAGCGCACGAACTGCGGGTAGTACTCCTGGAGCGCGTCCCAGTAGGTCGCGAAGTGCCAGGTGACCTGGAAGCCCTTCTCCAGGGAGCCGGTCTGTACGGAGGTCGAGGCCTGGTAGACCATCGGCAGCGCGAAGAAGACCAGCAGCCAGAGGATGCCGGGCAGCAGCAGCCAGTACGGGACGAGCCGCTTGCGCGTGGACGCCTTGCGTACCGGCGGCTCCGGCGGGGTGGCGGGCGCGGCGGGAGGCGCCTCGGTGATCGTCACGAGACCTCCTCGTCCACCGTCTCGATGCCCGCGTCAATGTCCTGGGCCGCGTCCAGACCGAAGCTGTGCGCCGGGTTCCAGTGCAGGACCACCTCGGCGCCCGGGGCGAGCCGGCTGTCCCGCTCGATGTTCTGCGCGTACACCTCGAACTCCGGACAGACCGGGCTGTCGATCACATACTGCGTGGAGACCCCGATGAAGCTGGAGTCGGCTATCCGCCCGGTGATCCGGTTGCGGCCGTCGGGGATGGTGCCCGCGTCGTCCGCGTGCGCCAGGGAGATCTTCTCGGGCCGGATGCCGACCAGCAGCCGGCCGCCGCTCGCGGTGGGGGCGGAGCACCGTCCCGCGGGCAGCCGCAGTTTCGCGCCGCCCGCCGTGACCACCACCTCGTCCCCGTGGATCTCGGCGACCTCGGCCTCGATGAGGTTGGAGGTGCCGAGGAAGTTGGCGACGAAGGTGGTCTGCGGGTTCTCGTAGAGATCGGCGGGGCTGCCCAGTTGCTCGACCACACCGCCGTTCATCACCGCGACCGTGTCGGCCATCGTCATGGCCTCCTCCTGGTCGTGGGTGACATGGATGAAGGTGATGCCGACCTCGGTCTGGATGCGCTTCAGCTCCAGTTGCATCTGCCGGCGCAGCTTGAGGTCGAGGGCGCCGAGCGGTTCGTCGAGCAGCAGCACCTGCGGATGGTTGATCAGCGCGCGGGCGACGGCGACGCGCTGCTGCTGGCCGCCGGAGAGCTGGTGCGGCTTGCGCTTGGCGAAGTCGCCGAGCTGGACGAGATCGAGCATCTCGCCGACCTGCCCGCGTACGGACTTGATGCCGCGGCGGCGCAGCCCGAAGGCGACGTTCTCGTAGATGTCGAGGTGCGGGAAGAGCGCGTAGCTCTGGAAGACGGTGTTGACCGGCCGCTTGTACGGGGGCAGGCCGGTGACGTCCTTGTCGCCCAGGAAGACCGTGCCGGTGGTCGGCTCCTCCAGGCCCGCGATCATCCGCAGCGTGGTGGTCTTGCCGCACCCCGACGCGCCGAGGAGAGCGAAGAAGGAGCCCTGCGGCACGGTGAGATCGAGCGGCTTGACGGCGTGGAAGGAGCCGTACGTCTTGCTGATCCCGGACAGGCGGACGTCGCCGCCCCGGCTGGTGGATGCAGTCTCTGTCATGGGTAACGGTCCCGGGGATGAGAGAGGTGGACGGGCTGAGACCAGGCCGTCCCCGGCGAGGGAGGAGGTACGGCGTCAGGCGCCGATGAGCGTGGCGAACTTCTGCTCGTACGCCGTCTCTTCCTCGGCGCTGAGGGAACGGAAGGCGTGCGAGGCGGCGGCCATCGCCGCGTCCGGGAGGATCAGTGTGTTGTCGGCCATCGACTTGTCGATCTTCGCGAGTTCGGCGCGTACCCCGTCGACCGGGCACACGTAGTTGATGTACGCGGCGAGCTGGGCGGCGACCGGCGGCCGGTAGTAGTGGTCGATGAGCTTCTCGGCGTTGGTCTTGTGCCGTGCCCTGGCCGGGACCAGCAGGTTGTCGCTGGAGATGATGTAGCCGCTGCGGGGGATGGCGAACTTGATGTCCGGGTTGTCGTTCTGGAGCTGGACGATGTCCCCGGCCCAGGCGACACAGGCCGCGATATCGCCCTTGTCGAGGTCCGCGGTGTAGTCGTTGCCGGTGAAGCGGCGTATCTGCTTCTTGTCGACGGCCTTCTGGATACGGGCGATCGCGGCGTCGAAGTCGTCGTCGGTGAAGCTGCCCGGGTCCTTGCCCAGATCGAGCAGGGTCATTCCGATGGAGTCGCGCATCTCGGAGAGGAAGGCGACCCGGCCCTTCAGCCGCGGGTCGTCGAGCAGCTGGGAGACCGAGTCGACCGTGCGTCCGCCGGTGGCCTTCGCGTTGTACGCGATGACGGTGGGGATGCCGGTCCAGGGGTAGCTGTGGGCGCGGCCGGGGTCCCAGTCCGGTGAGCGGAACTGGTCGGAGAGGTTCGCGAAGGCGTGCGGCAGCTGGGAGGGGTCGAGCTTCTGCGCGTATCCGAGCCTGATCATGCGGGCGGCGAGCCAGTCGGTGACGCAGATGAGGTCACGGCCGGTGTCCTGGCCGGCCGCCAGCTGCGGCTGGATCTTGCCGAAGAACTCGACGTTGTCGTTGATGTCCGCCGTGTACTTGACGCTGATGCCGGTGCGCTTCGTGAACGCGTCCAGCGTCGGATAGTCCTTCTCGTCCTCGCTGACGTCCATGTACTCGGTCCAGTTGGAGAAGACGACCCGCTTCTCGTCGGCCGAGTGGTCGGTGGACGCGGGGCCGTCGCCCTCCCGCTTGGCGGGCGGGATCCCGCAGCCGCTCAGACCGGCGAGCCCGCCGATCGTGAGCGCGCCGACCCCGGTCGCGCGCAGCATGGAACGGCGGGTGAGGGCGCCCCTGCCGTTGGTCAGGCTGCGCCGCATCGCGGCCAGTTGGGCCCCGGAGAGACGGCCGGGCTCGTACTGCTCCATGCGCTGTGCCCTTTCGGATGGTGGTCACTGCGGGCGGACGGTCACTGGGGACGGTCCCCGAAGATCGTGCGGTGCCAGTCCTTCCTGGCCACCGCGGTGTTGTCGTACATCACATGCTTGACCTGCGTGTACTCCTCGAAGGAGTACGCCGACATGTCCTTGCCGAACCCGCTCGCCCGGTATCCGCCGTGCGGCATCTCGCTGATGATCGGGATGTGGTCGTTGACCCAGACGCAGCCGGCCCTGAGCTCACGGGTGGCCCGGCCGGCGCGGTGGACGTCGCGGGTCCACGCGGAGGCGGCGAGGCCGTACGGGGTGTCGTTGGCGAGCCGGATGCCCTCGTCGTCGGAGTCGAAGGGCAGGACGACGAGGACCGGGCCGAAGATCTCGGACTGGACGATCTCGCTGTCCTGGGCGGCGTCCGCGACGAGGGTGGGACGGTAGTACGCGCCGTCCTTCCACGCGCCGCCCGGCGCCGCGCCGCCGGTGACGATCCGGGCGTCACCACGGGCCCGGTCGACGAAGCCGGCCACCCGGTCGCGGTGGGTGTGCGAGATCAGCGGGCCGAGGTCGGTGGCCGGATCGAAGGGGTCGCCGAGCCGTACGGTCTCCATCAGTTCGGCGCCCCCGCTCACGAAGGCGTCGTACAGCGGACGTTGCACATACGCGCGGGTGGCGGCCGTGCAGTCCTGGCCGCCGTTGATGAGGGAGCCCGCGACCGCGCCATGGACGGCGGCTTCCAGGTCCGCGTCGTCGAAGACCAGGAAGGGCGCCTTGCCGCCGAGTTCGAGATGGAGGCGGGTGACGGTGGCGGTGGCGATCTCCGCGACGCGCTTTCCGACGGCGGTGGAGCCGGTGAAGGAGGTCATCACGACATCGGGGTGGCCGACGAGCCGTTCCCCGGCGTCGGGCCCCGCGCCGGTGACGATATTGATCACGCCGTCGGGCACCCCGGCCTCCTGGGCGGCCCGCGCGAACATCAGCGAGGTGAAGGGGGTGATCTCGGCGGGCTTCAGCACGATGGTGTTGCCCGCGGCGACGGCCGGCAGGATCTTCCAGGCGGCCATCTGGAGCGGGTAGTTCCAGGGCGCGATGGAGCCGACGACCCCGATCGGCTCGCGCCGTACGTACGAGGTGTGATCGGCGCTGTACTCACCGGCCGCGAGGCCCTGGAGATGGCGCGCGGCGCCCGCGAAGAAGGCGGTGTTGTCGATGGTGCCGGGGACGTCGAACTCGGTGGACAGCTTGATCGGTTTGCCGCACTGGAGCGATTCCGCGTACGCGAAGTCCTCGGCCTGCTCGGCGAGGACGGCCGCGAAGCGGTGCAGGGCGTCGGAGCGCTCCCCCGGGGTGGTGCCCGACCAGCCGCGGAACGCCTCGCGCGCGGCGGCGACGGCGGCGTCGACATCGGCCGGGCCCGCCAGCTCGTACGCGTACAGCTCCTCGCCGGTCGCCGGGTTCACGACGGCGTGCGTACGTCCCGAGGTGCCCGGTCGCGGCCGCCCGCCGATGAACTGCGCACCGTCCGCGAAGCGGTCCCGCACCTGGAAGCGGTTGGCCATGACGCTCTCCGATGTTCCAGCTGGTTGGTCAGCTGTTGTTCCGGCTGTTGCTCCGGCTTCAATTGAGTGCCGATCCTGACAGAGCAGCGTCACCTCAACAAGGGATTCCGTTGTTGCCTTTTGGTTACGCGACGGAATCGGTCGACCATGTGTCGCGTCAGCACGCTGATCGGCGGACGGATTGTCAGTGGTGGCTGCCAGACTCGCATGCATGGGGAACAACTCGGGGCGTGAGAAGTACCTGCTCTTCTGGGGGCACACACCGCGGCGGGACGGCGCGCTCGGCGCCGGCTGCCTCAGTCAGTGGTGGCCCTCGCCGTTCACGGTGGCCGGGGTGGACTACGCGACGGCCGAGCACTGGATGATGGCGGGCAAGGCGCGGCTCTTCGGGGACGAGGAGGCCGAGCGCGCCGCTCTGGAGGCGGCGAATCCCGCGCTCGCCAAGAAGGCGGGGCGGCTGGTGCGCGATTTCGACGAGACCGTCTGGGAGCGCGAGCGCTTCGGCATCGTGGTGGAGGGCAGCGTCCACAAATTCGGCCAGGATCCCGCGCTGCGCGGATTTCTGCTGGCCACGGGCGACCGGATACTCGTCGAGGCCAGCCCGATGGACCGGATCTGGGGCATCGGGCTGGCCTCGGACGACGAGCGGGCGAGCGATCCCGCGCGCTGGCGCGGGCTGAATCTGCTGGGCCTGGCGCTGATGGAGGCGCGTGAACGGCTCCGGGCCTAGGCCCTGTCTGACACATAGCGCCGTCCGCCCGAAGGGCGGGGCTCGCGGCGTCTGGTGCGTGCGATCGCAAGGCGGAGGGTCTCCCCAGTACTGGACGTACTGGGGTGATCCGACAACGCGGCGAGCGTGCGTGCCGGGCGCCGCGAGCCAGGCGGGATGTGTCAGACAGGGCCTAGGCCCCGGGATCCGCCGGCTCTGCCGGATCTAGCGGATCTACCGGGTGACGTCGACCATCAGCGAGGTGCTGTAGTCGTCGTAGGTGCTGTCGTAGTCGTTGTTCCTCTCCTCGTTGATCGCCTGGGTGATGCCCCAGATGATGAAGCCGAGGAAGATGATGCCGAGGGCGATGCCGATCGACCCGAGGATGACACCGGCGCGGGCCTGGCCCTCGTTGTTGGCCTCGCCGCGCTGTACCCGCTTCTTGCCGACGATGCCGAAGATCAGCGCGAGCGTGCCGAGGATGATGCCGCCGATGCCGTACAGACAGAACAGACAGACGGACAGGATGCCGAGCACCATCGCGGCGACGCCCATACCGTTCGCCGGGGGCTGCCAGCCGGGCTGGCCGTATCCCGGCATGCCCGGGTACGGCTGGGCGGCGGCCGGGTAGCCGGGATAGCCATAGCCGGGGGCCGGCCCCGCGCCGGCGCCGTAGGGAGCGGCTGGCTGGGCGGGCATGGCGCCCGGGTAGCCGTACGGACCGGGGGCGGGCTGGGCCGGTCCCCCGGGCGCGGTGGGCGGCGGGGGCACGGCGCCGGACTCGGGCCCTCCGATCGGCGTACCGGTCATCGTCGGCTGGTTGTGCACCGATCCGGCGTCCCGCGGCGGGGCCCCCGGAGCCTCCCAGGACTGCTGTCCGGGAAGCTCGGGTGATATCGGTGGCGGCGGCAGGTGCGCCGGCTTGTCCAGCGGAATCCGCTGCTCGGGCGGAGCCCAGGGATCACTCGGCTCGTAGCCGCCCGGCGGCTGCTCGCTCTTGTCTGACATGGGCCTCCCCCATCGTAATTCCGTCATGCTACGGCCTCCGCCACGCGCGGAACCGGCCCGGCCTACGATGATCCCTGACCCGAGCGGCCCCGGGCAGGGGGCGGACGTCCCGCCCCCTGCCCGGGGCCGTGCACTCTTGGCACCCGCCCCAGCATCCGGAGGACCCCGATGACCGATCTGCACCCCTTCATCGCGGGGCTGCCCAAGGCCGAACTGCATGTGCACCATGTCGGATCGGCGTCGCCCCGTATCGTCGCCGAACTGGCCGCCCGGCACCCTGACTCCAAGGTGCCCACCGATCCCGAGGCGCTCTCCGACTACTTCACCTTCACCGACTTCGCACACTTCATCGACGTCTATCTCTCGGTCGTCGATCTGATCCGTACGCCCGAGGACGTCCGGCTGCTGACCTTCGAGGTCGCCCGTGACATGGCCCGGCAGAACATCCGCTATGCCGAGCTGACGGTGACGCCGTTCAGCTCGACCAGCCGCGGTATCCCCGAACTGGGCTTCATGGAGGCGATCGAGGACGCCAGGAAGAGCGCCGAGGCCGAGTTCGGCGTCGTGCTGCGCTGGTGCTTCGACATCCCCGGCGAGGCCGGGCTGCCCGCGGCCGAGGAGACGGCCAGGCTCGCGGTGGACCTGCGGCCCGAGGGGCTGATCGCCTTCGGTCTCGGCGGCCCGGAGATCGGGGTGCCCCGGCCGCAGTTCAAGCCGTACTTCGACCGCGCGATCGCCGCGGGTCTGCACTCCGTGCCGCACGCCGGTGAGACGACGGGTCCCGGGACGATCTGGGACGCGCTCCGCGAGCTGGGCGCGGAGCGCATCGGCCATGGCACGAGCGCCGTCCAGGACCCGGAGCTGCTGGCGTACCTCGCTGAGCACCGCATCCCGCTGGAGGTGTGCCCGACCTCCAATATCGCCACCCGCGCCGTCCTCGACCTCGATGAGCACCCGATCAAGGAGATGGTCGCGGCCGGTGTGCTGGTGACGGTCAACAGCGACGACCCGCCGATGTTCGGCACGGACCTCAACCAGGAGTACGGGGTGGCCGCCCGGCTGCTCGGCCTGGACGAGCGCGGTCTCGCCGATCTCGCGAAGAACGGTGTCGAGGCCTCGTTCCTCGACACGGACGGCAAGAAGCGGCTCACCGCCGAGATCGACGCGTACACCGCCCAGTGGCTCGCGCGCTGACGATGGCCGGCGACCGGGCGGACCGGGACACCGCCGCGCGGAGCGTCGTCGCCGTAGGTCACCGCGGCGATCCCTACCGCGTACGGGAGAACACCCTTCCGTCCGTACACTCCGCGCGGCGGCGGGGCGCGGACGCGGTCGAGATCGACGTCAGGCTCACCCGCGACGGTGTGCCCGTGCTGCTGCACGACTCCACGCTGGAGCGCCTCTGGGGCCATGAACGGCGGCTGGGGGAGGTGACGTACGAGGAGCTGCGGGCGCTGACGGACGGCGGGGTCCCGACGCTGCGCGAGGCGCTCACGGCGGAGGACCCGGACGGCACGAGCGACGGGCCGCGCAGCGCACACGCGGGCGCGGACGGGGCGCGGTTCATGGTGGATCTTCCGGGCGCGACGGAGGAGTCGGTACGTACGATCGTCGGCACGGTACGTGAGTGCGGCGCCGCCGAGCGCGTCTACTACTGCGCGGGCCCGAGCGCGATGCTCGCCGTCCGCGCCGCCGACGCCCGCGCCGAGATCGCCATGACATGGACGACGCTCGCGCCACCGCGTCCCGTCCTGCTCGCGGCGGTACGGCCACGCTGGCTCAACTACCGGTTCGGGCTGGTCAGCAGGGAGCTGGCCGACCGCAACCACCGGGACGGGCTGCTGGTCTCGGCCTGGACCGCGGACACCCGGCGCAGCATGCGCCGGCTGATCGCGCACGGCGTCGACTCCGTCACCACCAACCGGATCGATGTCCTGTCCGGGCTGCTGGGGACTCGTCGTTCCTGAACCGCCGGGCATACGGTCGGGGATGATGAGCCGACGGTGCCTCCCGTGATCACGGCGGGCGCGGCAGGAGCAGAGAGGAGACGATGTGTCCGACGACCACAACACCCCACGTGCGACGGGGCGTATCCGTTCCGACATCGCCCACAACGCGCGTGTGTGGAACTACTGGTTGGGCGGAAAAGACAATTATCTGGTGGACCGCACGGTCGGGGACCAGGTCACCGGCATGTATCCGAGCATCGGTGAAGTGGCGCGCGCGGACCGGGCGTTCCTCGGCAGGGCGGTCCGTCATCTCACCGGGGACCTGGGCGTACGGCAGTTCCTGGACATCGGCACCGGCCTGCCCACCGTCGACAACACCCATGAGGTGGCGCAGCGGATCGCGCCCGAGTCCCGGATCGTCTACGTCGACAACGACCCGATCGTGCTGGCGCACGCCCGCGCGCTGCTGACGGGCTCGGCGGAGGGCGCCACCGAGTACATCGACGCGGACGCCCACGACCCGGACGGGATCCTGGCCGCCGTCGAGCCGACGCTCAGCCTGCGGCGGCCGGTGGCGGTGATGATGCTCGGCATCCTGAACTTCGTCCTGGACACCGACGACGCGCGGTCGATCGTACGGAAGCTGCTGGCCGCCGTGCCCTCCGGCAGCTATCTGGTGCTGACCCACCCCACGCTGGAGCTGGGCGGCGACGGCAATGCCGAGGCCATGCGGTTCTGGAACGAGAACGCCACTCCCCCGATCACCGCCCGCAGCCGGGCGGACATCGAGTCCTTCGTGGCCGGTCTTGAGCTGCTGGAGCCGGGCATCGTCTCCTGCGCGCGCTGGCGCCCCGACCACCGCCGGGACGACGGCGCGGCGGACGTGGCCCAGTTCGGCCTGGTGGCCCGCAAGCCCTGACGTACTTGGAGCCCGCCCGCGTAGGCGGGTCCCGTTCCCCGCGGGCGGGCCCCGCCCGCACCCCTAGCGGTCGGCGCCCGGGTCCTCCCGCGACGGTCCTGGCTCCTCGGCCCTGAGCGTCTCCGGCGGCACGTCCTTGGCGCGCACCGTGAGCACCTTCCCGATGAACATGTCGTAGACGAAGATCCCGATGAGTCCCCCGAGCAGCGGTCCGACAATGGGAATCCAGAAATAGCCGCTGAACCATTGGAAGCTGCCCGGCAGCGCGATATCCCCCCAGCCCAGGAAGTACGTCCAGAGCCGTGGGCCGAAGTCGCGCGCGGGGTTGATCGCGTAACCGGCGTTCGTCCCGATGCTCAGTCCGATCGCGAAGACGACCAGACCGATCAGGAACGGTGCGAGATTGGACAGGGGCCCGCTGTTGCGTGTGTCGATGAGCGCGGATACCAGGAGAAGGAGGATCGCGGTGCCGATGACCTGGTCCAGGAAGGGACCCCACCAGGAATTCCCGAAATACTCGGCCGGGAAGGTGGCGAAAATCGAGAAGGTGGCGAGTGACTGGTCCCGGGCGATTCCGGCCTTGCCGTTGAAATCGTTGATGGCCCAGCTGTACGCGGAAAAGACCACACCGGCGGCGAGAAAGGCGCCCAGGAGCTGCGCGCCCCAATAGGGCAGGACCTTGTTCCAGGGGAATCCGCGGCGCGCGGCGAAGGCGAGCGTGACGGCGGGGTTGATGTGCCCACCGCTGATACCTCCGGAGACATACACCCCGAAGACCACGCCGAGACCCCAGCCCCACGAGACGATCAGCCAGTTCGCCGGGCCGAAGGCGACCGTCTGACGCCCCGATCCGGGGAGTCCGGCGACGGCCACGGCGACCGAACCACAGCCCAGCAGGATCAGTACAAACGTTCCCAGGAATTCCGCGAGCAGTTCGCCATTGAGTCCTTCCCGGTAGCCGCGACGCTTTGTACTGGTAGTCGCCATTGCTCCTCCTGCTTCAGACAGCCGTAGGACAGCCTTCAGACGGCCCGAGCGGGCCGTGATAGAAGCGACTGTAGGACCGTCCGGTGGAACACGCCCGGTGAGCACGCCCGCACGTCTGAGGGCATGTCATACCGGCCTGGGAGCCATTCGGGTGAAGGTTTTTCGCCGTGCGCGTACGAAAGGGGCGGGGGGGGGGGGCGGAATAAACCCCCCCCCCCCCAAAAAACGGGGTAACGGGTAGGAAATAAAAAAAAAAAAAACC